>NZ_JAZHBM010000002.1:0-1198159 GCF_036584485.1 Luteimonas flava | reverse complement strand
AAAACCGTCTTCGCCGGACGCGATCCGCCGCGATACAGCCGCGGCGGTCCCCTGCGCTTCTCGGTCGACGGGGCACGCAGCCCAAACTCGCTGCGCTCAGACATGGGCTGCTCTTCGACCCCGTCGCCCTGCGATGCTCGGCTCGCTTTACGGCTCGATTCAGGTCAACAGCAAATAGCAAAGCCAAAGCTAAAAACCAAAGCAAAAGCGGAGGCACCAGCAGAGCCAAGGAAGAGCAGTCCAAAACCCAGACACAGCGCATCCAGCTGGCTGCCAGTACGCCGCCGTGTGCCGCCACAACGACGCAACCTCCACCCAAGAAAAAGCCCCGCATGAGCGGGGCTTCTCCAGGAGCGCATACGCGATCAGTCCCGCAGTTCGATCACATCGAACTCCGCCACCGGATCCACCTCGGCGTCGTAATCCACATCGCTGCGCTCGAAACCGAACAGCTTCAGGAATTCGTGCTTGTACCCGGCGTAATCGGTCAGCGCGAACAGGTTCTCCGTCGTGATCTGCGGCCACAGCGCCTTGCACTGCGCCTGCACGTCGTCGCGCAGTTCCCAGTCGTCCAGACGCAGGCGCGCTTCGTCGTCGAGTTCGGCCGGCGCGCCGTCGGCGCGGTACATGCGCTCGCGGAACAGGCGGTCGAGCTGGTCGAGCGTGCCTTCGTGCAGACCCTTTTCCTTCATGACCTTGAAGGCGATGGCGATGTACAGCGGCAGCACCGGAATCGCGGCACTGGCCTGCGTGACGACCGACTTGAGCACCGCGACGTTCGCGCTGCCGCCGGTTTCGGCGAGCTGTGCATCGAGGCGACGCGCGGTCGCGTCGAGATCGGCCTTCGCCTTGCCCAGCGCACCGTGCCAGTAGATCGGCCAGGTGATCTCGGTGCCGATGTAGCTGAAGGCGACCGTCTTCGCGCCATCGGCCAGCACGCCGGCTTCGCGCAGTGCGTCGATCCACAGCTGCCAGTCCTGACCGCCCATCACGGTCACGGTGTCGGCGATTTCCTGCTCGGTTGCAGGCTCGATCGACGCCTCGATGATCTGGTCCTTGTTGGTGTCGATCGCGGTCGAGGTGTAGGCCTCGCCGATCGGCTTGAGCGCGGAGCGCTTCACTTCGCCGGTGTCGGGCAGCTTGCGCACCGGCGAGGCCAGCGAATAGACGACCAGATCGACCTGGCCGCCCATCTCGTTCTTGATCAGATCGATCGCCTGCGCGCGCGCGGCATCGGAGAAGGCATCGCCGTTGATCGAACGGCTGTAGAGGCCGGCCTCCTTGGCGTAACGATCGAACGCGGCCGAGTTGTACCAGCCGGCCGTGCCGGGCTTCTTGTCGGTGCCGGGCTTTTCGAAGAACACACCCAGCGTGTCGGCGCCGAAGCCGAACGCTGCGCTGATGCGCGCCGCCAGGCCGTAGCCGCTGGATGCGCCGATCACCAGCACCTTCTTCGGACCATCGTCGCGCACACCGCGCGCGCGCGTGGCCGCGATCTGGTCGCGCACGTTGTGGTCGCAGCCGATCGGGTGCGTGGTGGTGCAGATGAAGCCGCGGACCTTGGGATGGATGATCACTGTGTCGCCCGTGTGTCTGGAAACGTGGCGCCCAGTTTACGGGCTGGGGTCGCCGCGGTCCCGTACGGGGGTCGATGGTGAAGCGGAACGGTCGCGCGTGCGAATCCTGCATGCGTCTTCGCACGCGCGATTGACAGCACGCGGGCGCGCGGCTGAACTGTGCACCTGACTTCGCACCGGATGCACCCATGCCGTCTCGCTGGACCGATTCACCGCTGCGCTACGGCCTGGTCACGCGGGTGCTGCACTGGGGCATGGGCGCGCTGTTCGCGTGGCAGTTCACCGGCATGGGCGTGAAGCTGCTGCTCGGTCGCCATCCGCTCACCGCCTTCCTCGTCGGCAGCCACAAGCCGGTCGGCACGCTGCTGATGCTGGCGATCCTGCTGCGCGGCGCCTGGGGCCTGTCGCAATGGCGCAATCGTCCGCCGCATCCGGCGACAGGGGTCGGCCGTCTCGCGCTCGCAGGCCATGCCCTGCTCTATGCATTGATGTTCTACGTGCCGACCGTCGCGCTGCTGCGCGAATACGGCAGCGGCCGCGGCTTCGCACCGTGGGGCGTACCGCTGTTTCCCGCCACCGGCGAGAAACTGGAGTGGCTGATGGCGCCGGCGAATCTGTCGCACGGCGTCCTCGCCTGGACGCTGCTGGCGGTGGTCGCCGGCCATGTCGCAATGGTCGCGCTGCATCACTTCTTCTGGCGTGACACGACGCTGGCGCGGATGGCCGGCAAGCTCTGAGCCCGCAGGAATCTGCCCCAGCCCCCGCATCGCGGAGGCGGGGGCAATACTCAGGCCGCCACCGCCGCGTTGTGCACGCCGGCCACCGCACGCCCCGATGGATCGGCGGCATTCGCAAACGCAGCGTCCCAGGCGATCGCCGCAGGCGACGAACAGGCGATCGACTTGCCGCCCGGCACGGTGGCGGCCGCCGCCGGTGACGGGAACAGGCGTTCGAATACGCTGCGGTAGAAATACGCCTCTTTCGTCAGCGGTGGGTTGTGCGGGAAGCGGCTCGCCGCGGCCGCGAGTTCTCGATCGCTGACCTGCGCCTCGGCATGCGCCTTGAGCCCGTCGATCCAGCCGTAGCCGACGCCGTCGCTGAACTGTTCCTTCTGGCGCCACAGGATCTCGTCGGGCAGATGACCGTCGAACGCGGCGCGCAGCACGCCCTTCTCCATGCGCTGATACCCGTTGCTGCCGCGATGGATCATCTTGTGCGCGGCGTCGAAGCGCATTGCCACATCGAGGAACGCGCGGTCGAGGAACGGCACGCGCGGTTCCACGCCCCAGGCCATCATCGACTTGTTCGCGCGCAGGCAGTCGTAGGTGTGCAGCGCGTCGAGCTTGCGGACCAGTTCCTCGTGGAACTGCCGCGCGTCCGGCGCCTTGTGGAAGTACAGATAGCCGCCGAAGATCTCGTCGCTGCCCTCGCCCGACAGCACCATCTTCACGCCCATCGCCTTGATCCGGCGGGCGAGCAGGAACATCGGTGTGGACGCGCGGATCGTGGTCACGTCGAAGGTCTCGACGTGGCGGATCACGTCGGGAATCGCGTCGAGGCCTTCCTCGAACGTGTATTCGAAGCCGTGATGCACGGTGCCCAGCGACTCCGCAGCGATCGCCGCCGCGGCGAGATCGGGCGAGCCCTTGAGACCGATCGCGAACGAGTGCAGACGCGGCCACCAGGCTTCGCTGCGGTCGCCATCCTCGACGCGATGCCGTGCATAGCGTGCGGCCACGGCGGCGACCAGCGAGGAATCCAGACCACCCGACAGCAGCACGCCATAGGGCACGTCGGTCATCAGCTGACGATGCACGGCGGCCTCGAACGCTTCGCGCACATCGTCCAGCGAGACGTCCACACCATCGACTGCGTCGAAGTCGCGCCACGGTCGCTTGTAGTACTGCGTGAGCACGCCGGTCGCGCTGTCGTACCAGTGACCGGGCGGGAATTGCGCGACATCGGCGCAGGTATCGGCCAGCGCCTTCATTTCCGACGCCACGCGCAGGCGGCCTTCGCGGTCGTGACCCCAGTACAGCGGCACCACGCCGATCGGGTCGCGGGCGATGATCGCGCGGCCGCTGTCGCGGTCCCACAGTGCGAACGCGAAGATGCCGTTGAGCCGCTCGAGGAACGCGGACGGCCCGCTGCCGTCGGCCTCGTGCTCCCGGTACAGCGCGCTGACCACTTCGCAATCGGACGCGGTCTGGAACGCGTACGGCACGCGCAGTTCGGTCTTCAGCGTCTGGTGGTTGTAGATCTCGCCATTGACCGCGAGCACCAGCGCGCCGTCCTCGGACAGCAGCGGCTGCGAGCCACCCGCCGGATCGACGATGGCGAGACGCTCGTGCACGAGGATCGCGCGGTCGTCGACGTGCACGCCGCTCCAGTCGGGGCCGCGGTGACGCTGGCGCTGCGAACACTCGAGCGCCTGCCGGCGCAGCGCGGTGGCGTCGTCGCCGGGTTGCAGGCCGAAGATGCCGAAGATCGAACACATGGTGGAGCTCCTGGGATGTCGTGGATTGCGATGTCGGTGGAGCCGGATGCGGACACAAAAAAACCCGCATCGCGGCCGATGCGGGTTCGTGTTCCGGTGCCTGCGCGTCTTGCTTTACTGCTGCGCCAGCTCCCACACCCGCATCGGCCGCGCACGATTATTCGTGCGCAGAGCGTTGCGGTTGCGATTGTTGGCAGCGATGCGGGGCATGGGGTGCAACCTAAAGGCTCTGCGGAGGCGGTGCAACCGTTGCGTGCGCAACGGCTGCACCTGATCGTTCAACGCGGGCCGCATCGAAACGCGGCCATCGACTTCACTTGGCCGGCAGCGCGTCGATCGGCGGCTGCGCAGCGGCGGCCGCGTTCTTCTCCGCCAGCAGGCGGTCGGGATCGACCAGCGAGGGATTGTCGAGCACCTCCTGCAGACGCTCGCGATCGAGCTGGCCGGTCCAGCGCGCGATCACCAGCGTGCCGATGCCGTTGCCGGTGAGGTTGGTCAGCGCACGGCCCTCCGACATGAAACGGTCGATGCCGACGATCAGCGCGATACCCGCGAGCGGAATCACGCTCTCGAACGCCGCCAGCGACGCCGCCAGCGTCACCAGGCCCGCGCCGGACACGCCAGCCGCACCATTCGACGAGATCAGCATGAAGACCAGCAGCGCGATCTGCGTGCCCAGCGGCACTTCGATGCCGAAGGCCTGGGCGATGAAGATCGCGCCCATCGTCATGTAGATCGCGGTGCCGTCGAGGTTGAAGGAATACCCGGTGGGAATCGTCAGGCCGACGACCGACTTCGGCACGCCGGCCGCTTCGAGCTTGGCCAGCATGCGCGGCAGCACCGTCTCCGACGACGAGGTGCCGAGCACGATCAGCAGCTCGTCGCGGATCATGCGGATGTACTTGAGGATGCTGAAGCCCGACCACCAGCAGATCGGTCCGAGCACCAGGAACAGGAACAGCAGGCAGGTCATCCAGAAGCTGACCATGAAGTAGCCGAGCGAGCCGAGGATCGCGCTGCCGTACTCGCCGATGGTGAAGGCCATGCCGCCCATCGCGCCCAGCGGCGCGAACCACATGACGATCTTGATGACGCCGAACATCACCTGGGCGATGGTATCGAGCGCGGCGACCGCCGGCTTGCCGCGTTCGCCGAGCATCGTGATCGCGCAGGCGACGAGGATCGCCATCACCAGCACCTGGATCAGCTGGCCCTCGACGAACGCGCCCATGAACGAGCTGGGCACCAGATGCAGCAGGAAGCCGGTGATGCCCTCGCCCGCCGCGGCGCCCGCGCTCTGCAGCGTGCCGTCGGCAGCGGACGCGTCGAAGGTGGCGATGTCGAGGCCGAGCATGCGGCCCGGGCCCAGCAGATTGATGACGACCAGGCCGATGCCCAGCGCGAAAACGGTGGTGACGTTGAAGTAGATGACGGTCTTGAGCGCCAGGCCGCCGGCCTTGGCGAGGTTGCCGAGTCCGGCGATGCCCACCGCGACGGTCGCGAAGATGGTCGGCGCGATGACGACCTTGACCAGCTTGATGAAGAGATCGGCCAGCCATTTCATCTGCGCGCCGACCTGCGGCGCGGCGAGGCCGATGACGATGCCCGCGGCGATGCCCACCAGTACCCAGAAGTACAGGTGGTGCCAGAGTTGTTTGCGCTTCGGCGCGGGCCCGGGGGTCGGGGCTTTGACAGCGGTCTGGGTCGAGGTATCGGTCTGCATGCCGCAAGCCTGCCAGATGAACAACGATTGCAAACTCACACCATGGGACTAGATGGCGCAGTCAGTTTCCTGCGGGAACGGCGTCGAAGGGCGTTCTTCTGCGGGGATTTGCAGGGATTGCGGCTGTTTGAGCAGCAATCGAAAAATGCATCCGTTGCACCTGCATCGAGAGGTCGGCAGAGGTGGAAACCGCATCTGACGTGCGCGGCCCGGCTTCGATGCGAGCGCGAGGCGCGTGGTCGACACCGACGACACGCCCCAACGAAAACGGGCCGCTTGCGCGGCCCGTTTCCTTAAGACATGCAACGCTGGCGATTACTCGGCCGGCGTGCCTTCGCCTTCGGCGACGGCCTTCATCGACAGGCGGATGCGGCCCTGCTTGTCGACTTCCAGCACCTTGACCTTGACCACATCGCCTTCCTTGAGCACGTCGCCGACCTTCTCGACACGCTCGTTGGAGATCTGCGACACGTGGACCAGGCCGTCCTTGCCGGGGGAGATCGTCACGAATGCACCGAAGTCCATCAGCTTGACGACCTTGCCCTCGTAGATGCGGCCCGGCTCGACGTCCGACGTGATCTGCTCGATGCGTTCCTTCGCAGCGCGACCGGCAGCGGCGTCGACCGAGGCGATCGTGATCGTGCCGTCGTCCTGGATGTCGATCTGGGTGCCGGTTTCCTTGGTGATGCCCTGGATGACCGAACCGCCCTTGCCGATGACTTCGCGGATCTTGTCGGGGTGGATCTTGATCGTGATCAGGCGCGGCGCGAACTCACTGAGTTCGGTACGTGCCGTGGTCAGCGCGCTGCTCATCTCCTGGAGGATGTGCAGACGACCCTGCTTCGCCTGGGCCAGCGCGACCTTCATGATCTCTTCGGTGATGCCCTGGATCTTGATGTCCATCTGCAGCGCCGAGATGCCGTTCGTGGTGCCGGCGACCTTGAAGTCCATGTCGCCGAGGTGATCTTCGTCACCCAGGATGTCCGACAGCACGACGTAGTCGTCGCCTTCCTTGACCAGGCCCATCGCGATGCCGGCGACCGGTGCCTTGATCGGCACGCCCGCGTCCATCAGCGCCAGCGAGGAACCGCAGACCGACGCCATCGACGAGGAGCCGTTCGACTCGGTGATCTCCGAAACGACGCGGATGGTGTACGGGAACTCTTCCATCGTCGGCATCACGGCGAGCACGCCGCGCTTGGCCAGACGGCCGTGGCCGATCTCGCGACGCTTCGGACCCATCATGCGGCCGGCTTCGCCCACCGAGTACGGGGGGAAGTTGTAGTGGAACAGGAAGTGCTCTTTGTACTCGCCGGCGACGGCGTCGATGATCTGGCCATCGCGCGCGGTGCCGAGGGTCACAGCGACGATCGCCTGCGTCTCGCCACGGGTGAACAGCGAGGAGCCGTGCACGCGCGGGAGGATGCTGACCTTCGAGCTGATCGGGCGCACGGTGTCGAGCGCGCGACCGTCGATACGGACCTTGGTCTTGAGGACCGAGTCGCGCATCGTCTGGTATTCCTGCTCGCCGAATTCCTTCGACAGCTCGCTGTTCGACCAGGCGTTGGCTTCGGCGTGCGGCTGTACGGCTTCGAGGATCGCCTTCTTGACCTTGGAGATCGCGTCCTTGCGCTCGAGCTTGTCGCGCACCTGGAACGCGCTGGCGAGCTGCTCGCCGATCGCGGTACGCAGGGTCGAGATCAGGCCCTCGTTGGCGGCCGGCGCCGACCATTCCCACTTCGGCTTGCCGGCTTCGGCGACGAGCTCGTTGATCGTGGCGATGGCGACCTGCATCTGCTGGTGGCCGAACATCACGGCGCCGAGCATCACATCTTCCGAGAGTTCCTTCGCTTCCGACTCGACCATCAGCACGGCGTTCGCGGTACCGGCGACGACGAGCTCGAGGTCCGAATCCTTCAGCTCCGACACGGTCGGGTTCAGCAGGTACTGGCCGTCCTTGTAACCGACCTTGGCGGCGCCGATCGGGCCGTCGAACGGCGCGCCCGAAAGCGACAGTGCAGCCGAGGCGCCGATCAGGGCGAGGATGTCGCCGTCGATCTCGGGGTTCATCGACATCACGGTGGCGATGACCTGGACTTCGTTGCGGAAGCCATCGGGGAACAACGGACGGATCGGACGGTCGATCAGGCGCGACGTCAGCGTCTCCTTCTCGGTGGCGCGACCTTCACGCTTGAAGAAGCCGCCCGGGATGCGGCCGCCGGCGTAGAACTTCTCCTGGTAGTCGACGGTCAGCGGGAAGAAATCCTGCCCTTCGCGTGCGGTCTTGTTGGCGACCGCGGTGACCAGCACCTGGGTGCCCTCGCACGACACCATGACGGCGCCGCCGGCCTGGCGCGCGATCTCGCCGGTCTCGAGCATCACCGTGTGGTTGCCGAACTGGAAGCTCTTTGTCACTTTCGCCACGTTGAATTCCTTGATGTCTCTTGCGATGAACCGACCGGGACCCATGCCCCGTCCGGGCGGACGCTGCCCACGCCCTAAAAAGAACCGCGGCGCATTTCTGCGCCGCGGTGGGTACCAGTCTTAGCGACGCAGACCGAGCTTCTCGATCAGGGCCTTGTAACGACCTGCATCCTTGCGGTGCAGATAGTCGAGCAGGCTGCGACGACGGTTGACCATCATCAGCAGGCCGCGGCGGCTGTGATGATCCTTCTTGTGCGTCTTGAAGTGCTCGGTCAGGTGCACGATGCGTGCGGTCAGCAGAGCGACCTGGACTTCCGGGGAGCCGGTGTCGTTGTCGCCGCGCTTGTGTTCTTCGATGATCTTGCCGTTGTCGATGGTGCTGGTCATTTCATGTTCTCTGGACGCGGGTCCCGCAGAAGACAGCGACCGGTCGTATGACCGTCGCGTACCGCCCGGACCGCCTGTGGATGGATGCTGCAGTGTGCCTTGAAAAAGGCGGCGAAATTGTACCGCCGGGCGGACAGCCGGACAAGGCGGCCATTCAGGCCCCGGTGTCGTTCGCGTCTGCGCGGCGGAACATGCGTTGCGGTTTCAGGCGGCCATCATCGGCCACCTGCCCGAGACCTTCGGCGCGACCGGTCGGCCCGATGATGGCCACCTCGCCCACCGATGCATGCGCGACCGGCACGTCCTGGCCGTTCTGCAGGCGCGCAGCCTGGCGCGCGTCGACGTGGACTTTCGGCCACGCCAGCATGCCGGCCTCGATTTCCAGCAGACAGGCTTCGAGCTGCGATTCGCCGCGCGTGGCCAGCGCCTGCAGGTCCTCCAGCGTCCACATGCGCGGATCGCGGAACGGATCGACCCAGAGCCGGCGCAGCTCGGCCACGTGCGCGCCACAGCCCAGCAGTTCGCCCAGATCGCGGACCAGACTGCGCACGTAGGTACCCGAGCCGCATTCGACGTGCAGACGCAGCTGCGGCATGCCGTCGGGTTCGAGCACGCCGTCGAGCAGATCGGCCGCGGACTGGAGCTCGAAGGCGTGCACGTCGACCGGGCGCACGTCGACCTCGACCGTCTCGCCGCGACGCGCCTTGGCGTACAGCGGCTCGCCGCCGCGCTTGAGCGCGGAGTAGATCGGCGGGCGCTGCTGGATGCGACCCACCAGCTGGCCGAGCGCGGCATCGAGGGTTTCGATGGTCAGCGACGGCACCGGGCGCTCACGCAGGATCTCGCCGTCGGCGTCGTCGGTATCGGTGACCTGCCCGAGCCGGGCGACGGTGGTGTAGGCCTTGCGTGCGCCGAGCAGGCCGCCGGCGATCTTGGTCGCCTCGCCGAAGCAGACCGGCAGCAGGCCGGTCGCCAGGGGATCGAGGCTGCCTGTGTGGCCGCCCTTCTCGGCGCGGAACAGGTGCCGCACGCGCTGCAGCGCCTGGTTGGAGCTCATGCCACGCGGCTTGTCGAGCAGCAGGATGCCGTCGAGCTTGCGGAACTGGGTGCGCGGACGGTCCTGCTGCCGACGCTTGCCGCGCGGGCGCGGCGGCGTCGCAGGCGGGGCGCCGGCGTCAGTCGGCGGAAGGTTCGCCGACATCGCGCAGCAGATTGTCGATGCGCTCGCCGCGATCGACCGAATCGTCGTAGTGGAAATGCAATTCCGGCACGTGGCGCAGCTTCACCGCGCGCGCGAGGCGGAAGCGGATCTCGTGCGCGACGGCCTTGAGGCCCTTCATCGCCTCGTCGGCACGCTCGGACTGCAGCGCGGTCACGAAGACCTTGGCGTGGGCCATGTCGCGGGTGACCTCGACGTCGGACACGCTGACCGACGGCAAGCCGTGTTCGGAGACTGCCTCGCGCACGAGCGTTCCGAGCTCACGACGGAGCTGGGCGGAGACGCGGTCGGTACGGTGGAAGGATTTCGTGGGCACGGACGGAACACCTGTTGCGATGGGACGGAAGAAAGTCTGGAACACGGCGGACGGAACCGCCTGAGACGACGACGGCCGGGTCCGCATGTACGGAGCCCGGCCGCCGGCATTGCATCCGGCGCGCCCTTACAGGGTGCGCTGGACCTCGATGCGCTCGAAGCACTCGATCTGGTCGCCCGGCTTGACGTCGTTGTAGGCCTTGACGCCGATGCCGCACTCGGTGCCGTTGCGCACTTCGTCGACGTTTTCCTTGAAGCGGCGCAGCGATTCCAGCTCGCCCTCGAAGATGACCGTGTTGTCGCGCAGCACGCGGATCGGCTTGTTGCGCTTGACCACACCCTCGATGACCATCGAGCCGGCGACCGCACCGAACTTGGAGCTGCGGAACACGTCGCGCACTTCCGCGGTACCGATGATCTCTTCGCGGATCTCCATGCCCAGGATGCCCGAGGCGACCTGCTTGACCTGGTCGATCACGTCGTAGATCACCGAGAAGTAGCGCAGATCCAGCGCGCTGTTCTCGATCACCTTGCGCGCCGAGGCGTCGGCACGAACGTTGAAGCCGATGATCGTGGCCTTGGCCGCGGCCGCGGAGTTGGCGTCCGACTCGGTGATGCCGCCGACGCCGGAGACGATGACGTTGATGCGGATCTGTTCGTTCGACAGCGCGACCAGCGACTGCTTGAGCGCTTCGACCGAGCCCTGCACGTCGGCCTTGATGACCAGGTTGAGCGACAGCTGCTGCTCGGCCTGGCCCATCTGCGCCATGATGTCTTCCATGCGGTTGCCCGCGGCCTGCACCAGGCGCGTTTCGCGGCGCTTGGTGTCGCGCTGCGAGGCCACGTCCTTGGCCAGACGCTCGTCGGCGACGACGACGAAATCGTCGCCCGCATCCGGCACGCCCGACAGACCCAGCACCTGCACCGGGATCGACGGACCGGCCGTCGGCACCTGGCTGCCGGTTTCGTCGAACAGCGCACGCACGCGGCCGTACTGCACGCCGCAGACGAGGTAATCGCCACGCGACAGCAGGCCGTTCTGCACCAGCACCGTCGCGACCGGGCCGCGGCCCTTGTCGAGCGAGGATTCGATGACCGTACCGCTCGCGCGGCCTTCGGCCACGGCGCGCAGTTCGAGGATTTCGGACTGCAGCGAGATCGCATCGAGCAGATCGTCGACGCCGTCGCCGGTCTTGGCCGACAGCTCCACCATCTGCGTGTCGCCGCCGAAGTCCTCGGCCACGATCTCGTGCTCGAGCAGTTCGTTCTTGACCCGCGACGGATCCGCGCCCGACTTGTCGATCTTGTTGATCGCCACGATCAGCGGCACCTTCGCCGCCTTCGCGTGCTTGATCGCCTCGACCGTCTGCGGCATGACGCCGTCGTCGGCCGCGACCACCAGGATCACGATGTCGGTGAGCTTGGCGCCGCGCGCACGCATCGAAGTAAATGCCGCGTGGCCCGGGGTGTCGAGGAAGCTGATGACGCCCTTGTCGGTTTCGACGTGGTACGCGCCGATGTGCTGCGTGATGCCACCCGCTTCGCCCGAGGCGATCTTGGTGCGACGGATGTAGTCGAGCAGCGAGGTCTTGCCGTGATCGACGTGACCCATGATCGTGACGACCGGCGGACGCGCGACCTGGTCGCCCTGCGCCTCGCCCACGTGTGCGATCAGCTCGCTCTCGGCGTCGTCGGCATCGGCGCGCACCGGAATGTGGCCGAGTTCTTCGACGGCCAGGGCCGCGGTGTCGTGATCGATCGACTGGGTGATGGTCGCCATGACGCCCATCTTGAACAGCGCCTTGACCACGTCGCCGCCCTTCATCGCGAGCTTCTGCGCGAGATCGGCCACGGTGATCGCATCGCCGATCGCCACTTCGCGCTGCATCGGCGCGGTCGGGCGCTCGAAGCCGTGCGGGCCACCGCCGCTGCGCGACGGGGCACTGCCACGACGCTGCGGACCGCCACGCTGCGGCTTGCCGCGCGTGTTGCTGGTGCTGCGACGGGCGCGATCGGAGGCGCTGAGGTGCAACTGGCCGGCGAAGCGCGCGGTCTTGTCGTCGTCCTCGACGCCACTGACCATCGCGTGCGAACCGCGGTTGCCCTTGTGCTTGGCACCGGCGGGCGCGTTGCGGTCGTCGGCGCGCGGCGGCGCCGGCGGCTTGTGGCCGTGACCGTGCGCAGCCGGCGGGCGACGCGTCGCTTCGGCGGCTTCTTCCGGCGGCACGGCGGCAGCGGCGGCTGCGACCTGGCGCAGACGCTCGGCCTCGGCTTCCGCTTCGCGCTTGCGCGCTTCGGCCTCGTCGGCGCGACGCTTGTCGTCCTCGGCCAGGCGCTGCTGCTCGGACAGGTTCTTCGCGCGCGACTCTTCGAGCTTGCGCAGGATCTCGGCGCGCTCGGCATCCGGATCGACCGCACCACCCGCGTTCGGGCTCAGCGTGACCTTCTTGCGCACGACGACGTCGACCGTCTGGCGGTTCTTGCCGCCACCGACCGTCAGTTCCTGCTTGCGGCTGCGGCTGAGCGTGATCTTCTTCGGCGCAGCGGCTTCCTCGGCCGGGTCTTCACCCTTGCCGTGCGCGCGCTTGAGGAAACCGAGCAGCTTGAGCTTCTCGGCACTGGTCACGCTCTGGTCGGGATCGCTGAACGGCATGCCCGCTTCGGACAGCTGTTCAAGCAGTTTCTCGACCGGCGTGTTCACCAGTGCGGCCAGCTTGCGGATGGTGGTTTGTTGCGACATTCGTGATTCCGGTTCCTTGCGCGCCGCCGCGAAGTGCGGGGCGCAGTGGATTTGTCATTCTACCGCTGCATGGGATTCGTTCCGAACTGGATCGTCATCCGTGGCTGGCGGCCGCGTTCTGCGCCGGCGCTGGGCACCGGCGCGGCGCGACCCGTCAGCCTTCCCTTTCCAGGCGCGCGATCTCTTCGGCACGGGCGGCGAGGATCAGCGCGGCGGCGCGGGCCTCGTCGAGGTCCTCGATGCCGAACTCGACCACTTCGTCCGCGCCCAGGTCCGACAGGTCCTCGCTGGTGCGGATGCCGTTGGCGGCCAGCGCGTACGCCGTCGCCTCGTCCATACCCTCGAGCGCGAGCAGATCGTCCGCCGGCGCGTTCTCGTCCACGCCCTCTTCGACCGCGAGCGCGTCGTTGAGCAGCGAGTCGCGTGCACGGCCACGCAGTTCCTCGACGATGTCCTCGTCGAAGCCTTCGACCGCCAGCAGCTCGCCGACCGGCACGTAGGCGATTTCCTCGACCGTGCTGAACCCCTCGGCGACCAGGATGCCGGCGATTTCCTCGTCGACTTCCAGCTTCTCCTGGAACAGGGCGCGCGCCGATGCCTGCTCGGCATCCGACTTCGCGGTGACCTGGTCCTGGGTCATCACATTGAGCTGCCAGCCCGACAGGCGGCTGGCGAGGCGCACGTTCTGGCCGCCCTTGCCGATCGCCTGGGCGAGCTTGTCCTCGGCGACCGCCAGGTCCATCGAGTGCTTGTCTTCGTCGACGACGATCGACTGCACTTCGGCCGGGGCCATCGCGTTGATGACGAACTGCGCCGGGTTGTCCGACCACAGCACGATGTCGACGCGCTCGCCGTTCAACTCGTTCGAGACCGCCTGCACGCGCGAACCGCGCATGCCGATGCAGGCGCCGATGGGATCGGTGCGGGTGTCGTAGGCCAGCACGGCGATCTTGGCGCGGTCGCCCGGATCACGTGCGCAGGCCTTGATCTCGACCAGGCCCTGGCCGACTTCCGGCACTTCGAGCTTGAACAGCTCCATCATGAATTCCGGCGCGGCGCGGCTGATGAACAGCTGCGGGCCGCGGGGCTCGCTGCGCACGTCGAACAGGAAACCGCGCACGCGATCGCCGGCGCGCACGACGTCGCGCGGAATCGCCTTGTCCTTCGGAATCAACGCTTCGGCGTTGCCGCCCAGATCGACGTAGACGTTGCCGCGCTCGACGCGCTTGACCACGCCGGTGACCAGCTCGCCCACGCGATCCTTCCACGCATCGACGACCTGCTGGCGCTCGGCCTCGCGCACGCGCTGCACGATGACCTGCTTGGCGGCCTGGGCGGCGATGCGGCCGAAGTCGACGTTCTCGATCTGCTCTTCGATGTAGTCGCCGACCTCGACGCCTTCGGCTTCTTCGATCGCATCCATCAGACGCAGCTGGCGGTCCGGCGATTCCATGACGACGTCGTCGGCCACCACTTCCCAGCGGCGGAAGGTCTCGTAGCTTCCGTCCTTCGAATCGATCGCGACGCGCGTCAGCACGTCCTGGTCCATGTAGCGCTTCTTGGCGGCAGTCGCCAGCGCGGCTTCGATGGCCTCGAGAATCACGGATTCCGGGACGCCCTTCTCGCTCGCGACCGCGTCGACGACCAGCAACAGTTCCTTGCTCATCTTTTCATTCACTCCGCACCGGTCGACGGATCCGCCGACCGCTTGTTGTCACGTGGTGTGTGGTTGGCCTTGCGGGTCGCGCCGGTGGCGCGGCCGTTGTCCTTCTTGTCCTTCGACGCGGCGAGGCCCAGCGCGGCCCAGTCGGGCACCACGCGGGCCTTCTCGATGTTGTCGGCCTGCACGGTGAACGTGTTGCCGTCGACATCGAACGTCACGGTGTCGCCTTCGACCGCGGTGATGCGACCGGTCAGGCGGCGACGCCCGTCCTGCGGCAGCTTCAGGCCGACCTTGGCGGTCTCGCCCTGGAACTGTGCGAACTGCGCGACGTTGAACAGCGGACGGTCGATGCCGGGCGACGACACCTCGAGAGTGTAGTTGCCGCTGATCGGATCCTCGACGTCGAGCTGCGCCGACACTTCGCGGCTGACCGCCTCGCAGTGTTCGATCGTCACGCCTTGGCCGCCCTCGCCTTCCGGATCGGCCTGTCCGGCTTCGGCGCTGGCCGGCACGTCGATGTAGATGCGTACGAGCGCGCCACCCGGCGCCGTCAGGTATTCGATGCCCAGCAGTTCGAGCCCGAGGGCCTCGACCGTCGGTGCCAGCAATTGCGTCAGTTGTGTCGCTTTGTCCGCCACTGATCCCTCGTCCGTTGCGTATCCGGTATCGCACGATCGTCGCTGTCGTGAAGCGCACCGCGTTGCCCCGGGCGCCTGCGGTTTTCCGATCGCGGAAAACGACAAAGGGCCCGATGGGCCCCTTGTCCGATACCACTGGATGTCGGCGCCGAAGCGAAGCAGTTGCTTCGGCAAAGCCCAGATTCTTCGCGTCGGATGCACCCGGAGGTGCGCCTTCTTTACTGCGTTGAATGTGGTAGCGGGGGCAGGATTTGAACCTGCGACCTTCGGGTTATGAGCCCGACGAGCTGCCAGACTGCTCCACCCCGCATCAGAAGCGGAATTATGAAGATTTCTCTTCGATAGTGCAAGAAGTTTCGAACGATTCCGCATCCCTCGAACTTCCCCCGATCGCTGCATTCGCAACGACCGGGCGCGCATCCTAACAGACTCAGGCGGCGAATGCCTGCTGGCACCACGCCATCAGCGGACTGAAGAACGGCACGACCACCAGCAGCGCCAGCACATTGAGTGCGAACACCACGCGCATCGGCGTCCCGGCACGCTGCGCCATCGGCGCGGCCTCGGGTGCGTCGAAGTACATGACCTTGATCACGCGCAGGTAGTAGAACGCGCCGATCACCGCGAACACGATGCCGACAATCGCCAGCCACAGCAGATCACCCTGCAGGGCGCCCTGCAGCACGGCGAGCTTGGCCCAGAAACCGAGGAACGGCGGCACGCCGGCGAGCGAGGCCATGACGCACAGCACGAGGCCGGCCATCCATGGGCTGCGCTGGTTCAGGCCCTTGTAGTCGTCGATGCGATCGGCTTCGAACCCGTTGCGCGACAGCATGACGATCGCGCCGAACGCGGCCGCCGACATCACCGCGTAGCTGACGACGTAAAACATCGCCGAGGCATAGCCCACTTCCCCGCCACCGGCGAGGCCGAGAAACAGGAAGCCGACGTGCGAGATCGTCGAGTAGGCGAGCATGCGCTTGAGATTGGTCTGCGCGAGCGCGAACAGGTTGCCGACCACCAGCGACAGCGCGGCGAGGATCGACAGCAGGATCTGCGCCTGGTCGTGCATCGGGCCGAGCGCGGTGTCGAGCAGGCGCCAGGCCATACCGAACGCGGCGATCTTCGGCACCGAGCTGATGAAGGCGACGATCGGCGTCGGCGCACCGTGGTAGGTGTCGGGCAGCCACATGTGGAACGGCGCGGCGCCGAACTTGAACGCGATACCGACGATCAGGAACACCATCCCAGTCAGCATCAGCACGCGGCCGTCGCCCGACAGGCCGCCGATCGCGTCGTGGATCGCGGGCAGCGACAGCGTGCCGGTGGCGCCGTAGATCAGCGACATGCCGAACAGCAGCATGCCCGACGCCAGTGCACCGAGCACGAAGTACTTCATCGCCGCTTCGGACGCGAGTTTGCTGTCGCGGTCGCAGGCGACCAGCGCGTAGGAACACAGCGCCAGCAGCTCCAGACCGACGTAGACCATCGTCAGGTTGTTGGCCGACACCAGCAGCATCATGCCGGCGGTGGTGAACAGGAACAGCACCGGGATCTCGCCCTGGTACAGATCGCGCTCGCGCAGCCATGTCCAGGCGTAGCCCAGCGCCGCGGCGCCGACCACGAGACCGGCGACCTTGAGCACGTCGGCGCCGCCATCGCGCACGAACATGTCGGCGAGGATGCTGCCGTGGCCACCGACGCCGAACACGATCAGCGCGGCGGCGGCGAGCATCGTCGCGACGGCCAGCACGTGGGTGATGATCCGGCGGCGCGGGTCGATGAACAGGTCGAGCATCAGCAGGGCGAACGCACCCAGCACGATCACGAGCTCGGGCACGATCGGGCCCAGCTCGGCCAGCGTGCGGATGGGAGGCGTCATCGGGGCAGAAATCATCGCAACGGTGTCCTTAAAGCTTGCTTGCGGCGATCAGGTTCGCCAGTTGCGCGATGGACGGCTCCATCAGGTCGGTCAGCGGCTTGGGATACACGCCGATCAGCAGCGTGCCGGCCGCGAACACGCCGAGCACCAGCGCTTCGCGGGCGTTGATGTCCTTGAGCGCCGCGACGTGCGCATTCGACACTTCACCGTAGAGCACGCGCTTGACCAGCCACAGGGTGTAGGCCGCACCGATGATCAGCGTCATCGCCGCGAAGAACGCGATCAGCGGATGGCTCTGGAACGCGGCCAGGATGACCATGAACTCGCCGACGAAGCCCGAGGTACCCGGCAGGCCCGAGTTGGCCATCGCGAACAGCACGTAGAACGCGGCGAACCACGGCATCACGTTGGCGACGCCGCCGTAATTCTTGATGTTCCGGGTGTGCATGCGGTCGTAGAGGATGCCGATGCAGGAGAACATCGCGCCGGAGATGAAGCCGTGCGAGACCATCTGCACCATCGCGCCCTGCAGACCGAGACGCGCGGCGTCCGAGCCACCCTGCACGTCGCGCATCAGCGCGAACGCGATGAACACACCCAGCGTCACGAAGCCCATGTGCGACACGGACGAATACGCGACCAGCTTCTTCATGTCCTGCTGGACCAGCGCCACCAGACCCACGTAGACGATCGCGATCAGCGACAGGCCGATGACGAGCCACGCCCATTCGTGGCCGGCGTCCGGCGTGATCGGCAGGTTGAAGCGCAGGAAGCCGTAGCCGCCGATCTTCAGCATGATCGCCGCCAGGATCACCGAGCCGCCGGTCGGCGCCTCGACGTGCGCGTCCGGCAACCAGGTGTGCACCGGGAACATCGGCACCTTCACCGCGAACGCGGCGAGGAACGCGAAGAAGATCCACATCTGTTCCGTCGACGACAGGCGCAGTGCGTAGAGATCGGGCAGCTGCCAGCTGCCGGCCTGGATGTACAGGTAGATCAGCGCGACCAGCATGAAGACCGAGCCGAGGAACGTGTACAGGAAGAACTTCACCGAGGCGTACACGCGGTTCGCGCCACCCCAGACACCGATGATGATGAACATCGGGATCAGCATGGCTTCGAAGAACACGTAGAACAGCATCGCGTCCACGGCTGCGAACACGCCGACCATCATGCCTTCGAGGATCAGCATCGCCGCGAAGTACTGCGAGACGCGCTTGGTCACCGAGCCCCAGGCGCCGATCAGCACCAGCGCGGTGGTCAGCGTGGTCAGGATGATCAGCGCGACCGAGATGCCGTCGGCGCCGAGGTGGTACTCGATGTCGAGCGACGGGATCCACTCGCGCCGCTCGAGGAACTGCAGACCCGCGTTGGCATAGTCGAAGCCGGTGAACAGCGGAATGCTGAGGACGAAGACGAGCAGCGCGAACGCCAGCGATACCCAGCGCGCCGCGTCGGGGCGGCGTTCGCCCAGAGCGAGCACGCACGCACCGCCGAGGATCGGCAGCCAGATCAGGAGACTGAGAAGAGGCCAGTTCGACACGTATCGTATTCCGTCAGCGCCAGTACTTGATGAGGATGGCCAGAAGCACGATCAGGCCGACGATCATCGCGAATGCGTAGTGGTAGAGAGCGCCGGACTGCAGCCGGCGGACGACGCCCGAGAACAGGCCGACGACGCGCGCCGGACCGTTGACGAAGACGCCGTCGATCACCTTGGTGTCGAACACCCGCGACAGCTTGCCCAGCCCGACACCGCCACCGGCGAAACCGCCGATCCACAGGTCGTCCATGCCGTACTTGTTCTCGAGCACGCGGATGGGCAGGCGGAACACGTGCGCGGCCTTCGCCGCCAGTTCGGGCTTCCACCAGTACATGACGGTGGCCAGCACGAAGCCCGCGACGACCAGCCAGAACGCCGGCGCCATGAAGCCGTGCAGCGCGAACGCCGCCGGGCCGTGCCACAGCTCTTCCTTCAGCGCGGCCAGCACGTCGTTGGACGCCAGCACGTGGATCACGCCGTCGAAGAAGCCGCGCACCTCGTGATGGCCGGTCCAGTCGGTGCCGAACAGCATCGGACCCGCGGTGAAGTAACCGATCAGGATCGACGGGATCGCCAGCAGGATCAGCGGCAGCGTCACCACCCACGGCGACTCGTGCGGCTCGTGCGGACCGTGGTGACCATGGTCGTCGTGCGCGTGGTCGGCGTGCGCGGCGACCGCATGGCCGTGGCCGTCGTCGTGCAGCGGCTCGTGATGCGTTTCGTGCCCGTGCGCGTCGTGCGTCGCATGGGCGTCGGACGCATGCGCGTCGCGGAAACGCTCCTTGCCGAAGTACGTCATGTACAGCAGGCGGAAGCTGTAGAACGAGGTCACGAACGCGCCCAGCAGCACCGACCAGTACGCGTACTGGAACACCCAGCCGCCACCGTCGCTGGCGTGCTTGGCCGCCTCGATGATCGTGTCCTTGGAGTAGAAGCCGCTGAAGAACGGCGTGCCCACCAGGGCCAGCGTGCCGATGACGCTGGTCCAGAACGTGATCGGCATGTACTTGCGCAGGCCGCCCATCTTGCGCATGTCCTGCTCGTGGTGCATGCCGATGATCACCGAGCCCGCCGCCAGGAACAGCAGCGCCTTGAAGAACGCATGCGTCATCAGGTGGAACACCGCGGCCGAGTAGGCCGACACGCCGAGCGCGACGGTCATGTAGCCCAGCTGCGACAGCGTCGAATAGGCGACGACGCGCTTGATGTCGTTCTGCACGATGCCGATCAGGCCGGTGAAGAAGGCCGTGGTCGCACCGATGAAGAGGATGAACTGCAGCGCGGTCTCCGACAGCTCGAACAGCGGCGACATGCGCGCCACCATGAAGATGCCGGCGGTGACCATGGTCGCGGCGTGGATCAGCGCCGAGATCGGGGTCGGGCCTTCCATCGAGTCGGGCAGCCACACGTGCAGCGGCACCTGGGCCGACTTGCCCATCGCGCCGATGAAGAGACAGATGCAGACCAGGGTCGCGACCGACCACTCGAAGCCGGTGATCACTTCGATCGTCTGGCCGCCGCCGATCGTGGTGTCAGCCGCAGCGAAAACGGTCGCGTAATCCAGGCTGCCGAACCAGTACAGCACGCCGGCGATACCGAGCAGGAAGCCGAAATCGCCGACGCGGTTGACCAGGAACGCCTTCATGTTGGCGAACACCGCGGTCGGCTTCTTGAACCAGAAACCGATCAGCAGGTACGACACCAGGCCCACCGCTTCCCAGCCGAAGAACAGCTGCAGGAAGTTGTTGCCCATCACCAGCATCAGCATCGAGAAGGTGAACAGCGAAATGTAGCTGAAGAAGCGCTGGTAGCCCGGATCCTCGGACATGTAGCCGATGGTGTAGACGTGCACCAGCAGCGACACGAACGTCACCACGACCATCATCATCGCGGTGAGGTTGTCGATCAGGAAGCCGACATGCGCCGAATAGTTGCCGACCTCGAAGAACGTGTAGACGTTCTCGTTGAAGGTCGGCGCGCCCTGCATCAACTGCCACAGCGTATAGATCGACAGGGCGCAGCTGATCGCGACGCCGGCGATGGTGACCGTGTGCGCACCGGCGCGGCCGACCTGGCGGCCGAACAGGCCCGCGATGATCGAGCCCAGCAGCGGCGCGAGCACGATCGCGACCAGCGTGGTCTGGGAAATCATGATCTCGGAAACAGCGTTCTCCATGCCCGGATCAGCCCTTCAACGTGTCGAGTTCGGCGACATTGATCGTGCGCCGGTTGCGGAACAGCGTGACCAGGATCGCGAGACCGATCGCGGCCTCGGCCGCGGCCACGGTGAGAATGAAGAACACGAAGATCTGCCCGGCGGCGTCGCCGAACTCGCGCGAGAACGCGATGAAGTTGATGTTGACCGCGAGCAGCATCAGCTCGATCGACATCAGCAGGATGATCACGTTCTTCCGGTTGAGGAAGATGCCCGCGACGGAGATGCAGAACAGCACCGCACCCAGCGAGAGGTAATGGCCCAGCGCGAGGCCGGTTCCGAACAGCTCGGTCATTTCGCTTCTCCCTCGCCTTCGCCCGGTGTGGGCTCGACGACCGGACGCACCGCGTCCATCTTGACCACGCGCATGCGGTCCGACGCCCGCACGCGGGCCTGCTCGCCCGGATTCTGGTGCTTGGTGCCGGGACGGCGGCGCAGGGTGAGCATCACCGCGGCGATGACCGCGACGGTCAGGATGACCGCGGCGACTTCGAACGGCAGCAGGAAGTCGGTGAACAGCCGGCGTGCGATCCACACCGTGTTCGACACGCCCGCCTCGTCGACCGCATCGACGGCGAACGGCGCCATCTTCGCGCGCACGCCGATCAGGGTGACGATCTCGACCAGCATCACCACCGCGACGATCAGGCCGACCGGCAGATAGCGCACGTAGCCTTCGCGCATCGGCGCGACGTCCACGTCGAGCATCATCACCACGAACAGGAACAGCACCATCACCGCGCCGACGTAGACCAGCACCAGCGCGAGGCCGAGGAACTCGGCGCCGACCAGCAGCCAGGTGCAGGCGGTGGAGAAGAACGTCAGCACCAGGAACAGCGCCGCGTGCACCGGGTTGCGGGCACTGATCACCGCC
Organism: Luteimonas flava; assembly: GCF_036584485.1. Classification (NCBI taxonomy): domain Bacteria; kingdom Pseudomonadati; phylum Pseudomonadota; class Gammaproteobacteria; order Lysobacterales; family Lysobacteraceae; genus Luteimonas; species Luteimonas flava. The sequence continues at coordinate 1,176,462 of NZ_JAZHBM010000002.1, read as the reverse complement.
ACCGCGGACATCACGGTGATCGCGGCGAAGACGAGGAATGCAATCAGGTCGAAATTCATGACTTACCTGTACGCGGAGTCGGCGGCGCGACGTTCTGCGATCTCGCTCTCGAGACGGTCGCCGATCGCCAGCAGCTGTGGCTTGGTCACGATGTTCTCGCCGCGGTTCTCGAAGTGGTACTCGTGCAGATGGGTCTCGACGATCGAGTCCACCGGGCACGATTCCTCGCAGAAGCCGCAGTAGATGCACTTGAACAGATCGATGTCGTAACGCGTGGTGCGGCGGGTGCCGTCCTCGCGCTGCTCGGAATCGATCGTGATCGCCAGCGCGGGGCACACGGCCTCGCACAGCTTGCACGCGATGCAGCGCTCCTCGCCGTTGGGATACCGGCGCAGCGCATGCAGACCGCGGAAACGCGGCGACTGCGGCGTCTTCTCCATCGGGTACATCAGCGTGTACTTGTCCCGGAACAGATACCGGAAGGTCAGCGCCATGCCGCCGAGCAACTCGAGCAGCAACAGGCCCCTGAACCATGCAACGAACTTGGCCATTACTGCCCTGCCTCGAAGATTCCGAAGTACGCCATCAGCGCGGTGACCACGATCCAGCCGATGCTGATCGGAATGAAGACCTTCCAGCCCAGCCGCATGATCTGGTCGTAGCGGTAGCGCGGGAACGAGGCGCGGAACCAGATGAAGCAGCTGGCGAAGAAGAACACCTTCGCGAACAGCCACCACCAGCCGTCGACCGACAGCAGCGGAATGCCCAGGCCCTGGAACGGCGACAGCCAGCCGCCGAGGAAGAAGATCGCGACCAGGAAGCTGATCAGGATCATGTTCGCGTATTCGGCGAGGAAGAACAGCGCGAACGCCGACCCCGAGTACTCGACCATGTGGCCGGCGACGATTTCCGACTCGCCTTCGACGACGTCGAACGGCGCGCGGTTGGTCTCGGCCACGCCGGAGATGAAGTAGATGACGAACAGCGGCAGCATCGGCAGCCAGAACCAGTCGAACAGGCCCTTGCCGCCGGCCTGCGCCATGACGATCTCGGACAGGTTCAGGCTGCCCGCACCGACCATCACGCCGACGAGCGCGAAGCCCATCGCGATTTCGTAGCTGATCATCTGCGCCGAGGCGCGCATCGCACCGAGGAACGCGTACTTCGAGTTCGAGGCCCAGCCGGCGAGGATGATCCCGTAGATGCCCAAGCTCGTCATGGCCAGCAGATACAGCAGACCGGCGTTGGCGTTCGACAGCACCAGTTGCGCATCGAACGGCACCACGGCCCAGGCCGCGAATGCGGGCGCGAGCGTGATCAGCGGCGCCAGCACGAACAGCACGCGCTGCGCGTTGGTCGGCTGGATGACTTCCTTGAACAGCAGTTTGAAGACGTCGGCGAAGGCCTGGAAGATGCCCATGCCCACGTACATCGGACCGTGGCGCTGATGCATCCAGCCCAGCAGCTTGCGCTCCCAGACCACGTAGAACGCGACGGCGATGATCACCGGCATCGCGATCAGCAGGATCTTGAGCACGATCCACAGGATCAGCCCGATCGCGCCCAGCGACATCAGCCAGTCGTACAGCGGCGCCGACAGATCGCCCAGCAGCGATGCGGTGTTGGTCACGCCGGTTTGGGTCGCACTCATGCCGCCACCACCTTGACCTTGCCGGCAGACAGCGCCGCCGTGGCGCCGTAGCCCGATTCCACCCACGCCGCGCCCGGTGCGACGCGATCGTCGATCGCCACCTGCAGCGTCGCGGTACCGACCGCGTTCGAGACCTTGGCCATGCCGCCGTCGGCGACCTGGCTCGCGGCCGCGTCGTCGGGATGCAGCACGATGCGCGGGCCGACGGTCAACGGATGCGACTGCAGCGCGGCAGCGCGACGGGTCAGACCGTCGACGCGGTAGATCGCCTGGCTGACGGCCAGTTCGAAGCCGTCACCATCGACGACCGGCGCCGCGGATGCAGCCACCGAGACCGCCCTGCCCTGCAGGCCCGCACGCAGACCGGCGAGATCGGTGAACTCGAAGCCCGGCGCTTCGAGCGCGCCACCGAGGGCGCGCAGCACGCGCCAGCCGGCACGTGCGTCGCCCGGCAGCTTGCCGGCGGCCGTGGCCTGCTGGTCGCGGCCTTCGAGATTGGTCAGCGTCGCGTCGACTTCGGCGAGCGCGCCGATCGGCAGGATCACGTCGGCGACGCTGCGCGTGGACTGGCAGGCGAAGTGGCTGAAGGCCACGACCTGCGCCGCGCCCAGTGCCTGCAACGCCTGCGCCTGGTCGGCGAAGTCCAGACCCGGCTCGATGCCGTAGATCACGTACGCGCCGCGGCGCTCGGCCAGCATCGCGTTCGCATCGCGCGAGGTCGGCAGCACGCCGACACGCGACAGACCCAGCGCATTGGCGCCGTGCGGAATGCGGCACAGCGACGCGCCGGTCTCCGCGGCGAGTGCAGCCGCCGCCTTGCGGATGTCGGCCGCGTGCGCGCTGGCTTCCGCCTGCGCACCGACGATGATCGCCGCATGCTTCGCGCCGCGCAGCGCGTCGCCGAGTTCGGCAACCTGCAGCGTTTCGGCGATCTTCGACGGCGCCACGATGGCCTTGTCCTCGATGTCGAAGGTGAATTCGAAATCGACCGGATTGACCACGTACACCTTGGCGCCGCGCTTCCACGCCTGGCGCACGCGGTGATGCAGCAGCGGCACTTCGTGACGGAGATTGCTGCCGACCAGCAGCACGACGTCGGCCTGCTCGAGTTCGGCGACCGGCATCGCGAAGGCTTCCGCGACTGCGCCATCGGACAGGTCGCGCTGGGCGATGCGGTGATCGAGGTTACCGGTGCCCAGGGCTTCGGCCAGACGCGCCAGCAGCGCGCCCTCCTCGTTCGAGGTCGAGGGATGCACCAGCACGCCGAGCTCGTCGGCCGCGTTGTCGCGCAGGATCGTCATCGCGCGCTCGAGCGCCTCGTCCCACGACGCCTCGCGCCACTCGCCCCCGTCCTTGACCAGCGGATGCACCGCGCGGTCATCGGCCGTCAGACCCTGGTGCGAGTAACGGTCGCGATCGGAGATCCAGCACTCGTTGACCACTTCGTTGTCGCGCGGCACGGTGCGCATCACGTCGCCGCGGCGCAGGTGATGGAACAGGTTGCTGCCCAGCGCGTCGTGACCGCCGAGCGATTCGCGCGCGATCAGTTCCCACGGACGCGCACGGAAGCGGAACACCTTGTTGGTCAGCGCGCCGACCGGGCACACGTCGATGACGTTGCCCGACAGTTCGGTCGTCAGCGGCTTGCCGTCGTAGGTGCCGATCTGCAGGTTCTCGCCGCGCTGCATGCCGCCCAGCTCGTAGGTGCCGGCGATCTCGGCGGTGAAGCGCACGCAGCGCGTGCACTGGATGCAGCGCGTCATTTCGGTGGCGACCAGCGGACCGAGGTCCTCGTCGGCGACGACGCGCTTGCGCTCGGCGAAGCGGCTCACCGAACGGCCGTAACCGAGCGAGAGATCCTGCAGTTCGCACTCGCCGCCCTGATCGCAGATCGGGCAGTCGAGCGGATGGTTGATCAGCAGGAACTCCATCACGTTGCGCTGGGCCTTGAGCGCCTTCTCGTTGCGCGTGAAGACCTTCAGGCCGTCCATCACCGGCGTGGCGCAGGCCGGCGACGGCTTGGGCGCACCGCGGCCGCCGACTTCGGTGTCGACCAGGCACATGCGGCAGTTCGCGGCGATCTCGAGCTTGTCGTGATAGCAGAAACGCGGGATCGGAATGCCGGCCTTGTCGGCGGCATGGATGATCATCGAGCCCTTGGGCGCGGCCAGTTCGACGCCGTCGATGAAGACGGTGACGTGGTCGGGCGGCAGGTTCGGGTTCACAGGCTGCGCGCTCATGCGGCGACCGCCTTGGGCACCACGGTGCCGTTGCGCTGGTCGTCGACGAGGAAGCGCTTGTTCACGATCGCGTACTCGAATTCGTCCCAGAAATGGCGCAGGAAGCCCTGCACCGGCCATGCGGCCGCTTCACCGAACGCGCAGATGGTGTGTCCCTCGATCTGACCAGCCGCAGCCCGCAGCATCTGCAGGTCTTCGACCGTCGCCGTGTGGTCGGCGATGCGGCACAGCATGCGGTACATCCAGCCGGTGCCTTCGCGGCACGGCGTGCACTGGCCGCAGCTCTCCTTGTAGTAGAAGCGCGCGATGCGTCGGCACGCGCGCACCATGCAGGTCGTGTCGTCCATGACGATCACCGCGCCCGAGCCGAGGCCGGAGCCGGCCTTCTGCAGCGCGTCGTAATCCATCGTCAGGCCCATCATCGTCTCGCCCGGGAGCACCGGCATCGACGAACCACCCGGAATCACGCCCTTGATCGTGCGGCCTTCGCGCATGCCGCCGCACAGGGCCAGCAGATCGGCGAACGAGGTGCCCAGACGGATCTCGTGGTTGCCCGGCTTGGCCACGTGGCCGGAGACCGAGAAGATCTTGCAACCGCCGTTGTTGGGCTTGCCCAGATCCATGAACCACTGCGCGCCGTTGCGCACGATCGCGGGCACCGAGGCGTAGGTCTCGGTGTTGTTGATCGTCGTCGGCTTGCCGTACAGACCGAAATTGGCCGGGAACGGCGGCTTGAAGCGCGGCTGTCCCTTCTTGCCTTCCAGCGATTCCATCAGCGCGGTTTCTTCGCCGCAGATGTAGGCGCCCGCGCCGAGCGCGTTGTAGATGTCGACGTCGATGCCGCTGCCGAGGATGTTCTTGCCCAGCCAGCCGTTGGCATAGGCCTCGGCAGTGGCTTCTTCCAGATGCTCGAAGGGCTCGTGGTGGAACTCGCCGCGCAGGTAGTTGTAGGCCACCGTCGAGCCGGTCGCGTAGCACGCGATCGCCATGCCCTCGATGACCGAATGCGGGTTGTAGCGCAGGATGTCGCGGTCTTTCGCGGTGCCCGGCTCGGATTCGTCCGAATTGCAGAGGATGTACTTCTGCATCTCGCCCTTGGGCATGAAGCTCCACTTCAGACCGGTCGGAAAGCCTGCGCCGCCACGGCCGCGCAGGCCCGACTGCTTGACCATCTCGATCACGTCGGCCGGCGCAATCTTCTCCTCGAGAATCTTGCGCAGCGCGCTGTAACCACCCGTCTTGAGGTAGTTCTCGTAGGACCACGGCTTGTCGAAATGCAGCGTGGTGTAGACCGCCTGGTGTTCCTGCGGCGCAGGCCCGACGGGCCCGTAACCTTCGGAAGACTTGGGATGGTGATGTGCCATGTCCGCGCGATGCCTTACTTCAGACCGTCGATCAGCTCGTCCACCGTCTCGGGTGTGAGCTTCTCGTGGTAATGACCGTTGATGACCACGACCGGCGCGCCGCAGCACGCAGCGACGCACTCTTCCTCGCGCTTGAGGAAGACGCGACCGTCGGCGGTGGATTCACCCAGCTTGCAGCCCAGCTTCTTCTCCGCGTGCGCGACGAGATCCTCGGCGCCGTTGAGCCAGCAGCTGATGTTGGTGCAGAACGCGACGTTGTTGCGGCCGACCTTCTCGGTCTCGAACATCGAGTAGAACGTCGCGACCTCGTAGGCCCACACCGGCGGCAGGTCCAGATACTTGGCGACGCCGGCGATCAGCTCGTCGGTCAGCCAGCCGTTGTTCTGCTCCTGCGCCGCGAACAGCCCCTGCAGCACCGCGGACCGCTTGCGGTCTTCGGGGAACTTGGTCAGCCAGTGGTCGATGTGCGCGCGCGTGTCGCCGCTGAGCACGACCATCGGGTCGACGTTGCGGGCGTTCTCGAAATTGCCAGTCGCCTTCATCGGTCGACTTCTCCGAACACGATGTCATAGGTACCGATCATCGCCACCACGTCGGACAGCATGTGCCCGCTGGTGATGGCGTCCATCGACGAGAGATGTGCGAAACCGGGCGCGCGCAGATGCACGCGGAACGGCTTGTTCGCGCCGTCGGAGACCAGGTAGCAGCCAAACTCGCCCTTCGGGGCTTCGACGGCGCTGTAGGTCTCGCCGGCGGGCACGCTGTAGCCCTCGGTGAACAGCTTGAAGTGATGGATCAACGCTTCCATGTCGTCCTTCATCGACTCACGCGACGGCGGCGACACCTTGTAGTTGTCCAGCATGACCGGGCCTGGATTCGCCCGCAGCCAGTTGACGCACTGCTGGATGATCTTCGCCGACTCGCGCATTTCGAACACGCGCACGAGATAGCGGTCGTAGCAGTCACCGTTGACGCCCACCGCGATGTCGAAATCGACGTCGGCGTACTTGGCGTAAGGCTGCGTCTTGCGCAGATCCCACTCGACGCCCGAACCACGCAGCATCGGGCCGGTCATGCCCCAGGCCTTGGCCAGGTCCGGTGGAATCACGCCGATGCCGACGGTGCGCTGCTTCCAGATGCGGTTGTCGGTGAGCAGGGTTTCGTACTCGTCGACGCGCTTGGGGAAATCCTTGGCGAATGCCTCAAGATAATCGAGCATCGAGCCGCCGCGCCACTTGTTGAAACGCTTGAGCTTCTCGCCCTTGCGCCAGCGCGACTCGGCGTACTGCGGCATCTGCACAGGCAGGTCACGGTAGACGCCGCCGGGACGGTAATAGGTCGCGTGCATGCGCGCGCCCGACACCGCCTCGTAGACGTCCATCAGTTCTTCGCGCTCGCGGAACGCGTAGAGCATCACAGCCATCGCGCCGAGATCGAGCGCGTTCGAGCCCACCCACATCAGGTGGTTGAGGATGCGGGTGATCTCGTCGAACAGCGTGCGGATCCATTGCGCGCGCTCCGGCGCCTCGATGCCCATCAGGGTCTCGATCGCGCGCACATAGGCGTGCTCGTTGCACATCATCGACACGTAGTCGAGGCGATCCATGTACCCGATCGACTGGTTGAACGGCTTCGACTCGGCCAGCTTCTCGGTGCCACGGTGCAGCAGGCCGATGTGCGGATCGGCGCGCATCACGGTCTCGCCGTCCATCTCCAGGATTAGGCGCAGCACGCCGTGCGCGGAGGGATGCTGGGGACCGAAGTTGAACGTGTAGTTGCGGATTTCCTGCTTCAGCGCTTCCGCACTCGGCGTCGCGTTGTTGTGCAGCGAGGTGGTCGGCACGGCGCTCACTTGGCAGCCTCCACGCGGCGCGCGGCCTGCTCGCCGCTCGCGGTCGCGAAACGGGCGTCGTCACGGATCACGCGCGGCACGCCGACACGCGGTTCGACCGAGGTCACCGGCTCGTACACCACGCGCTTGCGCTCGGCGTCGTAACGCACTTCGACATTGCCGATCAACGGGAAATCCTTGCGGAACGGATGACCGACGAACCCGTAGTCGGTCAGGATGCGGCGCAGATCCGGGTGACCTTCGAAGATCACGCCGAACAGATCGAAGGCTTCGCGCTCGAACCAGTTCGCGACCGGCCAGAGCACGGTCAGCGAGGACACCACCGGCAGATCGTCGCTGGGCGCGAAGCACTTCAGCGTCACGCGCTGGTTGTGCTGGATCGACAGCAGCTGCGCGACCGCGGCGAAGCGGCGCTGCGGCACCGGAATGTCGGCGACGCCCTGCGGCTGCGAGACCTGGCGGCTGCCGGTCTCACCGAACTTGAAACGGCCCGGGCCCCGACCTTCGACGCCGCGGCTGAAGCCTTCGGAGGACACGTCGGTGTCCCACTCGTCGCTGCCATGGCCGAGATAGTCGACACCACAGACGTCGATCAGCATTTCGAAGCCGAACTCGTCGCGCAATGCCCGCGCGGTGTCGAGCCAGTCGCCGGCCGTGGTGATCGTCACCTCGCCGCGCGGCAGTGCGATCGCCACATCGGCATCGGAAAAGCGCGCGCGCAGGCGCGCCGCGAACGCGGTGGAGGACTCACGCATCGCGCTGCCCCGTCTTGGTGTCGCCGAAGTTGGTCGCGCGGCGGATCTTCTTCTGCAACTGCAGGATGCCGTAGATCAGCGCTTCGGCCGTCGGCGGGCAGCCCGGCACGTAGACGTCGACCGGCACGATGCGATCGCAGCCGCGCACCACCGAATACGAGTAGTGGTAGTAGCCGCCACCGTTGGCGCAGCTGCCCATCGAGATGACCCACTTGGGATCCGGCATCTGGTCGTAGACCTTGCGCAGCGCCGGGGCCATCTTGTTGACCAGGGTGCCGGCCACGATCATCACGTCCGACTGGCGCGGCGACGGGCGGAACACCACGCCGTAGCGGTCGAGATCGAGGCGCGCCGCACCGGCGTGCATCATTTCCACCGCGCAGCAGGCGAGACCGAAGGTCATCGGCCACATCGAGCCGGTGCGTGCCCAGTTGAGCAGCACATCGGAACTGGTCGTGACGAAACCGCGCTCGAGCAGCGGGTTCTCGCCTTCCGGGCGCAGGATGTCGTCCACGCGGCCTTCCGGCAGCGGGTTGTTCATCAGGCGCGCGACGGTCTGGTTCACTCCCATTCCAGCGCTCCCTTCTTCCACACGTAGACGAAGCCGAGCAGCAGCATGCCGGCGAAGATGCCCATCTCGATCAGGCCGAGCACGCCGAGTTCGCGGAACACGGTGGCCCAGGGCACGATGAAGATGATTTCCAGATCGAAGACGATGAACTGGATCGCGATGAGGTAATAGCGCACGTCGAACTGCATGCGCGCGTCTTCGAAGGCTTCGAATCCGCACTCGTAGGGCGACAGCTTTTCCAGCGTCGGGCGCTTGGGCCCCAGCAGGTTGCCAATGATCAGCAAGGCAATGCCGATCCCCGTGGCAACGATCAGGAACAGCAGGGTCGGCAGATATTCGGCCAGCACTCGGATGTTCTCTCGGCTACGGCCGCAACGTGCGGCCTTGGCTCGGCGCCTGTGGACGCCGCATTCTCGAAGCGTCGGAGCGCTTCACGAAGGCCGGGCGATGCACGTTGTGCGATCGCCCGATTCCGGCAATTGTACCGGTTACAGAACTGGTGAGTAAACGATTTCCGCCGCTGCATACGCCGCGCCCGCACTGCATCGCGAAGCAACGCGGCACGGCTCGTGAAGTGCGCGCGCGAATGATTCCTGTCCGCGCGCCGCCGCATACATCCGCGCACGAAAAAGCCCCGCTTGCGCGAGGCTCTTCGTGTCCGATGCGCGTGACGCGCATCGCTTTTCCGGTTGGTGCCCAAGAGGGGACTCGAACCCCTACGACCTAAGCCGCTACCACCTCAAGGTAGTGCGTCTACCAATTCCGCCACCTGGGCAGGTCAACCTGAAACCTCATCCGGGGCTACCGCCCCGGCGAGCCGCGCATTGTAATCCCAATCAATCGTTCTGGGGAGTGGGCTGCGGCGATTCCTGCGAAGAATTTTCCGCCGCCGGCGGCGCGGCCGGGACTGCGCTCTCGGCAGACGGTGCGGCCGGCACGGTCGCATCGGCGGGTGCGGGCGGTGCGACCGGCGTGGCCGGCGCGCCTTCGACCGGCGCGGTCGGCACCTCGCCGCCCATGACGCCCAGGTCCATGTCCAGCGCGTTCGGATTGGCGCGATGCATCGCGTACCAGGCCATGAACAGCGTGATCGAGAAGAAGCTGATCGCCAGCCACTTCGTCGCCTTCGACAGGAAGTTCGACGAGCCACGCGCGCCGAACACGGTCGCGGACGCACCGCCACCGAAGCCGGAACCAGCCGCGGCACCGGCGCCGCGCTGCATGAGGATCAACGCGATCATCGCGATGGCGATGATGACGAACAGGATGTTGAAGACGGTCAGCAGCATTGCGTGGGCGCTCTGGGGTGCCCGCGGACGGGCCTTGTGTCGGAATCGCCGGCTGCGCTCAGCGCGCGGCCGCGGCGACGATGGCCAGGAAGTCGTCGGCCGCCAGCGAGGCGCCGCCGATCAATCCGCCGTCGACGTCGGGCTGCGAGAACAGCGCAGCGGCATTGTCGGGCTTGCAGCTGCCGCCATAGAGCAGCGGCAACGAATCGGCGATTCTAGCATCCTGTCCGGCGACCACGCCACGCAGGAAGGCGTGCACGGCCTGCGCCTGCTCGGTGCTGGCGGTCAGGCCGGTGCCGATTGCCCAGACGGGCTCGTAGGCGACGATCGCGCCATCGAATGCGGCCACACCAGCCTCGGCCAGCACAGCCCCGACCTGGGCGGCGATCACCGCTTCGGTACGGCCGGCTTCGCGCTGCTCGCGGGTCTCGCCCACGCACAGGATCGGCACCAGGCCGGCGGCGCGGGCGGCGATGAACTTCCGCGCGACCAGCGCGTCGTCCTCGCCGTGGTACTGGCGGCGCTCGGAATGGCCGACCAGCGTGTAGACGGCACCGACGTCGGCCAGCATCGAGGCGGCCACCTCGCCGGTGTAGGCGCCCTTGGCGTGCGCGCTGACGTCCTGCGCGCCGAAGGCCACGCCGCGCCCCGCATGCGACTGCGTCAGCAGCGGGAGATACGGATACGGCGGCAGCACGATCGCCTCCACCCCGCCCGTCAGCCCGGCGGCGATGCCCTCGACGAGTTCGGTGGCGAATGTGCGGCTGCCCTGCAGCTTCCAGTTGCCGGCGACGATCCTGCGGCGCATGGGCGACTCCTTGAGACGAGAGGCGCAAGAGGATAGCCGATGCGCCTGCCGGCCCGGTTCAGGGACCACCCATTGCCGCGCGCCTCGGCTCCGCTGGCGCAGCAGCCGGTGCAGACGCCGCGACCGGCAGCGCGCGCAGCTCGACCTTCTGCTGCGCGGACACTTCCAGGGCCCATGAACGGACACGGCGCCCTCGGGCGCCGTGTCTGCTTGCGTCTGACGCCGCTGACGCCTTACTTCAGCTTGATCTCGCGCAACCGCTCCTCGAGATAGCCCTGCGCGGTGATCGCTTCGGGATAGCGGCTCGGGTTGTCGGCGGTCACCGTCGACGGCAGCACGTCGATGACGAAGTCCGGATTCGGATGCAGGAAGAACGGCACCGAATACCGCGGCTTGCGTGCCTGCTCGCCCGGCGGATTGGTCACGCGGTGCGTCGTCGACGGATACACGTGGTTGGTCAGGCGCTGCAGCATGTCGCCGATGTTGACGACGATCGTGTCGGCGTCCGACGTGAAGGGCACCCACTCGCCATCACGCGACTTCACTTCCAGACCCGCCGCCGATGCGCCGACCAGCAGCGTGATCAGGTTGATGTCCTCGTGCGCGCCGGCGCGCTCGTTGGGAATGTCGTCCGAGGTGATCGGCGGGTAGTGGATCGGACGCAGGATCGAATTGCCGTAGTCGGTCTTGTCGACGAAATAGTCTTCCGGCAGCCCGATGTGCAGCGCCAGCGCCGAGAGCACCTTCGAGCCAAGCTGGTCCAGCGTCTGATACAGGCCGTAGCCGTGTTCGCGGAAACCCGGGACTTCGGTCGGCCACAGGTTCGGCGGCATGACCTCGCGGTACTTGGAGTCGTCCGGAATCTCGCGGCCGATGTGCCAGAACTCCTTGAGGTCGAAGTGCTTTGCGCCCTTGGCGGTCTCGACGCCGAACGCGGTGTAGCCGCGCGCGCCGCCGCCGCCGGCCACGTGGTAGCGCTTCTTGACGTCTTCGGGCAGCGCGAAGAAGGCCTTGAACACGTCGTAGGCGCCGTCGATCTGCGCCTGCGCAATGCCGTGGCCGTTGATGCCGGCAAAGCCCCACTCGCGGTAGGCGGCGCCGAGTTCGGCGACGAAGGCCTCGCGGTCCGTGTCGAAGCGGCGGATATCGAGCGTGGGAATACGGGGGGTCATCGCGGACTCCTTGGAATCAGGCAGCGGCCGCGCGCACGGCGTCGGCCAGTTGGTCGAGTGTCGATTGCATCAGGGTGTCGTCGTCGGCTTCGACAGTCACGCGCACGACCGGCTCGGTCCCCGACGGACGCAGGAACGCGCGTCCGCGGCCCTGCACGGCGGCCTGCGCATCGGCGAGCGCGGCCTGCACGGCCGGCGCCTCGGCGGGCTTGGACGCACCCTCGTAACGCACGTTGACGGTCTTCTGCGGCACCTTGGACAGACCGTGCAACGCTTCCTGCAGCGACGCGCCACGGCGGCGCAGCGCTTCCAGTACCTGCAATGCGCTGATGATGCCGTCGCCGGTCGTCGCGCGATCCAGGCACAGCAGATGCCCGGAGGTTTCGCCGCCGAGCACGCCCTCGTGTTCGAGCAGCATCTGGTGCACGTAGCGGTCGCCGACCTTGGCGCGCGCGAAACCGATGCCGGCCTCGCCGAATGCGCGCTCCAGGCCGTAATTGCTCATCAGCGTGCCGACCACCGGACCCTGCAGACGGCCCGACTGCTGCCAGTCGCGCGCGAGCACGTAGAGCAGGTCGTCGCCGTCGCGCACGGTGCCATTGGCGTCGACGAACAGCACACGATCGCCGTCGCCGTCGAAGGCGATGCCGAGATTCGCGCCGCTGCGACTGACGCGCTCGCTCAGGAGTTCGGGATGGGTCGAGCCGACGCCGTCGTTGATGTTGACGCCGTTGGGTTCGGCGCCGATCACCTCGACCTGCGCGCCGAGTTCGCGCAGCACGATCGGGCCGACCTGGTAGGTCGCGCCGTTCGCGCAGTCGACGACGATGCGCATGCCGTCGAGATCGAAACCGCGCGGCACCGAGGCCTTGCAGGCTTCCACGTAGCGGCCGACGGCATCGCGCGTGCGCACGGCCTTGCCGAGCTTCTCGGACGCCACGGTGCGGAACGGCTGGTCGAGCGCGGCTTCGATCGCGAGTTCGGTCGCATCGTCGAGCTTCTCGCCCTGCGCGCTGAAGAACTTGATGCCGTTGTCGTGATGCGGATTGTGCGAGGCGGAAATGACGATGCCGCCGTCGGCGCCGAGCGATCGCGTCAGGTGCGCGACGGCCGGCGTGGGCATCGGGCCCATCAGCTGCACGTCGACGCCGGCCGCCACGAGTCCGGCCTCCAGCGCCGCCTCGAACATGTAGTTCGAGATGCGCGTGTCCTTGCCGATCAGCACCTGCGGACGACGCCAGTCCCCGCCGCGCCCGCGCAGCGAATGGCCGTAGGCATTGCCCAGGCGCAGCACGAAATCGGCGGAGATCGAACCCTCACCGACCCGCCCGCGAATGCCGTCGGTACCGAAGTACCTGCGGCTCACGCAGCCGCCTCGGTCGGCATGTCCTGCTTCGTCAGCAGCGCCAGCAGGTGGGCCACGCGCGGACGCATCTCGCGACGGTCGCAGATCTGGTCGATCGCGCCGTGCTCGAGCAGGAATTCCGATGTCTGGAAACCTTCGGGCAGGGTCTCGCGCACGGTCTGTTCGATCACGCGCGGGCCTGCGAACCCGATCAGCGCTTCGGGCTCGGCCAGGTTGATGTCGCCGAGCATTGCGAACGACGCCGACGTGCCGCCGTAGGTCGGATTGGTCAGCACCGAGATGTACGGCAGGCCGGCTTCGCGCAGACGCGCCAGCGCGGCCGAGGTCTTGGCCATCTGCAGCAGCGAGAACATGCTTTCCTGCATGCGCATGCCGCCACTGGCGGCAAAGCTCACGAGCGGCGCCTGCAGGGCGAGCGCCTGTTCCGCGGCGCGGGCGAACTTCTCGCCGCCGACCGAGCCCATCGAGCCGCCCATGTAGGCGAAGTCCATCGCGCAGGCGACGATCGGGCGCTGCATCAGCGTGCCCTGCATCGCGATCAGCGTGTCGCGCTCACCGGTGGCGCGCTGCGCGGCCTTGATGCGGTCCGAATACTTCTTCTGGTCCTTGAACTTCAGGATGTCGGTCGGGCCCAGATCGGCCGCGATCTCCTGCAGGCTGCCCGCGTCCAGGAACGCCTTCAGGCGCGCGCGGGCACGGATCGCACGATGGAAGTTGCACTTCGGGCAGACCTCCAGATTCTCTTCGAGCTCCGGGCCGTACAGCACGGTGCTGCAGCGCTCGCACTTCTCCCACAGACCCTCGGGCACGCTGCGCTTCTTGGCCGCGGGCGCATCGGTGCGGATGCGCGGCGGCATGATCTTCTGCAACCAGGACATGGGCGTATTTCTCCCGACGGCCGCAACGGGGCCGCAAAGCGCGGAAGTGTAACCGACGGGACGTTGGGCTTCCGGCGGGGGGCGTACGGCTCATACTGCGCCCGCCCGACCCGTCGTGGAGGATGTCGAGCCCCCGGCGCCCGCAGGGAACGGCTCGAATCCCGCGCTTGTTCAGCCTGCGTCGAGCGCCTTGCGCAGCGGTGCGAGGAATGCCCCCGCCCGTGCGGCAGCCTCGTCCGCATCTGCCGCGCCGTCGAGTGCCGCGACCAGCGCACTGCCGACCACCACGCCATCGGCATCGACCGCCATCGCCGCAGCGCTCGCGGCGTCGCGGATGCCGAAACCGGCCACCACCGGTGCGCGACTGGCAGCGCGGATGGTCCGCAACCGCGACGAGGCCTGCGCGGTGTCGAGCCGGTCCGCCGCGCCGGTCACACCCGCGAAGCTGACGTAGTACAGATACCCCTGCGCCCCTGCGCACAGCGCCTCGATGCGCGCATCGGTGGTCGTCGGCGACGCCAGCAGCACCAGCGCGATGCCGGCGCCATCAAAGGCCGCGCGGAATTCGTCGGCCTCCTCGGGCGGCAGATCGACCAGCAGGACGCCATCCACGCCTGCATCGCCTGCCTGCTTCGCGAACGTCGCCGCGCCACGGATGTCGATCGGATTGAGATAGCCCATCAGCACGACCGGCGTGGCGTCGTCCTGCGTGCGGAATTCGCGCACCGCGTCGAGCACGTAGGTCATGCCAGCGCCCCGCCCCAGCGCGCGTTCGGAACTGCGCTGGATCGTCGGGCCGTCGGCCATCGGATCGGAGAACGGCACCCCGAGTTCGATGACATCGGCCCCGGCCGCGACCAGTGCACGCATCACCGGCACCGTGGCTTCGAGCGAGGGATCGCCGGCGGTGAAGAACGGAATCAGCGCCTTGCGGCCGGCGGCGCGGAGCACGGCGAAACGGGTGTCGATGCGGTTCATGGGTTCCGGCGTTGAAAGGTTCGATTGGGAGGGCGATGCAGACATCAGACGCATCCTTCCGACAACGTGATCGCGTCAGCCAGACCCCAGAGAATGACGGTCACGGTGTCGTCCGGCACCTCGACGCGGACCCCACGATTCCGCTTTTCGTCCAGCCACGACAGATAGACACCGGGCGGCCAAGCGTACTTGTGAAAATCCAGATCGAGCGGCTCGTTTGGGAACAGCCTCGCCGCATATCGAAGCGACATGCCAACACGCAGCCCGAACGGCGCGTCCGGCTGTGTCTCAGACTCCGCGTTCCCGTCCAGCCCCACTTCGAAACGCGCCACGCGACCATCTATCAGCATCATCCCAACGCCAGCCGGTAACGTGCCACCGTGCAACCTCGCGCATTCGGCGCGGTTGCCACCATCGCTCACGTCCCACTCCGGTCCGAACCCGGTGATATCGACGACATCTCCGATCCGGAACTCGCCGACACGGTCATGCGGCCACGCATCGGCGGGTGCGGGCATCGCCGTGAGGGACAGCATGGCTGCCAGCAAGCAGACGCCCGTTCTCACAGTACGAACCCTTCCCGCTGCGCGATCGTGTGCACATCCTTGTCGCCGCGACCGGACAGGTTGGCGAGCACGATCGCGTCCTTCGGCAGCTCGCGGGCGAGCTTGATCGCCTGCGCGATGGCGTGGCTGGATTCGAGCGCGGCAAGGATGCCTTCGGTCTTCGCGAGCTGGTGGAACGCGGCCAGGGCCTCGTCGTCGGTGATGCCGACGTACTGCGCGCGGCCGGCGTCGGCGAGGAAGGAATGCTCGGGTCCGACGCCCGGGTAATCGAGGCCGGCGGAGACCGAATGGGTTTCGGTGATCTGGCCGTCGTCATCGCAGATCACGTAGGTGCGGTTGCCGTGCAGCACACCGGGGCGGCCGGCGGCGATCGAAGCTGCATGACGTCCGGTGTCGATGCCGTCGCCCGCCGCTTCGGCGCCGACGATGCGCACGCCCGGATCGTTGAGGAACGCGTGGAACAGGCCGATCGCGTTGCTGCCGCCGCCGACGCAGGCGGTGATCGCATCGGGCAGGCGGCCGTATTCGGCCAGCATCTGTTCGCGCGCTTCGCGGCCGACGATGGCGTTGAAGTCACGGACCATGCGCGGATACGGATCGGGACCGGCGACGGTGCCGATGATGTAGAAGGTGTCGGCGATGTTCGTCACCCAGTCGCGCATCGCCTCGTTGAGCGCGTCCTTGAGCGTCGCCGAACCCGAGGTCACCGGCACGACGTCCGCGCCCAGCAGACGCATCCGGTAGACGTTGATCTTCTGCCGCTCGATGTCGGTCGCGCCCATGTAGACGACGCATTCCAGACCGAGCCGCGCGGCCACGGTCGCTGATGCGACGCCGTGCTGGCCGGCGCCGGTCTCGGCGATGATCCGTGTCTTGCCCATGCGGCTGGCGAGCAGCGCCTGGCCGATGGTGTTGTTGATCTTGTGCGCGCCGGTGTGGTTCAGGTCCTCGCGCTTGAGCAGGATGCGCGCGCCGCCGATGGCGTCGCTCAGCCGTTCGGCGTGATAGATCGGGCTCGGCCGGCCGACGTAATGCGCGAGGTCCTTGTCGAACGCCTGCTGGAACGCGGGATCGGCCTTGGCGGTGTCATAGGCCGCTGCGAGTTCGGCGATCGGCCCCATCAGGGTTTCGGCGACGAAGCGCCCGCCGTAGCGGCCGAAATGGCCGTTGGCATCGGGATAGGCGTGGTAATCAGTGATCGGAGACTGCGACATCGGGAGGTGCACGGTGCGGGCTGGCCTGTACTCTAGCGCACACGTCGCTGCGCCAGAATCGATAAGATCTGACGCATACGTCAGGAAATCTCACATGCCGGACAGCGATCTGCCACCGCTCAACGCGCTCCGCGCCTTCGAGGCCGCCGCGCGCCTGGGCAGCCTGAATCGCGCCGCGGAGGCGCTGCACGTGACTCACGGCGCCATCAGCCGCCAGGTACGCCTGCTCGAAGACGCGCTCGGCACGCCGCTGTTCGTGCGCGCCGGTCGCGGCCTGCGGCTCACGCCGGCCGGCATGCGCATGCGCGATGCCGCAGGCGATGCGTTCGCGCGCCTGCAGGGCGCGGCGGCAGCGATCCGCCGCTCGGGCACGTCGCCTGTGCGCGTGCTCGGGTGCCCGGGCAGCCTGCTCGCCCGCTGGATGATTCCGCGACTGCCTCGCCTGACCGACGCCCTGCCCGATCTGAAGCTGCACCTGTCGCCGCACGAAGGTGC
This sequence comes from Luteimonas flava, assembly GCF_036584485.1. Classification (NCBI taxonomy): domain Bacteria; kingdom Pseudomonadati; phylum Pseudomonadota; class Gammaproteobacteria; order Lysobacterales; family Lysobacteraceae; genus Luteimonas; species Luteimonas flava. Next base: position 1,159,263 of record NZ_JAZHBM010000002.1, on the reverse strand, counting down.
GTTCCCGGCGTCACTGGAGGGATTCGACGCCGCGCTGCTGATCGGCACGCCCCCGTGGCCTGCCGCGTGGACGGTGCGCGCACTCGCACCGGAGCGCATCGGACCGGTGCTCAGCGCACGCCACGCCGACGCCACGCGCCTCGCAGCGTTGACGCCCGAGGCGCTGCTGCGCGAGCCGCTGCTGCACACCACCTCGCGCCCGCAGGCGTGGCCGACGTGGGCGGCGTTGCACGGCGCCGCGTCGCCCGAAGATCTCGGCACGGGGTTCGAGCATCTGTATTTCCTGCTCGAAGCCGCGGCCGCTGGCCTTGGTATCGCCATCGCGCCGCAGGAACTCGTCGCCGATGATCTCGCCGCCGGTCGCCTGCTCGCGCCCTGGGGCTTCGTCGAAACCGAGGCCCGGTGGGTGTTGGCGACGCGGCGCGACGACGACGATGCGCGACTCGAAGCGCTGGCGGCATGGCTCCGGCAGGAGTTGGCCTGACGTCGTCAGGCCGTCGTGGGAGTGCGCTCACGCGCGATGGGGCGCTACCGGAAAGTGCCGTCGCGCACGAGCGCGCACAGGCATCTACATTCCGGAGCTGACGATCAGCGCGTGCCGCGCACCGCCTCAACGAATGCGCGCATCCGCGCCGCATCCTTGATGCCCGGCGCGGATTCGACGCCGCTGGACACATCGACGCCTGCCGGACGCGCAATGTCGATCGCCTGCGCGACGTTGCCCGCGTCGAGGCCGCCCGCGAGCCAGAACGGCTTATCCAGCGACGTTGGCAGCGCGGCCCAGTCGAAGCGTTCGCCACTGCCACCGGGTTCGCCTGCAGCATGACCGTCGAACAGGAACGCCGAAGCGTTCGGCCACGCATCGAGCGTGCGCAGCGCCGCGGCCGGATCGCCGCCCATCGCGATCGCCTTCCAGTACGGCAGACCGAACCCCGCGCAGAACGCGTCGTCCTCCGCGCCGTGGAACTGCAGGATGTCCGGCCGCACGGTCGACACGATGGCCGCGACTTCGTCGGCCGGGTTGTCCATCGTCAACGCGACGACGCGGATCGACGCCGGCACCGCCTCGCGCAACACGCGCGCATCCTCGGGCGTCAGGCGACGCGCACTGCGCGCCGCGAACACGAAGCCGATGCAGTCGACGCCGAGTGCAACCGCTTCGGCGACGTCTTCGGCCCGGGTCAGGCCGCAGAACTTGATCAGCGTGGACGTTGCGGCGCTCATGGCGTCAGCGTCACCTCTGCCGGCAGCGCCCACTCCGGCGGATACAGCGGTCCGAGGAACACGAGACCGGCCGCCGGCGCGGTGGGGCCTGCGACGCTGCGATCGCGACCGGCCAGCAGCTCGCCGATCCAGGCTTCGGGCTGCTCGCCCGCGCCGACGACGAGCAGAGAGCCGACGATGTTGCGCACCATGTGATGCAGGAAGGCATTGGCCTGCACTTCGACGATGACCTCGTCACCATCGCGCTTCACCGCGATGCGTTGCAGGTCGCGACGCGCATGCGGAGCCTGGCAGTGCACGGTGCGGAAGGCGGAGAAATCCTGTTCGCCCAGCAACGCCTGCGCGGCGCGGTGCATGGCGTCGGCATCGAGCGGGCGCAGCTCCCACGACAGGTACTGCCGGTGCAACGCCGGCCGCACCGGCCGGTTGATGAGCCGGTAGCGGTAGTGCCGCGCACGCGCGGAGAAACGGGCGCTGAAATCGTCGGAGACCGGCTGCGCCCAGCGCACGCAGACCGCGGGCGGCAGGTGCGCGGTGGTCCCGAGCATCCACGCACGCGGCGTGCGCACGGCGTCGGTGTCGAAATGCACGACCTGGCAGCGCGCGTGCACACCGGCATCGGTACGGCCCGCGCACGTGGTCACGACCGGATGCGCGGCGACGCGCGACAGCGCGTTCTCGAGCGCGGCCTGCACAGAGCCTGGGCCGGTCTCGGCGGCCTTGCCCAGCCGCTGCCAACCGTGAAACCCATGGCCGTCGTACTCGACGCCAATCGCGACCCGCATCGTGTGGCTCAGCCCAGAGTGCGCAGCAGCTGCGCGGCCTGCGCGGCGGCCGCCAGATCGTCGCCTTCCACCACTTCCAGCAGCAGGCTGCGCGCGGTGTCGGTGTCGCCCAGATCGATGTAGGCGCGCGCCAGCTCGATGCGCTCCACGCCGATCGGGGTCTCGACGGCGTCGCCGCTGTCGAGTTCGACCGGCGCGTTGCCGGCCGGCGTCGCATCGACGACCGGTACGGCCTTGGATTCGACCGGCTCGACCGGCGATGCCGTCGGCGCGTGCCAAGTGGGGCCGCCGGACGCGGGCGACGCGACGACCGGCGCAGGTTCGACGACCGGTGCAGGCGCTTCCCGCACGAACGCAGGCGGTGTCGCCGGCTCCGGCACGGTCACCACCGGTGCGGCCGGTTCGGCGGTCGACGTCGGCAGACCCGCGGCCAGCGCGGCGCTGTCGAACGGACGCTTCGGGGTCGCCGTGCGGCCACGACGGCCGAGCAGGAAAGCGAGCGCGGCGACGACGAGGATCGCGACGCCCAGCCACAGCCACGGCAGCGGTGCAGCCACGCTGGTCTGTTGCTGGTTGCTTGCTTCCATGCGTTGCTGCGCGGCGGCGAGCTCGGCGTCCTTGAGCTGGATCAGCTGCTGCTGTTGCTGCTGCAGCTGTTCGAGATCGTCGAGGCGGGCCTTGAGCTCGTCGATCTCCGCGGTGCGGGCGGCGACGGTCTCGTTGGCCTGTTGCAGTTCCTGACGCAGCATGTCGCCTCCAGCGCCGGCAGCGATGCCGGATTGGGTGCCCGCCGGCTGGCTGTCGCTGGCGGGCGGTGTGATTTCGAGTCGCGCATCGGCGGTGCGCGGGGCTGCGGCAGGCGGCGCAGCGGACGCCGCCGTCGGTGTCGCATCGGCCACCGGGTCCGCAGGCTGCGGCGCGGGACGGCGCATCTCACGCCACTGGCCCACCTGTTCGCGCACCACGGCATTCGCCTCGGCAGCGCTGAACTGCGACCAGGCATCGCGCGCCGGCACCCGCAGCACCGCGCCCTGGCGGATCAGATTGAGGTTGCCGCCGATGAAGGCATCCGGGTTCGTGCGCAACAGCAGCAGCATCGCCTGGTTGACGCTGATGCCGGCCTCGTCGGCGAGCGGCGCGGCGATCGACGACAGCGTCTGTCCCGGGCGCACTGCGGGCAGCACATCGCCCGGCGTGACGGCAGCGGCGGCAGGACGCGCCGCGGGTGCGGGCGTCGGGGCAGAAGCAGGTGCCGGAGTTGGCGGAGGCGGTATCGTCGCGATCGCATCGCTGGCCGGCGCCGGCTCTGCGGGCGCGGACGCCTGCTGCGGCGGCGGCGCGGGCGGTGCCTGCACGGGCGCAGGCGCAGCAGCCGGTGGACGCACGATGCTCGGTGCCGGCGCGGCCACCGGCGCCTGGATCGTCGGCTGCGCGGGCGCAGCGACGGTATCGGGCACGGCAACCAGCGCGGAGTATTCGCGGACCAGACGCCCCTGCCCCCAGTCGACTTCGACCAGGAACGTCAGCGCTTCCTGCGTCACAGGAGCGGCGCTGGTGACACGGATCACCGGACGCCCGCTCCGGTCGAGCGCGACATTGAACTGCAGATCGGACACCACACCGCGCGGCGGCTCGAGGCCGATGCGCGCGAAGGTCTCGGGCGATGCGAGACGTGCCTGCAGCTGGCGCAGCTCGGCCGGATCGCTGGAGACGACGGGAATTTCCGCCAGCAGCGGTTGGCCCTGCTGCGAGCGGACCTCGATGCGGCCCAGCCCCAGCGCGAGCACGGGCCCGGCCAGGGCCAACAGGCCACCGGCCAGCAACAGACGCGGAAGGATGCGCGACACGAACGTCCCCTGTTTCTTGCGGGCTTGCCCCACCCGGCATTGCCGGGCCTGCTGCCGATGATCCGGATTCATCCGGCGACTGTAGCGGCGCGGACTCCCGCTCCGCAACGCGCGATGCGTCCACCGCATCGCGCCAGTATCCACGCAATACGCCGCAGCCGCGGCTGCGACGCGGCATCGCGCGGGCTCAGCCCTCGGCGGCGACCAGTTCGGCGACCTGCACCGCGTTGAGCGCGGCGCCCTTGCGGATGTTGTCGGCGACGATCCACAGGTTCAGCCCGTTCGGGTGCGAGAGGTCCTCGCGGATGCGGCCGACGAACACCGGATCGCGACCCGAGGCGTGCGTCACCGGCGTCGGCCAGCCGCCCGTCGTGCGCTCGTCGACGACTTCCACGCCCGGCGCGGTCGCGAGGATTGCGCGCGCCTCGTCGACGGTGATGCGCTCGCGCAGCTCGACGGCGACGGATTCCGAATGGCCATAGAAGACCGGCACGCGCACCGCGGTGGGGTTCACCCGGATGCTGTCGTCGCCGAGGATCTTGTGCGTCTCCCAGACCAGCTTCATCTCTTCCTTGGTGAAGCCGTTCTCCAGGAACGCGTCGATCTGCGGGATCAGGTTGAACGCGATCTGCACCGGGAACTTCTGCGGATCGATCTCGCGGAAATTCAGCAGATCGCCGGTCTGGCGACCGAGTTCTTCCATCGCCGAGCGACCCGCGCCCGACACCGACTGGTAGGTCGACACGTTGATGCGCACGATGCCCGCCTTGCGATGCAACGGTGCGAGGGCGACCAGCATCTGCATCGTCGAGCAGTTGGGATTGGCGATGATGCCGCGCGGACGCGTGCGGGCTGCCTCGGGGTTCACTTCGCTGATCACCAGCGGCACGTCGTCGTCGTAGCGGAACGCGGAGCTGTTGTCGATGACGACGGCGCCGGCTGCGGCGAACTTCGGCGCGTAGGCCTTGCTGGTGTCACCTCCGGCGGAGAACAGGGCGATGTCGATGCCGGCGGGATCGAAGGTGGCGAGATCCTGCACGACGATGTCGTCGTCGCCGAACTTCACGGTGGTGCCGGCCGAGCGCTCGCTGGCGAGCGGCACGAGTTCGGAGACGGGGAAATCACGCTCGGCGAGGATCGACAGCATGGTCTCGCCGACGGCGCCGGTGGCACCGACGACGGCAACGCGGAAACGGCGGTTCTGGGAACTGGACATTGCGCAATTCTCTAAAGATCTGGACGTGGGTCGCGCGGCACGCGCGGGCGCTGCATTGCGTGGGCTTCGGGGAACCACCCGCCTCTGACGCTCAGGCGGTTCCCGGACGTTTCGCGTCTTTGCCGCCTTTCGCTGCCGGCGCGATCGGCGTCGGCGGGTTGCCGGCATCCGGGCCTGCGCCGAGCGCGGCGATCAGGTTGTCGACCGCGAGCGTGACCATCGCGCGGCGCGTGGCGAGGCTGCCGCTGGCGATGTGCGGGGTCAGCACGATGTTGTCGAGCGCCAGCAGGCGCGGATCGACCGCGGGCTCGCCTTCGAACACGTCGAGTGCGGCCGAGGCCAGTCGACCGCCGGCCAGCGCATCGGCCAGCGCGGCTTCGTCGACGATGCCGCCGCGCGCGATGTTGGTCAGCGTCGCGGTCGGCTGCATCTTCGCCAGTGCGGCGGCGTCGACGATGTGGTGACTGGCGGCCGAATACGGCAGCACGAGCACCAGATGATCGGCCTGCGCGAGGAGCGTGTCGAACTCGACATACGACGCGTTGACTGCACGCTCCACATCGGCCGGCAGGCGGCTGCGGTTGTGATAGATCACGCGCATGTCGAAGCCGGACGCACGCTTGGCGATGCCCTGCCCGATCCGGCCCATGCCGAGGATGCCCAGCGTGCTGCCGTGCAGATCGGCGCCGAGCAGACCCTTGAAGTTCCAGCCCTGCCACTTGCCGGCGCGCAGATGGCGCTCGGCCTCGGTGACGCGGCGCGCGGCGGCCATCATCAGCGCGAAGCCGAAATCGGCCGTCGTCTCGGTCAGCACGTCGGGCGTGTTGGTCGCGACGATGTCGCGCGCATGCAGCGCCGGCACGTCGAGATTGTTGTAGCCGACGCCGACGTTGGCGATCGCGCGCAGCTTCGGTGCCTCGGCGATCGCGTCGCCGTCGATGCGCTCGTTGAGCGTCACCAGCGCGCCGTCGACATCGCGCAATGCGTCGGCAATCGCAGCGGCGTCGTGTTCGCTGACGTCCGGCACCTGCACGACGTCGAAATGCGCGTGCAGGCGCGCGACGATGTCGTCGAACAGCGGTTGCGACACCCAGACCTTCGGCCGCGACTCAGCCATCGATACGCCCCGGAATCCGCGGCGTCACCGTGCCGACATCGCCGCACTGCGCGCGATGGCGCAGCGCCTGGTCCATCAGCACCAGCGCCAGCATCGCCTCGCAGATCGGCGTCGCGCGGATGCCCACGCAGGGGTCGTGGCGCCCGGTGGTGATCACTTCGACGGTGTTGCCGTCGGTGTCGAGACCATCCGCCGGCAGGCGCAGGCTGGACGTCGGCTTGAACGCCGTCGACACCACGATCTGCTGGCCGGTGCTGATGCCGCCGAGCACGCCACCGGCTTGATTGGATGCGAAGCCGGCGCGCGTCATCAGGTCGCGGTGCTCGCTGCCCTTCTGCGCGATCGAGGCGAAGCCCGCGCCGATCTCGACGCCCTTGACCGCATTGATCGACATCATCGCCGCGGCCAGATCGCCGTCGAGCTTGCCGTAGACCGGCTCGCCCCAGCCCGGCGGCACACCGTCGGCGACGGCGGTCACGCGCGCACCGACCGAATCGCCGGACTTGCGCAGCGCATCCATGTAGGTCTCGAGCGCCGGCACCTGCGCGGCGTCGGGCCAGAAGAACGGATTCGACTCGACGACATCCCAGTCGATCGCGGCGCTGTCGAACTGCGCCGGCACGATCTCGCCGAGCTGCGACAGATACCCGTGCACGCGCACGCCGAAACGATCACTCAGCCACTTCTTGGCGATCACCGCCGCGGCGACGCGCATCGTGGTCTCGCGCGCCGACGAGCGCCCGCCACCGCGCGGATCGCGGATGCCGTACTTCTGCCAGTACGCGTAATCGGCATGCCCGGGCCGGAACTGCTGGGCGATGTTGCCGTAATCCTTGCTGCGCGCATCGGTGTTGCGGATCAGCAGCGCGACCGGCGTCCCGGTGGTCACGCCCTCGTAGACGCCGCTGAGGATCTCGACCTCGTCGGCCTCGCGCCGCGCCGAGGTGTGCCGGGTCTTGCCGGTCGCGCGCCGGGCGAGATCGTGCGCGAAATCCCCGGCCGTCAATGCGATGCCGGGCGGACAGCCATCGACCACGCAGCCGATCGCCGGACCATGGCTTTCGCCGAAGGTCGTGACGGTGAACAGTTGACCGAAGCTGTTGCTGGACATGGGACGGGCGTCGGGCGACGCAGCACGAAAACGCGGACCGGCAAGCTTAACGCGCCCGGGCCGCGCGTGGACGCATGGTTGCGGAGCGAACTTTTGGGCAATCGCGTTCGACCTGGAGATCCGTCATTCCGGCGAAAGCCGGAATCCAGTGACTTCGAGTCCGGTCACCGAAACGTCACCCGGATTGCCAGGACACAGCTGAAGTCGCTGGATCCCGGCCTGACCAGACATGCGTCTGTTGAAAGCCGCCGGGATGACGGCGAAAAATCAGAACAACCCCGCCCCTGCACTGCCCGTCGCCGCGACGGCAGCCGGGGTCGTGCCCTCACGCGCCGCCGCCAGTTGCGTGATCTTCGCGCTGTGCGTGACCAGGTCGTGGCGCTCGACGACGAAGATGCCCATCTGGCCGACCTGGAACTCGATCCAGAACAGCGGCAGCTCGGGCAGCAGCTTGATCAGGTGCTGCTCGGACTCGCCGACTTCGCAGATCAGCAGGCCGTCTTCGGTCAGATGCAGCGGGGCGTCGCGCAGGATCTTCAGCACGAGGTCGAGGCCGTCGTCGCCGGCGCGCAGGCCCATCTCGGGCTCGTAGCCGTATTCGCGCGGCAGCGCGTCGGTTTCGTCATTGGTGACGTAGGGCGGATTGGTGACGATCAGGTCGTAGTGCTCGCCCTGCAGCCCGTCGAACAGATCGGATTTGAGGAAGCGCGTATTGCGCACTTCGAGGCGCTGCTCGTTCTCGGCGGCGAGGCTCAGGGCGTCATCGCTGAGGTCGACACCGTCGACGTGCCAGTCGGGATTGTGGTGCGCCATCGCGATCGCGATGCAGCCAGAACCGGTGCACAGGTCCAGCGCACGGCGCACTTCGCGACCGCCCAGCCACGGCTCGAACCCACCCAGGATCAGTTCGGCGATGGGCGACCGCGGCACCAGCGCACGCGCATCGGACTTGAAGCTCAGACCCGCGAACCAGGCCTCGCCGGTCAGATACGCGGCCGGCATGCGGTCCTCGATGCGGCGCAGGAACAGCGCCAGCACGTCTTCCTTCTCCGCGAGCGTGACCCGCGACTGGCCGTAGACCGGACTCAGGTCGTGCGGCAGATGCAGCGCGTGCAGGGTCAGCTGGGTCGCCTCGTCGATCGCGTTGTCGTAGCTGTGGCCGAAGGTCAGGCCGGCGGCGTTGAAGCGGCTGGCGCCGTAGCGGATCAGGTCGACGATCGTCTGCAGTTCTTCGGTCATGGCGCGCGGAGCTCGGGACGGCTTGATGGCCGCGGATTATAGGTCACCGCCCCGCCACGGCCCCGCCGGGCGCGCCGGTTATCATGCCCGGCGTTCGAACCGGACTTCGCGATGTTCAACAGGACCACCCTCGTCATTCTCTGCGTCGCGCTCGCCGGCGGGCTCGGCCTGCTGGTCGCGCAGAAGTATTTCGCCTCGAGCGGCAGCATCGCCACGCCGCAGCTGGAGGTCGTGCAGCTGTATCCCGCGCCGCGCGATCTGCCCGATTTCGCGCTGCAGCAGTCCGATGGCACCCAGCTGCTGCCGGGCGAACTCGCCGGCCACTGGACGCTGGTGTTCATCGGCTTCACCCACTGCCCCGATGTCTGCCCGATGACGCTGACCCATCTCGCCCAGGCGCAGCGCCAGTGGGAAGCGCTGCCCGAGGCGACGCGCCCGCGCGTGCTGTTCGTCTCCGTCGATCCCGAGCGCGACACGCCCGAACGCCTCGGCGATTACGCACACGCCTTCCATCGCGACACGCTGGCCGCGACTGCCGACATCCCGTCGCTGGAGCGTTTCGCGCGCTCGCTGTCGATGGTGTTCGCCAAGGTGCCGCTGGACCGCGACGCGCCCGACGGCGCCTACACCGTCGACCACAGCGCCTCGCTGGCCGTGCTCGATCCGCAGGGCCGCATGGCCGGCGTGGTCTCGGGCAGCGCGCTCAACGCCGAGACGCCCCGTCCCGAGGCGGTGGCTGCCGATCTGCTGCGCCTGACCGCCGAGCACCGCCCATGAGTCTTGTCACCTCGCTGACCTACGTCCTGCCGCACCGCTACCTGTCGTCGCTGGCGCGGCGTCTGGCGTATTCGCAGAACCCCGGCACGCGCCGCTGGCTGATCGACACCGTGGTGCGCAAGTTCGGTGTCGACCTGTCGGAAGCGGCGAATCCCGATCCCGCGTCCTACGCCAGCTTCAATGCATTCTTCACCCGCGCCCTGCGCGAAGGCGCGCGCGCCCCCGATCCCGATCCGCGTGCGCTGGTGATGCCGGCCGACGGTCACATCAGCCAGTGCGGCCCGATCGAGGCCGGGCGCATCTTCCAGGCCAAGGGCCAGTCGTTCACCGTCGCCGAACTGCTGGGCGACGCGGCCGATGCCGCGCCGTATCTCGACGGCAGTTTCGCGACGGTCTACCTGTCGCCGCGCGACTACCACCGCGTGCACATGCCGTGGACCGGCACGCTGTGCGAAACCGTGCACGTGCCCGGCCGGCTTTTCAGCGTGGGCACCGCCGCGGTGTCGAAGGTGCCGCGTCTGTTCGCCCGCAACGAGCGTCTGGTCTGCCATTTCGACACCGACTTCGGGCCGATGGTGCAGGTCATGGTCGGCGCGCTGCTGGTCTCGGGCGTGGAGACGGTCTGGAGCGGCGAGGAAATTCCCGCCTACGGCGACCGCATCCAGCGCAAGGACTGGCGCGGCCAAGGCATCACCCTGCAGCGTTTCGAAGAAATGGCGCGCTTCAATTACGGCTCGACGGTGATCGTGCTGTTGCCGAAGGGCGTGGCCGATCTGGACCCGTCACTGCACGCCGAATCGCCGGTGCGACTGGGGCAGCGGCTGGCGGTGCGGACAGCCGACTGAAAGCGGCGCGCGGCGCCGATTTCAGCAACGCGAAGATCTCCGCAATCCCGAGCCCCTCTCCCGCCGGGAGAGGGGTTGGGGTGAGAGCGCTGTTGTCGCTTTGCAAGACAACCCCGCCCTCACCCGACGCGCTGCGCGCGCCGACCCCGGATCAAGTCCGGGGCAGGCGCTCTCCCAAAGGGAGAGGTGCAGGTTTCCAGGCTAGTGGGAGAAGGCGAGCGCGTCGAACAACGCCATCCTCAGCGCGAGCACCCCTCCAGCTTCAACGACTGCCCCTGCCGCAGCGCATATGCCGGCGCGCGCAGACCGTTCGCACGGGCCAGCACCGGCACGTCGCAGCCATACCGCTGGGCGATGCTGCCGAGCGTTTCGCCGCGTGCCACGCGATGCGTGCGGGCGGGCGCCGGTGCAGGTGCCGGCGCAGCTTCGGGCGGACGCGGCGCGGCGGCGGACGGCGGTAGCGCGGCCGGCGGCGGATCGCCATCGGTCGACAGCACTTCGATCGCGCCCGTGCGCACGATCGCCGCGCGCGGATCGCTGTTGACCAGTTCCGCAGCGAGATCGGCGCGCTCGCCGCGCACGCACCAGCGCTTGTACAGGCTGGCCATGCGCGTGGTGCCGGCGAGCGTGGTGCCGACCGGCAACAGGCTTTCGGCTTCGTAGCTCGGGTTGAGATTGCGCAGCGCGCGCATGTAGCCGTCGCGGGTGTTGCCGTTGCCGAGGCAGATCGTCAGCTCGTAGATCGACGCCGGGCGTTCGAGGGTGAACGTCGCCGGTCGCGTGTCGATCTTCGGGAACGTCAGGCCGTATTCCTGCGGATGCAGGTACAGCCACGCCGCGGCGATCACCATCGGCACGTAGTCCTTGGTCTCGGCCGGGAACTGGTTGTAGACGTCCGGATCCCAGAAGCTGCGGCCGGCCGCCTCGCGATAGACGCGCAACGCGCGACCTTCGCCGCCGTTGTAGCCGGCCAGCCAGTATTCGATCTCGTTGCCGTGCTGGGCGAAGCGCTCGTTGAGATACACCGCGGCTGCGTCGGCCGACAGGCGCGGGTCGTAGCGCGTGTCGAAGCCGGTGCCGTCCGGGCCGAGGCCGAAGCGGCGACCGGTGGCCGGCATGAACTGCAGCGGACCGGCAGCGCCTGCGCGCGAGCGCGCATGCACGCGGCCGTTGGATTCCTTGGCCATGATGCCGAACAGCAGCGCCTCGGGCAGACCGCTGCGCTTGAACGCCGGCGACATCAGATGCTGCATGTACTGGTAGTTCTCGTGGCTGGTCATCAGCGACACGCGCATGTCGGTGAGCCAGCGGCGGATCGACGCCTGCACAGCGGGATTGAGCTGGACCATGCGCTTGAAGCGCTCGTCCTCGGCCAGCAACGCCGAGGCGCTGGCGGCGGCCGGCACATCGGCGGTCGGCAGCGTGCCTTCGGCACCGTCGACATCGGCGTCCTCGGGACCTTGGCCGGCCTGCGCATCGGCATCCGACTTGAGCAGGCGCTTGTAGGTCGTCAGCAGCTGCGGAACGCTGCAACCGCGCTGCTTCTCGCAGGCGAGCATCACGTCTTCCATGTCCTCCAGCGCCGCGTTGCTGGCATCGATGCCGGCCGGATCGTCGTTGGCGATCTGCACCAGCGCCTGGCGGTAGCGGCCCTCGGCATCGAGCATGCGCTGGTTGAGCGCCTCGCCGGCCTCGCGGTCGCGGCGCGACTGCGCATTCGCATCGGTGGCCATGGCGGCCAGCGCGAGCGCCAGCGCAAGCGCGCCGAGGCGCAGCGTCGTGGAAACGGAATCTCGCATCGTGACGGGGGTCCAGCAGACAGGGCCCGCAGGGTAGCCCTGCCCGTCGCGGCGCGGCAAGGCGCGCAGCGCGAACCGCGACGCAGTCGCTAGAATCGCGGCATCCACCTCATGGAGTGCCCGCGCGATGGATCCGATCCTGCTCGGCAAGGCCGTCACCACCCCCGACGCCGGGTCCGTCCACCTGTTGCCGAAGCTCGGCAACCGCCACGGCCTGGTCGCCGGCGCGACCGGCACCGGCAAGACCGTCACACTGATGACGCTGGCCGAAGGCTTCTCGCGCATCGGCGTGCCGGTGTTCATGGCCGACGTCAAAGGTGACGTCGCCGGACTCGCGGTTGCGGGTACATCGAACGACAAGCTGCTCGCACGCGCAGCCGACATCGGCGTCGCCGACTGGGCGCCGGCCGCGAGCCCGGTGGTGTTCTGGGATCTCTACGGCAAGCTCGGTCATCCGGTGCGCACGACGGTCAGCGAAGTCGGCCCGCTGCTGCTGGCGCGCATCCTCGAACTCAACGACACCCAGTCGGGCGTGCTCGACATCGTGTTCAAGCTCGCCGACGACCGCGGCCTGCTGCTGCTCGATCTCGCCGATCTGCGCGCCCTGCTGGGCGTCGTCACCGACGAGCGCAAGGACATCTCCACGCAATACGGTCTGGTCAGCCCGCAATCGGTGGCCGCGATCCAGCGCTCGCTGCTGCGGCTGGAACAGGACGGCGGCGATCACTTCTTCGGCGAGCCGGCGCTGGAACTGTCCGATCTGATGCGCACGTCCACCGACGGTCGCGGCGTCATCGGCATCCTCGCCGCCGACCAGCTGATCCTGCGCCCGCGGCTGTATGCGAGCTTCCTGTTGTGGCTGCTGTCGGAACTGTTCGAAACGCTGCCGGAAGTCGGTGACCTCGACAAACCCAAGCTCGTTTTCATCTTCGACGAGGCGCATCTGCTGTTCAACGACGCGCCGCCCGCGCTACAGCAGCGCATCGAACAGGTCGTGCGCCTGATCCGCTCCAAGGGCGTGGGCGTGTACTTCTGCTCGCAGTTCCCCGACGACGTGCCGGACAACGTGCTCGGCCAGCTGGGCAATCGCGTGCAGCACGCATTGCGCGCGTTCACCCCGCGCGACCAGAAGGCCGTGCGCACCGCGGCCGAGACCTTCGTGCCGAATCCCGCGCTCGATGTCGCCAGTGCGATCTCGCAGCTCGGCACCGGCGAGGCGCTGGTGTCCACGCTGCAGGACAAGGGCGTGCCGATGCCGGTCGAGCGCACCCTGATCGCCCCGCCGCGCTGCCGCATGGGCGCGATCACCCCGGAAGAGCGCGCGCAGGTGCGCGCGAACAGCCCCGTCGGCGGCAAGTACGACACCGCGATCAACCGCGAATCCGCGGCCGAACTGCTCGCGAAACGCGCCGAGGACGCGACCGCGCAGGCCAGGACGCCGCCTGCCAAGACCACGCGCGAAGCCGAGGCCGACGAAGGCGAAGGCGGCGTGGGCCGCTCGATCAATGAATTCCTGTTCGGCACCAAGCGCCGCCAGGGCGCGGTGCAGAGCGCCGGCAAGCAGGCGGTCCGCACGATCACCAATCGCATCGTGCGCAATCTGCTCGGCGGCATAAAACTGAAATGAGCGGAGCGACTTCGCCCGGAAAAATGCACATCCAGGCGGGCTACGCCTTCGCATTGTTGGTGGTGATGGCGTCGTTCGTCGCGCCGGTACGCGCACAACACTATGTCGTCGAATGGCCCGCGGCGCGCCAGCATCTGCTCGAAGGTCGTTACACCGGCAGTGTCCGCGATGAGCCACGACGATTTCAGAGCTGCGAATTCCAGACTGCCGAACTCCTGATCCAAAGCGATCGCCGGTATGTCATCTCACTCCGATGCGATGACGATCCGTCGCGAACGCGAACGATTCGGGGAGGCTGGTGGATCGATGAAATCGCGGGAAGCTGCCTGATTCTCATTGGTCCGGACGCGTCGCCCACCAACGACGACTACTTGTATGGATTCCGCATCCATGACGCCGCCCTGGAACTGCATCAGGACGGCGGGCGCTGCCAGTCGGCCGACGAGCGCGATACGGGCATGATTCTGGTCCGTCTCGACACAAAGGCAGGCAGTTGATGTCTCGCTGGCGCCCGCCCGCCGAAAAGAGCACTGCGTTGATCACGCCCGAAGGCCATGCGCGCCTGAAGGCCGAACTTGACGATCTGTGGCGCGTGCGCCGGCCCGAGGTCGTGCGTGCGTTGTCGGCCGCCGCCGCGGAAGGCGACCGCTCGGAGAACGCGGAGTACACCTATCGCAAGAAGCAGCTCGGTGAGATCGACCGGCGCGTGCGCTATCTGTCGAAGCGGCTGGAATCGTTGCGCGTGATCGACGCGGCGCCCAGCGATCCGGACGCTGTGTTCTTCGGCGCGCACGTGGAGGTGGAAGACATCGACAGCGGCGAGCTGGCGCACTACCGGATCGTCGGGCCGGACGAAACCGATGCGAAGGCCGGCTGGATCAGCATCGATTCGCCGCTGGCGCGCGCGATGCTGAAGAAGCGGGTCGACGACGAATTCGAGGCGCAGCTGCCGGGCGGCCCGGTGCGCTTCGCGGTCCTCGCCGTGGACTATCGCGCGGCGTGAGCGCGACGGCTGTCCCTGCGCCACGATGGCACTGGAACGCGCGCCGCGTGAGCGCGTGGCTGCTGCTGATTGCATTGCCCGCCCTGCCCGCCTGCACGCGGGACGCGCCGACGGCGCCGCCGTCCCGGGAACGCCCGGCGCAGCCGGCCTCGGACGCGAAGACGCTGGCGCACGCGGATCTCGCGCACCGCCTGCGGCGTTTCCTGATCGAGCGCAGCCTGCCCGGTGTGGCGCGAGGGCAGACAGCGGCCGACGACGAACGCTTCCGGCTCGGCGCGTTCTGGCGTGCCCGCACGGACACCCATCATTTCGGCGCCGATTTCCAGTCGCGGGCGGCGCACGCCCTCGCCGCAACGGGTTCGGCGCCGACTGCCGACACCGCGCTGCGCCAGCTGCGCGACACCTTCGATACGCGGCTGCCTGCGTGGCAGGCGCTGGTCGACTACAACGTCGCGGGTACGATGCGCGACGACGGCGGCGAGGAAGGCCGGCGTCTGCTGCCGTGGGCGATCGCATCGATCGATGCGATCGAGGTCGCCACCTGGGATTACGTCGACGCCGTCGAGACGACGCGCTGACGCATCGAAACCGGCGCTGCAGGCGCGCGTTTCAGCTCCCGCGCGCTACACAGCGTTCGATCGCGGTCAGCCACGTCGCACGCGGCAGCTGCCCTCAATCGACGCGACGCATCTCGAAGATCCCGTTATCCGACAGGGCGGTGAAATACCCTGTGGTCGACGTGAAATTCTTGTCCGGGAACGCCGTGCCCGGCGACACGCGGCAGAACAGGAACGCACGCGAATACGCGCACTGCAGGCGCGCTTCGGGACCGATGTCCGGAAACAGACCGTGCTGCTCCATCGCGCTCAGCGGCAACAGCGCGAGACCTTCGCCGCGGAACATCGCCAGCCAGCCGCGACCTTCGGCGCGCACCACCAGCTGCGCGTCGGCGGGAAACGCTGCGCCCGCGTCGCCGGCCGGCTGATACGTGCCGCTCAGTCCATCGGCGGCGTGCGCGATACCGGCCGCGCACAACGCGGCCGCGAGCAGCACCGCGCGGCGGATCACGCCAGCACCTGCGCGACCTCGCCGTAGAGATCGTGCTCGTCGCTCCCCATGATCGCGACATCGACGAAATCGCCGGGCTGCAGGTCGGCCTCGCGGCCATCCTGGATCTGCACCACGCCGTCGATCTCGGGCGCATCGCCCATCGAGCGTGCGATCGCGAGATCGCCGTCGACCATGTCGACGATGCACATCTGCACCGTGCCGACCTTGGCCTCGAGCCGTGCGGTCGAGATCTCCGCCTGCTTCTCCATGAAGCGCGCAAGGCGCTCCTGCTTCACTTCTTCGGGCACTGCGTCGGGCAGCGCATTGGCGGTCGCGCCGGTCACCGGCGAGTAAGCGAACGCGCCGACGCGGTCGAGCTGCGCCTCGTCGAGGAAATCGAGCAACTGCTGGAAATCGTCCTCGGTCTCGCCGGGGAAGCCGACGATGAAGGTGCTGCGGATCGTCAGTTCCGGGCAGATCTCGCGCCAGCGCGCGATGCGCTCGCGGGTCTTGTCGATCGCACCCGGGCGCTTCATGAGTTTCAGGATGCGCGGGCTGGCGTGCTGCAGCGGCACGTCGAGATACGGCAGCAGCTTCGGCATGCCGTCGGCATGGCGCTCGGTCATCAACGGGATGATGTCGTCGACGTGCGGGTACGGATACACGTAATGCAGACGCGTCCATACGCCCAGCTCCGACAATCCTTCGCACAGCGCCTTCATGCGCGTGGCGTACTGGCGCTCGCGCCAGGTGCGCTCGGCGTAGCGCACGTCGACGCCATAGGCCGAGGTGTCCTGCGAGATCACCAGCAGTTCGCGCACGCCGCCGCGCACGAGCTTCTCGGCTTCGCGCAATACGTCGTCGACCGGGCGCGAGACCAGATCGCCGCGCATCGACGGAATGATGCAGAAGCTGCAGCGGTGGTTGCAGCCCTCGGAAATCTTCAGATAGGCGTAGTGCTTGGGCGTCAGCTTGATGCCGATGTCGTCGAGCGCCGCGCGGCGTGGTACCAGATCGATGAAGGGATTGTGCGTCTGCGGCGCTGCCGAATGCACCGCGCGCATCACCGAGCCGTAGTCCTGCGGGCCACTGATCGACAGCACGCCCGGATGCGCCTCGCGGATCACCGCTTCGCGCTTGCCCAGGCAGCCGGTCACGATGACCTTGCCGTTCTCGGCGATGGCCTCGCCGATCGCGTCCAGCGATTCGGTCACTGCCGAATCGATGAAGCCGCAGGTGTTGACGACCACGACGTCGGCATCGTCGTAGGTCTGTACGATGTCGTAACCCTCCACCCGGAGCTGGGTGAGGATGCGTTCGGAATCGACGAGGGCTTTCGGACAGCCGAGGCTGACGAACCCGACCTTGGGATTGGCTGCGGACATGGGAACCGTGGCTTGGAGATGGCCGCCGAGGGCGGCTGGGATCGCGGCCGCGCGGCGTGACGCCCGCGCGCGATGGCCGCGCAGTATACCGCCGGCCCGCCCGTGGACCGGGCGCACGGATTCGCCGTTCGCGACTCGGTTAGACTCGGGGCGCCACCTGAACAGGGATTCCCCATGGGCCGGGACGTCATCCTCGCCACGCCCTCCGGACCGGTGAACGCCTGGCGCGCGGATCCGCCCCATGGCGCTGCCGCGCTGGGCGCAATCGTCGTGATCCAGGAGATCTTCGGCGTCAACGCGCACATCCGCAGCATCGCCGATGGCTACGCGGCTGCGGGCTACGTGGCATTGGCACCGGCACTGTTCGATCCGGTCGCGCGCCATGTCGAACTCGCCTACGACGCCGACGGCTTCGCCCGCGGCCGCGAACTGGTGGACGCGCTGGGCACCGAACGCGCCGTCGGCATCCTCCGCGCCTGCCGCGTCGCGCTTCAGACCGAAGGCCATCGCGGCATCGGCGTGATCGGCTTCTGCTGGGGCGGCACCCTGGCCTTTCTCGCCAATACGCGTCTGGCACTGCCTGCGGTCAGTTATTACGGCGCGCGCACGGTACCGTTCCTCGACGAACCCCTGCAGGCGCCGATGCTGTTCCAGTTCGGCGCCGGAGATTCCGCAATCCCGCCCGAGGACATCGAGCGCCATCGCAGCGCGCAGCCCGACGCCGAACTGCTGGTGCATCCGGGCGGGCACGGCTTCAACCGCGATGTCGACCCGGACCACTACCACGCGGCCAGCGCAGCCGCCGCACGGCGCGCCACCCTCGCCTTCCTCGACGCCGCCCTGCGGCAGGACGCGACGCCATGACACACACCGCCTTCGCGCTGCATCCGCAACTGGCCGACGACACCCACCCGCTGACGACACTCACGCTGTGCGAGCTGCGCCTGATGGACGACGCCAACTATCCATGGCTGGTGCTGGTGCCGCGCATCGCCGGTGCGCGCGAGATGATCGATCTCGATGCCGACCAGCGTCGCCAGCTGACCGACGAGATCGACATCGCCGCGCGCCTGCTGCGCGATGCTTTCCGGCCCTACAAGCTCAACATCGCCGCGCTCGGCAACATGGTCGAGCAGCTGCACGTGCACGTGATCGGCCGCGAACAGGACGATCCCGCGTGGCCGGCGCCGGTCTGGGGACGCGTCGCCGCTCGGCCCTACACGCCGGAGCAGCTCGTCGCCCGCATCGGCCAGTTGCAGGCCGCGTTGCCGCGCTGACTCAGCGCGCGCGGACCACGCGCGTGCCGGCGACGAAATCGTGGCCGCAGCGCCGGTCCTGGCGGAAGATCATGCAGATGCTGCCGAGCAGTACGAGTGCGCCCAGGCACGGAATGCCACCCACCACCTGCATCGGAAAATAGCGCGCAAGAATCGCGCGCAGCGCCGTAACCGGACGGCCATCGAGCGTGACGATGCGGATGCCAAGCAGGCGCTTGCCCCAGGTCTGGCCGCCGACGTGCAGCGGCCACGCGTGGATCGCGGCGAAGATCAGCATGCCGATCACCATCCACATTGCCTGCAGGCCGAAGCCGACCTGCTCCCCGCGTTGTGCCGCGTCGATCACCGCGGTCCAGTAGCCGCCGAGCCACATCACCGGCGTGACCACGACCAGACCGATCACGCCATCAATCAGCACGGCACCCAGACGCGTGCCGCGCTCGGCGAGCTGCTCGCCATCATCGGTCTGCAGCTGCGCGGTCGGCGCCTGGTAGGGATTCGTCTCGTGCATCGCAGCGTCCTTGCGTGATGGGTTCGAACGATCAGGTGCGCGGAAGCGTCACACCGCGCTGGCCCTGGTACTTGCCGCCGCGATCCTTGTACGAGGTCTCGCACACGTCGTCGGCATCGGACTGGAAGAACAGCATCTGCGCGACACCTTCGTTGGCGTAGATGCGCGCCGGCAGCGGCGTCGTATTGCTGAATTCCAGCGTGACGTGGCCTTCCCATTCCGGTTCGAGCGGGGTCACGTTGACGATGATCCCGCAGCGCGCGTACGTGCTCTTGCCCAGGCACACGACCAGCGTGTCACGCGGGATGCGGAAGTACTCGACCGTGCGCGCCAACGCGAAAGAATTCGGCGGAATGATGCATTCGTCGGCTTCGATGTCGACGAAGCTGCCGGGATCGAAATGCTTCGGATCGACGATCGTCGAATTGATGTTCGTGAAGATCTTGAACTCGCGCGAGCAGCGCACGTCGTAGCCATAGCTCGACGTGCCGTAGCTGACGATGCGCTGGCCGGCGGGGTCCTGCTTCACCTGGCCCGGCTCGAAGGGCTCGATCATGCCCTGCTCGGACATGCGGCGGATCCAGCGGTCGCTCTTGATGCTCATCGTGGGGTTCCTGCGGCGCGGCGGCCTGGACGCGCATTGTCGCCGCCCAGCCCGCCTGCGTCACCCCGCCGCGGCAGCGCCGTCAGACCAGCGACGCGGAAATCGACATCGGCGCCCGCGGCCGCTTCTCGAGTTCTTCCACCAGCCGCCGTGCCGTGGCGCGATAGGCCTGCGCGGCAGGCGAATCCGGCGAGGCGATGACGATCGGCACACCGGCATCGCCCTGCGCACGGATGCCGATCTCCAGCGGCAAGGAGCCCAGCAACGGCACGCCATACTGCGTCGCCATGCGCTGGCCGCCACCGTCGCCGAACAGATGCTCGACGTGTCCGCAGTTCGAGCACACGTGCTGGGCCATGTTCTCGACCAGCCCGAGCACCGCGACCTCGACCTTCTCGAACATCTTCAGCGCCTTGCGCGCATCGAGCGTTGCCACGTCCTGCGGCGTGGTCACGATCACCGCGCCGGCGACCGGAATCTTCTGCGCCAGCGTGAGCTGGATGTCGCCGGTTCCGGGCGGCAGATCGACGAGCAGATAGTCGAGCGCGTCGTCCCCACCCCACAGCGTGTCGTTGAGCAACTGCGTCAGTGCCGAAGTCGCCATCGGCCCGCGCCAGATCATCGGCGTGTCCTGGTCGACCAGCAGCCCGATCGACATCGCCTCGATGCCATGGGCATGCATAGGCAGGATCGACTTGCCATCCGGACTGTCCGGCTTGCCCGACAGGCCCAGCATCATCGGAATGCTCGGCCCGTACACATCGGCGTCCAGCACCCCGACCCGCGCGCCCTCGGCCGCGAGCGCAAGCGCGAGGTTCACCGCGGTGGTCGATTTGCCGACGCCGCCCTTGCCGGAGCCGATGGCGATGATGTTGCGGATGCGGGGATGTGGAAGCAGCGCGCCTTGCACGGCGTGGGAAGCGACTCGAGTAGTCATTGCAGGGTCGGTACTCGGAGCTCCCATTGTCTCCCCAACGCGCTTAGTTCACCACGATTCGATTGGATTCATCGCCGCAATCTTTGCCGAATCCGCACTCAGACGTGACACGAACGTCAAATTGATGTTAAAAAAAAGCACGTTCGTACAGAACGTTTTGTTCATACGTGGTAGATCCACGCTCCATAGGAAATTCAATGATTTCATCGCAATCCCTCTCTCGGCACCGGCTGACGTCCGCACTCGCCACTGCCTTGTTGATCCCCTTCGCAGCATTTGCACAGGAAAGCGCGCAGTCCGGCAGCGATCAGGCGACGACTCTGGACAAGGTGACCGTCACCGGATCGCTGATCCCCCAGTCCCAGATCGAAACGTTTACCCCCGTCACCGTTGTCAGTGCAGAAGACATCCAGCTGCGCGGCTTCCAGAGCGTGGCCGACATTCTTCAACAGTCGACGTTCTCTACCGGTGGCCTGCAAGGCGGCCAGACTTCCGCGTCCTTCACGCAAGGCGCCGAAGCGGCAGGCATGTTCAGCCTCGACCCCGGGTACACCAAGTACCTCATCAACGGTCGGCCGATGTCCAACTATCCGGCGCTGTACAACGGCTCCGATACGTTCAACAACATCAGTGGCATCCCGGTTGCGCTGGTGGAACGAATCGAAATCCTGCCGGGTGGCCAATCGTCTCTCTACGGCTCCGACGCGATTGCTGGCGTGGTCAACGTAATCCTGAAGAAGGACATCGACGGCGGCGAGTTCACCGTTCGCGGCGGCTGGTTTCCGGACGGCGGCGGCGCAAGCACGCGTTTCACATTTGCTGATAGTTTCGGTACCGCGGACGGTCGACTGCGCTCTTTGTTCGGCCTGCAGGTCGAGCAGCGTGATCCGATCTGGGGTTACCAGCGTGATCTGACGCGCGAGTACAACACGCGTGGCTACTCGGCGCCGATCGCTGGTCGTGACTTCGTGGTGCTGGATGCCATCACCAATGGCTACTATTTCACCGATCCCAACGACTGCGCCAACACCACTGGCCAGTTCGGCGGCACCACCGGAAAGCAGACCCGCGAAGGCTTTGGCGAGTATTGCGGCTCGTTCGCTTCGCCGGGCTATCGCACGCTCCGCAACGGAAAAGAAAGCACTCAGCTCTACTCTTACACTACCTTCGACCTGAACGAAGGCACCCAGCTCTACGCCGAGGTCCTGGGCAATTACGAAGAGACGCAGTACGCCACGGGCGCGGGCTACACGTGGTGGGGTACGGGCGCGAGTTATGGCGCGTTCTATGATCCGGATATCGGCGAGCTGGTGAACCTGCAGCGCGGATTCGCGCCTGAGGACATCGGCGGCCGGGGTTACGAGGACATTCTCAACACCGATCGCAACAAGGCCTACACGGTCACGATCGGCGCCAATGGCGTTCTGGGCAACTGGGACTACGATGCCTACCTGTCCCGCGCGGAGTACAAGCTCACAGAACGCAGCTGGGTTCGCTTCGCTGACCCGATCAACAGCTGGTTCGAAGAAAACGTGCTGGGCCCGCAGCTCGGCGTAGATCCGTTCTACGATTTCTATCCGATCTTCCGCCCTGACTACGCGGCGTTCTACAGCCCGATCTCGCCGAATGACTTTGCATCGTTCACAGGATTCGTCAACAGCGAGTCGCGGACTTGGAACAACCTCGCCCATGTCCAGTTCACCAACGGTTCGCTGTTTTCGCTGCCCGGAGGCGACGCCGGCTTCGCGGTCGTGGCAGAGGCGGGCAACGAGGGGTGGGATTACTCGCCCGATGCACGCATGCTCGAAGATCCCGACACCCTCGAATCCGAGATCTGGGGCCAGACATCAGTCAATGGCGCAGGGCGCCGCACCCGCTACGCCGTCACAAGCGAACTCCGCTTGCCGGTCTTCGATCCTCTGACAGTCACCCTCGCAGGTCGTTACGATGCATTCGACATCGGCGGAACCACCGTCGACAAGCCGACGTACAGCCTGGGTGTCGAATACCGCCCGATTGAGAGCCTGCTCGTGCGCGGCAAATACGGCACTGCTTTCCGTGCACCGTCGCTTGCGGACGTCTTCCAGGGCGTCAGCGGTTACTACGCGTACAACACCGACTACTACCGTTGTTCGCTGGATGGCTTCACGCCTGCAGACACCGATGATTGCCTCTATGACAGCGTCCAGTACTTCGGCCAGCAGTCGGGCAATACCGATCTCGAGCCGATCACTGCCGATGTCTGGAATGCGGGTTTCGTCTGGGCACCGTTCAATAACCTGTCCCTGTCGGTCGATTACTTCAGCTGGGACATCCGCAACGAGGTCAAGCGCCTGACCGGAGACCAGTTGCTTCTCAGCGAATACTATTGCCAGACAGGCGATACGGGCGGAGCACCGGTGACCTCGTGTGACAACGTTGCCGACTGGGTCCGACGGAGTGCAACCGGCCAGTTGGATGCGGTGTTCACTCCGAAGGTGAACATCGCGTCCCAGAAGCTGCGCGCCCTGACAGCAAGTGCGAACTACCTCCTGAACGCGGGTTCGGTCGGCGATTTCGCATTCGCAGCCAACTACACCAACAATCTCGAACACACGTTGGTGACGCAGCCGGGCGAAGACGCACTTGATCTGTTGCGTGACCCGGAAGCGATGTGGATCTACGACTCGTTCGCGAAGACCCGCACCGATGCGTCCGTTGCGTGGAACAAAGGGGACTGGACCACGACGTTGTATGCCAACCGGATCGGCTCGACGCCGAACTATCTCGCCTATGCGGGTGGTGGCTATGACTACGTCCACCCGTCGGGCGAACGTGCAGGCAAGTGGGGCGGATACACCACCTACAACCTCAGCGTGAACTGGCGAGCCCTGGACAATCTGACGTTCGCGGTTCTGGTCAACAACGTGTTCGACAAGTCTCCCGACTTCCAGGCGCAGAATTACCCTGGCACCAGCACGACTCCCTACAACAACTATCTGTACAACCCGTACGGCCGCTCCATTTACCTTGAGGCCAAGTATCGGTTCGGTCAGTAATCCATATTGAGATCGGCAAAGGCCCCGCGAAAGCGGGGCCTTTTTGCGTTGCTTGCCACCGCGCGGCAGCTGGCGGCTGAACGGTGCGCGCCGCGGCACGCAAGGCATCGCCGGATCGGCTATAACTCCGCCATCTGCGCAGGCGCTGTGCTGGTCGCAGCTTCGAGGGAGGGATCGAAATGTTGAACAGGAAGAAGATGTGGCTGGTGGCCGTGGTGGGGATGCCTCTGATGCTCGCGTCGATGGTCGCCGCCGCCCAGTCCCCGGTCGGCCGCTGGAAGACCATCGACGACGAGACCGGTCGGGTGAAGTCGATCGTCGAGATCACGCAGGCGGCAAACGGTACGCTGAGTGGCCGTGTGGCGCAGGTGCTGCAGTCCGATCGTGGTCCGAATCCGGTCTGCGACAAATGCAGCGGCACGCGTCGGAATCAGCCGATCACGGGCATGACGATCCTGTGGGATCTCAAGCCGGACGGTAGCGAGTGGTCGGGGGGCACGATTCTCGATCCGGCCAACGGCAAGACCTACAAGTCCAAGGCCAAGATGCTCGATGCCAACCGCATCGGCGTGTCGGGCTGCATTGCGTTCATCTGTCGCGAGCAGGTCTGGCAGCGCGAGTGACATCGGCGTCGCATATGTAAATAAAAGGCCCGGCAACTGCCGGGCCCTTTTTGTTTTTCCGATGGTAGAGATCGTCCCCTCGCCCCGACGAGAGCGATGAGGTCCACCGGCCTGCATCGATGCCACGCACCCTGTCACTGCGCGCGACGTGCCCTCGCGCGCGGATCGCGCAACCGTCATGCCCTGCGGCGCCCGATCACCGGGAAAGCATCGATCACCGTTGTTGTGCCGGCTGACGGCAGACCTTGGGACTCCGCGGCGCCAACGAAAGCCTGCGCCAATCCCCATGCGATAATCCCGCTCCGCCCGCTCTTCCAAGCCTCGCCCCATGTCGCGCACGCTGCTCGTCACCACCGCCCTGCCCTATGCGAACGGGCCGTTGCATCTCGGTCATCTGGTCGGCTACATCCAGGCCGACATCTGGGTGCGGGCGCGGCGCATGGACGGAGACACGGCGCGCTTCGTCTGCGCTGACGATACGCACGGCACGCCGATCATGCTGGCGGCCGAGAAGGCGGGAACGACGCCCGAAGCCTTCATCGCGGACATCCAGGTGGGCCACGAGCGCGATTTTGCGGCGTTCGGCGTGGACTTCGATCACTACGACTCGACCCATTCGGCGGGCAATCGCACGATGGTCGAGACGATCTACGCACGTCTCGACGCGGGCGGTCATATCGCGCGTCGCGATGTCGCGCAGCTGTTCGATCCGGTGCGCGGCATGTTCCTGCCGGACCGCTACGTCAAGGGCATCTGCCCGAAGTGCGGCACGCCGGACCAGTACGGCGACAACTGCGAACACTGTGGCGCCACGTACTCGCCGAGCGATCTGATCGATCCGGTCTCGGTGGTCAGCGGCGCGACGCCGGAAGTGCGCGAGTCGGAGCACTTCTTCTTCGAGCTCGGCCATTTCGAAGCCTTCCTGCGCGAGTGGCTGGCGGGCGATGTCGCCGTGTCCGGCGTCAAGGCGAAGCTGGCCGAATGGCTCGATGGCGAAGGCGGCCTGCGCGCGTGGGATATCTCCCGCGATGCGCCCTATTTCGGCTTCGAGATTCCGGGTCACCCGGGCAAGTTCTTCTACGTCTGGCTGGACGCGCCGATCGGGTATCTCAGCAGCTTCAAGGCGCTGTGCGCACGCGAAGGCCTGGATTTCGATGCGTGGCTCGCGCCCGAGGGCGGCGCCGAACTGCACCACTTCATCGGCAAGGACATCGTCAATTTCCACGGCCTGTTCTGGCCGGCGATGTTGCACGGCGCCGGGCTGCGCGCGCCGACGCGGCTGCACGTCAACGGTTATCTGACCGTCGACGGCGCGAAGATGTCGAAGTCGCGCGGCACCTTCGTCATGGCGCGCACGTATCTCGAGCAGGGCCTGGATCCCGAGGCACTGCGCTACTACTTCGCGGCGAAATCCTCGGGCGGTGTCGATGACCTCGACCTCAACCTCGGCGACTTCATCGCGCGCGTGAACAGCGACGTGGTCGGCAAGCTGGTCAACCTCGCCAGCCGCTGCGCCGGCTTCATCGGCAAGCGCTTCGAGGGCCGTCTGGCCGACGCGTTGCCGGAGCCGGAGACCTACGCGCGTTTCGTCGAAGCGCTGGCGCCGATCCGCGAATCCTATGCGCGCAACGAACCGGCCAGTGTGCTGCGTCAGGTGATGGCGCTGGCCGACGAGGCCAACCGCTACATCGACGACCGCAAGCCGTGGGTCATCGCCAAGCAGGATGGCAGCGACGCCGAACTGCAGGCTGTCTGCACCCAGGGCCTGAACCTGTTCCGCGTGCTGGCGACGGCGCTGCGGCCGGTGCTGCCGCGCGTGTCGCGCGACGTCGATGCGTTCTTCGCCGCGCCGGCCGACACGTGGGCCGCGCTGGACGCGCCGCTGCTCGGCCACGTCATCCAACCCTATGCCCCGCTCTTCACCCGAATCGACCCCAAGCAGATCGACGCCATGACCGATGCCTCCAAGGACACCCTCGCCGCCCCACCGGCCGCGCCCGCCGCACCGAAAAAGTCGGTCGAATCACCTGTCGCGACGCCCGCGAACGCCGCTGACGCGGATGCGCCGGCGCACATCTCGATCGACGATTTCGCGAAGCTCGATCTGCGCATCGGCAAGGTCGTCGCCTGCGAGTTCGTCGACGGTTCGGACAAGCTGCTGCGCTTCGAACTCGACGCCGGCGATCTCGGCACGCGCCAGATCTTCTCCGGCATCCGCGCGAGCTACGGCGAGCCGGACACGCTGGTCGGCCGCAACGTGGTGTTCATCGCCAATCTCGCCCCGCGCAAGATGCGCTTCGGCATCAGCGAGGGCATGATCCTGTCGGCCGGCTTCGACGGCGGCGCGCTCGCACTGCTGGATGCCGACGCCGCCGCGCAGCCGGGCATGCCGGTCCGCTGAGCCGGCGCGGCATCGCCGCAAACCCTGCCCAGCCCGCACGCCCAGCCGACTGCCACGCATGCCGCCGTCCCTTGTCGAGCGTCTCGACCGCCTGTTGCCGCAGACCCAGTGCGGCCAGTGCGGCTTCGACGGCTGTCGTCCCTATGCTGACGCGATGGCACGCGGCGAGGCAGGCGTGGATCGCTGTCCACCCGGCGGCGATGCCGGCGCACGCGCGCTCGCCCGCGCACTCGAGACCGTTGCGCTGCCGTTCGACCGCGAACGCGGCGAGCACCACGCAGCGCCGCCGGTCGCGCTGGTCATCGAGGCCGATTGCATCGGCTGCACCAAATGCATCCAGGCCTGCCCGGTCGACGCGATCGTCGGCGGTTCGAAGCTGATGCACACCGTGCTCGTCGATGCCTGCACCGGCTGCGCGCTGTGCGTGCCGGCGTGTCCGGTGGACTGCATCGAGATGGTCGCGGCCGCCTAGACGGCCAGAGCGTCAGATGCCCGGTTCGGGCTGCATCGGTGCGGGCGTCGCAGGCAACGTCGCATCGGCCGGCGCACAGGCCGAACACACGCGCTCGACCGCGTACCCCTTCGCCGCGAGCTTCTCGACGACACCGTCGGGCCCGACCAGGTGCAGTGCACCGACGACGACGAGGATGTCGCCCTGCTGCTGCAGCATCTGTTCGAGCTTGGGCAACCAGGCGTCGTTGCGCTCGGTGTTGATGCGCGCGTAGAGCGCCGGGAAACGCGCCTGCATGTCGAGGCCCATCTCCTGCCACAGCGCGTCCGCGTTGCCGGCGCGCCAGGTCTGGTGCAGGGCCTGGATCGATTCAGGACCTGCGCCCGCCTGCTCCAGCGCTTCCTGCAGCATCTGCGTCTGTTCGACGCGGCCCATGCCGTCGAGCAGTTCGATCTGCTGCTGGGCCGATTCCAGTCCGGCGGTCGGCGTACCGGCGGCCTGGGCCTGACGCGCGAGTTGCGCGTCCATGCCCAGCTTCGCCTCGAGGCCGAAACGGCCGAGTTCGGTGGTCGTCACCAGCAGCGAGACGAACCAAGGCTCGAACAGCTGCAGGTTGGACGCGCCGCCTGCGCCCTGCAGCGACGCCGCATTGGCATTCGCCCACGCGCGCAATTGCTCGGCCGTCTGCGCGGGGAGCTCGTCGTCGAGCTGGCTGCCGTCACTGCGCAGGCCGGCTTGCATCATCTGCAGGCCCAGCGTCGGCGAATGCAGTTCCTCGGCCGCGAGTTCGAACACCACTTCGCCTGCGCCGGAGATCACCCGCGCAACGTCCTCCGACAACGGATAGTCCGCAGGCGTGAGGAAATGGAACGAGCCGAGCAGATACAGCGCGCCGTGCTCGCCGCTCACCCGCCACAGCAGCGGTACCGGTGCGGAGGCCAGCGCGCCGTAGCCGATCGCAGGCGTTTCCTGGCGTCCATCGGCCGGCACGACGACCGGCGAGAGCAGCGTCGCGGGGGCCTCCAGCAACGGCAGTTCGGCCTGGCTCGCGCCGCCCGCGAGCAGGCAGACCACCACGGCACACGAGCGGAGGAAACGGATCGGTGCGGATCGACGCATGCGGGAGCGGTCCTGTTCGGAGTTCGGGGTCATACCGTGGTCGCGGGTACGTAGACCTTCTCGCCCGCAGGAATCGCGAGATCGAGGCGGTTGCCGGCTGGCGGCAGGGGACACGTTGCGAACGCGGTGAACGCGCACGGCGGGTTGTAGGCGCGGTTGAAGTCGATCTGCAGCCGGCCATCGCTGCCCGGCGCCGGCGCATCGAGATACCGTCCGGCGCTGTAGCTGCCGTGGCCGCTGGTACGGTCGGCGAAGATCAGGAACAGCGTACCGTCGCCACCGTCGATCGCCTGCAGCGTGTAGCGCGTGCCGTCGCGTTCGAATGCGACCGAGCCCGGCGTCGGAGTGTCCTCGACCATGCCCAGAATATTGGCGATCGGCAGCGTCGCACCGGCCGCCGCCGGCACGAACTCCGCATCGACCTGCCAGTCGCGCGCGGTCGGCCAGTACTCGATGCCGGTGAAGCGCCGTCGCGTGGGCGCGTCTTCGTGGCGTGCGCGCACGAACGCCGATCCGCCACGTTCGATGAGCGTCAGCGCACCCTTGCCCTCGTCGAATCCCAGCACGCTGGGCGCTGCATCGGCGTCGGTCCGCAGCGACACGCGGCCGCGCACCGGCGCGCCATCGAGCGTCACCGCGACACCGCGCTCGGGCGTGAACGCGTACGCGCCGTCGTCGGATTGCAGCAGGCCGAGCTTGTCCGGCCCCATCGACAGGCGGATGCCGGCCGTCTCGCCGCTGCCGATGAAATGCGATTTCAGTTCGATGCGATGCAGGCCGATCAGGCTCAGCCAGCCATCGGGCGCGACCAGCTCCGCGCGGCGCGTGTCCTGCCAGACGCGGGTCTGCGCCGAGAACATCACGTCACGTCGCGCGGCGTCCGCGCGCGCGGATGGATCTTCGGGCGCGGACGTCTCGCCGCAGGCGGCCAGCAATGCCACCAGTCCGATCGTGCAGCAGTGGCGCCATCGCAGCATGTCAGCGTCCTCGCAGGAACCAGCGGTCGATCTCGGCGAGCGGGAAATGCGCCCACGTCGGACGACCATGATTGCATTGCCCGGAACGTTCGGTGGCTTCCATCTGCCGCAACAAGGCGTTCATTTCCGGCACCGTCAAACGCCGGTTGGCGCGTACCGCGCCGTGGCAGGCCATCGTCGACAGCAGTTCGTCGCGCGCCGAGCGCACGCGCAGGCTCTCGCCGTGCTCACGGAGATCGGTCAGTACGTCGCGCAGCAGGGCTTCGGTGTCGCCCTGCGCGAGCAGCGCCGGCACGCCGCGCAGCAGCAGCGACTGGATACCGGCGCGCGAGACTTCGAAGCCGAGCTCGGCGAGCGTCGCGGATTCGGCTTCGGCGACATCGGCTTCGCGCTCGGACACCGCGACCGTCTGCGGCACCAGCAGCGGTTGCGTGCGCACGCCTTCGCCGTCGTGTGCGGTCTTGAGCTTTTCGTAGCCGATGCGTTCGTGCGCGGCGTGCATGTCGACGACGATCATGCCGTCTGCCGCCTGGCTCAGGATGTAGATGCCGTGCAGCTGCGCGACCGCGTAGCCGAGCGGCGGCACCAGTGCGCCGCTCTCGTCGACCGCGGCGTCGGGCGCCATCGGCGACGGTGTCCACACGTCTGCGCCCGAGGCGATCTGCGCCGGCGTCGGTCCGTAGAGCCCGGCATAGGCCGCGCGCGTTTCGTCCACGCGCAACGCCAGATTCGGCTGCGGCATCGGCCGCGACCAGTCGGGCATCGATGCGGCACCGGAGGCCGGCACTGCCGCGAACGCCGTCATCGCGGCATCCGCCGCCGCGTGATGCGTCTGCCCGGCGCGCGTATCGGCCAGGGCTTCGTGCAGCGTGCGGTAGACGAAATCGTGGATCAGCCGTGCGTCGCGGAAACGCACTTCGTGCTTCGCGGGATGCACATTGACGTCGACGCGCGTCGGATCGAGTTCGAGAAACAGCACATAGGCCGGCTGGCGACCGTGGTACATCACGTCCGCGAAGGCCTGCTTCACTGCGTGCGCCACGCTGCGATCGCGGATTGCGCGGCCGTTGACGTAGAGGTACTGCTGATCCGCGCTCGCACGCGAGTACGCGGGCTTGGCGATCCAGCCGTGCAGGCGCAGACCCGCGGCGCTGTGATCGATGCGCAGCGCGTTGTCGGCGAACTCGCGGCCGACCGTTTCGACCAGGCGCGCGCCGGAGAACAGATCCTCGTCGCCCTTGTAGCGACGCGATGCCTTGCCGTTGTGGCTGATGCGCAGTTCGACATCCGGCCGCACCAGCGCCAGCGCGCGCAGCCATTCCTCGATGTGGCCGAGCTCCGTGCGTTCGGCGCGCAGGAACTTGCGGCGTGCGGGCACGTTGTAGAACAGATCGCGCACTTCGACCGTCGTGCCGCGCGGGTGCGGGCGCGGCGTGACGTCGCCCACGCGTCCGCCCTCGACCTCCAGCGCGGAGCCGTGAGCCTCGTCCTCGCGGCGCGAGATCAGCGAGAAGCGGCTCACCGATGCGATCGACGGCAATGCCTCGCCGCGGAAGCCGAGTGTCGCCACGGCTTCCAAGTCGTCGAGCGAACCGATCTTGCTGGTCGCGTGACGCTGCACGGCCAGCGGCAGTTCTTCGGGCGGAATGCCACCGCCGTCGTCGCGGATGCGGATCAGGCGGACGCCGCCTTCTTCGAGATCGATGTCGACGCGCAGGGCGCCGGCGTCGAGCGCGTTCTCGACGAGTTCCTTGACCACGGACGCAGGGCGTTCGACCACTTCGCCGGCGGCGATCTGGTTGACGAGGATGTCGGGCAGCTGGCGGATCGGCACGTGGGCATCGGCGACGCAGGCGCGTCGCGGCAGGAATCAACGTGGATGATACCGGCTCGGGCGTCGGGCCCGGTCGATCAGGGGCTGCCGCCGGCCGCCACGCCCGCATCGGCCCCAGCCGCCGCGCGCGCGGCATACAGCGTGCCCGGCGGCGGTTGCGCGGTAAAGTAGGTATTGATGCCGTTGAGCACGGCGCTGGCGAGACGGCGCTGGTGCGCGGGATCGAGCAGACGCTGCTCTTCCTCGGCGTTGGAGATGAAGCCGGTCTCGACCAGCATCGCCGGCATGTCGGCGTTGCGCAGCACCGAGAAATTCGCGTACTCGACGTTTGCCTTGTGCGTCTTGCCCACGTTGCGCAGACCCGAGAGCACGTGCGTCGCGGCATCCTGCGAGGCGCGCATGTGACCGCTCTGCGCCATTTCCAGCAGCACGTTCGACAGCGTGTCCTGCGACAGCGACACGCCGCCGACCAGATCGGCGCTGTTCTCGCGATCCGCCAGCCAGCGCGCCTGCTGCGACGACGCGCCGCGCGTGGACAGGGTGTAGACCGACGAGCCGTACGCGGCGCGGTTGTGCGCGGCGTCGGCATGGATCGATACGAACATGTCGGCCTTGGCCCGGCGGGCGCGCGCTGCACGCTGCGGCAGCTCGATGTAGCTGTCGTTGTCGCGCACCAGATGCGCGCGCATGCCTGGCGTGGCGTTGATCTGGCGCGCGAGTTCGCGCGAGATCGCCAGCACGACGTTCTTCTCGTGCGTACCCGCCGGACCGATGGCACCGGGATCGCGTCCGCCATGTCCGGGATCGATCGCGACGACCAGTGGACGCATGCCGGGGCCCACCGCTGCGGGCATCGGCACCTGCGGCGCGGGCGCGATTTCGCGCTGCACGGCAGGCGGCGGCGTGGGAATGGGCGCGGGCGGCAACTGCGTGACCGGAGCCTGCGCGGTGGCCGCGACGGGCGCGGACGGCGCAGGCCCCTGCTGCGGGCCCATGCTGGAAATCAGGCGCGAGGTCGCATCGTTCGAGGCCAATGCAGGATCGGCCGCGGGCGCTGCAGCCGGGGCAGTGCCGGCGGCAGGCGTCGACGCGGTCGAGGCGGCGATCCGCGCGATCGGATCGGCCGCGCCGTCGCCGGGCCATTCGATGACGAGCCGGGGGCCGTCCGGGCTGTCTTCGAGCCGGGGCGGCATCGCCTTCACCGACGAGGACAGGTCGAACACGATGCGCGTGGTGCCGGCGACCGGCTGGCCGCTGCGCACGGACTTGATCGTGCCCGCGCCGGCGGGCATTGCCGTCGTGCGCAGACGGGTGCCGGGCAGATCGACGACCAGGCGGTCGGGATTGGCGAGCGAGATCACCGAATACTCGGCGCGGGCGTCGAGCTTGAGCTCGGCGCGCGTGCCGGTGGCACCGGAGCGCACGTCGACGCCGCGCAGCTCGGCACCGTAGGCAAGGTTCCAGCACAGCGCGGCGATCAGGGCGACCGCCAACGTGAGCTGAGACAGATTGATCCCCCGGATACGCATGGCGGCTAGTCAATCACCGCACTTGGAACATTGCAAGCCGTTTTCCCTTTCAAATCCGTGGCCTGCAGATCCTTCCTATGGTTTCGGTTCAGGAAGCGTCGACAAACGGGGATCGTCGAGAAGTGCGGCCAGCCAAGCGTTACCGCCCTGCCCGTCGGGCACGAGTTCGACCGAACGGCCCGCGCCGTCGATGGCCAGGTGGATCTCCAGATCGGCGGGCGCCAGCGCCGCGGCGCCGCGCTCTGGCCACTCGATGAGCCACAGCTCGGCGTCGATATCGTCGAGCCCGAGAAAATCGAGTTCGCCGGCATCGCCGATCCGGTACAGATCCAGATGCAGGGCCTCACCTCCCTCGACCGGATAGCGCTCGACGAGGGTGTAGGTAGGGCTGCGCACGGTGCCGGTCACGCCGAGCGCGCGCAGCCAGGCGCGCGCCAGCGTGGACTTGCCGGCGCCCAGATCGCCCTGCAGATGCACGACGGCGCCGCGCGGCTGATGCGCGGCGAGAAGTTCGGCGAGCAGGCGGGTTGCCGCGTCGTCGGGAAGATGGCGTCGGATCATGGGTTCGGTTCCGGATTCGCGCAGGCGCGCAGCACGTCGATGAGGTCGCCCGGCAACAGGCCGCGTTCGCCGGACGTGCGCGCGGCGGTGTCGCCGGCCACGGCGTGCAGCAGGGCGCCGCAGGCGGCCGCGTGTTCGGCGTCGAGTCCCTGTGCGCGCAGCGCGGCGATCACGCCGGTCAGCACATCGCCCATGCCGCCGGTGGCCATGCCCGGATTGCCGGCGGCGACGAGCCACGGCAGTCCGCCGGGCGCGCAGACCAGGGTGCCCGCGCCCTTGAGCACGACGACGGCGTTCCAGCGCGCGGCGAGTGCGCGCACCGCGGCCGGCCGATCGCGCTGGATCGCGGCGGTATCGAAATCGAGCAACCGCGCGGCTTCGCCCGGATGCGGGGTGAGTATCGCGCCCGCCGGCAACGCGCGCGGACGCGCGGCAAGCAGATTGAGCGCGTCGGCATCGAGCACCAGCGGCGTGCCGGCAGCGCTGGCCGCGTCGAGCGTTTCGTCGAACAGCGCGTGGCCCCAACTGCCCTGGCCGAGGCCCGGACCGAGTGCGATGACATCGGCGGCCTCGAGGGCGCCGGCCAGCGCCGAAACGTTGTCGGTGCGCCGGACCATCGCCTCGGGCCAGCGCGCGAGCAGTGGCGCGACATGCACGCCCTGGGTGGCGACTTCCACCAGTCCGGCGCCGGCGCGCAACGCGGCACCGGCGGCAAGCAGCACTGCCCCACCGGTGCCGTGATCGCCACCGATGCACAGCACGCGACCGTGGCTGCCCTTGTGCGCATTGCGCGGACGCGGCCGCAGCCAGTGCGCGAGATCATGCGCGTCGATCCGGCGCGCCTGCGCCTGCGCGTCCGCAAAGCAGCGCGCATCGACGCCGAGGGTGTCCAGCGACAGCGCACCGGCATGATCCGGGCCATCGCCGGTCTGCAGACCGATCTGCGGCGCGAGGAACTGCAGCGTGCGCGTCGCGCGCACGGCGACGCCGTCCGCACTGCCGCGATCGCCGGACAGGCCGCTGGGCGTATCCAATGCGAGCACCGGCACGCCGGCAGCGTTGATCGCGTCGATCAATGCAGCGGTCGCGTCGTCGGGTGCGCGCGACAGGCCGATGCCGAACACCGCGTCGACGACGAGGTCGGCAGCCGGCAACGCGCCGTCGAACACGAGGATCCGGCCGCCGGCGGCCTCGAACGCGGCGCACATCGCCTGCGCCGCATCGGTCCGCGGTGCATGCGATGCGAGCCGGACGACGACCGCGTCGCGCCCCGACGCCAGCGCCTGTGTCGCAAGCACGTAACCATCGCCGCCATTGTTGCCAGGCCCGCAGACCACGACGATGCGCCGCGCCTGTGGCCACTGCGCGAGCAGTGTGCGCCAAGCGGCCTGCCCCGCCCGTTGCATCAGCACGGTGGTGTCATCTGCGCCAGCGAGCGCCGCGGCCTCGATCGCGCGCAGCGCGGCCGCGTCGAACAGCGGGGTGCCCGGCAGCGAAGCGCCGGACGCAGGCGTGGCACAGGAAGCGCTCATCGCGCGGATTCTATACTTCGCGCATCGTGATGCCCCCAGCCGCCACCGCCGTTCCAACAACAGCATTGCCTGACGCGCTCGCCGCGCGCATCAAGGCGATCGCGGGCGAGATGGGCTTCCAGCGCTGCGGCATCGCCGGCATCGACCTGCGCGAGGACGAAGCGCATCTGCGCGATTGGCTCGCGCAGGGCCTGTACGGCACCATGGACTGGATGGCACGCCACGGCGACATGCGTGCGCGTCCGGACGAGCTGCTGCCGGGCACCGTGCGCGTGTTGTCGGTCGGTCTCGACTACGGCCGCAACGACGACGACAGCGCCTGGGACACACTCGCAGACGGCAGCCGCGCCTACGTGGCGCGCTATGCGCTGGGCCGCGATTATCACAAGCTGATGCGCAACCGGCTGCAGAAGTTCGCGCATCGCATCGCCGAGGAAATCGGCCCGTTCGGCCATCGGGTGTTCGTCGATTCGGCGCCGGTGCTGGAACGCGCCCTCGCACGCAATGCGGGCCTGGGCTGGATCGGCAAACACACCTGCCTGATCGACAAGAACGGTGGCTCCTGGTTCTTTCTCGGCGAGATCTACGTCGACGTGCCGCTGCCGGTCGATCCGCCGGCGACCGCGCATTGCGGCACCTGCGTGCGCTGCATCGACGTCTGCCCGACGCGCGCGATCATCGCGCCGCATCGGCTCGATGCGCGTCGCTGCATCGCCTATCTGACGATCGAGCACGAAGGCGCGATCGACGTCTCGCTGCGCCCTCTGATCGGCAACCGCATCTTCGGCTGCGACGACTGCCAGCTGGTCTGCCCTTGGAACAAGTTCGCCAAGCGCACCGACGAGCCCGACTTCCGCGCGCGCAACCACCTCGACACCGCGAGCCTGGCCGAGCTGTTCGCCTGGGACGAGGATGAATTCCTGCAGCGCACCGAAGGCTCGCCGATCCGGCGCAGCGGCCATCGCCGCTGGCTGCGCAATCTCGCCGTCGCGCTCGGCAATGCACCGACGACGCCGGACACCATCGCCGCGCTACGCACGCGCCGGCACAGCGGCGATGCGCTGGTGGACGAGCATGTGGAGTGGGCGCTGGGACGCCACGGCGTCGCTTGATGCCTGTGGGCGCGCGCTTGCGCGCGAAGGTGCTCTCCCGCGGAAGCGGCGCGCGCGCAAGCGCGCTCCCACAGGAGTCGATCAGCGCGCGCGACGCGCGCGGATCTCGTCCAGCAGCGCGCGCGTGACCGGATCGGCCACCGCCACGTCATCGCCCTGCACCGCCGGCATCAGTTCGCCGGCAATGCGCTTGCCGAGCTCGACGCCCCACTGGTCGAACGCGTTGATGCCCCACAGCACCGACTGCGCGTAGACGCTGTGCTCGTAGAGCGCGATCAGCGCGCCGAGGCTGCGCGGATCGAGGCGATCGAGCAGCAGCAGCGTCGACGGACGGTTGCCGGGATACGACTTCTGCGCATCGTCGGCCGAATACCCGTTGGCCAGCGCTTCGGTCTGCGCGAGCAGGTTCGACAGCAGCGCAGCGTGGTTGTCCGCATGCGGATGCGCAGGATTCACCACGCCGATGAAATCAGCCGGCACGGTCTGCGTGCCCTGGTGCAGCGCCTGGAAGAAGCTGTGCTGCGAGTTGGTGCCCGGCCCGCCCCAGAGCACCGGCACGGTATCGATGCCGACGGCCTCGCCATCGGGCGTGATCGACTTGCCGAGGCTCTCCATCACCAGCTGCTGCAGATAGGCGGGCAGCAGCGCGAGGCGCTCGTCGTAGGGCAGCACGGCATGCGTGGCGAGGCCGAGCGCATTGCGGTTCCACACGCCCGTCAGCGCGTGCAGCAGCGGCAGGTTCTCGCCGATCGGCGCCTGCAGCGCATGCGCGTCCATGTCGGCGGCGCCGGCGAGCAGCGCCTCGAACCCGTCCATGCCGACGGCGAGTGCGATGGAGAAACCGACCGCCGACCACAGCGAATAACGACCCCCGACCCAGTCCCACATCGGCAGCACACGCTCGGGCGCGACGCCGAAGGCTTCGGCGCGCGGCACGTTGGCGCTGACCGCGTACAGGCGTTCGCTGCCGCCGAGCCAGTCGCGCACGACCGCGCCGTTGAGCAGGGTTTCCTGTGTGCCGAAGGTCTTGGACACGAGGATCGCGGCGGTCTTCGCCGGATCGAGCCTTGCCAGACGATGCTGCGCGTCGCTGCCGTCGACGTTGGTCAGGAAATGCACGCGGAAGCGACCGGTGCCGAAATCCTTCAGCGCGTCGACCACCAGACGCGGGCCGAGATCCGAACCGCCGATGCCGACATTGACGATGTCGGTGACGTCGGACGCTTCGAGCTGCGCGACCAGTTCCGCCATGCGCACGCGCGCTTCGGCGGCCTGTGCATGCGCGTCACGCGCGATCGCGGTGTCGGACAGCGCGGACCGCAGCGCGACGTGCAGCGCCGGCCGATTTTCCGAGGTGTTGACGATGGCGCCGTCGAACAGCGCGCGGAACGCCTGCGGCAGCGCCGCGGCATCACCGAGCGCGACCAGCGCGTCACGCGCGTCGCGATCGAACCGCTGGCGCGCGAAGCTGGCGTAAAGCCCGCCGATGCGCAGCGCGAAGTCGTGCGGGCGCGCCGCATCGGCGTCGACGAGGTCGGCGATGCGCGCCGAATCGAGGCGACGCGCGTGCGGCGCCAGCGTATCGATGATCCGCCGCGCCGCTGTCGTCATCAGGCGGCCTGTGCGGGAATCGAATCGTTGGTGTGGGTCATGCGGTTGTCGCGGTCCACGTACACCAGCTTGGGCTTGAACTTGGCCACTTCGGCTTCGTCCAGCGCGCCGTAGGCGCAGATGATCACCAGATCACCGACGCCGGCCTTGTGCGCAGCCGCGCCGTTGACCGAGATGATGCCGCTGCCGACGTCGGCGCGGATCGCGTAGGTCGCGAAGCGCTCGCCGTTGTTGATGTTGTAGATCTCGATGCGCTCGTACTCGCGGATGCCCGACAGGTCGAGCAGACGGCCGTCGATCGCACACGAGCCTTCGTAATGCAGCTCGGCGTGGGTGACGGAGGCGCGGTGGATCTTGGCTTTCAGCAGGGTGAGTTGCATGACGGATGCGGCCGGATCACGGCATCGGACAACGCGGGAAGCCCGCAGGAACCGCGAAGTATAGGGACCATCTGCGGCATCGCAACATCGCCGCCCGGCGCGGCGACGGGAGATTCAGCGGGCCGACGGCGTCCCGTCGATGCTGAATTCGAGGTTGTCGATCAGGCGCGTGGCGCCCAGGCGCGCCGCGGCCAGCGCGACGGCCGCCTGTTGGCCGTCGACATGGGCCGACAGGTCGGGGGCACGCACCTCGACGTAATCGACCACGAAGCCGGCCTCGCGCAGGGCCACAGCGGCCTCGGCCGCCGCGTCGGCCGCGGACGCGCCGCCCTGCATCGCGTCGCGCAGTGCGCGCAGCGCCGCCTGCATCGCCGGCGCGCGAGTGCGCGCATCGGCGTCGAGATACTGGTTGCGTGAGCTCATCGCCAGACCGTCGGACTCGCGTGCGATCGCGACGGGGAGCAGTTCCACCGGAAACGCGAGATCGGCGACCAGATGCGCGATCACCGCCAGCTGCTGGTAATCCTTGCGCCCGAATGCGGCGACGTCGGGCTGCACCTGGTTGAACAGACGCGCGACCACGGTCGCTACCCCGTCGAAGTGGCCGGGGCGGTGCGCGCCGTCGAGCACCTCGGTCACGCCCGGCACGCGCACGGTCACCGTGTTGTGCAGGCCCAGCGGATACATCGCCTCGACCGACGGCAGCCACAGCAGATCGCAGCCGGCCGCGGCGAGACCCTGCGCGTCCTGGTCCGGCGTGCGCGGATAGCGGGCGAAGTCCTCGTTCGGGCCGAACTGGGTGGGATTGACGAACACGCTCGCGACCACGCGATCCACGCGCGCGCGCAATGCCGCGACCAGCGAGAAATGACCCGCATGCAGATTGCCCATCGTCGGCACGAGACCGATGCGCAGGCCCGCGCGCTTCCAGTCGGCGATCCGCGCGCGCAGCGCGGCGAGGTCATGGACGGTGTCGATCACGGCGGATCCGGCAATAGGGAGGCGCCGATTTTCGCAGATCGGCGGCGTCGCGCGTCAGCGCGCCCATCGCTGCCGGTCGTCACAGGGCACGCATCGTCGCCCGCCGACGCAGCGAGCCGTTACTTGTAGGAGTGCTCGGGACCGGGAAAGCTGCCGTCGCGCACCGCGTCGACGTAGGCGCGCGCGGCGCCGGCGACCGAGCCGCCATCGACGAGGAAATCGCGCACGAATTTCGGCCGGCGATGGCCGCTGTCGAGACCCAGCATGTCGTGGAGCACCAGCACCTGGCCGTCGCAATCCGGGCCGGCACCGATGCCGATCGTCGGCACCGGCGAGGACGCGGTGATTTCGGCGGCGAGCGCAGCCGGCACGCCTTCGAGCACGATCAGCGTCGCGCCGGCGTCGGCGATCGCACGTGCGTCGTCGCGCAGCGCCTGCGCTGCCGCATCGCCACGGCCCTGGATCTTGAACCCGCCGAAACGCAGCACCGACTGCGGCGTGAGGCCGAGATGCGCGCAGACCGGAATCTCGCGTTCGACGAGAAAACGCACCACCTCGCACTTGTTCGGCGTCGCGCCTTCCAGCTTGACCATGCCGGCGCCTGCCTGCAGCAGCCGCGTCGACGCGTCGAGGGCGCGCTCGGGCGTCGCGTCGGCCTGGAACGGCAGGTCGGCCACGATCAGCGCGCGCTGTACGCCGCGCGCCACGCAGGCGGTGTGATACGCGATGTCGTCGACGGTGACCGGCAGCGTCGAGCCGTGCCCCTGCACCACCATGCCGAGCGAATCGCCGATCAGCAGCAGGTCCACGCCGGCGGCATCGAAAGTGCGGGCGAAGCCGGCGTCGTAGGCGGTCAGCATCGCGAGCCGGCGACCGGCGGCGCGGGCCTCGAACAGCGCGGGCACGGTGACCGGCGCGGAAGATGAAGTGTTCATCGCCTTAGTGTCGCACCAATGCCGAAGTGGCGGTCGCGCGCGCCGGCATCGACGCGCCGCGCAGTGCGTCGCCGCGGATCAGCGAACGATGGCCCCACGCGCGATCAGGGCAGCGCTTCGATGCCGGCACGATCCACGTGCACGAGCGCCTCGATGGCCGCGCCGATGCGTGGAATCACGATGGCGGCGTCGAGTTCCAGCAGGGGCACGAGCGCGAATGCGCGCTGATGCAGGCGCGGATGCGGAACGGTCAGTCCCGGCAGCGTGATCACGGCGTCGCCGTAGAGCAGCAGATCGAGGTCCAGCGTGCGCGGGCCCCACTGGTCGCCGGCCTCGTCGCTGCGGGTGCGACCGAACAGACGTTCGATGTCGAGCAGCGCGTCGAGCAGATCCATCGGCGCGCGCTCGGTGTCGAACACCGCGACCGCGTTGACGAAATCGGGCTGGTCGGTACGGCCCCAGGCCGGCGTGCGGTACAGCGACGACAGCCGGAGGTCCCGGATGCCGGGCAAGGCCGACAGCGCCGACGCCGCGTCGCGCAGCACCTGCGGCACATTGCCCAGATTGCCGCCGAGTCCGACCCAGGCGCGCACGCTCATGTACGGGCGCCGCCCTGCCCGCTCCGCGGGGCGCGCGGGGTCATCCAGCCGCGGCCGGCGTACGACGTCGCCGTCGACGGCGACGCGGTGCGTCGTCGCTGCCACCCGCCTCGTCCTCGCCCGGATACAGCGCGATCGCGTGGTCGGGATCGTGCTGGGCTTCTTCCCAGAACGCGACGTCGGCGGCATGCGCATCGGACGCGGTCTGGCGCAGCACCAGGAAATCGAACGCGGCGCGGAAACGCGGATGCGACAGCGTGCGCGTGACGCGCTTGCGCTGGCGCAGCGGGAAGCGCGCCTGCAGCAGCCAGATCTCCTGCATCGGCAACGAGAAGCGACGCGGCAGCGCGACCGTGGTCACCTGATGCAGCGTGACGCGATCGGCCGCGCGGCGCTGCGCTTCGACCGGCTGCACGCCATCGGCCTGCAGCTTCATCCAGGCGCGGCAGAACGCCGGCCACAGCAAGGTCGCGAACAGGAACGCCGGCGACACCGGATCGCCCGCGGCGATGCGGGCATCGGTCGATGCCAGGCCCGCGAGCACCA
Organism: Luteimonas flava; assembly: GCF_036584485.1. NCBI lineage: Bacteria > Pseudomonadati > Pseudomonadota > Gammaproteobacteria > Lysobacterales > Lysobacteraceae > Luteimonas > Luteimonas flava. The sequence goes on along the minus strand of NZ_JAZHBM010000002.1, from coordinate 1,118,680 downwards.
TCGCGCGCAAGGCGCCACTGCGGTTGCTGGCGAGCGCGGCGGCCGATTCGGGGAACAGCGCAGACAGCAGACCGTGACGCTCGAGGCCTTCGAAGCTGGCGACCGCGTGTCCGGACAGGAACAGCTTCAGGCATTCCTCGAACAGGCGCGCGGGCGCGGCTTCGGCCAGCAGCGGAGCCAGGCGCGGAATGGGCGCCGCGGTACCGGGCTCGATCGTGAAACCGAGCTTGGCCGCCAGACGCACTGCACGCAGCATGCGCACCGGGTCTTCGCGATAGCGCGTGTCGGGATCGCCGATCAGGCGCATGACGCGGTTCTGCACGTCCTCGAATCCACCGGTGTAATCGCGCACCGAAAAATCGGCGATCGCGTAATACAGGGCGTTGGCGGTGAAGTCGCGGCGCACCGCGTCGTCTTCGATTGTGCCGTAGACGTTGTCGCGCAGCAGGCGACCGCCATCGTGGATCTCGCGGTCGCCGCTGCCGTCGTCGACGTTGGCGCGGAACGTGGCGACCTCGATGATCTCGCGGCCGAACACGACGTGCGCCAGACGGAACCGGCGACCGATCAGGCGACAGTTGCGGAACAGTCCCTTGACCTGCTCCGGCGTCGCGTCGGTCGCGATGTCGAAGTCTTTCGGCGTCAGACCGACCAGCACATCGCGCACCGCCCCGCCGACCAGATAGGCCTCGTGACCGGCCTCGTGCAGGCGGTACAGCACGCGCAGCGCGTTCTGGCTGATCTGCCGCCGCGAGATGGTGTGCTGGTCGCGCGGAATGATTCGCAGGTCGGCGGACACGGCGCTTTGAATCGGAGCGGAATCGGTATGCATCAAGTCTGAAAAAATTCTCAGGCGGCCGTTGCGGCGCCAGCAAGCCTGATATACTAGCAAGCTGCACACGTCTTAGACGCGTTTGCAGGCCGGTCGTCCAACCGGAGCCGCTCGCGGCACCCAGCTCCCTTCGTCTAGAGGCCCAGGACGTGGCCCTCTCAAGGCTAAAACACGGGTTCGAATCCCGTAGGGAGCACCATATCGAAGCAGACAGCCCATGCCGCAAGGCGTGGGCTGTCTGCGTTTGCGCGCGTGGTGCACCGCCGCCGGCCGGCGAAGGATGCGGGACGGCGGCCCACCCGAAGCGTCCTCCGCCGACATGCGCGCCCGCTCGGCGGAATGCACCTGACCGCCGGCGGCAGACGGGTCAGCGATCGCAACCCGTTGTCACACGGCCTCGGACCTGCGGCACGGTCGACGACATCTCTGCGACCGCGATCGATCCTGGCCGTGACTTCGAGTTCGCGCCGGACGCGGGACACCGTCGCACGTCATCCTCCGACCCGACCCGACCCCACGCAGCGCAACGCAACGCACACGCTTTCCCGGCAAATGCGAACACTTCGCACCGGCGCCGCGGGCGCTGCCTTAAACTGCAGCCCGTCGCCGCCCCGCCCGATCCGAATTCCATGCCTTTCGTCGTCACCGAAAACTGCATCAAGTGCAAATACACCGACTGCGTCGAAGTCTGCCCGGTGGACTGCTTCCACGAAGGGCCGAACTTCCTCGTCATCGATCCCGACGAGTGCATCGACTGCACGTTGTGCGAGCCGGAATGCCCGATCAACGCGATCTATCCCGAGGACGACGTGCCGGCGGGCCAGGAAGCGTTCGTCGCGCTCAATGCCGATCTGGCCAAGGCGTGGCCGGTCATCACCACGCGCAAAGATGCGCTGGCCGATGCCAAGGACTGGGAAGGCAAGCCGGACAAGCTGCCGCTGCTGGAGCGCTGATCCGCGCAGCGCGCTCGCACGACGAAAAAAAACGGGCGCCGAGGCGCCCGTTTCCGTATCCGGGGATCGACGACGTCCGGACCGCGAACGCCGTCGACCCGTCTTACTGCGCCAGCGCCGCCTGCAGCGAGGCGATCAGACGCACCGGCGCATCGCCGGTCGCGGCCACGCCGCGCGGATCGACGGCCGACACCACGGCGCCGCCCTGCTGGGAGGCCACGCGCACCAGGAACTGGCTGCCGGCATAGGACACGTCGTAGGTGCCCAGCACCTGCGAGCGGCTGTTGACGGTCACGCCGTCGGTCGCGGCCAGCGCTTCGCCGACCTGTGCGAACACCGCGTCGCGCGCGCCGGTGGCGCTGAAGGACACGTTCGAATCGGCCGGCACCGCCGCGGTGCCAGAACGGGTGACCGACGTCGTGGCTTCCGGCAGCGCCATCGCACCGTCGGTCCGCGGACGGTCGAGATCCGGCGGCACTTCGAGCGGACGGGTTTCCGGGCTCTGCGCGTACAGCGCGTTGTCCTTCTTGAACCAGCGGCAGCCGCTGGTGCCCACGACTGCGACCGCGACGACGGCAATGGCGAGATAGCGCATGGAGGAACGGGGTGGACGCATCGTGGAATCTCCTGGGAAATCAGGCGGCGCGGGCACGGCAGGACGTTTCGAGGTCCGCCGCGAGTCGCGTCGCATCGTCGGCCTGCGCATCATGCGCCTGGGCCAGTGTCGTCAAAGGCAGACGCAGGCCATGGCCGAGGCCCTGTCTGCTCAGCACCGCCTTGACGGGAATGGGGTTGGGTTCGATGCCGCAGAACACGTGCAGCGGCTGCAGGCGCGCGTCCCAGTCGTGTGCGGCGTCGGCCTGGCCGTTGCGGGCCAGATCGCACAGCTTGCGGAACGCGCCTGGCACGAGGTTCGACACGACCGAGATCACACCATCGGCGCCGGCGAGCATCGCGCGCGCGGCGGTCGGATCGTCGCCACTGAGCACCGCGAACGTCTCGCTCTGCAGGGCGAGCAGCGCCTGCATGCGCTCCGCGCCGCTGTGCGCTTCCTTGATGCCGACGATGCGCGGGTGCTTCGCCAGCTCGGCGACGGTCTCGGGCAGCATGTCGGTGCCGGTGCGGCCGGGCACGTTGTAGAGCAGCACCGGCAGGCCGCCGGCATCGGCCACCGCGCGGTAATGCGCGATCAGGCCGGCCTGGGTCGGCCGCACATAGGCCGGCACCACGACGAGTGCGATATCCGCGCCGAGCTGCGCGAGCCGCTGCGTCGCGGCGATCGTCTTCGACGTCGCCGACAGGCCGGTACCGGCGAGCACGGGCACGCGGCCGCCGGCCAGTTCGACCGCGCTGCGGACCAGCCATTCGTATTCATCGTCTTCCAGCGTCGCGGCTTCGCCGGTCGAACCCGCGACCACGAGTCCCTGCGTACCGGCCGCCAGCTGCCACTCGACCAACCGTTTCCACGCTGCGCGGTCGAGTGCACCGGTGGCGTCGAAGGGCGTGGCGAGTGCGGTGATGCTGCCTGAGAGTCGCAAGATGGGAGTCCGATGGGCGGCCGCGGCGCGGTCGCAGAGAAACGAGGAGGCCGGGAAACGCGCGGTTTGGCCCGGAAAAGCTGGCCGATGTTACTTGCGGCCACGAAGCGCGGGCAAGTATGCTGGCCGCCGCATCCGGCCCCGACCGGACCGCCGTTCACCCTCCAGTCGCCATCGACCCTCGCAGTCGAACAGATTTCCCGCCGCGGACGCCCCCTTGACCGATTCCGACACCGCTGCCCGGCCCTCGCCGAACGAGAATTACCTGCTGATCAACGCGTACACCACGCATCCGGCCTCGCCGCTGCTGTCGGTGTCGCGTCGCATCTCCGACAGCGGCTGCAATCTGGTCGACACGCGCCTGTCGACGGTGGGCCGGGACGTCTCGGTGACGGCGCTGGCGAACGGCCCGTGGGATGCGGTCGCCAAGCTCGAAGCGATGCTCACGCGCCTGGAGCGCGAGGAAGACCTGAAGCTGGTGTGGTACCGCACCGGCCCGAAGCCGATCCAGTCGAACCTGCTGCCCTACGTCGTGGAAGTGGTCGCGGCGGACAAGGCCGGCATCCTGTTCCAGCTGGCCGACTTCTTCGACCGCCAGGGCATCACGATCGAAAGCCTGCATTCTTCGCGGTATCGCGCGATGCAGACCGGCGCGGACATGTTCTCGGCGCAGATCACGATCGGCATCCCGGCGAACATGCACATCGCCGCGCTGCGCGACGATTTCCTCGAGTTCTGCGACCACTTGAACCTCGACGCGATCATGGATCCGATGAAGTTCTGATCCGGTGCGCGCGGACGCTTGCGAAAGCAGGAACTCGCGCGCATTGTGATCACGACCGTCGCAATGGAACGACCGTTCGAACGATGAGCGGAACACGCAAGAAGCTCGCAAACGCCACCCTGCGGCTGCCGCTGGCGCTGTCGGGCGGCGCGAAGGCCACACTGGCCGACCACGCCGGACGCTGGCTCGTCCTCTACTTCTACCCGAAGGATTCCACGCCCGGTTGTACGACCGAGGGCCTGGATTTCAGCGCGCTGCTGCCGCAGTTCCAGGCGCTCGGCGCCGACGTGCTGGGCGTCTCGCGCGATTCGGTGAAATCGCACGACAATTTCTGCGCCAAACAGGGCTTCGCGTTTCCGCTGGTCAGCGACGCGGACGAAGCCTTGTGTCGCGCGTTCGACGTGATCCGCGAAAAGAACATGTATGGCCGGACCGTGCTCGGCATCGAGCGCAGCACGTTCCTGATCGATCCCGACGGCCGTATCGCGGTCGAGTGGCGCAAGGTCCGCGTGCCGGGCCATGCGCAGGCCGTCCTCGACGCACTGCAGGCTGCGCAGTCGCAGTGACGGGTATTTCCGAACTTGCCGCTCGCCGTCCCGCATCGCGGGTCACGGCGGCGCGGCCGTGCGTGTGCGACACAGGCTCCACTTCCGTCATCCCTTCTCCAACACGGAACGCCGACTGACGATGATGACCAAAGGCAAGCGCGTCTACGTTCTCGACACCAACGTGCTCATGCACGACCCCACGGCGCTGTTCAAGTTCGAGGAGCACGATGTCTACCTGCCGATGCAGGTGATCGAAGAGCTGGACAACGGCAAGAAGGGCACCAGCGAAGCCAGCCGCAACGCGCGCCAGGTCAGCCGGTTCCTCAATGAACTGATCGAAGCGGCAGGCAGCGACCAGATCGCCACCGGCCTGCCGCTGCTGCGCCCCCAGGGCCTGCAACTGCGGGGTGCACAGAGCGTCGGCAAGCTGCGCTTCCAGACCACCACGCCGACCGAGGATCCGACCTCGTTCGGCGCCGCCGCGCCCGACAACCGCATTCTCGGCGCGATCCTCGATCTGGTGCGCACCGAGCCTGACTACCCGGTGGTGTTCGTCTCCAAGGACATCAACCTTCGGATCAAGGCGGCGATCGCCGGCATTCCGAACGAGGACTACGAGAACGACCGCGCGCTCGACGATTTCAGCCTGCTCTACACCGGCGCGACCGCGCTGCCCGCGGATTTCTGGACGATCCACGGCAAGGATCTGCGGTCGTGGACCGACAAGGGCCGCACGTACTACGACCTCGCCGTGTCGGAAGACGACGGCTGGTACGCGAACCAGTTCCTGTACCTGCCGGGCGACGAGGAATCCGAATTCCGCGTAACCCGGGTGGAGGACGGCCGCGCGACGCTGCAGATCGTCGACGACTTCCGCCACAGCCAGCACGCGGTGTGGGGCATCAACGCGCGCAACCGCGAGCAGAATTTCGCGCTCAACGCGTTGATGGATCCCGAAGTCGACTTCGTCACCCTGCTCGGCACTGCCGGTACCGGCAAGACGCTGCTCGCACTCGCGGCAGGGCTGGCGCAGACGATGGACCAGCAGCGCTACCGCGAGATCATCATGACCCGCGCAACGGTCAGCGTGGGCGAGGACATCGGCTTCCTGCCAGGCACGGAAGAAGAAAAGATGACGCCCTGGATGGGCGCCCTGACCGACAACCTCGAAGTGCTCACGCACAACCAGGAAGGCGGCAGCTGGGGCCGCGCGGCGACCAATGATCTGCTGGCCTCGCGCATCAAGATCCGCTCGATGAACTTTATGCGCGGGCGCACGTTCCTGTCGAGGTATCTGATCCTCGACGAGGCGCAGAACCTCACGCCCAAGCAGATGAAGACGCTGATCACCCGCGCCGGTCCCGGCACCAAGATCGTGTGCCTGGGCAACGTCGAACAGATCGACACGCCCTACCTCACCGAGACGACATCGGGCCTGACCTACGCGGTCGACCGTTTCAAGAACTGGGCGCACAGCGCGCACGTCACGCTGCGTCGGGGCGAGCGTTCGCGCCTGGCCGACTTCGCGTCCGAAGTGCTCTGACCCGCGCACGGCCGGCCGCACACGCGGCCGGTCGATGCGTGTGCGCCGCGTTCCGCGCCGATCGCTGTTGCACAATGTGCGCATGACCAAACCGTCCGCGCCCCGCCCGCCGTCCGTGCTCACGATCGCCGGTTCCGATTCCGGCGGTGGCGCCGGCATCCAGGCCGACCTCAAGACCTTCGCCGCGCACGGCGTGCACGGCCTGTCCGCGATCGCCGCGCTCACCGCGCAGCACACCCGCAGCGTCACCGCAGTGCATGCGCCGCCGGTCGCGTTCCTGCGCGCGCAACTCGATGCGTGCTTCGACGACTTCGACGTGCGCAGCGTCAAGATCGGCATGCTCGCGACCGCGGAGATCGTCGACGCCGTGGCCGACGCGCTGGCGCTGTTTCCTAACGTGCCGGTGGTGCTGGACCCGGTAATGATCGCGACCTCGGGCGCGAAGCTGCTCGACGACGACGCGCTCGGCGCGCTGCGCACGCGTTTGATTCCACGCGCTCGCGTGCTGACGCCGAACCTGCCGGAAGCCGAGCTGCTGCTCGGCCGCCGCATCGCTGCAGGCGCCGACGCCGAAGCCGCACTCGCGGCACTACGCGCGCTCGGCGCGCACGGTGTGCTGCTCAAGGGCGGCCATCTCGACGAGGGCGACGAGGTCGTGGATCGCTACGCCGATGCAGACACGACCTTCGCGCATCGCGCGCCGCGGCTCGACATCGACGGCCACGGCACCGGCTGCACGCTGTCGTCGGCGATCGCCGCGCGCCTCGCGCTGGGTGACGACGCCGCGACTGCGTGCCGCGCCGGCATCGACTACGTGCACCGCGCGATGCGCGACGCCTACCGCCCCGGACGCAGCGCGGTCAGCGTGCTCGGCCATCTGGGCCCGCTCGCGTCGTGAGCACGGCGGCCGCGCGCGTCGAGCCGCTCGACAGCGGCGATGGCCATCGCTTCGAACTGATCCTGCGCGTGCCCGATGCCCCGACGCGCCGGCTGTTGTGGCTGCCGGCGATGGGCGTGCCGGCGAAGCATTACCTGCCGTTCGCCGATGCGCTGGCGGCGCGCGGCATCGCCGTCGGCCTGCACGAATGGCGCGGCATCGGCTCGAGCAGCCTGCGCGCCGGCCGCGCGCACGACTGGGGCTACCGCGAACTGCTGGGGGACATCGCACGCAGCGAAGCGGCGCTGGACGCCGCCGTGCCGGGTGCGTCGCGCATCGTCGGCGGGCACAGCCTCGGTGGTCAGCTCGCCTGTTGTCATCTCGCGCTGCAGCCCGATGCGGCCGACGCGCTATGGCTGGTCGCCAGCGGCGCGCCCTACTGGCGCGCGTTTCCGCCGCGTGTGCGCTACATGCTGCCGCCGCTGTACCGCTTCATGGCGTGGCTCGCGCGCACGCGCGGTGTGCTGCCGGGCCGCCGGCTGCGTTTCGCCGGCAACGAATCACGCGGCGTGATCGCCGACTGGACGCGCAGCGGATTGCGCGGGCGTTATGGGGCAGCCGGCATCGATGTCGATATCGATACGTCGATGGCGCGTGTCGAGGTGCCCGTCCGCGCGGCTTGGCTCGGCGACGACTGGCTCGGCCCGCCGTCGTCGCTGCGTTTCCTGCTCGGCAAGCTCGGCAGCGCGGATGTCGCGATCGAGGGGTTCGACGCCGCGCGCCTGAGCGCGAGGGCCGACCATTTCGCGTGGATGCGCACGCCGGACGCGATCGCCGCCTGGCTCGCCGACACCTGAGGCCGCGCGCAAGCGTCCGCTACACTGCGTCGATCGACCAACGAGCCTCTCCTGCATGACCGCACCGCTGCCCGCACGCGACGACATCCGCATCGCCGTCATCGGCCTCGGCTACGTGGGCCTGCCGCTCGCGGTCGCATTCGGCCGCCGCCACGCGACGCTGGGCTTCGACATCGACCAGACGCGTGTGGCCGGTCTGCAGCGCGGCGACGACCACACCCGCGAACTGTCGCCCGACGAACTGCGCGCGGCCGCGCGTCTGCGCTACAGCGCCGACGCGACCGATCTCGCAAGCTGCAACGTACACATCGTCACCGTGCCGACGCCGGTCGATGCCTACAAGCGGCCCGACCTGTCGGCTCTGGAAGCCTCGAGTCGCGCGGTCGGCGCCGCCCTGCAGCGCGGTGGCGTGGTGATCTTCGAGTCGACCGTGTATCCGGGCGCGACGGAAGAGATCTGCGTGCCGATTCTCGAAGCCGTGTCGGGCCTGCGGTATCGCGACGATTTCCACGTCGGCTACAGCCCCGAACGCATCAATCCCGGCGACAAGCAGCACCGGCTGGAGAACACGCTCAAGGTCACCGCCGGTTCCAGCGACGCGGCAGCCGGTTTCGTCGACGCGCTGTATCGCGACATCGTCGAAGCCGGCACGCATCGCGTGTCGAGCATCCGCGTGGCAGAAGCGGCCAAGGTCATCGAGAACACCCAGCGCGACGTCAACATCGCCCTGGTCAACGAGCTCGCGCTGATCTTCGACCGCCTCGGCATCGACACGCACGAAGTGCTCGAAGCCGCGGGCACGAAGTGGAATTTCCTGCCGTTCCGCCCGGGTCTCGTCGGCGGACACTGCATCGGCGTCGATCCGTATTACCTGACGCACAAGGCGCAGGAGATCGGTTACCACCCCGAAGTGATCCTCGCCGGCCGCCGCATCAACGACAGCATGGGCCTGCACGTCGCCCAGCGCGTGGTGAAGCTGATGCAACAGCGCGGCATCCAGACCGCCGGCGCACGCGTGCTGGTGCTGGGCCTGGCGTTCAAGGAGAACTGCCCGGACCTGCGCAACACGCGCGTGATCGACGTGGTGCGCGAACTGCAGAGCTACAGCATCGACGTCGACGTGCACGACCCGTGGGTCGCGGCGGCGTACGCGCAGCACGAGTACGGGCTCACGCCGATCGGCACGCCGGAGACCGGCGCCTACGACGCGATCATCCTCGCGGTCGCACACACCCAGTTCCGCGATCTGGGCGCGGATGGCATGCGCGCGTTCGGCAAACCGGGCGCGGTGCTCTTCGACGTCAAGGCCGTGCTGCCTGCGGACGCGGTGGACGCGCGACTCTAGCGCGTCGCTGCGCTGCGCCCGGATGCGCGGCGTGCATGGATGACCCGCCCTCCAGGCTGTCGTAAAGCGGTGCCCGCCTGGAGCGGGTCGATCGCGTCGCAGCGTCGCGTCCGCAATCCCGGTGTCCGACGCTCAATTCCGGCGAGCTGACGCGCTTCGCATGCGGTGGCGTCAGCGATGCATGTTCACCACGACGCATCGAGACCCGCCTCTGCACCGACATGCAACGCGCGCGCATATTTCGTCGCGCCCGCCACTCGTCGACGGGAGCGCCGCGTACGGCACGTGATCCATGCCCTCGAAGATGCATCGCGCCGCCGCGGTCGCAGGCCAATGCACCGTGCGGCGTCCGCCAATCGCGAGATGCGTAGTGGATCGAAACCGACGCACACGTCCCGGCAAAAACACGCGCGCAACAAAAAAGCCAGCGATCGCTCGCTGGCCTCTTCGTTGTTCTGGTGCGCCCGGAAGGATTCGAACCTCCGACCCCCAAGTTCGTAGCCTGGTGCTCTATCCAACTGAGCTACGGGCGCCTTGAACAGAAGCGGAATTTTCTAGCAAAACGTTTGCTTCGTCAACCACTATCCAGAATTTTTCTCTGCGATTTCCGAAGAAATCCGATCAAATTCGAGCAGTGGCGGAGAGTGAGGGATTCGAACCCTCGATGGAGTTTTAAGCCCCATACTCCCTTAGCAGGGGAGCCCCTTCAGCCACTCGGGCAACTCTCCGAAGCAACACGTTCGACGCAAGCGCCGAACGCGGTGCGAAGGATAACGGCTCAGGGCGTCTGCGGCAAATCTTCTTGCGCGTCGACACCATCGCCTTCGCGATGGATGCGCTGATAGATCTCCTCGCGGTGCACGGCGACGTCCTTGGGTGCGGTGATACCGATGCGCACCTGGTTGCCCTTGACGCCCAATACGGTGACCGACACCTGGTCACCAATCATCAGCGTCTCCCCGACGCGGCGGGTCAAAATCAGCATAGCAATCTCCTGGAACCGGCCCGTTTCGACGCGCCGGCGTGGACTGTATTCGGACCGTTCTCGACCTTGGAAACCGATTACAGACCTCGTTAGGCCGTGAAGCATGTCCCCTGCCGGGCGGCCGGTCAACAACCGGGGACGGGCGTTTAGCGCCCGCTTAGCCGAGGCGTTCGGCGACCCACTGGCGGACGTCGCCGAGCGCCGCGAGCAACGCAGGACCGTCTTCGCCGCCGCCCTGTGCCATGTCGGGTCGACCGCCGCCCTTGCCGCCGGTTTTCGCCGCGACGTGCGACAGCAGCTCGCCCGCCTTGACGCGACCGGTCGCGGCGCCGCCGACGCCGGCGACCAGCGCCGCCTTGCCGTCGCTCGTGCCGGCCAGCAGCACGACGACGTCACCGAGCTGCTGCTTGAGGCGATCCACCGCATCCCGCAGTGCCTTGGCATCGAGGCCTTCGATGCGCGCGGCGACGACCTTGATGCCGTCGACGTCGACAGCCGACGCGCCGAGGTCGGCGGTCGCGCCGCTGGCGGCCTTGGCCTTCAGCGATTCGAGCTCGCGCTCGAGCTGCTTCTGGCGATCGAGCAGCGCACGCAGACGCTCGCCGACTTCGCCGGCAGTGCCGCCGAGCAGACCGGCCGCCTGACGCATGCGCTCTTCGTCGCTGCGCACATGATCGAGTGCGGCCTGGCCGGTCAGCGCTTCGATACGGCGCACGCCGGACGACACGCCGCCTTCGGACACGAGCTTGAACAGGCCGATGCGGCCCGTGCGGTCGACGTGCGTACCGCCGCACAACTCGACCGATTCGCCCATCGTCACCACGCGCACGCGCTCGCCGTACTTCTCGCCGAACAGCGCCATCGCGCCGGAATCGAGCGCGGACTGCATGTCCATCTGCTCGATGCTGACCGGATGGTTGGCGCGCACTTCGACGTTGACGCGACGTTCGATCTCGGCGAGTTCGTCGGTCGTCACCTGCTGGAAATGCGAGAAGTCGAAACGCAGGCGCTCGGGCGCGACCAGCGAGCCCTTCTGCGCGACGTGCGTGCCGAGCAGATCGCGCAGCGCGCCGTGCAGCAGATGCGTCGCGCTGTGGTTGAGCACGATGGTGCCGCGGCGTGCGGCATCGATCGCGCCGCGCACCTGACCACCGCGCTGCAGCGTGCCCGACACCAGGCGGCCGACGTGGCCGTGGAACTGGCCCGCGAATTTCTGCGTGTCGTCGACTTCGAAACGCACACCGCCGGCTTCGAGCACGCCGGTATCACCGACCTGGCCGCCGGACTCGCCGTAGAACGGCGTGCGGTCGAGGATCACAACGACCTCGTCGCCGGCCGATGCGGACTCGACCGGACGCCCGTCGACGAGCAGCGCAAGAATTTGCAGGCCATCGGCTTCGTTCTGGTCGTCGCCGACGAACACGGTCGGCGACAGCTGGGCGACGAGATCGGCCGACAGGCCGGCGCTCGAGGTGAACTTGCCGGCCGCGCGCGCGGTCTCGCGCTGGCGCTGCATGGCGGCGTCGAAGCCCGGCATGTCGACCTCGAGGCCGCGCTCGCGCGCGATGTCCTGGGTGAGATCGAGCGGGAAGCCATAGGTGTCGTACAGGCGGAACGCATCCTCGCCCGGAATCGCGCCGCTGCTGCGCGAAGCGACGTCGTCGAAGATGCGCATGCCGGCGTCGAGCGTCTCGGCGAAGCGCTCCTCTTCGGCCTTGAGCGCGCGCTCGACCAGGTCGCGCTTCTCACGCAGTTCCGGATACGCCTCGCCCATCACGTCGTCGAGCGTGGCGACCATCGCGCTGAAGAACGGCTGGCGCACGCCGAGCATCCAGCCGTGGCGCAGTGCGCGGCGGATGATCCGGCGCAGCACGTAACCGCGACCTTCGTTGGACGGCAGTACGCCGTCGACGATCAGGAAGCTGCAGGCACGGATGTGGTCGGCGATCACGCGCAGCGACTTGTTTTCGAGATCCTGCGTGCCGGTGAGTTCACCGGCCTTACGGATCAGGGCCTGGAACAGGTCGATCTCGTAGTTGCTGTGCACGCCCTGCAGGATCGCAGCAAGGCGTTCCAACCCCATGCCGGTGTCGACGCACGGCGCAGGCAGCGGCACCAGCGTGCCGTCGGACTGCTTGTCGAACTGCATGAAGACCAGATTCCAGATTTCGATGAAGCGGTCGCCGTCCTCGTCGGGCGAGCCCGGCGGGCCGCCGAAGTGCGCGGGGCCGTGGTCATAGAAGATCTCGGTGCAGGGGCCGCAGGGACCGGTGTCGGCCATCTGCCAGAAATTGTCGGAGGCAAACGGCGCACCCTTGTTGTCGCCGATGCGGACGATGCGGTCTTCCGGAATGCCGATCATGTCGCGCCACAGCGCGTAGGCTTCGTCGTCGGTCTGGTAGACGGTGACCAGCAAACGATCGGCCGGCAGCTTCCAGACCTGCGTCAGCAGTTCCCACGCCCAGGCGATGGCGTCTTTCTTGAAGTAGTCGCCGAACGACCAGTTGCCGAGCATCTCGAAGAACGTGTGGTGACGCGCGGTGTAGCCGACGACGTCGAGATCGTTGTGCTTGCCGCCCGCGCGCAGGCAGCGCTGGACGTCGGCCGCGCGCACGTAGCTGCGCTTTTCGGCGCCCAGGAACACGTCCTTGAACTGCACCATGCCGGAGTTGGTGAACAGCAGCGTGGGATCGTTGCCGGGCACCAGCGGCGCCGACGGCACGATGGTGTGGCCCTTGCCCTTGAAGAACTCGAGGAAGTCGCTGCGGATCTGGGCGGTGCTGGTGGGGGTCTGCGTGGTCATGGGCCTGGCGTGACGGACGTGCTGGAGGGAGTAAGGGCATCCCCGGCAGCCGTGCGCGCCCGCTAGTAAACGGGTGCAGGTCCGGAGCGGTGCCCACAGCCGCAAAGGGTAGCAGGCCGTCCGGGGGCCACGCGCGCCGCTGGACCGGCGCAACCCGCGCGCGTGCTACACGGCGCCTCGATCGTCCCGCAACGCGCGGACCGCGCCATAGGCGGTCTCGCCGTCGAACCCGCGACGCAGCAGGAAATCCACGGCCTTGCGCCGCAGTGCCGGATCGTCCGCGAACCCGGCCACGTCGTAACGGCGTTCGAGCAGATCGCGTGCGCGCTGCGGCCAGTCGGCCTCGCCGTCGGCGGCCAGCGATTCAAAGGCGGCAGCGATGCTGCCCGCATCGAGCCGATGCGTGGCCAGTTCGGCCTCGATCCGCAACGGGCCGTGGCCGCCCGTGGCCCGGCTGCGGGCGAGGCTCGCGGCGAAGCGGCCGTCGTCCTGCCAGCCGGCCTCGCGCATGCGTTCGACGGCATCGGCGGCGGCCTCGGGCTCGATGCCGCGCGCGGCGAGCTTGCGCAGGAGTTCGGGTTGCGAATGCTCACGCCGTACCAGCAACGACAACGCCCGCTGGGCGGGCGTCAGTTCGCGGCGTTTCCTGCGCCTGCCCGTGGCAGGCGCGTCACCCTCGACAGTCGACCCGGACGCGGCCGCGTCGAGGCGTTCCACGGACCCGCCAGCCGGCAGGTCCGTGTCATGCGGTTCGCCGCCGCCGGGCAGGCCCGACGCGACCGGCTCAGTCGTCGTCGTTTTCTTCATTGCCCGCCGCTGCGGCCGCCAGCACGGCTGCCGGCAGCAGCTTCTCGCGAATGCCCGCCTCGATGCGCGCGGCCACTTCCGGGTTGTCCTTGAGGTACTGGCGGGCGTTTTCCTTGCCCTGTCCGATCCGCTCGTCACCCGCGCTGTACCAAGCACCCGCCTTCTCGATCAGCTTGGCCTCGACGCCCATGTCGATCAGCTCGCCCTCGCGGCTGATGCCCTCGCCGTAGAGGATTTCGGTGATGACCTGCTTGAACGGGGGCGCCATCTTGTTCTTGACAACCTTGATGCGGGTCTGGTTGCCGATGATCTCGTCGCCCTTCTTGATCGCGCCGATGCGGCGGATGTCGAGGCGGACCGAGGCGTAGAACTTCAGCGCGTTGCCGCCGGTCGTGGTCTCGGGGCTCTGGCCCGGCATCATGATGCCGATCTTCATGCGCAGCTGGTTGATGAAGAACACCATGCAGTTGCTGCGCTTGATGTTGCCGGTCAGCTTGCGCAGCGCCTGGCTCATCAGACGGGCCTGCAGGCCCGGCAGCTGGTCGCCCATCTCGCCTTCGATTTCGGCGCGCGGGGTCAGTGCGGCGACCGAGTCGATGACGACCATGTCGACCGAGTTCGAGCGCACCAGCATGTCGGCGATCTCGAGCGCCTGCTCGCCGGTGTCGGGCTGGGAGACCAGCAGATCCTCGACGTTGACGCCGAGCTTCGCGGCGTACGTGGGATCCAGCGCATGCTCGGCGTCGATGAACGCCGCGACGCCGCCCATCTTCTGGCACTGCGCGATCGTCTGCAGGGTCAGCGTGGTCTTGCCCGACGATTCCGGGCCGTAGACCTCGATGACGCGGCCGCGCGGCAGGCCGCCGATGCCGAGTGCGAGATCAAGCTGCAGCGAACCGGTCGGGATCACCGGGACCACTTCCGACACGCGGTCGCCCATGCGGATCACCGAGCCCTTGCCGAACTGCTTCTCGATCTGGCTCAGGGCTGCGGAGAGCGCGCGCTTCTTGTTCTCGTCCATCGTGGTGGTCCTCGTCATTCGTGTTCCGGTCTGGTGGATGCATCCTCGCAATCGCAGGTCGCACAGGCTGCGACGCTGCAGGGAGGACATCAAATTAAGTGGGTGGATGCGCGCCGGTCAGCGGCGCGCGACGCGGATGCCGGTCGGGAAACACCCCGCATCCCGTGCGCCGCCGTGGCAAGGCGCTCAACGGTTCGGCCTGACCAGCCCGCAGTACAGGCCTTCGATCGCGAAGTCCTGGTCGGGCAGCACCTCGATGGGTGCGTAATCGGGATTGCGCGGCATCAGCCGGATGCGGTCCTTGCCGATCTTCAGCAGCTTGACCGTGATCGCGTCATCGACACGGGCGACGACGATCTGGCCCGAGCGCGCATCGCGGGTGCGGTGCACGCCGATCAAGTCGCCTTCGAAGATGCCCTCGTCGCGCATCGAATCGCCCTTGACCTTGAGCAGATAGTCGGGCGACGGCGAAAACAGCACGCGGTCGAGGACGAGGTAATCGTCGGAACCGATGTCGGCACCGATCGGCGCACCGGCGGCGACCTGCCCGAGGACCGGCAGGCGGAGCGCATCGCCGGGCGTGGCGCCCAGGGCCAGCGCGTGCTGCGCCTGCTGCACCGGGACCAGCACGCGGATGCCACGTGCCCGGCCCGGCACCCGCTCGATCGCGCCGGCGGCTTCCAG
The DNA here is from genome assembly GCF_036584485.1 of Luteimonas flava. Taxonomy (NCBI): domain Bacteria; kingdom Pseudomonadati; phylum Pseudomonadota; class Gammaproteobacteria; order Lysobacterales; family Lysobacteraceae; genus Luteimonas; species Luteimonas flava. The sequence goes on along the minus strand of NZ_JAZHBM010000002.1, from coordinate 1,103,103 downwards.
GGCATCGAGGTGGTATTGCGCGGCGCGCACGCCGCTGAAGCCGAACGCGCGGGCAATCTCGGTCTGCGAAGGCGGCATGCCTTCGGCCGCGATGCGCTCGCCGATCATTTCGAGAATCGCGTGCTGGGTCTGGGTCAGGTCCATGATGAGTAGTATTACTACTAACGCATGAACGCTGCAAGCATTTGCCGTCGGGAAAGGGCGTCAGACGTCAGTCCGTCAGCGGGGGATCGTCAGCGGGGGATCGCGAGGTGGGCGGCGTCAAGCGGCTTGCCTGCGCCACGCGCCGTGGTCTGAATCGCGGCGTCCCCCGGCAGTGCGCTCTTGCCGTCGAGATGCGCGTCGACGCGGTCGAGCGCGGCGTACACGTATGGCAGCAGCGGCACATAGCGCGCGGCGTAGTCCGGCAGGCCGAGGAACCCGTCGAAGTGCTGCGCATTGGCAACCTGCCACAGGCGCACGTCGCGCCCGGCCGCTTGCGCCCAGCCGACATACGGCGTGCTGGTGAACGCCATGGGGATCAGGCCGTCGTCGGTGCCATGGACCACCACGACCGGCAGACCTGCGCGCGGCAGGCCGACCTGCGTCTCGGCGATGCCGGCCTGCACCCGCTTCGCGGCCGCATCGTCACCGTCGTTGAGCGCGCGCAGGCATTGCAGACCGGGCAGCAGCGGATCGGCACCCGCCATGCGCGTGTCGACGAGGCCGACACCCGCGCCCGGCGGAATGCCGCTGCCGTCGCTCCACCAGGTCGCGCGTTCGGTCGCGGTCGCCGGACGCGGACTGCCGTCCGGGCCCTGCGCCGCGTAGCGAAATCCGCAGGGATGCGCGTCCGCATTGAAGCGTCCATACGCGGAAGCGTAGGTCGCGGCGATCGCGCGCCACAGGTCGAAGCCCGCCGACAGGGCGCCCGCGCGCAGCGCACCGTCGGTCCAGCCGTGGGTGCGCAGGATTTCCAGTGCCGAGCGCGACTGCGCCGCAGCGTCGTCGCCTTCGACCAGACCGACCGCGCGCAGCGAGGCGCAGCGCGCGGTCCACAGCGGCGCGACCTGCGCGGTCAATGGCGGCTGCGGCAGGTTGTCGACGGCGAGCAGCGCGCAGGGCATCAGCAACGCGGCTTCGGTGGTGTAGTCGTAGAGCGAACGCGCGCCCGGCGCGTCGACGTGGATGCTGGGCTCGCCGGCGACCACGGCATCGAGCCAGTCGCCTTCGAGTTCGGCCGCGCGCAGTACCGCGCCACCGCCATTGGAGATGCCGACCGCGATGACGCGGGTGCTGTCGAAATCGAACGGCACATCGTCCGGATACGCCTCGCCCAGCGCCTGCAGTGCGAATTCGGCGGCCTGGCGGACGTGGCGGCCCCAGTCGGCCTCGGGGTTGTCGCCGGAATGCGCATGCTTGAACGCGACGCCCTGCCCCGCGCCTTCCGGCGCAAAGACGGCCTGCGTGCGATCGGTGGATGGCGTGCCGTCGGTCGAGACGCCGATGCCCGCATCGGCATCGAAGTAATCGGTGCCGGCGCCCTTGTCGGTGTAGGCCACGGCGCAGCCCTTCGGCAGGCCCCAGGCGCCGGCGACGGCGATCGCGCCGTAGATGCCGCGCGAACCGGACGACGCCGTGACCACGATGCAGCGGCGCGTGCGGTCGAAGTCGTCGGGGACCTGCACCAGCACGCGATGCGGCTGCGACGCACCGGGCACGGTGGCCAGCGCGTGGAACTCGCGACCCGGTACGGGCGCCAGACTGCCGTAGAGCGTGCCGTAGCCGCCGCCCGGCGCGAGATCGGCGATGCCGCGCCAGTTCGCCCAGAGCGCACGACGCCGTGCTTCGTCGGCGCGCGGATGCTCGGGATCGGCGAAGGTCGGCGGCGTCATCGCCTGCAGGCCTGCCGGTCCGAGGCCGGCGGTCAGCAGATCGTCGTCGCCCCGGTGGAGGCTGGTGCGCTGGGCGCTGAACATCGTGGCGTCGTCTCCGCGCATCGAGGCAGGATCGGTGCGCGTCGCACTGCCGGCACAGGCGGCGAGCGAAAGCGCGAGGGTGGCGAGGCACAGCGGCCGGAGCATGCGGATCTTGGTCATGCAGGCACCGTAGCAGCGCGTTCGCCAGCGGCCATCGTACTTTGGTACCAGCCGCGCGCCCCGCCCGGGCTTGCTAGTGTGGCGCTCGCATCCGGGCACGGATTCGACGCCATCGTTGGCAGCCACCGCGCCCGAATCCCGATTCCGAATTCCATCCGGCCCCCGAATGCCCAAGCTGCTGATCGCCGACGACCACCCGCTGTTCCGCGCCGCCCTGCGCGGCGCGGCAGCCGATGCGGCGCCCGACGTCACCACGCGCGAGGCCGAGACGCTCGACGGCGTGCTCGAAGCGCTGGAGCACGAGGACGACATCGACCTCGTGCTGCTGGACCTGCACATGCCCGGCAACCACGGACTGGCCGGGCTGGCCGCGATCCGCGCGCAGTTCCCGGCCGTGGCGGTGGTGCTGGTGTCGGCGAACGAAGACCCGCTGGTGGTGCGCCGCGCGCTCGATCACGGCGTCGCCGGCTACATCCCCAAGAGCGCCGGCCTCGACGAACTGCGCGCAGCGATCCGCGCGGTGCTCGATTGCGAGCAGTGGCTGCCGCCTGCGCTGCGCGGCGCGGTCGCACGCGCGCAGTCGGCGCCTGCGGACATGGATCTCGCCGCGCGCTTCGCGAGCCTGACGCCGCAGCAGTTCCGGGTGCTGCGTCTGGTCGCCGAGGGGCTGCTCAACAAGCAGATCGCCGATCGCCTCGACGTGCAGGAACGCACGATCAAGGCGCACATGTCGGCGATCTTCGAGAAACTCGGCGCGCGCAACCGCACCCACGCCGGCGTGATCCTGCGCGGTCTGGAAATCAGCGATCCCGCGCTGCGCGTCGCCGGTTGACGGCGATCAGTCGTTCCGCCGCACCGGCGGATTGATCCATTGCACCTGCAGGCCGCGGCGCTGCGCCTCGCGGTTGACCTTGGCGATGTAGGCATCGTCGGTCGTGATCCGCAGCGGCTCCACGGATTGCATCCGCACCTCAAGGGGCGGTGCATCCGCCAGGCGTGGCGAACTGCTGGCGCAGGCCGCCAGCGCGCAGGCCGACAGGACGAGTGTGGTTCGGAGGAAGGACGGCATGGTCGGACTCCGCGGCGACTGGCTCGGCGCAGGCGCGCCGCCGTTGCGGTACCTGCCCCTGCGCTATACACCCGCGCCGCGCGGGCCGATCAACCGCCGGTCGGCGCGTCCGGTGCCGGCCGACGGGCGGCGGCATTGCCGATGGTGCCGAGTTCGGCGAGCACCGAGGTCGCGTAGCAGCCGGCCGGCAACACGAACGACAGCTGCAGCTGGTCCGGCGCCTGCCAGCGCCACTGCAGTTCGCCCGGCTGCAGGCGTGTCGCGCGACGTTCCTGCGACAGGCCGGCGGTTTCCAGACCCTCGCGCAATGCCAGCGACTGCGGATCGTCGAGCGCCGCGGTTTCGCGTGCGAGTGCGTCGCCCGTGCTGCGCAGCGCGCCGCGGCCCCACAGCGGCGCGGTGGGATGGATGTCCTGCGCGGCGACGCGTGCGTCGAGCTCGGCGCTGACCGGTTCGGGACCGAACACGCTGCGGCTGCCGTCGAGCATCCACACCTCGCCATCGAGACCGGTGTTCCAGTCGCCGGCATCGACGCGCGCCGCGAGCACGCGGTTGTACAGCGCCGAGCGTGCGGCCGACAGCAGCATCGCGCGCTGGTCGCGGTCCATGCGCCGGCGCGGCGCAGCGAACATGCGCAGCGCCTTGTCGATGTTGCCGCCGTCGTGACCGAAGCGTTGTTCGCCGAAATAGTTCGGCACGCCGCGCGTGGCGATCGTCTGCAGACGCGCCTCGATCGCCGCGACATCGCCGACGACATCGCGCAGCGTCAGCACGAAGCGGTTGCCCGCCAGCGCGCCGCGCGGCAGCTTGCGCGCATGGCGTGCCTGCGCAAGCACGCGCAGCGACTGGCCGTGACCCGTGGCCATGGCTTCGAGCGCGGCGCTATCGGGTGCGTCGCGGCCCGGCAGCTGCACGGTGAAGCGCTGCGTCGTCAGTGCGTGCCGATCCTTCAGGCCGGCGTAGCCGACCGCACGGCCGTCGACATCCGCCCACTGCGCGAGCAGGCGCGCGACGAATGCGGTGTTCATGCCGGTCTTCTCGATCGTCAGCAGCAGATGTTCGCCCGCGCCGCTGGCCTCGAAGCCGTCGATCTCGTCGACGCGGAAATCCGACGGATGCTGGCGGATCGTCGCCGACAGCACCGGCGCGCCGTGCGCGGTTAGCATGCCGGCCGCGCGATCGGCGCTCTCGTCCGGCTCAGCCGCCATCGCGCACCAGCAGGCACACCGCCTGCGCGGCGATGCCTTCGCCGCGACCGGTGAAGCCGAGGCGTTCGCTGGTGGTCGCCTTGATCGACATGCAGTCGAGCGCGATGCCGAGATCGTCGGCGATCGCCGTGCGCATCGCCGACGCGTGCGGGCCGATCTTCGGCCGCTCGCAGATCACGGTGACGTCGGCATTGCCGACGCGCCAGCCGCGCTCCGCGAGCAACCCGTTGCAATGCCGCAGCAGCGCACGGCTGTCGGCGCCCTTCCAGCGGTCGTCGGACGGCGGGAAATGCACGCCGATGTCACCGAGCGCGAGCGCGCCGAGCATCGCGTCGCACAGCGCGTGCAGCGCGACGTCGCCATCGCTGTGCGCGAGTACGCCGCGTTCGAACGGGATGCGGACGCCGCCGACCATCACGTGGTCGCCATCGCCGAAGGCATGGACGTCGAAGCCCTGGCCGATGCGGAAATCAGGCGTGGCGGTCATGTCGGTAAACCTGCGGGAAAAACGGGACGGCAGCTTGCCACGGATTGGGACGTGGGCAAGTCACAGGTGCGGCTGATGCACCTACGAAGGCTTCGCTTCGATCCGCGCGCATCTGCGTAGATCCGTGGCCAGTCCTTATCTGCGTCGCGACAGCTCGAACTCGAAGCGCGCGAAATCCGCCGGCGTCGTGATCTTGAAATTGTCCTCGCGGCCTTCGACCAGCAGCGGGCGCGCGCCCTGGCGCTCCATGGCCATGGCTTCGTCGGTGACCGCGATGCCGTCGACGTCGGCGGCTTCGAGTGCGCGGCCCAGTTGCAGGCGGCGGAAAAGCTGCGGGGTCAGCGCGCGCCACAGGCGTTCGCGGGGTTCGGTACCGTCGATGCCGCCGTCGTCGCCTGCCCGCTTGAGCGTGTCGCGCACGGGTGCGGCGAGAATCGCGCCGACCGGATCCATGCGGCCGCGTTCGAGCAGCGCATCGAGATCGTCGGCGTGCAGGTTCGGACGCGCGGCATCGTGCACCAGCACGAAGTCGTCGGGACGGACCGATTCGGGCAATGCATGCAGACCGGCGAGCACCGATGCCGCACGCTTGTCGCCGCCCGGTGCGCGGACCAGCGGCTTGCCGTGCAGCACGGCGTCGGGCAGCAGCGGTGCGTCGTCGGCACCGAGCACCAGCACGACGCCGCCGATGCCGGAATGCCCGGCGAGCGCGTCGAGCGTGTGCGCCAGAACGCTGCGCCCGCCCACCTCGAGAAACTGTTTCGGCACCGCGCCGCCGAACCGGCTGCCGCGACCGGCGGCCGGCACGATCACCCAGTTGCTCACGGCGTCTGGTCCTGCGCGCGGCGCTGCGCGTCCGGATCGAGCGCGTGCTCGGCCGGCAGCGGCGCAATGCGGGCATCGTCGACGACGCGGTAGAAGGTTTCGCCCGGCTTGATCATGCCGAGCTCGCCACGCGCGCGTTCCTCGATCGCCGCCTCACCGGATTTGAGGTCGGCGACTTCGGCCGCGAGTGCGGCGTTGCGTTGCTCCAGGCCTTCGTTCTGGCGTGCCTGCGTCTCGACGCGGGCACGCAGCTCCTCGACCTGCTCGGTCCCGCCCACGCCGAACCACAGCCGGTACTGCAACCAGGCCAGCAGCGTGGCGAGCACCAGCAGCACGACGAGCAACGCGCGCATTGACGATGTCCTGTGGAATCAGCGCTTCAGCGACACGAACGCATCGCGGCCGGCGTACCGGGCAGCACTGCCCAGAGCCTCTTCGATGCGCAGCAGCTGGTTGTACTTGGCGACGCGATCGCTGCGGCACAGCGAACCGGTCTTGATCTGCGTGGCCGTGGTGGCGACCGCGATGTCGGCGATCGTCGTGTCCTCGGTCTCGCCGGAACGGTGCGACACGACCGCGGCGTAACCCGCCGCATCCGCCATCGCGATGGCTTCGAGTGTCTCGGTCAGCGTGCCGATCTGGTTGACCTTGATCAGGATCGCGTTCGCGGTCTTCGAATCGATGCCTTCCTTGAAGATCTTCGGGTTGGTGACGAACAGGTCGTCGCCGACCAGCTGCACCTTGTCGCCGATGCGGTCGGTCAGCTGCTTCCAGCCGGTCCAGTCGTCCTCGGCCATGCCGTCCTCGATCGTGACGATCGGGTACTGCGCGGCCCAGTCGGCGAGGAAGTCGACGAACTGCTCGCCGGTCAGGCGCTTGTTCTCGCCGACCAGGTGGTACTTGCCGTTGTCGTGGAACTCGCTCGATGCGACGTCCAGACCCAGCAGCACGTCGTCGCCCGCGGCGTAACCGGCCTTGCCGATCGCCTCGAGGATCGTGTCGAGCGCTTCGACGTTGCTGCGGAAATCCGGCGCGAAGCCGCCTTCGTCGCCGACCGCCGTGCTCAGGCCGTGGCTCTTGAGCACGGACTTGAGGGCGTGGAAAATTTCGGTGCCCGCGCGCAGCGACTCGGAGAAGCTCGAGAAGCCGACCGGCAGCACCATGAATTCCTGGAAATCGACGTTGTTGTCGGCATGCGCGCCGCCGTTGATGATGTTCATCATCGGCACCGGCAGCACCGGCGCGCGGTCGCCGCCGAGCAGCTTCCACAGCGGAATCTTCTTCGACGCGGCCAGCGCATGCGCGTTCGCCATCGAGACGCCGAGCAGCGCGTTGGCGCCGAGGCGGCCCTTGTTTTCGGTGCCGTCGAGATCGATCAGGCGCTTGTCGAGGCCCGCCTGGTCGGCGGCATCGAAACCCTTCAGCGCCTCGGCGATCGCGCCGTTGACGTTGCCGACGGCCTTCTGCACGCCCTTGCCGAGATAGCGCGTCTTGTCGCCATCGCGCAGTTCCACCGCCTCACGGGCGCCGGTCGAGGCGCCGGACGGCACCATCGCACGGCCGAAGCTGCCGTCTTCCAGCGTCACTTCGGCTTCGAGGGTCGGATTGCCGCGGGAGTCGAGGATCTCGCGGGCGTGGATCTTGGCGATGGCGGTCATGGTCGGGTCGAAAGTCTCGTTCGGGAAAATGGGAGTGCTCAGGCGTCGACGAAGCGCGCTTCCTGGGCCAGGACGTGTTCGGGAATCGGATGGCCGTCGCGGCGGGCCACGGCCATCTGCGCACGGGTGCCGAAGCCACCGAGGATACGGCCGTCGTCGAGGAACACCTGCCAATCCTCGATCTCGGCGACCGCAACGGTTACCGGCTCGGACGGCAGGGCGCCATCGACGAAGGGCGTGACGATGCGCAGCGTCACCGATGCGGCATCGAGCGATTCAGGCGTGCCCCAGACGTGTTCGATCTCGCCGGCCGCGTTACGCAGCGGGATCTTCACCCCGACCTGCAGCGGCGAACCGACATGCGGACGCAGCTCATCGATCGACGCCTGGGCGCGCGCACGCGCCGTGTGCAGCAAGGGCTCGTCACGTGCGACCGGTACGGCCGACTCCGCGATCTTGCGGGCACTGCGCACGGCCAAGGCGACCGCTGCCGCGCAAGACAGCAAGGCGATCAGCCAGGGCCACCAGCCGGTCAGAGGTCGGCTTCCGCGAAGCCGGCACGCTTGGTGACGGCGTCGAGTTCCAGCATCGTTTCCAGCAACGCGCGCATGCGCCCCAGCGGCCACGCGTTCGGGCCGTCGCTGAGCGCTTCTTCGGGCCTGGGGTGCGTTTCCATGAACACACCGGCCACGCCAACCGCAATGGCAGCGCGCGCCAAGACCGGCACGAACTCGCGCTGACCGCCGCTGGAATTGCCCTGCCCGCCCGGCAGCTGCACCGAGTGGGTCGCGTCGAACACGACCGGGCAATTCGTCTCGCGCATCACCGCCAGCGAGCGCATGTCGCTGACCAAGTTGTTGTAGCCGAAGCTCGCGCCGCGCTCGCAGACCATGATCTGGTCGTTGCCGGTGGACTTGGCCTTCTCGACGACGGGCTTCATGTCCCACGGCGACAGGAACTGGCCCTTCTTGATGTTGACCGGCTTGCCGGCCGCGCAGACCTTCTTGATGAAGTCGGTCTGGCGCACGAGGAAGGCCGGCGTCTGCAGCACATCGACGACCGAAGCGACCTCGTCCATCGGCGTGTATTCGTGCACGTCGGTCAGCACCGGCACGCCGAGCTGGCGCTTCACTTCCGCCAGCACGCGCAGGCCCTCTTCCATGCCCGGGCCGCGGAAGCTGGTGCCGGACGTGCGGTTGGCCTTGTCGAAGCTCGACTTGAAGATGAAATTGATGCCGAGCTCGGACGTGATCTCCTTCAACTGGCCGGCGACGTCGAGCTGCAGCTGCTCCGACTCGATGACGCAGGGGCCGGCGATCAGAAAGAACGGCTGGTCGAGACCGACCTCGAATCCACAGAGCTTCATGCGTGTGCCTCCTTGAGCAGCGCGCCGCCGGCCTTGTTCTCGCGCGCGGCGCGCACGAAGCCGATGAACAGCGGATGGCCGCCGCGCGGCGTGGACAGGAATTCGGGATGCGCCTGGCAGGCGATGAACCACGGATGCTGCGGCAGTTCGACCATCTCCACCAGCAGGTCGTCCATCGACTTGGCGGCGATCACCAGGCCGGCGTCCTCGAGCTGGGTGCGGTAGCGGTTGTTGAATTCGTAGCGGTGGCGGTGGCGCTCGCCGACGACATCCTGGCCGTAGACCTCGCGCGACTTCGTGCCGGGCTTGAGGCGCTGTTCCTGCAGGCCCAGGCGCATCGTGCCGCCCAGATCGCTGTCTTCGCTGCGACGCTCGACATCGCCCGACTGCGTGCGCCATTCGGTGATCAGGCCGATGACCGGATGCGGCGACTGCTTGTCGTTCTCGGTGCTGTTGGCGCCTTCGAGACCGGCGACGTTGCGCGCCACGTCGACGACGGCGGCCTGCATGCCGTAGCAGATGCCGAAATACGGCAGGCCGGTTTCGCGCGAGTACTGCGAGGCCAGCACCTTGCCTTCGAAACCACGGTCGCCGAAGCCGCCGGGCACCAGCACGCCGTCCACGTCGCCGAGCCACGCGGCGGCGCCGTCGCGCTCGATGTCCTGGGATTCGATCCACTTCAGGCTGACGCGGGTGCGCTGGCGCACGCCGCCATGCTTGAGTGCTTCGCCGACCGACTTGTAGGCGTCCTTGTGGTCGACGTACTTGCCGACGACGCCGATCACCACTTCGTCGATCGGGTGTTCGACCGCATTGACCACGTCGATCCACTCGGAAAGATCCGCAGTCGGCTTGGCCTTGTCGCCCAGGCGCAGGCGCTCGACGACGATCTCGTCCAGGCCCTGCGCATGCAGCCACATCGGAATCTTGTGGATGTTGTCGAGATCGACGGCCGAGATCACCGCCTTCTCCGACACGTTGGTGAACGAGGCGATCTTGCGGCGCTCGCCGTCGGGCAGCGGCTGCTCGCTGCGGCACAGCAGGATGTCGGGCTGGATGCCGATCGAGCGCAGTTCCTTGACCGAGTGCTGCGTCGGCTTGGTCTTCAGCTCGCCGGCGGCCGCGATGTACGGCACCAGGGTCAGATGCATGAAGACGGCCTTGTCGCTGCCGCGGTCGGTGCGGATCTGGCGGATCGCCTCGAGGAACGGCAGCGATTCGATGTCGCCGACGGTGCCGCCGATTTCGACCAGGGCCACGTCGTAACCCTGCGTGGCCTCGTCGATGGCGCGCTTGATCGCGTCGGTGATGTGCGGGATGACCTGCACGGTCGCGCCGAGGTAATCGCCGCGACGTTCCTTGCGGATCACGCTCTCGTAGATCTTGCCGGTCGTGATCGAGTTCTTGCCCGACAGGCGCACATTGATGAAGCGCTCGTAGTGGCCGAGATCGAGATCGGTTTCCGCGCCGTCGTCGGTCACGTAGACCTCGCCGTGCTGGAACGGGCTCATCGTGCCGGGGTCGACGTTGATGTAGGGATCGAGCTTCATCATCGTCACCCGCAGGCCGCGGGCTTCGAGAATGGCCGCCAGCGAGGCGGCCGCGATGCCCTTCCCGAGGGAAGAGACCACGCCGCCGGTCACGAACACGAGCGGAGTGATGGAACTGGAAGGAGGCGTCATGGGCACAGCAGGTCGCTGGAAAGCCCCATTCTACAGGCTGCGGCCGAACCGCGCCCGGTCCTGCGCACCGGCCCGTCACATCGACGCCTGCCCGCACAGCAGAACGCCCCGGCTGACCGGGGCGTTCCGTGGGTGATGCCGGGCGCGTGGATCAGGCCGGATCTTCCTCTTCTTCCTCGACCTGCGGCACCGGCTCCTCGGCGGTCTGCACGGCGGCGTCGGCCTGCGCGTCGTAGGCCTCGTTCACGGCGTCGGTCGCGTAGTCGGCTTCGGTGGCGGCGGTTTCGGCGGCCTGCGCCGATGCCTCGGCGGTCTGGGCCGCCTGCTCGGCCTGCTGCGCGGCGATCTGGGCGTCGCGAGCCTGCTGCTCGACCGAGGCATCCTGGGCGAACGCGGGGGCGGCGAAGGCGGTGGCGACGATGGCGGCGAACAGTACGTTGCGGGTCTTCATTGGACTCTCCGGATTTGAATTCGAAAGTGGAGCAGCGTTGCGTCTTGCAAACCATCCGCCGCGGAGCGGCGGATGAAGGGTGTCGGCGGGTTCTGCTCGACGGTTCGAACCTAGCCACCGCGACCCGGCCCGCAACTGAACAACGGCCTGCTTACAGGGGGTCCACACGGCGCTAACTTCATTGCAACCGCTTACATGCGGCGGTGGCGCGGATCGCGCTGTTTCCCGCCGCGACACGCTCCGGAATCGGCGGATCGGCAATTCCTTTAACATGCGCCGATTCCCGCCGCGCAGCATCGAATGAACACCCGCTACAACGCCGCCGACATCGAAGTCCTCTCCGGCCTGGATCCGGTCAAGCGCCGTCCCGGCATGTACACCGACACCACGCGCCCGAACCATCTGGCGCAGGAAGTCATCGACAACGCCGTCGACGAAGCGCTCGCCGGGCACGCCCGCGAGATCGCCGTCACGCTGTTCAAGGACGGCAGCTGCGAAGTGTCCGACGACGGCCGCGGCATGCCGGTCGACATCCACCCGGAAGAAAAGATCCCGGGCGTCGAGCTGATCCTCACGCGCCTGCACGCCGGCGGAAAGTTCAGCAACAAGAACTACACCTTCAGCGGCGGCCTGCACGGCGTGGGTGTCAGCGTGGTCAATGCGCTGTCGACGCTGGTGGAAGTGCACATCAAGCGCGACGGCAGCGAGCACCGCATCACTTTCCGAAATGGCGACCGCGCGTCGCCGCTGGAAGTGGTCGGCACGGTCGGCAAGAAGAACACCGGCACCCGCGTGCGCTTCTGGGCCGACCCGAAGTATTTCGACAGCCCGAAGTTCAGCGTGCGTGCACTGCGGCATCTGCTGCGCGCCAAGGCCGTGCTGTGCCCGGGCCTGACCGTAACGCTGCTGGATGAAGCGACCGGCGAACGCGACCAGTGGCTGTTCGAGGATGGCCTGCGCGATTACCTCAAGGGCGAACTGGCCGAGCGCGAACTGCTGCCGCCGGAGCTGTTCGTCGGCGCGCTGAAGAAGGACACCGAGACCGTCGACTGGGCGGTCGCCTGGGTGGTCGATGGCGAGCTGGTGCAGGAGAGCTACGTCAACCTGATCCCGACCGCGCAGCACGGCACCCACGTCAACGGCCTGCGCACCGGCTTCACCGACGCGCTGCGCGAGTTCTGCGACTTCCGCAATCTGTTGCCGCGCGGCGTCAAGCTGGCGCCGGAAGACGTCTGGGACCGCGTCGCCTTCGTGTTGTCGATGAAGATGACCGACCCGCAGTTCTCCGGCCAGACCAAGGAGCGGCTGTCGTCGCGCCAGGCCGCGGGCTTCGTCGAGGGCGCCGCGCACGATGCCTTCAGCCTGTGGCTCAACCAGCACACGGATCTGGGCGAGAAGATCGCCCAGCTCGCGATCGACCGCGCCAGCGCGCGGCTCAAGACCGAGAAGCAGATCGTCCGCAAGAAGGTCACCCAGGGGCCGGCGCTGCCGGGCAAGCTGGCCGACTGCATCAGCCAGGATCTCTCGCGCACCGAACTGTTCCTCGTCGAGGGCGACTCGGCGGGCGGCAGCGCCAAGCAGGCGCGCGACAAGGACTTCCAGGCGATCCTCCCGCTGCGCGGCAAGATCCTCAACACCTGGGAGGTCGCCAGCACCTCGGTGCTGGGCTCGGAGGAAGTGCACAACCTGGCGATCGCGATCGGCTGCGATCCGGGCAAGGAGGACATCTCCGGCCTGCGCTACGGCAAGGTCGTGATCCTGGCCGACGCCGACTCCGACGGCCTGCACATCGCGACGCTGTTGTGCGCGCTGTTCCTGCGCCATTTCCCGGCGCTGGTCGCGGCCGGCAACATCTTCGTCGCGATGCCGCCGCTGTTCCGCGTCGACGTGGGCAAGCAGGTGTTCTACGCGCTCGACGAAGAAGAGAAGCGCCTGCTGCTGGAGAAGATCGCGCGCGAGAAGCTCAAGGGCCAGATCAACGTGACCCGCTTCAAGGGTCTGGGCGAGATGAACCCCTCGCAGCTGCGTGAGTCGGCGATCCATCCCGACACGCGCCGCCTGGTGCAGCTGACGATCGACGACGATCTGCAGACGCGCTCGCTGGTCGACATGCTGCTGGCGAAGAAGCGTGCGGGCGATCGCAAGGCCTGGCTGGAAACCAAGGGCGACCTGGCGACACTGGAAGTCTGATGGCGCGCCGCGACGTGGCAACGGATCACGCTGCCACGTCCAATCGCCACTCCTGACCGATGCTCGACTACACCATCCCGGTTCTGCTGATCGTCCTGCTCGGCGTCTGGCTGCGACGCAGCCGCTGGACGCCCGAGGGGTTCTTTCCGGCGATCGAGTGGTTCTCGTTCTACGTCGCGTTTCCGGCGCTGCTCTTCATCAACACTGCGCGGCTGGAATTCACCGGAGGCGCGCTGCGCGATCTCACCGCAGCGACCCTGCTGCCGACGCTGGCGATGGTTGCAATGCTGGTCATCGCCCTGCGCTTCGCCCCGCGCCTGCCCGACCCGAGCCGCTCGTCGATCATCCAGGGCGCCGTGCGTCCGAGCACCTATTTCGGGCTCGCGGTCGCGTCCCTGCTGTTCGAGGACGCCACGGCCGCACTGGTGATGCTGGCGCTGGCGATCTGCCTGCCGGTGGTCAACGTGGTCGCCGTCGTCGCGCTGGCATGGTGGGGCGGCACGCGCGTGAGCGCCGCGCGCATCGCGATGATGCTGGCGAAGAATCCGATCATCGTCGCCACGGTCGCCGGCGCGCTGGTGAATCTCGTCGGCCTGCAGGTGCCGGCACCGCTCGGCAACGGGCTCGACATCCTCGGCAGCGCGTCGCTTGCGCTGGGTCTGATCTGCGTCGGCGGCGGACTCGATTTCAACTGGTCGGCGGCGCGCCCGCTGGCGCTCGGCATCACCTCGACACTGAAACTGCTGGCCCTGCCGCTGATCGCGGTCGCGACCTGCCGCGTGCTGGGCGCCGACGACGACGTCACCCGCGCCGCCTGCTTCTACGCCGCGCTGCCGACCGCATCCAACGCCTACATCATGGCGCGGCAGATGGGCGGCGATGCGCCGTTGATGGCCTCGCTGATCACGCTGCAGACGCTGCTCGCGATCGTCACCGTGCCGCTCGCGCTGCAGCTGCTGGTGTGGTGGCCGGCCTGATCCGGCTGACATCGCCGGATGCCCGGGTAACGGTTCTGTAACGCCTGAATGCGCGTCTGACGGCAGACTGACCCGATGCCAGTCCCCGACCGACACCTCGATCTCGGCTGCGGCGACGCCCCGCGCAATCCCTACGGACGTGCCCAGCTCTGCGGCATCGACATCCGTGCGCCCGACGGCGATGTCGCCCACGAACACCGCACCGCGAACCTGGTCGTCGCGCCGATTCCGTATCCCGACGGCAGCTTCGGCTCGGTGTCGGCCTACGATTTCATCGAGCACGTGCCACGGATCTTCCCCGACGCGAACGGCGGCACGCGGTTTCCTTTCATCGAGCTGATGAACGAGATCTGGCGCGTGCTCGCGCATGACGGCCGGCTGTACGCGCTGACGCCGGCGTTCCCGCATACAGATGCGTTCGTCGACCCGACCCACGTCAACATCATCACCGACGACAGCCACGCGTATTTCTGCGGGCCCGCGCCCGACGGACGGATGTACGGCTTCCATGGGCATTTCGAGATCGTGCGGGTGATCCGCACCGAGCGCGGCGCGGCCTACAGCGCCCTGCCCGGCTCGCCGCAGAATCACGGCCCGCGCAAACTCGCTGCGCGCGCCCTGCGCCGCTGGATGCGCTGGCTGCGCGGTCGCGCGTTCACGCCGCGCGCGCCGTATCTGCTGTGGGAACTGCGCGCGGTCAAAGCCGACCGCTGAAACGCGTCAGGCCTGATCGCTGGTCTCGACGACGCGCCCGGGAATGCGATGGGTGCGGCCGAGCTGGGCGAAGATCGCCGCCGAGGCCAGCGTCAGCGCGCCGACGCAGACGAAGGTCCAGCGGAAGGCCGCGAGCACCGGCGCATCGCCGGCCGGCTCGCCACTGAAGGCACCGAGCAACCCGCCCGCGGTCGCCACACCCAGGCTCATCGCCAGCATCATCACCATCGACAGCAGACTGTTGCCGGCGCTCGCCTCCGGGCCGCCGAGATCACGCAGCGCCAGGGTGTTCATCGCGGTGAACTGCAGCGAATTGACCGCGCCGAAGATCGCGAACTGGACGATGTGCAACCACGTCGGCTGGTCCACGTCGACCAGCGCGAAGCTCGCCATCGTCAGACCGGTCAATACGGTGTTGACCACCAGCACATTGCGGTAGCCGAAGCGCTGCACCAGCGGCACGACGATGCGCTTGGAGAACATGCCGGCCAGCGCGACGGGAATCATCATCAGTCCGGCGTGGGTCGGCGGGTAGCCGAGCGCGACCTGCAGCAGCAACGGAATCATGTACGGCATGCCGCTGCTGCCGAGGCGTGCGAACAGATTGCCGAGCAGGCCGACGCTGAAGGTGCGGGTACGGAACAGCGTCAACGGAAACAGCGGCGCGACCGAGCGCGCGGCGTGCAGCCAGTACGCGACCAGCGCCGCGAGCCCGGTGACCAGCAGCACGACCAGGGCCGCATGTCGCGCCGCGTGGCCCGACAGCGCTTCGACCGACAGCGAGATCGCGATCATGCCGAACGCGAGCATCGCGTAGCCCGGCAGGTCGAACCGCGACACCGGTGCGCGCAGGTCGGGCATCCACTTCAGCGCCGCGATTGCGCCCAGTACACCCAGCGGCAGATTGATCAGGAAGATCCAGTGCCAGGACGCGACATCGGCCAGCCAGCCACCGAGCGCGGGCCCAATCAGCGGGCCGATCAGGCCGGGCACGGTGACGAAACTCATCGCCGCGAGGAACGCCGTGCGCGGCACCGCGCGCAGCACCGCCAGTCGCCCGACCGGCATCATCATCGCGCCGCCGACGCCCTGCAGCACGCGCGAGGCCACCAGCGCATCGAGATTCTGCGACAGCGCGCAGGCCAGCGAGCCGGCGGAGAACAGCACGATCGCCGCGACAAACAGGCGCCGCGTGCCGAAGCGGTCGGCGAGCCAGCCCGATGCCGGAATCAGCATCGCGACCGTCAGCGCGTAGGCGACCACGACCGACTGCATGCGCAGCGGCGACTGGCCCAGATCGACTGCCATCGACGGCAGCGCGGTATTGACGATCGTGGTGTCCAGCATCTGCATGAACACCGCGGCGGCGACCAGCCACAGCATCGGCTTGAACGGACGCAGCAACTCGGCATCGCTGGCGCGTGTGGCGCTCATGCGCGGCGGGAATCTCCGGTTGCATAGCCGATCGCATCTTCGATCAGCGTGCGCAGAATTGGCTGCAGCCGGCCGGCGCGCGCCGCGTCCCAGGCGAAGGTGTCCTCGTCCATGTAGCAGCGCTGGCTGATTTCCAACTGCACGGCTTCGACGCCGGTCTCCGGTCGTCCGTAATGCCGGGTGATGTGGCCGCCCTTGAAGCGGCCGTTGGCGACGAAGCCGAACGTCGACTG
Organism: Luteimonas flava; assembly: GCF_036584485.1. Taxonomy (NCBI): domain Bacteria; kingdom Pseudomonadati; phylum Pseudomonadota; class Gammaproteobacteria; order Lysobacterales; family Lysobacteraceae; genus Luteimonas; species Luteimonas flava. The sequence goes on along the minus strand of NZ_JAZHBM010000002.1, from coordinate 1,086,731 downwards.
CGCCTGCAATCGCGCGGTCATCCGTGCTTCGAGTTCCGGTCTGCAGCTCGCGCCGCTGGCGGTGCCGAGATTGAGATCAGGCAGCGGACCTTCGAACAGGAACGGCAAGGTGCCGCGGATCGAATGCGCTTCCCACAGCACGACCCGGCCATGCGCGGCGCGCAGGCGCGCGATCTCCTCTCTGAGCGCGGCATGGTACGGGCGCCAGTAGGTGTCGACGCGCGCGGTGACCTCGTCGGGCGTCGGCGCTGCATCCGGCAGGTACACCGGGCCGCCGTCGAAACGCACCACCGGGCACAGACCGGTCGTGTTCTGGCCGGGATACAGCGAGACGTCGTCCTCGGACCGGTTGAGGTCGACGACGTAACGCGAATGCGTGGGCACCAGCATCGAAGCGCCGAGTTCGCGTGCGAACGCGTAGAGATCGGCGACGTGCCAGTCGGTGTCGGGCACGCGACGTGCCTCGTCCGTCAATTGCGAGGCGATCGCATCGGGCACGTGCGTGCCGTTGTGCGGGATGCTGATCAGCAGCGGCGCGTCGCCGCGATGGAGGTCGAAGAGGTCGGTGCGCATCGGCGCATTGTAGGCGCGGTCCGGTCGCGCCGGCGCTCAGCGCATCAGCACCACTTCCTCTGCGCTGGTGGGATGGATCGCGATCGTGTCGTGCAGGTCGTCGAGGGTCGCGCCCATCTTCAAGGCGACCGCGAAGCCCTGCAGGATCTCGTCGGCCGCATCGCCGAGCAGGTGGATGCCGCGCACGCGACGCTCGTCGCCGGTGCAGACCAGCTTGAACAGGCTGCGCTGGCTCGATTCGGCCAGCGCCTCCCGCATCGGACGGAAATTGCTGCGGTAGATGTGCACGTCGGCGCCGTACTGCGCGCGCGCCTGGGCTTCGGTCATTCCGACCATCGCCAGCGGCGGATGCGAGAACACCACCGACGGCACGTTGTCGGCATCGAGCTTCGCGTCCGGCTTGCCGCCGAACAGGCGATCGCACAGACGGCGCGCGGCGGCGATCGCGACCGGCGTCAAGGTCGGCCCGCAGCCGCAGATGTCGCCGACTGCGTACACGCCCGGCGCGGGCGTGGCCTGCCAGGCGTCGACCGGGATGTTGCCGGCGGCATCGGGCGTGATGCCGACGGTGTCGAGTCCGAGATCGGCGGTATTGGGGCGGCGACCGGTCGCGAACATGACCTCGTCGTAGCCACCGCGCGACGTGCCGTCTTCGGCTTCGAGACGCAGGCCGTCGTCGTCGCGATGCAGGGCCTTGAGCCCGTAGCCGAACACCAGATCGATACCCTGCTGGCAATAGTTCTCCTGCAGCTGCGCGACGAGTTCGGCGTCGGCCTGGCGCAACAGCCGCTGCTCGCGCACGAACACGTCGACCTGGCTGCCGAGCGCCTGCAGCACGCCCGCGAGTTCGATGGCGATGTAGCCGCCACCGATGATCGCCACGCGCGGCGGCGCTTCGCACCAGCGGAAGAAGTCATCGGAAATCGCGCCCAGCGCGGCGCCCGGAATGTCGGGACGCTGCGGATGCGAGCCTGCGGCCAGCACGATGTGTGGCGCGGTGAGGCAGGTGCCGTCTTCGCACTCGACGCGATCGCGCCCGGCCAGCCGTCCGCGCGAAGGCAGCACGAGAATGCCGTCGCGATCGAGTCGCGTGCGGTAGCTCTCGTGGATCATGTGGATGTATCGCTGCCGATCGGTGATGAAGGACGGCCAGTCGAACGCGACCTGCGTGTCAATCGGCAGATCGAACCCGAACCGCGCGGCCTGCCCCATGCGCAGGCGCAGGTCGGCGGCGAGCCACATCGCCTTCTTCGGCACGCAGCCCACGTTGACGCAGGTGCCGCCGAGCGGCTGCGGTTCTAGCACCGCGACGCGCTGGCCGTGCTCGGCCGCGCGGAATGCCGCGGCGAGACCACCGGAGCCGCCGCCGAGGACGATGAGGTCGAAGTGCAGCAGCGCGGAATCGTCGTGTCGCGCAGCGCTCATGCGAACCGCGCCGGCGCGTAGGGCGCGGGGTCGAAGCGCGGCGGTAGCCCGCAGATCAGGTCGCTCATCAGGTGTCCGGTCGCCACGCTCATGCTGACCCCGAGCATGCCATGCCCGGTCGCGAGCCAGAGGTGACGATGACCGGGTGCGAGGCCGAGAATCGGCACGTCGTCCACGCTCACGGGGCGCCAGCCGTACCACTCTTCCTCGCGCACCGGGCCGACCGGTTCGTGCAGGTATTCGCGCGCCGCGCGCTCCAGCGCATCGAGGCGCACGCGGTTGAGCGAGCGGTCGTAGCCGGAGAATTCCATCGTGCTGCCGAGTCGGAACCCGCTGTCCCACACGGTCACGCAGACGCTGCGTTCGTGCAGCACCATCGGCGTGCGCGGCACGATCGACGGGCGCGAATAGGTGATCGAATAGCCCTTGCCCGGTTGTACCGGGACGCGCAGGCGCAGCGACTTCGCGAGCAGCGGCGACCAGGCGCCGGTCGCGAGCAGCAGATCGCGTCCCGCGAACACGCCCTGGCGGGTGTCCACGCGCACGCCATCGCCGGTTTCTTCGATCGCGTGCACCTCGCAGTGCTCGACCAGTTCGCCGCCCAGCGCGCGGAACGCGCGTGCCAGACCCGCGACGTAACGATCGGGGCGCAGACGCGCATCGCCGGGAAAGCGGATCGCGCCGACCACGCCTTCGCGCAATGCAGGCTCCTGACGCAGATAGTCGGCGCCGTCGATGCGCTCGACCGCGACGCCCAGCGCGCGCAATTGCGTGGCCTCGTCCTCGAACGCGTCGAAATCGGCGCGGTCGCGATAGACGTAATCGACGCCGGAGGCTTCGAACTCGCAATCGATGCCCAGCGTCTCGAGCCAATCCGGAAACGCCGCGCGCGAGGCTTCGAGAATCGTCGAGCGCGCACGCATCGCACGCAGCCAGTCGGGCCGGTTGCAGTGGCGCGCGAAACCGATCATCCAGCACCACAGCGCCGGGTCGATGCGCGGGCTCACGCGGAACGGCGCGTCGGGCATTAGCATCCAGCGCAGCGCCTTGGCCACCGTGCCGGGCGCGGCCAGGGGCGCAGCGTGGCTCGGGGTGATCGTGCCGCAATTGCCGTGCGAACTGCCGCAGCCCGCGGTGCCGGCCTCCAGCACACGCACGCCGCGGCCCGCCTGCAGCAACGCGATGCCGCTGGCGAGGCCGATGACCCCGCCACCGACGATCAGCACGTCATTCTGCGCGTTCATGCCGGCGCCCTCGGAATCTGTTCGAGATCCGTCGCGAGCGCAGCCGGATGGCGCGTGGCGCATCGCAGGAGGCGCAGCGTACGTTGGGTACGTGAGCACTCCGGGCACCGCACGCGCGCCTTCCGACAAGCGCAGCAGGATATTGGACAGATTCTCACGGCAGCGCGGGAATGCGCCGCCAACCCGGACGACGTCCGTAGGTCAGCCAGCGCCAGGTCCATTCCATCGGTCCATAGCGGTGATGCGACAGCCACGCATGGCTGATCCCGATCTGCAGCGCGAACACGCCGAGCACGATGCCGGTCTGCGCCGCGCGGCCCAGTTCGCCGAACAGGCCGAAGCCGTAGCCGTAGAACAGCAGCGAACAGATCAGCGACTGCGCGAGATAGTGCGTCAGCGCCATGCGCCCGACCGGCGCGAACACGCCGAGGACGCGCGCGCCCGCACCGCTGCTCCACGCGAGCACGATCAGCGCGACATAGGCCAGCGACATCGGCAGCGCACCGCACAGCATCAGCCCCTGCGCCAGAATGCCGCGCGCATCCATCGCACCGAGCGTGAACGTCGTGCCGACATTGACCGCGAGCGCGGTGAACACCAGACCCGTCGGCAACGTGATCGCCAGCAGACGCCACCAGAACCGGCGCTGCGCGGCCGGGGCCTGCAGCCAGCCGCCGGACATCAGCCAGCTGCCGATGAGGAATACGCCCAGCACCATCGGCACCATCATGGTCTGGCCCATCAGGCCGATCTGCGCGTAATCGCTGACGCGCTGCACGAGCACCGCACCGAAGCCGCCATCGGGATAGATACTCGCCGCGCGCTCGGCGCTCGCCGCGATCGGCGCGGACATCTCGGCCAGCGCGGATTCGGGCAGCACGAACATCACCGCCGCGAACAACAGATAGAAAGCCGCGATGCCGGCGTACAGCAGCAGGCCGGTCAGCAGTTGCCATTTCGGCGCGACCGCGCGCATCGCCATCAGGATCGCGCCGGCAATCGCATAGGTATGCAGGATGTCGCCCGGCCACAGCAGCACGATATGCGCGACGCCGAACAGAAACAGCGCCGCCATCCGGCGCAGATAGACGCGCCCCACCGACAGCCCGGCGGCGGCTATGCGCCCGCTCATCAGCACGAAGCCCATGCCGAACAGCAGCGAGAACATCGTCCAGAACTTGCCGGCCACGAACACGTGCACGACCCACGCGACCGCATGGTCGAGCCCGGTCGCGTCGACCGGAATGCCCGACCCCATCTGCTGCATCGGCCGGTTGAACCATTCGATGTTCATCGCGAACACGCCGAGCAGCGCGATGCCGCGCAGCACGTCCATCACCTCGAGACGCTGACCGGTGCGGACCGGTCCAAGCGCGGCCTGCGTGTGCATCCTGCGGTCCTCGCGATGTCAAAGCGCCGCCAGCGTCACTGCCGGCGGCGGCGCCCGATCTCAGTGCTGGTGGCCACCGTCGCCGTGCACGTGGCCGTGCTCGACTTCTTCGGCCGAGGCTTCGCGCACGTCGACGATTTCGATGTCGAACTGCAGGTCCTTACCGGCCATCGGATGGTTGAGGTCCACGTCGACCACGCTCATGCCGATCTTCTCGATCGTCACCGCGCGCGGGCCGAAGCTGGTGTTGAGCACGACCTGCATGCCCGGGGCGAGCTTCTGGTCGCCGAAGTGCTTCTTGGGCACGCGCTGGGTCATGCCGTCGCGACGCTCGCCGTAGGCGTCGGCCGCGGTCACGTCGGCCTTGAAGGTCTCGCCGGCTTCGCGGCCGTCCATCGCCTTTTCCAGACCCGGGATGATGTTGCCGTGGCCGAACAGGATGGCCAGCGGCTCGCGGTCGCGCGAGGTCTCCACCGGCTCCTGGCCGGCTTCGGCGACGCTGTAGTGGAAACGGACGACGCGGTCTTTCTCGATCTTCATTGCTGGAATATCCGGATAGCGCGGCAGCGCCGCTTGAGGAGGAGGTGTGGCTGGGGCAGGATGCCGCGATGCAATCGACCGGGCGCCCCATGCGAGCAACCCCACATTATCCGGACTCCGGCACGCCGGCGCCAACCGCCGCGCGCCGCTGGCTGGTTCCGCTGCTGGTGGGGACGCTCGCGCTGGCCGCCTGCGGACGCGACGACGTGCGCCCCACCCCGCCCGCTGCGAAGCCGCAGGCCGCCACCCGCACCTGGACACCGGTCGCCCCGGCCGACCCGGCGGCGGCGAATGCGGTGCTGATGCGGGCGATCAGCCTCGTCGGCACGCCCTACCGCTACGGCGGCAATACGCCCGAGGGCGGCTTCGACTGCAGCGGCCTGGTGAACTACGTCTTCCGCGACATGCTCGACCTGCGCCTGCCGCGCACCTCCCGCGAGCTGTTCGCCTACCAAGGCCCGAAGATCGAGCCGAGCCGCCTCGCCACCGGGGATCTGGTGTTCTTCGGCAGCGGCGGCAGCGTGACCCACGTCGGCATCTATGTCGGCGAAGGCCGCTTCGTGCACGCCCCGAGTACCGGCGGCACCGTGCGTCTGGACCATCTGGACGGCAGCTACTGGGTGCGGAACTACTCCGGGTCCAAGCGCGTGCTTCACTAGAGAATGCATCCGTCGGGGCGCGAGCCACGAGTGTCGCGAAGGCGTCGCCCGATGCACCGGGCAGTCGGTGCGCTCGAACCGGATCGATGACACGCAGATTCGTTCTTCTTTGACGCCGCCCTGCAATCTGTCGGTACCTCGTTCATCCAGACCCGCATTCACCTTTTCACATCGTGGCTGCAACGCCGATCGTCCATGCCTCGGGACTGAAGCGCGACACGATTTCTCCACATGCTCTTCACCGATTTCTGTTCAAAAACGAGGACTTGTACGCATTCATTAATTTTTGTTTAACAACTTTCACATTCCCGTCCGGTAGCTTCCCCCGCTGGTCCGCGACAATGTGAAACCCACGTGACGATGACAGACGCAACGCCAGGCGCTCGCGCCAAACGCCACAGCCGCCTTCGCACTGCCCTCGTCGCAAGTGTCCTCGCCTTCTCCGCAGCACCCGTTTTCGCAGGCCCCGGCCTCGCCGGCGACTCCGCCGACCAGATCGAAGCGACCACCTCGGTCGCCCGCGCGCTCACCACGCCCACCGCGCAGCTCGCCCAGCCCGAAATGCTGCTGGCCAGCGACATCAACCAGCTGATCGCGATGGACGTCGACAAGCCGGTCCAGGCCGACGGCCGCGTCGAGGGCCTGCTCAAGCGCGCCCTGAGCTTCATCGGCACCCCGTACCGCTGGGGCGGCTCCAGCCCGGACAGCGGCTTCGACTGCAGCGGTCTGGTGGGTTATGTGTTCCGCACCGCGTTGGGCATCGACCTGCCGCGCGTCTCCCGCGACATGGCGCAGAACGGCGAGCGCGTCGAGCGCACCGCCCTGACCGCCGGCGATCTCGTGTTCTTCGGCCGCCGCGGCAACCGCATCGACCACGTCGGTATCTATCTGGGCGACGGCCGCTTCGTGCACGCTCCGCGCAGCGGCAAGGACGTGATGGTCTCCGAGCTGGACTCGGGCTACTGGGCCACCCGCTTCAAGTCCGCACGCCGCGTCGCCGGCGTCTGAGGGCTGACGCCCGATGCGAGAAGGCCGCCGAAAGGCGGCCTTTTGCGTTGTGGCTGCAGCTTGCACGCCGAAGCCCTCCCCCGTGCGCGGGGCAATGCGCCCCTCACGGGTGGAGGGTTGGGTGGGGGCGAAGTGTCACGGCGGAGATCAAACGACCCGCGCGGCCAAACGTCTCGACGCACGGTTCCAATAGGCGCCAAGCTCGGAGCGCTCAAAGCGGATGCGCGGACGCCAGCAGCGCGCGCATCAAGGGCGCCGTCGCCTGAGGGGTTGCCCCCACCCAACCCTCCCCCGCAGCGGGGGAGGGCTTCGGTCATGCAGCATCTGATACATCCGGGGCCTGAAGAGTCAGCGGCGATGTAACCCGACATCAGCGTTGCGCCAGCGCCGGAACAGAAAAAGGCCGCCCGAAGGCGGCCTTTTCCATCAACGCGGATCGAACACGACCCGGACCGTCAGGCCCACGCCGCGCCCTGCATCACGCGCGGCTGTCGCGGCGTTCCTGCGGACGGCCGGCACCCGGACGGTGCTGCTTCGGGCCCGCGTGCGCATGTGCGCTGCGGTCCGCCGGCTTGCCGTGACCCCGGTTGCCCGGCTTGCGCGGTGCGCGCTCGCCACCGGGCTTCTGCTCGCCCATGCGTGCGCCCGGACGGCCACCGGCCGGCTGGCGACGCTGACCGCCACCGTTCTTCGGGATCGGCGTGTCGAGACGCACCGGCTGGCTCGGCTCGAAGCCGGGCACCGCGGTCAGGTCGATCTCGGCCTTGAGCATGCGCTGGATCTGGCGCAGCAGACCGCCCTCTTCCGGCGAGACCAGCGACAGTGCCTCGCCCGTCGAACCGTTGCGACCGGTGCGGCCGATGCGGTGCACGTAGTCCTCGGCGACCATCGGCAGATCGTGGTTGATCACCAGCGGCAGGTTCGGGATGTCGAGACCGCGCGCGGCGACGTCGGTGGCGACCAGGATGCGGGCGCGGCCGGACTTGAACATGTCCAGTGCCTTCTGGCGCTGCGCCTGGCTCTTGTTGCCGTGGATCGCGACCGCCGGCAGGCCGGACTCGGCCAGCTGTTCGGCCAGACGGTTGCAGCCGTGCTTGGTCTTGCCGAACACCAGCACCTGGTCGGTGTGGCGCTTGGACAGCAGGTCGACCAGCAGGTCGCGCTTGCGGCTGTTGTCGACCGGATGCGCGCGGTGCGCGATGGTGTCGGCGATCGTGCTGTTCTGCGCCACCTGCACCTGCTGCGGATCACGCATGAACTCCAGCGCCATCGCCTTGATGCGCGGCTCGAACGTGGCCGAGAACAGCAGCGTCTGACGCTGCTTCGGCACGCGGTTCATGATGCGCTTCATCTGCGGCAGGAAGCCCATGTCGAGCATGCGGTCGGCTTCGTCCAGCACCAGCACCTCGACGGCGTCGAGCTTGGCGTGACCGCTGTCCATATGGTCGAGCAGACGACCCGGGCACGCGATCAGCACGTCCACGCCGCGGCGCAGGTTGTCGATCTGCGGCTGCATGCCGGCGCCACCGAAGATAGTCGTGACATTCAGACGCAGATGGCGGCCGTAAGTCTTGAGGTTGTCGGCGACCTGCACCGCGAGTTCGCGGGTCGGCACCAGGATCAGCGCGCGCGGCTTGCGCGGGCCCTTGGGCGGCGTTTCCTTGGCGAGACGCTGCAGCAGCGGCAGGCCGAACGCGGCGGTCTTGCCGGTACCGGTCTGGGCGCCGCCCAGAACGTCGTTGCCGCCGAGGATCAGCGGAATGGCCTGCGCTTGGATCGGCGTGGGCGTGGTGTAGTCGTTTTCGGCGAGCGCGCGCAGCAGCGCGGGCGACAGCCCGAGGTCTTCAAACGTCATCTTGGAACTCCTTGCGCTTCCGCACGCCACCGCCTGCGAATCGTGCGGACGCACGAACACCGGAACGGAAACGCTGGGAAGTCTTGCTCGGAGCTATCCAGAACCGCGCTGCGAGCAATGATGAAACGGCTGCCGGATGCTCCGGGCCGTGGTCTGCGCGACGAAAGACGTGCGGGATAAGTCCGCGCGGATCAGGAATCGATCAATGCGGTAGGCGTACCAGGATCGTATCTGTCGGCGCGGATCGCGTCGGACAGGGGCAGCCGTGTTGCAGAACGAGGCAGAGTCTACTCCAATTCAGCCTGCCACTCCAGCCGCCGGCCACGCGCTGCGACAGCCGGCGCTCAGGCGCCGCGGTCGCGACACGATGCGTGCCACGTCGCCGCTGGGCGCCCGTCCGGCGCTGTGTCACCCTTCACGCATCCTCGACAGGATCCACCCATGGCCTTCCGATCCAGCGCGCCGTCCGCCCCGATGCTGTTTGCGCGCGTTCTGATGGCGAGCCTGTTCATCGTGCTCGGCGGCTGGCGGGTCTGGAGCGCACTCGACGGGATGGTGCTGTCGAACGCCGCGCTGGTGCTGAGCGTCGGCGAACTGCTGCTGGGCCTGCTGCTGCTCGGTGGCTGGCGCCTGCGCTGGGTCGCGCTGGCGGCCGCGGCGCTGCTGGTAGCCGACGCCTTGCTGTCGCATCCGGTCTGGTCGGCGCGCGCCACGGCGCTCGACGGCCAGCTGCTGCATTTCATGAAGAACATCGCGTTGGCCGGCGGCTTCCTGCTGCTGGCCGCGACCGCACCGAGGAAGTGATCCATGGCCACCGAGGCCCACGAAACCACCAGCCAGCTGATCCAGGTGGTCGCATTGCTCGGCGCCGCCGTCGTCGCGGTGCCACTGTTCCGCAAGCTGCGGCTCGGCTCGGTGCTCGGTTATCTCGCCGCAGGCCTGGCGATCGGCCCGTTCGGCTTCGGCTGGTTCTCCGATCCCGAATCGATCCTCCACGTCGCCGAACTCGGCGTGGTGATGTTCCTGTTCGTGATCGGCCTGGAGATGCGGCCCTCGCATCTGTGGAGCCTGCGCCGGCAGATCTTCGGCCTCGGCGCGCTGCAGATCATCCTGAGCATCACCGCGCTGACCCTGCTCGGCGCGGCGTTCGGCTTTCCGTGGCCGATCGCCTTCGTCGGCGCGTCCGGCTTCGTGATGACGTCCACCGCGGTGGTGATGCAGCTGCTGTCCGAACGCGGCGAGATCGCCCTGCCCCATGGCCAGAAGATCGTCTCGGTGCTGCTGTTCGAGGACCTGCTGATCGTGCCGCTGCTGGCACTGATCGCGTTTCTCGCGCCGACGCCCGAGGCTGCCGTCGATGCGCCCTCGCGCTGGATGTCGATCGCGATCGGCATCGGCTCGCTGGTCGCGCTGATCGTCGCCGGCATCTATCTGCTCAATCCGATGTTCCGCATCCTCGCCGCCGCCAAGGCGCGCGAGGTCATGACCGCGGCCGCGCTGCTGGTGGTGCTGGGCGCGGCGCTGCTGATGCAATTGGGCGGCCTGTCGATGGCGATGGGTGCGTTCCTCGCCGGCGTGCTGCTGTCGGAATCCTCGTTCCGCCACCAGATCGAAGCCGACATCGAACCCTTCCGCGGCATCCTGCTGGGCCTGTTCTTCCTCGGCGTCGGCATGGCGCTGAACCTGACGGTGGTTGCGGCCAACTGGCCGTTGATCGTCGGCGGCGTGTTCGCGGCGATGGCCACCAAGGCGCTGTGCATTTACATCGTCGCGCGCGTGACGCGCAGTTCGCATCCCGAAGCGCTGGAGCGCGCGGTGTTGATGGCGCAGGGCGGCGAGTTCGCGTTCGTGCTGTTCTCCACTGCTGCCGCGACCGGGCTGATCAATGCCGAGGTCAATGCCAACTTCACCGCGATCGTCGTGCTGTCGATGGCGCTGACCCCGCTGGTCGTGCTGATGACCCAGCGCTTCATCGTCAAGGCCAAGGACGCGCGGCCGGACGACGTGGAAGACGTCGAAGGCCAGAGCGGCAGCGTGCTGATCATCGGCTTCGGCCGCTTCGGCCAGGTCATGAGCCAGTCGCTGCTGGCGCGCGATGTCGACGTCACGATCATCGACACCGACATCGAGATGATCCAGAGCGCGGCCGAGTTCGGCTTCAAGGTCTACTACGGCGACGGCACCCGTCTCGACGTGCTGCACGCCTCGGGCGCCCGCACCGCGCGCGCGATCGCGATCTGCATCGACGACCGCGCGGCCGCCGACCGCATCGTCGAACTGGCTCAGCACGAGTTCGCCCAGGCCAAGCTGCTGGTCCGCTCGTTCGACCGTGAGCATTCGCTGCGCCTGGTCAACGCCGGCGTCGACTTCCAGATCCGCGAGACCTTCGAATCGGCCGTGCAGTTTGGCGCCGCCGTGCTGCGCGAGCTTGATGTGTCGGAGGAGGACGCCGATGCGATCGCGACCCAGGTGCGGCGTCTGGACACCGAACGCTTCGAACTGGAAACCGCCAGCAACGACACCCGCGCCGGGATCCCGCTGATCATCAAGAACACCAATGCGCCGGGCCCGAAGCCGACGCCTCTGACGCGTCCGCGCCGCGAGAGCAAGCGGCTCAACGATGCCGCAGCGGCACCGCCCGGACCCGGCGCGCCATTGCCCTGAACGCGGAGTCCGGGGCGATGACCTGCATCGCCCCGGAAACCGGTTCCGTTACTGCGTCACCCGTCGCCGGTTGTCCGACGACACCCGGTCGATCAGCTTGTTGTAGGGATCGAAGCCGGCCTCGAACGGCGCCTCGTCGACCGTCACCGTGATCACCGGATCGGCGGTCGTGATGTGGTGGCGCTCCAGGTACAGCACCTTCTCGTCGCGTTCCTTGCCCGACGGCCCGCGTGCGAACACGCCGACCTCGATCCAGTCGTCGAGCACGCCCGCTGTCTCGCGACCGGTGCCATCGGCGTAGCGCTTGGCCGCATGCAGGTTGAGCGTGACGTCATAGCGGCCATCGTCGCGACGCGTCGTTGTCGCCGTCACCACCCGGTTGTCGTAGAAGCTGATCGTCTCGAACAGATCGGTGATCAACGACTGCTGGTCGGGTCGCGCTTCGGCCCGGATGTAGTCCAGCAGTTCGCGCGACGTGGTGTACGGCGGCTGCTGGTAGGCCTTGTCTTCGAGGAACCGCTTGAGCGCGCGATTGAGCGCGGTCTCGCCCATCTCTTCGCGCAGGCGATAGAACATCAGCGAACCCTTCTGGTAGTGGATGTATTGCTGGTTCTCCACGCGGTAGAGCGGCAGCTCCTCCAGCAGCTCACCGCCGCGACCGCCGAGGTAGCGGTCCAGTTCGTACTTCAGGAACTGGCGCATGCGCGGCCGGCCGTATTCCTGCTCCATCACCATCAGCGCCGAATACTGCGACAGCGATTCGGACAGCATCGTCGCGCCCTGCACGTTCGCACCGATCACCTGGTGCGCCCACCACTGGTGTGCGACCTCGTGCGCGGTGACGTAGAACACGTAGTCGAGCTTGTCGGCATCCCGCAGGTCGGCGATGAAGCCGATCGACTCCGAATACGGCACCGTGTTGGCGAACGCCTGGGCGAAGCTCTCGTAGCCCGGGAACTCGATGATGCGCAACTGGCGATGCTGGTACGGCGTGAAGTTGGCCTCGTAGTACGCCAGTGACTTCTGCGTCGCCTCGATCATCCGGTCGACATTGAACGGATGCTTGGGGTCGAAATACACCTCGATCGGGATGTCCTTGTACATGCCCTTGCGGACCTCCCAGCGCGCGGAGAGGAATGCGTAGAAGTGCAGCATCGGGCGATCCATCGCATAGCTGAAGCAGCGACGCCCGTCGCGCTCGAACTCGCGTTCGATGTAGCCCGGCGCCAGCGCGATCTGGTCGGGCGCGGTGCAGATCGTGGTGCTGAAATCGATCCAGTCGGCGTCGTCGGTCAGATAGGTGTTCGCGCGGGCGGCTTCGTCCTCCAGCTTCGGCATGCGCCGCGGTTCGCCGAGATCGCGCTTGCGCCGTTCGTTGCGGTCGCTGACCTCGACACGTGCGTTGTAGCCGAACTGCGGAAACATCCTGCTGTTGAAGAAGCTGCCGTTCTCGACGAACTGCGTCTGCGCCTGGGTGCTGGTGATGCCGGTTGGATGGAAGTCGACCCTGAAGCGGAACTCGCGCGTCTCGCCCGGCGCCAACGGTGTGGCGAGCCGGTAGATGCGATAGCCCAGCGGCTCGTCGTGCTTGGCGAGCACCTGCCCACCGAGATCCACGTCGACCAGCGCACGGTCGTCGCTCATACCGATGTGCAAATCGGTGATCGGCCCGGCATGTGGATTGCGCACCGTATAGACCAGTGTGCCCGTCATGGACTGCGTTTCGGGGCGCAGGTCGATGTCCGAGCGGCTCGCGATGATGCGCGGCTGCGGCAGCGATTCGTACTGTTTGTAATCGCGCTCGTAGCGGGCCTGCAGATCGAGCTGGCCATCGGGCGAGACGAAATCGTTGCGAATGTTGGTGTTCCAGAACAGCACGCCACCGACCGCCGCGAACGCGAGCACTGCAGCCGCGAACGCCACGCCGAGCCCGCCACGCAACTGCGCGCGCATGTCCGCCAGACGCTGGCGCCAGCCACCATCCACGCCGCGCACCCACAGGGCGGCCGCGAGCAGCAACAGCGCTGCGACGAACAGACCCCAATAGCCCTGGAATGCCAGCTGGCCGGCGAGGAAGTGCCCGTAGCCGTTCATGTCGGAATACGGCGCGTTCGGCCACGCGCCGATCGTGTAGAGGTTGTGGGTGTAATCGAGCATGCCGAGCACGGACTGCGCGACGAGCACCAACACCAGCAGGCCGTAGCCGATGAACTTGTTGTTGGCCAGGACCTGCAAGGCCAGCGCCAGCCCACCCATGACCACGTAAGGAATCGAATCGAGTACCAGCGCCTGCGCGTAGACCAGCGGCTCCAGCTGCACGCCGCCCTTGAACACCTGGATGACCATCGCCATCGCCACGCCGATGAGCTGGAACAGCGCGGTCACCACCAGCAGCGTCAGGAACTTGGCCAGCAGCGGAATGCGGTTGGCGACCGGCATCGCATCGATCACTTCGTTGAGCTTGGCGCCGCGCTCCTTCCACACCAGTTCGCCGGCGTAGAACATCACCACCAGCATCAGCAGGAAGCTGTAGCTGCTGCGCAGCGCGTCGAGCATCTGCGACGTCACCGGATACACCGACGTGCCGTACAGCGACTGCTGGAACAGCGCCGACGGCACGAAGTTGAGGATGCCGAACAGCAGCATCACCAGGAACGGCACGCTGCGCAGCACCCCTGCGGTGTCGAACCGCACCTGTCGCCAGGTCTGCGTCCAGGCGGTCGCCGCGCCGAACACAGGCTGGACGCGGATCGGTGCGCGCGACGGCACGACCGATGCCACGGTGGCCGGAGCCGTCACGCGTCGACGCCTGAACAGTCCGCGCCCCGTCCCGCTGCGCTCGGTCCGGAAGAGCGCGAAGGCCGCAGCGAACAGCGTCAGCGATACGCCCAGCCACAGCGCGCGATTGGCGAGCAGATACTCGGCGAATGCGGGCAGGCCGGCATTGCGTTCCTCGGCCGACCAGTACCGCACCGTGCGCGACAACGCGCGCACGCCGAGCGGCTCGACCAGGGTCGCCAGCCAGATGTTGTCGATGTCCTTGATCAGCGTCGCACTGACGCCGTAGAGCACGAAGAACGCCAGCACGCCGATGTAGACCCAGAGGATCGAACGCGTGGTCACCGCAAGAACCGCCAGCAGCGCCGTGACGAACAGCAGGTTCGGCAGCACGAGCACGCCGAGCGACCACAGATACGGCTGCAGCGACACCGGCCCGAGGCGCGCCGGATCGATCCACGGCATGAACTGCGCGACGAACAGACCGAGACCGATGACGACAAACACCGCCAGACTGGCCGACAGCGCAGCGCCGATGCGCCCGAGCAGATAGTCGCGCCGGCGTACCGGCCCCGCGAACAGCAGGTCCGCGGTGCCCTGTTCGAAATCGCGCAGCAACGCGGTGCTGACGAAGATCGGCACGATCAGCATCGTCAACAGGGTGAAGGCGCCGAACAACTGCGCCACGACGACCGGCGCGTTTCGATGCACGTTGCCGATCGCGCCACCGATCTGCACCGCATCACTCGACGCGGCGCCGAACCCGAGCAGCGCGAACAGCACCGCGAGGCACCAGAGCAGCGGCGAACGGAGCTGCTGGCGCAGCTCGAAACGGAAGAATTCGAGAATCATGGTGTGCTCCGGTCAGACGACCGGCGCAGGCGTGGCCTGCTGCCGCGCCTGCAGACGCAGGCGCTGGAAGTACACGTCTTCGAGATCCGGTTCGATCTGCACGAAACCGTCCTCCGGACGATCCGCACTGTGCACGTGGATCACCGGCTGGCCGGCGACCAGCCGCGTCGACAGCACCGTATGCGTGGCCTCGTAGCCGGACAGCGTCTCCTTGGTCACCTGCTTGCGCCAGACCTGCTGCGACAGCGCCTCGATCGCGTCGCTGGGGCGCCCGGTCAGGAGTACCTGGCCGCGGTTCATGATCGCCATCGTCGGGCACAGGTCGGTGACGTCTTCGACGATATGCGTCGACAGGATCACCACCACGTCCTCGCCGATCGCCGCCAGCAGGTTGAGGAAGCGGTTGCGCTCTTCGGGATCGAGACCGGCGGTGGGTTCGTCGACGATGACCAGGCGCGGATTGCCGAGCAGCGCCTGGGCGATACCGAAACGCTGGCGCATGCCGCCGGAGAACGTGCCGAGCTTGCGCTTGCGCGCATCCCACAGGTTCACCTGCGCGAGCAGGCCGTCGACGACCTCGCGCCGTTGCTTGCGATCGGTCAGGCCCTTGAGCACCGCGAAGTGTTCGAGCAGATCCAGCGCGCTGACCTTGGGATACACGCCGAAATCCTGCGGCAGGTAACCGAGCTGGCGACGCACGGCATCCTTGTCGCGCAGCACGTCGATCGGACCGTCGCTGCCGTCGAGCGTGACGCTGCCGCTGTCGGCCGATTGCAGCGTCGCCAGCGTGCGCATCAGCGAGGATTTGCCCGCGCCGTTGGGACCCAGCAACCCGAACATGCCGCGCGGGATGTCGAGCGTCACGCCGTCGAGGGCACGCACGCCATTGGCATAGGTCTTGGTCAGACCACGGATCGCGAGCATGGGCGTCTCCCTGTGCCATCGGCACGATGGCGCGATCCTCGCCTGTCCCACGCAGCCGCGCATGGGTCGAACGTCACCCGCCGTTGAAAGGTGGATCGCCACGAACCGCAAAACCACGTGCGGCGGGCCCTGGACCGCGCCCCGGCGCCCCGGCCGCACGCATGACCTTCGACACCCCCGGCGCCTCCGGGGCAGGCGTAGAGTGCGCCCACACCGGGCGTCGCCCCGGCGGTCCTTCCTTTCGGAGATTCCACGTGATTGCCTTCGTTCCCAAGCGCCTGCTGCTGACCTGTTCGGTGGTGCTGGCGCTGTCCGCCTGTTCGGGCGACCAGGACACCCCGCCGGCCACGGCCGCCGCGCCGGCGACGGATGCCGCCGCGCCCAAAAAGCTGACGCTCGACGAGAGCACGCTGCCCGGCGTGAACCGCTTCGAGATCGGCGATCTCGATACCAGCAAGAACGCCTGTACCGATTTCGACGCCTACGCGAACGGCAAGTGGCTCGCCGCCAACGCCATCCCGGGCGATCGCACCTCGTGGGGCGCGTTCGAGATGCTCGACGAGCGCTCGACCGCCATCCAGCGCCAGCTCGCCGAGCAGTCCGCGGCCGATACCGCCGCGACCGGCGTCGAGAAGATCGTCGGCGACTTCTGGGCCACCGGCATGGACGAAGCCAAGATCAACGCCCAGGGCGTCGAGCCGCTGAAGGACCGCCTGGCGTCGATCGAAGCGCTGGCGGACGGCCCGGCCGTTGCCGAATACCTGCGCCAGACCTATGCACGCGGCGAAGGCGGCCTGTTCGGCTTCGGCCCCGAGGCCGATTTCGACGTGCCGACCATGAACATCGCCTACGCGATGCAGGGCGGTCTGGGTCTGCCCGACACCAGCTATTACACCGATGCCGACAAGGCCCCGGTGCGCGAGCAGTACGTCGCCCACGTGGCGAAGATGCTCGAACTGTCCGGCGTGCCGGCCGCCGATGCGGCGACGCAGGCCAAGTCGGTGCTGGCGTTCGAAACGCGCCTGGCGTCGAAGTCCAAGTCCAGCGTCGAGATGTCGCGTGACGTGAAGCTGTTCTACAACCCGGTCACGCCGGCGGAAGCCGATGCGCTGAGCCCGAACTTCCCGTGGACCACGTTCTTCGAATCGCAGGGCGTCGCGGTGCCGGAGAAGTTCTCGCTGGCGATTCCGGACTTCCACAAGGAAGTCAGCGCGATGCTCGGCGACACGCCGGTCGCCGACTGGCAGGCCTACCTGCGCTATCACCTCGTCGACGGCGCGGCGCCGTATCTGGGCGATGCGTTCGTGCAGGAGAACTTCGACTTCTACGGCAACAAGCTGCGTGGCCAGAAGGAACTCAAGGAGCGCGGCAAGCGCGTGCTCGACACGCTCAACGACCAGGCTGGCGAAACGCTGGGCCAGCTGTACGTGCAGGTCGCGTTCCCGGCCGAGTCCAAGGCGCGCATGGAGACGCTGGTCAAGAACCTCAGCGACTCGCTGAAGGTGCGCATCGAGAACCTGGCCTGGATGAGCGACGAGACCAAGGCCAAGGCGATGGAAAAGTGGGCCTCGTTCACGCCGAAGATCGGCTACCCCGAGAAGTGGCGCGCGTGGGACGGCCTGTCGACCTCGCGCGACAGCTACATCGGCAACGTGCTCGCCGCGACCGAGTTCAACTACAAGTGGATGCTGTCGAAGATCGGCCAGCCGGTCGACAGGACCGAGTGGGGCATCACGCCGCAGACGGTCAACGCCTACTACAACCCGCTGCAGAACGAGATCGTGTTCCCGGCGGCGATCCTGCAGCCGCCGTTCTTCGATCCCGACGCGTCGGACGAGATCAACTACGGCGGCATCGGCGCGGTGATCGGTCACGAGATGACCCACGGCTACGACGACCAGGGCAGCCGCTTCGGCCCGACCGGCAAGTTCGAGAACTGGTGGACCAAGGCCGACTCGACCGGCTTCACCGGCCGCACCGATCTCCTGACCTCGCAGTTCAACGCGTATGAGGCCGCGCCGGGCAAGCACGTCGACGGCAAGCTCACCCTTGGCGAGAACATCGCCGATCTCGGTGGTCTGGCGACGGCCTACGACGCGATGAAGAAGGCGGCCGGCGACACGCCCGACCCGATGACCGACGGGCTGAGCCGCGACCAGCGCTTCTTCCTCAACTGGGCCACCGTGTGGCGTCGCAACTTCACCCCGCAGGAACTCGACGTGCGCCTGAAGACCGACTCGCACGCCCCGGCGAATTTCCGCGCGATCGGCGCGCCGTCGAACCTGCCCGCGTTCGCGGCCGCGTTCTCGTGCAAGCCGGGCGATCCGATGGTCCGCACCGGCGACCAGCAGGTCGTCATCTGGTGATCCACGCGGTATCGCGGTAACGACGAAGCCCGGCAGCGATGCCGGGCTTTTTCGTGTCCCGACCACGGCGCGAGGGCGAGCGACGCACGTCGTTTTCGACACTGCGCCTGCGGAAGCGTACCTGCCCTGGACTTGATCCGGGGTCGACGCCCACGGCGCAATGGCTGTAGCTAGAACGCCGTGATGTACCCGGCGCCACGACGTTTCGCAGGCACTTCCGTGCGTCAGCAACTGCCCGCGCATCGACGGAACGGACCAGGCTGCGGTCACGTCGTGCACCACGCGTGCGACGGGACATCCCTGAACGCGAAATCCCGCACCGTCCTGCCACCGCGCGGCTTGCTAGACTTGCGCGATTCATGCCCGCACGGACTCCGCAATGCCGATCCAGCACACGCTTGCCCGCCCCGCCCTGCTCGCCGCCTCGATCGCACTGCTGGTCGGGCTGAGTTCCGATGCCGACGCCCAGCGTCGCCGCGCCGCCGCCCCGAAGGGACCGCCGCCGGTCACCGCCTGTACCGACCTCTACAGCTTCGTCAACAAGGACTGGCTGGCCGCGAACATGGTCGTCGCCGGTCAGGGCACGCGTTCCGCACTCGGCGAACTGCAGGCGCTCGCGCTCACCCAGCAGCACGACCTGCTCAACAAAGCGATGACGGCGCCGCAGAACGACGTGCAGCGCCTGCTCGGCGACTTCTGGGCCAGCGGCCTGGACGAGGCCGCGGTGGAAGCCGACGGCGCCAAGCCGATCGCTCCGCTGATCGCCCGCATCGACGGCATCCGCCGCACGCGTGACATCGCGCCGGCACTCGCCGCGCTGCACCAGGTCGGCATCCCGGTGCTGTTCGAGTTCGGCGCCGAGGTCGATCTGGCCGATCTCAACCGCCACGTCGGCTACTTCACCCAGGGTGGCCTCGGCCTGCCCGACCCGGCGTACTACAGCCGTGGCGATGCCGAGACGCAGCAGATCGTCTCGCAGTACACGCAGTACGTGCGCAACATCCTCGCGCTGACCGGCACCGCCGAAGACCGTCTCGACGCCGAGACCGCGCTGGTGATCGATCTGGAGCGTCGCATCGCCGCCGTGTCCAAGCCGCTGGCCGACCTGCGCGATCCGCGCACGCAGTACGCGCTCGTCGACACGGCCGGTCTCGACAAGCAGTACCGCCGCCTGCAGCTGGGCACGTTCCTGTCCGCGCAGAGCGTGCAGGCACCGCAGGTGTCGCTGGCGAACCCCGAGCTGTTCACCCAGCTCGACACGCTGGTCAATGCGCTCAAGCCGGACCAGTGGAAGGCGTACCTGCGCTTCCATATCGGCAACGCGATGGCGCCGTACCTGTCGAAGAGCTTCCGCGACGCCGAATACGATTTCCACGGCCGCATCCTGCGCGGCGAAACCGCGCAGCCGAGCCGTCAGCAGCTGGTGCTGGGCGCGATCAACCGCGCCGCTGGTCCGATGATGTCGCGCGAATACGTCGCCGCGTATCTGCCCGACACCACCCGCGCGCGCGCCGAGACGATCGCCGGCCAGGTGCGGGATGCACTGGGCCGCGGCATCGAGCGCAACACCTGGATGACCCCGACCGCGAAGACCGAGGCCAAGGCCAAGCTGGCCGCGCTGAAGATCGAGATCGGCGCGCCTGTGCAGGACATCGACTACACGGTGCAGCCGATGGGCCGCGCCAGCTTCGGCAGCAACATGCTGATCGCATCGACCTGGCGCCACGCGCAGGAAATGCGCCGCATCGGCCAGGCCAATGCCGGCCGCCGCTGGGACGTGCTGCCGCAGACGCCGGCGCTGGCCTACGACCTCGCGCAGAACCGCCTGATCGTGTCCGCCGCCGTGCTGCAGCCGCCGGTGCTCGACGTCGCTGCCGACGCCGCCACGCACTACGGCACCTACGGCGCACTGGTGGGCCACGAGCTGAGCCGCGCGGTCGACATCAAGGGCAAGCTGGTCGACAGCGCCGGCACCGTGCGCACCTGGTGGAGCACCGACGACGACGCCGGCTGGCTGACCGCCACCGACAAGCTCGTCTCGCAGTACAACGGCTACGGATATCCGGGCCTGACCGGCACCCAGGTCAACGGCGCGCTGACCCGCGACGAGAACGCCGCCGACCTCGCCGGCGTGGAACTCGCATGGGATGCGCTGCAGACCGCGAGCCCGGAACTCGCGCAATCGGGCAAGGAAGCCTTCTTCCGCGGCTGGGCGCAGCTGTGGCGCCAGCAGTCGGCCGTCGACACCGCGACCCGCAGCGCCGCGACCAGCGTGCATGCGCCGGGCCAGTGGCGGGCGAACGGCCCGGTGACGAACCTCCCGGCCTACACCGAAACCTTCAAGTGCGGCGCAAACGATGCGATGACCCGCAAGGCCGAAGACCAGGTGCGGATCTGGCGCTGAGCCGGGGCCACGCGTGACACGAAAAATGCGCCGGCGCGTCCGGCGCATTTTTTTTGGCGTTTCGTGAAGCGTCAGGCGATGTGTGCGGCTGACGCTCGACCGTGCGTCGACCGGCTGGGCTTTCGTAGGAGGGGTAGCGCGAAGCGAAACCCATCGAAACCCGATGGAAGTGGGCGCCTCAGACCCTGCGCACGTGCCGCTTGCCGCCACTGCGATTGAACGGCGGACGTCCGCGCCAGTGCTGCAGCAGCAGCCAGCCGAACAGCATGCCGCCCAGGTGGGCGAAATGGGCGACGCCCGAGCGCGTGCCGGTGATGCCGAGCACGAGCTCGACCAGGCCGTAGACGATCACCAGCGTGCGTGCGCGCATCGGGATCGGCGGAAACAGCAGCACCAGCCGCTGGTTCGGAAACAGCACGCCGTAGGCCAGCAGCAGACCGAACACACCGCCCGACGCACCGAGCGTGGGATACGGAAACGCGCCCTGCGCCAGGGACCACGTCACCACGCCGAGCTGGCACAGCCCCGCGCCGATCACGCAGACCAGGTAATAGGTGACGAAGCGCCTGGTGCCCCAGGTGTATTCGAGCTGCGAGCCGAACATCGCCAGTGCCAGCATGTTGAACGCCAGATGCCCGATGTTGCGCGGGTCGTGCATGAAGCCGTAGGTCACCAGCTGCCACGGCTGGAAGCCGAGCCCGCCGGCCTCCGCGCCGCCCAGCGGCCACAGCATGAAATGCGCGAGCGCGTTGCCGATCGCCAGCTGCAGCACGAACACGACCACGTTGATGGCCAGGATCACTTTGACGGCCAGCGGCAACCTCGGAAACATCCGGACTCCTCGTTTTCTCCGGCGTCATGATACCGGCGCAGACGTGTAGACGATCGTGCCGGATCAGGCGTGTGCGTCGGGGCCCCACAGCGTTGCGTCGAGCGTGTCGTCGATCGGCATCCGCACCCGACCACGCGTCACGGTGACGCCCTCTGCGCGTAGCCGCTGCGCCTGTTCGCGGAACCCGGGCGAGCCGTCGGGGAACGCGATGCGCCCGTCACTGCGCACGATGCGATGCCACGGCAGGTCCGGATCGCCGTGATCGCGCAGCACCCGCGCGACCAGCCGCGCACGCCCGGGCAGACCGGCGCGGCGCGCGATATGTCCGTAGCCGGCAACGCGGCCGGCCGCCACCGCGCGGATCGCGGCGAGGATGCGGGCGCGGGCGTCCGCCTTCGAGTGGGCGTCATGCATCGCCGCAGTATGCGGCGGCGCGTGACGGGATCAGACCCAGCCGAAGTGGTGGAACATCCGGAAAAGGCCGTAGGCGATGCCGCCGGACATCGGGATCGTCAGGATCCACGCCCAGATCATCTTGTTGACGACCGTCCACTTGATGGCGTTGAGGCGCTTGGCCGTGCCCACGCCCATGATCGCGGCGGAGATGTTGTGCGTGGTCGACACCGGAATGCCCATCGACGAGGCGGCCAGGATCACCGACGCTGCACTGGTCTCGGCGGCGAAACCGTGGATCGGGTGCAGCTTGACCAGCTTGTGGCCCAGCGTCTTGATGATGCGCCAGCCACCCGCGGCGGTACCGGCGGCCATGACCACGGCGCAGGTGATCTTGATCCACAGGTCGATGTCGCCTTCGGCCAGCGCGGCGTCCGAGGGGTGCAGGAACGCCAGCCAGGCCGGCAGGTTGTCGAGCGTGCCGACGCTCTGCGCGCTGACCAGGGTGAGCGCGACGATGCCCATGGTCTTCTGCGCATCGTTCATGCCGTGCGCGAAGCCCATGCCGGCAGCCGAGACGATCTGGCTCTTGCCGAAGAACGCGTTGACCCAGCGCGGCCGCGCGATGCGCGCGAGCACGCCGCCGCTGCGCGCCATCATCGAGATCGCGAAGAACAGCACGCCCATCATCAGAAAGCCCGCGGCGAACCCCAGCACCGGCGAACTGACCATCGGCACGATGACCTTCCACAGCACGCCCGCGCTGTGCCAGATCGGCTGCGCCGGCTCCGACCAGATCACCACGTCGAGATTGTTGGACGCGGCCGCCAGCGCGGCGCCGATCAGACCACCGATCAACGCGTGCGACGACGACGACGGCAGGCCCCACCACCAGGTGATCAGGTTCCAGACGATGCCGCCCAGCAGCGCGCACAGGATCAGCTGCGAGCCCACGTCGATGACGCCGGCGTCGATCAGGCCCGACGAAATGGTCTTCGCGACCGCCGTGCCCATCAGCGCGCCGATCAGGTTCATCGATGCGGCCAGGCCCACCGCCTGCATCGGCGACAGCACCTTGGTGGCGACGACGGTCGCGATCGAATTGGCGGTGTCGTGGAACCCGTTGATGTATTCGAACACCAGCGCGGTTGCGACCACGATCAGCACGAGGGTCAGCATGATCTGGAATCCGTCAGGAGTTCTTCAGCACGATCTCGTAGGCGACCACGCCCGCCTCGCGGCAGCGGTCGATCGCCTTTTCGAGAATCTCGAAGAACTCCTTGAGCAGGAACATCTGCAGCGGCTCGAGCTGGCCCGAGTAGATGTCGCGGTAGAGCTCGAGCATCAACCGGTCGGCCTCGTTCTCCAGCGCGCGCAGTTCGTCGTTGAGCGCCTTCATCGGCTCGAGCTTCATGCTGCGCAGGGTCTTGACCATCTTCACCACGACCGCCGACGCCTGCTCGAGCATCGCCGCGCGCGGCGCGAAGTCGATGTGTTCGAGATGGCGCGTCGCCAGCGAGTAGCGGTCGGCGAACTTCTCGACCTGCTTGGGAATCTTGTACAGCGCCGAGCCCAGCGCTTCGATGTCCTCGCGCTCGATCGGGGTGATGAAGCTGTCCACCAGCGCCTGGCTGATCTTGTCCGACGCCTCGCGCTCGCGCATGCGCGCCAGCTTGAACGCGTCCAGCGCCGGCTGGCGGTCCGACGCCTTGAGCATCGAATGCAGCGCGACGGTGCTGTCGTGCGCGGCCACGGCGGCCTCCTCGAGCAGCGTGTAGAACTGGTTGCCTTGGCCGAAGATCGTTTGCAGGGAGAACATGCCGGGACGCCTTGAAGTCGCGCGCCCGGGACCGGACGCTCTGCGCAAGGCGCGGATTATGACGGTTCGATGACACTCCGGGCCAGCCCGGGCCGCCCCGGGGTGTACGGCGGTCGTCACATCGCAGCCTGCTATAGTCGCCGCCGCGCCCCTTGCGCTGTTCATCTTTCACATGGACGACGACTCTAGACCGCTCCCCGCGACGCACACCGCTGACGCCTCCCCCGATGCTCTGCATCGCCCTCAATCCGGCAGGAGGCCCCGGCAATGCTCGAACTGATCCTCATCGTCCTGGCCCTGATCGCCTGCAACGCGTTCTTCGCGTTGTCGGAAATGTCGGTGGTCACGTCCCGCAAACCGCGCCTGAAACAGATGGCCGCCGAGCACCGCAGTGCGCGCGCGGCGCTGGAACTGGCCGAACATCCCGAGCGCTTCCTGTCGACGGTGCAGGTCGGCATCACCACGATCGGCGTGCTCACCGGCATGCTCGGCGGCGACGCGCTGGGCAGCCTGATCGGCACCTGGCTCGCGTCGAGCCTGCCGATCCTCGGTACGTATGCCTCGACCGTCGGCACCGTGCTCGCGGTGAGCCTGATCACGTTCCTGACGATCGTCTTCGGCGAACTGCTGCCCAAGCGGCTCGCCCTGCTCGCGCCCGAGCGCCTGGCCTCCCTGGTCGCCCTGCCGATGCACTGGCTGTCGCGCATCGCCACCCCAGCGGTCTGGCTGCTCAGCGCCAGCGTGCGCGGGCTGCTGAAGCTGCTGCGCCTGGACAAGACCGAAGCGGCGCAGGTCTCGGAAGAAGAGATCCGCATGCTGGTCAGCGAAGGCCACGAGCAGGGCGTGATCGATGCCGACGAGCGCAACATGGTCAACCGGGTGCTCACGCTCGGCGACCGTGACGCGGAAAGCCTGATGACGCCGCGCACGCGCATCGCCTGGCTCGACGTTTCGGCCGGCTTCGAAGAGAACCTCGCCGAGATGCGCGAGACGCCCTACTCGCGCTATCCGGTGTTCCGGGGCAACGATTCCGACGTGGTCGGCGTGCTCGAGATCAAGTCGCTGATCGACCGGCTCGAGAAGAAGGAATTCGACCTCTTCAAGTACCTGCGCGAGCCGCTGTTCGTCTCCGAATCGACGCCGGCGATGAAGCTGCTGGAGATCCTGCGCGAGAACCAGCAATCCCTGGCGCTGGTGGTCGACGAATACGGCGACATAACCGGCATGGTCACGCTCAACGACGTGATGGAAGCGGTGATCGGCCGCACCCAGAGCAGCGGCCTCGACGCCGCGCCGCTGGTGGTCCAGCGCGAGGACGGCTCGATGCTGGTCGACGGCACACTGCCGACCGGCGCGCTGCGCGAACTGCTGGGGGGCGGCCCCTTGCCGGGCGAGGACGAGCACATCTTCCATACCGCGGCCGGCATGACGATCGCGCGCTTCAGCCGCATTCCCAACGTCGCCGAGCACTTCGAGTGGCAGGGCTGGCGGATCGAGATCGTCGACCTCGACGGCCCGCGCGTCGACAAGCTGCTGCTGCAGCGCCTTCCGGATGCGGACGCGGGCGGCGATGACGCCTGAGATCCCCTCGCGCGAGGAAGCCAGCACCCGTGAGCTGCTCGCCGCGATGGCGCTGGGCGATCCCGACGACCAGCTGCGCTTCACCGAACTGCTGATCGGTCTGGGCAAGCGCGTGTTCGGCATGATGCTGTTCGTCGCCACCCTGCCCGCCTTCATCCCGATTCCGGGCGTCGGCGGCGCGATCGGCGGGCCGCTGGTCGCGCTGGTCGGCGCGCAGCTGCTGATCGGTCTGCGCAAGCCCTGGCTGCCGCGCTTCATCGCCGAACGCGGCCCGCACCGCAGCGCGGTGCAACGCTTCGAAACCGTGCTCGAACCCTGGCTGCGCCGCGTCGAACGCTTCAGCCGCCCGCGCCTGCCGGGCGTCCTCGACCACCGTGCCGCGGCGATGTTCACCGGCCTGCAGCTCGTGCTGCTCGGCGTGCTGCTGGCGCTGCCGATTCCGTTCACCAACTACGTGTTCGGCCTGCTGCTGCTGGCCTATGCGCTCGCATTGCTGGAACGCGACGGCGCGCTGATGCTGTGGGCGTGGCTCGGCGGCATCATCGCGATCGGCTTCTTCGGCGTGCTCAGCGGCACGCTGGCGACGGCCGCTACCGAATGGCTGGCGCGGATCTTCTGACCGGCCCGGCGTCTTCAGACGTTCTGACGGGACCGCGCGCCCGACTCCAGCATCAGATCCCGCCGCCGCGCTGCATGCTCGGCGCCGCCGATGCGCCCGTGCGCCAGCAGGGCATCGAGCGCCGCCAGCCGTGCATGCATCGGCAACTCGGGATGCACCACGCCGTGCTCCACGGTCTCGGGCGGCCACACCCGCCGATGCGCGAGCACCAGACGCACGCTCACCACACTGGCGACGGCCCAGACGACCAGGCCTGCCAGCAGGCAGAACATCTCGACTGGAGACCACTGACCCATCGCGACATCCATGTGCTTTCGGGGAGGGCCAGCATATCGCTGTCGGGGACTGGTGGCGTGTAGCGTGGATGATTCCGGGCTGCTTGTTCTTGCGCCTGCGGCCTCGCGAGCACTTGGGCGCTTCACGGCGTTGAGCACCGGTCCTTGTTCCGTGCCGATTGGCGCTCTACCCTGCTCCAGCTTCGTCGTTTGCTCGGGATCTGGCCCTGGCTTTGGCTTTGGCTTTGGCTTTCAGCTTTTGACTTCAATCGAGCCGTAGAGCGAGCCGAGCACCGGAGCCTGGCGTGGCCGAAGAGCAGCCCGTGTTTGAGCGCAGCGAGTTTGGGCTGCGTGCCGCGTCAGGCGAGGAGCGCAGGGAACCGGCCGGGTGTAACCCGGCCGGCTCGCGTCCGGCGAAGGGACCTTTTGGTTCCTTTTGGGTCCATCCAAAAGGGACTCGCACGCGCAGCGGGCGAAAGCCTTGCACTTGCTCTCGCCTCTCAGCCTTGGCGTTGGACTTTTCTATCGCCAAGCGAATTGCTCTCAGAGCGAAGATCAAAGACAGGGCTTCCGCGCTGTCGCGCGGCTTACTTTTGTCTTGGCAAAAGTAAGCAAAACCGTCTTCGCCGGACGCGATCCGACACGGCTGCGCCGTGCCGGTCCCCTGCGCTTCTCGGGCAGCGGGGCACGCAGCCCAAACTCGCTGCGCTCAGACATGGGCTGCTCTTCGACCCCGCCGCCCTGCGATGCTCGGCTCGCTTTACGGCTCGATTGAAGTCAACGGCGGAAGCAAAAGCGGAGCAACGGCAACGGCAACGGCAACGCTGGAGCGGAAGCAAAACAAGCGAAGCAGAACGAAGCCTCACCTCAACAGCGCATCGAACCCCCGCGCTGGCAGCGGATGCCCGAGCCAGAACCCCTGTCCCAGATCGCAACCGCGATCGCGCAGGACTTCGAACTGGCCTTCCTTCTCCACGCCTTCGGCAACCACGGTGATCCCGATCGAGTGCGCCATCGAAATGATCGCCGTCGTCAACGCCAGATCGTCGGGATCGCGCAGTACGTCGGCGACGAAGCTGCGGTCGATCTTGACGCCGTCGACAGGCACCCGGCGCAGGTGGCTCAGGCCGGAGAAGCCGGTGCCGAAATCGTCGAGCCAGATCTTGACGCCGAGTGCGCGCAATGCGCTCAGCAGCTGGCCGATGCGGGCTTCGTCGCCGATGACCGCGGTCTCGGTGAGTTCGAGATGCAGATGGCGTGGTGACAGACCCGACTCGCGCAATGCCGCTTCGACCTCGACGGCGAATGCCGCGCCGCGCAGCTGGCGTGGCGACACGTTGACCGCGACGAACAGATCGGCCGCGGCGGGATATCGCTGCTGCCAGGCGCGCGCTTCGACGCAGGCGGCGTGCAGCACCTGCGGGCCGATGATGTCGATCAGGCCGCTCTGCTCGGCGACGTCGATGAATACCGGCGGCGCGACGCTGCCGAACTCGGGGTGCTGCCAGCGCAGCAGGGCTTCGACACCGACCAGCGTCTTATCGCCCATGCGGAACACCGGCTGGTAGGCCAGGCTCAGTTCGCCGCGATCCCAGGCGCCGCGCAGTTCGTGTTCCATGTGCATGCGGCGCTCAACCGCCTGGTCCATCGCCAGACTGTAGAAGCGGTGGCAGTTCTTGCCGGCCAGCTTGGCCTGGTACATCGCGATGTCGCCGTTCTTGAGCAGCATCGCGGCGCTGGTGGCGTCGTCGGGAAACACGGTGATGCCGATCGAGATGCCGAGGAATACGCGGCGGCCTTCGACTTCGATCGGGCGTGCGACCTCCGCCACCAGACGGTCCGCCAGTTCGCCGGCGACGGTGCGCAGGTCGGCGGCGCTCGCCTCGGGCAGCTGCAGCAGCACCACGAACTCGTCGCCGCCGAAGCGCGCCAGCAATGCGTCGGCGACATCGAACTCGCGCACCGCGGCGTCGATGCGCGCGGTGAACTGGATCAGCGCCTCGTCGCCGGCGTCGTGGCCCAGCGTGTCGTTGACGCGTTTGAAATCGTCGACGTCGGCGAACAGCAACGCGAGGCGTCCGGCGGCGCCCTGCATTTCCAGCAGACGCTGGTCCAGCGTCTCGCGCAGCGCGAGCCGGTTGGCCAGTCCGGTCAGCGAATCGGTATAGGCCATGCGGCGGATGTCGCGATCGTGGCGCGCGATGCTGTCGCGCATGCGATCGAAGGCACGGACCAGATCGCCGATTTCATCCTGACGCGCGTCCGCGGGCACCACCACGTCGTAATGCCCCGCCTCGATGCGCTGCGCGGCATCGGCCAGCTCGCGCACCGGGCGCACGAGCCGCCGTTGCAGCATCGCCGCGACGAGCGCGCCGAGCGCCACCAGCACGACCAGCAGCAGGCCGACGGCGACCAGATGACGCCGCGCGATCTCGTCGAGACGCGCCTGCATCGTCGCGACCATCGCGTCCTCGTCCTGCTTCGCCGTCGCCAGCGAATAGCCGATGCGCACGCCACCCAGCCGCTGGTCGCCGATGCGGATCGGCATCGACACGTCGAGCAGCTTGCCGTCGCTCTGCATGTGCTGGCCAGTCGCGGCGACGACCTCCAGCGCGAACGGATCGTCCATGCGCTGGCCGTAGCGCTCGATGTCACGGCTGCCGTCGTGGACGATGTTGCCGTCGGCGTCGTAGACGATCACGTAGCTGACGTCGGGCTGGCGCAAGACGTTGCCGACCGCCGCGCCGATGGCCTCGAGGTCGAAGTAGTACAGCGGATTGACCAGCCCGTCGGCGACCTGCGCCGACACCGCCTCGCCGCGCAGCAGCAGACGCTGCGACGCGAGCGCGTGCATCGAGCGCTGGCTCAGCGCCAGGATCTGCCTCTGCGCCTGGTCCTGCTGCTGCAGCACCAGCGCCACCGCGACGAGGCCGACGAGCACGGCGGCGCCTGCCAGCGCCAGGAACATGGCCTGCAGGCCGGTGCGCAGTCTCATTCGACGTCCGCCACGACGCGCAACGCACCGGTGCGCAGGATGTCGAGTTCCGCGCGGGTGGCGGCATCCATCGGCAGGAACGCGGTGGTGCGGAAGAACTCGCGCAAGGCATCGACGGCGGCGGGATCCTGGCTGGCCTCGATCAGCACTTCGCGCAGACGCGCGGTCACGCGTGCGTCCAGATCGCCCCGCACGATCTCGATCGCGCGCGGGAACGGCGCGCTCTCGCGGAAGATCACGAAATCGCGCTTGAACGATGGCGGCACGCGCCGGTCGCTGTCCCAGTCGAGGTTGCTCATCGCACCGGCGTCGACGAGGTGCTTGTGCACCCATGAGGACATGTTGAGCTCCGAGCGCGCGAACAGATAGCCGACCGAATCCGGCTCGGGCTGGTCGCGCGGCGACAGCAGGATCTCCAGCTTCATGCCGCGGGCGAGCATCTCGGTCGCGGGCACGAAGTAGGCACTGGTCGACTGCCGGTTCTGGAACACGATGCTGCGACCGCGCAGATCGTCGAGCGACTGGATGCCGCTGTCGCGACGTGCGAAATAGACCGTGTGATAGTGACTGACGCCGTTGCGCTCGGTCAGCAGCAGCGGCGTCGCGCCGGCGCGCGCTTCGAGCAGGGTCGCGCCGCTGGCGGTCTCGGTGACCCAGTCCACGCGGCCGCGCCGCAGATAGCTCTGCATCTGCTGCACGTCGCGCGCCATCAGCACGCGGCCTTCGGTGATGCCGACATCGCCCATGCGCGCGACGACGTAGTCGAGCAGCGGCTTGAGCTGTTCGTAGTGCGCCTTGGGATCGTCGCTGATGCGCCCGAGCACCAGCACGTTGCGCGGCTCGGCCGCCTGCAGCGGCAACGCAACTGCCAGTAGCGCCAGCAGCACACCCGACAGGAGCCGTCGAAGGAAGTGACGCGGGTCCAAGGCGGGTCCGGAAGGCGTGAGCGAAGCGGCAAGCCTAGCGGAAGCCATTCGCCGGCAACAGACGCCGCGGCTCAGCCGTCGCCGCGGTCGCGGGCGATCCGGGCCATGCGCTGGGCATCGGCGAGGATGCCGCGCAGCAGCCGGACTTCCTTCTGGTCCAGCCCGGTGCGCACGAACAGCCGCCGCAGCTTGCGCATCGCCGACTCCGGCGCCCGACCCTTGTGGAAATCGATGTCCTCGAGCGTATCGCCCAGCTGGCCGAAGAACCCTTCGAGTTCGGCATGCGGCACCGCGTCCGGATTCACCGGCGCGATGGCGGCGGGCGTGACCTCGCCGCCCTCGCCCAGCAGCGCCAGCCGCACTTCGTAACTCAACACCTGCACGGCCGCGGCCAGATTCAGCGAGCTGTAGTCGGGATTGGCCGGGATGTGCACTGCGGCGTGGCACAGCTGCAGCTCCTCGTTCTCCAGTCCGGTGCGCTCGCGGCCGAACACCAGCGCGACCTCGCCACCGGCCGCGGCTTCCGCATGCACGGACGCGGCGGCATCGCGCGGCCGCAGCTCGCGCAGCTGCACGCGACGGCTGCGCGCGGTGCAACCGAGCACCAGCCGGCAGTCGGCCACGGCCTCGGCCAGCGTCGCCACTTCGACCGCGGCATTGAGCACGTCCTCGGCGCCGGCGGCCATCATGTCGGCCTCGTTGTGCGGATATTTCTGCGGCGCCACCAGCACCAGCCGGTGCAGGCCCATCGTCTTGATGGCGCGGGCGGCGGAGCCGATGTTGCCGGGGTGCTGGGTGCCGACGAGCACGATGCGGATACGGGCGGCAGGGCCGTCCGCGGCGACGATGTCCATGCCGGACTCTGGATTCAGGGGCGCTTGCATGGCGCGAATGGTAAACTGCCCGACCGGCCTCGCGCCGGCACTGCTCTTTTCCCCCTCGATCCTGCCCGCGCCCGGAGTCGTCCGCGATGCTTCAACCTGCTGTCAATGTCATGGTCAAGGCGGCGCGCGCCGGCGGTGGCGTCCTGTTGCGAAACATGCACAAGCTCGATGCGCTCAACGTCGTCGAGAAAGCGCGCCACGATTACGCGAGCGAGGTCGACGGCCTCGCCGAAGATGCGATCGTCAAGGAACTGCGCCGCGCCTATCCCGAGTACGCCGTGCTCGGCGAAGAAGGCGGCGCCAAGCCGGGCCGTGGCGGCCCGAGCCGCTACACCTGGGTCATTGATCCGCTCGACGGCACCAGCAACTATCTGCGTGGCCTGCCCCACTGGTGCGTGTCGATCGCGCTGGTCGAGGGCGGCGAGCCACTGCACGCGGTGATCTTCGATCCGCTGCGCAACGAACTGTTTACCGCCACGCGGGGCGCCGGCGCCCAGCTCAACGAGCGTCGCATCCGCGTGTCCGAACGCCGCGAACTGACCGGCGCGATGCTCAGCACCGGCTTCGCCCCGCGCGAGCGCAAGCGTGTCGGCGCCCAGCTGCGTGCGGTCGAGGCGCTGCTGGAGTCGGCCGAGGACGTGCGCCGCACCGGTTCGGCCGCGCTGGACCTGGCCTACGTCGCCGCGGCGCGTACCGACGGTTACTTCGAAGCCGGCGTGCATCCCTGGGACATCGCGGCGGGTGTGCTGCTGGTCCGCGAGGCCGGCGGCCGCGTCAGCGACTTCAAGGGCGGCCCGGGTGGCCCGCTGCACGTCGCGTTCGCTGGTGGCCGTCAGGTCATTGCCGGCAACGTGCACATCGTCGCGCCGCTGCAGAAGACGCTGGTCGACTCGGGCTACGCGAAAGAATTCGCGTAAGCCGCCGGATCGGCTGGATCGGAAGGGCCGCGCGCAAGTGCGGCCTTTTTTGTTGGGATACGAGCCGCGCCTGCGTTCTCACAGGATGTGTAGAGCGCAGCGAAACCCATCGATTGCCCGCTCGGCAACGCGATACGGAGCACCGCGCGTCATCGCCGACGGCGCGACCTGCCGCGCCTCCCGATTCGCAGGCACCACGACGATGGTTTCGCTGCGTTCTACCCCTCCTTACGGTCACCTCGCCGCACCGTTCGCCCACGAAAAAGCCGCGCAGCGCGCGGCTTCTTCGTACAACCGGTCCGATCCGCGTGACGCGGACCGGATACGCGGGATCAGGGACGACGCGCGAGCGCTTCCTCGTCCTTGGCCTTCGGCAGCAGGTCCTGCTTGGTCACACGCAGGATGCCGTAGGTCAGCAGCGGGCACGCGATGAAGATCGAGGACACCGTACCGACCACCGCGCCCATCATCTGGGTCAGCGCCAGGCCTTCGAGCGAACCACCGCCGTAGAGGAACAGCGCCAGCGTGGTCAGGAAGAACGCCAGCGAGGTGATGATCGTGCGCGACAGGGTCTGGTTGATGGACCGGTTGAACACATCCAGCGGCGCCGCACGCATGCCGCGGAAGTTCTCGCGCACGCGGTCGAAGACCACGATGGTGTCGTTGATCGAGAAGCCCATCACCGACAGCAGGCCGGCCATCACCGTCAGGTCGAACTCGCGACCGGTCAGCGAGAACATCGCTGCGACCACCATGACGTCGAACAGCGTCGTGACGCTGGCGACCACCGCGAACTTCCATTCGAAGCGCACGCTGATGTACAGCAGGAAGCCCACCAGCACGAAGATCGCGGCGTAGATCGCGTTCTTGCGCAGGTCGCCCGAGACCTGCGCGCCGATCGACTCGGTGCTCAGAATGCGGGCTGGATTGGTTTCGCTGGACGCCGCCGCAAGCACGTTCTGGGCGAGCTCCGTGTTGCCGTCCACGCTTGTCTGGGTCTCGTCGCCGCGCACACGGATCAGCAGATCGTTGCCGCTGCCGTAGGTCTGCACCTGGGCATTGGAGATGCCTGCATTCTCGAGGCGTTCGCGCACGTCGTCGACGCCGACCGGCTGGTCGAAGCGGACGTTCACCGCGGTACCGCCGGTGAAGTCGAGTGCGAAGTTGAAGCCCTTCAGGCCGACGACGGCGAACGAGCCGACGAACAGCAACAGGAACATTGCGATCCACACATGTCGCAGCCGCAGGAAGTCGATGCGGGTGTCATTGGGGACGAGTGTCAACGGAAAAATTTTCATGGGGTCTATTCCGTCAGATCGCCAGGGACTTGAGCTTCTTGCGCGGTGCATAGATCAGCGTGACCAGTGCGCGCGAGACGACGATTGCGGTGAACATCGATGCGATGATGCCGATCACCAGCGTCACCGCGAAGCCCTGCAACGGGCCGGTGCCGAAGGCGTACAACGCGGTACCCGCGATGATGCCGGTGAGGTTGGAGTCGAAGATGGTGTCCGAGGCCTTCTCGTAGCCGGTCACGATCGCCGCTTTGGGCGGCATGCCGGCCCTGAGCTCCTCGCGTATGCGCTCGTTGATCAGCACGTTGGCGTCGACCGACAGACCGATCGACAGCGCCAGGCCGGCGAAGCCGGGCAGCGACATCGTGGCGCCGAACAGCGACATCACCGCGACCACGATCAGCAGGTTCAGGATCAGCGCCAGGCAGGTGACGACGCCGAACATGCGGTAGTAGAACAGGAAGAAGATCAGGGTGAACACGAACGCGTACAGCACCGCGGTCACGCCGCGCTCGACGTTCTCCGCGCCCAGGCTCGGACCGACGACGCGTTCTTCGACGAAGTCCATCGGCGCGGCCAGTGCACCGGCCTTGAGCTGGCTCGCCAGATCGGTGGATTCCTCGCGGCTCAGACCGGTGGTCTGGAACTCGCGGCCGAATACGCCGCGGATGGTCGAGGAGCTGATCACGCGCTCGACGCTGCGCGAGGAACGCACTTCTTCGCCATTCACCATGCGCACGGTCGGAATCCGCTCGACGTACACGATGCCCAGGCGCTGACCGACGTTCTGCAGCGTGTGGTCGAGCATGCGCTTGCCGCCGGCGCTGTTGAGCGTGATGCCCACGGCCGGGGTGCCGGTCTGCGAATCGGTCTGCGGATTCGCGTTGATCAACTGATCGCCCTGTACGAGCACGCGACGCGACAGCAGCAGCGGCGTACCGGCGTCGTTGTAGTAGATGCGCGAATCGGCTGGGATGTTGCCCGACGCGACCGCAGCCGCGGCCTGGTTCTCGTCGCCGGTGACGGCGCGGAACTCGAGGGTCGCGGTGGCGCCGATCAGGCGCTTGGCTTCAGCGGTGTCCTGCAGGCCGGGCAGCTGGATGACCAGACGGTCTTCGCCCTGACGCTGCAGCACCGGCTCGGCGACGCCGATCGCGTTGATGCGGTTGGAGATCACGGTGCGGTTCTGCTCGACCGCGTCGCTGGCGATGCGCGAGATCTCGCCCTGCGACAGGCGTACGGTGATGCGGTTGCCTTCGGTCGTGATCTGCGGGCCGCTGCCGCCAACGGTCTGGCCGGAGGCGCTGGCGAGGCTGGTCGCGATCTGCGTCCGCGCGGCGTTGACGTCGGCGCCTTCGGTCAGCACCACGCCGATGCTGTTGTCGGGGCGACGCTCGACGCTGGAATAGCCGATGCGCGCGTCACGCAACACCGTGCGGATGCTGTCGGCGTAGCCCTCGACGCGCTTCTGCAGCGCCGCGGCCTGGTCGACCTGCATCACGAAATGCACGCCGCCCTGCAGGTCCAGACCCAGCGACATCGGACGCGCGCCCATGTTCGACAGCCAGTCCGGCACGGTCGAAGCCAGATTCAGCGCGACCGAATAGTTCTCACCCAGTTCCGGACGCAGCGTGTCGGACGCCAGCGTCTGCGCATCGGCATCGTGCAGGCGCAACAGCAGGTGGTTCTCGTCGATCTCGGTGCCGACCGGCGTCACGCCGGCGGCCTTGAGCAGTCCGTCGACCCGCGTCTTCAGCGCCTCGTCGATGCGCGCCTCGCTGGTGCTCGGGGTGATCTGCACCGACGGGTTCTTCTGGTAGGCATTGGGCAGCGCGTACAGCGCGGCCAGCACCAGAACGACCAGGATGAGGGCATATTTCCAACGCGGGAATTCAAGCATTGCCTTGCCTCGGACGCCGCACGCGGGCGGCGCCTGGAGAGATGACGGAACGAAGGATCAACGATCGACGATCGGGATCAGGCGGACTTCAGCGTGCCCTTGGGCAGCACGTTGCCGACCGCACCCTTCTGCACGCGGATTTCCACGCGCTCGGCGATTTCGATCGTCAGGAAGCTGTCGCCGATGTTGCGCACCACGCCGGCGATGCCGCCGTTGGTGATGACCTCGTCGCCGACCGACAGCTTCTCGAGCATCGCGCGGTGTTCCTTGGTGCGCTTCATCTGCGGGCGGATCATCAGGAAGTACATGATCGCGATCAGGATGATCGGGAAGGCCAGCGTCGACAGCATGCTGGGGCCGGCAGGTGCGGCGGCAGCGGCGTGGGCGGGGGCGATCACAAGGTCCAGCAGATTCATCGGAGCATCCATGGGTCGAAAACAGACAGCGGGCGATTATGACACGGCCGGGCGCGGGCGCAGGCCGGGTCGCGGGTGAATGGGCGGTGATGGGGCCGGAGACGTCGCCGGGACGGCTCAGGCGCCCGGATTCCCCGCCCGGGCGCTGTAGAAAGACTCCCGGAACGCGGCAAAGGTTCCCGCGGCGATCGCCGCGCGCATGTCGGCCATGAGCGTCTGGTAGTACCAGAGGTTGTGCAGGGTGCCGAGCATCGGCCCGAGCATCTCGCCGCAGCGGTCCAGATGCCGCAGGTAGGCGCGGGTGAAGCCGCCGCTGCAGGCCTCGCAGCCGCAGCCCTCCTCGATCGGCCGCAGGTCCTTCTCGAACTTCGCGTTGCGGATGCGGATCACGCCGGTCGAGGTGAAGAAATGCCCGTTGCGCGCGTTGCGGGTGGGCATCACGCAGTCGAACATGTCGACGCCGCGCGCGACCGCTTCGACCAGATCTTCCGGCCGGCCTACGCCCATCAGATAGCGCGGGCGGTCCTGGGGCAGCTGCGGCGCGGTGTGGTCGAGCATCGCGTTGCGCTCGTCCTCGGTTTCGCCGACGGCCAGGCCGCCGATCGCGTAACCGTCGAAGCCGATGTCCTTCAGACCTTCCGCCGAGCGCGTACGCAGGTCGTGGTGCACGCCGCCCTGCACGATGCCGAACAGCGCCGCATCGTTGCCCTCGTGCGCGCGCTTGGAGCGCGCGGCCCAGCGCAGCGACAGCTCCATGGATTTTTCGACCACGCGCGGATGCACCGGCTTGCCGTCGATCTGCACCGGCGGGCACTCGTCGAAGATCATCACGATGTCCGAATCGAGCACTTTCTGGATGCGCATGCTTTCTTCGGGCCCGAGGAACACCTTCGCGCCATCGGTCGGCGCGGCGAAGGTGACGCCTTCCTCGGTGATCTTGCGCTTGTGCGCCAGCGAGAAGACCTGAAAACCGCCGGAATCGGTGAGGATCGGCTTGTCCCAGCGCGCGAAGCCGTGCAGGCCGCCATGCGCCTCGATGACCTCCAGGCCCGGACGCAGATACAGATGGAAGGTGTTGCCGAGAATGATCTCCGCACCCAGCGCGCGCACCTGCTCGGGCAGCACGCCCTTGACCGTGCCGTAGGTGCCGACCGGCATGAAGGCGGGCGTTTCGATGGTGCCTCGCGGAAACGTCAGGCGGCCGCGGCGCGCGACGCCATCGGTGGTGATCAGCTCGAACTGCAATCTGGACATGGAGACTCTTGATCGCGGACGACGGTCAGGCGGCGGGCGCGTGCGCGCCCCACAGCAGCATCGCGTCGCCATAGGAGAAGAAGCGGTATTCCGCCTGCACGGCATGGTCGTAGGCGGCGAACACGCGGTCCTTGCCGGCGAACGCCGAGACCAGCATCAGCAGCGTGGATTCGGACAGATGGAAATTGGTCACCATCGCGTCGACGCTGCGGATGCGGTAGCCGGGGAAGATGAAGATCTGCGTCTCGCCGGCGAACGGATGCAGTTCGCCGTCGACGCTGGCGCTTTCCAGCGCACGCACGACCGTCGTGCCGACGGCGATCACGCGACCACCCGCCTCTCTCGTGCGGCGGATTTGCGCGACGAGCTCGGCGCCGACGTTGAGCCACTCGCTGTGCATGCGGTGCTCGCGGACGTCTTCGACGCGCATCGGCAGGAAGGTGCCGGCGCCGACGTGCAGGGTGACGTGACCGAAGTCGATGCCGCGCGCGCGCAGGCGCGCGAGCAGCGCGTCGTCGAAATGCAGACCGGCCGTCGGCGCCGCGACCGCGCCGACTTCGCGCGCGAATACGGTCTGGTAGCGCTCGGCGTCGTCCTGGCCCGGCTCGCGCCGGATGTAGGGCGGCAACGGCATGCGCCCGGCCTTGAGCAGCCAGGATTCGAGCGTGTCGTCGAGCTCGAACCGCAGGTGATAGAAGCCCTCGTCGCGCGACAGCACCTCGGCGCTGCCACCGGCATCGAGCTGGATGCGGCCGCCGGGTTTGGGCGACTTGCTCGCGCCGATCTGCGCCCGCGCCTCGTTGCCGGGCAGCAGCCGCTCGATCAGGATTTCCACGCGCCCGCCGCTGTCCTTCTGCCCGAACAGCCGCGCCGGAATCACCCGCGTGTCGTTGAAGATCAGCAGATCGCCCGGCTGCAGCAGGTCCGGCAGGTCGCGAACGTGCCGATCCTCGAACGCGCCCTGGCCTGGCGGCACGACCAGCAGCCGGCTCGCCGAGCGCTCGGCCAAGGGGGCCTGGGCGATCAGATGTTCGGGCAGGTCGAAGTGGAAGTCGGACTTCTTCAAGAGATCGGCGGGGAATGCGGGGGAGACATTGTAATGAAGGCAGACAACGAGGTCGGCGGGGCGAAGCTTGAGCCCCTCTCCCTTTGGGGTGAAGAAAGACGTTGGCGAGCCACTGGCTCGCGTGTCGATGAACGCCCTCGCGGCGAAGCGAGGGCTGGGGCGCGGAGCGGGGGTTGGGGTGAGGGTGCTTTTCATTCCGGGATGACAGGACGGGACGGCTGGAAAGCCCTGCCCTCACCCGATGCGCTACGCGCATCGACCTCTCCCGGGGGGAGAGGTGTTGGGTCGATCCGCGAGCCCCGCCCTCACCCCACCATCGGCATCCGCCGATGGTCCTCCCCTCTCCCCGAGGAAGAGGGGCCAGCGCGTCTTCCGCAAGCGGAAGACAGATTCATCTTTCGAACTTCGTCGACAGGATGATCGACGACGTCGTCCGCTCGACCCCTTCGATGCAGCCGATGCGGTCGGTCAGTGCGTCCATGTCGGCCACCGTCGGCACCACGCCCAGCGCGATCAGGTCATAGGGCCCGCTGACCGAATGCAGCGCGCGCACCGCATCGATCGCCCGCAGGGCGGTCACCACCGGCGTGGTCTGCCGCGGACGCACGGTGATCATGATCTGGGCGCGGATGTGGCCCTGCTCGAAGTCGTCGCGCACGCGCACGGTGTAGCCGCTGATCACGCCTTCGCGCTCCAGCCGTTCGATGCGACTCTGCACCGTGGTGCGCGACAGGCCCAGCCGGCGCGCGATTTCCGCGGTCGACAGGCGCGCGTTCTCGCGCAGCAGCATCAGCAGGCGGACATCGGCGGATTCGGTGGACATGGGCACGGGCACGGTTCGGCGATCTGCCGAAATTCTACGATTCCTTCGGCGTTCCGTCGCTTCCGTCCGACGGAATCGTCCAGATAATGGAGAGAGCGCCGGCGCCGCTGGATCGAACAGGTGTGCTGCCGGCCCTCCCCGACGTCCCAAGGAGTGATTCGCATGTCCGTGATCCAGATCCTCGCCCCGCTGCGCGCCCATGGCGGCACGCGCCGCACCACCGGTCTGCCGGACGATGTGCTCGAACGCTTCGCCGCGACGCACCCCGAGCTTCTCGAAGCCGCGCACGCCGCCGTCGACGCGCACGCGCAGCTGCAGCAGGACTTCGCCGATCTGCTCGACCTGGACGAGGATGCGCAGGCGCGCGCCGTGCAGGCCGGCTACATCAATTTCTACCCCGGGGACGCGGTGAACCCGTACGTCGCGCTGACCGCGCGCGGCCCGTGGATCGTCACGCTCAAGGGCGCCGTGCTCCACGATTCGGGCGGCTACGGCATGCTCGGCTTCGGCCACACGCCCAAGGCCGTGATCGACGCGATGGCGCAGCCGGTGCCGATGGCCAACATCATGACGCCCAGCCTGTCGCAGCTGAAGCTCGATCGTGCCCTGCGCCGCGAGATCGGCCACACCCGCGGCGGCTCGCCGTACAGCCATTTCCTGTGCCTGAACTCCGGCTCGGAATCGGTCGGTCTCGCCGCGCGCATTGCCGATATCAACACGCGCACGCAGACCGATCCGGGTGGCCGCCACGCCGGCCGCA
Organism: Luteimonas flava; assembly: GCF_036584485.1. Classification (NCBI taxonomy): domain Bacteria; kingdom Pseudomonadati; phylum Pseudomonadota; class Gammaproteobacteria; order Lysobacterales; family Lysobacteraceae; genus Luteimonas; species Luteimonas flava. The sequence goes on along the minus strand of NZ_JAZHBM010000002.1, from coordinate 1,047,294 downwards.
CGGTCAAGCGCATCGTCGTCAAGGGCAGCTTCCACGGCCGCACCGAGCGCCCGGCGCTGTATTCCGATTCCTCGCGCGCGACCTACAAGAAGTACCTCGCGAGCTTCCGCGACGAGAATTCGCTGATCGCGATCGCACCCTACGACGCCGACGCGCTTCGCCAGGCCTTCGCCGATGCGGATGCGAACGGCTGGTTCGTCGAAGCGGTGTTCCTGGAGCCGGTGATGGGCGAAGGCGATCCCGGCCGCGCGTTGCCGCCGGCGTTCTACGCCGTCGCCCGCGAACTCACCCGCGCACACGGCAGCCTGCTGCTGGTGGATTCGATCCAGGCCGGCCTGCGCGCGCACGGCGTGCTGTCGGTCGCCGACTATCCCGGCTTCGAAGGCCTCGACGCGCCGGACATGGAGACCTACTCGAAGGCGCTCAACGCCGGCCAGTACCCGCTGTCGGTGCTCGCCGTGACCGAACGCACCGCGCAGCTCTACAAGAGCGGCGTCTACGGCAACACGATGACCGCCAATCCGCGTGCACTGGAAGTCGCCTGCGCCGTGCTCGCGCAGCTCACGCCCGAAGTGCGCGCCAACATCCGCGACGCCGGCCGCAAGTCGGTCGAAGCGCTCGAAGCGCTGAAGGCGGAACTCGGCGGCCTGATCACCAAGGTCCAGGGCACCGGCCTGCTGTTCTCCTGCGAACTGGCGCCGCAGTTCAAGTGCTACGGCGCCGGCTCGACCGAGGAATGGCTGCGCGAGCAGGGTCTGGGCGTCATCCACGGCGGCACCAATTCGCTGCGCTTCACGCCGCACTTCAACATCGACGACGCCGAGATCGCGCTGGTCGTGTCGATGGTCGGCAAGGCATTGCGCGAAGGTCCTCGCCAGACGAGCGCAGCGGCGGCCTGACGGTCCGCGCCGATCGCCTTCCGCCGCGGAAGGCCGATCGGGCCCGCGTGCGCGCAAGCGGGCCCTTCGATTAATCTGCATCGATTCCATGGAAGGAAATCGATGTGGCGTATTCCGCCGGATCCCGCAGCCGCCACCGCGCGGCACGACTGTTCGCGAGCGACACGGTCGCGCGCATCGCATCCGCCGGTCTCACCGTCCTGCTCGGCATCGCGGTACTGCACTGGCTGCCCGCGCGGGACGCGCGGGTGTCCGGCAGGCCCGCCGTTGCGATCGAGTTGGTGTTTTTGACGCCGGCGCCGCTGTCTTCGGCCAGCCCTACCCCATTGGCCCCGCCCGCGATCGCCGATACGCGCGCACCGATGCCGCGTCGGGCGACAGTCCCATCCCGCACCGCGCCCGATCCCGCGACGGACACGACGCACACAGCACCCGACGCCGCCATGCGTCTCGACTACGGCGCGCTGCTGGGTGACACCGCGCCCATCGCGTTCGCCGAACGTCTGCCGGGCCAACGCGATGCGTGGCGCACGCCATTCGAGGCGCGCCCGGAACGTTTCCGGATGCGCCGCCAGATCACGCCGGAAGATGTCGTCCGCGGCTTCGCGCAACTCGTGGGCCTGTGGCCGCCCGGCTATACCGACAGCCCGTGCCCGGCGATCCGCGGGCTTATCGCGGCCACACCCGACATGCCATCGCCCCGCGAACGCGCCCTGCTGCAGGACGCGGTGCTGGCCCGCGAGCAGTTCTGCAGTTGAAGCGCGACGCGGTGCGCGCTCACCTCGCGTCGAAGCCGTCCTTCGCCGCGCGCATTACCGTCTTCGCTTCGTCCACCCCGCCCCAGCCACGCAGTTCCACGCGCTTGCTGCCGGCCGGCAGATCCTTGTAGACGCGGAAGAACGCCTCGATGCGCTCGCGCTCCATCGCGGGCAGGTCGTCGATCGAGCGGATGCCGGCATACGTCGGATCCACGTCGTCGACCGGCACACCGATGATCTTCTCGTCGGCGTCGCCGCCGTCGATCATCCGCAGCACGCCCAGCGGGCGGAAACGGATCAGCACGCCCGGATGCAGCGGCGCGCGCGTCAGCACCAGTGCGTCGAGCGGATCGCCGTCGCCGGCATGCGTGCCGGGCATCGAGCCGTAGTTCGCCGGGTAGGCCATCGGCATCGACAGGAACCGGTCGACGAAGATCCGGCCTTCCGCATCGCTCTCGTACTTGGTGAAACTGCCGGCCGGAATCTCGACCAGCAGCACGGCCTCCTCCGGCGCGTTCGCCGGCTGGCGATCGTGCGCGGGCGGTGTCGCGGCATGCGCCGCGAAGGGGATCGCGCAGGCCAGCGCGGCGGCGAGCAGCGTTGCGGACAGTCGGGTGCGCACGTGCATCACTCCCAGCACCGGTCGGCACGTCCCTTGAGCGTCTCGTCACGCGCGCAGTCGCGCGGTGCGATGCGGCCTTCGGTGATCTCGTGCAGCGTGCGTGTCTCCGGCGTCGCGCCGCGGATCTCGAACGCGTCGTAGAGGCGGCCGGTCGCGGTGCGCGATTCGTAGTGCAGCGTGTCGCCGTCGAGGCGGATCACCTGGAACAGCTGGGTGTCCTCGGCGGTCGGCGCCATGTCGCGGCGGGCGCCATCCGACAGGCGGTACTGCTTCGCGCCGACCACCGACACGAGGTACTGCGGCGTCGCGCGTTTCGCGTCCTCGCCGGGGCGGCGGCCATAGACGTGGTCGTGGCCCTGCAGCACCAGATCGACGCGGCGGCGCTCCAGCACCGGCAGCACCTGCTCGCGCAGCGCGACGTTGTCGCGATCCTGGCGCGGCGAATACATCGGCTGGTGGATCAGTGCGATCGACCACGGATGCGGATTGGCGGCCAGCGTGCGATCCAACCACGCGGCCTGCGCTGCGGCGGTGCCGAGATCGAGCGCGGACGTGCCGTCGAGCACCACCACGCGCACGCCCTGATAGTCGAACCAGTAGCTGGTCTGCTCCGCACCGGGCGCGCCATTGGCCGGCAGCGCGAACGTCCGCGGCCAGTGGCCGCCGAGCACGCGACGCTCCTGCGGCGTGTCCTCGAACTCTTCCCAGTACTCGTGATTGCCCGGTGCCGGTGCGTTGACGACCATCGTCGCCAGCGGGCCGACCGCGTCGAACCACTCGCCCCACTCGTTGTCGTCCTCGCCGTCGCCACCGCTGACCAGATCGCCGGCGAACAGCGCGAGCTTCGCGTCGGGCGCCTGCCGGTGCGCTTCGCGCAGCACGCGCGTGCTCAGGCTCGCGTTCTTGTTCTGGGTGTCGCCGAAGTAGAGCAGCGTCAACGGCGCATCGGCCGCGGCCGCGGTGCGCGTCTGCATCCACGGGCTCCAGGTGCCGCCGCCCTGCACGCGCCATGCGTAGAGCGTATCGGGCTGCAGGCCGTCGACCTGCGCGCGATGGAACTGCGCCGCGCCGTTCTCGCCTTCGAGCGAGGCGCTGCGCGCGGGGATGCGCCGACGCGGGCCCATGTCCGGCGAATCGCCGGCGAAGACGAGTTCCAGCACCGGCGACTCGACCGAAGCTGCCGTGCGCCAGGACACGCCGAAGCCCGTCGAGGCGTCCTGCGCGGGCGAGGCGACGATGCGATCGGGAAACACGCTCGGCGCGTAGCGCATCACGCCTTCGGGTACGAGCGTGTTCGGCTCGACGCGCGTCTCGCCGGCGGCGCCGGCGTGAAGCGGCATCGCGAGCAGCGCGGCGCTCAGCAGCAGAAGACGGGGCAGGCGTGCGGGCAGCGCGTATTTCATCGGGGAGGTGTCCTTGTGTGGAACCGCATCCGCTGCAGGCGAACGCGTCGCGCACGGCGGATGTCGAAGAAGCGGGTCTGGAGAGGTGATGCGGCGACCGCCATCTCACCGTCGCATCGATGTCGCGGGACGGTCATGCGTATCGACACAGCGCGTCATGATCGCCGCGCGAAGTTGCAGACACGTTGCATGCACGCCGCGACATCGCACTGACGCGTCGCCACAACAGAACTGTCATCGAAGCGTCGCAAGATGCCGACCCCGGGGGAACGGGTCGTCGCCGACGGGCGACGTACGCCACGACGCAGACCACGCAACGCACGCCGCTTTCCGCGACGTGACGGCGGCGGCTTCGCCATGCCCTCGACACACGCAGCCCTCATCGGAGTCCCCATGTCACCCAGTCGTACCGTCCTCGCCGCGGCCATCGCCGCCACGCTCGCCCTGGCCTGCCCGCAGCCCGCCACCGCACAGCCGTCGAGCGTCGACACGATCGCCGCCATGGCGAACACGATCGTCGGCAAGGTCAGCGAAGCCTCGCGCGGTGTGTCGCTCGAAGGCGCGATCGTCACCGTCGACGGCCGCCAGGTCAGCACCGACCGCGAAGGCTTCTTCCGCGTGACCGGCCTGGCGCCGGGCCGCTATCCGCTGCAGGTCGACTATCTCGGCTATACGCGCCACCTGTCCGACGTCGAAGTCGGCGACACCCGCGGCGCGCAGGTCGAGGTCACGCTGCGCAGCACGGTGGCCGCGACCGACATGGGCGTGGTCGAAGTGCGCGCCAGCCGCGACGCGCAGGCCATGGCGCTCAACCAGCAGCGCGCTTCGACGAATTACGTCAACGTGGTTTCGGCCGATCTGCTGGGCCAGTTCCCGGACAACAACATCGCCGAATCCACGCAGCGCATCCCGGGCGTGTCGATCGAACGCGACCAGGGCGAAGGCCGCTACGTCACCGTGCGCGGTGCGCCGAAAGAGTTCACCACCGTCACGATCGACGGCGTGCAGCTGGCCAATCCCGATGCCGCCAGCCGCGGCGTGGAGCTGGACACGATTCCCTCCGACGTCATCGCCGCGCTCGAAGTCACCAAGGCGATCACCCCGGACATGGACGGTGACGCGATCGCCGGCAACATCAACATCCGCACGCAGAGCGCGCTGGACCGCGAAGGCCTGACGCTGCGCGCGTCGGCGGCGGGCGGCAAGTACCAGCTCGGCGACGGCGACAACCAGCGCTACAACGCCACCATCGGCAACCGCTTCGGCGCCGATGGCAACATCGGCGTACTGATCTCCGGCTCGATCAGCAAGCAGGGGCGCTTCACCGACAACGTGGAAACGCTGTACAGCCGCATCGGCGCCGACACGTTCGCGCCCAGCGAAATCCAGATCAAGGACTACGAAGGCCTGCGCACGCGCAAGGGCATCACCGGTCGTTTCGATTACCGCATCAACCCCGACAACCTGGTCTACTTCGTCGTGTCGGACTCGAACTTCGTCGACCGCGAGTTCCGCGACAACCTGACGATCGCGCTCGACAATTACGCCACCGGCTCCGACGAGACCACCGGCCGCGCGCGCGCGACGTTCGACAAGGAGCTGCGCGAGCGCACCTACGACAAGTCCATCCGCACCTACAACCTCGCCGGTGAGCATTTCCTCGGCGAGATGTGGAAGCTCGACTGGCAGGCCTCGCAGAGCCGGGCTACCAAGACCACCAGTCCGCGCATGCAGTACATCTTCCGCTCCAGCGTGCGTCCGCAGTTCGCCTACGACTATGCCAATCCGGACTTCCCGACCTGGACCATTCTCGGCCGTCCCGACGCGCCGGCCAGCGGCGTCAACCTTCCGGAGAGCTGGTACGCGTTCCGTCGCCTCAACGATCGTTACGAATACGGCGAGGAAGACGAGAACGCATTGCGCGTGGACCTTGGGCGCCAGCAGACGTTCCTGGGCGACAGCGGCGACATCAAGTTCGGCGTCCGCGCCCGCCAGCGCGACAAGATGTTCGACGACGAGCGTTACCGCAACGGCAGCGCCTCCGACTTCGCCGGCCTCGGCATCCGCTATTCGGACATGCTGTGTGACAGCCTGTCGAACAACTTCGATTACTTCCTGACCGGTCGCCGCTTCTGCCGCGACATCTTCGACAAGTACGCCGGCCCGCTGCTCGAGAGTGGCAATCACGCGCGTTTGATCCCCGACTCGCTGACCGGCGACTACCGGGCCGAAGAGAACGTCTACGCGGGTTACGCGCGCATCGATGCCAACTGGGATGCGCTGACGATGATCGCCGGTGTGCGCTACGAGCGCACCGAGCTCGAAGGCAGCGCGCTGCAGTTCGACGAAGACAGCGGCGACGTGCTGCCGCAGACCGCCAGCCGCAGCTACGGCAACGTGCTGCCGAGCCTGCATTTCCGCTACGAAGCGAATCCGGACTCCATCCTGCGCGCCGCCTACTCCACCGCGATCAACCGCCCGGACTTCATACACACCGCGCCCTACCGGGTGATCGGCGAGGCGGACGATCTCAACGTGATCGCCATCAGCGAAGGCAATCCGCTGGTCCGCGAAGCATTCGCGCACAACCTGGACCTGTCGTTCGAGCATTACCTGCGACCGCTCGGCCTGATGTCGGCGGCGCTGTTCTACAAGCGCATCGACGACCCGCTGTTCGTCGCTTCGCGCGACGAGGCCGCCGGTCCCGGCCAGGTCTTCCGGATCACCCGCGCCGAGAACGGCGAAAAGGGTCGCATCTACGGCGCGGAACTGTCGTGGCAGCAGACCTTCGACAGGCTGCCGGGTGCCCTCTCGGGTCTGGGCGTCTACGCCAACTACACCTACGCGAAGTCGAAGGCCGAGCTGCCGTTCGATCTGGGCGAGACCGAACTGCCGGGCACCTCGCGGACGAACTACAACGTCGCCCTGACCTACGAGAAGTCCGGTCTCAACGCGCGTCTGGCCTACAACTACCGCTCGAAGTTCATCCAGTCCTTCGATATCAGCAATCCGGAACTAAACGTGTACTGGAACGACCGCGCCAGCCTGGATTTCTCGACCAGCTATACGCTCGGCGATGGCTGGAGCGTGTTCGGCGAGATCAACAACATCCAGGACACGAAGCAGATCCGCTTCCAGGGCCAGCGCAACCGCGTGCTGGAAATGGAAGGCTTCGGCCGCTCGTGGCTGGCGGGCGTGCGCTACCAGTTCTGATCCATCGCCTCACCGTGCGTGACGAGGGGCCGGCCTGTCCGGCCCCTCTGCGTTCCGGAGACGGGGGCGCCCGCTGCGGAGACGCATGCGATCCTATGCGCATCGCTTCCGCACAGGTCACACCATGAAAACCGTCGAAGTCCGCCACCCGCTGGTGCAGCACAAGCTCGGCCTGATGCGCCGCGCCGACAACAGCACCAAGACCTTCCGCGAACTCTCGGCGGAAGTCGCGACGCTGCTGACCTACGAGGCCACGGCGGATCTGGAAACCGAGGATGCCGAGGTCGAGGGCTGGGCCGGCACCGTGCGCGTGCGCCGCATCAAGGGCCGCAAGATCACCCTGGTGCCGATCCTGCGCGCCGGCATCGGCATGCTGCCCGGCGTGCTCGATCTCATTCCCGCGGCCAAGGTCAGCGTGGTCGGCATCAAGCGCGACGAGGCGTCGCTCGAAGCGGTGCCCTATTACGAGAATCTGGTCGGCGACATGGCCGACCGCACCGCGCTGATCCTCGATCCGATGCTGGCGACCGGCGGCACGCTGATCGCCACGGTGGCGATGCTCAAGGCCGCGGGCGCGAGCCGCATCAAGGGCCTGTTCCTGGTCGCCGCGCCGGAAGGCCTGCAGGCGCTGGAAGCGGTGCATCCGGATGTCGAGGTCTACACCGCCTCGATCGACGAACGCCTCAACGAGAAGGGCTACATCCTGCCCGGCCTCGGCGATGCCGGCGACAAGATCTTCGGTACGCGGGTGGACTGAAAACCCGCGGCCGTAGGAGCGCGCTTGCGCGCGATGGCGTTGCGCGCGAACGCCCATCGCGCGCAAGCGCGCTCCCACCCGAACGGTTACGGGACGATCATCGCCCCGACGACGAAACGCCAGATGCCGAACGCGGCCATCGCGAACAGCGTGGCGAACGTCAGCAACGCCCCGGTACCGCGACCGAACGAATAGCCCGCCGAGCCGCCCAGTCCGATCGCATGCAGCACGCGCGCGACCAGCAGCGCGATGCCGAACGTCCACAGCAGCGTGGTGTTGACGGCCGCCAGTTCCAGCAGCGCGAGCAGCAGCAGGCCGAGCGGGACGTACTCGATGAAATTCGCATGCACCCGGACCTTGCGCGACAGGGTCTCGTCGCCGCCGGTGCCGATGCCGATCTTGTGCACGTTGCGGTGCAGGACCACGCGGACGGTCAGCACGAGGTACAGCAGCACGTGCAGCGATGCGATGAGAAGCGAAATGCGAGGCGTCATGGCGTGGTCTCGAAGGGATGCTGCAGGGAACGCGCGGCGAGTGCCGCGGTCGGATGTGTGGCGCTGAAACGGCCGGCCTCATCGCGTACGACCTGCACCAGCGCGATGTCCGGATCATGCGTGAGGAACAGGCGCACGCCGCGCGCCGCCATGTCGACGAGAAACGCCTGTTTCTCGTCGATGATCAGCTCGGGAAAGCGGTCGTAGCCCATCGTGATCGGCACGTGCACCCACGGCAGGCCTGGCACGAGATCGGCGCAGAACACCACGCCGCCGTGATGCACGCCGTCGTGCACGTCGGGGCCGAGGATCTCGGCCAGCATCATGCCGGGCGTGTGGCCGTCGCTGTAATGGAAGCGCACTGCGTCGCCGAGCGAAGGCGCGTGCGCGCCTTCGATGAATTCCAGCCGGCCCGTGGCTTCGAGCAGTTCGCACAGGCCGGGAATGAAGCTCGCGCGGTCGCGCGCATGCGGTCGCTTCGCACGCAGCCAGTGCGGCGTGGACAGCACGAAGGTCGCGTTCGGGAACAGCAGTTCTGGCGTACCGCCTTCCGACCACGGCGCCAGCAGGCCGCCGGCGTGATCGAAATGCAGGTGGCTCAGCACCACGACGTCGATATCGGTGTGCGCGAACCCCGCGTCGCGCAGCGAGTCGAGCAGCACGTGCCGGTCTTCCTGCACACCGAAGCGCGCACGCAGCTTCGGCTCGAAGAACGCGCCGATGCCGGTTTCGACCAGCACGGTCTTGCCGTTGAGCGGCGTCGCGAGTAGGCCGCGCGTCGCCAGCGGGATGCGGTTGAGATCGTCGGGCGTGGCCCACTGCGTCCACATTGCACGCGGCGCGTTGCCGAACATCGACCCGCCGTCGAGCTTCTGGGTGTTGCCCTGGATCGACCACAGCTTCATGACACCCTCCCGCGTCAGACCGGTGGCCGATTGTAGGCGCAGCCGCTCAGCGCGCGATGGCTTCCACTTTCGCCGAGCCGACCGGATTGCGCGGATCGCTACCGCCGGTGAGTGTGCCGGTCGCGCGGTTCCATTCGATGGTCTGCAGATTGCCCCAGACGTGGCTGGACCCGCGACCACCCGCAGCGCGATCGCCGGGCAGATCGACGGTATGGCCCATCGCGCGCAGCTTGGCCGCGGTGTCGGCGGAGAACGCATCGGACTCGGCCGAGATCGTGTCCGGCATCCACTGGTGGTGGTAGCGCGGCAGCGCGGCGACGGACTGCGCATCGAGGCCGGCGTCGTAGCCGAGGATGCCCAGCAGCACCATCGTGATGATGCGGCTGCCACCGGGCGTGCCGAGCACGGCGACGCGATCGTCGGACACGAGGAAGGTCGGCGTCATCGAACTGAGCGGGCGCTTGCCCGGCTTCGGCGCGTTCGCCTCGAAACCCATCACGCCGAACGCGTTCGGCACGCCGGGCTGCAGCGCGAAATCGTCCATCTCGTTGTTGAGCAGCACGCCGGTGCCGGGCGCGACGAGGCCGCTGCCGAACAGCAGGTTGACCGTCTGCGTGACCGCGGCGCGGTTGCCGGCGGCATCGACGATCGAGAAGTGCGTGGTCTCCTCGTCTTCCAGCGGGGTCGGATCACCCGACAGCAGATCGCTCGGCGTTGCCTTCGCCGGATTGATCGTCGCGCGCAGGCCGGCGGCGTAGTCGCGGCTCAGCAGCGTGCGCTGCGGAATCTTCACGAAGTCCGGATCGCCCAGATAGAAGGTGCGATCGCGGAACGCGCGGCGCATCGATTCGACGACCAGATGCGTGCGCGCGGCATCGTCGAGTTTGGTCAGATCCCAGGGCTCGAGGATCTGCAGCATCTGCGCCATCGCGATGCCGCCCGACGACGGCGGCGGCGCGGTGACCACGTCCCAGTCGTGGTAGCGGAAACGGATCGGCTCGCGTTCGACGACCTTGTAAGCGGAGAGATCCGCAGCGGTCCATTCGCCGCCTTCTGCATTCACGCCGGCGACGAGCTTAGCGCCGGTGTCGCCGCCGTAGAACCCGTCGAAGCCGCGCTCGGCGAGCAGACGCAGGGTGTTCGCGAGATCGGGCTGGCGGAAGGTGTCGCCCTCCTTCGGTGCCTGGCCATCGGCGAGGAACACCGCGCGCGTGCCGGGGTAGCGCTCCATCACCGCGCGACGCGACTGGTAGCCGCGCGCGAACCGCGCATAGACCGGGAAACCTTCTTCGGCAATGCGGATCGCCGGCGCCAGCGATTTGGACAGCGGCAGCGCACCGTAGGTCTCGGCGATGTGCGCGAAGGCGGCAGGGAGGCCGGGAATACCGGCCGACCACGGGCCGTTCTCCGCGCGGTCGCGGTCGAAGCTGCCGTCAGGCTTGCGGTAGCGATCCGACTGCGCGCTGGCCGGTGCGGTCTCGCGCGCGTCGACGAAGATGTCGCGGCCGGTCCTGGCGTCGTGCAGCAGGAAGAAGCCGCCGCCGCCGAGGCCGGACGAGATCGGTTCGACCACCGACAGCACCGCCGAGGTCGCGATCGCCGCGTCGAAGGCGTTGCCGCCCTCGCGCATGACCTGCAGGCCGGCTTCGGTCGCGAGCGTATGCGCCGAGGCGACCGCGTTGCCGGGCGGCGTCGCGGTGTTCTGCGCACTGCGGGCCGCAGGCGCATCCGGCGCACGGACGTCGCGTGCACACGACGGCGCGACCGCGAGCAGCAGCATCGACAGCAGCAGCGCCGGCAGGCCGGCGGACGCGAAGCGGGAACGGCTCATGACGCCTCCTGCTGCAGGCGCGCCAGCTTGGCGAGCAACTGCACCTGGGTTTCGGGGATGTCGGGATCGGGATCGATGCATTCGACCGGGCAGACGACCACGCACTGCGGCTCGTCGAAGTGGCCCACGCATTCGGTGCAGCGCGCCGGATCGATGACGTAGATCGTCTCGCCCTGCGCGATCGCCTGGTTCGGGCAGGCCGGCTCGCAGACGTCGCAGTTGACGCAGAGCTCGTTGATCTTCAAGGACATGTGCGCATTGTAGAGGGTGCGCCGTGGCGCCGGCGTTCCATCGGTGGAACTCGGTCCACCGCGCGCCCTTCAGATACGACGACGCCACCGGGCTTGCGCGCGGTGGCGTCGTCGAGGAACGGCGGGCCGGACGCGCCGGCCGCCGTCGAAGCGCTGGATCAGCCTGCGTTGTCGATGAACACGTACTGCGAACCGGTCGGCTCGACGGCGGCCTTGACGCGCTCGCTGTCCGCTGCGCTGCCGATGAACAGCACGCGCACGCCGTTCATGGTGCCGGCGCCGACCTTGGCGAACGAGGCGACGGTCAGATCAGCCGTGCGCGTCGAATCCAGGCCCGCGAAGATCAGCAGGTTGCCGCGGGTGATGCCGCGGGCGACGTCCTGCTCGGCCTTCTCGAGCAGACGCTCGTACGCACCGTCGACCGGGGTCGACATCGTCGGGTCACCGTCTGCGGTCGTGGCCTCTGCGGGCGGCGCGTCGGCGGCGGGCGCCGGCGCCGGCGGCACCAGATAGACGTAGGGCGAGTTGTTGACGCCTTCCATGTGGCGGCCGGCCACGTCGTTGAGATAGGCGTTCCACGCGGTCTTGTCCTCGGTGGTTGGCACCGCGACCGGCGCGGCTTCGACCTGCTGCGGCTCTTCCTTCTTGCCACAGGCGATGACCGGCAGGACGAGGCAGGCGATCAGCATTGCGCGGGTGATGGACTTCATGGGATTCCCTCTTCTTTTCTCTGGTGTTTGATGGGCAACGTCAGCGTTGCGAGTGTTTGCGCAATGCGCGATCGACTGCGGCGGGCACGAAACCCGACACGTCGCCGCCGAGACGCGAGATCTCGCGCACCAGCGTGGAGGAGATGAAGCCGTACTGCTCAGCCGGCGTGAGGAACAGCGTCTCGACATCCGGAATCAGATGCCGGTTCATGCTGGCGAGCTGGAATTCGTACTCGAAATCCGACACCGCGCGCAGGCCGCGCAGCAGCACACCGGCGCCGACCTCGTGCACGAAGTGCGCGAGCAGCGAATCGAAGCCGATGACTTCGACATTGGTGTGGTGGGCGGTCGCGACGCGGGCCAGTTCGACGCGCTCTTCGAGCGTCATCGCCGGGCGCTTGGCCGGGCTTTCGGCAATGCCGACGATCAGCTTCTCGAACAGCGGCGCGGCCCGGTCGACGAGGTCGACGTGGCCGTTGGTGATCGGATCGAAGGTCCCGGGATAGACCGCGATGCGGTGGCGGCTCGCACTCATGGCTTGCGTTCGCTGTCGAAGGAATCGGGAGGCACGTGGCGCGGGCGGCAAGTGTAGCAGCGGCGCGGGCGGCGATCAGCCGGCGCGCCGGTACAGCGCGCAGTGCGCTTCGCGGGTCGCCAGCTCACGGTGCAACTGCCAGCCGGCACCGGGTTGCGCGGGCCGTTCGGCCATCGATTCGACGTACAGCCAGGCGTCGGCCGCCAGCACCGGCGCGAGCGCGGCAAAGGCCTGCGCCCACAGGTCGGCGGCGAACGGCGGATCGACGAAGGCGATGTCGATGCTGCCCGCCGGCAACGCGCCCGCCATCGACACTGCATCGCCGCGCTGGACCGAGACCACCTCGCCGCCGGACAGGCGCGCCGCGGTCGCGGTCAGGGCTGCGGCGAGTCCGAGGTCGCGTTCGACCACCACCGCACTGGCCGCGCCGCGCGAAACCGCCTCCAGCCCGAGCGCGCCGGTGCCCGCGAACAGGTCGAGCACGCGCGCGCCCGGCAGCACCGGCTGCAGCCAGTTGAACAGGGTTTCGCGCACCCGGTCCGAGGTCGGCCGCAAGCCGGCGACATCGGGCACCTCCAGCCGCGTGCCACGCCAGCGACCGCCGACGATGCGTACCCGGCCCGGGCCGGTGTTGCGGTCGACGTTCGGTGACGACCTGCCCGAGCCGCCGTGACGAGGGGTCTTCATGCGTCTGCGCCCGCACGGGGCGCCTGAAAGGCGGGTGATACCATGCGCGCCATTCTCCCCCATCCCCGACCCGACCGCCGCATGGTCAGCTGGTTCAAGCGCGACAAATCCCCCGACAAGCCCGAGGCCGACAGCGGCCGACGCCGCCTCAGCGCCGAAGAAATCGCTGCCGCGTTCGCGCCGCCCGCTGCGCCCGCGCCTGCCCCTGCGCAGCCGCCCGTGGTGTCGCCGACGACGCCCGCCGTTACGCCTGATACCCAGGCTGTCGAACCGGTCGCGACACAGCCGCGATCGCTCGATGCCGAGCATTCGTCCGCTGACGCGACGTCGCCGGCGACCGCGATCGCACCGGTCGTTCCCGAAGCCGTCGCAACGCCCACGCCTCCGCCGCCCGCCTTTGTCGATCCAGCCGCGGCGCTGGCCGACTACGTGTTCGCGAGCACCATGCCCGCCGCCGCGCCCGGCAAGTCCGGCTGGCGCGAGCGTCTGGGCGGCAGCACGTTCGCAAAGAGCTTCGGCGGTCTGTTCTCCCGCAATCCGAAGCTCGATGAAGATCTGCTCGACGAGATCGAAACCGCGCTGCTGACGGCCGACGTCGGCGTCGCCGCGAGCACCGAACTGGTCGAGTCCCTGCGCAAACGCATGAAGGCGCGCGCGTTCGTTGATGCCAACGATCTGCTCAAGGCGCTGCGCGGCGACCTCATCGCCATGCTCGAACCGGTCGCGAAGCCGCTGGTGATCGATACGAATGCCAAGCCGTTCGTGATCCTGACCGTCGGCGTCAACGGCGTCGGCAAGACCACCACGATCGGCAAGCTCGCCAAGCGCTACAAGGACGAAGGCCATGCGTTGATGCTCGCCGCCGGCGACACCTTCCGCGCGGCCGCGGTCGCCCAGCTCAAGGCCTGGGGCGAGCGCAATGGCGTGCCCGTCGTCGCCCAGGGCCAGGACGCCGATCCGGCCGCGGTCGCCTTCGATGCGCTGCAGGCGGCGAAGTCGCGCGGCACCGGCATCCTGATCGCCGACACCGCCGGCCGCCTGCACACGCAGCAGGGCCTGATGGCCGAGCTCGGCAAAATCCGCCGTGTGCTCGGCAAGATCGACGCCACCGCGCCGCACGAAGTGCTGATGGTCATCGACGGCACCACCGGCCAGAATGCGCTGTCGCAGTTGCGCCAGTTCAATGCCGCGGCGCAGGTCACCGGTCTGGTCGTGACCAAACTCGACGGCACCGCCAAGGGCGGCGTCGTGTTCGCGCTGGCCCGCGAGTTCGGCATTCCGATCCGCTTCGCCGGCATCGGCGAGCGCCCGGAAGACCTGCGCGTGTTCGACGCCGAATCCTTCGTCGACGCGATGCTGCCGGAGACGCTGGGGGCGTGAGCAACCCCGCTCCGGCGCCCGAGCCATCGGCGCCGCGGCGCCTGCGCGGGTTGCGCCTGCTGCTGATGGCGCTCGCACTGGCGATCGTCGCCGCGCTGCTGGTGCAGGTGCTGCTGCCGCCCGAACGCGCCCTGCGCCTGGTGCTCGCGCGCCTCGAACCCACGCTCGGACTGCGCATCAGCTTCGAAGGCGATGTCGAGTACCGCCTGCGCGGCACGCCGCAGCTGGTGGTGCGCGACGTCCGCATCGCCGCGACCGGATCGGACACGTCCGACCCGCCGATGCTTCAGGCCGAACGCATGTTGCTGTCGCTGCCGTGGAAGACCATCCGCAGCCGCGGCGCCGATCTCGAGATCACCCGCGTCGAACTCGATGCGCCGCGCCTGCATCTGCCGTCGCTGCTGCGCTGGCTCGATGCGCGTCCACCGGGCGACGGCAAGGTGCCGTCGATCACCGATGGCGTGCGCATCGTGCGCGGACGTCTCGACGGCGATGGCTGGCGCATCGACGGACTCGCGTTCGAGCTGCCGGCTCTGCATGCTGATCGCGCGATCGACGCGCAGATCGGCGGCACCGTGCATCTCGATGCGCTGCAGGCGCCATTCCGGCTGCGCTTGCATGCGGATCGCGCGGTCGATGCGCGTGCACTGCATGCACGCGGCACGCTCGCTCTGATCCATGCGTCCGGCCGGCTCGACACCACGCTGCAGGCCGATGCCACACGCATCGATGCCGACATGCCCGGCTTCGCGCTGTCACCGCTGCGCGTCGCGGCGGATGCGCGCTGGACGGGCACCGACGCTGCCGAACCGCTGCCGTTCGTACTCGGCCTGCACGGCGCGCTGCATGTCGGCGGCGACGGTAACGTGCTCGGCTTCGCGCCGATGGGCATCGCGCTACGCGGCCAAGGTGTGGTGCCGGATCTCGTCGCCGGCGGACGCATCGCACTCGGCGATCGACTCGCCCTCTCGCTCGATGGCCGCATCGCGCGGTGGCCGGAGGCATGGCCGACGCTGCCGCCGCCGTTGTCGAACTCGACGCAGCCTTTGCCGTTCGCGCTGCGCTATGACGGTCCGGCGGATGTATCCGCGCCGATCGCGCTGCGGCTCGAACACGAACATGCACGCTTCGATGGAGAGGCGCGGATCGCGGCGATGCTCGACTGGTTCGACACGCTCGCCAGCGGTTCGCCGCTGCCGCCGCTGCGCGGCCAGCTGACCGCCGATCGCGTCGAAGTGTCGGGCGCGGTGCTGGAAGGCGTCGAGATCACGTTCGACGATGGCAGCGGAGACACGACGCCGTGAGCGCACGCACCGACTACGCGACGCGTCTGCTGGCCTGGTTCGACGTGCACGGCCGCCATGACCTGCCGTGGCAGCACCCGCGCACGCCGTATCGCGTGTGGCTGTCGGAAATCATGCTGCAGCAGACCCAGGTGCGGGTCGTGATTCCGTACTTCGAGCGCTTCGTCGACGCGCTGCCCGATGTGCGCGCACTCGCCGGCGCGCCCCAGGACACCGTGCTCGCACTGTGGTCGGGCCTCGGCTATTACGCCCGCGCGCGCAATCTGCACGCCGCGGCGCAGCGCTGCGTCGAGCTGCACGATGGCGATCTGCCACGCGATCTCGATGCCCTGCTGGCCCTGCCCGGCATCGGCCGCAGCACGGCCGGCGCGATCCTGTCGCAGGCCTGGGGCGATCCGTTTCCGATCCTCGACGGCAACGTCAAACGCGTGCTCGCGCGGCGCCACGCGGTCGAGGGCTGGCCTGCGCAGCCGAAGATCGAAAAGCAGTTGTGGGCGATCGCCGCGACGCTGCTGCCGGCAACGCGCCTGGCCGACTACACCCAGGCGCAGATGGATTTCGGCGCGACGCTGTGCACGCGCCACAACCCCGCGTGCCTGCTGTGCCCGGTCAACGACGACTGTGCCGCGTTCGCGCAGGGCCGCGTCGACGAACTGCCGACGCCGCGCCCGACCAAGGCCCTGCCCGAGCGCGACGCCAGCGTGCTGCTGCTCGAAGACGCCAAGGGCCGCGTGCTGCTGGAAAAGCGCCCGCCGACCGGCATCTGGGCTGCGCTGTGGTCGCTGCCGCAGGCCGAAGATGACGCGCGCGCGGTCGATTGGCTGCGTGCGCATGCGCCCGGCCTCGTCGACGCCGTCGATCTCGATACGCCGCGGCGCCTGTTGCCGGTGCAGCACGGTTTCACCCATTTCAGACTGCGCCTGCAACCGCTGCACTGGTCGGGCCTCCCGGCCCGTCACCGCGTGGGCGACAATGACCGACTGCGCTGGGTGGCACGCGATGAACTCGCGACGCTCGGCATTCCCGCCCCGATCCGCACGCTGCTGCTGGCGCCGCGCATCGCAACCGAGGATTGACCATGAGCCGACGCGTCTTCTGCGTCCACGACCAGACCGAAACCGACGGTCTGGATTTCATCCCTTGGCCGGGCGAACTGGGCAAGCAGGTCTTCGCCGAGATCGGCAAGCCGGCCTGGGCGCGCTGGCTGGCGCACCAGACCATGTTGATCAACGAGAACCGGCTGTCGCCGCTGGATCCCAAGCATCGGGCCTTCCTCGAAGGCGAGATGCGCAAGTACCTGTTCGAACGTCAGACCGGCAGCGTCGCCGGTTACGTACCCGCGTCCGACGCCTGATCCATCGACGGCACGCCGGCCGCGTTCTGCTTCTCCGCCGCGCGCACCGCCTTGACGTCGAGCGGGCGGATCTGGCGGATGTGGCACGGCATGCTGATCGACCCGCGGCTGCGCACCAGCACCTTGTCGAAGCGCGCGTTGACCCGCCCCATGCTGCTGGTCAGACCGATCGCGGGCGTGGAGCGCAGATCCTGGCAGGTGCCCGAGAGATCCAGCAACCAGGCCTCGCTGGGCCGCGTCCACACGATCAGTGCCGCATCGCCGAGCGGCGTCCAGCCGTTGATCGAACCCAGGTAACGGAAATGGTCGACGCGTGCACCGGCGTGCGCATCGTTGAGCGCGTACTTCTCCGCGTCTGTCATGTTCGACGTGGAGGCGCATGCCCCGAGCACGGACGTCGCGGCACACAACGCGGCGAGTGCCGCGTGTCGGAAGAAGGATGCGGCCATGGCGGTCTCCTGCGCGATCCGCGCGGCGATGGATGTCACGCGGATGATGCGCGTCCCGATGTGGTCACGTCGCCGACGGCGCATACGGCGTTCAGTCGCCGGCCGGCCGGCGCTGCGGTTACGCTGTCGCGCCCGCCCTGCTGGACACGCCGTGTCGAACGCGACCGCACCTGCCCGCCATCGCCAGGCCCTGATCTTCGCCGCGGGTCTGGGCGAGCGCATGCGGCCGCTGACCGACACCACGCCCAAGCCGTTGCTGGCGGCAGGCGGCAAGGCGCTGATCGTCTGGCATCTGGAAAAACTCGCTGCGCTGGGCGTGCGCGATGTCGTGGTCAACGTGTCCTGGCTCGCCGACCGGTTCGAACCCGCACTCGGCGACGGCAGCCGCTGGGGACTGCGGCTGCACTACTCGCACGAAGGCGCGCCACCACTGGAAACCGGCGGCGGCATGCTGCATGCGCTGCGCCTGCTCGACGATGCCCCCTTCATCGCGGTCAATGGCGACATCTGGAGCGATTGCGACTTCGCGCAGTTGCCGGCCGAGCCGGCAGGCGATGCGCATCTGGTGCTCGTCGACAATCCCGCGCACAACCCGGACGGCGATTTCGCGCTCGTCGACGCGCAGGTGCACAGCGACGGCGCGTCGAAGCTGACGTTCTCGGGGATCGGCGTCTATCGCCCCGCGCTGCTGCATCGCTGGCGCGACATCATCGGCAGCGCGCCCGGCGTCGATCTGCAGCCACCACGCTTCAAGCTCGCCCCCTTGCTGCGCGCGGCGATGATCAACGGCCGCGTGAGCGGTGCGCATCATGCTGGGCGCTGGACCGATGTCGGCACGCCGGAGCGGCTGGCGCAGCTGGATGCGGCGTTGCGCTAGAGATGTCCGCGAGGGTGGCGATGGGTCTCGCTGCGCGCCACCCATCCTACGAAGCGTATTTGCGGGCTGCCGCGCTCAGTCGAGCGCCAGCACCTGACGCACGAAGGGCACGGTCAGCCGGCGCTGCGAGGCAAGCGAGGCGTGATCGAGACGGTCCAGCAGCGCGGTGAGCGCGGGGAGATCGCGGTCGTGACGACGCAGCAGCCAGTCGATGGTGGCGGCGTCCACCTGCAGGCCGCGACGTTCGGCGCGCAGGCGCAAAAGATCATGACGGCCGGCGTCGTCGAGTACCGGCAACGGCACGCGGACGCACTGGCCTAGTCGCGAGCGCAGATCCGGCAGGCCGAGCGCGAGCGCGTCCGGCGACGCGGAGGCGGTGTAGAAGACCGCGCGGCCGGCATCGTGCAGACGGTTGTGCAGATCGAACAGCGCGACCTCGTCGTCGCGATCGCCGGCGATCGCATCGACGTCGTCGATCGCGACCAGATCGTGCCCATCGAGCGCCTGCGCGGCGTCGCGCAGGCGACCGGCGATGCCGCGCAGGGGCAGGTACACGGCGCGCCGGCCGAGCCGGTCGGCTTCCGCGCACAAGGCGATCGCGAGATGGGTCTTGCCGGTGCCCGAGGCGCCCTCGACGTAGAGCCCGCGGCGCACGCCGGCCAGCGCGAAATCGCGCAGTTGCGGCAGCAACGCGGCATCGTCGGCAACGAAGGTTTCGAGCCGCTGGTCCGGCGGATACCGGAGCGCCAGCGGCAGCTGGGGCGATGGACCACTCATGCCTGGCTCAACGCTCGCCGTCCGGATCCTTGCTGTCGGTCACGATGATCACCGGGCGTTGCGATGTCGCCGCGCCCGCGATCTCGATGTCCGGCTTGTCGCCGGCGTACAGGCGGCTGTGCGTGTAGCGCTCGTGCGCGAAGCGGAGCAGCACGTTGACGACCGCCGCCACCGGCAGCGCCAGCAGCATGCCGAGGAAGCCGAACAGCTGGCCACCCGCGAGCACCGCGAAGATCACCGCGACCGGATGCAGGCCGATCCGATCGCCGACCAGGCGCGGCGTCAGCACGTAGCTCTCGACCAGCTGGCCGATCGTGAACACCACGCCGATCAGGATCAGCAGCTGCCAGTCGAAGCCCTGCGCCTGCACGATGGCGGCGATCAGCGCGAGCAGAATGCCGACCGTCGCACCGAGATACGGAATGAAGCTGATCAAGCCGGCGACCATGCCGATCAGCAGGCCCAGACGCAGCCCCACGATCGACATGCCGACCGCGTAGATCGCGCCCTGCCCCAGCATCACCAGGAACTGGCCGCGCAGGAAACCGCCCAGCGATTCGCTGGTTTCGCGGGCGAGACGGGTCGCGGTGTCGATGTGGTCGCGCGGGATCAGCGCGGCCACGCGCTCGACCAGCAGGTCCCAGTCGCGCATGAAATAGAACGCCAGGATCGGCACCAGCACCAGATTGATGACCAGCGCGAGGATCGCGAAGCCCGAGCGCGATGCGTAGGCCAGCACCGTCGCCGCGACGCCCCCGGCCTGCTGCCAGTGGCCGCGGATCAGCTCGATCAGACGCTCGGTGTCGAGCCACGACATCACTTCGTAGCCGGTGCGCTGCTCGATCCACGGCAGCGCGGTGCCGAGCAGCCAGTCGCGGTACTGCGGCAGGCTGTCGATCAGGGTGACGATCTGCCGCTCGATCATCGGCACCAGGATGATCAGCACCAGCGCCAGCAGCAGCGTCATCAGCAGGAACACCAGCGTCACCGCGACCGCACGCGAACGGCCGCGACGCTCCAGGCGATCGACCAGCGGATCGCCGAGCCAGCCGAGCAGCAGCGCCAGCACGAACGGGGTGAGGATCGGGCCGAGCAGCCAGATCACGTAGCCGACGGCGAACGCCACCAGACCCCATTGCAGGCGCTTGAGGAAACGCGCGATGTCGGCGTTCGCGGGATCTGTCTGGATCATCGGTGGCGGTCCGTGCGGTACAGCGAAGAAGGGATCAACGCAGATGGAACACGGGCGTGACGCCCTCGATGTTGCCGTCGGCTTCGACGAACACGTTCTCGTCGGCCATGCGGCGGAAGCCGGTCAGGCCGGTGAGCAGGTCGAGCTGGACTTCCAGTCCCAGCGGCGTCGCCCGGACGGGACGGATGCCGCGCACCACCGACATGCGCTGCAGCTGCGCGGACAGCTTCACGTAGTCGGCGCTGCTGTTGATGCCGGAGAACACGATCGCCTGCGTCGACGGCGCACCGGTCGGGCTGGTGCGCGCATAGCGCTTGGTCAGTGCATCGGCCGCGCCGTCTGCGCCGCTGGCCAGCGTGCGGCGGGCATCGGCGCCTGTTTCGCTCCAGCGCGCGAGCACGCGACCGCTGTCGACGAAGATCCAGTCGGCCTTCCAGCCGGCGCCGTCGCGGTAGAGCTTGCCGATCAGCTGCATCGGCGGGTTGTAGCGCGACGAAATGCGCGCGACCGAAGCCGTGTCGCCGCGCCAGATCGCACCCACTGCGGCTTGTTCGGCGGCGTTGCCGGACGGCAGGCCGAGCCGGTAGCCGCGCTCGATCGCACGCTGCAGCGTCGGGCGGGCCACGTTGTTCTGCTGCAGCGCGACCAGACGCGGGCCGGAGCCGTCGTCGATCGCCAGCCACATCACCGGCTTGGGCCGCGGGTCCGGCCACACCGGCAGGCCCAGCGCGCCGGCGACGGCGTCCACGTCGTCCTGGCGGAAACGCACGACCAGGGTGGTGGTGAAGGTCGGCGAGCCGCGCGAGGACACGCCCTCGTCCTGACGGTAGTCGTAGCCCTCGACGTACTGCGCCGCGCGGCGGAGTTCCTGCGACACGCCGGGGCGCTGGGCGGCGTTGCGGTCGCCCGACAGCTTGCCCAGCACCTGCGCCAGCGCGCGGGTGAAGCCGGCCTCGCGCTCGGATTCGCTCTGGCTGCGCACCGGAATCTCGGCCGCATACAGGCCCACGGCCGCGGCCCGGTCGCCTTCCACGCGCTGCGCGGAGGCGGCTCCCGACACGGCGAACGTGCCCAGCAGCGCGGCCAGCAGCCACGTCATCATGTTGAACGAGCGCTTCGGGCGGTGCATCCGGCAAGTCCTGGATCGGGGCGTCATCGAGGCGCGATGGTGCCATAAACGATGCGGACGGTCCGTGGCGACGCCGATGCACGGGCCACGACTGCGGGCCGGCCGGCTGCTAAAATCCGCGGTCTTCCCGCCTTGCGACGGTTGCCGTGACTGCCCCCACTCCCCTGACCTACCGCGATGCAGGCGTCGATATCGACGCGGGCAACGCACTCGTCGAACGCATCAAGCCGCTGGTCAAGCGCAGCTTCCGGCCCGAGGTCATGGGTGGCCTGGGCGGTTTCGGCGCGCTGTTCGACCTCTCGGGCAAGTACCGCGAACCGGTGCTGGTCTCCGGCACCGACGGCGTGGGCACCAAGCTCAAGCTGGCCCAGCAGTTCGGCCGCCACGACACGATCGGCATCGATCTGGTCGCGATGTGCGTCAACGACGTGCTGGTGCAGGGCGCCGAGCCGCTGTTCTTCCTCGACTACTTCGCCACCGGCAAGCTCGACATCGACACCACCGCGTCGGTCATTGGCGGCATCGCCCGCGGCTGCGAGCTGTCGGGTTGCGCGCTGATCGGTGGCGAGACGGCCGAGATGCCGGACATGTACGGCATCGGCGAATACGACCTGGCCGGCTTCACCGTCGGCGCGGTGGAAAAGTCCGAGCTGCGCGACGGCAGCAAGGTGCAGGCCGGCGACGTGCTGGTCGGCATCGCATCGAGCGGCCCGCACTCCAACGGCTATTCGCTGATCCGCCGCATCTTCGAACGCGCCGGCCGACCGACCGATGTCGAAGTCGGCGGCGTCAATCTGGTCGACGCGCTGATGGCGCCGACCACGCTCTACGTCAAGCCGGTGCTGGAACTGCTGCGTGGTGATCTCGGCCCGCAGCTGCATGCGATGGCCCACGTCACCGGCGGCGGCCTGACCGAGAACATCATCCGCGTGATTCCCGACGGCCTCGGCCTGACGATCGACGCAAAATCCTGGCCGCAGCCGCCGGTGTTCGAGTGGCTGCAGCGCGAAGGCGCCGTCGCCGATCACGAGATGTGGCGCACGTTCAACTGCGGCATCGGCTTCGTGCTGGTGGTGCCGGCCGACAGCGTGGCTGCGTTCGGCGCCGCGCTCGAGGGTCTGGATCTCGCCCACTGGACGATCGGCGAGGTCGTGAAGACGGATGGCGGCGACCGTGTCCTTATCGCTTGAGGAGGCGATCGAGCGCGCGCGGGACGATGAACATCTGCGCCTGCTCGCGATCTTCCATTACGTGCTGGCGGCGTTTACAGCCATGTTCGCCCTGCTGCCGACGCTGCATCTGGTGATGGGCATCGGCATCCTGACCGGGCACCTGCCGCCGGGCGACGCAGATGCCCGGTTCGTGGGCGGCATTCTTGTCGCGATCGCGCTGACCTTCATCACGATGGGCCTCGGCTTTGCGGCGGTGCTGGCCTGGACCGCACGCAATCTCTCGAACAGGCGCCGACATCTGGCCTGCCTGATCGTCGCAGGTCTGTGCTGCGCGATTGCGCCGTTCGGCACCGTGCTGGGTGTCTGCTCTCTGATCGTCCTGTTACGGCCGGCCGTCAAGGCGCGGTTCGCGGCAGCCTGAGATGCCACTGCGCATCGCAGTCTTGGCCTCGGGTCGCGGCACCAATCTGCAGGCGATCCTCGACGCGATCGCGGCCGGCACGCTGGACGCCGAGGTCATCGGCGCCTGGTCCGACCGCAAGGACGCGCAGGCGCTGGTGCGCGCCCGCGACGCGGGACTGCAGGCCCGTGCGATCCGCCCGCGCGACTTCGCCGATCGCGCCGCGCACGATGCCGCGCTGTTCGACGCCCTCGATGCCGCGGAGCCCGACCTGATCGTCTGCGCCGGCTACATGCGCCTGATCGGCGCCGGGGTGATGACCGCGCGCGCCGGCAGGATGATCAACATCCATCCCTCGCTGCTGCCCGACTTCAAGGGCCTGCACACGCACCAGCGCGCGCTCGATGCCGGCGTGCCGGAACACGGCGCCAGCGTGCATTACGTGACCGCCGAGCTCGACGGCGGCCCGGTCGTCGCGCAGGCGCGGGTGCCGGTGCTGCCCGGCGACGATGCCGGGACGCTGTCGGCGCGCGTGCTGGGCCGGGAACATCCGCTGCTGCTGGAGACATTGCGCTGGATCGCCGCCGGCCGCGTGCGGCTGCATGAAGACGGCGTTCATGTCGACGGCCAACGCGCCGCCGCGCCGCTTCAGCTGGCAGCCACCGACCGCTTCGCATGATGCCCGTCCTATGCGCGCCCTCCTCTCCCTGTTCGCGACTGCCCTGCTGATCGTCGCTTGGCCCACGGCCGCGCGC
The DNA here is from genome assembly GCF_036584485.1 of Luteimonas flava. Lineage (NCBI taxonomy): Bacteria > Pseudomonadati > Pseudomonadota > Gammaproteobacteria > Lysobacterales > Lysobacteraceae > Luteimonas > Luteimonas flava. Next base: position 1,023,440 of record NZ_JAZHBM010000002.1, on the reverse strand, counting down.
GGTGCCGGGCTGGAGCCGTTCGTCGCGACCTACGACGCCTGGTATCAGGGCAAGCAGGCCGGCACGGCGACGATGCGCCTGCAACCGCAGGGCGCGCAGTGGCAGGTGGATCTGGGCATCCGCGGCAATCGCGGTTTTGCCGGCATCCTCGGTCTGAATCTGGAACAGGACACCGTGTTCGACGTCGTCGGTACCGTCTACCGCCCGCTGCGCCAGAGCACGACGCGCAAGGCCGCGGTGTTCTTCAACCGCAAGGTCGAAGGCGTCTACGACTGGGCCCACAACGTCGCACGCTGGACCGGCGATCTGAGCAAGCGTCGCCGCGATCCGGTACCGCTGCAGTCCGGCGACATGAGCGCTCTGCTGATCAATCTGGCGGTGATGCGCGACGCCGCGCCGAACGCCGCCTTGCAGTACCGCTTCGTCGACGGCGGCCGCGTGCGTCAATACGCGTACCAGGCGGCGGCCGAGCCGGAGCTCGTGCAGGTCGGCGACATCAGCTATTCGGCGTTGCGCGTTTCACGAACCAACGGCGGCAACGACGAGATGATCATCTGGGTTGCGGACGGCGTACCGACGCCGGTCCGGATCCTGCAACGCGAAAATGGCGAGGACGCGGTGGACCTGCGCCTGGTCGAATACCAAGGAGCACCATGATGAAGACACGAGCCCCCATGACCCGACTGCTGACCGCTACCGGTGCTGCGCTGCTGGCCTTCGCTGCGCTGCCCGCGCTGGCGATCGAGCCGTTCACCGCGACCTACCAGGCCAACTACATGGGCATGCGCGCGCAGGCGAACATGAATCTCGCGCAGGAAGGCGGCAACCGCTGGAAGTACGGCCTGCAGGTCGCCGGCGCCGGTGCGCGTCTGGAACAGTCGACCACGTTCGAAGCGAACGGCGAGCAGTGGCGCCCGGTGTCGAGCAGCGATTCGCAGCGCGGCGAATCCGGCCTCGCGGCGATGCTGATGAAGAACCGCGAACTCAACACCACCTACGACTGGAACGCGGGCGAGGCCCGTTTCGCAGGCGACGTGCGCGAAGGCCAGAGCGCGCCGGTGAAGCTGCAGACCGGCGATCTCGACGGCATGCTGATGAACCTCGTGCTGGTGCGCGACGTGCAGGCCGGCAAGTCGCCGCTGCGCTACCGGCTGGTCGAGGACGGCCGTGCCAAGCGCCAGCTGTTCGAGCGCCAGGGCACCGAGCAGGTCACGGTGGGCGGCAAGTCGATGCAGGCGACCAAGGTCGTGCGCACCGACGGTCGCCGCGAAATCATCGCGTGGATCGTCGACGACATGCCGGTGCCGGCACGTCTGCTGCAGCGTCGCGACGGCAAGGACCACATCGACATGCGCCTGCAGTCGGTCAACTGATCCACGCGCATCGCGTCATGCAAAAGGCCCCGCATCGCGGGGCCTTTTTTCTCGTGCGGGCGACTGCGCGTCAGGGCGCGGTTTCGGTCCTGCACTCCACCCGGATCGATTCGGCCGAGCCGCGCCGACGGTAGTCGACGCAGCTGCGGTTGCCGTCCTGCGTGCGCACCGCGGTGATGGTGAAGAAGCCCTGCAGCACCTCGCCGCGGGTCAGTTCACCGTCCTCGTTCCAGTCCATCTCCTTGAACGGCATCCCGCTGAGCGCCGCGGCATTGGTGTAGCGCATCCAGCCCAGCGCGAGCAGCACCACCGCGATCGTCGCGAACAGTGCGATGCGGCGGTTCGACAACCGGCCCCTGAACGCCATGACCTACTTCACCCGCCGGATGCGTGCGCCCAGACCGGACAGCTTGCGTTCGATGTGCTCATAGCCGCGGTCGAGGTGGTAGATGCGGTCGATCGTCGTGTCGCCGTCGGCCACCAGGCCGGCGAGGATCAGCGATGCCGAAGCGCGTAGATCGGTCGCCATCACCGGCGCGCCACTGAGACGCTCGACGCCGTGCACGCTGGCGCGCGGGCCGTCGATGTCGATCTCCGCGCCGAGGCGCATCAGCTCGCTGACGTGCATGAAACGGTTCTCGAAGATCGTTTCGTCGATCGTGCCGGTGCCTTCGGCGACACAGTTCATCGCCATGAACTGCGCCTGCATGTCGGTCGGGAAACCGGGGTGCGGCGCGGTGACGATGTCGATCGCGCGCGGGCGACGGCCCTGCATGTCGACGGTGACGCGATCGCCGTCGATCTCGACCGTCCCGCCCGCGTGGCGCAGGCGTTCGATCACCGCGCCCAGCGTGTCCGGACGCGCACCGACCGCGGTCACGCGGCCGCCGGTCATCGCCGCGGCCACGAGGAAGGTGCCGGTCTCGATGCGGTCGGCGACGACGGCATGCGTGGCGCCGTGCAGACGCTCGACGCCGCGCACTTCGATGCGCGAAGTGCCCGCGCCGCGGATGTCGGCGCCCATCGCGATCAGGCATTCGGCCAGATCGACGATCTCCGGCTCGCGCGCGGCGTTGTCGATCAGCGTGGTGCCGTCGGCGAGCGTCGCCGCCATCAGCACGTTCTCGGTCGCGCCGACGCTGATCGTCTCGAACACCACGTGGCCGCCGCGCAGACGCTCGGCCTGCGCGCGGATGAAACCGTGCTCGACGGTGATCGTCGCGCCCAGCGCCTCGAGCGCCTTGATGTGCAGATCCACCGGGCGCGCACCGATCGCGCAGCCACCCGGCAGCGAGACTTCCGCCGCGCCGTACTTGGCCAGCAACGGGCCGAGCACGAGGATCGAGGCGCGCATCGTGCGCACCAGTTCGTACGGTGCGACATGGCTGGTCACGCTGCGCGGATCGACGGTGACGCGCCCGTTCTCGACGTCGTGCTCCACGCCCGCGCCCAGACCCGACAGCAGCTTGGTCGTCGTCAGCACGTCGTGCAGATGCGGCACGTTGGTGACTTCGACCGGCGCATCGGCGAGCAGGGTCGCGCACAGGATCGGCAGCACGGCGTTCTTGGCACCGGAAATGCGCACTTCGCCCTGCAGCGTCGCGCCGCCGGTGACGATGATCTTGTCCATCAGCCCTGCCCTGCGCCGGCGGCCGCGTGTTCGTCGGGCGTCTTCGTGTTGAGTGCGAGCGCGTGGATCTCGCGACCCATCAGCGCGCCGAGCGTCGCATACACCATGCGGTGACGCGCCAGCGGCAGCTTGCCGGCGAATGCGGGCGAGACGACCAGCGCCTCGAAGTGCACGCCGTCGTCGCCCTGCACGTGCACCACGGCGTCGGGCAGACCCTGCTGGATAAGGTCGGTGATGGTCTGGGTATCCAAGAATCGGGTCCTGTGGCCGCGCTGCCGGGCCGTGAACGTCGCTGCGACCGCTGCGTGAAGCGCGGATGAGCCGTCATCGCCGACGCCGCCTGTCGCGGGGCATTCACGCCGGAAAGCGCATAAAATGAACGGCTTAGCCTAACGGAAAAGCCCTGTGCCGGATATGGTCGACCACCCCCGTGATGATGCCGCTGCGCGGTCCGATTTCGCGGCCAGCGGACGACGTGTCTTCGCGGTCGAGGTCGAAGGTCTGCAGGCAGTGGCCGCGCGGCTGGATGGTGAATTCTCCGCCGCCTGCGCGCGCATCCTCGAATGCCGCGGCCGCGTGGTCTGCATGGGCATGGGCAAGTCGGGCCACGTCGCCCGCAAGATCGCCGCCACCTTCGCATCGACCGGCACCCCGGCCTTCTATGTGCACCCGGGCGAAGCCGGCCACGGGGATCTGGGCATGATCACCGACGCCGACGTGGTGCTGGCGCTGTCGTACTCGGGCGAATCCGACGAGATCCTGATGCTGCTGCCGGTGCTCAAGCGCCAGGGCAACGCCCTGATCGCGGTGACCGGACGCGCCGCCTCGACGATGGCCATGGCCGCCGATATCCACCTCGACATCAGCGTGCCGGCCGAAGCCTGTCCGCTGGCGCTGGCGCCCACGGCGAGCACGACGGCGTCGCTGGCGATGGGCGATGCGCTGGCGGTCGCGCTGCTGGAAGCGCGCGGCTTCACGGCCGACGACTTCGCCCGCTCGCACCCGGCCGGCGCGCTCGGTCGCCGCCTGCTGCTGCACATCCGCGACGTCATGCACGGTGGCGGCGAGATTCCGACCGTGCCTGCCGACGCCTCGCTGGCCGATGCTCTGCTGGAGATGAGCCGCAAGCGGCTGGGCATGACCGTGGTCGTCGACGAAGCCCAGCGCCTGATCGGCCTCTATACAGACGGCGACCTGCGGCGCACGCTGACCGATCCGGCGCTCGACGTCCGCGATGCCCGCATCGCCGACGTGATGACCCGCGATCCGATCGCGATCGCGGCCGATGCGCTCGCGGTCGAGGCCGCGCGCCTGATGGAAACCCGCAAGATCACCATGCTGCCGGTCATCGACGGCGATCGCCGGGTGGTCGGGGCGCTGAACATCCAGGACCTGCTGCGCGCTCGCGTGGTCTGAGCCGGCGCCCATTCATCCGATGCCCGATACTTTCGAAACCATGCCCGACGCTTCCGCCCCCTTCGCCGATGTCTCCGACGCGATCCTCGCCCGCGCTGCCCGCGTGCGCCTGGCGTGCTTCGATGTCGACGGCACGCTGACCGACGGCAGCCTGGGCTTCGACAGCGACGGCCGCGAGATCAAGACCTTCCATGTCCACGACGGCCAGGGCCTGGTACTGCTGCGCAAGGTCGGCATCGCGGTCGCACTGGTGACGGCGCGCAAGGGTGGCATCGTCGAGCGCCGCGCGGCCGATCTCGGCGTGGAGGCGCATGTGCACGTCGCCGACAAGCGCGAGCGCGTCGAATCGCTGAGCGCCTCGCTCGGCATCACGTTGGACGAAGTCGCCTTCATGGGTGATGACCTGGCCGATGTCGGCGTGATGCGCGCCGTCGGTTTCGCCGTGTCGCCCGCCGACGCGCACGCCTGCGCCGGCGACAGCGCGCACTGGCGCACTCGCGCCAACGGTGGCCGCGGCGCAGGGCGTGAGCTGTGCGATCTGATCCTGCACGCGCAGGGTCGCCTGGCCGGCATCCATGCCGATGGGCGGGTCTCGTGAACTGGCGCCTGACCCTGACCGTGGTGCTGCTGCTCGGCGCGCTGATTTCCGGCTGGTCGGCCTGGCGGCAGAAGGACACGATCGTCTCGGAAGATCCGGCCGACGGTCGCACCGACTATCTGCTGCGCGACTTCGACATCGTCGCCCTCGACAACGAAGGCCGCGAAGCGTTCTCGCTGCAGGCGCCGCAGCTGCAGCAGACGCCCGGCGCGCGCACGCTCGAACTCGTGACCCCGCTGTTCCACGTCCCGGAAAAAGAAGGCGACGGCCGCTGGGAGATCCGCTCGAAGACCGGCTGGGTGTCCGAGGACAACCAAGAAGTCCGCCTGCGCGGCGAGGTCACCGCCGACAGCCCCGAAGGCAGCCCGCGTCCGACCCGCATGCGCACCGAGGCCATGAACGTCTTTCCGCAACGCAACCAGGCCACGTCCGACGCGCTGGTCGACGTCGAACAGCCCGGTTCTACAATGCAGGGCACCGGCATGCGTGCCGACCTCGATTCGGGACGGATCGAGCTTCTTTCCAAGGTGAAATTCCGCAATGAACCGAATTCCCGCCGCTAGTCTGTTTCTGGTCGCCGCGCTGGCCGTGCCGATGGGCGCGGCCGCGAAGTCGTCCGACCGCAACCAGCCGCTCGACGTCGACGCGGGTGGAAGTGACTGCTCGGTCAGTGACGAACGGCTGCCGTGCCTGCTCACCAGCGGCGTGACGATCACCCAGGGCACGCTCGAGATCCAGGCCACGCGCGCCGACCTGCGCCGCAGCAGCGGTGAGTTCCAGCGCGTGATCCTCAACGGCGGCCCGGTGAAGATGAAGCAGCAGATGGACGACGGTGGCTGGGTCGACGCGACCGCCGCCCAGGCCGACTACAACATGACCAGCGACACCGTCGTGCTGACCGGCAATGCCGTCGTCAACCAGCCGGGCCAGGGCAAGATCGAAGGCCAGCGCATCGTCTACAACATGTCGACCGGCCGGGTGCAGGGCGGCGGCGAAGGCCAGGGCCGCGTGCGCATGCAGTTCCAGCCGCGCAACCAGACGCCGGCGCAGCCGGCGCCCGCAGCGCAGGGCGGCCGCTGATGCTCGTCGCCGAAGGTCTGCGCAAGAGTTACAAGCAGCGCGAGGTCGTCAAGGAATTCGGGCTGACGCTCGAATCGGGCGAGGTCGTCGGTCTGCTCGGCCCCAACGGCGCCGGCAAGACCACCTGCTTCTACATGATCGTCGGCCTGGTACCGGCCGATGCCGGGCGCATCGTGCTCGACGGCCACGACATCACCGCCGAGCCGATGTACACCCGCGCCAAGCGCGGCGTCGGCTACCTGCCGCAGGAACCGTCGGTGTTCCGCAAGCTCAGCGTCGCCGACAACATCATGCTGGTGCTGGAGCTGCGCGAGGATCTCGACAAGGCCGGCCGCCAGAAGACGCTGGCCGACCTGATGGACGAGCTGCAGATCACCCACGTCGCCGACCAGGCCGGCGCCAGCCTGTCGGGTGGCGAGCGGCGCCGGGTCGAGATCGCCCGCGCACTGGCCGCGAATCCGCGCATGATGCTGCTCGACGAACCCTTCGCCGGCGTCGACCCGATCTCGGTCGGCGAGATCCAGCGGATCGTCACCCATCTCAAGGAACGCGGGATCGGCGTGCTGATCACCGACCATAACGTCCGCGAGACCTTGGGGATCTGTGACCGGGCGTATATCCTCAGTGACGGCGGCGTGCTCGCGCAGGGGGCTCCGGAAGCACTGCTGGCCAATCCAGACGTGCGTCGTGTCTACCTGGGGGAATCCTTCCGTCTGTAGTCGGCGCACGCATCCGGCCAGGGAGTTCCGGAGTCGATGAAGCCACGTCTGCAGACATCGCTGGGGCAACATCTGGTTCTGACGCCGCAACTGCGTCAGGCCTTGCATCTGCTCCAGTTGTCGACGGTGGAACTCGAAACCGAGATCATCACCGCGGTCGAGAGCAATCCGCTGCTCGACTGGGAAGAACCCGAGTCCATCTCCGCGCAGCCGCTGTCCGAACGCGGCACTCCGCAGGACCAGGACGACACCCGCCAGGACCGTGACGACAACGGCCGCGACGGCGATGCAGAACCTCCCGCCGCCTGGGATGGCGACGACGGCTGGAACGAGCGCGGCAGCGGCAGCGGTCAGGGCCACGGCGACAACGATGGCGACGGCGATGCCGCCGATCGCATGATTCAGTCGGAAAGCCTGCAGGACCACCTGTCCTGGCAGCTGCACCTGAGCACCATGTCCGCGCGCGACCGCAACATCGGCGTGGCGCTGATCGACGCGATCGACGACGACGGCTATCTGCGCGAATCGCTGGACGACATCGTCGCGGCGCTGCTGCCGGAAACACGCGCGACCGTCGGTGAAGTCGCCGCGGTGCTGTGCCGCGTGCAGCGGTTCGACCCGGTCGGCGTCGGCGCGCGCGATCTGGGCGAATGCCTGCGCCTGCAACTCGAACCGCTGCACGTCGACACACCCGGTCGCGCGGTGGCGCTGCTGGCCGCGCGCGATCACATCGAACGTCTGCCGAAACTCGGCGCGCCGGGACTGGCGGATGCGCTGGGCTGTCCGCCCGCGGAAGCCGCGACCGCCCTGCAGTTGCTGCGCAGTCTCGATCCGCGCCCGGGCGCGCAGATCGGCAACGTGCCGCACGACAACTACGTGACGCCCGATTGCGTGATCGCGCGGCAGAACGGCGTCTGGAAAGTCACGCTCGCCGGCTCGCATTTTCCGCGCGTGACGATCCATCGCGGCTACGAGCAGATGATCCAGCACGCGGGCGCCAGCGATGCCGGCTATCTCAAGGGACGTCTGCAGGAAGCGCGCTGGCTGCTGAAGAACATCGAGGCACGCGGCGAAACCCTGCTCAAGGTCGTTCGCTGTCTGGTGCGGCAGCAGTCGGGGTTTCTCGAGTTCGGCAAGCGCGCATTGCGCCCGCTGACGCTGCGCGAAGTCGCCGAGGAGATCGGCATGCATGAATCCACGGTGTCGCGCGCGGTCGCACGCAAGTGGGTGCACACGCCGCGCGGCACGCTGTCGCTGAAGGACTTCTTCGATTCCGGCGTCGGTACCGAGGGTGGCGGCGAGGCGTCGAGCACCGCGATCCAGCAGATGATCCGCAGCCTCGTCGACGCCGAAGACCCACGTAAACCGCTGTCTGACGCGCGCCTGGCCGACCTGCTCAAGGCCGCCGGTGTGCCCGTCGCGCGCCGTACGGTGGCCAAGTACCGCGAAGCGCTGCACATCGTCTCGTCGCACGAGCGCGTTCGCATCGCCTGAACTTCCGGTTCCCTAAGTTGGTCCCAGAGACGTGACGGACGGCGCTTGCACCGGGCCTCCGCCGCGCTACTCTGGACCCGATCGTTCGCGTCGATCGCGGACGGGTCCTTCCCGAACCGTTGAAGGAGGTTGCTGATGCATGTCGAGACCCATGGCCACCAGCTCGAGGTGACGCCCGCACTGCGAGAGCACGTGGACACCAAGTTCCAGAAGCTCGCCAAGCACTTTGATCAGCCACTGCACGTGCGTGTCCAGCTCAGTGTCGAAAAGCTGCTCCACAAGGCCGAGGCGACCGCCATCATCGCCGGCAAGACGTTCCACGCCGATGCGAGTGCGGCCGACATGTACGCCGCGATCGACCAGCTGACCGACAAAGTCGACCGCCTGCTGGTCAAGCACCGCAAGAAGGTCGTCGACCATCACCGCGGTGAGAGCCCTGCACGCGACGGCACTTTCGGCTAGGCTGCTGCTCCCACGAATTGCCTCCGGGCCACGCGCGGCATGTCCTTCTCCGATCTGCTCTCGGCCGACCGCATCGTGATGCTGGTCGCTCCCGGTTCCCGCGATGTCGTACTGGACTCCGCCGCGCGGTTGCTCGCCGGCAATTCCCCGACGCTGACCCCGTTGCTCGGCCACGCACTGCGTGAGCGCGAGCAACTGGGCAGCACCGGCATCGGTCGCGGCGTCGCGATTCCGCACGCACGCAGCACCGCGTTCCGCGAACCGCGCGCCGCGTTCCTGCGGCTTTCGCACCCGATCGATTTCGGTGCCACCGACGGCCAGCCGGTGGATCTGGTGTTCGCGATGTGCGTGCCCGACCACCAGGTCGAACAGCATCTGCAGACGCTGTCGGGACTGGTCGAACATTTTTCCAACGCCGACTTCCGCGACGATCTGCGCGCCGCGCCCGATCTCGCCCGATTGCGCAGTCTGCTGCTCGACGCCGCCCCGCTCGCCGACACGGTCCGCGCGTGAACGCGAGCATCCAGGCGCAGGAACTGTTCGCGCAGTTGCACGAGCGCCTGGGCCTGCGCTGGCTCGCGGGCCAGCACGGCGGCCGCAAGGTGCTCGAATCGATCGAAACGGTCGCGCGCCGGCCTTCGCTCGCCGGCTATCTCAACATCATCTATCCCAACAAGGTGCAGATCCTCGGCACCGAGGAACTGGCCTGGCTCGACGGGCTGGACTCGCGCCTGCGCTGGGAAACGATCGAGCGGGTGATCCAGTACCGTCCGCTCGCGCTGGTCATCAGCAAGGACCAGCCCTGCCCCGAGGATCTGCGCGAGGCGGCCGAGGAATCGCAGACACCGCTGTGGACCTCGCCCAACCGCGGCCATGAACTGCTGAACCTGCTGCAGTACCACCTGGCGCGCCAGCTGGCGCCGCGCATCACCCTGCATGGCGTTTTCATGGAGGTGTATTCGATCGGTGTGCTGATCACCGGCGAGTCGGGGTCGGGCAAGAGCGAGCTGGCGCTGGAACTCATCACGCGCGGCCACCGGCTCGTCGCCGACGACGCGCCCGAGTTCACCCAGATCGCGCCCGACGTGCTCGACGGCACCTGCCCCGAACTGCTGCAGGACCTGCTGGAACTGCGCGGTCTCGGCGTGCTCAACATCCGCGAGATGTTCGGCGACACCGCCGTGAAGCGGAACAAGTATCTGCGCCTGATCATCCATCTCAGCCGGCCCAACGCCGACACGATGGCCGGCGATGGCGACGGCATGGTGCGCCTGACCGGTGACCTGGGCATGCGTCGCGTGCTGGATCTCGACGTGCCGCTGATCACCCTGCCGGTCATGCCCGGTCGCAACCTCGCGGTGCTCGCCGAAGCCGCCACGCGCATCCACATCCTGCGCACCAAGGGTCTCGACCCGGCCGCGGCCTTCCTCGCCCGGCATTCGCAATTCCTCGAGCGGGGTGCGCCGTGAGCGATACGACGCCGCCGCTGTTCTACGTCGTCAGTGGTCTGTCGGGCAGCGGGAAGTCGGTCGCGCTGCGCACGTTCGAGGATCTGGATTTCTACTGCGTCGACAACCTGCCCGCGGGCATGCTCGCCGACTTCGTCGCCAATCTGACGCGCGCCGACGAGCCGCCGAGACGGCTGGCGGTGGGCATCGACGTGCGCAACCGCCACACCGATCTGTCGAAGGTGCCCGGCTGGCTCTCAGATGTCGGCGCACTCGGCCTCGACCCGCGGCTGGTGTTCTTCGAGACCGGCAACGAAGTGCTGCTGCGACGCTTCGCCGACACCCGCCGACGCCATCCGCTGAGCCGGGTCGGCCTGTCGCTGGCCGATGCGATCGCGCTGGAGCGCAATCTGCTGCGTCCGCTGCGCAGTCTCGCCGACACGGTCATCGACACCAGCGATCTCAACGTCCACCAGTTGCGTCGACGCATCATCACCGAGCTGGATCTCGCCCAGGACCAGTCGGTCTCGCTGCTGTTCGAATCCTTCGCCTACCGGCGCGGCGTGCCGGCCGATGCGGATTTCGTGTTCGACGCGCGTGCGCTGCCGAACCCGCACTGGGATCCGCGGCTGCGCCCGTTGTCGGGTCGCGATGCCGACGTGCGTACCTGGTTCGAAGGCCAGGAGGACGTGGGTGAATTCATCGCACAGGTCTCGCAGTTCCTGGGCAACTGGTTGCCGCGGCTGCGCAGCGACACGCGCAGCTACGTGACCGTCGCCTTCGGCTGCAGTGGCGGTCGCCATCGCTCGGTGTATCTGGCCGAGACGCTGGCACGGCACGCGCGCGAACAGGGCTGGCGCGACGTCGCGACCTATCACCGCGAACTCGACTGACGCCTGCGGCAACGCAGCATCGACGCGCACGGATGCAGCGTCGCGCGCACGACGCTTCCGGGCGATCCCCCTGCTCTGCTAACGTCCACGGATGGCCGTCGGCGTACTTCTAATGACCCACGAGGGGATCGGTTCCGCGATGCTCGCGGTGGCGACCCGTCTGATGCAGCAGCTGCCGTTGAAGACGGACGTGTTCGAAATGCCGTTCGACGAGGATCCCGACGTCGCATTGCCCCGCGCGAGTGCGGCGATGCGGCGTGTCGACGGTGGCGACGGCGTGCTGATCCTGACCGATCTCTACGGCGCCAGCCCGAGCAACGTCGCCGCGCAGCTCGCGCGTCTGGGCACACCGGCCAGACGCGTCTCGGGTTTGAGCCTGCCGATGCTGCTCAGGGTCATGAACTATCCTGAGCAGGCGCTCGACGACCTGCCGGCCACCGCCGCGGCAGGCGCCCGGAACGGTGTCCTGCTCGACGATGCCTGAGTCGCACCGCTCCGCCCTCTTTCCCCCGCGCCGTACCAGGACTGCTCCCCGATGATCGAACGCGAACTGCTCGTCGCCAACAAGCTCGGCCTGCACGCCCGTGCGACCGCCAAGCTGGTGCAGGTGCTGTCGGGCTTCCGCTGCAACGCCACGCTCGTCGCCAAGGGCCGCGAGGTCAACGCCAAGAGCATCATGGGCGTGATGCTGCTGGCCGCCGGGCACGGCACCCAGGTCGTGCTGCGACTCGATGGCGAGGACGATGCCGCCGCGATGGAGGCGGCTGCCGCGTTGTTCGAACGCAGGTTCGACGAGGAGGGCTGATGCGGCAGGGGCTCCACGGACAGGGTGCCTCCCGCGGCAGCGCGCTCGGTCGCGCACGCGTGCGCGAACCGCATGCACTGGAAGTGGCCGAGGTGCGCATCGCGCCGTCCGAGGCCGAAGCGGAACTGGCGCGGCTGCATGCCGCGATCGAACAGGTGCGTGGCGAGATCCGCGCGATGCGCGACCAGCTGCACGGCGCACTGGCGCACGAGGTCGGCGAATTCCTCGACCTGCACACCCTGCTGCTCGAAGACCCGGAACTGCTGCAGGGCCTCGACGAACTCGTGCGCTCCGGCCTGTACGGCGCCGACTACGCCCTGCGCCTGCAACGTGATCGACTCGCGGCCGTGTTCGAAGGCATGGACGATGCCTATTTCCGCAGCCGCATCGAGGACATCGACCACGTCATCGGGCGCGTGCACGCCGCGCTGCACGACCACGAGGCGGAACTGCAGGGCGTCGCCGGCGAAATCCTGGTCACCGATGCGATCGCGCCGTCGGAGATCGGCCGTCTGCACGCCCAGGGCGTGCTCGGCATCGTGACTTCGGGCGGCAGCATGCTGTCGCACACCGCGATCCTCGCCCGCAGCCTGCACCTGCCGCTGATCGTCAATGCGCCGCAGGCGCTGGGCGCGATCAACGACGGCGACGTGCTGGTCATCGACGGCAGCACCGGCGAGATCGTCGTCGAGCCGGGCCCGAGCGATCTGCGCATCTACCGCGCGCGCCTGCGCGAGGAGAAGCGCGAGCGCAAGCAGCTGCGCCGCCTGCGGCGCGAGCCCAGCAAGACGCTCGACGGCGTCGACATCCGGCTGTACGCCAATGCCGAATCGCGCGAGGACGTTGCCGAGGCGCACGCGCTGGGCGCGGCCGGCATCGGCCTGTACCGCACCGAATTCCTGTTCCTGCAGGGTCGCGAGGTGCCGGACGAGGAAGCGCAGTTCCGCGCGTATCGCGATCTCGTGCTGGGCATGACCGGCCGCACGGTGACCATCCGCACGCTCGACATCGGCGCCGACAAGGCCGACAACAGCGGCCTCGCGCTGCGCAACGAGCCCAATCCCGCGCTCGGCCTGCGCGGCGTGCGCCTGTCGATGGCGCGCACCGGCCTGCTGGAAACCCAGCTGCGTGCGATCGCACGCGCCTCGGGCTACGGCCCGGTGCGGATCCTGGTGCCGATGGTCAGTGGACGCGAGGAGATCGTCGCCGTGCGGCAGATGCTCACGCGCGTGCTGCAGGATCTCGCGCGCGAGGGTCAGGAGACCGCCGTGCAGATCGCGCTCGGCGCGATGATCGAAGTGCCGTCGGCGGCGATCGCGTTGCCGACCTTCGCCCGCGATCTCGATTTCATTTCCATCGGCACCAACGATCTCGTCCAATACCTGCTCGCGGCCGACCGCAACAACGACGCGCTCGGCGATCTGTATTCGCCGCTGCACCCGGCCGTGCTGCGACTGGTGCACAGCGTCGTGCGCGTCGCCCGCGCGCGCGGCATGCCGGCTTCCATCTGCGGCGAGATCGCCGGCGATGCCCGTTTCACGCCGCTTTTGCTCGCGCTCGGCATCGAAGAACTGAGTCTGCATCCATCGCCGTTGCTCGAAGTGCGCCGCGCGATCCGCGCGCTCGACCTCGGCCATCTGCGTGCCCGCGCACCAGCGCTGCTGCGCGCCCGCGACCGCGCCGGCATCGAGCGCTGGCTCGACGCGGTGCAGCCGGTGCACGCCGCCGACTGAATCCGCGCACGCGTCGCGGCTGCCTGCGAAGGCTGTCGCTCCGGTTGCCGCGCGTGTCGCGAGCGCCGCCCGCATGAAGCCCACCTGCCCGCCGACGCACGGACGATGGCGTAAGACGTGCGCTTTCCCGGATAATGGTCGGATGCACATCTGACCCCTGTCGCGCCGAGACTGTCGCGACGCGCAACGGAGCTCTCCATGGCCGAAGCCGTCCGCCCCGACAAGACCGCGCGCCAGCTGCGTCTGTTGTCCGATGCACTCGACAGCGGTCGACTCGGACCGGTGCGCCGGCTGGTCAACACGCTGGCGCCTGCCGAGATCGGCAACCTCCTCGAATCGCTGCCGCACGACAAGCGCATGGTCGTGTGGGGTCTGGTCGATCCCGAAGACGACGGTGAGGTGCTGGTCCACGTCGGCGACGAGGTGCGCGAAAGCCTGATCGCGGACATGGATGCCGACGAGCTGGTCGCCGCGGTCGAGGATCTCGACATCGACGATCTCGCCGACCTCGTCGAGGATCTGCCCGACGCGGTGATCGACGAAGTGCTGCGGGCGATGGACCGCGAGAACCGCGAACGTCTGGAGCAGGTGCTTTCGTATCCCGAGGACACCGCCGGCCGTCTGATGAATCCCGACGTGGTGACGGTACGCGCCGACACCACCGTGGACGTGGTGCTGCGGTTCCTGCGCCTGCGCGGCGAACTGCCCGAGCACACCGATCACCTGTACGTCGTCAACCGCCGCCATCAGCTGGCCGGCTGGGTCGCGCTGCAGGATCTGGTCACCCGCGAGCCGGGCACGCCGATCAACAAGCTGATCGACGACGAACTCGATTCGATCCACGTCGCCGAATCCGCCGAGCAGGTGGCGCGCCAGTTCTCGGACAACGACTGGGTGTCGGCACCGGTCGTCGACGACGGCAATATCCTGCTCGGCCGCATCACGGTCGACGACGTGATCGACATCATCCGCGAGCAGGCCGAACACCAGGCGCTATCCGCCGCAGGTCTCGACGAGGACGAGGATCTGTTCTCGCCGATCAGGCGCGCCGTGCGCGGCCGCGTGGTGTGGCTGGGCATCAACCTGTGCACCGCGTTCCTGGCGGCGTTCGTGATCGGCCGCTTCGAGGCGACCATCGAGCAGATCGTCGCGCTCGCGGTGCTGATGCCGATCGTCGCGGGCATCGGCGGCAATGCCGCGGTGCAGGTGCTGACGCTGATGGTGCGCGGCATCGCGCTGGGCCAGGTCGGCGCGAGCAATGCGCGCATCCTGCTGTGGAAAGAATTGCGCGTGGCCCTGATCAACGGCTTATTGATCGGCGGTCTGGTCGGCCTCGTGGCGCTGGTCTGGTTCCACGACTGGGTGCTGTCGCTGGTGATCTTCGCCGCGCTGGTGATCAATTTCTGTTCGGCCGCGCTGGCCGGCACCCTGCTGCCGCTGCTGCTCAAGCGCATGGGCGTCGATCCCGCTGTCGCCGGCACCGTGGTCGTGACCGCGGTGACCGACATCGTCGGCTTCTTCAGCTTCCTCGGCCTTGCCACCGCGATCATGCTGCGCTGAGGCCACGACCATGCGCGCACGTGCCGGATTCGGTCGGATCGAACGCTGGGACGACGCGCGCGGCTTCGGTTTCATCACGCCCGAAGACGCCGCTGCCGATGGAACGGATCGCCTGTTCTTCCATGTTCGCGATTTCGATCGCAGCGGCGCACGCCCGGCCGCCGGCGCACGTGTGCGCTATACGCCGGAGCGGCAGGCTGACGGACGCTGGCGCGCGGTCCACGTTGCCGCAGTCGGCACGGCGCAATCAACGCGCACGGCGCGCGCCACGTCGAAGCGCCGCGATAGTCGCGCATCGGCGTCCGCCTCTGCGGGCGGCATGCGCGGGCTGCCGATCGCGATCGTGGTCTGGTGCGCGCTGCTCGGCACTGGCGTGGTCTCCGGACGCCTGCCGCACCTCGCGCTCGCCGTGCTGGCCGGACTCAATGTCCTGACTGCAGCCGCCTATGCGCTCGACAAACACGCCGCGCGCCACGGCCGCTGGCGCACGCCCGAGGCGCATCTGCATCTTCTCGAACTGCTCGGGGGCTGGCCCGCCGCAGGACTCGCGCAGCAGCTGCTGCGCCACAAACGCGCCAAACCGGCTTACCGTCGGGTATTCGTCGCGATGGTCGTCCTGCACCTGCTGGCGCTGGGTCTGTGGACCTTCGCCTGATCCATTCCGGAGTGATCGCATGTCCAACGTTTCCCATTCCCTGACCCGCCGTCGCCTGCTGCGCGGCCTTGCCCTCGCCGGCGGTGCCGCCGTGTTGCAGGGCTGCGTGAGCGCGCTGCCCGCGACCGGCACGACGGCCGGCCGTTTCGTCCGGCGCGAGCTCACTTCGAACGGCCGCCGCTACGCCTATCAGGTCTTCGTGCCGGCGGCCCAGGTGCCGCGTCCGCTGCCGGTGGTGCTGTTCCTGCACGGCTCGGGCGAGCGCGGCGACGATGGCGAGAAGCAGATCCACGCCGGCCTCGGACCCTACGTGCGCGCGCACGCAGCGGACTTCCCGGCACTGGTGGTGTTCCCGCAGTCGCCCGACGGCGAGTCCTGGGAAGGCGACACCGCGACGATGGCGCTGGCGACGCTCGATGCGGCCACCGCCGAATTCGACGGCGACCGCAGCCGCACCTCGCTGACCGGCATGTCGCGCGGCGGCTACGGCACCTGGTCGCTGGCACTGCGCGAACCGACACGCTTCGCCGCGCTGGTGCCCGTGTGCGGCGGCATCACCCCGCCCGGCTCGCGGCCCGATCTGGACACGCTGTTCGTCGAATCCACGCATGCGGCCCGCGATCCCTTCGCCGAGGCTGCGCGTCGCCTGCGCGACATTCCGAGCTGGATCTTCCACGGTGCACTCGACGACGTGGTGCCGCCGGAACAGTCGCGGCGCATGCACGCCGCGCTGCGCGATGCCGGCGCGGACGTGCGCTACACCGAGTTTCCCGACGCCAACCACAACAGCTGGGATGCGGCCTACCGCACCGAGGCGCTGTGGCCGTGGCTGTTCGCGCAGAAGCGCTGACACGCAAGCGCGGCCGACCTCGACCAGGCTTCACGCCTCAGCCTGCGGGCGGCCTCCGCCGCAGGCGCTGGGCCAGCGCATTGAGGCCGGCGATGGCCAGCGTGAGCGCAGCCATCGACAGGAACTGCGCGCGGGTATCGGGCGAGGCGACCAGCATCGCGAAGATCACGGCGAGCACCGCCAGCGCGGCGAGCGTGGGCACCGGGAACGCGCGCATGCGGAACGGCAGCGGCGCGTTCGCGCGATCGGCGCGGCGGCGCAGGATGAACTGCGACACCAGCGCCAGCGTCCAGACCAGCAGGCAGGTCGCGCCGACGATGTTGAGCAGCACCGGCAACACGCGCTGCGGGAATGCGAGTTCCAGCGCGGCGGCGGCGAATCCGAAACTCACGCTGGCGACGACAGCGGCGATCGGCACGTTGCGGCGGTCGCTGCGACCGAGCACCGCCGGCGCATCGCCGCGGCGACCCAGCGACCAGATCATCCGCGACGCGCCATAGAGATTGGCGTTGAGCGCCGACAGCAGTGCGATCACCGCGACCAGCGTGATCGCGGTCGCCGCGCCCGGAATGCGCGCGACCTGCAACACCGCGGCGAACGGCGACGACAGCGCCGGGCTGTCCCACGGCACCACCGCGACGATCACCGCGATCGAGCCGAGGTAGAACACCAGAATCCGCCAGGCGACGGTGCGGATCGCACGCGCGAGACTCTTCGCCGGGTCATTGGTTTCCGCCGCGGCGATCGCGACGATCTCGGTGCCGCCGAACGCGAACACCACGACCAGCAAGGCCGCGCCGATGCCGGCCCAGCCGCGCGGCGCGAAACCGTCGGGGCCCATCAGGTTCGACAGGCCCGGCGATGCGACCGCCGGCAGCCAGCCTGCGATCAGCGCGATGCCGATCGCGATGAAGGCGAGGATCGCGATGACCTTGAGGATCGCGAACCAGAACTCGAATTCGCCGAAGCTGCGCACGCCCAGCAGGTTGATCGCGGTGAACACCGCCATGAAGCACAGCGCGAGGCCGGGCACCGACAGCGACGGCCAGATCGACGCGAGCAAGCCCGCCGCGCCGACCGCTTCTGCCGCGATCACGATCACCACCTGCAGCCACCACAGCCAGCCGACGGTCGCACCGGCCACCGGCCCCATCGCATCGGCCGCGTAGACCGAAAACGCGCCGCTGGCCGGCTTGGCCGCGGCCATCTCGCCGAGCGCGTGCATCACCACGATCACCAGCGCGCCGGCGATCAGATACGACACCAGCACCGCGGGACCGGCGGTCTGGATGCCGACGCCGGAGCCGAGGAACAGGCCGGCGCCGATCGCGCTGCCCAGCCCCATCATCACCAGCTGGCGCGGCGTCAGCGCGTGCGCGGGCGCGGCGGCGGCCTGCGCCGGCAGGGAAGCGTGCGGATCGTTCGAAGACATCGTGTGGGCGCGATCTTAGGGACGCCGCACCATACCGGATTCAAGTCGACCCGGCCCTCAGCCGAGCAGCGTCTCCAGCACCGCCATGCGCGCGGCGACGCCGTTGGCGACCTGACGCAGGATCAGCGACTGCGGGCCGTCGGCGACGTCATCGTCGATCTCGACGCCCCGGTTCATCGGCCCGGGATGCAGCACCACGGCGTCGGGCGCGGCGCGGCGCAGGCGACGCACATCGAGACCGTAATCGCGGTGGTAGTCCTCGAGCGAATCGACCAGGCCTTCGGCCATGCGCTCGCGCTGCAGCCGCAGCATCATCACCGCGTCGACGCCTTCGAGCGCGGCGTCGAGATCGTGCGAGACCGTGCAGCCCGACAGCAGCCCAGCATCGGGCAGCAGCGAGGCCGGTCCGCAAACGCGGATCTCGCCGGCGCCGAGCGTGCGCAGCGCATGCAGATCACTGCGCGCGACGCGCGAGTGCCGCACGTCGCCGACGATGACGACCTTCAGGCCCGAGAAATCGATACCTTTCGCCTGGCGCAGGGTCAGCATGTCCAGCAGACCCTGGGTGGGATGCGCGCTGCGGCCGTCGCCGGCATTGATGAGGGCGGTGTCCGGCGCAGCCGCGGATGCGAGTGCGGCGACCGCGCCATCGTCGGAATGCCGCACGACGAATCCGCGCACGCCCATCGCCTCGATGTTGCGGAAGGTGTCGAGTGCGGTCTCGCCCTTGGTCGTCGACGACGTCGAGGCATCGAAGCCGAGCACATCGGCGCCGAGGCGCTGGCTGGCGCGCTGGAAGCTCAGCCGGGTGCGCGTCGAGGGCTCGAAGAACAGCGTGCAGACCGCGATGCCGGCCAGGCGCGCATTGACTTCTCCGGCGTCGGCCATCGCCTGCGCACGGTCGAGCAATGCGTCGAGCGTCGCACGCGGCAGGCCCTCGAGTGTCAGCAGATGGCGCAGGCGGCCGGTCGCATCGATCTGGGCATCGGGAGCAGAAGTCATCGCGGGGCACGTGCGGCGTCGGGAGCGACATTGTCCAGCAGCGACGCGCATGCGGCGAGTGCCGCGTCATGCGTCAAGTACAGATGGTGCGGGTCAGCGCACCACAGTGCGATGCCTCAGACCGGCACGCCGTCATCCGGCGACGCCAGCCAGCGTTCGACGATCACCGCGGCCGCCACGGCGTCCAGCGCAGCGGCATCGCGACGCTTGCGGCGGCCTTCGGCGCGATCGATCGCGAAGCGCTGCGCGGCCTCGATCGAGCTGGCGCGTTCGTCCACCAGCACCACGGGCAACCGGTAGCGTGCGACCAGCTCGCGCGCGAACGCGTGGGCACGTGCGCGGGCCGGCTGGTCACCGCCTTCGAGCGTCATCGGATCGCCGACGATCATGCCGTCGGGCCGCCATTCCTTCTGCAGGCGATCGACGCCCTGCCAGTCGATCTGGTCGCCGTGCACGTCGATCACCGCCAGCGCGCGTGCGCCGTGGCCGAAGGCACTGCCGACCGCCACACCGATGCGGCGCGAGCCGACATCGAAGCCGAGCACCGTGCCGTCGCGGCGGATCGCCGGCGCAGGTGTGTCGCTCATGCGCGGCCGCTGTGGCTGGCGACGTGCATCATGTCGACGCCGATGCGCCCCGCGGCCGCCTGCCAGCGCGCGTCGAGCGGCGTCTCGAAGATCAGCTGCGCATCAGACGGCACGGTCAGCCAGCTGTGCTGGGTGAGTTCGCGCTCCAGCTGGCCCTTGCCCCAGCCGGCGCAGCCCAGCGCGACGGTCGCGTGCTCAGGACCGTCGCCGGCCGCCATCGCTTCGAGCACGTCGCGGGACGTGGTCACGTGCAGACTTTCGCTGATCGCCAGGCTCGAATCCCAGCCGCCCTCGCCGTCATGCAGCACGAATCCGCGCTCGGGATGCACCGGGCCACCCGCCAGCACGCGATGATCCCGCAGACGCTCGTCGCGCAGCAGGATGTTCATCTGGTCGAGCAGATCGCCGAAGGTGTATTCCGAGGGCCGGTTGATGACCACACCCATCGCACCGTCCGCATCGTGCTGGCAGATCAGCGCGACGGTCCGTGCGAAATTGGGATCCCGGAGCGCAGGCAGCGCGACCAGCATCTGGTTGGCGAAGAACGACATGCGCGCATTCTAGCCAACCGGCTGTCGGCGAACCGGCCAGGCGCCTTCGCATGTCCCCACCGGGACTGAACGGCGGAGCGGCTGTCGCCGCCCCGCCGCCGTGGTTCAGAGGCCGAACTGGAGCTCGTCGGGCGTGGCCACCCGCACGCCGACGACCTCCACGTCCGCGCGCAGCAGGCGCCCGGCCAGCGGGTTGTTGCCGTCGACGGTGATCTCGCTGTCGTCCAGCGCGGTCACGATGACGTCCAACGGCCCCTTCTCGGTCTGCGCGCGCAGCTTCTCGCCGACCGCGGGCGTGGTGCTGCCGCTGAACATCGTGCGCGGCAGGGTCTGCACGAGGCTGTCGTGGCGCGGACCGAATCCGCGCTCGGGCGGGATGTCGACCGTGAACGTCTCGCCGGCCTTTCGGCCTTCGAGCGCCTCTTCCAGCCCGGCGATGATCGAGCCGTTGCCGTGCATGTAGACCAGCGGATCGTGGCCGCGGGTGGTGGTGATGCGCTGGCCGCTGTCGTCGGACAGGGTGAAGTGCACGGTGGCAACGCGGCGGTGGGCGATTTCCATCGACGGATCCGGCAAGGGCGACGGCGCATGGTGACGTGCGTGACGTGAAAGCCGCAACCGGGGTCGCACCGGATGGCGGGCCCCGTCCGCGCGCCCTATGCTGCGTGGATGAGCGGCTATTGCGACATCGCCCCGGGCCATCCGGTCCACGGCCCCTACCACGACACCGAGTACGGCTTTCCGCAGCGCGAAGAAGCGGTGCTGTTCGAGCGCCTGCTGCTGGAAATCAACCAGGCCGGCCTGAGCTGGGAAACCATCCTGCGCAAGCGCGCCGGCTTCCGCGCGGCCTACGACGGCTTCGACGTCGACAAGGTCGCCGCCTATGGCGAGGCCGATCGCGCGCGCCTGCTCGGCGACGCCTCGATCATCCGCAACCGGCTCAAGGTCGACGCCGCGATCCACAACGCGCAGGTGATCCAGAACCTGCGCGACAGTCACGGCGGTTTCGTCGACTGGCTGGACGCACATGCGGTCGAGCACGGCGCGCCGCGCGACAAGGCCTCGTGGGTCAAGCTGTTCAAGAAGACCTTCCGCTTCACCGGCGGCGAGATCACCGGCGAATTCCTGATGAGCCTGGGCTATCTGCCGGGCGCGCATCGACCGGATTGCCCGGTGATGCGGGATATCGCGCGGGCGAGGCGCGGATAGCGGAGGCATCCATGGCGCGACCGACGCTAACCCACGTCTTTCGCCGCGCACTGTGGCTTCTGGCGGCATCGTTGGTCTTGACCGGGATCTTGATGGCCGCAGGTCTGATCCACCTCTACACACTCGAACCGCCGTGCTTCATGCAGCGATGGCGCACCTCCGAACCCATCAGTTGCCAGCAAGCGTTGTGGCTCTTCGGTCCGCGGACTTGGGACGCGCTCGCCTGGCTGTTCGGCTGGTACGGGATCTGCGTGCTGATCGCGTGGGTCACCTTGTCGCGCCGACGCCGTGACAAACCGCCGCAGTAGGCCCCACAGCATTCCGGCCGCTTGCGCGGCCGGAACGGGATTGCATCAAGACGCAGAAGCTCAGCCCTTGACCGCTTCCTGGTAGCGACGCTCGACTTCGTTCCAGTCGACGACGTTGTAGAACGCGGCGATGTAGTCGGGACGACGGTTCTGGTAGTTCAGGTAGTACGCATGCTCCCAGACGTCGAGGCCGAGGATCGGGGTGTTGCCCGAGCCGATGCCCTTCATCAGGGGGTTGTCCTGGTTGGCGCTGCTTTCGACCTTCAGCACGCCCGACTTGTCGACCGACAGCCACGCCCAGCCGCTGCCGAAACGGGTCAGCGCAGCCTTGGTGAAGGCTTCCTTGAAGGCGTCGAAGCCGCCGAGGTCGCTGTCGATGTGCTTGGCGACGTCGCCGACCGGATTGCCGCCGCCCTTGGG
Source organism: Luteimonas flava (assembly GCF_036584485.1). Lineage (NCBI taxonomy): Bacteria > Pseudomonadati > Pseudomonadota > Gammaproteobacteria > Lysobacterales > Lysobacteraceae > Luteimonas > Luteimonas flava. The sequence continues at coordinate 1,001,215 of NZ_JAZHBM010000002.1, read as the reverse complement.
CGACATCACCGTCCAAAACAGCGAATGGTTGGCGTGGCCACCGGCGTTGTTGCGCAGCGGGCCGCGCTTGTCTTCCGGCAGCGCGTCGAGATCGGCGATCAGGTCTTCGGCAGACGTGTCCGCCCACTGCGTGCCTTCCAGCGCGGCGTTGGCGTTGTTGATGTAGGTCTGGTGATGCTTGGTGTGATGGATTTCCATCGTCTTGGCATCGATGTGCGGCTCGAGCGCGTCGTACGCGTAACCCAGCTCGGGGAGGGTGTAGGCCATCAGCGATCTCCTTCGTGAATGAATGCGCCGCATTGTCCCCCGGACGGGGTCAAGTTGGCGACAAGGCGGCGTCACGATACCGCTGCGACGTGACGGTCTGTGGCAACACTGCGTTGCGGGCGCCCATAAGAAAGCAGAACGCCCCGCGGATGCGGGGCGTCTGTCGAGCGTTCGCGATGGAGGCGAACGGTCAGCGGACCTCGGCCACCTCGACACCATCGAGACCCTGCGACAGCGTGCGCGCGTCGCCGCCCTGGGCGAGCTTGATGCGCAGACGCACCTCGTTCGCGGAGTCGGCGTAGCGCAGCGCATCCTCGTAGGAGATCTCGCCGGCCTGGTAGAGCTCGAACAGCGCCTGGTCGAAGGTCTTCATGCCCAGGTTCGTCGACTCCTTCATGACTTCCTTGAGCTTGTGGATCTCGCCTTCGCGGATGTAGTCCTGCACCAGCGGCGTGCCGAGCATGATCTCCATCGCGACGCGCCGGCCCTTGCCGTCCGGCGTCGGGATCAGCTGCTGTGCGACCACGCCCTTGAGGTTCAGCGACAGGTCCATCAGCAGCTGGTTGCGGCGGTCTTCGGGGAAGAAGTTGATGATGCGGTCCATCGCCTGGTTGGCGTTATTCGCATGCAGCGTGCACAGCACCAGATGGCCGGTTTCGGCGAACGCGATCGCGTGGTCCATGCCTTCGCGCGTGCGCACCTCGCCGATCATGATCACGTCCGGCGCCTGGCGCAGCGTGTTCTTCAGCGCCGCGTCCCAGCTGTCGGTGTCGATGCCGACTTCGCGCTGGGTGATGATGCAGCCGGCGTGCTTGTGCACGAACTCGATCGGGTCCTCGATCGTGATGATGTGGCCGGTCGAGTTCTGGTTGCGGTAGCCGATCATCGCCGCGAGCGACGTCGACTTGCCGGTACCGGTCGCGCCGACGAAGATCACGATGCCGCGCTTGGTCATCGCCAGCGTCTTGATGATCGGCGGCAGGTTGAGTTCTTCGACGCTCGGGATGTGCGTCTCGATGCGACGCAGCACCATGCCGACCTGGTTGCGCTGGTAGAAGCACGAGATGCGGAAGCGGCCGACGCCGGAGACGCCGATCGCGAAGTTGCACTCGTGGGTCTTCTCAAATTCCTCGCGCTGCGGCGGGGTCATCACGTTGAGCACCAGATCGCGCGCCTGCTGTGGCGTCAGCGGGTTCTGGGTGATCGGCGAGATCTTGCCATGCACCTTGATCGACGGCGGCATGCCGGCGGTGATGAACAGATCCGAGGCCTTCTGATGGGCCATCAGCTTGAGGAACGAGGTGAAGTCGATGCTGCTCATGTCGAAACTCCGTAAGACGTGAGGCGTAAGGCGTGAAACGTCAGGGCGGCGCGGGGAGTGCAGGAAGCGACGACTGACGTCCTACCTCCTCACGACTCACGCCTCACTCGAACAGACGCTTGTCCTTGGCGTATTCCTTGGCAGCCGGGCGCGTGATCAGGCCGCGCTTGACCAGATCCTGCAGGTGCTGGTCGAGCGTCTGCATGCCGTACTGCTGGCCGGTCTGGATGGCCGAGTACATCTGCGCGACCTTGTCTTCGCGGATCAGGTTCCGGATCGCCGGCATGCCGACCATGATTTCCCAGGCCGCGGTCCGGCCCCCGCCGACCTTCTTCAGCAGCGACTGCGAGATCACCGCGCGCAAGCTTTCAGACAGCATCGAGCGCACCATCGGCTTCTCGCCCGAGGGGAACACGTCGATGATGCGGTCGATGGTCTTGGCCGCGCTGGAGGTGTGCAGCGTGCCGAACACCAGATGGCCGGTTTCCGCGGCGGTCAGCGCCAGACGGATGGTTTCCAGATCGCGCAACTCGCCGACCAGGATGTAGTCGGGGTCTTCGCGCAGCGCAGAGCGCAGCGCCTCGTTGAAGCCGTGCGTGTCGCGGTGCACTTCGCGCTGGTTGATCAGGCACTTCTGCGAGGTGTGCACGAACTCGATCGGATCCTCGACCGAGAGGATGTGCGCGTATTCGTTCTTGTTGATGTGGTCGATCATCGCCGCGAGCGTGGTCGACTTGCCCGAGCCGGTCGGGCCGGTCACCAGAATCAGACCCTGCGGCTGGTCGATGAGCTGACGGAAGATCGGCGGACAGTTCAGGTCTTCGAGGGTCAGCACTTCCGACGGAATCGTCCGGAACACCGCACCGGCGCCGCGGTTCTGGTTGAACGCGTTGACGCGGAAGCGGGCCAGGCCCGGAATCTCGAACGAGAAGTCGACCTCGAGGAACTCTTCGAAGTCGCGACGCTGCTTGTCCGACATGATGTCGTAGATCAGCGCGTGCACCTGCTTGTGCTCGAGCGCGGGGATGTTGATGCGGCGCACGTCGCCGTCGACGCGGATCATCGGCGGCAGTCCCGCGGACAGATGCAGGTCCGACGCCTTGTTCTTGACCGAGAACGCCAACAGTTCGGCGATATCCATGCAACACCCCTTGATGATGATCCGCACAGGGCGCGCAGCGAGCCTTCCCGGCTGGCGCCTCCCTGTCCCCGGCGGCAGTATAGACCTGTAAACCCTGCACAAAACCAGCCCGTTCACACCTGCCCGGACACCCGATTCCCGTGACTTCGCTCCCCGCCCGCGCCGCGCTCGACGCCGTGATGTCGCGTCTGACGAACGCGGCCACCGCCGCCGCGCGGCCAGCGCCGCCACGTCTGCTGGCGGTCGGCAAACGCCACCCCGCCGACGCCATCGCCGCGCTCGCCGCCGCGGGCCAGCGCGCGTTCGGCGAGAACTACGTGCAGGAAGCCGCGGACAAGATCGGCGCGCTGGCCGGGCTGGGCCTCGAATGGCATCTGATCGGCCACCTGCAGTCGAACAAGGCGAAGCAGGCGGCCGAGCTGTTCGACTGGGTGCAGACCGTCGACCGGACGAAGCTGGTCGACGCGCTGGCCGCGCACCGCCCGGCCGCGCGTGGCGCGCTGAACGTGCTGGTGCAGGTCAACATCGACGACGAGTCGAGCAAGCACGGCTGCGTGCCGTCGGAAGTGCCGGCACTGGTCGCGGCGATCCGCGCGGCGCCGTCGTTGCGCCTGCGCGGACTGATGGCGATTCCCGCCCCGCACGCCGAACCCGAACGCCGCCGCGATGCCTTCGCGCGCATGCGCAGGCTGTTCGACACCGTGGCCGGACAGGACCCGGCGATCGACACGCTGTCGATGGGCATGAGCGACGACCTGGAACTGGCGATCGCCGAGGGCGCGACGATGGTGCGCGTCGGCTCGGCGCTGTTCGGCGCACGCCCCGCGTCCTGACCGGCGCCGCGCGGGCGGTCGGATACCATCGACGCGTTCCCGACAGCGAAGCCGCCATGACCGATCTCCACGACACACCCGCCACGCCCATCGTCTTCATCGGCGGCGGCAACATGGCGCGCAGCCTGATCGGCGGCCTGGTCGCACGTGGCGGCGATGCCGCATCGGTCCGCGTCGTCGATCCCAACGCCGACAGCCGCGATGCGCTGGCCCGCGATTTCGGCGTGCGCACGTTCGCCGACGCGGCGCAGGCCGTCGACGGCGCCGCGACCTGGGTGCTGGCGACCAAGCCGCAGGTGTTGCGCGGGGTCTGCGAATCGCTGGCCGACGTGGCGCAGGCCACGCAGCCGCTGGTGCTGTCGATCGCGGCCGGCATCACCGCGACCCAGCTTGTCCGCTGGCTCGGCGGCGATGTGCCCGTGGTGCGTACGATGCCCAACACCCCCGCCCTGCTCGGCGCCGGCGTGACCGGCCTGTTCGCGAACGCGCGCGTGGACGCTGCCGGACGCGCGCGTGCGCAGGCGCTGCTGGAAAGCGCGGGCGAAACCGTGTGGATCGACGACGAAGCGCGCATGGATGCGGTCACTGCCGTGTCGGGCAGCGGCCCGGCCTACATCTTCCTGCTGGCCGAGGCGATGGAAGAAGCCGCGATCGCCCAGGGCCTGCCTGCAGACGATGCACGCACGCTGGTGCTGCAGACCGTGCTGGGCGCGGCGCGGATGCTGGTCGAATCCGACGAGGCGCCGGCGGAACTGCGGCGTCGCGTCACCTCGCCCGGCGGCACCACCCAGGCGGCGATCGAGACCTTCGAAGCCGGCGGGTTGCGCACGCTTGTCGGCGAGGCAATCGCCAACGCCGCACGTCGCGGCGGCGAACTGTCGGCCGCCAATGACTGAGATCACGCGCGCGCTGTGCCTCGCCGCGCTCGTGCTGCTGGTGACCGCGTGCGGGCAGACGCCGTCCGACGACGCGGGCGCGGCAAGCGGCGCGCAGAACGCCGCGATGCCAGCGCAGACGATGCTCGGCGATGCCGAAGTGATGGCCAGCGTGGTGCCGGCCGCGCACATGGGCGCCGCGGTTGCCCGGCGCTACGCGATCGAGCCGGCGCGCGACCGGGCTTTGGTGCTGGTCAGCGTGCAGCGCGGCGATGTGTCGGTACCGGTGCAGATCACCGGCGAGGCACGCGATTTGCGCGGCGTGCGTCAGACCCTGGCCTTCGATGCCGTGGATCTCGACGGCCGCGTCGAACACGTGGCCGTCGCGCGCGTCAGCGGCCCGGATACGCTGCGCCTAGACCTGCGGATCACCGCCGAGGACGGCGCACGCGCCACGCTGCGCTTCAACCGCGACATCCCGCGCTGACGACGCGCGCTCGGCCGAACAACGTCAGCCGATCAGCTTGAGCCCGACCACTGCGGCCAGCACCAGCGCGACGAAGAACAGCCGCAGCGGCCGCGCCGATTCGCCGTAGCGCAGGATGCCGACGACCACCGCGCCCACCGTGCCGATGCCGACCCAGACCGCGTAGGCGATCGCGATCGACATGCCGCTCTTGAGGCCCAGCGACAGCAGGCCGAAGCTCACGCCGAAACACGCCACCAGCCGCGCGTAGGCCCATGCGCCCGGCTTCTGCTTGATCGCGTTCATCGCGATCACGCCGGCCACTTCCGCCAGCCCAGCCGCGAACACGAACAGCCAGCCGGTCACGGCGTCTTCTCCACGTCGGGCGCCGGCGCCAGCGGCGTCACCAGTTTCAGGCCGGCGACGCCGATGATCAGCAAGGCGATCAGCGCGATCTTCGCCGGCTGCACCGGCTCGCCGAACCACACGGTCTCGGCGATCACCGAAGCCGCCGCGCCGAGGCCGCAGAACACCGCGTAGACCGAACCGACCGGCAGGAAGCGGATCGCACGCATCAGCAATGCGAAATTCACCGCGATCGCGCCGATCGTCAGCGTCCAGCCCAGCGGCGTGGTCGCGGCCTTGAGCCCGACCACCCAGACCGTCTCGATCAGACCGCCGGCGAACACCAGCGCCCAGTAGCGGCCGGTCCCGCGTCCCGCCATCGCCATCAGTACGCCACGCTGAAACGCTCGCGCACGTGGGCGGGATGTTCGATCTCGTCGGCGAAGGCGATCGCGTAGTCCTCCATCGAGACCGCACTGTTGCCGTCCGCGTCGACCAGCAGGGCATCGCCGCCCGTGCGGAATGCGCCGGTGCGGGTGCCGGGCTCGAACACCGCGCCGGGGGAGACGAAGGTCCAGTCGACGTCGTCGGCGCCGCGCAGCGCGTCGAGGAAACGGCGGCCCGCGCCGGCCTCGGCCTTGTAGATCTCCGGGAATTCCGGCGTGTCGATCAGCGCCACGCCCGGCGCGACCTCCAGACTGCCGGCGCCGCCGACGACCAGCAGGCGACGCACGCCGGCCTGGCGCACGGCGTCGAGCAGCACGTCGGCGGTCGGGCCGCCATCGAAGCGCGTCGCGCTGACGACCACGTCGTGGCCCTGCAGCAGCGGCGCGATGGCGTCGGCGCGCGAAGCGTCGGCCGATTGCAGGGTCAGGCCGGCCTGGGCCTGGGTGTCGGCGGTGTTGCGGGCGATGCCGGTGACGCGATGGCCGCGCGCCAGCAGTTCGCTGGCGATACGCGAGCCCGCGCGTCCGGTGATGCCGAGAAGGGCGATGCGCTGCATGGGACTGCACCTGCGGTGTGGGGAGGCGCCATGCTAGGCGCCTGCCGGCGCAGGCGGGGTCACGGCATCGCAACCCACTGTTCCGGAGTCCCGCCGCGCGTGGGGCACAGGGCCCTGCGCGCCACGCGACCGCGCCGCGTCAGCCCTGCCGCTGCGCCCAGGTCTGCACGATCTTCGCCATCGCGGTCACCCCGTCGGTCAGGGCCGCGGGACCCGGCTGCAGGATCAGCGGCGACTTGATCTCGTGCAGCTCGCCGTCGCGCACCGCCGGAATCGCGTGCCAGCCCGGCCGCGCGGCGACGCGCTCGGGGCGGAATTTCTTGCCGCACCAGGAGCCGAGAATGATGTCCGGCGCACGTTCGATCACCGGATCGCCATCGGCGAGGATGCGCGCCTTGGCCAGCGGCTCAATCGACAGTTCCGGGAACACGTCGTCGCCACCGGCAATGCGCACCAGTTCCGCGACCCAGCGGATGCCGGTGATGATCGGTTCGTCCCATTCCTCGAAGTACACGCGCGGGCGCTGCGGCAGGCGCGCGCTCTGCGCCTCGATCTCATCCAGTCCGCGGCGCAGTTCGTCGGCATAGGCGTCGGCGCGCGCCGCGCAGCCGACCAGCGCGCCGAGCCGGCGCACGTAATCGACGATGCCGTCGACGCTGCGGTGATTGCTGATCCACACCTCCACGCCGCGCCGCACCAGCTCGGCGGCGATGTCGGCCTGGATGTCGGAGAAGCCGACGACGAAATCCGGTTCGAGCTTGAGGATCTCGTCGATCTTCGCGCTGGTGAACGCGCTGACCTTGGGCTTCTCCTTGCGCGCCTGCGGCGGACGCACGGTGAAACCGCTGATGCCGACGATACGGTCCTGCTCGCCGAGCGCGTACAGGACTTCCGTCGGTTCCTCGGTCAGGCAGACGATGCGTTGCGGACCCATGCGGCGACTCGATGAGATACTGCAGGCATTGTCGCGCATGTGCAGATGGCACCCGTGACCGCGCGCGCGTTCAGCCGGTCTCGAACCGGTGCCGACCAGCGCGCTTGGCCGCGTAACAGGCCGCGTCGGCGCGGATCAGCGCCTGCTCCACACTCCCGGCGCCGTCCAGCCGGGCCATGCCGATGCTGATGCCCAGGCCTTCGAAGCGCGCGTCCGTGGCGGCGACGGCGGCGACCTCATCCAGCACCCGGGTGGCGACCAGTTCGGCCGCCTTGTGCTTGTCGTTGAGCAGCAGGATCGCGAACTCGTCCCCACCCAGACGGGCCACCACATCGGTGTCGCGGGCGCAGCGCAACAGCGCCTGCGCGATGTCGCGAAGCGCGGCATCGCCGGCATCGTGGCCGTGGGTATCGTTGATCGCCTTGAACCCGTCCAGATCCATGAACAGCAGCCAGCCCCGCCCACCCAGTGCGGACTCGATACTCCGGGAGACGGAACGGCGGTTGGCCAGTCCTGTCAGCGCGTCGGTCTCGGCCATGTACCGCAGTTCCTCGTTGAGGCCCTGCAGTGCGGTGACATCCACCGCGGCGCCTCGGTATCCGAGGAACTCGCCATCGCGCGACCACAGCGCGCGGCCGCTGTTGCTGAGAATGCGGTGCTCGCCATCGGCGCTCGACGCGCGCAGGAGCTGACCGGTGAAGTCGGACCGCGCGGCGAGCAGATCGGCCACCGCGGCGGCCCGGTCCGGCGGCAGCAGGCGCGAGGCGACCTGCGTCGGGGTGCAGCCGATCACCTCCTCGTTGCTCAGGCCGAGCGCGTGGCCAAAGCCGGCCGAGACATGGACCAGCCGGTCGTCGGCGTCGGTTTCCCAGAACCAGTCCGCCGCCACCAGGGCGAAATCGACGAAGCGTTCCTTCTGCAGGGTGGCGATCCGCAGCAGCTCGGTTTCGCTGCGACGCGACGCCTCCAGACCTGCGAGCAGTTCGCGGTAGCTGCGCATGAAATACAGCCCGAACATCGCACTCAACACGCACAGCGCAATCGGCACGCGATACCCGGCGCTGGCCGCCCACTGCGGGTGCGGGCGCAACCAGGCGGGCGCACCGGCGCTGGCCAGCGCATACGACAGGCCGATCGCCGCCACCGCCACCACGGCCCACAGCGCGCCCTGCCAGCGCGGCAGCACCAGCATCGCCAGCAGCACGAAGAGCGGCAGCATCATCGCGCCGCCCACGGCACGACCACCGGTCATCGCCATCACCACCGCGATGCCCAGGATCACCACGCCCACCGTGAGGTGACCGAAGCGGGTCACGCCGCCGTAGTGGCGAAAACCGGCCAGGGTGAGCAGCAGCAGGAGCACGATGACCATCAGATAGCGGCCGAACGTGCCGCCCAGCACGAGTTCCATCGCGCCCATCGCGCCGATCAGTGCGATCGCAGCCAGGGCGATCAGCACGACGCCGACCGCGCGCATATAGGCATCCGTGGCTTCCAGCGGGAATCGCTCGGGGGGCAACAGCCAGTGCCACAACCACGTCTTGTCCATCGGATCCTGCTGTGATCGGGCGCAGTGACTGTTGTCAGCCGTCCGAGCGCCGGGCGTGTGCAGACCCTTCTACAGGGATGCGGACGGACATGCGAGGCACACTGCGACAGAGACCACGGTCGAAGTCACCCGGCGATCACGGATACAGCATCCGCTTGCGGCAGTCGCCGGCGCAGTCGCATTCGTAGAGCCAGCGCTCGTGCAGGCGGTACTCGGCGCCGTACCAGAATTCGACGCGATCCGGGCGCACGCGCAGGCCCGACCAGCGCTGCGGACGCGGCACGTCGCGGCCTTCGAACTCGCGCTCGAGATCGGCCAGGCGTTGCTCGAAGGTCTCGCGCGTGTCGAGCACCTCGGACTGCTTCGACGCCCACGCACCCAGCTGGCTGCCGCGCGGGCGCGAGGCGAAATACGCATCGGCCTCGTCGTCGGCGACGATCACCACCGGCCCTTCGATCCGCACCTGCACGCCCTTACGGACGCGCGGCCAGTGGAACAGCAGCGCGGCGTGCGGATTCTCCTGCAGCTCGCGGCCCTTGCGCCCGTCGAGATGCGTATAGAAGACGAAACCGCGCTCGTCCCAGGCCTTGAGCAGCACGGTGCGCGCCGACGGCCGGCCGTCGAGGGCGGCGGTGGCGACGGTCATCGCGGTGCGATCGGGTTCGCCCGCGGCCTGCGCCTCGTCGAACAGGGTGGCGAAGGTGTCGAGGGCTTCGGACAGCAGGGTCGTGGTGGCGGTGTGCATGCCTCGATGATCGCCGCTCGAGCACTGCAATGTCGAACCGCGGCGCAGCACGCGCAGGCCGCGCTATCGTGCCCCGATGCACGCCACACCACCCTCGCCCTGGCCCGACGCCCTCGTCGACACCCTGCTCACCGGCCAGCAGCCCGGCGGCGCGCCGCGCGTGCTGGGCATCAGTGGTCTCCAGGGCACCGGCAAATCCACCCTTGCCGCCCAGGTCGTCCGCGCCGCCGGAGCACGTGGGCTGCGCGCTGCCGTGCTCTCGCTCGACGATCTGTATCTGGATCGCGACGCCCGTCAGGCACTCGCCCGCGAGGTGCATCCGCTGCTCGCGACCCGCGGCCCGCCCGGCACCCACGAAGTCGCACTGGGACTCGCTGCAGTCGACGCCGTGCGCGCCGGCACCCCGATCCGCCTGCCGCGCTTCGACAAACTCGGCGACCGCCGCCTGCCGGAAACCGGCTGGCCGACGGTGCAGGGCCTCGACCTGCTGCTGTTCGAAGGCTGGTGCGTCGGCACGCCGGCCGAACCCGCGAGCGCGCTCGTCGAGCCGGTCAACACCCTGGAACGCGACGAAGACCCCACCGGCACCTGGCGCCGCTGGTGCAACACCGCCCTCGCCCGCAACTACCCCGCACTGTGGGCCGGCCTCGATCGCCTGCTGTTCCTGCAACCGCCCGGCTTCGAGGTCGTTTTCGACTGGCGCCTGCAGCAGGAGCAGGCGCTGCAGGCGGCCGAGCCGGGGCGTGGTGGCATGGACGCGGCCGGCGTTGCCCGGTTCGTGCAGCACTACGAGCGGGTGAGCCGGCAAGCGTTGCGGACGTTGCCGGGTCTGGCGGATGTGGTGGTGACGCTCGATGCCGAGCGGGGGATTGTTCCGGCGGGAGGAGCCCGATTTTCTTAGGCTATTCGTCGTGCAAAGGTCTTCTTTGCGTCTCCATCTGCGTCCGCTGTTGCAGTTGCTCATCGCTGACGCGTCAACACGTATCGCAGATCCTTAGGGCGTCGCACATGGATGTGCGACGTTTTTCGAACGAGCCATAACGGTAAGTCGAAAAATCCCGGAACGAACGACTGGCCGGATTCGCTCCGTCGGGGCTGGCCCTTTTCTTTGGTTCCGTTTCTTTGACTCGCATCTTCGATGCTCGCCCCTTCGGGACCGGCTTCGCCGTTCGCACTGCGTGCGCGGGCCGGCAAAAGAAGTGAACCCGCTCTCCGCAAGGCGAGTGGAAGCGTTTGACGTTGCTTCTCGCCGCGGGCGTAAGACCAAGGTCAAACGCTTTCGTCCGCTGACGCGGCCGAGTTCATTTCTTTTGGTTGACGCCAAAAGAAACGGAACCAAAGAAAAACGTCTCCCCGACACGTCCGCAGCCCGCGGCTTGTCGTGTGCAGGAATTTTCCGACTCGGCATCCTGCCTCGGTCGGAAAACGCCGCCCATCCATGGGCGGCGCCCTCCGGGTTGGCGATAGACCAGATTCTTCATTCCGTTGGAAAGACAAAGCAAACGTCCAAAGCGGAAAAACCAGGTCGGAAGCACAAGCCAAAGCAAAGCTTGCGTCTGCAACGTTCGGCGCCTCCCGCCCCCGCTGCTAGCATGCAGCCATGCACCCCGCCCCCAACCTCGTGCTCGTCGGTCCGATGGGCGCCGGCAAATCCTCGATCGGCCGTCGCCTCGCGGCGCGGTTCGGCGTGGTCTTCGTCGACGTCGACCACGAGATCGAGGTCCGTACCGGTGCGCGGATCGCGACGATCTTCGAGTGCGAAGGCGAAGCCGGTTTCCGCGCGCGCGAGCGGGCGACCCTGGTGGAGATACTCGCCGGCAGTGGCCAGGTGATCGCGACCGGTGGCGGCGCGGTGCTCGATCCCGCCAACCGCGCCCTGCTGCGGTCGCGCGGGTTCGTCGTGCACATGCATGCCGATGTCGACGCCCAGCTCGCACGGCTGGCGCGCGACCGCACGCGACCACTGCTCGCGGGCGACGACCGCACCGAAGTCCTGCAGCGTCTCGCCATCGAACGCGCGCCGCTGTACGCCGACGCCGCGCATCTGCGTTTCGACACCGGCCCGCACGCCTGCAACGAGGCGGCTGCCCAGCTCGGCCATCTGGTCGAGGCGCACTGGCATCCGCCGGCCGGCAGCGTCGAAACAGTCATTTCCGACGCCGCCGCCGACGTGGCGTCGACCCACGCCTCATGAGCCGCGCAACAAACGTCGCGCCGGCCACATCCCCCACCCGTATCCGGATCGCATGACCACCAGTGCCCGAGAGGTCGCCGTCGCTGGCGACACGCCCTACACCATCCATATCGGCCCGTCCCTGCTTGACGACGGCGCGCTGCTGGCGCGCAGCGTGCGCGGGCGCGACGCCATGCTCGTCAGCGATACGCACGTCGCGCCGCTGTATGCCGATCGCGTGATCGCCGCGCTGCAGGCCGCGCGCCCGGACCTGCGCATCCACCGGCACGTGCTGCCGCCGGGCGAAGCGGCCAAGACGCTCGCGCATTTCGCGCAAGTCACCACCGCGCTCGCCGATGCGCGCATGCGCCGCGATTCGACGCTGTTCGCACTCGGCGGCGGCGTGATCGGCGATCTCGCCGGCTTCGCCGCGGCCTGCTGGATGCGCGGCATCGACTGCGTGCAGCTGCCGACCACGCTGCTGGCGATGGTGGACTCGTCGGTCGGCGGGAAGACCGCAGTCGACCTGCCGCAGGGCAAGAACCTCGTCGGCGCCTTCCACCCGCCGCGCGCGGTGATCGCCGATACCGCCGCGCTGCGCACATTGCCGCCCCGTGAACTGCGCGCCGGCCTGGCCGAAGTAGTGAAGTACGGCGCGCTGGGCGATGCGGATTTCCTCGACTGGCTCGATGCCAACGCCGATGCGCTGCTGGCGATGGACGACGCCGCGCTGGCCGAAGCCATCGCCCGCAGCTGCGCGCACAAGGCGGCGATCGTCGCGCGCGACCCGTTCGAACATGGCGAACGCGCCCTGCTCAATCTCGGCCACACCTTCGGCCACGCGATCGAGACCGAGCAGGGCTACGGCGGCCTCAACCATGGCGAGGCGGTCGCGGTCGGCATGGTGCTCGCAGCGCGCCTGTCGGAAACGCTGGGGCTGGCGCCGGGGGCCGACACACAGCGCCTGCGCGCGCTGCTGGTGCGCCTGCAACTGCCGGTCGACGTGCCGGCCGGACTCGATGCCGAGCGCCTGCTCGCGCACATGCGCCTGGACAAGAAGGCGGTCGCCCGTGGCCTGCGCTTCATCGTCTGGCGCGGCGCCGGGCGCGCGGAAGTGCTGAGCGATGTGCCCGAATCGGCCGTGCTGTCGGTCCTGCAAGAGGCCTGAACACGGCACGCCGTACAATCGGCGCCATGCGCCTGTTCCTGCAACAGCACCCCGACGGCCACGAATCCCCGCGATTCGTGCAGCTCACCCTGCAGCCCGATCTGCTGGGCGGCTGGGTGCTGTTGCGCGAGACCGGCCAGGTCGGCGGCCGCAGCACCTTGCGGCGCGACCAGTTCCTCGACCAGCCCAGCGCGATCAAGGCGCTCGAAGCCGCGCGCGATGCGCAGCTCAAGCGCGGCTTCCAGTTGATGTTCGCCCGCGGCAGCGACGCGCCGGCCTGACCGCGCGACCACCGCCTCCACCAGGAAATTCCAGTCCCGATGTCCGCCGTCCTGAAGAACGACCGCTTCCTCCGCGCCCTCCGCCGCGAACCCGTCGACCGCACGCCCGTCTGGCTGATGCGCCAGGCCGGCCGCTATCTGCCGGAGTACCGCGCATCGCGCAAGGCCGCCGGCAGCTTCCTCGCGATGGCGAAGAATCCCGATCTCGCCTGCGAAGTCACGCTGCAGCCGCTGGCGCGCTTCGATCTCGACGCGGCGATCCTGTTCTCCGACATCCTGACCATCCCCGATGCGATGGGTCTGGACCTGTATTTCGTCGAAGGCGAAGGCCCGAAGTTCCGCCACCCGGTCCGTGACGCGGCCAGCATCGCGAAGCTCGGCGTGCCGGACATGGAAACGGACCTGCGTTACGTGATGGACGCGGTGCGCACGATCCGCCGTGAACTCGACGGCCGCGTGCCGCTGATCGGCTTCTCCGGCAGCCCGTGGACGCTCGCCTGCTACATGGTCGAAGGCGGCGGCAGCAAGGATTTCGCCCGCATCAAGGCGATGGCGCTCAATGATCCGAAGGCGCTGCACGCATTGCTGTCGGTCAACACCGATGCGGTGATCGCGTATCTGGCCGCGCAGCGCGCGGCCGGTGCGCAGGCGCTGCAGGTGTTCGACACCTGGGGCGGCGTGCTGTCGCCGGCGATGTACCGCGAGTTCTCATTGCCGTACCTGACCCGCATCGCGCAGGAACTGCAGCGTGGCGACGGCGCCGGGCGCACGCCGCTGATCCTGTTCGGGAAGGGCAATGCCGCGTATCTCGACGAGCTCTCGCGCTCCGGCGCCGAAGGCGTCGGCGTCGACTGGCTGATCGAACTGGGCGACGCCGCGCGTCGCACGGAAGGCCGCGTCGCCCTGCAGGGCAACCTCGATCCGACCACGCTGTACGGCGCCCCGGATGCGATCCGCGCCCAGGTCCGCCACGCCCTCGACAGCTACGCTCACGGCAACGGCGGCTCGCGCGACGGCCACATCTTCAACCTCGGCCACGGCATGTCGCCGGACATGAATCCCGATCATGTCGGGGTGCTGGTCGACGAGGTACACGCGTACAGCGCGCGCTGATTCCTGCGAATGCGACGTGTGTTTCCTTCCCCCTCCGGGGGAAGGTGCCCGGAGGGCGGATGCGGGCGCTTTTGACGACTCCGCGCCGCCCTGCCCTCACCCGACGCGCTGCGCGCGTCGACCTCTCCCGAAGGGAGAGGTGCTCAGGTTCCGCGAGCGGGCTGAATCACCTGTGCGTGCTTTGCGTCAGACCCCTTCCGTCGGTGCCGCCAACCGCTTCTGCACATCGTCGCGCAGGCGCGCGAGTTCGCCTTCGGCTTCGCGGCGCTGCTGCATGCCGTCGCGATGGATGCTGCGCACCTCCTCGACCGTCTGGATCAGCTGCTCGTGCACGTGGCGCAGCGTGCCGATGTCGATGACGGCACGCTGGTTGGCCTTGGCGGTCTCGACCGAGGTCTGACGCAGCAGGTCCGCATTGCTGCGCATCAGCTCATTGGTGGCGTCGTCGATCGCATTCGACAGCTCCACCGCGTTCTTCTGCTCGCCCAGCGACAGCTGGATCGCGAACTGCCGCTTCCACGACGGAATCGTGATGTTGCGGACGGTGTTGAACTTCTCGACCAGTTGGATCGCATTGGCCTGGATCAGGCGGATCATCGGCAACGACTGGTCGGCGGCGTGCTGCATCACCAGCAGGTCGCCGACGCGCTTGTCGAGCAGGCGGACCGCGTTCTCGATCTCGGCGCGGCGCGTGCGTGACTGCGGATCTTCCGCGCCGGCCAGCGTCGCCTGTTCGGCGGCCAGGCTCGCCAGCCGCTCGCGGCCCGCGATCACGTGCACGCCGAGCGCACGGCGCTCGTCGAGCACGACGTCGTGCATGCGGTCGAAGTCGGTGATGCGGCGCGTCAGCAGGTCCTGCTGGCGGCCGACATCGCCCATCAGCCGCTCGATCTGCTGGTTGGTGTTGCTGAACTTCTGCACCAGCTCGTCGCGGCCGGAACGCATCCTGTCGATCAGGCGCCCGAGCACCGGCACCTTGGACCGGCCGGCGAAGCTGCCCAGGTCGAGCGCGCGCGCGATCCGCACGACTTCGCCGAGCTTGTCGCCGGTCGCGTCGAGATCGCTGTTGCGCACCTGGTCGAGCAGCTGGCTGGAGAACGCCGCGGTCTTGCTCGCCGCGTCGCGGCCGAACACGTGCAGGTTGCCGGGCGTGATGTCCGCGAGGCTGCGGCCGACGACCTCGATGTCGGCGCGGTCGGCGGGCACCAGACCCAGCGACTGCAATGCGGCATCGTCGGTCACCGGCGTCGCCGACGGCACGTGCGTGGGATAGGCGGTGTCCTGGGTCATGCGTCGGTCTCCTTGGGCCTGTCGGCGCGATCGGGCGCGCGTCGGGCGAGTGTAGCGGTCATGGCATCGAGTGCATGGGCGACGTCGACTTCGATGTCGGCCGCAGTCACCGCCTGCGCGGCGCCTTGGACAGCGCGTTCACCGACCGCGCGTTGCCGCCACAACGGCAGCAGAACATCGCGGACGTTGCGGTAGTGCGCGAGCACGGCCTCGTGCTGCTCGGCGATCAGCTGCAGTTGCCGCGCCGACAACGCATGCGTCGCGCGCACGGTGTCGAGGTGCTGCGCGCGGCGCAGCCGCAGATCCTGATGGACCTCGTCCTCGGCACTGCCGGCGCGCACTGCAGCCGCGGCCCGGTCCAGCCGGTCGAGTGCAGGTGCCGATGCCGCCAGACGCGCGCGATGCGCCGCGATATCGGCGCGCAGGGCTGCGGCGGCGCGGTCGGCGTCGATCAGCAACACGCCCATGCGTGCGCCGAGCGCTTCCGCTTCGTGCTGGTCGATGACGTCACGACCGGTCAGGCGCGCGAACAGACCGGCACGCGGCCGGCCACGCAATGGAAGCGCGGCGCGCATCGCGATGTGCAGATCACGCAGACGCGCGACCAACGCGGCCGCCGGCGCGGCATCGAGCGTGTCCGCAATATCGATGGCGGCCAGCTCGGCGATGACTGCATCGCCGTAGGCCGAGATGCCGGCCGCATCGTCGGGCACCGCGTCGATGTCGTCACCGGTCGACATCAGGCCTGCGCGTCCGGGTCGGATTCGGCTGCGCCGAGGCGATCGAGCGCGGCATCGAGACGCCGCTCGGCCGGGGTGCGCTCGCGGCGGCGCGCAGGCGTGCTGCTGTCGAGCGTCGTGCCGCGTGTACGCAGCCACTGCGCCAGTTCCGCAAGCGCAGCATTGAGCGCGGCCTGTCCGGCGACCGACTGGCCGAGCTGCGCGAGCAGCGGACCTGCTGTTTCACGCAGCGCCGTCTGCAGTTCGCCTGCAACGGCCCGTGCCGTGTCGTCTGGCCCGACCACTGGCGCCACCTCGACAGGCGTCGGTGCCGCCGGCGCGCGCAGCCCGTGCAGCGCGGCCAGCAACTGGTCCCACGGCGCAGGTGCGACTGGCGCCTCGCTGCCCTGTCCCATCGACTGCAGGCCCGCGGCGATATCCGCCAGCTGCGCAACGACGCGTGCGCCGGTGTCGGCATCCTCGCCGCCCATCGCCTTGTCGCGCATGAAGTCGCGCTTGATCTGGGCCCAGCGGGCAGAGGCGGTCTCGTCGAGCTTGCCGCGTAACTCGGCGAGCTTGAGCAGGTTTTCCTCGGCGCCGGTGGTCAGCAGCTGCGACTCGCCCATGTAGTGGTCGTCCAGCAGCTGTTCGAGCTCGGCGGCATTCATCACCGGCGAGATTTTCTCGGCCAGCTTGTTCATGTTGCGGTAGCTGCCCTGCAGCCGGAACGCCGGCTCGGTGCGGTAGCGGTCGGCCTGCGCGGCGCTGGCGATGTACTGCTGGTTGACGCGATAGACGATCTCGCTGACCTGCAGCAGCCGCTGCAGCGTCGCGGTGAGTTCGTTGACCTCGGCGCCGCTGTAGGCGTGCGACAGGTCGTTGGTCGAAACGTCCTTGCCGGCGGCGCGCTCGGCCAGCAGATAGAGGTCCGCCATGTCGCGCGTCGCCAGCGGTGCGAGCACCGGATTGGAGGTCAGGCTGTTCTCGATGTAGCTGAGCTTGAATGAGTCCTCCATGCCACCGAGCACGTCGCCGAGGTTGTAGATGTCGGCGCGGTTGGCCAGCATGTCCGGAATCTTGAACACCTCGCCGGACTCGGTATACGGGTTGCCGGCCATGACCACGCAGAACTTCTTGCCGCGCATGTCGTAGGTCTTGGTGCGGCCTTTCCACACGCCCTCGATGCGGCGCGTGCCGTCGCACAGCGAGATGAACTTCTGCAGGAACTCGGGATGCGTGTGCTGGATGTCGTCGACATACAGCATCGTGTTGCTGCCCATCTCCAGCGCGAGGTTGAGCTTCTCCAGTTCCTGACGCGAGGTCGCGTCGGGCGCCTGCGCCGGATCGATCGAGCGCACCTCGTGTCCCAGCGCCGGGCCGTTGATCTTCATGAAGACCAGGCCCAGCCGGCTGGCGACGTATTCCATCAGCGTCGTCTTGCCGTAGCCGGGCGGCGAAATCAGCATCAGCAGGCCCATCAGGTCGCTGCGCTTGTGTTCGCCGACCGTGCCCATCTGCTTGGCGAGGTTGTCGCCGATCAGCGGCAGGTAGACCTCGTTGATCAGCTTGTTGCGCACGAACGAGGTCAGCGGCCGCGCCTTGAACTCCGACAGGCGCAGTGCATCGCGCTCACGCGCCGCGATGCGCTGGCGCGCGCTCAGGTAGCGGTGGAAGGCCGGCACGAACTGCAGGCGGTGCGCGTCGAAGCGCTGCAGGAAGCCGTCGAGCGACAGACGCAGGCGGCCTGCGAGCACCCGCGGATGCTCGCCGAGCAGACCGTCGACATCGGTGATCAGCGTGACCTCGCGCACCGCGTGCGGCAGCGTGTCGGCGGCGAGCAGCAGCACGATGGCCTCGGGCACGTAACCGGCGAGCGCGGCATGCGTCTCGCTGGCACCGAGCGCACCCAGCCACTGCGCGGCCAGCGACCAGCGCTGCGCCAGCGGCGCCGCCGCATCGGAGAGCGCGCGCTCGACATCGGCGGTCAGACCGGCGCTGTCCAGCGCCTTGCGCAGTGCGTCGCGGAGATCACGCGCGTAATGGCTGATGCCGAACGTCGGCGCGCCTTCGCGCAGCTCCTCGAACAGGTAGTCGGCCGCGACCGGTGCGAGCGCCGCATCGAACGGCAGGTTCTGCGCCGCGACGAACGCTGCCAATGCATCGGCGATCTCGGTGCGCAGCGCATCGATGCCGGCATCCGACGCGAACAGTTGGCGGATCGCGCGCGCCCCGGCGCTGCGCTCGGGCCACTGGTCGGCGGCGGTGCCGGCGCGCCCGAAGGCCCAGAAGGCCATCGCCAGGGCGCGCGCGGCGGGCGGCTTCGCCAACGGACCGGCCTGGGCGTGCAGCGGCAGCAACGCACGCAGGATCAGCGCGGCGTCGTGGTCGTGGATGCCCTTCTCGTAGCCTTCGCGATAGCGCGGCGCGGCGAATGCGCGCACGCTGCGCTCCAGTGCTTCGGGCTCGGGCAGCTCGCGCTGCAGCCGGTCGAGATCGAGACCCTCGCGACCCTCGATCGCGGCCTGCAGGACCAGGCCGGCGAGATACTCGGCGCGGGTGATGTCCGGCGATTCGGAATCGAGCGTCACCTGCCAGTAGTCGCGCAGCGTCTCGAGTTCGGGATCTTCGATCGGCGCGTAGAAATCGGTGCCGGTCAGGTGGATCGACAGCCCATCGCCACGCGGCAGGATCGTCAGGTCCAGCGGCTGCGTGTTCACGCTGAAACGATGCCGCGGGCCGAGACGGATCACCTGGCCGCCGCCCTCGAACAGATCGCTGCGGTCGCGCAGGCTGCGCACCGACTGGTCGCGCACGGCCTTCAGGCGCGCTTCGACGTCGTCGGCCTTCACCGTGTCGCGGTAGTCGCGCAGGCGCGTGGCGAGCTCCCGCAGTTTGAGGATCAGCGGATCGCCGGCGAAGAAGGCGTTGAGTTCGTCGGCGGCCTCGAAGCGCTCGGTGCGCCGCGGCAGGCCGTCGAGGATGCGCGCGGCGGCATCGAACACCGCCTGCGCCTTGCGCTGGCGCGCATCGAGCAGCGACTGCTTGTGCGATTCGAACGTGTCCAGCAGTTCCTCGCGCTTGGCGAGGATGTCGCCGAGGAACTGCTCGTGCTCGCCGAACTGGCTCTCCAGCTCCTCGAGCTGGACCATCAGCCGCGACAGTTGCTCGTCGGCGCGCTCGGGATCGGTCGCCAGCGCCAGCGCGCCCGCGATCGCCTGGCCGAACAGCGCGAACTGCGCGCCGAACTGCGCGACGGCTTCGGCCGAGCCGAGCGTGCGGCGACGCTGGTCGGCGCGTGTGCGGGTCTGGTTGAGCCGCGCGTACAGACCGGAGATCGCATCGACCACGCGCGTACGCTCGGTCGCATCATCGACCTTCAGCGTCGCCATCAGCTCCGACAGCATGTCCAGATCGCCGGACAGTGCCTGCATCTCGGCGATCGAGGCGGCGAGCGCCTTCGCGGTGGTCGCCGCTTGTGCTTCGGTGTCGAGCACCTGCAGGCGCTCGGACACCGGCTGCAAGGCACGCTCGCCGGCGAGGAAGGTGCCGGTCGCGGCGCCGACCGTGTCCTGCGCGGCCTGCAGCGCGTCGCCCATCGCGTCGATGGCGCCGGTGTCGACGTAACGCAGCTCGCGGATGGTCAGCAGATGGCCGCGCTGCTTCGAAATCTCGTTCAGCGCCTCGACGAACTCTTCGATGCGGTTCCAGCTCTCCGGCTGCAGACGACCCAGCAATGCGCGATGCGCAGTCCCGGCCTCACGCATCGCGGCATCGGACTGGCGACGGATGCCTTCGACCTTTTCATACTCGTCGAGCACCGACTCGCCGGTCGCGGCGATCTCGTGCAACAGCGCGCCCGCGCCTTCGCTGTCGGCATCTTCAAGCCAGTGGTGGGCGTCGAACATGCGGCGGGTGTCGTGCACCAGCAGCTGATACCGCTGCAAGGACACATCGCGGCCGTCGATCGTGCGCGCGAGATCGAGCAGGTTGGAAATGCCGCGCACCAGCTCCGGATTGCCGATCCGCCCCATGAAGCTGTTGCCTACCGGCACGTGCGCGGCGAACTCGTCGCTGGTGAACGGCGTCTGCCAGACCTGCATCGGGTGCACCCGCGTCGGCGCATCGCCCTCGGCATGGAACAGCACCATGCGGCCGTCGTGCAGCAGCGCATAGCCATGCCCGAACACCGGGTTCTGCAGCGCGCGCTGGATGGTGTTGTAGACGAACAACGCCGACCGCCCCGCCGCGCGGTCGTAGAAGATGTACATCACGTCTTCGCCGTTCGGCGAGCGGATCGCGCGCTTGAACTGCATGCCGTCCATCTGCGCGTCGAAGGCGCGATGGTCGCCGTTCTGCAGGTAGTAGCCGCCGGGAAAGATGATGCCGTGGTCTTCGGGCAGCTGGACGCAGGCCTGCACGATGGCGTCGTTGCGGACGATCTTCCCGGTGATGGTGTTGTAGATCAGCCCGCGCCACTGCTGCTCGCGGTAGGGCAGCACCTTCAGCAGGATCAGCGTGCCGACCCTGGCGAAATCGAAGGTGGCATCGTCGATCGACTGGGTGCGGTCGTCGACCGGCTCGCTGTAGATGCCGGCGCCGGTTTCGGTGTTGTTCTCCACCTTGACGGTGAGATCGCCGCCCGTGGTCTCGACGAACAGCGTGTCGAGGATGTTCAGATGCGGGTGGCGGCCATCGACCGCGAGTTCGCGGGTGGCGCGGGTCCATTCGAAATCGAACGGCGGCGGCAGCGCGATGTCGCGTTCGCCGCGGGAATCGAGATAGCTCAGTTCGCCGGTGTTCGTGATCGACCAGCGGAACACGCGCACGTCGGTGCTGCGCTCGCCGATCTGGAATGCGGCCAGCAGCCGGCCCTCGCGGACGATGAGCTGCAGCAGCCGCGCATGCTTGTAGTAGGCGTAGAGCTCGGTGAAATCGTGGACGAAGCCGGGCTGCGCCAGGAACGTGCCGGCAAGGTCGACCGGCACCACGTCGTCGCCGCCATCGGCCTCCACCAGGCGATAGAGGCCGAACACGTCCTCGATCCGGGTCTTGCTCTTGAGCCCGATGTAGACGTTGTAACCGAACAGCACCTGGTCGCCGGGAATCTGCACGATGTCGCGACCGACGCAGTTGTTCTCGGTGCGGATGCGGAAACGCCCGATCACCTCCATGCGGCTGTCGCCGAACTCGGCGAGGCGGCGCGTGTTGAGCGATTCGGCGAGCATGCGCAGGCGTGTGCCCTGTTCCAGCAGGCGCCGGCGCAGCACCTCGTAGGCACCGCCGCGGGCGACGGCCTGATCGATATGAGTGTCTTCGGGCGACGCCGTCGCGGCGTCCTGGGGCTGTTCGGTCATCGGCTCACGATCCGGGCTGGCGCGGGCGCGCCGTCAAGGCGCGCCCAGCGTTCGAGATGGCGACCTGGGCCGCATGCGGGTTCAGGCGGGATCGCCCTCGACGACGCGAGCCGCCGGCGCACTGCCGCTGCGCGCAGCGGGCAGCGATCCGCTGGACACCCCCAGATAGCGCTGCAGCAGATCCTGCAGGATCGGGCTCTTCTCGGTCAGGCCCTCGATGGAGCGCCCCAGCGAAACGGCCTTGACCACGTTCTCGAACATGCCGCCGTCGCCGCCGATCAGATCGATGTCGGCATTGCGCAACGCGGTCGCGATGACCTCGGCATTCTCCTTCGATACTTCCTTGCCGGCCTCGAATGCCGCCAATGCCTGCTTGAGGCTGGTGTCGAGGGTCATGCGGAACTCCTCGTGCCCGCGCGCGGTGTCGCTGAGCGCGTCGATCGCACCGAACTTCTTGGTCAGACCTTCGGCCTCGGCGAAGAGCTTCTTCTCGATGACGCTGGCCTCGGCCAGGCCCAGCGATTCGGTCGCCGTCGCCCGGGCGCGGCCCATCTGCTCCTCGCCCTGCGCGCGTGCGGCCAGCTGCTCGGCCAGCACCTTGGCCTCGGCGGCGCCCTGCTTGAGGTTGGCATCGGCCATCGCATCGACCACGCGGGCTTCGGCGATACCGACCTTCTCGATCGCCGACGCACCCGCTTCCTTGACCTGCGCTTCGGCCAGACCCGGCGCGGCGCGCTCGGCCTGCACGCCTTCGGCGAGCAGCTTCTTGGCCTCGGCCTGCTTGCCGGACGCATCGAATTCGGCCTGCGCCAGCGTGGTGATCTCGACCGCGCGGTGACGGGCCGCGGTCTCGCGCGCCTCGGCTTCCTTGACCTGGCGCACCAGCGATTCCTGCGCCTTGGCTTCGGCATCGAGGATGGTGACCTGCTTCAGGCGATCGGCCTCGGAGACTTCGCGCAGTTCCTTGATGCGTTCTTCTTCGGCCGCGACGGTGCGGTCGATCGAGATGCGCTCGCGGGTGATGTTGGCGACGTCCATGCGGCCCTGCTCGACCACCTTGTCGCGCTCCACGCCCTGCAGCTGCACTTCGCGATCGGTCGTCACCTGCTCGAGCTTGCGCGCGCGCTCCACGCGCTCGGCCTCGATGGCGACGGCGCGCTGGCGGTTCTGGGTGGCGACTTCGACTTCGCGCAGGCGGTTCTCCTCGCGGATGTCGATCAGCTGCTGCGCCTCGATGCGCGCGTTCTCCGAAAGCTGGCGCTGCTCTTCCTGCACCTTCTGCGTCTCGGCGGTCTCGCGGGCCTGGATGGTCTCGATCTCGCGCTTCTGCCGCGCCTCGGCCTCGGCCTGCTGGCGTTCCAGCGCGAGCGTGGCTTCGCGGGTCTCGACGTTCTTCTTGGTGATCGCCAGGCGCTCGTTCTGCTCGAGCTCGTTGGTGACCACGTTCTGCGACGCGGTCAGCTCGGTGATCTTGCGGATGCCTTCGGCGTCGAGGATGTTGTGCGGATCGAGCACGTGCTTCGGTGTCTGCTCGAGATAGTCGATCGCGACGTCTTCCAGCACATAGCCGTTGAGGTCGTTGCCGATCACCGCGATGATCTCGTCGCGGAATTCCTGGCGCTTCTCGAACAGATCGGTGAAGTCGAACTTCTTGCCGACCGTCTTCAATGCCTCGGAGAACTTGGCGTTGAACAGCTCGTCGACGGCGTGCTTGTCCGACGCACGGTCGGCGCCGAGCGCCTTGGCCACGCGCAGCACGTCGGCCTGGGTCTCGTTGACGCGCAGGTAGAACGCGACCGCGATGTCGGCGCGCATGTTGTCACGGCAGATCAGGCCTTCCTTGCCGCGGCGGTCGATCTGCAGCGTGATCAGGCTGATCTTCATGTGCTCGGCGCGGTAGAGCACCGGGATGATCAGCGCACCGGTGAAGTGCACCTTCGGCGTCGCGCTCATGTCGTTGACGATCAGCGCGGTGCCCTGGTCGACCTTCTTGTAGAAGGCCTTGAACAGGCCCGCGATGCCCAGCAGGGCGACCAGCAGCACCCCCAGGCCGATCAGGAAAGGGGCGATCGTGGCAACGCTCATTGCAGCTCCTTGCACATGAGACCCGCGGACGCGGGCCGAGGGATCAAAGGGTTCGGTACCGGGTTTCGGGCAGCACGCGCCAGGCATGCGTGGCGGCGTCGAAGTCGACGAGTACCACGCGGTCGCCGCGGCGCAGATCGGTGCCCGCATCGGCGCGCACCTGCAGGATCAGGCCGGCACCGCCATTGTCGACATCGGCCATGCCGACGTGTTCGGACACCAGCGGCGTGCGTACCACCGCGACCTGTCCGAGCAGCGACTGCTGCGCCGGTGTGCGCCTTGCCAGCAGCCATAGACGCACCGGGCGCAGAACGGCCGACGCGATGAACACCGACGCGACGAACGCGACCAGCGCGACGCCACTGCCGACCAGCCAGCGCAGCCAGCCGGCGAACTGTCCGAGCACGAACAGATGCACGAAATAGGTCAGGAACCAGGCGAAGAAGGCCACGAGGGTGACGACCAGCATCAACGGCAGCCGGTCCAGCCCGAAGCGCCCGAGCATGCCGGCCAGACCGTTGGTTTCGCCGAGTTCGACGGCATCGAGACCGTCGAGATCGAGGTCCACGAGACCGGTGGCCGCGAGCAGCCAGTAGATCGTGCAGAACGCCAGCACGATGCTGTAGACCAGCGTGGGAAAGCCCAGCGCCGTATGCACGAATTCCGCCATCCCCGGTTCCCGCTCCCTGTTGCGGGCCGCGTGCGCGGCCCCACCCCATCCATCGGTCCTATCATGCCAGCGCGGCAGGGCGCGGCGCCATCGCGGGTTCAGTCGATGGACACCAGTGCGCGCGACGGCGACGGCGCTCGATACTCGATGCGGATTTCGCGATGGCCCTCGGGCACGTGCGGTTCGACGGGTGTTGCGCCGACGCAGCCGGGAAACCGTTGCCGGCGCATCACAGCGCCCAGTTCGGCGAGCGCCTGCGTCATGGGCGCATCGCCATCAGCCGCCACGACGCGGCCATCCGGCGTGAGCACCGCACGGCGCGCATCGTCATCGCCCCCGTCGACCGCAGCATCCGACGGGGCCTGTCCGGCTGCGATCACGTTGATCGGCAGCGCGCGTGCGCAGTCGCCCGTGCTCTGTATCCCGACGTCCGCGAACAGTGCGCCCACGAACGCGTCGAGCAGATCGCCGACTGGAACACCACCGGCATCCGCAGGGCGCGAGTACCGGCCCTTGATGAAGTGAAGCTGGCGCAGTCCGATCGTCATCGCGGTGTCGTAACGGCCCGATGCACGCTCGATCCAGCCGGACGCGGTCCGGACCTCGCCATCGGCGCTCTCGGGCTCGACCCCCTGCAATGCGATGCGACGCGCACGCGTCGCATCGAAGTGGACCGCGACGACATCCTGCCGCCCGACCAGCGTGCCGATGTCCGCGATGGATCCCCGCATGTGCGTATCGAGCACTGCAGCGTCGGCCTCGCCGACCGGATAGAAGAACACGTCGATCCAGCCGGGCATCGCATCCTGCGCGTAGCGCACCGACACGCCGAGCTCGGGCTGCTCGTAGCGCTTTTCACCCTGTGCCTCCCAGCCCTGCACGGTCAACGGATAGACGATGCGGGTTTCGCGCAGATAACCGCCGAGCAGCGGCGTCGGTGCGACGTCATCGGCTGCGATGACGGTCCCCGGAAGCGCGCCCGTGGCCAGCAGCGCCAGACACGCCAATACGAATACACGTGAACCCGTCCGAGCCCGATCCGGTGCCATGCAGACCTCCCCTGTCCTGTGGCGATGCTAACCGGATCGGGGCGTGCGGTGTCCATGTCGCCTCCGGATCTGCCGGGCACCGGCGTGCGAGCGCGCGCAGCTAGCCAGAGACGTCGACCACCACATCCGGCGCGCAGGCGAACAGGCGCGTGCCGGGCTCGCGATCGACGCGCCAGCCGCCGGCGAAGGCGGTGAAGGCCGGCAGCACGCCGGCGGATTCGCCGAACAGGAACGCCGGCAGGCGCGGCACGCCCGGCAGCCGGACGACGGGATGCAGATGGCCACCGAGCCGGTAGCCCGCGGTGTCCGCGGTGTCCGCGCCATGCGCAGGATCGTGGACGAACAGGAACGGCGCGAACGCCAGCGTGTGTCCATGCAGGTGGATACCGAGCGTATCGGCGACGCTTGGACGCGCGGTCAGCGCGCGATCGTGGTTGCCGCCGACCAGTTCCACCGACAGCGCCTGCCGGCCCGCGCGCCAGTGCATCCACGCATCGCGCCAGTGCGCATCGTGCACGGCCGCGTGCAGCAGATCGCCCAGCACCAGCAGACGCGTGACCCGGGTCTGCGCCAGCAACGCGTCGAGCCTGTCGAGATCGTGCGCGGTGCCGCCCTTCGGCAAGGCGATCCCCGCGCGGCGGAAATGGTCACCCTTGCCCAGATGCAGATCGGCGATCGCGAGCAGCGACATCCGTGGCCACCACAGCGCGCGATCGGGCAGCAGCACCAGCGATTCGCCGGCCAGCGTGATGGCGAGACTGCCGGGCACCGCGGTCTCAACCACGATTGCGCTTCTCCAGCTGCGCCGCGGCGCGCTGCACGCGGGTGCGCCAGTCCTCGGTGCTGAGCTGTCCACGCAGCGACTCGGCCCACAGCGGGAACGACATCGGGGTGAACGTCTTCAGCGCATGCAGCGCGAGCGTGCGGCCACTGCAGTCTTCCAGCGTTTCGCGCAGGCGCACGACTTCGAGCTGCGCGGCGAAGACTTCGCGCTCCGCCAGCGCCAGCAGCATGTGGTCGGGATCGTGCCGGCGCAGCACGTCGAACAGCAGGCCACTCGACGCCTGCAGCTGGCGCATCGAGCGCGGCGCGCGTCCCGGCAGCGACGGTGGCAGCAGGCCGGCGACCCGGGCGATGTCGCGGAACTGGCGACGTGCGAGTTCGGCGAGGTTGAGGCTCTCGCGCAGATCCTCGAGCAGGGATTCGGGCGTCAGCAACGCGGCGATGTCGTCGGCGTCGAGCTCGACATCCTGCGCGGGCGACAGCACCAGTCCGTAATCGTTGGCCGCGAACGTGAAGCTGTTGGGGTGCCTGCGCCCCCAACGCAGCGACCACAGCGCGGCCAGCCCTTCGTGGACCTGACGGCCGGCGAAGGGATACAGGAACAGATGCCGGCCGCCGCGCACGTGGATCCATTCCACCAGCAGACGGCCCGACGCCGGCAACGCCGACAGGCGATGCTGCAAATCGAGCAGGCGCCCGATCGCGCGCAACTCGGGCACGTCGCGCGGTGCTTCGAACAGCCGCTCGACCTCGTGCGCCAGCGTGCCCGACAGCGCCATGCGCCCGCCCGACCATTTCGGCACGGTGCCGCTGCCGGACTTCGCCACGCGCACGTACGCGGTCATGTCCTCCAGCCGTACGAGTTCCAACGTGCGTCCGGCGAACTGGAATTTGTCGCGCGGTCGCAGCCGGCCGATGAAGCTCTCTTCCACCGAACCCAGACCGCCGCCCCGCATCAGCTTCACCCGCACCGAGCCGTCGCTGGCGATCGTGCCGATCGACAGGCGATGGCGCAGCGCGATGCGGCGGTCGTCGACGCGGTAGACGCCCGCCTCGTCGCGCACGACGCGGCGGAACTCGGGATAGTGCGCGAGCGCGGTGCCGCCCTGCACGATGAAGTCGAGCACCGCGCGCCAGGCGGTGTCGTCGAGCGCGCGGAAGGCGTGGGTGTCGCGCACCTCCGCGAGCAGCGCGTCGGCCTCGAAGCCGCCGCCGAGCGCCAGCGTGACGCAATGCTGGGCCAGTACGTCGAGACTGAGCACCGGCGGCGGCCTCGATTCGATGGTGCCGGCCGCGACCGCCGCGCGCGCGGCGGCGTATTCGACGAGTTCCAGCGCATGCGTCGGCACGCAGACCACGTGCCCGGCTTCGCCGGGACGATGCCGCGCACGACCGGCACGCTGCAGCAGACGCGAGACGCCCTTCGGGCTGCCGATCTGCAGCACCTGGTCGACCGCGGGGAAATCGACGCCCAGATCGAGACTCGACGTGGCCACCACGCAGCGGATGCTGCCGTGGCGCAGGCCCTCTTCCGCCGCCGCGCGCAGCTTGGGATCGAGCGAACCATGGTGCAGCGCCAGGGTTTCGGGCGCTTCCGGCCACACGGCATTCAAGGCGCGATGCCACAACTCGGCCTGCGATCGCGTATTGGCGAACAGCAGACTGGTGCGCTCGGCCATCAGCCGTTCGAGCACGCGCGGCAACTGCGCCAGACCGAGATGACCGCCCCACGGGAACCGTTCGTCCTCGCCGGGCAACAGGGTGTCGAGGGTGAAGCGCTTGGGCGCGACGCCGGCGACCAGCGGCGCTTCCGGCAGATGCGGCAGCAGTGCGTCGCGCGCTTCATCTAGATTGCCGAGCGTCGCCGACACACCCCAGATCCGTAGCGCAGGATTCAGGCGACGCAGGCGCGCGAGCGCCAGCTGCAGCAGCACGCCGCGCTTGTTGCCGAGCAGTTCGTGCCACTCGTCGACGACCACGCACTGCAGCTGTGACAACTGCGGCGCCATGTCGGCATAGGACTGCAGCAACGACAGCGATTCGGGCGTGGTGACCAGCACGTCGGCCTGGCCGCTGCGCGCGAGACGCCGGTCGCGCGCGCTCGCGTCCCCTGTGCGCATCGCCACCACCCAGTCCAGCCCCAGCGCTTCGATCGGCGCCCGCAGTGCGCGCGTGGTGTCGACCGCGAGCGCACGCAGCGGCGTGATCCACAGCACCTTGAGGCTGCCGGGCGGACGCGTCACAGGTCGCTTGCGTGATTTCGATGGTGCTTCGGCACGCGGCGCCGACGCGACTGCTTCGAGCAGCGGGCCGCCGATCGCGGCCAGCGTCTTGCCGCTGCCGGTTGGTGTCTGCAGCAGGCCGGACTCGCCGGCGAGATAGCGCTTCCAGACTTCGCGCTGGAACGGCGCGGCAGTCCAGCCCTGCGCTTCGAACCATGCGCGCATCGGCGCGTCGGGGCCGCGCAGACGCTTCACCGGCTGTTCCCGTGGGAGCGCGCTTGCGCGCGATGGAACACTCCCGATACATCCTCTTCGCGCGCAAGCGCGCGCCCACACACGCACGTCATCGCGCCAGTGCCTTCAAGGTGTCCAGCCGGTCGGCCTCGGCCATCGGCTTGTCGTGGCGCCAGCGCAGAATGCGCGGGAACCGCACCGCGATGCCGGACTTGTGCCGCTTCGACACATTGACCGCTTCGAAGCCGAGTTCGAACACGTGGTGCGCGCGCACCGAGCGCACCGGCCCGAAGCGTTCCAGCGTGTGCGCGCGGATCCACTTGTCGAGCGCGAGGATCTCGCTGTCGTCGAGACCGGAATACGCCTTCGCCACCGGCACCAGCATGTCGCCGTCCCACAGGCCGAACGTGTAGTCGGTATAGAGCGTGCTGCGACGACCATGCCCGGCCTGGGCGTAAAGCAGCACCGCATCGATGGTCAGCGGATCGATCTTCCACTTCCACCAGTCGCCGCGACGCCGACCGGTCTGGTACGGCGCACTCGCGCGCTTGAGCATCAGGCCTTCGACGCCGCGATCGCGCGCCTCCTCGCGCAGCTGGGCCGCCGACGACCAGTCGGCGACGTCGACGCGTGGCGACACGACGATGCGCGGATCGCCGTGCGCTGTGATCAGGGTCTCCAGTGCCGCGCGGCGCTCAAACTGCGGACGGGCGCGCCAGTCCTCGCCGTCGCGTTCGAGCAGGTCGTAGACCTGCAGGCGCACCGGCGTGTCGGCCAGCGTCTTCGGTCCGGGTTTGAGCCGCTGGATGCGCGTCTGCAAGGCGGTGAACGGCAGCGGCGCCTCGTCGTCCGGGCGCCAGGCCAGCAGTTCGCCGTCGAGCACCACGCCGTCGGGCAAGGCCATCGCGGCCGCTTCGATTTCCGGGAAGCGCCCATCCAGACGCTCCTCGCCGCGCGACCACAGCGCGACCTCGCCATCGCGGCGCAACAGCTGCAGCCGGATGCCGTCCCACTTCCATTCGAGCAGCCAGTCCTCGATCGGTCCGAGCGCGCGCGCGACCGCATCGGGATCGTTGGCGAGCGCAATGATGTCGGGCGCGACCGTCGGCGCGTCGTCTTCGACCGGCTCCGCATCGGGTAGACCCGCTTCCGCGCGCAATGCGGACTCCAGCGGCGAGGCGAGAAAGAACGGATACGGCTGCTGGCGATCGCCGGGCAGTTCTTCCGGCGACAGCAGATCGCGCAGGAACTCCGGTGTCGGTGCCCAGCTGCCGAGCATGCGTTGCGCAAGGCGTGCGATGTCGATGCCGGTCAGCTCGGCCAGTGCCTGCTGCACCAGCCGCTGCGACACACCGACGCGCAGCGCGCCGGTCAGCAGTTTGTTGAACAGCAGGCGCTCGTCGAACCGCAGCGTGCGCCAAGCCTCGACGATGACGGCGCGACGGATCTCGACGTCCTTGTTGGCGACCGGCAGCAAGCGCGTTTCGATCCAGTCCGCGAGCGCGACGTCCGGCGACGCCTCGGCCGGATCGCCCAGCAGCAGCGCCAGCGTCTCGCCCAGATCGCCGACCTGGTCGTAGCTGTCGTCGACCAGCCAGTCCGGCGTGCCCGACTCGACCGCGATCCACTCACGCAGTTCGCGCGTGTTGGCGATCTTCTTGCGCGCACTGGCGACCTTGCCGCCCGACAGCAGATACAGCGCCCATGCTGCATCGCGCGGCGGCGCCTCGCGGAAATAGCGGATCAACGCCGCGCGCTTGTCGAGCGTGGCAGTGCTCTGGTCGAGCTCGCGATACAGCTGCGCGAAGCGCTTCATGCCCGCCGCTCCAGCGCGGCGGACGCCTTGCGAAGCGCCGTCATTCCTCGCCTCCGAAATCCGTCCGGAAGGCTTCGGCCGCGATGCCGTCCTCGCGCAGCGCGCGGATGATCGCGTCGGTGTTGCCATGCGTGGCGATCACGCGCGAGGCGCCGGTTTCGCGCACGGTGCGCATCAGGTCCGGCCAGTCGGCGTGATCGGACACCACGAAGCCGCGGTCGTAATTGCGGCGGCGGCGGTTGCCGCGGATCTGCATCCAGCCGGAGGCGAAACCCTGCTGCGCGCGGCGGAAGCGGCGGATCCACGAACTGCCCGCAGCGGATGGCGGCGCGAGGACGAGCTTGCCGGCGAAGTCGGCAGCCTTGTCGGTATCGGCCACCGGCAATGTGTCGATCAGCGACACGCCGGCGCGGCGATACACCTCGACGCCGGTCGCGACGGCGCCATGCAACAGCACAGGCTCGTCGGTATGCACCGCGAGTTCGGCCAGCACGCGCTGCGCCTTGCCCAGCGCGTAGCAGTAGAGAATCGCCGCCTCGCCGCGTTCGGCGCAGTGGTCGCGCCAGGCGACGATGTCGCGGGCGACTTCGGACGTGTCCGGCCAGCGATAGACCGGCAGCCCGAACGTCGCCTCGGTGATGAAGGTGTCGCAGCGCACGACCTCGAACGGGTCACAGGTCGGATCGTGCTGGCGCTTGTAGTCGCCCGAGGCGACCCAGACTTCGCCGTCGACCTCGACGCGCACCTGCGCCGATCCCAGCACGTGGCCCGCCGGATGCAGCGACACGGTGGCATTGCCCATCTGGAACGGCGCGCCGTATTCGTGTGCCGCATAGATCTGCTCGCCGAGCCGCCATTCGAGGATCGGCAGACCGATCCGGGTCGTGTGATACGCGCCCATGCCGGTCCGGGCGTGATCGCCGTGCCCGTGCGTGATCACCGCGCGCGGCACCGGGCGCCACGGGTCGATATGGAAATCGCCTGCCGGGCAGTACAGCCCTTCCGGGCGCAGCTGGATCAGATCGTTGGACGCGACGGCCATGGGCGCAGTCTGGGTAGCGGCTTGTGCACGAGGCGGCAAGCCTGCAACCGCGCCGTCGCGGGATATGAGACGCCGGCGCGCGTCTCCTGCTGCGGTTCAGCGGGGATCAGCGCGCGTCGTAGCCGGAGAGTTCGGCATCGGGCTCGTCGTCGTCGCGCGTGGGGCGCCAGGTCCACGCCAGGGTGTCGGACAGCATCTCGCCGGTCAGCGGCTTGCGCAGGAAGCCGTCGAAACCGGCGACATGCGCCGCGGCCTCGGCATCGGCATCGGCCCGCGCCGTGACCGCGATCATCGGCTGGACGAACCCGTGTGCGCGCATCATGCCGGCGAGGGTCAGACCGTCGATGCCGGGCAGGTCGAGATCGAGCAGCGCCAGATCGAAGCTGCGCGTGGCGATCTCCGACAGTGCGCCGAGGCCGTGCATCACGTGCACCACCTCGTGGCCCTGCGACTGCAGCAGTCCGGCGATCACTTCGGACACGGTCTGGTCGTCCTCGACCAGCAGGATCTCCAGGCCGACCGCGGAGGTGATGCGTTCGACGCCCGATTCGATCTGCGGATGCGGCGGATCGGTCACCACCGGCAGCGGCAGGATCACGCGGAAACGGGTGCCTTCCCCCGGCGTGCTCTCGACCTCGATGTGCCCGCCCATCGTCGCCGACAGCTCCTGGCTGATGGCCAGCCCGAGCCCGCTGCCGCCGTAGCGCGATGCAGTGCGCGCACCTTCGGCCTGTTCGAACCGTCGGAACAGGCGCTCGCGCTGCTCGTTGCTCAGGCCCGGCCCCGTGTCGGTGACGACGAAACACAGCGCCCCGGCGGAATCGACGTCCACATGCAGCCCGACCCGGCCGGTCTCGGTGAACTTGACCGCGTTGCCCAGCAGATTGAGCAGGATCTGGCGCACGCGCCCGGGATCGCCGAGCACCCACGCCGGCACGGACGGGTCGATGACCACGTCGAAGCCCAGCGACTTCTGTCGCGCGATCGGCGCGCACATCGCGACGACGTCCTGCGCCAGCCGCGCGACCTCGAACGGCTGGGGATCGAGCTCGAGCCTGCCGGCTTCGATGCGGGCGAGATCGAGTGCGTCGTTGACCAGACGCATCAGGTGATCACCCGCGCGCCGGATCGATTCGGCGTAGCCGCGCTGGCGTGGATCGAGAGAGGTGTGGAGCAGCAGCTCGCTCATGCCCAGCACGCCGGTCATCGGTGTGCGGACCTCGTGGCCCAGCGTGGCGAGAAAGCGCGTTTTCGCGAGGGAGGCCTGCTCGGCGAGGCTGCGCTTGTCCTCGGCGAGTTGCCAGGCATGGCGGCGCTTGAGGCGCGTCCGGTAGGCGCGGGCCACCCACCACAGCACGACACCTGCGAGCAGCAGCAATCCCAGCAGCGCCCAGATCGTGCGCCACCACGGCGGCGCCTGGCGAATGGTCAGCGGGGCCAGTGTGGTCCACTCGCCGTCTTCCGTCCGCGCTTCCACGTGGAGGGTGTACCGCCCGGGCTCGAGCCGCGGGAACACACGTTCCGCGGTGACGTCCGCATCCACCCATTCCGACTCGTAGCCGTCCAGACGGAATCGATAGTGATGGGCATGCGCATCCGTGAACGACAGCAGGCGCGCGACCACGCGCAGATCCCGGTCGCCGTGACGCAGCTCGATCGGGCCCGAGGGCGCAAGCTCGAGCTCATCGTCGTCGCGGCGCAGATCGATCGACTCGATCACCAGTGGCGGCGTCTCGTCGCGTCGATGCACGTCGGCTGGATGAAACAGCAACAGCCCCTCGCCGGTTCCCACCGCGAAGTGGCCATCGCGTGATACACCGATGTGCTGTTCGCTGAATTCCTGGCTGGGCAAGCCGTCGTGCACGCCGTAGACGCGGATGCGGGATGTCGTTGGATCCAGACGCACCAGTCCACGCACGGTGGTGATCCACACCGTACCGCTGGCGTCGACGGCGACACCGCCAGGCATCACCTGCGGCAGTCCGTTCGCACGACCGAAGGCGAGTTGCCGGGTCAGCAGCGCGCCATTCCAATGGTAGGCCTCAAGTGTCCCCGGACCCGCCAGCCAGACGGTGTTCGCTCCCTGCTGGGTGATCGCACTGATCGTGCGCTGGGGTGCGCCGGGCACGGGTTCGAAGGTGCGGGTGCCGGTCTTCCACGCGTAGATGCCGCGTGTGGTGGCGAGCCAGACGCTGCCGTCAGGCGCCTGCGCGATGGTCATCGGCCGCGCCAGCGACGGAATGCCGTGGCCATCGCCTGCCCGGATCGATTCGATCAGACGTCCATCCGGGGCGCGCGCCTGCACCTCGTGGTCGCTGGCGAACCAGACCGTGCCGTCACGCTGTTCGACGATGCTGTCGGTGTGCTGACCACTCGGCGCCGGCGCGTCCTCATCGTCCTGGTACCAGCGCCGCACATCGCCACTCGCCGGATCGAAGCGCACGAGTTGCCGGAAGCATCCGATCCAGACGATACCGGCGTTGGTCTCAAGGACACTGCGGTTTGGTTCGCTCCCACACACCTCGGAGAGGCGGTGTTCGACGGCGCCCGTGACCGGATCCAGGTGATCGAGAACCCCACCATTGCCGACAAGCCAGAAGCCTCCGTCGGCAGCCCGTGCGACCCCATGCACGAACGCATTCGCAGGTGTGGTCGGGTCCAGCACGCGGCGCTGCAACACGGTGAAATTGCGCCAGTTCGCCGGGAGGTACCAAAGCCCCGCATCCAGACTCGCGAACCAGAGCCCCCCTTCGCGATCCTGGAAGCCCGACGACCACGACGGTCGCACGGGTCCCCGACTGGCGAAGCTGTAGAGCGGCACGTCATCGAGCCGGCCCTCCACCTCACGCGCGAGGCCGCTGCGCGTGTCGAACCAGCGCACGCCCTGGCGATCCTGGACGAGCATGTGCAGCACGGGCGCACGCATCACCGGATCGACCTCCGGCATCATTTCGACCCGGCCGTCCGCGCGCCGCACGACACCACCGCCCTGCGCACCGATCCACAGATCGCCAGCCGTATCGATCACCAGACCATTGACCATGCGGGTGGCCTCTGCAGGCGACGGAACAGGTTCGAAATCGCGTCCGTTCCAGCGCGCGGCACCGTTCTTCGTGCCGATCCACAGCGCGCCTTCGGCGGCAGGCACGATGTAGCTGACGCCATCCGCCGGCAGGCTGCGCGGGTCGTCAGGATCCGATCGGAATCGCCGCAGTCCGCCATCGGGCGCGAGCCGGTAGAGACCCGACTCGGCGGTTCCGAACCAGATCGCCCCATCCGGCGTCGACATCACGGCCCAGACGTCGTCGACGCCGATCTCGGCGTGGGTGTCGTGGTTGTAACGTGTGAACGTGGTGCGCTTCGCGTCGAGCATCGACAGGCCACCCCGCCGCGTGCCGACCCAGACGCGGTCCTGCGCATCGACGTGCACCGCCCAGACGTAGTTGTCGCCGAGGCCGTCCTCGACGCGCCAGACCCGGAAGCCCACACCGTCGTAACGCGCCAGCCCGTCGCGCGTGGCGATCCACAGATAGCCCTGCCTGTCTTCGGCGATGGCGTTCACGCGATTCGACGGCAGCCCATCCAGCACGCCGATCTGCCGCGGCTGCGGGATGCTGGCGGTGACCGGGCCGTTCTGCGCCCACGCGGCGCCGGCCGACAGGCAGCACCACAGCCACACCAGCATCATCCCTGCAACACGCATCCCGCTCCCCGTACAGCACTGCCGCGCGTCGAGCGCGCGTCCCGACGGGCATCCTCGCAACGCTGCGTTGCCACCGCAAGTTGCGCTGCACCGGCGGCCCGCGCCTAGAATCGGCACGACCGCCCGCCCCGCTGCCCTCCGGACCTCCGATGCGACTGCCGCGCCAGTTCCTCCTGCCGTCCTGCCTGCTGCTGGGTATGAGCACGCCCGCATGGTCCGCGCCGGCGCAGTACACGCTGGATCCGGTGCATACCCGCGTGCAGTTCGCGATCGACCATGCCGGGTTTTCGAAGGCGATCGGGACGGTGTCGGGCAGCACCGGCACGATCGTGTTCGATCCCGACGACTGGAGCACCGCGCGCGTGGCGGTGTCGATTCCGATCGCGCGCGTCGATCTGGGCGATGCGAAATGGAACCAGGCGACACTCGCGCGCAACCTGCTCGACGGCGAACGTCACCCGGTCGCGACTTTCGTCTCCACCCGCATCGAGCCCATCGACGCGCGGCGCGCGATCGTGCACGGCGACCTGACCCTGCGCGGCGAGACCCGCGAGGTCGCGTTGCAGGTGGTGCTCAACGGGCTCAAGCGGTATCCGCTGCCGCCGTTCCGTCGCACCGTCGGCTTTTCCGCGACCGCCGCGCTGTCCCGCGCCGAGTTCGGCATCGACGCGTGGAAATCGGTGATCGGCGACGCCGTGGAACTGCGGCTGGAAGTCGAAGCCTCGCGCAGCCGCGGCGGTTCGGACGCAGGTGACGATGCCGATGCCCCGGACGACGTGCCTGATGCCGAAGTGCCGGCGGCCGACGCGCCTGTCGAAGAGGCGCCTGCACCCCCGCCGACGGAGCCGACCCCGTGACGCTGCGCAATCCACCCGATCGCTGGGGCGGCGTCAGCCAGCTGCTGCATTGGCTGGTCGTCGCGCTGATCCTGACGACCGGCATCCTCGGCCTGGTCATGGGCGACATGCGCAACAGCCCGACCAAGATCGAGATCTACGCGCTGCACAAATCGCTGGGGCTGACGATCCTCGCGCTTGCCACCCTGCGGCTGCTGTGGCGCCTGTATGCCGGCGCACCGCGCGCGGTGCCTGGCACGCCGCGCTGGCAGGACCGGGTCGCCTCGGTCACTCACTGGCTGCTCTACGGCCTGCTGTTCGCGATTCCGCTCAGCGGCTGGACCTTCAATTCCGCCGCCGGCTATCCGCTGCAGTGGTTCAAGCTGGTCAATCTGCCCGCGCTGGTGACGCGGGACGCGGACCTGCGTCAGCTCGCCGGCAACGTGCACGAACTGCTGTTCTGGACGCTGGTGGGCCTGGCCTTGTTGCACGCGGCCGCTGCCCTGTACCACCACATCTTCCAGCGCGACGACACGCTGGCGCGCATGCTGCCGCGCGGCTGGCTGCGCACCCGCACTCCGACTCCGCCCCTGCAGGACTGATGACATGCGCATGATCCGCTCCCTCGCGCTCGGCGCGCTGACCGCCGCGCTCGCCCTGCCCGCCCTCGCCGCCGATTACGTGCAGGCGCCGGGCTCTTCGCTCGCCTTCGCCGGCAAGTACCAGGGCGAGACGTTCTCCGGCACCTTCCCCGGCTTCCGCACGACGGTCAGCTTCGACCCGGCCAACCTGGCGGCCGGCAAGCTCGCGGTGACCATTCCGGTGGTCACCGCGACCACGCAGAACGCCGACTACGACACCGAGATGCGCGGCAACGCGTTTTTCGATGCGTCGAAGTTCGCCCAGGCCACCTACACCGCGACCGGCTTCCGCGATCTCGGCAACGGCCAGTACGCCGCCGACGGCACGCTGGAGCTGCGCGGCGTGCGCAAGCCGGTGACCCTGACCTTCACTTGGACGGACGGCGCGCGACCGCTGCTGTCGGGCCGCGCGACCGTGCGCCGTCTCGATTTCGGCGTCGGCGGCGGCGAGTGGGCGGACACCGGCACGATCCCGAACGAGATCGCGGTCAGCACGCGGGTCTATCTGCAGCCGGCGAAGTAACCGGCGCGGCGCGGTCAGCGGCGCAGCCAGCGCCGCGCCGCATCCGCATCGAAGGGCCAGTCGAGCTCACGACCGTCGTGCGGGTCGCGCAGCACCGGAACCCGCGTGCCATACCGGGCTTCGAGTGCCGCATCGTCGTCGATGAAGACGCTGTCGAACGCCGGCACGCCGGCGTTGGCGAGCACGTCCAGCGCCAGATCGCACAGGTGGCAGTCGTCGCGCTGGTACAGGATCAGGGTGGGAGCGGTCATGTCGCGTTGCGGCAGGCCTGGATGCAGGCGCGGGCCGTAGAATAGCCACATGGCAGTCAGCACGTTCGACCTCTACAAGATCGGCATCGGGCCGAGTTCCTCGCACACCGTGGGGCCGATGCGCGCGGGCGCGCGTTTCGTGCGCCGTTGGCTGGAGGTGCCCGGTCGCCTGCAGGACGTGACGCGCATCCGCGCCGAGGTGTTCGGCTCGCTGGCGTTGACCGGTCGCGGCCACGGCACCGACAAGGCCGTGATGATGGGGCTCGAAGGCCACATGCCGAACCAGATCGACCCCGACATCATTCCCGATGCCCTGACCCGCATCCGCGGCGACAAGCGAATCCGGCTCGGCGGCACGCACGAGATCGCATTCGACGAGAAGTCCGATCTCGTGATGAACAAGCGCCAGAAGCTGCCCTTCCACACCAACGGCATGCGCTTCACCGCCTACGACGCCGACGGCGCGGTCATCGCGACGCGCGACTACTACTCGGTCGGCGGCGGCTTCGTGGTCAATGAGGACGAAGCGGCCGAAGACCGCATCGTCGCCGACACCACCGACGTGCCCTATCCGTTCTCCAGCGGCGACGAGCTGATCGCGCAGGCGAACACCCACGGCCTGAGCATCGCGAAGCTGATGCTGGAGAACGAGAAGGTCTGGCGCAGCGAGGACGAGATCCGCGACGGCCTGCGCGAACTGTGGGCGGCGATGCAGTCTTGCGTTGCGCGCGGCATCCGCCAGACCGGCACCCTGCCCGGCGGCCTGCACGTCACCCGCCGCGCGCCCGCGCTGCACGCCGAACTGTCGTCCAAGCCCGAAGCCGGCATGCGCGACCCGCTGACGGTGCTCGACTGGGTGAATCTCTACGCGCTCGCAGTCAACGAAGAGAACGCCGCCGGTGGCCGTGTCGTCACCGCGCCGACCAATGGCGCTGCCGGCATCCTGCCCGCGGTGCTGCACTATTACGACCGTTTCTGCCCCAACTCCACCGAACAGGGCATCTTCGATTTCCTGCTGACCGCGTCCGCCGTCGGCATCCTC
The DNA here is from genome assembly GCF_036584485.1 of Luteimonas flava. Classification (NCBI taxonomy): domain Bacteria; kingdom Pseudomonadati; phylum Pseudomonadota; class Gammaproteobacteria; order Lysobacterales; family Lysobacteraceae; genus Luteimonas; species Luteimonas flava. The sequence goes on along the minus strand of NZ_JAZHBM010000002.1, from coordinate 962,741 downwards.
TACAAGGAGAACGCCAGCATCTCGGGCGCGGAAGTCGGCTGCCAGGGCGAGGTGGGCGTGGCCTGCTCGATGGCCGCCGCCGGCCTGACCGCCGCGCTCGGCGGCACGCCGAGCCAGATCGAGAATGCGGCCGAGATCGGCATGGAACACAACCTCGGCCTGACCTGCGATCCGATCGGCGGCCTGGTGCAGATCCCGTGCATCGAGCGCAACGCGATGGGCGCGGTCAAGGCGATCAACGCCTCGCGCATGGCGTTCCGCGGCGACGGCAAGCACAAGGTCAGCCTGGACAAGGTGATCCGCACGATGCGCGACACCGGCCGCGACATGCGCGACAAGTACAAGGAAACCTCGCGCGGCGGTCTGGCGGTCAACGTCATCGAGTGCTGAGGCTGAAATGCGCGCCTTGATTCTCCCTGGCATGGACGGCTCGGGCGCGCTGCTGACAGATTTCATCGCGGCGCTCGCGCCCGACATAGCAGCGGAAGTCGTCAGCTTTCCGTCCGATTCCCTGCTTGGCTACGACGCGTTGTTGCCGTTCGCACTCGACCGGCTTCCGAGAGAAACGCCTTTCCTCCTGATTGGTGAGTCGTTCTCTGGACCACTGGCAATGCGAATCGCCGCCCTGCGACCGCAAGGACTGATCGCGCTTGTCCTGTGCGCAACGTTCGCGACATCGCCCCGCCCGCGGCTTCGCCGTTTGAGGCCGATACTCCGACTGCCGTTGCCCATGCCGCCGCTCGAAATGCTGATGCCGCTGATGATGGGGCGCTGGACGACACCAACCTGGACCTTTCGCCAACAGAACGCGATGCGCGGGCTGACGGCTTCGGTCGTGCGCCACCGCCTTTCCGAAGTGTTGGGAGTCAATGAAACGGAATCGCTTTCAGATGTGACGGCTCCTCTCTTTTACCTGCAGGCCCGCCACGACCGTTTGGTTCCATCGCACAGCTGGGACGAAATTCGACGCATTCAGCCTGCCGCGAAGTACGTCGAACTCGAAGGACCGCATTTCATCCTGCAGCATCAGCCTCGCGCTGCGGCCGCCGCGATCCGGCAATTTGTCTCTAGCCTTCCAGGCGCCGACCACTGAGCTTGCACATCTGTCCTGTCGCAGCGGTGACTTGTTGTCCGAAGAAATCTCTGGATCAAGCTCTGATCGACAGCGTCAGGCTGAACTGCCACGGCGCTGCCGGCTGGGCGGTCGGCTCGGGGTCGCGCTGGGGATTGTCGCTGCCGAGCGCGAGGCCGCCGTTGAAGCTGATCGCCATCAGGCCGGTGAAGAACGAGAAGATCTCGGCGAAGTGGGCGAGGAAATCCGGTCCGCCGTTCTTCAGTTCGTCGGTCGCCAGAATGAAGGCCTGGTCGACGTTCTGGAGGTTTCCGTTGCGGTCGACGGCGATGAAGCCGCTGCCGTTCTCGTTCTCCAGTAGCACGTTGCCGTCGCGCACCGCGGCATCGAGCACGCGGCCGCCGCCGGCGAATTCCTGGAACGACAGATCGCCGTGGGTGTTGCTGTCCACGCCGCTGATCTGCACGCCGTAGTCGCCGTCGGTGATCGTCACGACGGACGCGACCGTCGCGCCGTCGCCGCCCTGCGCCCAAGGCGTGGTCTCGATCGTGACCTTGGTGCCGTCGTCGAGCTGGAACGTGGTCTGGCCCCAGAAATCGAAGGCGTGCTTGCCGTCGATCTCGACGTGGGGGTCGCCCCAGATCCGGTAGTTCTCGCCGGTGCCCTTGTTGAAGACGATGACTTCGTCGTTGTCGCCGGCGGTGATGCGGTAGTTCTCGTTCTCGAACTGCACGCGGCCGTCGGCGGTGCGCTGCGTACTGGCGGCGCTCTGCACAGCCGGCAGCTGGCCGCTGATGCTGAGCGAGACGGAGATGCTGAGGTTGTCGGTCACGGTGGGCCCCTGGCTGGATGGAATCTGAATGCCGCCATTCCAGCGCGCGCGCAGCGCTCATAACACCGGGGCGCACCCGATCTAGGGTTCGCCCCAGTCAGGGACTTCCGAAACTTGCGGCGCTTTCAGACCACCTGCGCGTGGGTGATGCTCAGCACATCGTCGAGCAACGCCGCCGCGGTGACTTCCGCGCCCGCGCCCGGGCCCTGGATCACCAGCGGCTGCGCGCTGTAGCGATCGCTGTGGATCGCGACGCGGTTGTCGGTGCCATTGCCCGCGCACAGCGGATGGCCGACCGGCAATGCGCGCAGACCCACGCGGGCACCGTCGGCGTCGAAACGGCCGACAAAGCACAGGCGCTCACCGTTCGCAGTCGCCTCCGCGCGGCGCGCTTCGAGCGTGTCGTCGAGTGCGGCCAGCGCCTGATCGACGTCCGCATCCGCGGCGCGTGCGAGCACATCCGGCACCAGAGATTCGATGACGACTTCGTGCGCGGGCAATCCGATGCCCGCGGCGCGCGCGAGGATCAGCAGCTTGCGGCGCACGTCCTCGCCAGACAGATCGACGCGTGGATCCGGCTCGGTATAACCCGCCGCACTCGCCTGGCGCACCAGCGCCGAGAACGGCTGGCTGCCATCGTGGTGCGCGAACAGCCAGGCCAGCGAGCCCGACAGCACGCCCTCGATCGCGTGGATGCGATCGCCGCCGTCGATCAGTGCGCGGAGGCTGCGCAACAGCGGCAGGCCGGCGCCGACCGTCGCACTGTCGCCGTAGCGGCCGCCGATCGCGCGCGCATCGCCGATCGACAACGCGCGACCGAGATCGCCGCCGGTGCCGAGCTTGTTCGCAGTCACCACGTGCACGCCGCGGGTCAGCCATTCGGGGTGCCAGTCGGCGACGGTTTCGCTCGCGGTCGCGTCGACGATGATGTCGCCCGGCTTCGGGCTTTCGCCTTCTGCCCACGGCGGGAATCCGGCGCGCCGACGCGCCGCGGCGCGGGCCTGCGCGAGCGCGGCATGCAGATCGTCGCCACCGCCGACCTGGGTCCGCGAATTGCACAGCCACGCGACCTCGGGCAGCGCCACGCCCTGCGCGGCGAGTCGCGCATAACGTTCGACGAACGCCGAGCCGACCGTGCCGGTGCCGAGCAAGGCCAGACGCGCGGGCCGCGGTTGTGCGCGGCGGCCCTGCCGCAACTGCACGACGGTACTCATGCTTCGACGCCTGCGCGGGACGGACGCGTGGCCGCGTCCAGCACGGTCGCGGCGCGAGCCAGGCCGGCCTCGATGTCGATCAGCAGATCGTCCAGCGCCTCGATGCCGACCGACAAGCGCAGCAGACCGTCGGAGATGCCGGCCGCTGCGCGCGCCGCCGGCGTCATCGCCGCATGCGTCATCGTCGCCGGATGCGCGATCAGGCTTTCCACGCCGCCCAGCGATTCGGCCAGGGTGAACTGCTGGAGGCCGGCGACGAATGCGCGCACCACGTCTTCCTGCGCCACACCGGGCGCGCCGGCGAGTTCGAAGGACAGCATCGCGCCGAAGCCCGACTGCTGACGCGCGGCGATCGCGTGACCCGGATGATCGGCCAGACCCGGATAGTGGACGCGCGCGACCGCCGGATGCGCGTCGAGCAGCGCGACCACGCCGGCGGTGTTCTCCTGGTGCACGCGCAGGCGCGCGTCCAGCGTGCGCAGACCGCGCAGGGTCAGGAAGCTGTCGAACGGCGAGCCGGTGATACCCAGCGCATTCGCCCACCACGCGAGCTGCGCATGCAGTTCGGCATCGCGCGCGATCACCGCGCCGCCGACGACATCGCTGTGGCCGTTGATGTACTTGGTCGTCGAATGCAGCACGACGTCGGCGCCGAATTCGATTGGGCGCTGCAGGGCCGGCGACAGGAAGGTGTTGTCGACCACAACCAGTGCGCCGGCCCGATGCGCGGCCTCGATGACGAAACGCAGGTCGGTGATGCGCAGTAGCGGGTTCGACGGCGTCTCTACCAGCACCAGCTTGGGCTGCGTGGCCAGCGCGTCGGCGAGGCTGCGCGGATCGGTGAGATCGGCGGTGACGAGTTCGAAGTGTCCCTTGCGCGCCAGCGCATCGAACAGACGCCAGCTGCCGCCGTAGGCATCGTGCGGCACGACCAGACGATCGCCGGGCTCGAGCAGCGCATTGAGCACGAGGGTGATCGCGGCCATGCCGGTCGGCGTGATCACACCGCCCGCACCGCCTTCGAGTTCGGCCAGCGCTTCGCCAAGCAGATCGCGCGTGGGATTGCCGCTGCGGGTGTAGTCGTACTGCCGCTTCTCACCGAAGCCGGCGAAGCTGAAGTTGCTTGACAGCACGATCGGTGGCGTCACCGCGCCATAGGCCGGATCGCGGTCGATGCCGGCGCGCACGGCGCGGGTCGCAGGCTGACAGGCGGCGTCGGTCGGGGCGTGGATGCTCATGCGGGGTCTCCGGAAGTGGGGGCACGCAGCGCGGTCGCGAGCAGTGCATCGATGCGGTCGGTTTCTTTGAGGAAGGCGTCGTGGCCGTAGGGCGAGCGCAACACGCGCAGCTGGCCGTTCGGTCCCAGGCCTTCGAGCAGCGTCACCGCATCGGCCAGCGGCACGAGGCGGTCGCCTTCGACGGCGACGACGGTCGTCGGCACGCGGATCTCGCGCGGATCGACGCGGTGCAGATCGATGGATTCCGACAACCGCAGCCACGCGGTGACCGGCGTGCGCGAGACGTAACGCGCACCGGCGGCGTCGAGATAGTCCTCGGCGGCGACGCGCACGCGGCCGTTGACGACTTCGGGCGCGGCGTCGAAGCGCTCGGCGAATTCTTCCGGTGTGCGGTAGCTGAGCATCGCGAACTGGCGCGCCAGCGACAGACCCTGCGCGTCGGCGCACTGCAGCTGGCCCAGCGCGACGGCCTGCCGCTGCAGCGCGCGCCAGGCGGCCGCATAGGGATGCGCGCGATGCGCACCGCTGACCGCGACCAGCCGCTGCACGCGGGTCGCGTGGCGCGCCGCGAACTGCAGGCCGACCAGTGCGCCGTAGGAATAGCCGACGAAGGCGTGCAGTCGCGCGATGCCCAGCGCATCGAGCAGCACGGCGACCGCATCGGCCTGGTCGGTCGTGTCGATCGGCGCATCGAGCGCGCCATCGGCGCCGACGAAATCGAAGGCCAACAAGCGCAGCTGCGCCGGATCGAGCGTACGGCCGGGTGAGACCAGTTCCTCCAGCCAGCCGGCTTCGGCATGCGCGGCATTCGACGCCAGATGGCGATGCGCGGAAATGCCGCCGGCGACGAACACCACCGGCGCCGAGGCCGGGCCCTGCAGCTGATACCGCAGCGTGACCCGACGCATGCCGGCATGCCGGGTGGCGAGCTGCACGTCGAGGCTGCCGCGGGTGACGTCGTGCGCGAGCAGCGCATCGGCAGCGAGCGCGTGCACGTACGCCGTGTCGGGCGTGGGTTCGGGACGGGTGGCGGTGTCGACGAGACTCATGGCACGGGATTCCGGATGGACTGGGCCATCGCGTCTCGCGGGAATCACCGGAAGTCGCCTGTCGGCGGAATACGACATCGGCGCGAACGCCGATACGGCATCACCATCTTCCGGTGGACACACAGGTCCCCGCAGGACTTGGCACCGCGATGGACGCCGCGCGACGCGCGGATCCCATCAGGTTGCCCCGGCATCAAAGGGCCTGCCCCTCCGCCGGTCTCGATGGATGCGTGCAGATTGCCAGCGCCCTTTGCATATGTCAATCGCTTCATCCGGATGCAGCGATGGATCATTCCGGATGCAACGGGTCACGCAGATCGCACGGCGCTCGTCATAATCCGGGGATGCGCATCGCCCTCCTGTTCGCGGCCGCCCTGCTGGCCGGCTGCACCGCCCATTCCCCGCGCCCCACCGCACCCGAGGCCGATGCCATGGCCGGCGTGGCGGCGGCCGATCGACCGGTGATCGTCGAAGCCTGGCGCTCGTCCGCGCACGCGGGCGACGAACTGGATTCGCTCGCCACCTGGCCCACGCCCGAGGGCGGTACCTGGCTGATCGCCACGGCCAAGCGCACCCACCAGTTGCGCGTATTCGATGCCGACACCGGCGCGATGCTGCGCACCGTCGGCGCCCGCGGGGCCATGCCCGGCCAGTTCGACCGGCCCAACGGCATCGCCGTGCACGGCGACCTGGTGTTCGTCGCCGAGCGCGACAATCATCGCGTGCAGGTGTTGTCGCTTCCCGGCTTCACCCCGCTGGCCGCGTTCGGCGCCGACGACCTCCGCAGCCCCTACGGCCTGTGGGTCCACGAAACCGCGCCGGACGCGCTCGAGGTCTACGTCACCGACAGCTTCATGGACGGCGCCGACCACAAGCAGGTGCCGGACTTCACCCGCCTCGACCAGCGCGTGCGCCGTTACCGCTTCGAAGCGCACGACGGCGGCTCGCCCAAGGTCACCGCGCTCGGCGCCTTTGGCGCCACCGATGCGCAGAGCGCGTTGCGCATCGTCGAGTCGATCGCCGGTGACGCCGCCCACGACCAGCTGCTGATCGCCGACGAGGATCTGCGCCACAACGCGACGGTCCACGTCTACACGCTCGAAGGCGCATACACCGGTCGTGCATTGCCGGCGGGCACGTTCGACGCCGAACCCGAAGGCATCGCGCTGTGGTCGTGCAGTGTCGACGGCGGTTACTGGATCGTCGCCGACCAGCTGCGGCCGCGCACCGTGTTCCGGGTGTTCGAACGTGCGCAGCTGGCGCCGGCCGGCAGCTTCACCGGTACACGCGTCGCCGCGACCGACGGCATCGCACTGCATCCCGCGCCTACCGCACGCTTCCCCGCCGGTGCGCTGTTCGCCGTCGACGACGATGCCTCGGTGGTCGCGTTCGATCTGCGCGAGGTCGCGACCGCGCTGCAGCTCGATCCCGACTGCAGCCGCTGAGCCTGCAGATGCCGATGCCTCGATGGTGGCCGGCGTTCGCGTTGCTGGCGATGTGCGCATCCGGCGCCGCGTCCGCGCAGACGCCGTCGAGCGGCAGTTGGCCCGGTGCAACGATGGCGCCCTCCGTGCCTGCACAGGCGGCCGTCGCATCGGCGCCGCGCACGTCGAGTGTCGAACTCGAACTGCGCCCGCGCTTCGGTGGCACCGAGGCCACTGCGATCAATCATCTCGCCGGCCCGGTGGAAGTGACGCTGCTGAGCGACGGTCCGCCGCCGCACGCCACACCGGCCCTGCCGGCACGCGTTACCGTGCCGGGCGGCGGCCGCCTCGTGATCGCGCAATTGACGGATGGCGCCGCCGGCACACGCTTGCGGCTCGTGGCCATCCCCGGCCTGCCGACCGCACGGGCGCGCAATGTCGAATACCTGTACCCGCTGCGCGACGCGCCCGTGCGGATCGCCCAGGGGTTCGGCGGCGGCTTCAGTCATGACGACAACGAAAACCGGCACGCGGTCGATTTCGCGGTCCCCGCCGGTACGCCGGTGCTGGCGGCGCGCGACGGCGTGGTGATGCAGGTCGAATCCGGCGCCAGCGCGCGCCTCGATCCAGACGCGATCGTGGATGCAGGCGACGACCGCGTACGCGGCAACTTCATCCGCGTGCTCCACGACGACGGCACCATGGCGCTCTACGCCCATCTGCAACAGGCCGGCGTGGTCGTCGCACCCGGCGCACGCGTGCTGCGCGGCACGATCATCGGGTTCTCCGGCAACACCGGCCTGAGCGCCGCCCCGCACCTGCACTTCGTCGTGCAGGCCAACCGCGGCATGCGGCTCGAATCGCTGCCGTTCCGCATGGCCGGACCGGACGGCCCGCTGCGCTTCGGACAGGTACGGGCCGACACGGACGCCCCGCCCTGAGGCGGCCGCACGGCGTCGTATAATCGGCGGCTTCCCGATTCCAGCCTGCGCGCACCCGCGCGGCCGCCCGCATGTCCGATATCGCCTCCGAAAGTTCCCGCCGCCGCACGTTCGCGATCATTTCGCATCCCGACGCCGGCAAGACCACGCTGACCGAAAAGCTGCTGCTGTTCGGCGGTGCGATCCAGATGGCCGGATCGGTCAAGGGCCGCAAGGCCGCGCGCCATGCGACGTCCGACTGGATGGCGCTGGAAAAGGAGCGCGGCATCTCGGTGACCAGCTCGGTGATGCAGTTCCCCTACGAGGGCCGCGTCGTCAATCTGCTCGACACCCCCGGCCACGCCGACTTCGGCGAGGACACCTATCGCGTGCTGACCGCGGTCGACTCGGCGCTGATGGTCATCGACGTCGCCAAGGGCGTCGAGGAACGCACGATCAAGCTGATGGAGGTCTGCCGGCTGCGCGATACGCCGATCATGACCTTCATCAACAAGCTCGACCGCGAGGGCAAGGACCCGATCGATCTGCTCGATGAAGTGGAAACCGTGCTCGGCATCCAGTGCGCGCCGGTGACCTGGCCGATCGGCATGGGCCAGCGCCTCAAGGGCGTGGTGCATCTGGTGACCGGTGAAGTACATCTCTACGAGCCGGGCCGCAACTTCACCCGACAGGATTCGACGATCTTCCCGTCGATCGACGCGCCAGGCCTGAGCGACAAGATCGGCGAGAAGATGCTGGCCGACCTGCGCGACGAACTGGAACTGGTGCAGGGCGCCAGCCATCCCTTCGATCTCGAGGCCTATCGCGCCGGCAGGCAGACGCCGGTGTTCTTCGGCTCGGGCGTCAACAACTTCGGCGTGCAGCCGCTGCTGGATTTCTTCGTCGAACACGCCCCGCCGCCGCAGGCACGCGAGACGACAACACGCGAAGTCGCGCCGCAAGAAGACAAGCTCACCGGCTTCGTGTTCAAGATCCAGGCGAACATGGACCCGATGCACCGCGACCGCGTGGCGTTCATGCGCGTGTGCTCGGGTCGCTTCGAAGCCGGCATGAAGGCCTTCCATCCGCGCACCGGCAAGCCGCTCAAGCTCGCCAACGCGCTGACCTTCATGGCCAGTGATCGCGAGATCGCCGCCGAGGCCTATCCGGGCGATGTGATCGGCATCCACAACCACGGCACGATCTCGATCGGCGACACCTTCACCGAGGGCGAGAACATCGCCTTCACCGGCATCCCGAACTTCGCGCCGGAACTGTTCCGCCGCGCGCGCCTGCGCGATCCGCTGAAGCTCAAGCAGCTGCAGAAGGGCCTGGCCCAGTTGTCGGAAGAAGGCGCGACCCAGTTCTTCAAGCCGCTGATGAGCAACGACCTGATCCTCGGCGCGGTCGGCGTGCTGCAGTTCGACGTGGTCGCCTACCGGTTGAAGGACGAATACGGCGTCGATGCGAGCTTCGAGCCGGTGCAGGTCAATACGGCGCGCTGGATCCGCTGCAAGGACGCGAAGACGCTCGAAGCGTTCCGCGACAAGCACGCGATGAACCTGGCCTACGACGCCGCCGATCAGCTGGTCTATCTGGCCCCGACCCGGGTGAACCTGCAGCTGGCCCAGGAACGCGCGGAGGGTGTCGAGTTCCTCGCCACACGCGAGCACGCGCATGCGGTCTCGGTGGACTGATCCGCGGCGCGGTCTCTGACAGGACACGGGCACCCGGTCATACTTCGCGGCAGTCCAATCCCCCAGCCGGACGTCGATGACCACCGCCCCGCCCCGTTCGCTCCGCGCGAAACGTGAAGAGTTTGCCAGCGCCCTGACCCATGGTCTCGGCGCGACCGCCGCGCTCGCCGGCGGTGCGGTCCTGATCACCCTGGCCGCGCTCTACGGCAACGGCTGGCAGCTCGGCGCATCGATCGTGTTCGGCGTCTCGCTGCTGCTGCTGTATCTGGCGTCCACGCTGTACCACGCGGTCGAACATCCGGTGGCCAAGGGCCGCCTGAAAGTATTCGACCACTGCGCGATCTATCTGCTGATCGCCGGCACCTATACGCCCTTCACGCTGATCGGACTGCGCGGCACGCTGGGCTGGTGGCTGTTCGGCATCATCTGGACGCTGGCGCTGGCGGGCGTGGTGTTCAAGCTGTTCTACACCGGCCGCTTCCGCGGGCTGTCGACGGCGATCTACGTCGCGATGGGCTGGCTGGTGGTGATCGCGATCGGCCCGGTCGCCGCCGCGCTCGACACCTGGACGCTGAGCTGGATCATCGCCGGCGGCGTGTTCTACACGCTCGGCACCTTCTTCTACATGCGCGATTCGATTCCCTACGCGCATGCGATCTGGCACCTGTTCTGCATCGGTGGCAGCGTCTGCCATTACGTGGCCGTGCTGGCCCAGGTCGTACCGGCGCGTTGATCACCGGCGCGCGCGTCGCGACAATCGAGCGGTCGTCGTCCACGCCGGAGTTCCGCATGCGATCCGTCCCGATGCTGCCCGTCCTCGCCGTCGTCACGCTGGCGGCCTGTTCCGCCGAAACGCCGGCGCCGCCCACGCCCGCGGCTGCACCGGCGCCACCGCCGGCCACCCCCGCACCCGCGCCGGAGACCGTCACCGCGGCCTACGACTGCCCGACGGCCGCGATCGTCGAAATCATCCGCGAAGGACGCTTCGCCCGCCTGCGGATGACCGACGGGCGCATCGTGAATCTGGGCGTGATCCGCGGCAGCCAGCCGCCGGTGTGGTCGGAAGTCGGCCTGCAATTCGTGACCACAGACGACGGCGCCGAACTCTCGCAGGACAACGGCAGGACTGTGCGCTGCACGGAGACCGCGCTGCCGGACTCCGTGCCCGCTGACGCATCGTGATGCCGAACCGCAACGGAACATTCACCCGCAGTTGACCGCAGCGCGTCGATGGTGGGGCTGAACAAGGCCCCCCATGACGACCACGCCCCCACCTCCCGCATCACCCCGTCCGCGCTTCCGTCGATTCGCATCGTCGCGACCGCTGCATGTCGTTGCGCTCGTGCTTCTGGTGGCGATTGCGCTGCTGGTTCTCCTGTGGGACTGGAACTGGTTCAAGGGACCGGTGGAACGCATCGTCGAAGCCCGCACCGGCCGCGCACTGGTGATCGGCGGCGATCTCGACGTCGATCTGGGCCGCACGACCACCGTCCGCGCCGACGCCTTGCGGTTCGCGAATGCGGACTGGTCCGAGTCACAGACGATGGCGTCGGTCGAGCGGCTGGAGATCAAGGTCGAGGTCTTCCCGCTTCTGTTCAAACGCGAAGTGCGCCTGCCCGAAATCCGCCTGGTCAAACCGATTCTGCGCCTGGAAACCAATCCCGACGGTGGCACCGCCAACTGGGACATTGCATTCGGAGACGGTGGCGACGGTCCGCCGCCGCAGATCCGTCGCCTCTGGGTCGAAGACGGCCGCCTACGCTATCTCGATGTGCCGGGCCAGACCGATATCGACGTGCGTCTGGCCAGCCGTGAATCGCGCGGCGGTGAAGATGCCGCGCCGGCGATCGGAATCGAAGGCGGCGGCAGCTGGACGAACAACGGGTTCACGCTGGAGGGCGTGGCCGAATCGCCACTCGCCTTGCAGGACACCGACAAGCCATACCGCATCGATCTGCGTGCCCGCGCCGGCGCCACGCGCGCCCATGTGCGCGGTTCGCTGGTCGCGCCGTTCCAGTTGCGCGATTTCGATCTGCAGTTTGCACTGTCGGGCCGCAACCTCGCCGATCTGTTTCCGCTCGTCGGCGTCGCCCTGCCCGACACGCCGCCCTACGCGCTCGACGGTCGCCTGACCCGCGACGCGGCCACGTGGCACTACGACGGCTTCACCGGCAAGGTCGGCCAGAGCGATCTCGGCGGTTCCGCCGCGATCACGCTCGGCGGCGAACGGCCGTTCCTGAAGGCCGATCTGGTCTCCAAGCGCCTCGACTTCGACGATCTCGCCGGCTTCATCGGCGGTGCGCCCGACGCCGAAGGCGACGCGCTCGATCCCGAGCTCGTCGAACGCGAACGCGCGCTCGCGTCCAAGGGCCGCGTGCTGCCCGATACGCCCTACGACCTCGCGAAACTGCGGGCGATGGACGCCGACGTGCGCCTGCGCGCACAACGCATCAACGCGCCCAAGCTGCCGATCGACGACATGGACGCGCACCTCAAACTCGACGCCGGCCTGTTGCGGCTCGAACCGCTGAACTTCGGCGTGGCCGGCGGCAACATCCGGTCCAACATCCGGCTCGATGCGCGTCAGGACGTCATCCAGACCCGGCTGCAGGCCTCGGTGCGACGCATCAGTCTCGGCGGCCTGTTCCCGCCCGATACGCTTGCCGGCGAAGCCGTCGGCCGGATCGGCGGAGACTTCAATCTCGCCGGCACCGGCAATTCGGTCGCGGCGATGCTCGGCAGCGCGAACGGCGACGTCGCGATCGGCATGGGCGCCGGCCGGGTCAGCAACCTGCTCGTAGAGCTGGCCGGCATCGACGTCTACGAGACGCTGAAATATCTGATCGGCAACGACAAGCAGATTCCCGTCCGTTGCGCCTTCGCCGACTTCGGTGTGCAGCGAGGCGTCATGGAAAGCCGCGCGTTCGCGTTCGACACCACCGACACCATCATCCTCGGCGAGGGCACGATCAATCTGCGCGAGGAACAACTCGATCTGCTGCTGCGGCCGCGCCCCAAGGACCGCAGCATTCTTGCGCTGCGTACGCCGTTGACGATCAGCGGCACGTTCGCATCACCGAGCTTCCGGCCCGATCTCGCGCGTCTGGGCCTTCGCGGCGCGATCGCCCTCGCGCTCGGTTCGATCGCGCCGCCGGCCGCATTGCTCGCGACGCTGGAACTGGGCGGCGGCGAAGACAGCGGTTGCGGCGGGCCTTACGCCAAATAAGCGCTCAGACGTCGGGCAGCCGATCCAATGAGCCCGGTCCGGGCGCCTGATGCCAGGCACTCACCAAGTAGAGCGGGCGCTGCTTGGATTCCTCGTACAGGCGGCCCAGGTACTCGCCGATCACGCCCAGCGCGACCAGCTGCACCGCGCCGAGGAACAGGATCACCGCCATCATCGTCGGCCACCCCGCGACGCGGTCGCCGTACATCAGCGCCTTGCCGATCACGTACAGCGCGAACACGAACGCGCCGCAGGCGGTGAACACGCCGACGTAGGTCGCCAGGCGCAAGGGCGCGGTCGAAAAGCTCGTCACGCCATCGAGCGCGAAATTCCACAGACGCCAGAATCCGAACTTGGTGCGTCCGGCAATCCGCTGCTCGCGCGCGTACGGCACGGCAATGCGGTTGAATCCGATCCAGCCGAACAGCCCCTTCATGAAGCGATGCCGTTCGCGCAACTGGCGCAACGCATCCAGCGCGCGTGGCGACAACAGCCTGTAATCGCCAGTGTCGGCCGGCACCGGCGTCTTCGCGAGGCGCTGGATGACGCGATAGAACACGTGCGCGGTGGATCGCTTGAGCCAGCTCTCGCCCTCGCGGCTCAGCCGTGTGCCGTGGACGTCGTCGTAGCCGTCGCGCCAGTGCGCGACGAACTGCGGGATCAGTTCCGGCGGATCCTGGCCATCGGCATCGAGGATCATCGCCGCGCCTTCGGTCACCATGTCGAGGCCCGCGGTCAGCGCGACTTCCTTGCCGAAATTGCGCGACAGCCGCAGCAGCGCCACGCGTGCGTCGCCGGCCGCGATGCCCTGCAGAACCTGCCAGGTCGCGTCGCCACTGCCGTCGTCGACGTACAGCACACGCGTTTCGATGCCGTCCGCGGCGAGCGTCTCCATCACCGCGGCAATGCGCGGATGCAGCATCGGCAACGCATGCGCCTCGTCGAACGCGGCGATGACGATGGTCAGTCGATCGTGGGCACTCACTTGAGCGCCTCCAGATACGACTCGCCGCCGATCTGGCGCGCGTTGCGCTGGATCCACTGCGCGCGTCGTTGCACATACGGCCCGGGGCGCGAAGCGCTGTAGCGCTGCGGACTCGGCAGCACCGCCGCCAGCCGCGCGCTTTCGCCGGCGCTCAGGCGCGCGGCGTCCTTGCCGAAGTGCCGCTTCGCAGCAGCCTGCGCGCCGTAGATGCCATCGCCGAATTCGGCGACGTTGAGGTAGACCTCGAGGATCCGCGTCTTCGGCCACAGCGTTTCGATCAGCAGCGTGTAATACGCCTCCAGACCCTTGCGCACCCAGCTGCGTCCGCCCCACAGGAACAGGTTCTTCGCCGTCTGCTGGCTGATCGTGCTCGCACCCCGCATGCGCCCGCCGCTGGCGTTGTGCGCGCGCGCCTTCTCGATCGCGTCCAGATCGAAACCGCGATGCCTGGCGAAGTTCTGATCCTCGGCGGCGATCACCGACACCGGCAGCGAAGACGCGATGCGGTCCAGATCGCGCCACTGGTAATAGAGCTTGAATTCGCGTTCGCTGCCCGTCCAGGCTTCGACCTGCCGGATCGCCATGAAGGTCGAGAACGGCGGATCGATGAAGCGCAGCGTCAGGACCTGCAACACCGGCAGCACGGCGAGCAGAACGCACAGCCACAGCAGCCGGCGCAGCCAGCGACGGGCGGACGAGGGGCGTGCTTGCGGGACGGCAGTGCCGTCCCCATGTCGGAGAGCCGGTTGTTCCATGGCGGCCACTCTATCGGTCACCCTCGACGCCGCCAATCGAAATCCCTTTGCGAGCCGACATGACCGACATCGCCCAGCCCGACAGCGACCGCCTGTCACGCTTCATTCTGCAGACCGCCGGCGTGCGCGGCGTGCGTGTGCACCTGCGCGAGGCCTGGCAGGCGGTGCGCGCGAATGGCCCCTACCCACCGGCGATCGAAGAGATGCTGGGTGAAGCCTGCGTGGCGTCGGCGCTGTTCACCGGCCACGCCAAGGTCGACGGCCGCCTGTCGGTGCAACTGCGCGCGCCGGGCCCGATGCGCACGCTGTTCGCCGAATGCACCGCGGCAGGCACGATCCGCGGCATCGCCCGCTTCGACGGCGACGGCGCGGACGTCTCGCGCGACCTGCGCGCGCTCGGCGACGATGCGCTGCTGGCGATCACGATCGAGAACCCCTCGCCGCATCGCGAGCCCAACCGCTATCAGGGTCTGGTCGCGCTGACGGCCGAGTCGCTGTCGGGCGCGTTCGAGGACTATTTCCGCCAGTCCGAACAGTTGCCCACGCGCGTCCTGCTGGCGGTCGACGGCGGCGAGGCCGCGGGCCTGATGTTGCAGAAGCTGCCCGGCGACGACGGCGACGACGACGGCTGGAACCGCGCCAGCGCCCTGTTTGACACGCTGTCGACGACGGAACTGCTTCGATGGCCTACCGAGACCCTGCTGGCGCGCCTGTTTCCGGAAGATGCGCCGCAGTTGCTCGGGGAACGACCACTGGAATTCGGCTGCTCCTGCTCCCGGGGACGCGTCGAGGAGATGCTGGCCTCGCTCGGGGCCGACGAGGCCCGCGCCGCGGTCGTCGAAGGGGAAGCCAAGGTGATCTGCGAGTTCTGCGGGCAGTCCTACGGTTTCAGTGCCGGAGAGATCGACCAGCTGCTCGAAACGCCCGGTGTCGATGTGGAAGTGTCGGAGCGGTTGCAATAACAGCGTCTGATCGCCGGGCGACGATTGTTAAAGAAATATAAATGTTCTAGAGTCCCGGAACGAACGATAGGGGAACTTCCGGGCCGAGCCCGGGTCACAACGGCCATGCGAATGCCTGTCACGCGTCTCGTACTTGCTCTCGGTCTCGCCCTCGCGGCGGCCTCGGGCGCGGCCGCCCAGGAAAAACGCAACCAGACCGTACTCCCCGTGCTCGATACGTCCGGCAAGGTCGAGGCCTTCCTGGTGCTCGAACCAGCGACCGCCAACCAGTCGAGCCGTCGCTGGCGCTTCGGCGAAAGCCAGTTCGACGCCGCCTTCGGCCTCGAATCCGGCAGCTCGCTCGCCCTGCTCTGCAGCCCCGGCAGCAGCTTCAACGGCGCCGTCAGCAGCTTGGCGCGCAACTGCCAGTTGGCTTCGGTCGGCGACAACACGCCCGGCGCACGCCGCGCCAGTGCGACGGCCAGTCTGAGCCGCCCCGGCGGCGGTGTCGGCCTGACCCTCGGCGAAGGCCGCGACACCCTCCCCGGCTTCCTCAGCCCGTCGCGGGTCGCGTCGGCCGGCCAGGTCGATCTCCATGACCTGACCGTCTTCGCCAAGAAGGACATCGGCGACGACGCCTACGTGTCGCTCGCCGGCACCCTGGCCAAGGCCACGCTGATCCCGACATCCGCCGCGCCCGCCACGCTCAGCGACCACTGGACCAGCCGCAGCCTCAGCGTCGGCGGCGGCATCGGCCGTTTCAGTGCCAACATCGTCGGCCAGGTCGTCGACACCCCCGGCCTTCCGAAATGGGAAGGCGTCGGCCTCGGCGTCAGCTGGCGCACCCCGTGGAGCGGCCAGCTCACGGTCGGCGCCGACAACGTGATCACCCGCGGCAAGAACCCGTTCTCGAAGATGACCGAGAACGCGGACGACGAGGGCGCGGTGCCGTACATCCGGTACCAGCAGGATTTGTGATTTCGATCGGTTTATAAGACTTTGTTTTTGCTCGAAAGCCGGCCTGAAGCCGGCTTTTTTTATTGCCCACGAATCTTTCCCACGACCTATTCACACAATCTATCTTTTTTCTTAACGACTCTTTAATTCTCGAAAGTTCGCAGCTATAGTCGGCCAGTCTTGCCGAGTCTGGCGTCTGAATTGACGCTGTAGCAGGACACCCGGGGATTTCCCAAGACCTACTTGGAAGAGAGAGAGAGAAAGATGACCTTCAAGACCACCAAGCTCCGTGACGCGATTTCGTTCGCGCTTATTGCGGGCGCGACTACACTCGCAGGCACCGGCGTGGCGATCGCGCAGGAAGCGCAGACACTCGACCGAGTCGAAGTTCTCGGCTCGCGTATTCAGCGCTCTGAAGCGGAAGCGGCGTTGCCGGTTCTCGCGATTACCCGTCAGGAACTGGAAGCGACCGGTCTGACGCAAGTCGCAGATGTGTTGCGCGAAATCAGCGCCAACGGCCCGGCGCTCAGCCTGAACACGAACAACGGCAATACGAGCGGCAACTCCAGCGTCAATCTCCGCAACTGCGGTGCAAACCGCACGCTGGTCTTGGTCAATGGTCGTCGCTGGGTGAGCGATAACGGCCTCAGCGGGTCGGTTGACCTCAATTCAATCCCATTTGCTGCGATAGAGCGCGTCGAGGTCCTGAAAGACGGCGCCTCCGCGCTGTATGGTTCGGACGCAATCTGCGGCGTTGTCAACATCCAGACGCGCCGCGACTTCGATGGGGCCCAGTTCAACGCCAACTACGGCCAGTACACCGACGGCGATGGGGCTCGCGAAACCTACGATTTCACCTTGGGTGGCTCGACCGAACGCTTCTCTGGACTGCTGAGCATGTCCTACAACAAGCAGGAGGCGATCTCTGCTGGCGACCGCGAGATTTCGGCAGTTCCACTGTTTGGCTTCCCGGCAACGGTTTCGACACCAGGCCGCGCAAGCCCGGTTGGCCCTTACGGCAACTTCACTGTCGCAGGTCGCAACATCATCCTCGATCCGTCGCGGCCCGGCTGCCTGCCGAACCAGGTGTGTACCGCAGCGACACGAGGCGACTTCCGTAACTACAATTTCCTGACCGACGGCTATAACTTCGCGCCCGACAACTACTTGGTGCAGCCGCAAAAGAGCTACTCGCTTTTCGGCCAAGCGAGCTACCAGCTGCATGACGCCGTTCGCTTCAGCACCGACGTGTTCTATACCAACCGGACCGGCGAAGCGCAGCTTGCCGCGCAGCCGCTGTCTCCCCTGACCATTTCGTCGGCCAGCATCTACAACCCCTTCGGCACGAACATCAGCGGTGGCGCGTTCCGACCGACCGACTTCCCGCGCGTGTTCGGCCAGGAGCAGGACACTTGGCGCTTCAGCGCCGCGCTCGATGGCTTCTTCGACATCGGTGACCGTTATTTCAACTGGGATATCGGTTACTCGTACGCCGAGAACAAGCAGCTTCAGCCCAAGAACGGCTTCTACTTCTCGACCCGTGTCAACCAGGCGACAGGCCCATCGTTCATCGACAGCACGGGCGTCGCACGTTGCGGCACCCCTACGGCGATCATTGCGGGCTGCGTCCCCATGAATGTCATGGGCGGCCCGAACGGCTTCACCCAGGAAATGTACGACTGGATTGCGGTGAATCCGAAGAACGTGCAGAAGTCGACTCTCGAATCGGTGACCGCGAACATCAGCGGTGAGTTGTTCCCGCTGCCCGGCGGCACTGCCGCATTCGCGTTCGGCCTCGAACACCGCAAGGAGTTCGGCTCCAGCGAGCCCGATCCGCTGACGGCCGCCGGTCTGGTGTTGGGTGACAACCCATTCCTGCCGACGCGTGGTAGCTACAGCGTCGACGAAGCCTATCTCGAGTTGCAGGTTCCTCTGTTGTCCGAGGTGTTCTTGGCCAAGTCGCTCGAACTGTCGCTTGCGGCGCGGTACTCGGATTACTCCACCTTCGGCGACACCACGAATCCGAAGGCAAGCTTCCGCTGGCAGGTCGTTGACGATCTGATGTTCCGCGGCTCATGGGGCGAAGGCTTCCGGGCACCCGCCGTTGCAGAGCTGTTCCAAGGCTCTGCTACTGGCCGACCCGCATTCCAGGATCCGTGTAGCGACATTGCATCGAATACGACGTTCCGGAACAGCGAGGCAACCCGCGCACAGTGTCGCGCGATGGGCACCCCGGTGGGCTATGCCTCACAGCTGTCCCAGACCTATGCAACGACCGGTGGCAACCCGGCCCTGCAGCCCGAGACTTCGGTCTCCAAGACGCTTGGCTTCGTGTATTCGCCCGACTGGTTCTCCGGGTTCGACACTTATGTCGATTGGTACAACATCACCATCCGCAACCAGATCGGCGCACTGGGCGCCCAGACGATCCTCAACGAGTGCTACTACCAGTTGAACCAGAACAGCTGTGCGCTCATTACCCGTGACACCACCGGCGCCGTCAACGGCAACCCGGGGGAGGTCTCGGCGATCATGGCGCAGAACACCAACTTCGTCGGCGGGCTCGAGACTGAAGGCTTCGATTTCGGCGCGGCCTACCGATTCGAAACCTCCAGCCTCGGCCAGTTCCAGCTCCGTATGGACAGCACATACGTGACCTATTACGGCGACGTCGGCCAGCCCGAACGTGGAACGCTCAATGGTGATGGTCGGATCTCGAGTGGCAACGTGGTCGGACAGGTCGCATCCGGTTCCTCGACGGGTGCGCCGCGTCACCGCCTCCGCTCGAGCCTGACCACCAGCTGGCAGTACGCGGACTTCAACGCCTCTGTCACGCTGGAATACCGTAGCCGCGTCCGCGAGAGCTGCACCAACTTCCGCAGCACCGCGCTTGCTCTCGGCGCTGTGGATCCTCAGTTCCTCGATCTGGTCAACATGTGTACCGACCCCAATCTGATTATCGACCAGTACGAGTTCGTACCGGGTTCGAGCAATGTGGTCGGGGTTCCCCGGATCACGCCGATCAACTATCTCGGCGGCACCACCTACACGCATATCCAGGCCGGTTGGAAGGCACCTTGGAATGCGAAGATCACTGCTGGCGTGCGCAATCTGTTCGACAAGGATCCGCCGTTGTCGTCGAACGCTTTCGCGAACACATTCGATGCGCAGTATCTGATCCCGGGGCGCTTCATTTACCTCAACTATCAGCAGACGTTCTAAGAAAAGGCCTCTAGAACATTGGTTCTAGAGATTCCTGGCAACGGCTCCGGAGGGAGCCGTTGCTTTTTTCTAGACACTGCAGTCGTTTGTGACGCTCGCAGGGGCAACCGCGTGAAAGGACGGTTCGCCTACCCACCATCCCGCTTTTGATCGCCACGGTCTCTCGGCAAGATCACCTCGAAAGTACGAGTAGCACCGAAATTTCAGCACTGAAGACTTTGAGCACAGCTTGAGTTGCGGCAGCGCCGCCTGCTGTCCAGACACACCGGCGGAAACAAGCGAACCCTCAAGCCTCGACTACAGAGGTTTGCCCTAGGGACTTCGAGATCGACCCGACGTCTATCGAAGAAGAGCTGAGGTCAACTCGCACCAGAGTCACAGAATGCGCTGTTCGTTCTTGGCACAGCACTTGTTAAAGAACTTTAATTTCTCACTTCTTCTCGCTAGTATCAGTTGATATTTGCTGACTTTGGCGTCTAAATTGACATTTGCAGCAGGTCTCGCCGAGGATATCTCATGACTCACTGGAGAGAGAGAGAGAGAGAGTGTGTGTGTGTGTGTCATTGATCGAATCGGCTATGACGTTCAGCGCGACCGTCGAAGCCGGTCAATCGAACAGCTAATGTCTTCGCACATCGCGACTTCCTTGTGTCAGCCGAACGGCAGACGCCGATACCGGTCGAACACCTGCAGCGTCCAGGGCTTCTGTGCCAGCACCAGGCTGACGCCGGTGCGCGCTTCCGCCGAAAGGCCCGCGTCGCGTGCGAGCAGGCCGTCGAATTCGCGTGCGAGGTCTTCGAGGCGCGAGCGCATCTGGGCGATGCCGTCGGGTCCCAGGCTGCCGCTGAGCAGGAACAGCGCGTCGCAAGCGCTTGTGAACGGCGTCGAGAAGTAATCGCCGAGCAGCGCTGCGCGGAAATGACGCTCCATGGGCCCGTCGCTGCGCCAGCGGAAGTTGCGCGCGGTCAGCGCGCGTGCGCGATTGCCGGGCAGCAGTTCGATGATGCCGAGACGGTCGAGCCGCACCAGCAGTCCTGTCCACTGCGGGACGTCGAAATCGAAATGCGCCAGCACTTCGCCCTGCGACCAGCGGTTGATCGTCAGGAACATCGCCAGCATCAGCGCCGGCTCGTCGACCAGCGCCTGCTCCTGCGCTTCGCTCAGCCGCGCCATCGGCTCGCGCCCTCGATCGGCGTCGCCGCTGAGTTCCTGCAGGCCGATCCCGAGGACCTCGCAGATCGACTCCAGCCGCACCAGCGTCATCGCACGCCGCGAGAACATGCGTTTGACCGCCGCCTCGCTGATCGCCAGGCGTTGCGACAGCACGCGATAGGTCATGCCCTGCGCGCGCAGTGCGCGCTTCAGGGCTTCGATCAGGTCGACGGAAAGACTCATGGTCTAAAAATACGCGACCACGCGGCGCGGAAACAGAGACTTGAGCGATCCCGGTTGTCGTTGATCCGACACAGTACGAGGCTCGGCCCACCTCATGGACTGGAGATACCGGTGATCCGACATCGACCCCGCGGCATGCAATCCGCCATCTGCACCGCGTTGTTGCTCGTTGGCAGCCTGTTCGGATGCGGTGCCGCATTCGCGCAGTCGAATGCGATGAGCCGGCAGTCCGATGCCAGTCTGCTGGCGTCGGTGCAGGTACCCGTCGCGATGACCGAGGCGCTGTCGGCCGGTGGCCGCTTTTCGATCACCGCGCTCGAAGCGAGCGGCGACACCGTCATGCTGACGGTGTCAGGCGTCGGACTCGCCGCGTCGGCCGTCATCGTGGTGTCGGCAGAACTCGTTCGACGCCTCGGCATCGTTGCCGGCACTGCGATCGTGGCGGTGGCCGTCAGCGGGGGCTGGATCCTCAGCGCGGCGGGCGAAGGCATCGCGTTCGTCGCGGATGCGCTCACCCGGCCCTTCATCCATTCGATGCGGATCTCGTCGTGACCGAACGACCGCGGACGGCGGCATACGCGGTAGCGTTGCTGCTCGGCATGCTCGTTTCCACGACCACGCACGCGGGTGGCGGCTGCAACCCGGAGCCACTGGCCCCTGCGCGCGTGGCGGATGCGGCATCAACCGCGCTACGCACAGCCGCCGCACTCGACGCCCATGATGCGCCGGTCGCGCTGATCGCGCGCGTCGGGCAGGACCTGTCCGAACATGGACTCGTCTACAGTCATGCGGGCTTCGCGGTCCGCGATCACGCGAGCGGTCGCTGGTCGGTCGTGCATCTGCTCAACGAGTGCGGCACGCACGCATCGGGTCTGTACGTGCAGGGACTGGTGAACTTCTTCGCGGACGATCTGGTTACCCAGGACGCGCGGATCGTCTGGCTGCAGCCGGCGCACGCGGAACGGCTGGCCTCGCATCTTGTGGGCCTGCCGCAGGCGTCGCTGTTCCAGCCGCGCTACAACCTGATCGCACGCCCCGACAGCACGCAGTACCAGAATTCGACTTCGTGGATCCTCGAGACGCTCGCGGCCACGCAGCCGGCCAGCGGCGACATCCGCACCCGGCACATCGCCTACGCGCTGGCGCTGGCAACCGGTTTCGAACCGGATGTCCTGCGGATCGCCTATACCAGGCGCGTCGCCGGCGGCCTGTTCGGTGGCAACGTCAGTTTCAGCGACCATCCGGTCGCGACGCGGTTGTCGGGTCGCTATCCGGTGGTCACGGTGCGTGCGATTCTCGGGTGGCTCGACCGCAGCGCGCTTGCGCACGAGCAGGCGGAATGGCGCGGTGGCGTGTTGCAGGCGCAGCCCGGACCGGGCTGAGACAGATCAGGAAGTTCGGCGGAATCAGGCCGGGACCAACGTCTGCGCCAGATGTTCGACGTAGGCGTCGAACTCGTCCTGCTGCATGCGCGCCTGGTGCAGCTGCAGGTTGAGTTGCAGGAAGCCGACGTAGGCGGCGTAGGTCAGACGTGCGCGGTGCTGCGCGTCTTCGCGACCGAGGCCGGCCTGGCGGAACGACGCGGTCAGATAGTCGAGACGACGCTTGGAGACGCGTTCGATCACCGGGTGCACGGTGGGATGGTCCTGCGCCTTGAGCAGCGCGCTGTAGATCACATGCGATTTGTACTCGCGCGCGACCATGTGGAACAGCGCGCGCAGACGCTCACGCGCGTCCGGCACTTTTTCGAGCGCGCCGAACAGTGCTTCCTGCTCGACGTTTTCCCAGCGCTCGAGCGCGGCCTGCAGCAGCGCATCGCGCGATGGGAAGTGCCAGTAGAAGCTGCCCTTAGTCACGCCGAGACGGCGCGCCAAAGGCTCGACCGCGACGGCCTGCACGCCGGTCTCGGCGATGAGGTCGAGCGCGGCCTGGGCCCAGTCATCGGCGCTCAGGCGGCTTGGCCGTTCGGCGGGTGACGCATCGCCCGACTGGGCGATCACTGCGGATTTCGGGGCAGGTCTGCTCATCGCGACAGTCTATCCATACGCATCCATCCGCAACAGTATCGACATGCCGGACACAGGCCGACTGGCAGCATTGACACCACTGGAAACCGTCACCATACTCGACCGTACGGTCAGCATCGGGATCCGCCCGTGCAGCCGGCACAGCGCCGGCCCCGTTCTCTGTAATGCCGTTTGCCGGAGTTGATGATGAGCGTCGCGATCCCCTTTCTCGCCTTTCTGCTGGTGGGTGCCTTCGCCGCCTACCACCGTCTTCGTCTCGTCTACTGGGCGGCGATCACGGTCACTGTGCTGCTCGCCTGCTGGCTGCTCGGCGCCAATGGCGTCGCCACGGTCATCGCCGCGTTGCTGGTCGCCGCGATCGCGGTGCCGCTGCTGATCCCGTCGGTGCGCAAGTCACTGATCACCACGCCGCTGCTGAAGTTCTTCCGCAAGGTGCTGCCGCCGCTGTCGCAGACCGAACGCATCGCGCTGGAAACCGGCTCGGTCGGGTTCGAGGGCGAACTGTTCACCGGCGATCCCGATTGGCAGAAGCTGCTCGACTATCCCAAGCCGCAGCTCACGGCCGAGGAGCAGGCGTTCCTCGACGGGCCGGTCGAAGAGCTCTGCAGCATGATCAACGACTGGGAGATCACCCACGTCCACGCCGATCTGCCGCCGGAGCTGTGGGACTACATCAAGGCCAACAAGTTCTTCGGCATGATCATTCCGAAGGAGTACGGCGGCCTCGGATTCTCGGCGCTGGCGCACCACAAGGTGATCCAGAAGCTGGCGTCGATGTCGAGCGTGGTCAGCTCGACGGTCGGCGTGCCGAACTCGCTGGGCCCGGGCGAACTGCTCAACCACTACGGCACCAAGGAGCAGAAGGACTATTACCTGCCGCGTCTCGCGATCGGCCAGGAAGTGCCGTGCTTCGGCCTGACCGGCCCGTTCGCCGGTTCCGACGCGACCTCGATTCCCGACTACGGCATCGTCTGCAAGGGCGAGTGGGCAGGCGCGAACGTGCTCGGCGTGCGCCTGACCTTCGACAAGCGCTACATCACATTGGCGCCGGTGGCGACGCTGGTCGGCCTTGCGTTCCGCATGTACGACCCCGACGGCCTGATCGGCGACACCCAGGACATCGGCATCACGCTGGCGCTGCTGCCGCGCGAGACGCCGGGCGTCGAAATCGGCCGTCGTCATTTCCCGCTCAACTCGCCGTTCCAGAACGGCCCCATCCACGGCAAGGACGTCTTCATTCCGCTGAGCCAGCTGATCGGCGGCGCGGAAATGGCGGGCAAGGGCTGGAACATGCTCAACGAATGCCTGGCGGTGGGCCGTTCGATCACCCTGCCCTCCACCGCCTCGGGCGGCGCGAAGGCCGGTGCGGTGGTGACCGGTGCGTATGCACGCATCCGCAAGCAGTTCGGCCTGTCGGTTGGTCGCTTCGAGGGCGTCGAGGAAGCGCTTGCGCGCATCGGCGGCAAGGCCTACGCGATCAGCGCGCTGTCTCAGGCCACTGCGGCGGCAGTCGATCGCGGCGACGTGCCGTCGGTACCGTCGGCGATTGCCAAGTACCACTGCACCTCGATGAGTCGCGAAGTCATCAGCGACGTCATGGACGTCGTCGGCGGCAAGGGCATCATCCTGGGCCCGAAGAACTTTGCCGGCCGCAGCTGGCAGGCGGCGCCGATCGCGATCACCGTCGAAGGCGCGAACATCATGACGCGCAGCCTGCTGATCTTCGGCCAGGGCGCGATCCTGTGCCATCCGTGGGTCATGAAGGAAATGAAGGCGGCGCAGGATCCGGACGCGCAGCGCGGCCTCGAGGAATTCGACCGCAACCTGTTCGGCCACATCGGCTTCGCGATCTCCAACGCCGTGCGCTCGTTCTGGTTCGGCCTGACCGGCGCGAAGATCGGTGCGGCACCGGGTGACGACTACACGCGCCGCTACTTCCGCAAGCTGGACCGCTACTCCGCGAATCTCGCGCTGATGGCCGACGTGTCGATGCTGACGCTCGGCGGCAAGCTGAAGTTCAAGGAATCGCTATCGGGTCGCCTCGGCGACGTGCTGAGCCACGTCTACATGACCAGCGCGATGCTCAAGCGCTACCACGATGAAGGCGCGCCGCAGGCCGACCAGCCGCTGCTGGCTTGGGCCTTCCACGACAGCGTGCACAAGATCGAACTCGCGCTGTCGGCTGCGCTGCGCAACTTCCCGATCCGTCCGGTCGGCTGGCTGATGTGGCTGCTGATCTTCCCGTGGGGCCGTCGTGCCGAAGCGCCGGGCGATCGCCTGTCGCGTCGCGTCGCAGCGCTGCTGATGGCGCCGAACGAAGCGCGTTCGCGTCTGGCCGAAGGCGTGTTCATGACCCCCTGCGAGAACAATCCGGGCGGCCGCATCGACAGCTATCTGGCCAAGGCGATCGCGGCCGAGCCGGTCGAGCGCAAGTTCCTCAAGGCGATGAAGAGCAAGGGCATCGAGGCTTTGGATTACGACGCGCAGCTGGACGAAGCGGTGCGCGAAGGTCACATCACCGCCGAGGAGCGCGCGTTGCTGGTCGAGCTGCGCGAACTCACGCTGGACGCGATCACCGTCGACGACTTCGACACCGAGGAACTGCGTTCGGCGGGCTATCGCGCGCCGACGCAGCCGTCGAGCGAGTCTCGCGAAGCGGCCTGAGCGACCAGCGTGACGTGACAGCGGCAACGGCGGGCGAGTCCCGCCGTTGCCGTATCCGGACTTCCGGTTTTCCATCCTCTTGTCGGAGCACGCGATGAGCGCCCCGCTGCTTACCTTGCGCAACCGCTTCATCCGCTGGCCGGGCGGTGCCTGGCTGTTCGGCGTCCTCGTGTGCCGCAAGGCACCCTACTTCGCCAGCATCGCGCCGCGCATCACTGCGCTGGAGGAGGGGCGCGGCGAGGCGACGATGCGCCACCGTCGCGCGGTCACCAACCACATCGGCACCGTACATGCGATCGCGCTGTGCAACCTGGCCGAACTGATCGGCGGCCTGACGACGGACGTCAGCATTCCAGCGTCGATGCGCTGGATCCCCAAGGGCATGACCGTCGAATATCTGAAGAAGGCCGTCGGCACGATGACCGCCACGGCGACGCCTGCGATCCAGCCTGTCGCATCCGACGCGGGCTACGCCTTGCCGGTCGACGTGGTGATCCGCGACCCGGCCGGCGATGCCGTGCTCCGCGCGCAGATCGCGATGTGGGTCTCACCGCGCAGCGCACGCGGCGGTTGAGTCCGCGCAGACGTCGGCCGCATCAGATTGGTGGATCCTCGTTTTCTGCCTGCACAGCGCCGCCTTCGCGTTGTTCCACCTCGGCTTATGGCTGCTGTTCGACTGGCCGCGCACGCTGCAGCCGACGACGCGCGCCAATCGCGCAATCGTGCAGATCGCGAACGCACAGCTCGTGTGGGTGTTCGGTGCGGTCGCCCTGCGCTGCTTCCTGATGCCCGGCGACCTGGACATCATCCCCGCTCGGACGGACGCTGCTCGCCGAGATGGCCGGCGTCTGGTGGCTGAGATTGGATTTGCAGTTCTTCCGGCTGCGCGCGCCTGATCCGCTTGTGCATCGGCTGCGCGGGGCGTTCGTGGTCTGACGTCGCCGCTTCGCGCTGAAATGTCGATTGTGGGAGCGTGCTTGCGCGCGAGGACGCTTTCACGAACGAGCCCCATCGCGCGCAAGCGCGCTCCCACGGAAGCGCAGCGCGGCCTCAGCCGCTGCGCGCGTGCCAGGTCGCCAGCACTTCGGCCTCTCGCTGCGGCGTTAATCCAGACTTGAGCGCGGCGCGGCGTTCGGCCGGCTGCGTGCGCCACCAGGCCAGCGTGTCGCGCGCGGTGTCGTCGATCGGGCGATGGGAGAGTCCGGCCGCAATCGCGCGATCGACGCGCGTCCGTCCGAAACCGGCGTACTCGCCCACCGGCGCGATCCAGACCGGCATGTCCGACCACGCGTCCACGCCCTGCGCGTCGAGAAACTCCGCCGGCAGCCACGTCAGCCGCGCATCCGGTGCCCCGCCGGCCGCCTTCGCCTGCTGCAGGCAGGTGTCGAGCAGACGCCCCATGTCGAGCGTGCCGGGCGCCGCATCGGCATTGAACACGCCGGTCGTGTCCTGTTCGATCAGCTGCAACAGAAACGCCGCGAGGTCTCGCACGTCGATGCACTGCGTCGGATTGCCGGGCGCACCCGGGGCTGCGATCTCGCCACCACGGTCGGCGCGTGCGGGCCAGTAGGTGAAGCGGTCGGTCGGATCGCCGGGGCCGACGATCAGCCCCGGCCGCACCACTGATGTGCGGCCGGGCAACGCGCTTTGCGCGGCGCGCTCGCAGGCGGCCTTGAGCCCGCCGTAGGTCTCGCCGGTGATCGTGCGCGTCGAAGGATCGTCCAGCGTCGCCAGCGCGCTGTCCTCGTCGTTGGCGATGTCGTTGCGCGCGTAGACCGAGATCGACGAGATGATCTGGTAGTGGCCAACGCGGCCGGCCAGCAGCGCCGCGCTGCGTGCGACGTCGTCGGGGAAATACGCCGATGTGTCGAGCACGGCGTCCCAGCGGCGGTCGCCTTCGAGCGCCGCGAGATCGTCTTTGCGGTCGCCGCGCAGTTGCTCGATGCCGGCCAGCGGCGTGCCGTCGAAACGTCTCGGATTGCTGCGGCCGCGGTTGAACAGGGTCAGCGTGTGGCCGCGTGCATGCGCGCGTTCGACGAAGTGCGGACCGAGAAAACCGGTGCCGCCGAGCACCAGGAGTTTCAGCGGACGCGCTGCGCGCCCGGTCGATGCGAAGACGGCGGCCGGCAGCGCGGCGAACGTCGCGGCGGTCAGGCTGTGGGCGAGGAACTCACGACGGCTTGCCATGGGTGTGCTCCGGAGGCCGGGCAGGTGCCGGCTGTTCCGGCAGCCTGCGCTCGGCGCGGATCACCCGCCATGCGCCGAAGGTCATGCCCAGCGCGATGCCGATGCCGGCCACGAACACCAGCTGCGACCCCAGCACCGCCAGCGCCTTGTGCACCCAGACGAAGGTCACGTCGCCGCCGCGATACACGGCCGTGTCGATGACCGCCTTGGCCTTGTAGCGCGATTCGCGGCTCACCCGGGTGTAGAGGGTCTCGCGCGCCGGCTTGGCCAGCGAGAACTCGCTGGCACGGGTCATCACCTGCACCGTCGCGATCAGCAGCGGCAGCGGCGATGCGGACAGCAGCGCGAAGCCGATCAGGATGGCCACCGCCGGCAGCAACAGCAGCGGTGCCACGCCGTAGCGGCGCAGCAGCCAGCGGGTGAGCAGCAGCTGCACCAGGATCGTCAGGCTGGCGACCGCCCAGTCGATGATCGAGTAGTAGCGCGTCGCTGCCTCGGCGGTGGGATACAGGCGCCGCACGATTGCGGCCTGTTCGTTGTAGAGCAGCGTGCCGACGCCGACACCGAAGAACATCAGCAGCGCGAGGCCGCGCAGCAGCGGATCGGCGGCGATGAGCTTGAGGCCGGCCCAGATCGAACCGCCGATCGCCTGCTCGCCCTGCTCGGCGCGCGTTGCTTCGTTGCGCCGTGCCCAGCTGCGCAGATTGAGGATGCACAGCAGGCACACGCAGAGAAACCCGACCGACACCAGCGTGAGGTTCGCCACACCGATTCTCCCGACCAGCATCGTCGTGATGAAGGGCCCGACGAAGGCGCCGATCGTGCCGCCCGCACCGATGTAACCGTAGTAGCGCTTGGCGTGCTCGTTGTCGAACACGTCGGCCATGAAGCTCCAGAACACGGTGACCGCGAACAGGTTGAAGACCGCGATCCAGACGAAGAACAGCGCGCCGCGGCCTTGGAGATCCGTGTCGAACGCCCAGCGAAACCCCAGCAGGCAGACGATGAAGATCAGATACACCACCGGCAGGAACACCCGGCGCGGGAAGCGCGACACCAGCGCGCCATAGAGCGGCTGCAACAGCAGCATGACGACGAATGTCGCGCTGAAGAGCGCCTGCAACGTGAAATCACCCAGCGCGATGCCGCGCGCCGCGGCCCAATCCAGCAGGAACGAGGGGAACACCGCGGAGGCATCCGACGACGCACCCATCGCATCGCGCACCGGGCGCAGTACGTAATAGCCGCACAGCAGGCAGAAGAAATACAGCAGCGCCCACCACAGCGGCGGCGACTCCGCCAGCGCGGCGCGCAGCCGCGGGCGTGGCGGCGTCATGACGGGGGGGCGCATGGCGGGCTCCTGGCGGACCGCGGCACCTTAGCGCACACGGTTGACGGGCACCATCGCCAGCAAAAAGACGCGAGGCGGGACGCCCGCCTCGCGAAGACCCGAAGGTCTGGAGAGATCAGAACTTGAAGGTGACGCCCAGTGTGACGAACCGGCCGAGCACGTCGTAGTACTGCGGGAACGTGTTGCCGCTGTTGTCAGTGGTGGAGCCGATGCTGTTGCCGACGATCGGCGGCTGCTTGTCGGTCAGGTTGTTGACGGTGAGCTGGAAACGCGCGTTGAACGGCGCGGTATAGGCAACGCCCAGATCGAAATAGCTGTACGCATCAATCGACGAATAAGCCGGCAGGAAGCCTGCCTCACCACGCGATTCCTCGTCGATTCCACTCAGGTAGCGCCAGCCCAGCGAAAGCTCGAGCTGGTCGATCGTCCAGGCGGCGCGCAGATTCGACTTGAAGTCGTACGTGCCGACGCCACAGGAGTTGCTGTACAGGCCCACGCATTCGCGATCCACCGAGGTCGGTGTGGCCTGAAAGCGGCGGCTGTTGACCTTGGTCGCGTCGAGCGCGAGATCCAGTCGACCCCAGGCGTCGGGGAGGCCGAATCCATAGCGCAATCCGAGATCGTAGCCGTCGGTCTTGATGCGTCCGAGGTTCGACAGCAGCAGCGCGACACCTTGGGCACCCGAGCCATTGAAGGAGCCGTTGCCGGGATCACGACCGACCAGCGCGCAGTCGTCGTTGAAGGCGCGGTCCGGATTGAGCGCCGTGCTGTAGCAACCGTTGATGACGTCGTCGATGCTCTGCGACGAGATGGTCTCGTCAACCTCGATCTTCCAGTAATCGAGCGTCAGCGCGAAGTCGTTCTGCCACGCCGGCTGCCATACCAGACCGACGGTGCGGGTGTCCGCCTTCTCCGGCGACAGCGCCGGGTTGCCGCCGATCAGCACGTTCGCTTGACCGGCGGACGGCTGTTGGAGACTGCCCAGGCGCGCCTGCGGAACGCCGGTCTGTACACAGAGGTTCTCCAGCGTGCCGGGCGTGCCGGCATTCGCCGGATTCAGTCCCGGACCCGCGCAGGGATCCACAGCGAGATTGTCCAGGCCAGTGGTTTCGGGCAGGAACAATTCGTTGATGTTCGGTGCACGCGTCGCTCGCTGGGCCATGCCGCGGAAACGCAGGCTTTCGATCGGCGCCCACTCCAGGCCGTACTTGAAGGTGCCGTAATCCTCTGAGTTGGCACCGACCTTGAAATCGGAATGGCGGTAACCCGCTTCGAGCGTCAGTGCATGGATGCCCGGCTGACCACTCACGATCGGCAGCAACAGCTCGCCATACGCCTCGCTGAGCGAGAAACGGCCGGTCTGGTCGATCGACGGCGCGCCGGTGCCCATGACCTCGCCCGCGATCTGCAACGAGGCATCCGACTTGATCGAGGCGGTCGCACGCCGGTGCTCGAGTCCGAACGCCACGCCGATCGGATAGTCAGCCCACGGCATTTTGAAATCACCCAGATCGCCCGAGACTGAGCCCGACATCACCTCCTGCTCCACCGACTGCAGCGTGATCGCATCGAGATTGATGAAGGCGGCCATTTCCGGCGTGATCGAGCCCTCCGGACCGAACACGTCCAGCGGCACGCAGCCGTTCGACGGATCGAGACAGGCGTCGGCATCGACGGCGGCCAGTGCCTGTCGCACCTTCGACAGCGATCCCCAGTTGATCAGCAGCTGGGTCTGGTCGGCCTCGCCGCGCGTGTAATAGGTGTCGTAGCGCCAGTTGTCGCCAAGATCGCCACGCAGGCCCGCCGTGAACTGGAAGGTCTTGTTCTTGAAGTCGTTGAGGCGCGGCCCGAACTCGGTGATGCGGCGTGCAATGGTCAACGGAATCGCGGTGGTGTTGCCCTGGGTGCAGTCGGCGATGCCGAACTCGGTGCACAGCTGCTGGCGGAGCGGCTGCGGAATGAATGCATTGCCGATCGGCACGTCAAGCGTCTCGAAGAAGATGCCGCTCTCCGCGAGGCTCGAGCCCACATCGGAGCGGGTGTAGAACACCTGAGCATAGGCCTCGTGGTTGTCAGTGATGTCGTAGCGCGCGAGCGCCGTCGCCTGGTGACGGTCGAGCGGCGTCTGGTAATAGTTCTTCGGATTGAAGTTGAAGGTCGCCACGTCGTCGGTCAGCAGGCCCGTCGACGGATCGATCTGTCCGAACAGCCCATCACCGCCGCCATCCGGGTTGAATGCTTCGAAATAGGACGGCACCGTCGTGAACGAGCCTTCGGGCAGACCGGTCACCGACGAAAGCGACTGGCGACCATACGGACGCGCGCCCTGCAGCAGCGGATCGGCCTGGGTGCGGCTCAGGCTCAGCGCGACATTGCCGCGGCCGTCGTCGAGGTTGGCGCCCATCGTCACGTCGATGTTCTGACGCGCCGCATCCCCTTTGCTCGACTGCCCGTGCGAGGCGCGGAGTTCCAAGCCCTCGAAATCACGGCGCAGAATGAAGTTGGCGACACCCGCGACCGCGTCAGCGCCGTAGACCGCCGACGCACCGCCCGTGACCAGGTCCACGCTCTGGATCAGGCCCACCGGAATGACGTTGGTGTCGACCACGCCGTCGAGATTGAACGGCACCATGCGCCGGCCGTCGACGAGGACCAGCGTGCGCTGCGAGCCGATGCCGCGTAGATCCAGGGTGGCGCCGCCACCGGTCCCGTTGTTCGTACCGGAGCCGATCGCAGGTACCGCGCTCGGCAGTTGCTTGAGGAAATCCTCGGCCGCGACCGGCTGGTTGCGATCGATCTCGTCGCGTTCGATCGTGGTCACCGGACTGTTGGTGGTGAGACCGGGAATCGCGATGCGACTGCCGGTCACCGTGACCGTATCGAGCTGTGTGGCATCCGGGGACGCTGCGGGTTGAGCGTCTTGCGCGAGCGCATTGCCCGACGTGCAGGCTCCGGCGACGATCGCGAGAACGACGGCATCGCGCAGGCGGGAAGTTCTGATGGGCATCTCTCTCTCCGTGAAGGGCATCCCTGCATCACCGGCAGGATCGGCAAAGCGCCGTGCCATAACCGGGCAGGCATCCCACTATTCCGCTTCACGAAATTGAAACAATCAGGGTTTCCCCCAGCTCGCATGGCCGCGGAGCATATGCTCTAGCCCCCTTGCCTACCGTGCCGCTATGCCTCCCCGTCCCGCTCCCGTCTACGACTACATCATCGTCGGCGCCGGTTCCGCCGGCTGCGTGCTCGCCCATCGGCTCAGCGCCGATCCGCACGTGCGCGTGCTGCTGCTCGAAGCGGGCCCGAATGACACGCACCCTTTCATCCACATGCCCGCGGGCCTGGCGAAGCTGGTCAACCGCAAGGGTGTGAACTGGGACTACGACACCGCGCCCGAGCCGCAGCTCGACAACCGCGCGTTGTGGTGGCCGCGCGGCAAGGTGCTCGGCGGCTCGAGCTCGATCAATGCGATGTGCTACATCCGCGGCGCGCCGTCGGATTACGACGACTGGGCTGCGCAGGGCGCGCAGGGCTGGTCCTGGAACGAGGTGCTGCCGTGGTTCCGCAGCAGCGAAGGCAACACGCGCGGCGGCGATGCGCTGCACGGCGCCGACGGCCCGCTGACGGTGTCGGATCTGCGCTACGTCAATCCTGTCTCGCGGATGTTCATCGAGGCCGCGCAGCAGGCGGGGCTGCCGGCGAACGACGATTTCAACGGGCCGCGGCAACAGGGCGTCGGCTTGTACCAGGTCACCCAGCGCGAGGGCGCGCGGTGTTCGGCGGCGACGGCGTATCTCGATCGCGCCACGCGCGCGCGTCCGAACCTGACGATCCAGACCGGCGCGGTCGCCAGCCGCGTGACGTTCAAGGATGGACGCGCGACCGGCGTGGTGTATTCGACCGCGCGCGGCGCGTTCCATCAGCCTGCGACGCGCGAGGTGCTGCTGTGCGGCGGCGCGATCAACACGCCGCAACTGCTGATGCTGTCCGGTATCGGCCCGGCGCGGGATCTACGCCGGCACGGCCTCAAAGTCGTGCACGACGCGCCCGGCGTCGGCGGCAACCTGCAGGACCATCTCGACATCTGCACGCTGTTCCATGCCACGCAGCGCATCACCTACGACCGCGCCAGCGACGTCGCGATCGCATGGGACTACTTCGTGCGCGGCCGTCGCGGCCCTGGCACCAGCAACATCGCCGAAGCCGGCGGCTTCTACCGCTCACCGCTCGCACCCGACGATCGCGCCGACATCCAGTTCCATTTCGTGCCGGCGATGCTCGACGACCACGGCCGCAACCGTCTGGCCGGCGACGGCTACACCCTGCACGCCTGCTTCCTGCGCCCGCGCAGCCGCGGTCGCGTCACGCTGGTCAGCAACCGCGTCAGCGACAAGGCGCGCATCGAGGCGAACTACCTCAGCGATCCGGACGGCTTCGATCTGAAGATGATGGTCGAGTGCGCGCGCATCTCGCGGACGATCCTGTCGCAGGCCGCGTTCGACGGCATCCGCGGCGTGCCGATCTTTCCCGCGCGCAACGATCTCAGCGATGCCGAACTGGCGGCGTTCGTCCGCGCGAAAGCGGAGTCGGTCTATCACCCGGTCGGCACCTGCCGCATGGGCATCGACGATGACGCGGTGGTCGATCCGCAGCTGCGCGTGCGCGGCGTCGACGGACTGCGTGTCGTCGATGCATCCGTGATGCCGAGCCTGCCGGGTGGCAACACCAATGCGCCGGTGATCATGATCGCCGAGCGTGCGGCGGAGATGATTCGCACCGGCTGAAGCATGGCTAGTGCGGCAGCTGTTCCAGCGTCGGCGGCAGCGGGCAATGCAGCACGCCGCAGATCGTGCGCAGCAGTTCGGACTCCGCCACGCTGACCTGGCCGTCATGACTAACGGCGGCGGTGATCGCCTCGACCATCACTTGCTTGGCCAGCGGGTCGAGCGCGTCGAGCGGCTCCCACACATCGTCCAGCGCCTGCACGCCGCCGGCCGGCGGTGCGTAGGGCACGTGGTCGCGCGGCAGCACACGCTGCATGCCGGCGAGATAGGCACGCTGCGCCGCGGCCTGGTCGCCGGGATTGCCAGCCTGCGCGACGACGGCGAGCAGCGTCGCGAATTCCTGCTTCACGTTGCCGGGCTTGCGCCGGCCGAAGCGAATGTGACGGCCCGGGTCGAGCGTCTCGCGCAACTGCACTTCCAGCAACCGGCCGAGGCAGTACTCGAACAGCGACACATGCTCGTCCGCATGCACCACCGCGTGCACGGTATCGAGGAACGTCGCCAGTTCCGGACGCGGCCGGCGGCGCAGCACCGGGAACGCCAATGCCGCCAGCGGCATGCGCAGCATCGGGTGCAGGTCCAGCAGATGGGTGTCGCGCAGATGCGCCGCCTCCGTCGCCACCGACGCCCCCATGCGCGCGACGATCTCGGTGTGCTGGCGACCGCGCACGACATCGCTGTCGTCGAGCAGCAGGGCGAGCACCAGCGGCATCGCCGCCTCGCGATGCGTGGCGACATCGTGCAGCGGATCGCTAATGGCCGTGACCAGCGCATGCGCGCGGGCGTAGTCGTCGTCATGCGGATGCGCGACCTGCGCGGCGACCATCGGCGGCGTCACCGCCAATGCGCGGTCCTTGTGCGGGAGTGCTTCGCCCGGCGCGACCAGGCCGAGCGCCACATCTTCCTGCAGACCGTCGGGCGGATTCATCATCCACTGCTGCTGCAGACGCGACAGCTGTTCGGGACGGAAGCCGGGCTCCAGCGCCTGGATGCGCTTGATCAGCGGCGGATGCGTGGCGAACAGTCCGCTCAGGCCCACGCCGTCGCCGAAGAGCATGTGGCTCACTTCCTCGGCATCCTCGCGGTGCGCGAGTCGCGACCCGCTGTCGAGACCGCCGATCTTCTTCAATGCACCGGCGATGCCCGCCGTCTGCCGGGTGAACTGCACCGCTGATGCATCGGCCAGCACTTCGCGCGAGCGGCTCACGCCGGCCTTGATCATGCGGCCGAAGAACATGCCGAGGCTGCCGACCGCCATCGCCGCGAGCGCGCCGACGATCACCACGATCGTCGCGCTGTTCCGGAAGCCGCGGCCGTGGATCAGGATCTTGCGGCCGATGATGCCGATCATCAGGATGCCGAACAGCACGCCGATCAGGCGGATGTTGAGCCGCATGTCGCCGTTGAGGATGTGGCTGTACTCGTGCGCGACGACACCCTGCAGCTCGTCGCGGTTGAGCCGGTCGAGCGCGCCGCGGGTCACCGCGACGACGGCATCCGATGTCGAGTATCCGGCCGCGAACGCGTTGATCGCAGCCTCCTGTTCGAGCACGTAGATCTTCGGCACCGGTACGCCCGACGCGATCGACATCTCCTCGACCACGTTGCGCAGCCGCCGCAGTTGCGGATCGCGCGTGTCCTCCGCCACCGGCACGCCGCCGAGCTGCTGGGCGACCGTCTCGCCGCCGCTGCGCAGCGACGAGATACGGAACAGCGAACCCAGACCGATCACCGCCAGCGTCACCACCGCGACCGCAAGCAACGGACCTGGACGCGGACCGACGACCAGCAGCACCAGCACGCCGACCATCAGCACGATGCCCAGCACCGCCAACGAGAACAATGCGATCAGGCGCGTACTGTTGCGCCGCGCCTGGGCCTGGCGTTCGAAGAAATTCATCGCGATGCGACCGGTGCCGGCGGGTGCGTCGACCTCAGAACGTCACCTTCGGCACGTCGCGCACTTCGGCGCGATCGGCCGGAATGTCGAGCAGCGCCGCTTCCTTGAAATTGAACATGCCGGCGAGGACGCTCGAGGGAAACACTTCGCGCTTGTTGTTGTAGGCCATCACCGAGTCGTTGTAGGCCTGGCGCGCGAACGCGACCTTGTTCTCGGTGCTGGTCAGCTCTTCGGTGAGCTGCATCATGTTCTGGCTGGCCTTGAGGTCCGGATAGGCCTCCGACACCGCGAGCAGGCGGCCGAGCGCGCCATTGAGCATGCCCTGCGACTGCGCGAGCTGCGCCATCGCCGCGGGATCGCCGGGATCGGCCTTTGCCGCCGACAGGCCGGCCTGCGCCAGATTGCGCGCCTGGGTCACGGCTTCGAGCGTCTCGCGCTCGTGGCGCATGTAGCCCTTGACGGTCTCGACGAGGTTCGGGATCAGGTCGAAACGACGCTGCAACTGCACGTCGATCTGGGCGAACGCATTCTTGTACGCGTTGCGGGCGGTGATGAGCCCGTTGTAGATACCGACGCCCCACAGCGCCAGACCCGCAGCAATCACCACGAGCAATACCAGCAGGATCAATGCGCTAGCCATCAAACTTCCCCTTGTTCATGCAATCCATTACACAGGCGCTATCATCGCCGCAGCACCAGAGCATACGCAGGGGGCAGGCCCGATGAAAAGCCGATATCCATCCCGCCGGCCGCTCGTCCGGCTGGGTCTCATCGGGCTACTGCTGCCTGCCGCATTGGGCTCCGCGGCGCAGGCACCGACCTCCGCCGATGTCGTCGAGAACGAAAGCGAAGACGAGATCACCGCGATCGTGCCGCTCGACGAGCAGGCCAGCCGGTCGGCCATCGTCAGTCGCGAGGACGCCGTCAAACCGCAGCCGCGGGTGCCCGGCCAGGACAAGCCGCTGGCATCCACGTTCGACGTGACGCTGCTCGAGGCGATGGCGCAGGATCTCGTCGCCAACCAGCGCGTGCCGGGCCTGGCGATGGCGATCGTGCACAAGGGCCAGATCCTCAGCGCGCGCGGTTACGGCATCACCGACGTCAAGGCGGCCGAACCGGTCGATGCGCACACCGTGTTCCGGCTCGCGTCGCTGTCCAAATCCTTCGCCGGCACCGTGACCGGCATGCTGGTGTCCGAAGGCGCACTGCGCTGGGACAGCCACATCGTCGACTACCTGCCGTCGCTGCGCTTCTCCGATCCGCTGGCCGCGCAGCAGCTCACCGTTGCCGACGTGCTGAGCCATCGCGTCGGTCTGGGCCGTAACACCTACGACCGCGATATCGAACGCAACGCCGACTATCACGACCTCGTGCAGCGCCTCGCCGCTGCGCCGATGAGTTGCCAGCCGGGCAACTGCTACGCCTACCAGAACGTCGCCTTCAGTCTGGTCGGCGACGTGGTATTCGCGACCTCCGGCCAATTCTTCAGCGAAGCGGTGTCACGCCGGATCTTCAAACCGCTCGGCATGAACGATGCGAGCTACGGGCTCGACGGCATCCAGGCGAGCACGCGCTGGGCCAAGCCGCACGTGCGTGCCGGTGGTGGCTGGACGTCGCTGATGCCCAAGCCGACCTACTACCGGCTGGCGCCGGCCGCCGGCGTCAATGCCAGCATCAGCGACATGGCGCAGTGGCTGGTCGCGCAGACCGGCCATCGCCCTGACGTGTTGCCTGCGCCGCTGCTGGCGACGCTGCAGGCGCCGATCGTCGGCACGCCGCCGGAGATGCGCAATTCCTCGTGGCGTCGCGATCGCCTCGACGCCGCGGGTTACGGCCTGGGCTGGCGCGTCTACGACTACGCCGGTCAGCGCGTGGTCTTCCACGGCGGCGCGGTGCAGGGCTATCGCGGCCTGATGGCGATGATTCCCGATCGAGACTTCGGCATGGTCGTGTTGTGGAACAGCGAGAGCAGCCTGCCCTCGGGCCTGCTGCCGACGATCCTCGACCGCGCGATCGGCCTGCCACCGCAACGCTGGCTGGACGTCGATCCGAACCTCGAAACGCTGCACGCCCAGCGCACGCACGCGCCGGCCTCGACACCTTCGTCGGGCAGCACGACCCATCGCGCGGCGGCGACGCCGGAGTAAACCTCCCGGGACGCGGGAGAGCACGAGGCCGCCTTCGGGCGGCCTTCGCGTGTCTGCGCCAGCGATCGCACGCGCATGCGCATGCGCACAGCCTTCAACGCGACGCGGGCGAGTTCGCTCTTGTCTCCGGGACCCGGGACTGCCTAGGGCGTGCGCGGTCCGAACGCGGGCGATGGGTTTCGCTCCGCTCTATCCATCCTACTTCACGGCAGCGGCCCGTCCGTATGCGCGGCTGACCACGGGCAAAAAAAAACGCCTCCTCCGCCTGGGCACGCGGAGGAAGCGCTTTCGATGACGAAGTGCAGCTACGTCAGATCAGATCAGCGGCGTCGGCATCTGCGGAATCACGACCGGCGCGGACTTCTTGGTGCGCTTGGCAGGCGCGCGCTTCTTCGTCGCGGCCTTCTTCGTTGCAGACTTCTTGGTCGCTGCCTTCTTGGTGGCGGCCTTCTTCGTGGCCTTCTTGGCAGTCGACTTCTTCGCGGTCTTCTTGGTCGCGGACTTCTTGGTCGCCTTCTTCGCAGCCTTCTTCGCAGTCGACTTCTTGGCGGTCTTCTTGGTCGCCTTCTTCGCTACGGACTTCTTGGCGACCTTCTTCTTGGCGACCTTCTTGGTGGTCTTCTTCGCTGCCTTCTTCGCGGTCTTCTTGGCAGCGACCTTCTTCTTCGCGACCTTCTTGGTGGTCTTCTTCGCCGCCGGCTTCTTCTTGGCGACCTTGGCGACCTTCTTCGCGACCTTCTTCACAGCCTTCTTGACCTTGCTCACCACCTTCTTGGCGGTGGATTTCTTCGCGGTCTTCTTGGCCGCCTTCTTGGCAGGCGCTTTCTTTACGGCTTTCTTCGTGGCCATGGAATGGCTCTCCTCGTCAGTGGACTTGCATGTACAGCGGCCCAGTTCTCAAACGGCACGCGGGAGTTGGACCCGCGCACAACCGCCGACGCGCACCGCGCATCGGACCGGATTCGAAGGGTGGGTCGTCGACTGCACGACGTCGCCCCGGTGAAGCGGAAACCTGCACGCGCCAGATCTGTCGCGGAGGTCGGGAAAATGTGTGGGGATATTTCGCAGCGGAGACGATGCCCGCATCCACCGTGTGATGTTCCTGGCAGAGGTTCGAGTTGTGCTGCGCGCTGGTGTCGTGGTTCGACTCACTCGTTTCGTTGCGGACGTGTGTTGCCGCGAAACCTAATCACGGTTTTTTCCACTGTCAACAGGTCGTCGCAAAATTTTTCCGGCGCCGCCGGCACGCGTGTCGGGCGACGCGGTGCGGCGATGCCACGCACGCGGTGTGATCCGGCATGCGACCTCGCGCATCGCACGCGAACCGCTTTCGCAAAACATCA
Organism: Luteimonas flava; assembly: GCF_036584485.1. Taxonomy (NCBI): domain Bacteria; kingdom Pseudomonadati; phylum Pseudomonadota; class Gammaproteobacteria; order Lysobacterales; family Lysobacteraceae; genus Luteimonas; species Luteimonas flava. The sequence goes on along the minus strand of NZ_JAZHBM010000002.1, from coordinate 923,411 downwards.
TAAAAAAAGGCATCAATGCATCGGCGCGCTTTCATCGCGTGCATTTCGAGCCTGCGCACACAGGCATTTCTGGCGTGGTGAAAAAAGAATCACCCACCCGACCGCAACGTAAATCCGGCTGCGCCGTGCGCGACACGTTTGCGCGGTTGCGGGATCGGTTTGCGCGAAAAATGCGCAGCCTCCGAACGCGTCGACCGACGTTCGCGTCGTGCATCGAGGGCGTCGACGGTCGCGGCGCGACGACCTCGCACGACGCCGCCGTCACGTCGTCGGATCGGAACGCCGGAAACGAAAACCGGCGCGTTCCTCTCGGAACGCACCGGTCGATGTGCACGACGTTCGCGCGAAGACGTCAGTCTTCTTCGCCCTCGATCTGCTCGGCGTAATCGTCGGGCGCCAGCAGCTCGTTGAGCTGGTCGGGTTCGCTCAGTTCGACGACGAACAACCAGCCCTCGCCGTAGGCGTCTTCGTTGATCGTCTCCGGCTTGTCGGCCAGTGCCTCGTTGACGGCGGTGATCGTGCCCGAGACCGGCGCATAGACATCGGACGCGGCCTTGACCGACTCGACCACGGCCACGCCGGTGCCGGCCTGGATGTCGTCGCCGACGGCGGGCAGTTCGACGTAGACCAGATCGCCGAGCAGGCCCTGGGCATGGTCGGAGATGCCGATGGTGACCTTGCCGTCACCTTCGATACGGACCCACTCGTGGGACTTCAGGAATTTCAGGTCGCCAGGGATTTCGCTCATGGTCGGCTCCGGGGAAAACGTTCGATCGGGAAGGTGGGGCTAGTGTAACGACGATGCCGAGCGGCGCGCATCAGACGCCGTCGGCGGGCTGGCCATTCTTGACGAACGGGAACTTGACCACGCGCACCGGCACCTGGCGGCCGCGGATGTCGACCGTGACCTCGCCCGGCTCGCCGGCCGGCACGCGCGCGAACGCGATCGCCTTGCCGATCGTCGGCGAGAACGTGCCCGACAGGATCTCGCCGGCGCCGTTCGCGGTCGTGACCGTCTGGCCGTGACGCAGCACGCCCTTGTCGTCCATCACCAGACCGATCATCTGCCGCGGCGCGCCGTCGGCCTGCGACTCCAGCAGCGCGCGGCCGTTGAACGCACGGCCTTCGTCGAGGGCGACGGTCCAGCCGAGTGCGGCTTCGAACGGCGACACGGTCTCGTCCATATCCTGGCCGTAGAGCGCGAGGCCGGCTTCGAGGCGCAGCGTGTCGCGCGCGCCGAGACCGGCCGGTGCGACGCCCGCTTCATGCAGCGCCGTCCACAGGGCAACGGCATGCGATTCACCGACGACGATCTCGAAGCCGTCCTCGCCGGTGTAGCCGGTACGGGCGACGAACAGATCGCCGAACGCGGTGCCCTCGAGCGCGGCGGCGGCGAAGCGGCCGAGCTTGGCGACGGTCTTGCCGTCGTCGCCCAGCAGCCTGGCAACCGTGTCGCGCGCCTGCGGGCCCTGCACGGCGATCATCGCGAGCTCCGGGCGCTCGGTCACGGCGACATCGAAGTCGGCGGCCTGCGCCGCGATCCACGCCAGGTCCTTCTCACGCGTCGCCGCGTTGACGACCAGGCGGAACCAGTCGTCGGCCATGAAGTAGACGATCAGGTCGTCGACGATGCCGCCGTCCAGCGTGAGCATGCAGGTGTAGAGCGCCTTGCCCGGCACCTTCAACTTGTCAACCGAGTTGGCGACGAGGCGGCGCAGGAAATCGCGCGTGCCCGCGCCGCGCAGGTCGACGACGGTCATGTGGCTGACGTCGAACATGCCGGCGTCGCGGCGGACGTGGTGGTGTTCCTCGATCTGCGAGCCGTAGTTGAGCGGCATGTCCCAGCCGCCGAAATCGACCATGCGTGCGCCGAGCGCACGGTGGGCATCGTTGAGGATCGTCTTCTGCGTCATCTGGCCGGCTCGCAAGCGGAAAGCCGGGATTATCGCAGGTCGGACGCGCCGGCCGCGGGGGACCGGTCGCAGAGATGTGCCGAAGTCCAGGACGCTTCGCCTGGTAGTGCGATCACCCGCACGATGGTTCGCCCCACCCAACCCCTCCCCGCTTGCGGGGGGAGGGTGTGAGGCAACTCAGGCCGCTTCGACGTGCAGGTTCACGCCGTCGGTGCCAACGATGCGCACGGGCGTACCGGTGGCGAGGTCCGGACCTTCAACGACCCAGAACGCGTCGCCGATCTTGATCCGGCCGCGGCCGTCGACAATGCCCTGCTCCAGCGGCAGCACGCGACCGACGTGCTGCTGCGCGCGGCGGTTGAGCAGCGGCTGGTCGCTCTGACGGGCGCGCTTGCGGAAGAACTTCTGGTAGACCAGCACGGACAGGAAACTCAGCACGACGAACAGCGCGACCTGGGTGAGCAATGTCAGACCGGGCGCGAACAGCGCGACCAGAAACACCGCCGCGGCGGCGAAGCCCATCCACAACAGGAACGCGCCCGGCGCCAGCGTCTCCGCCGCCATCAGCAGCAAGGCCAGCGCGCCCCAACCCGCGACATCCCAGCGCATCCAGTCCATGGCTCAGACTCCGGCGTGCGGACGCTGGACCGGCGGCGGCGCGGGCGGCGTCGGCTTGCCAGACAAGGCCTCGCGCGCGAGCTCGCCGATGCCGGCGATCGAGCCGATCAGGCCGCTGGTCTCCATCGGCATCAGCACGAACTTCTGGTTCGGCGCCATCGCCAGTTCCTTGAACGCCTCGACGTACTTCTGCGCGACGAAGTAGTTGATCGCCTGCACGTCACCGTTGGCGATCGCGTTGGACACCATCTCGGTCGCCTTGGCCTCGGCTTCGGCCAGACGCTCGCGCGCTTCGGCCTCGCGGAACGCGGCTTCCTTCTTGCCCTCGGCCTGCAGGATCGACGACTGCTTGTCGCCTTCCGCGCGCAGGATTTCCGACTGCCGGTGGCCTTCGGCCTCGAGGATCACCGCGCGGCGTTCGCGCTCGGCCTTCATCTGCCGGGCCATCGAGTCGATGAGGTCGCGCGGCGGCTGGATGTCGCGGATCTCGATGCGCGTGACCTTGATGCCCCAGGGATTGGTGGCGTGGTCAACGACGTTGAGCAGCTGCGCATTGATGCGCTCACGGTTGCTCAGCGACTCGTCGAGATCCATCGAACCGATCACGGTGCGGATGTTGGTCTGCACCAGCGCGATCGATGCGATCTCCAGATTCGAGACTTCATACGCCGCCTTGGCCGCGTCCAGCACCTGGAAGAACACCACGCCGTCGACGCGCACGACCGCGTTGTCACGGGTGATGACTTCCTGGCTCGGCACGTCCAGCACCTGTTCCATCATGTTGATCTTGCGGCCGACGCCGTAGACCACCGGAATCAGGAAATGCAGGCCCGGCGCCATCGAGTGCGTGTACTTGCCGAAGCGCTCGACGGTCCATTCGAACCCCTGCGGCACCATGCGCACGGTCTTGAACAGCACGACGACGCCGGCAAGTGCCAGTACCACGGCGAGAAACAGTCCGGTTCCCATAGTTCGATCCTTGTGTGCGGGCGGCCGATGCCGCTGGCGTCGAGTATAGGCGCAGGGGTGTCGCGGACCGATCGGCGGAACGAAGCCCTCCCCCGTGCAACGGGATGGGTTGGGTGGGGGCAAACCGTCAGGCTTCAGCCGATGCAATCGTGGATGGGTGGTCAGCGGTTTGGCGACCACCGCTATTGAATCCGGTGACCGAGTGGTCGGAAGGTTTGCCCCCATCCCGACCTTCCCCCGCGCGCGGGGAAACCGTAGCTCAGCGTCAGTCGCGCGGCGTGTCCACCCATTGCGCGAACACGGCATCGATCTGCGCGTCGCTGACACTGCCGCCGTCCTGCACGGTCTGCGCCTGTTCGAAGAACGGGACGATCAGCGCCATGCCGTCGACCTTCGTCTTCAGGTGCAAGCCTGCCGGCGCGGACAGTCGCGCATGCCAGCGCGCGCGCACCCGTGCCCAGTAGTCCTGCGTCGCCTTCCAGTAGGCGTAGGCCGGGGTGAAGTCGATCGCATCGGTCTTCACGTAATCGTTGAAGCCGGTCTCGCGGACAATGCTCGAGGTGACCGCGCCGGCCGGGTCGCGGACGTCCTTGCGGTTTTCCTGCTCATGGGTCCAGCCGCCGGGGACGATGGTGTGACGGTTGACCGCGGCCAGCGCGTTGTAGTCCTCGCGCGTGGTGTATTCGCGACGCGGCAGCGGACGCCAGCCGGCATCGGACGTCCACGTCGACGCACCGTTCTCGTGCACCCAGCGGCCGCTGCCGCAGTAGCGCGGCGCATCGCTGACTTCGAACACGCACTGGGTCCAGCCGCCGCGCACCAGTTCGGCGGGCACGGCGCGCTGGCGCCAGGTCTGGTCGGATGCGAACTCCCAGCGCGTCGGCGCTTCGAACGTCCAGTCCTGGCGCCAGTGCTTGATCACGTGGCCGCTTTTGACGTCGAGCAGCAGGTGCTGCAGCACGATCTTCGTCGGCGTGTCCTCGACGACGATGACGACTTCGTCGCCGCCGCTGCGCTTGGGGTCCTTGCGCGTGTAACCAGGCGCGAGGACGACGGTCTCGTCGAACAGGAAACGCACGGTGTACTCGCCCTGCATGCCGAGGATCGCGCTGCGGTCGGCCTCGGGCGGGGTGGCGGGCGTGCGGGTGGCAGCCGGTGCGGCGGTGGAGGCCAGCAGGGCGGCGAGTGCCAGCGCGGTCGCTTGCGGTGTCATGTCGGTGGAACCTCGTGGTCGGGAAACGTCAGGAGAGAGGGATCGGATGGCGGTACGCGTCGGGCGACGCGATGCTGGCGGCTGCGGCTGCGCGCCGACAGCAGCAGTCGTCGAGCGAGGACGACGGGGCGATGCCGTTACCGCGCGCGATGCGGCGCGCGCAATCGATGCCGAGCGGCGACAGCGTGCCGAGACTGGCAACCAGCATCGGGCCGCCTTCCTCCAGCGCCGCCGGTACCGCCTGGAAGCGCAGCACGCTGGCTTCCCAGGCGCCGCCGCGGATGCGCTGCGCGAGGCCGCGGATGCGCTGCGCGAGGCCGCGCCACAGACGCTCGCCAATGCCGCCGGGCGCCACATCGCTGCAACGCGGGAGATTGCCGGCCAGACGCTCCCAGGCGAGAAAGTCGCTGTCGGGCAGCAGATGCAGTTGCCAGCAACAGGCATCGTCGGCATCGAAGAAGCGCAGGCTTTCGTGCATGCCGTCGAGGTCGAGACCGGCGTGTGCTTCGGCGCGGCGCGCAGACGACCAGCCGCCGAGTTCGCGCGCGGCGCCCGGGCGATGCAGACACAACACCGTGCCCAGCGCCGCCAGCTGCGACGGCGTGGGGACGACGCATGCAATGGACGGCGACAGGGCGGTGGCCATGGTCAGAAGTCGACCGACAGGCTGACCGCGACGTTGCGGCCCGGTGCGGTGTAGCGGTCTCGTGTCGCGCTGGTGGCAGCGATCACCGGCACCGCACCCGCCTGCCAGACCTTGCGGTCGGCGAGGTTGAACACACCGACATTGAGACGCGTTCCGGGTGCGAAGGTCCAGTGCGCGTAGAGATCGAGCACCGCATAGCCGGGGCTCTCGAAGTACGCCGCACCGGGTGCGCCGTTCTGCGCGGGTGCCGGCGTCGGCAGCCGATCACGGCGACGGGCGAACCGGCCCGCCAGCTCCGCGCCCCAGGTCGCGCGCTCGAAGGCAACGCCGAGCGTGGCGTTCAGTGGATCGATCGTCGTCAGCGACTCGCCGGTGCCGCGGTCCTCACCGCGCGACCAGGCCGCAGCAGCGCGCACCGACCAGCCAGCGAGCGCCGGTGCGAACGCGTCGAGGTACATGCCGCCCTTGGCCTCGACGCCGCGGATGCGCGCATCCTCCACGTTCTGCGACTGGTAGACCATCAGCCCCGACAGTGGGTCGATGCCGACGAATCGCGTCGACTCGATGAAGTCGTCGTACTCGGTGTAATAGCCACTCAGGCTTGCGTAGGCCGCATTACTGGAAAAGCGCAGGCCGAGCTCCAGCCCGTCACTGGTCTCTGACTTGAGGTCCGGATTCGGAATGGCCGTGTAGCCGAACTGGAAGTTGGTGAATCCGATGTTGACGTCGTTGTAGGGCGGCGCGCGGAAGCCGCGCGCATAGCCGCCGAACAGCGACCAGTCCTGCCCCAGATGCCAGACGAAGCCGAGCTTCGGCGACACGCTGGTCTCGCTGAGATCGGCGACCTGCGTGGTCGGGTTGTCCTCGCGGAAGATCGTGTCCACCTCCGGATCGAGTCTGTAATGGTCCACGCGGATTGCCGGTACCAGCCGGAACGCGCCATCGGCGAATGCGATCTCGTCCTGCACGTACAACGACGCCTTGGTGGTATCGCTGACCGGAAAATCCCGCACCGGGAACACGTCAGGCAGCATGACGTTGGTGACCACACCGGTATCGAGGAAGATCCGGCGACCGTCGCGCTTCTGCTTCGTCTCGGTGCGTTCGACATCGATTCCGTAGGCGATCGCGTGCTGCACGTTACCGGTCTCGAACGCCTTGCGCGCGTTCGCCTGCAGGCCGACGCTGCGCTGGTCGAAATGGAACTCGCGCTCCCGCCGATCGCGGATCACCGCGCCGGCTGACGGCACGCGGCGCACTTCGACGCTGTCCTGCCGGGTGCGGCTGTCCTGCCGGTAGACCTGCCAATCGACGCTGTCGGCCAGCGCCGACGACAGGGCATCGAGTTCGTGCCCGAAGGTAATGCGCGCACGCGACTGGTGGTCGTCGCCGAGCACTTGGGTGTTGGTGGCACCGGTCAATGTCTGCAGGCCGTAGGACGTGAGGACATCCGTGTCGATGTCGTCTTCGCTGGCGTCCAGCGTCAACTTGAAGCGCTGCATTTCGCTGGGTGCGAAGACCACCTTGCCGAGCACGCTGCGTCCGTTGAACGATTGCGGATTGGCCAGGGTCCGGGCGCTGCCGGCCCCGCCGACCTCGCCCATGTTCTCGGTCTCCTTGCCCTGGCGATGGCTCACCGCGACCAGGCCCGACCAGCGCTCGCCCCCGAAGGCGGCAGTCGCACCGGCGAACAGGCCCTCGTTGGCGCCCTCGAAACCGATCTTGGCGCCGAAGTGCGCAGTCTTCCCTGCGCGCAGGTAGTCCGACGGGTCCTTGGTGACGAACGACACCACGCCGCCGAGCGCGTCGGAGCCGTACAGCGAACTCGTCGGCCCGCGCACCACTTCGACACGCTTGAGCGTTTCGAGATCGACGAAGTTGCGGTTGGCGCTGGAGAAGCTGCCGATCGCGAACGCATCCGGCACCGCGATGCCGTCGGTCTGGATACGCACGCGGTTGCCGCCGAGGCCGCGGATGCGGATGTCGTTGAGGCCGAAGCGGCCGAAGCTGCTGCCGACGGTGATGCCCGGCTCGTAGCGGAACAGGTCGGCGATGTCGCGCACCAGCAGCGTGTCCATGCGTGCGCGGTCGATTACGTCGACGGTATTGGGTACGTCGCTGATCGCCCGCTCGGTGCGGGTGGCGGTGACGACGATCTGGTCGAAGTCGCGCGGCGCGCCTTCGGGAGCGGCGACGGCGGCGGTGGACGACAGGCACAGGGCCAGGGAGACGGACAGCAGGCTGGGACGCATGGGCGCTCGCGAAAAGTGAAGATCGGCGAGCTGGCGGGCGCGGGGGGAGGATCGCGCGGGCGGGCAGCCTCTGGGGAGAGGGTGGGGTGACACGGCGCGTCGCGCGCACGGTCCATCGGAACCGGGCCACGACGCGCGAGGGCGGATTACTTGGTGAGGATCAGCTTGTCGTTGCGGGTGTGGCGCAGACGGTAGATCTCGTTGCCGTGGCGGATGCGCAGTTCGCGCTGGCCGCGCAACAGCTGGACGCTGTCGAGCTCGATGACCTCGGGCGCACGCGTCAACGGATGGACGTTGCCGGCGTCGTGGGCGTCGCGGGGAGCGGATGCCTCCTGGAACTGGGATACGCGCATGTCGGGATCCTCCGGAAGAGGATTTCGATGATAGTGATTCTCATTCGCCAGTCAAGAGCGGATGTCATTTGGAAGCTGCACACGCTTGATCCGCTTTTCTCCTCCCCGCCGCGGGGAGGCTGGGAGGGGCGAACGATCAGAGGGAGATCAACCCGTCTCGAGCGCGATCAGAAGCAAAAAGCGCCGCGCTGATTGACAAGTGCACGCACCGGACATCGACGGGAGCCGACGGTTTGCCCCCACCCAACCCGCCCCCGCTTGCGCGGGAGGACGTAAAGCGCGATCTCGCGCGCTCAGGCGCGCAATCACTCTTCAAGAGTTGCACCTCACCCCGTGACCGCCTCCACCCGCCGCCACACGCTGTCGTCGAAGCGCCCGAGCAACTCCAGCGCCTGCAGGTTTTCGAGCAGTTGCGACACCCGGCTCGCGCCCAGCAGCACGGTGGAGACATGTGGATTGGTCAGGCACCACGCGATCGCCAGCGGCGCGGGCGCCACACCGAGTTCGGCGGCCAGCGCAGTGAAGCGCCCTGCCCGTCCGACGCGGTTGGCGTTCGCTTCGCCGAGCACGCTGCCCCGCAGCCATTCGAGCTGCGGCTGCGCGAGGCGGCTGTCGGCCGGCACGCCGTCGGCGTACTTGCCGGTCAGCAGGCCGGAGGCCAGCGGCGACCAGATCGTCGTGCCGAGTCCGAGTTCCGCATACAAAGGTGCGTACTCCAGCTCCACGCGCTCACGCCGCAGCAGGTTGTATTCGGGCTGCTCCATCGTCGGGCCGTGCAGATGGTGCGCGCGTGCGATCTGCGCGGCCTCGCGGATCAGCGCGGCCGGCCATTCGGACGTGCCCCAGTACAGCACCTTGCCCTGGCGGATCAGCGCATCCATCGCCCAGACGGTTTCGGCGACCGGGGTGTCGGGATCGGGCCGATGACAGAAGTACAGATCGAGATGCTCGACGCGCAGGCGCTTGAGCGCCGCGTCGCAGGCATCGCGCACGTGCTTGCGTGACAGGCCGCGCTGCGTCGGGCGAGGATCGGCGGCCGCGCCGAAGAACACCTTGCTCGACACGCAATAGCCGTCGCGCGGCAGGCGGAGATCGGCGATGACGTCACCCATGACCTGTTCGGCCGCGCCGTTGGCATAGCCCTCGGCGTTGTCGAAGAAATTGACGCCGTGGTCCCACGCGGCCGCGACCAGGTTGCGCGCTTCGCTGCGGCCGATCTGGCTGCCGAAGGTGACCCAGGCCCCGAACGACAACGCGGACAGCTGCAGGCCGGACGAGCCGAGGCGGCGGTACTGCATGGGAACTCCTGGAACGGTCGGAATGCGCAAAGTATGCCCGCCGTCCACCGGCGACCGCCCGCGCTATGCTGCCGCAGCTGCCACAAGGACCGTCTCGATGCGCGCACCGCAACGCACCCGGCAGGGCGTCGTCGCCACATTGTTCGGCCGCGCCGACGAGGTGATGCTCGAACTCGGCGCCGGCGGCGAACTGATGGTCGCGCGCGTCCGCGCCGCGCTTTCTCTGCTGATCCTGCTGCTGCCGCTGATCGCCGCGAGCGGCGGTCATGGCACCCGCACCGTCGTCGTCGGACTCGCGCTGGCGGTGTTCGCCAATCTGATGGCCCAGGTCTGGCTGGCACTCGCCCGGCGCCAGCGTCGGCACCCCTGGCTGCCCTACGCGACCGCCAGCTACGACATCAGCATGACCACGCTGGTGCTGGTGCTGCTGGCGACCCGCGAGCCGGCGGCCGCGCTCAACAGCGTGGTGGTGTGGAACTTCTACATGCTGGCGATCGCACTTACCGCCCTGCGCAACGACGGACGCCTGGCCGTGTACGTGGGCGGGCTGGCGGTCGTGCAGTACGCGGCGCTGGCGATCGCGCTGATGGCCGGCACCGGAGAGGCGCGCCCCGCGTCACTCGGTTACGGCGTGGCCTCGGTCGCCGGCCAGGTCGAGCGCCTGCTGTTGCTGGCGATGATGACGGTGGTCGCCTGCGCGGTCGTCTATCGCATGCAGCGGCTGGTGGATCTGTCCGGGCGCGACGGGCTGACCGGCCTGCCCAACCGCGCTTGGCTGCTGCAGCACGCACCGCGGCAGCTCGCCGACTCGCGACGGGAAGGCCGCTCGCTGACGCTGGGCCTGCTCGACCTCGACGGCTTCCGCCGGATCAATGCCGATGCCGGCCCGCGCGCGGGCGACCGCGCGATCCGCGGCATCGCCCTGCGATTGCAGACAATGCTGGAAGACGACGAATCGCTGTCGCGGATCGGCGGCCAGGAGTTCGTGCTGCTGTTGCGGTGTCCGGCCGGCAGCGCGTGGGAGCGGCTGGACCGGCTGCGACGCGACATGGCCTGCGAGTCGCTGGTCGTCGATCGCGACGGGCGCCCCCTGCCGCTGAGCTTCAGCGCCGGACTCGCCGCGTTTCCGCCCGACGGCGGCGACGTGTCCGCCCTGCTCGGCGTCGCCGACCGGCGTCTGCAGCAGGCCAAACGCGCCGGACGCAACCGCGTGGAAGCGCGTGACGCCTGAACGACGGCGTTTTCACAGGCGCTGTGGTTGCCCGGGCCGGCCCGCTGCACTAGGCTGCGCGACTTGGCGAAGGGCCCGGGGGCCATGATGGATGACTTGACGCGGATCGGCTTCGGCCTGTTCGGACTGGCCGTGCTGCTCGCGATCACGTGGCTGTTCTCCAACAACAAGCGCAAGGTCGACTGGAAACTGGTCGCCACCGGCGTGACGCTGCAGATCGCGTTCGCCGCGGTGGTGCTGCGCGTGCCGGGTGGCCGCGAGGTGTTCGACGCGCTCGGCCACGGCTTCGTCAAGATCCTCTCGTTCGTCAACGCCGGCTCGGAGTTCATCTTCGGCAGCCTGATGAACGTCGAGACCTACGGCTTCATCTTCGCCTTCCAGGTGCTGCCGACGATCATCTTCTTCGCCGCGCTGATGGGCGTGATGTACCACTTGGGCATCATGCAGTTCATCGTGCGGATCATGGCCTCGGCGATCACCAAGGTGATGCGCGTGTCGGGCGCCGAGACCACCAGCGTCTGCGCCAGCGTCTTCATCGGCCAGACCGAAGCGCCGCTGACGGTGCGCCCCTATATCTCGCGCATGACCGAATCCGAGCTCATCACGATGATGATCGGCGGCATGGCGCACATCGCCGGCGGCGTGCTCGCGGCCTACGTCGGCATGCTCGGCGGCGGCAATCCGGAAGAACAGGCGTTCTACGCCAAGCATCTGCTGGCCGCGTCGATCATGGCCGCCCCGGCCACGCTGGTGATCGCCAAGATCCTGATTCCCGAAACCGGTGAGCCGCTGACCCGCGGCACGGTGAAGATGGAGGTCGAAAAGACCACCAGCAACATCATCGACGCCGCGGCCGCGGGCGCCGGCGACGGCCTGCGTCTGGCGCTGAACATCGGCGCGATGCTGCTGGCCTTCATCGCGCTGATCGCGATGGTGAACTATCCGCTGGAGTGGATCGGCGAAGTCACCGGCCTGGCCGAGGCGATCGGCAAGCCGACCAACCTGGCGACGATCTTCGGCTTCGTGCTGGCGCCGATCGCGTGGCTGATCGGCGTGCCGTGGCAGGACGCCTCGGTGGTCGGTTCGCTGATCGGCCAGAAGATCGTCATCAACGAATTCGTCGCGTATCTGCAGCTGGCCGACATCGTCAACGGCCGCGTCGACGGCGTGGTGCTCAGCGAACAGGGCCGCCTGATCGCGACCTATGCGCTGTGCGGCTTCGCCAACTTCAGCTCGATCGCGATCCAGATCGGCGGCATCGGCGGGCTCGCTCCGGACCGTCGCCAGGACCTCGCACGCTTCGGCCTGCGCGCGGTGCTCGGCGGCACGATCGCCACGCTGATGACGGCCACCATCGCCGGCGTGCTGACCTACATCGGCGCCTGATCGGATTATTCGCGTGAGTCACGTCGTCGTCGTCGGGTCGTTCAATGTCGACCATGTCTGGAACTGCGCCACGCTGCCGCGCCTGGGCGAAACGCTGAGCGGGCGTTACCACACCGGTCCGGGCGGCAAGGGCTTCAACCAAGCCGTCGCGGCCGCGCGCGCGGGCGCCGAGACGGGCTTCCTGTGCGCATTGGGCAACGACGACGGCGGCCGCCAGGCGCGTGCGCTGGCCGAAGCCGACGGCATTGACCTGCGCGTGCACGACAGCAGCCAGCCCACCGGCACGGCCGGCATCTACGTCGACGAAGCCGGTCACAACACCATCGTCATCGGCGCCGGCGCCAATGCCGATCTCAGCGTCGCGTGGCTGGGCCGCCAGGCCGCGGCGCTCGCCGGCGCGCGCGTGCTGCTGTCGCAGCTCGAATCGCCGCTCGACAGCGTGCTCGAAGCCATGCGCCTGGCACGCGCGGCCGGCACGATCACGATGCTCAACCCGGCACCGGCGAACGCGCAGTGCCTGCGCGAACTGCTGGCCGCGGCCGACATCCTCACGCCGAACGAAACCGAGTTCGCCGCGCTGCTGGAACGCCACACCAGCCACCGTATCGACAGCGATGCGATCGCCGGCACGCCGGATGCGCAGCTGCACCGTCTGTGCCGCACCCTGCTGCCACGCGGCACCGTGGTGATCACGCTCGGCGCCGCCGGCGCGTTCGTCTCGCACCGCGAAGACCTGCTGCGCGGCGACGACGCGCCGTTCTATCGCGTGGCCGCCGACAAGGTGGAACCCGTCGACACCACCGGCGCCGGCGATGCGTTCAACGGCGCCCTCGCCGCGGCCTATGCGGCCGCGCATGCGCATCCGTTCGCCGAACACGTGCGCTTCGCCAACCGCTATGCCGGTCTGTCGACCGAGCACGTCGGCGCGGCGCTGGCGATGCCGCGGCTCGCCGCCGGCGGCTGAACACCCGGAGCGGCCGCGAGCGCCGCATTCCGTCGATCGGCGACAATGGCGGCATGCACATCGGTCCCTACCGCATCGAACCGAACGTGGTCCTGGCCCCGATGGCCGGGGTTACGGACAAGCCGTTCCGGCAGCTGTGCAAGCGGCTGGGCGCGGGGCTGGCGATGTCGGAAATGACGATCAGCGATCCGCGCTTCTGGCAGACCGAGAAGTCGCTGCGGCGCATGGACCACGACGGCGAACCCGCGCCGGTCGGCGTGCAGATCGCCGGCACCGAGCCGGCGATGCTGGCCGACGCCGCGCGCTACAACGTCGACCACGGCGCGCAGATCATCGACATCAACATGGGCTGCCCGGCGAAGAAGGTCTGCAACGCCTGGGCCGGATCGGCGCTGATGCAGGACGAGGCGCTGGTCGCGCGCATCCTGGATGCCGTGGTGCGCGCGGTCGACGTGCCGGTGACGCTGAAGATCCGCACCGGCTGGTGTGCCGAGCATCGCAACGCGCCGACCATCGCGCGCATCGCGCAGGATGCCGGCATCGCCGCGCTCGCCGTGCACGGCCGCACGCGCGACCAGCACTACACCGGCACCGCCGAGTACGACACGATCGCCGCGATCAAGGCGGCGCTGTCGATTCCGGTGCTCGCCAATGGCGATATCGATTCGCCGGAGAAGGCGCTGACGGTGTTGCGCCACACCGGCGTCGATGCGGTGATGGTCGGCCGCGCCGCGCAGGGCCGGCCATGGATCTTCCGCGAGATCGCGCACTTCCTCGCCACCGGTACGCATCTGCCGCCGCCCACGCTGACGGAAGTGCGCGACATCCTGCTCGGCCATCTCGACGCGCTGCACGCGTTCTACGGCGAAACCTCCGGCGTGCGCATCGCGCGCAAGCATCTGGGCTGGTATGCCAAGGACCGGCCCGAGAACGCGGCGTTCCGCAGTGTGGTCAACCGCGCCGAGACCGCGGAGGCGCAGATCGCGCTGACCCGCGATTACTTCGATGCGCTGGTCGCCGGCGACCTCCGGCCGACGCTCGCGGCCTGAGCCCGCCCGTCCGACACGGGCTCAATGGCTGCCCACCGCCTCGCCCGTGTCGAGACCGGGCGATGCCGGCTGGTGCCAGATGCGCGCCCAGGTGGCGTTCCACGTACCGGCGAGATCGCGCGCCATCGGCGGCTGCACTGGCGGGATCGATCGCCAGCCATCGCCCGCACGCCGCGCCACATCGAATCGGAAGAAATAGTCCGGCTCATTGCCCATGCGCAGGTCGCTGAGCTGCAGGGTGTCGTCGACGACGGCCGCGCCCATGAAGCCGTGGTTGAACCACGCGAGGCGTTGCACGGCGGGCAGACCTGCGTTCTCGCGCAGCGCGGCGACATCGGAAGAGTACGCAGTGAACCGCATCGGGCCTTGATCGGCCATCAGGGAGCGGAAGCCCTCGACGTAGCCGTCGTCGGTCATCGCGACGACACGCCACAACACGGTATTGGCCGGCATCGGCACCGAAAACCGAGGTGCATCGCCCAGACCCATCGCGACCAGCGCGCGATCGGCTTCGCGATCGACCAGCGTCTTGGCCACCAGCGACCAGCCCAGGTACGCCGTGCTCAAGACGAGCCCGGCGGCGATCATGCGTCCGGCGATCAGGCGCGGGCCGGCGAACGCGGCGACGAGTACGCCGATCAGGAGCCACACCGTGTACAGCGGATCGATGATGAAGACGCTCGACCACATCGCCGGCGGTGGCGTGAGCGGCCACCACAGCTGGGTGCCGTAGACGGTGAACGCATCGAGCAGTGGATGGGTGATCAGCGCCAGCGCGATCGCCCAGAACCAGCGCACCGGCGACTCGGCGACGCGGCCCTTGCCGAAGCGCTTGAACAGCCACCAGATGCCGACCGCGACGAGCGGCAGCACCAGCAGCGAATGCGTGAGCCCGCGATGCAGGGTCATCCGCAGCACCGGATCGTCGGTCATCAGCGCGATCGGAAAGCCATCGAGGTCCGGCAGGGTGCCGAGCACGGCACCGGCGGCGAGCGCGGCACGACGATGGGCGGCAGGCACGATGGCAGCGGCGACCGATGCGCCGAGCACGATCTGGGTCAGGGAATCCATCCGCCGATGCTAGCAGCCGGCCACGCGACCACGATGCCTCAGGCCGCGCGCGGCACGTGTTCGGCCGGCACCTTCGCGGCCCGCGCCGGCAGGGCCGCGAGCACCTCGCCCTGGTGCGACAGCAGGCGCAGGCTGCCGTCCTGCGCTTCGGCCAGCGCGGTCAGGCTTTCGACCCAGTCGCCATCGTTGGCGTAGACCAGACCGTCGCGTTCGACCAGCGATGCACGATGGATGTGCCCGCAGACGATGCCGTCGAAGCCACGCCGGCGCGCGTCGTCGAGACCGGCCTGCACGAAGCGTTCGATATAGCGCTCGGCCGCGCCGCTTCGCTGTTTGAGGAATTCAGACAGCGACCAGTAGCGCATGCCCAGCTTCCGGCGCGCGCGGTTGAGCCATTGGTTGCCGGTGAGGATGCGGTAGTAGAGCCAGTCACCGAACCGTTCCTGCAGGCCGCCGAAGTGGGTGATCGCGTCGTAATCGTCACCGTGGGTGACCAGCAGGCGGCGGCCATCGGCGGTTTCGTGCACGGTGCGCCGGCGCACCTGCATCGCCGGCAGCGCGAGGCCGCAGACGCGACGCAGCGCGCGGTCGTGGTTGCCGGGCACGTAGACGATCGTCGTGCCGGCGCGACGTAGTGCATGCAGCGCTTCGACCACGCGGATCTGCGGTGCCCCCCAGCGCGCGCGGCGCTGCGCCATCCACCACAGATCGACGATGTCGCCGACCAGATACAGCCGGTCGCAGCGCAGACCATCGAGGAACGTGGCCAGTTCCGCGGCGTGGCAGTGCTTGGCGCCAAGGTGCACGTCGGAGACGAAGACCGCGCGGTGGTGCGGGCGCGGTGGCGGCAGTCGGGTCGGCAGGCTCATGCGTCGGTCTTCCCCAGGTAGCGGCGCCGCTTGTGCGGACGCAGGCGGTGCAGATCCAGTTCGACGAGGCCGTCGACGGAATTGCAGAAGTCGGGATCGACGCCGAACGCGAGAAACCGCGCGCCACCCGGCTCGCACAGCTCGACGTACTGGCGGTAGAGCGTGGGCACGCCGGCACCGAACGCGGCGAGTCCGGTCTTCAGTCGCGTCAGCGCGGATGCGGCGTCGAGATCGCCGAACGAGGGCGCGTCGCCGGCGAACGCGAACGGGCGGCGCGCGATTGCGAGTCCATCGCCGGCGTGGTAGCGCTGGAAATATGCGACCAGGTGTTCGCGTGCATCGCGCGGCAGCGCCGCACTGATCGACGCCGGTCCGTACAGCCAGCGTACCTGTGGATGACGTTGCAGATACACGCCGATGCCCTGCCAAAGCGCATCGAGCCCGCGCCCGCCCCAGCACTCGGGCACCACGAAGCTGCGGCCCAATTCCATGCCGGCCTGCAGCCGCGGCAGCGCCGCATCGGCGTAGCGGAACAGCGATGCCGAGTACAGACCGGCGAGTCCGCGCTGCGCGAGCACGTCCGCGCCGCAGGCGACGCGATAGGCGCCGACGACGCGCGCGGCGGTGTCGTCCCACAGCACGATGTGGTCGTAATGCGCATCGAAGGCATCGAGATCACGGGCGCGTCCGGTGCCCTCCCCGACCCGGCGGAAGGTCAGCTCACGCAGGCGGCCGATCTCGCGCAGCAGCGGGTTGCGCAGGTCACCGCGCAGCAACCGCACGTGTTGACCGGCGCCGAGTTCGCACAGGCAGTCCGTCGAGGCGACGGCCGCGCGCAGACGTGCCGGCGACGCCGGACGTGCCAGCGGCGCCTGGCCCTGCGCGCAGGCCTCTCGGCGGGTGCCGATCGCATAGAGCTGGCGGCGCAGCGAACGCAGCACGGCGTCGCCATCGCCGTCGGCCGGCAAGGCCAGCGGCGTGCCGATGCGCAGGCGCAGCGGCCGGCCACGCCGCACATACATCTCGCGCGCGAGCAGCGCGGTGCCGGCAGGCCGGTACAGCGCGGAGACGCCGTAGAACAGCGGCGAATTGCGCGCCTCGATGCGGACCGGCAACACCGGCGCGCCGGTATTGCGGACGAAGCGCAGCACGCCGCGACGCCAGCGCGAATCGCGTACCCCACCCGGCCCGAGCCGCGAGACTTCGCCGGCCGGGAAGATCACCACACAGGCGTCTTCGCGCAGCGCGGCTTCGACCGCGGCGATGCTGGCTTCGGTCGGCCGGCCGCCGAGAATCCGCACGCCCAGCATCAGCGGCGCCAGCGGCTGGACCGTCGACAGCAGGTCGTTGGCGACGATGCGCACGTCGCGGCGCACCCGGCCGATGCAGGCCAGCAGCGCCAGTGCGTCGAGCGCGCCGGAGGGATGGTTGGCGACCACCAGCAACCGGCCGCGCGCCGGGATGCGGGCGACGTCGGCATCGCCCACCTCGAAGCGCAGGCCCAGGTGCTCGCTGCAGGCGGCAACGAAGTCGAACCCGGAAAGGTGGGCGCTGCCGGCCAGGAAGGCGTCGATGTCGTCGAAGCGCGACCAGTGGCCGATGCCGCGCAGCAGCGGGCGGGTGATGCGGACGCGGCGACCGCGGAACCAGTCGGGCCAGCGCTGCCGAAGGCGATCCTCGATCCGGAGCATGGGGGGCCAGTGCGGGCGGGATGCGCACAGCCTGTGCCCGCGCCGCGTCGCCCGCATTGCAGCGCGCTTTCAGGCCCATGACAGTCGCGGCATCGGCGCCGGTGCGCTTAACCGCAGCGCAATCCTGGGCAGGGCACAATGCAATTCCGCGGCCGGCGCTGTATCATTTCGGCCCATCTTTTCATCCGAATATAGGGATATAGGCCTGATGTCCAGCTATCTCTTCACCTCCGAGTCGGTCTCCGAAGGCCACCCGGACAAGATCGCCGACCAGATTTCCGATGCCGTCCTCGACGCGATCCTCGCGCAGGACAAGCGCGCCCGCGTGGCGTGCGAGACCATGGTCAAGACGGGCGTGGCGATCGTCGCCGGCGAAGTCACGACCAGCGCGTGGATCGATCTGGAAGCGCTGACCCGCAAGGTGATCCTCGACATCGGCTACAACAGCTCCGACGTCGGCTTCGACGGCGAGACCTGTGGCGTGCTGAACCTGATCGGCAAGCAGTCGCCCGACATCAACCAGGGCGTGGACCGCAAGAACCCCGAGCAGCAGGGTGCCGGCGACCAGGGCCTGATGTTCGGCTATGCGACCAACGAGACCGACAGCTACATGCCGGCCGCGATCCACCTGTCGCACCGCCTCGTCGAGCGCCAGGCGCAGATCCGCAAGAAGAAGAATTCGAACCTCTCGTGGCTGCGTCCCGACGCGAAGTCGCAGGTCACGCTGCGCTACGAGGACGGCAAGGCGACCGCGATCGATGCGGTGGTGCTGTCGACCCAGCACGATCCGGGCGTCAAGCAGAAGGACCTCATCGAAGCCGTCCGCGAAGAGATCATCAAGCCCGTGCTGCCGGCCAAGTGGCTGCACAAGGGCACCAAGTTCCACATCAACCCGACCGGCAAGTTCATCATCGGCGGTCCCGTCGGCGACTGCGGCCTGACCGGCCGCAAGATCATCGTCGACACCTACGGCGGCTGGGCGCGCCACGGTGGCGGTGCGTTCTCGGGCAAGGACCCGTCGAAGGTCGACCGCTCGGCCGCGTACGCCGCTCGTTATGTTGCCAAGAACGTCGTCGCGGCCGGCCTCGCCGACCGTTGCGAAGTGCAGGTGTCCTACGCGATCGGTGTCGCCGAGCCGACCTCGATCTCGGTGACGACCTTCGGCACCGGCAAGATTCCGGACGACAAGATCGAGAAACTGATCCGCAAGCATTTCGATCTGCGCCCGTACGGCATCATCCAGATGCTCGACCTGATCCACCCGATGTACCAGCAGACGGCGGCCTACGGTCACTTCGGCCGCAAGCCGAAGGATTTCAGCTACACCGACGGTGCCGGCAAGTCGCAGAACGCGACGTCGTTCTCGTGGGAGAAGACCGACCGCGCCGACGCGCTGCGCGCGGACGCGAAGCTGAAGTAAGGAATCGGGCTGCGGCGTCTGCCGCGACGGCGTCACCTCCGGGAACGGGCCGCACATGCGGCCCGTTTCTCATTGGGCGTTCCCCATGCCATCACCCGTTGTGCATCGCGGAGTTCGCATGCTATCTGTGCAGTGCAGCACAGATCCGCCCGCGTACTGCCCACGGAGCCTGTCACCCGATGCCGCCCAGCTTTGACGAGATGCACGATGCCGACGGGCATGTCCGCCCGCACTATCGCGGCTTCGACGACTGGCTGCAGGCCACGCCCGACGAACAGGTCGCGCACAAGCGGCGCGAGGCGGAAATCTCCTTCCACCGCGTGGGCATCACGTTCTCCGTCTACGGCGAGGAATCGGGCAACGAACGCCTGATCCCGTTCGACATCGTGCCGCGCGTGTTGCCGGCGCACGAGTGGAGGATGCTCGAAGCCGGCCTGCGCCAGCGCGTGCACGCACTGAACCTGTTCCTGGGCGACATCTACGGTGACCAGCGCATCCTGCGCGACGGCCGCATCCCCACCGAACTGGTGCTCGACAACAGCGAGTACCGCAAGGAAATGCAGGGCCTCAAGGTCGCCTGCAACACCTACTCCCATGTGTCGGGTATCGATCTGGTGCGCGCCGGCGACGGCGAGTACTACGTGCTCGAAGACAATCTGCGCGTGGCCTCCGGCGTGTCCTACATGCTCGAGAACCGCCGCATGATGGCGC
This sequence comes from Luteimonas flava, assembly GCF_036584485.1. Lineage (NCBI taxonomy): Bacteria > Pseudomonadati > Pseudomonadota > Gammaproteobacteria > Lysobacterales > Lysobacteraceae > Luteimonas > Luteimonas flava. Next base: position 903,757 of record NZ_JAZHBM010000002.1, on the reverse strand, counting down.
GGCTCACGCCCGAGCTGTTCGCGCGCCAGCAGATCGCGCCGGTCGAGCGGTATCCCGATGCCCTGTTCGAAGTGCTGCGCCAGTGCGCGCCCGCGAACGTGGACAACCCGGTGGTCGCAGTGCTGACGCCGGGCGCGGCGAACTCCGCCTATTTCGAACACGCGTTCCTCGCCCAGCAGATGGGCGTGGAACTGGTCGAGGGCGCGGATCTGTTCGTGCAGGGCGACATGGTCTACGCGCAGACCACGCGCGGCGCGCAGCGCGTGCACGTGATCTACCGCCGCATCAACGACGACTATCTCGACCCGACCGTCTTCCGCCCCGAATCGATGCTGGGTGTGCCCGGCCTGTTCGGCGCCTACCGCGCCGGCAACGTCACGCTGGCGAATGCGCCGGGCACCGGCGTCGGCGACGACAAGTCGGTGTACCCGTACGTGCCGGAGATGATCCGCTACTACCTCAGCGAAGAGCCGATCCTGCACAACGTGCCGACCTGGCAGCTGCGCAACAAGGACGACCTCAAGTACACGCTCGAACATCTGCCCGAACTCGTGGTCAAGGAAGTCCACGGCGCCGGCGGCTACGGCATGCTGGTCGGGCCGGCGTCGACGAAAGCGGAGATCGAGGAATTCCGCGCGCGCATCCTCGCCGATCCGGGCAACTACATCGCCCAGCCGACGCTGTCGCTGTCGACCTGCCCGACCTACGTCGAGAGCGGCCTCGCGCCGCGCCACATCGATCTGCGGCCCTACATTCTCAGCGGACGCCGCATCCACGTGGTGCCCGGCGGCCTGACCCGCGTCGCGCTGCGCGAGGGCTCGCTGGTCGTGAACTCGTCGCAGGGCGGCGGCACCAAGGACACCTGGGTGATGGAGGCATGAGCCGCGCGATGCCCACCTGCCCCGGCGCCCGCGCCCGCACACACACGTCCAACGGCGCGTCGCGTGCCGGCCATCCGAACAGGCGCTGACCCATGCTCTGCCGCACCGCGAACGATCTCTACTGGGTGGCCCGCAACATGGAGCGCGCCGAGAACACCGCGCGCCTGCTCGACATGGCCCAGCGCATCGCACTGCTGCCCGAGCGCCTGGACCGCGGCAAGGCGCAGGCGGCGCCGTGGCGTCGCGCGCTCGACTCGCTGGGCTCGGCGCAGGAGTTCGAGCAGGCGCACGGTCGCATCGATGCCGAGAGCGTCGTCCAGCATCTGCTGCTCTCGCCCGACAATCCCGGCTCGATCTACTGCTGCCTGCGCGCCGCGCGCGAGAACGCACGTGCGCAGCGCGTCGCGATCACCGCGGAGATGTACGAAGACCTCAACAGTTCATGGCTGGAGATCCGCCGCTTCGACGGCGCGCGTCTGCGCCAGGACGGCCTGAGCAGCGCGCTGGAGTGGGTCAAGACCCGTTCGGCCGCGTTCCGCGGCATCACCATCGGCACGCTCGGGCGTGGCGAGGGCTACCAGTTCCTGCAGATGGGCGCTTTCATCGAACGCGCGGACTGGTCGATCCGCCTGCTCGACATGATCAGCAGCGACGAGGAACTGCCCGAGACCGGCGAAGCGCGCGATGCCACGCAGTATTTCCAGTGGAGCGCGCTGCTGCAGGCGCTGTCGGCGTTCGAAACCTACCGCCGGCTGTATCGCGAATCGGTCAGCCCGGCCGGCGTCGCCGCGCTGATGCTGCTCAACGACGACAACCCGCGCTCGCTGCAGACCTGCGTCGGCGCGATCCATCAGATTCTCCAGCAACTGTCGGGCGGCGAATCGCTGGAAGTCGCCCGCCAGGCCGGCGCACTGGCCGCGCAGGCGCGCTACGCGCACATCGACGAGATCATCGCCGGCGGCCTGGAACCGTGGCTGCAGGACACGATGTCGCGGCTGTCGAAGCTCGGCGACGAGATCCACCGGCAGTTCATGACCACCGGCGCGGCGCCCGTCGCACCACCGGTCATGCGCCAGTCGCAATGGCAGCGCAAGTCCTGAGCTGTCACTGCCCGTCATCGCGGGGCACAATGGCGCCTGCAATTGCGCTGTACCGCGACATGACATGACCTACTGCATCGGACTCAACCTCGACGAAGGCCTCGTGCTGGCCTCCGACTCGCGTACCAACGCCGGCGTGGACCACATCCGCCGAGCGGGCAAGATGCGGGTCTTCGCCCAGGACGGCGAACGCGTGGTGGTGACGCTGTCGTCGGGCAACCTCTCGCTGACGCAGAACGTGCTCAATCTGCTCGAGCATCGCGCCCGCCACGAACCCGAACGCATCGGCATCCTCAACGCGCAATCCATGTTCCAGGTGGCGCAGGTGGTCGGCGATGCGATGCGCGAAATCCGCGGCCGCGACGAGGCCTACCTGCGCGACGGCGGTATCGATCCCAGCGGGTCCTTCATCGTCGGCGGCCAGATCGCCGGCGAGGCGCCGCGGTTGTTCCTGGTGTATTCGGAAGGCAACTTCATCGAGAGCGCCGGCGAGACGCCGTTCTTCCAGACCGGCGAGATCAAGTTCGGCAAGCCGATCCTCGATCGCGTGATCAACAGCCACACCGATCTGGTCACCGCGACCAAGTGCGCGCTGGTGTCGTTCGATTCGACGATCCGCTCCAACCTCTCGGTCGGCCCGCCGATCGACCTGCTGGTCTACAGGCGCGACAGCTTCAAGGTCGAGATCCAGCAGCGCTTCGAGGACGGCGACGCGTATCTGCAGTCGATCCGCAATCACTGGAACGACAGCATGCGGCGCGCGGTCGCGGAGTTGCCGTCGCCGGAGTGGGCTTGATCTGAGCGGTCTGGTCGCGCTGGTACGTCGTGTTTCAACCCGGGCCGAACCCGAAATCAAGAGACCCGTGTCTTCCCGTCCCCCTTGGGGGAAGGTGCCCGGAGGGCGGATGCGGGTGATTTAGACGGCTTCTATGTAGAGCCCCGCCCTCACCCGACGCGCTTTGCGCGTCGACCTCTCCCGGAGGGAGAGGTGTCCGGCTGCTGCCGACTATTACTTTACGCGCAGAAAGGCCCAAAGCCCGCTCGAAAGAAGTCGTCAAGCGTGAGACGTGAAGCTCCAACCTTTTGATGCTCAGCGCGCCGCGTCTTCCGCCGGCCGATTCTTCACGTACGTGTCGAGCCAGGCATTGGTCTCGTAGAGCATGTGCAGGATCGATTCGCGCGCGCGGTAGCCGTGCGATTCCTTGGGCAGCATCACCAGACGCGCGTTGCCGCCGAGGCCCTTGATCGCGGCGAACATGCGCTCGCTCTGCATCGGGAACGTGCCGGAATTGTTGTCCTCTTCGCCGTGGATGAGCAGGATCGGATCCTTGATGTCGCCGGCGTAGTTGAACGGCGACATCTGCAGGTAGGTCTCCTGCGCCTGCCAGTAGTTGCGTTCCTCGGCCTGGAAGCCGAACGGGGTCAGCGTGCGGTTGTAGGCGCCGCTGCGGGCGATGCCGGCGGCGAACAGGCGCGAATGCGCGAGCAGGTTGCCGGTCATGAAGGCGCCGTAGGAATGCCCGCCGATCGCGACGCGACGACGGTCCGCGACGCCGCGGCGTACCGCTTCGTCGATCGCCGCTTCGGCGCTCGCCACCAGCTGCTCGATGTAAGTGTCGTTGGGTTCCGCAGTGCCCTCGCCGATGATCGGCATCGACACGTCGGCGAACACCGCATAGCCCATCGCGAGAAACGCCTGCGGCCCCCAGTAGCCGATCGCGTTGAAACGGTACGGCGAATCGGTGACCTGGCTGGCGGCATCGGCGGATTTGAACTCGCCCGGATACGCCCACATCAGCATCGGCAGCGGGCCGTCACGTTTGGCGTCGTAGCCGGCCGGCAGGTACAGCGTGCCGGTGAGATCCACACCGTCCTTGCGCTTGAAGCGCACGAGTTCCTTCTGCACGTCGCGCAGCTGCGGCGTCGGATGTTCGAACGCGGTCAGCGGCACCGGATCCGCGCCGTCGGCGGCGGCCTGCAGATTGCGCACGACGTAGTTCGCCGGCTCGGTCTGGGTTTCGCGCGAGGTCAGCAGGCGCGTCGCGTCGGCGTCGAGCACCGCGCTCGGCGATTCGTAGTACGGCGCCTGCGAATGGAACAGCCGCGTGGTGCTGCCGTCGGCGAGGTTCTGGCGATCGAGGAACGGGCGGTCGCCCTCCTCCGATGCGCCATCGCCGATGCGGTAGATGCTGTTGCCATCCGACGCGATCAGCAGACGGCTGTTGCCGGTCGCATCGGGCATGGTCACCGCCATACCCGGATCGGCGTAGCGATCCTCGTAGGAGCCGTCGCGCACCATGACCGCGTCGCCGCCATCGGGCTGCAGGCGCCATTCGCGGATGCGCCGCGTCTTCCACCAGTATTCGGTCAGCAGCGCGAGATCGCCGCTGCCCCACTGCATGCCGGCGTAGCGCATCGAGAGTTCGGCCAGCACCTGCGGCTGCCCGCGGAACGGTGCGGCCTGCATGTAGACGATGTCGCGCACCGCGACCTCGCGCGCCGGATCGCCACCATCCTGCGCTTCCACCCACGCGAGCGTGGCCGGCGCGTCGCTGCGCCAGGCCACCGAACGCTTGCCGGTGGGCACCGCATCGTTGCCGACCGGCAGACCTTCGACCAGAGGCAGCGTGGCGACGGTGTGCTGGATCTTGCCATCCAGACCGACGACTTCGATGCGCCGCGGGAAGCGCGTGTACGGCACCAGATACGAGAACGGACGATCGATCTGCTGCCGCAGGATGTGACGGCCATCGGGCGACATGGTCGCGCTGGTGGTCAGGCCTGGCGCGCCGATCGGCGACACGGTGCCGTCAAGCGCGACGCGCGCGAGCTGGCTGGTCATGTAGTGCGCGAACACGCGTGCGTCCTGCTCGCTGCGCAGCAGATCCTGATAGGTGCGCAGCTGCTGCACCGTGCCGCCGGCGCCGGTTTCCTGCACGTTCGGACCGGCGGGAATGCCGTCGTCCTGCGGCAGCTCGCCCTGCCCGGCCGGTCGCAGGCGCACCAGCAGACCGGCGCTGTCGGGCATCCATTCGAAGCCGTTGCCGACCACGGCATTGAGCGGTTGCGCGAGCAGACGGCGCGCCTGTCGCGTGGCCACGTCGACGATCCACAGCTGCACTTCGCCGGCACGCACGTCGACCTGGCTGAAGGCGATGTGGCGCTGGTCCGGCGACCACAGCAGCGAGGCCAGCGACAGCGGCTCCGGCAGGCCGGCGATGCGCTGTTCGTCGCCGCCGTCGACCGGCTTGAGCCACAGGTCGGTGACGAACGAGGCGCGGCTGGTCGAATACGTCTTCGGATTGATGCGGATGCCGCCGAGCTTGAGCTCGGGCTGCGAGACCTCGGCGATGCTGGGCAGCGCCGGCGTCTGCAGGAATGCGGCCAGATCGCGCTGCGGGCTCAGCAGCAGCCGCGGCGGACGCGGCGCATCGACGATCGCCTGCAGCGCTTCGGGCGGCAACCGGTAGCCGGTATCGGCCGACGCGGCCGTGCTCTGACCCGCATTCGCGCCTTGCGCGAGCACGGGTGCGCCCCAGGACAGGCTCGCGACGAGCAGCGTGGCGGAGACGACGATGGAGAGACGGCGGCGGGCGATCGTGGAAGACATCGGCAGGCGATCCGGAAGCACACGGGTCGTCGAGCATAACCGCCGAGTCGGGCGCAGCCGCCGTCTGCGGGACGGGACCGACGGGACTTGCGCCGCAGCGCGGCTTCCGTCAGGCGATGCGCGTGTCCACGACGCTCAAAAAAACGGGGCCGCCCGAAGGCGGCCCCCAAACCTGACATCCAGTCGATGCCAAACCGTGCAGCGGATGAGGGCGTGTCACCCTTCCCCGAGCAGGCTCGGGGATGGGTGACACGCCCTATTGCACCTGCACATCCGCATCGATACGTGCGTAGCTGTCGTTGGCGACGTTGCCGTCGGCGCCTGCGGAAATGGTCTGCAGACGCGCGGCGAAGCCGTAGGGATCGCCGCCCAGGTTGCGGGCGAGCGAGACGGCGAAGTCCATCGTGTCGTTGACCGGATTGCCGCTGTAGTCCTCGACGAGCACGCGCAGATCGCTGTGCGCGCCGCCGATGCCCTGCCCGCCCTCGACCGTCGCGCGGGTCTGGCCGATCAGCGCTTCGAGCTGCGATTCGCTGAAGGTCAGCGTCACCGTGTCGCCCGCACCGACCGGACCACCGCCGTCGAATCCGCCGGTCAACGCCCAGTTCAGCAGATCGGCATTGGCCTGTTCTTCGCTGGCCTCGTTCCTGCCGAGGATGTTGCGCTCGAACCAGTTGTAGGACGGTCGATCGGTGCTGAGTTCGAACGCGTAGCTGCGCTCGCTCGGCAGTTCGTTGCCGGCGGCGTCGAAGCGTTGCTCGATCGTCAGCGGCACGTTGCTGCCGTAGCTCAGATCGGTGGTCAGTGCGCGCGAGCCGTCGGCGTATTCCACCTGCACGGTGCTGCCGAGATTGGCCTGGCCGCCGAGCGCGATGCTGAGCTGGTCGAAGCCGGCGCGCAGCTGGGTCTGCGACGAGTAGTCGATGCGCGAGATCGTCGCGACGTTGTCGACGCCCGGTGTTGCATGCGCGACCTGACCGGTCGCGTTGAAGTGCGCATACGCGGCCTGGCCTTCGACGCTGGAAATGTCGAACTCGGCCGTCTGCAGGGTCGCGCCATGCAGCTGGTCTTCGCGGCCCGCCATCACCGACAGGTCGCCCGCGCGCAGGCCGACGCCGTTGAACGCATTGATCGTCTCGGTCGGGCCTGTGGTCACGCGCACGGTGTCCGCATCCACGCGCTCGACGGTGTAGCTCACGCCGTCGGACGCCTTGATGTTGGTCTCCGTTCCGATCATGCGGAACGAGCCGGACAAGGCGGTTTCGGCGAACGCGCTGCTGTCCAGGGTGACACTGCCGCCGACCGGGATGGTCGTCGGATCGAAGGGATTCACGGCCGCCGCCGCTTCGACGGTCTGGCCTTCGCCCGGCAGCGTGACCTTGTAGGTGGACTCGAAACCGGTCGCGGCGCTCGCCTCGACCTCGGCGCCGCCGCGGCCGCCTGCGTTCGCTTCGCCCGACACGCTGATCTGCGAACCGGTGGTGACCGAGAACGACGTCGTGCCGTCGCCCTGGCTTTGCTGGAATTCGACGGAAGACTCGCTGGACACGCTGATCGACGCCCCACGGCTGCTCGCCGGCGCGCCCTCGGCGCGATTGTTGCCGAGCTCGACTTCCTGCTCCGCGGTGAGCTTGACCGTGCGGCTGTCGGGCTGCCAGGTGATGCTGCCGTCAGCGGCCTTGGCGCTGACTTTGACGTCGGTGGTGGAATGGTTCGCGCTGCCGCCGTCGATGTCGCCGCTGGCGCTCATCGGCGAGGCCGGAATCTCGATCACATCGCCAGGCTGGATCGCATTGCCGCCCTGCGCAGTGGGCGAAACCAGCTGCGGATTGGCCGCGTGGATCGCCTCGGGGCTGACCATGTAGCGCTCGGCGAGCGTCGCGACGGTGTCGCCGGCCACCACGTTGTGCCGCGTGGGATCGAGCGTCGGGGTGGGCAGGGTCGGTGCAATGGAGCCGCCGCCATCATGTACGTGCATGTTCAAACGCGTTGCCTCGTCCTGTTCATGGGAGCCACGCATCCAGCGCGGTGCGGACATGGTCTTGCATGCGGACGAAAGCGACCTACTGGGGTAAACCCGAGGTCGTCGCCGCAGCCTGAATCCACGTTCATACCGACGGCTTCGATCGGCGCGGTTGCCGGCTCCGGCAGCAGGCCGTCAGTCACACGCCTGCGATAGAATGGGGGTCGCCTCGCCGAGGGGCGCTGCGACCGTGGACTGCACGGCCAGGCTCGGCGCGGTGTCCTGTGAACGGCGCCCGTAATCGCGAATGCGCGTGGCGCATTCCACTACGGAGCCTGCTATGAACGCACAGCTGAAGACCTTCTCGACGGAAGGCGATTACAAAGTCGCCGACATCACGCTCGCCGACTGGGGCCGCAAGGAACTCGACATTGCCGAGCACGAGATGCCGGGCCTGATGTCGATCCGCAAGAAGCACGCCGCCACCCTGCCGCTCAAGGGCGTGCGCGTGACCGGTTCGCTGCACATGACGATCCAGACCGCGGTGCTGATCGAAACCCTCAAGGACATCGGCGCCGACGTGCGCTGGGCCTCGTGCAACATCTTCTCGACCCAGGACCACGCCGCCGCCGCGATCGCCAAGACCGGCACGCCGGTGTTCGCGTGGAAGGGCGAGACGCTGGAGGAATACTGGGACTGCACGCTCGACGCGCTGAGCTTCCCCGACGGCAAGGGCGGCCTGATCGGTCCCGAGCTGGTCGTCGACGACGGCGGCGACGTGACCCTGCTGATCCACAAAGGTTATGAGCTCGAAAAGGGCGACGAGAGCTGGGTCAACAGCACCGGCGGCAGCCACGAAGAGCAGGTCATCAAGGCACTGCTCAAGCGCGTGCGCAGCGAGCGCCCGGACTTCTGGACCCGCACGGTCGCCGAGTGGAAGGGCGTCTCCGAAGAGACCACCACCGGTGTGCATCGCCTGTACCAGCTGGCCCAGGCCGGCACGCTGCTGGTGCCCGCGATCAACGTCAACGACTCGGTCACCAAGTCGAAGTTCGACAACCTCTACGGCTGTCGCGAATCGCTGGCCGACGGCCTGAAGCGCGCGATGGACGTGATGCTGGCCGGCAAGGTCGCCGTGGTCTGCGGCTACGGCGACGTGGGCAAGGGCTGCGCCGCGTCGCTGCGTGCCTACGGCGCGCGCGTCGTCGTCACCGAGATCGATCCGATCTGCGCATTGCAGGCGGCGATGGAAGGCTTCGAGGTCAACACGATCGAGTCCACGCTGGGCCGCGGCGACATCTACGTCACCACGACCGGCAACAAGGACATCATCACGGTCGAGCACATGCAGGGCATGAAGGACCAGGCGATCGTCTGCAACATCGGCCACTTCGACAACGAGATCCAGGTCGACGCGCTCAATGCGCTCAAGGACGTCGAGAAGATCAACATCAAGCCGCAGGTCGACAAGTACGTGTTCGGCAACGGCAACGCGATCTTCCTGCTCGCCGACGGCCGCCTGGTGAACCTCGGCTGCGCCACCGGCCACCCGAGCTTCGTGATGTCGAACTCGTTCGCCAACCAGACCCTCGCGCAGATCGACCTGTGGGCGAACAAGGACCGCTACGAGAACAAGGTGTACCTGCTGCCGAAGCAGCTCGACGAAGAAGTCGCGCGCCTGCATCTCGAGAAGATCGGCGTGAAGCTGACCACGCTGTCGAAGGAACAGGCCGACTACATCGGCGTGCCGGTGGAAGGCCCGTTCAAGCCGGACCACTACCGCTACTGATCGACCCGCTTCTGCGGATGCGACACGGAACGGGCGCCGAAAGGCGCCCGTTTTTCGTTTGGCGACTGCCAGACTGAGTTACGGCCGCCAGTTCGCATTCCGCTCCCAGAAGTCCACACTGCGCCGGTAGGCCTCGCGATCCAGCGGCACACCAGAACCGCCCTCCTCCACGCCGAGTGCGTTGCGCAGCATCGTGATCGGGGCCATCGGAATCTCTTCCGGCTCGGCGGTGTAGATGCAGCCGACGATGCCCCAGTCCGCATCGATCGGCGAGCCTTCCTTCGCGAGCTGTTCGGCGCTGTAGAGGATCACGACGAGATACTCGGCACGTGGTGACTCCACGCCTTCGAACCAGCGCACCAGCACCGGCAGTTCCGCGCTGTTGCGCGCTTCGTAACCCGAGCGCAGCAGGTGCCGGTTGGCGTCGGTGATCGGCACCGTCAGGCAGCGCGTCGAGGTCCAGTTGCGATGCACGTGCAGCTTGCAGAACGGCGCGTAGCCGTCGAGCACGGCGTGCGGCGTTTCACTGTTGAGGTGCGCTTCGAACTGCGCGGGCGTGATGTCCTGGATGGTGTTGCCGCGCGGCGTGCGCGGGAACAGACGCGGGCGGGCGAACGGCGTGAGAACGATGGACATCGGCGGGTCGCATGCGGGGCGCGACAGGGTAACGCGCCTGCACCGCGCAAGAAAAAGGCGGGCCTCGCGGCCCGCCTGTTCGTTTGGATCACAGTGCCTGCGTGCGCCGGTCGAGCTCGGCCTCGTCCGGGCCTTCATCGGGGCCGTGCAGTTCGTCGTTCGCCGCCGGCGGCTGGCCATCGCCGACCGCGGCGCCCGGCACTTCGTGATACGGCAGCTGCAGCACGCGGCTGGTCATGCCACGGATGCGGTTGGTCAGCGCGACATCGGTGTTGAGCGTCTGGCCGAACGACGGGACGATCTGCGCGATGCGTTCGCGCCACGGGCCGTCCATCTGCGCCGGATAGGCCTTGCGCATCACGTCGAGCATGATCTTCGGCGACGTCGACGCGCCCGGCGACGCACCCAGCAGCGCAGCGATGCTGCCGTCGGCATCGGTGACGATCTCGGTCCCGAACTGCAGGATCGCGCCCTTCTCCGGATCGCGCTTGATCACCTGCACGCGCTGACCTGCGGTCACCAGACGCCAGTCGGCGGGCTGCGCGCCCGGATAGTACTTCTGCAGTTCAGCCATGCGATCGGCGTCCGACAGGCGTGCCTGGCTGATGAGATAGCCCACCAGATCCCGGTTCTCCGCACCCACGCGCATCATGCCGGCGACGTTGTGGTTGTTGACCGAGGAGAACAGGTCGAACCACGAGCCGTGCTTGAGGAAACGCGTGCTCTGCAGCGCGAACGGGCCGAACAGCAGCACCGGCTTGCCGTCGAGCATGCGCGCATCGAGATGCGGCACCGACATCGGCGGCGAGCCTTCTTCCGCCTTGCCGTAGGCCTTCACCTCATGCTGCGCGGTGACGGCCGGATTGTCGGCAGCGAGGAACTGGCCACCGACCGGGAAGCCACCGTAGTTCGCGGCTTCCGGGATGCCCGAGTGCTGCAGCATCGTCAGTGCGGCACCGCCGGCGCCGACGAACACGAACTTCGTCCGGATCGAGCGCGTCGTGTCGCTCGCCAGATCGTGCACCGCGACGGTCCAGGTGCCGTCGTCATTGCGCTGCAGCTTGCGGACTTCGTGACGCAGATGCAGGCCGAAGTTCGGGCTGCGCTCGAGCGCCTGGGTCAGCTGGCGGGTGATCACGCCGAAATTGACGTCGGTGCCGAGCGGCATCCAGGTCGCGGCGATCCTCTGCGCCGGATCGCGCCCCTGCATCATCAGCGGCGCCCACGCGGCGATCTGCTTCGGATCTTCCGAGTACGCCATGCCGTTGAACAGCGGCTCCTTCGACAGCGCAGCGTGGCGCCGGCGCAGGTAATCGATGTTCGCGTCGCCCCAGACGAAGCTCATGTGCGGGGTGGCGTTGATGAATTCACCCGGCGCGCCGAGACGGCCGGCTTCGACCTGGTGCGACCAGAACTGGCGCGAGATCTCGAACTGCTCGGCGATGTCGACCGCACGCGAGGTCTCGATGCTGCCGTCCTCGCGCTCGGGCGTGTAGTTGAGTTCGGCGAACCCCGAATGTCCGGTGCCCGCGTTGTTCCAGCCGTCCGAACTTTCGAGCGACACGCCATCCAGGCGCTCGTACATCTCGATGCGCCAGTCGGGCTCGAGTTCCTGCAGGTACGTGGCCAGCGTGACGCTCATGACGCCGGCGCCGATCAGCACCACGTCCACGGGCTCGGCGTTGTCCGGCTCGGGCGGCGCGCGTTCGAACAGCGGCCAGTAGAGAAACAGTCCGGCGGCGATCGCCACCAGCACGACGAGGCCGACGAGGGCCTTGAGGAATTTTTTCATGACGGGATCCTTGGGGGAGGACGCCGGTCGGCGGCCAGGACCGTCGAGGGGCACGGCCCGGCAAGGGGCCGGGCGACCGGCCAATTATAGGTCCGGCGCGCGTGGAGCCGGCGGGAAGGCGTGTTCCACGCAGCGAAGTGGCGTGCGGGTCTTCGCTTTCATCGCGATCAAGCGATACAATCAAGGCACTCCGCCGTCGCAGGCCGCGCATGCTCCCGCTCAGCTTCGAGTTCTATCCGCCCAAGACCGACGACCAGCGCAGCCAGCTGGACCGCACTGCGAAGAAGCTCGCCGTGCATGCGCCCGAATACGTGTCGTGCACCTTCGGGGCCGGCGGCTCGACGCTGAGCCACACGCCCGAGACCGTGCGCCGGCTCAAGCAGCAGCACGGTCTGGACGCGGCCCCGCATCTGTCCTGCGTGGGCGGCAGCCGCGCGGAGATCCGCGAGCTGCTGAAGCTCTACCGCGCGATCGGCTGCAACCGCATCGTCGCGTTGCGCGGCGATCTGCCGTCGGGCATGGGCCAGCCGGGCGATCTGCGATACGCGGCCGATCTCGTCGCCTTCATCCGCAGCGAATTCGGCGACCATTTCCGCATCGAGGTCGGCTGCTATCCGGAGATCCACCCGCAGGCCGACGACGCGCGCGCGGACCTGCGTCACTTCAAGGCCAAGGTGGACGCCGGCGCGGACGCCGCGATCACGCAGTACTTCTACAACGCCGACGCGTACTTCCATTTCGTCGACAGCGTGCGCCGCGCGGGCATCCAGATTCCCATCATTCCCGGCATCATGCCGATCTCGAATTTCAGTCAGCTGCGCCGGTTCTCGGAAGCCTGCGGCGCCGAGATTCCGCGCTGGATGCAGCGACAGATGACCGCGCACGGTGACGACGCCGATGCGATCCGCGAACTGGCGACGGAGGTGGTCACGCGCCTGTGCGAACGCCTGATCGCGGGCGGCGCGCCGGCGCTGCATTTCTACACGCTCAATCTGTCCAAGCCGACCCAGGCCGTCCTCGCGCGCCTGTCCTGACCGCCGCGCCCGGCGCCACTGTCGTCATCACCTGCCAGCCGCTAGGCTGCGCCGATGCCCCGCCACCCCGTCCCCGCCCTGCTGTTGACCGCCTCGGCGATCGCGGCCGTGTGTGTGCCGTCGAGCGCCTCGGCGCAGGTGCGTCGCTGCACCGCGCCCGACGGCGGCACGATCTACACCGATCGGGCCTGCTCTGCCGTCGGTGCCACCACGAGTACGCCACGACGCGGTCCCGCGCCGTCCGCCCTGCCGCGGATCGGCTGCCAGCGCCAGCTGCGCGGGCTGATCCAGGAACTGAGTTTCGCGATCGACCAGCGCGACACCAATCGCGTAGCCGGGCTCTACCACTGGCAAGGCCTGAGCCACAGCGGCGGCTACCAGATCCTCGAACGCCTCGACGCGATCGCGCAGCGGCCGTTGGTCAACATCACCGCGCAGCGTCCGGCGCAGACCGTGGTCGCGCAGGAGCGATCGGGCTTCACCGGCTGGGTCAGCGCGCGTGACATCCCGACCGCGGCGCCGGAGCGTCCACCGACTTCGCTGCGGATCGACCAGACCGGCGCGAGCGGCGGCGGCACGGTGACGACAGTGTTCGGCCTCCGCCGGCATCTCGGCTGCTGGTGGGTGAGCCTCTAGACAACCGGGGGGCGGCGCGCGTTCCTAGCAGTCGTCTTCAGCCCGCCGGCATCGACGGCCGCTCGGGGCGGAACGACAGCGTCGCCACGACGCCACGCACCGCGCCCGGCACCACCCGCACCTGCCAGCCGTACAGCGCGCACAGACGGCGCACGATCGACAGGCCGATGCCGCCACCCTGCGAATGCTCGGCATGCGTGCCGCGATAGCCGCGCTCGAACAGTCGCGCGGCATCTTCCGCGCTGAGGCCCGGACCGGAATCGGCGACTTCGACGGTGTGCTCGCCCAACCGCACGACCACCTCGCCTTCGAGCGTGTACTTGATCGCGTTGCCGACGAGATTGCCGAGCGCCACGGTCACCGCGGCTTCGGGCGCATCGACGACCAGCGGCTGCGCGCCGGCCTCGAGCCGCAGCGTCAACGGTTTGCCGGCCAACTGGCCGCGATGCGCGTCGAACAGCTGCTCCACCACGCGGCCGACGTCAGTCGCGCCGTGCCCGCGTTCGTTGCGGGAGAGCAGCAACAATGCGCTGATCAGATCGGTGCACTGCTGTTCGGCACGCTGGATGCGTTGCAGTCGCGTGCGGGTCTTGTCGTCGAGTTCCGGGCGCGACAGCAGCAGTTCGACCGCGCCTTTGATCACCGCCAGCGGCGTGCGCAGTTCGTGGCTGACGTCGGCGTTGAACTCGCGGTCGCGCTGCACGACTTCGGTCAACCGGAATGCGTAATCATCGAGCGCGCTCGCGAGCTGGCCGACTTCGTCGTCCGGAAAATGTGGCGCCAAGGCCTCGGGCGTCGACGAGTCGCCGGAACTGCGCAAGCGGTTCGCCAGCGCCGACACCGGACTCATGACCCGCGCGGCCGACCACCAGCCGATCAGCAGCGACAACAGCGAGACCAGCACCACCGAGCCGAAGATCGCGCGCTGGAACTGCGTCGCGCCGCGCATCGTCTCGCTCATGTCGTAGGCGAGGAAGAACCACTCGTCGGGCGTCTTGCGCACCGCGAGCTTGTACATGAAGGGGGTGCCGTCCTCGTCGACGCCACTGAGGTTGTGGATGCCGTCGCCGAGTTCGTACCAGTCGGGCTGATCGCGGCGCAGTTCCTGGAAGCGGTCGCGCTTGATCACGCGCGCACGGATCTGCTCCAGCGGCACAGCGGGATTGCGCGCCGGATCGACGTAGTACCGCCGGGCGTACTCGTCGATGTTGCGGTTCATCAGGTCTTCGACCAGCGTGTTCTCGACGCGGTCGCGCGCTTCCTGGGTCAGAAACGCGAACAGCGTCGTGAGCCCGAGACCGAGCAGCACGAACGACAGGATGATGCGACTGCGCAGACGCCGCCGGTAACGACGGCGCCCGCGCGTGCGGGCCGGTCGGCCCTGGCTGGGCTCAGGTGGCCGCATCGGGAACCGCGATGCGGTAGCCGATGCCGTGACGGGTCTGGATGTACGGCGTGTCGAACGGCTTGTCGATCACCGCACGCAGGCCATGGATGTGCACGCGCAGCGAGTCCGAATCGGGCAGCTCTTCGCCCCAGACGCGGGTTTCCAGTTCCTGCCGCGTCACCACCGCCGGCGAGGCTTCCATCAGCGACTGCAGGATCTTCAGCGCGGTCGGATTGAGCTGCAGCAGCTTGCCGCCGCGGCGCACTTCCAGCGTGTCGAGGTTGTACTCGACATCGCCGACGTCGAGCACGCGCGTGTGCGTGCCCTTGCCGCGACGCGACAGCGCATTGAGGCGGACCTCCACTTCCTGCAGCGCGAAGGGCTTGACCAGATAGTCGTCGGCGCCCGAATCGAAACCGGCGAGCTTGTTGTCGAGACTGTCGCGCGCGGTGAGCATCAGCACCGGCGTCTGCTTGCGCGCGTCGTTGCGCAGCTTGCGACAGACCTCGAGGCCGTCCATACCCGGCAGATTGAGATCGAGCACGATCGCGTCGAAATCGTGGACCACAGCCAGATGCAGGCCGGTGACGCCATCGGCGGCGAAATCGACGGTATGCCCGCGGTCTTCAAGATAGTCGCCGAGGTTGGCGGCGATGTCCTGGTTGTCTTCGATGACGAGGATGTGCATTGGGTGTCCTTGGCGTCGCGCCCGATCGGACGCATACGGTGAATACGGGTCTGCGCCGGATGATGGCACAGCGCTGCGATGCTTCCACGACGACCGTCGTCATCGCGCATACAAACCGGTCCGGCGCGCCGGCGCTCGAGGCACGTGCCCAGGCTGTCGACTGCCGTTGCCGGGACGGGACACAAAAAGACCCGGGCGGAAACCGCCCGGGTCGAAGGAGTGTTGCCCCGATTGCCGTCATCCGCTGCGGCCCCGGTTGCCCGGGACGGAGAGAGCGCGAGCGCATTCCGGATGTGCAGATTAGAGAGGCCGCCGTCGAAATCCGGAAAAAAAACGTTCAAGTTCCGTTCGGAATCGCACGCCGTGCGCGGCGGGTCGGCGGCTTCGCCGCGACGTGGGCCGAGAGGTACTCGATGATGCCGCCGGCGATGTCGTCGCTGGTGGCTTCCTCGATGCCTTCCAGGCCCGGTGAGGCATTGACCTCCAGCACCAGCGGACCACGCGCGGAGCGGATCAGATCCACGCCTGCGATGCCGAGACCGATGACCTGCGCCGCATGGACGGCCGCCGCGCGTTCTTCCGGGGTCGTCTCCACCGGGCTGGCCGTGCCGCCGCGGTGCAGGTTGGAGCGGAAATCGCCCGGCGGCGCCTGTCGCTGCATCGCGCCGATCACCCGATCGCCGACGACGAAGCAGCGCAGGTCCGCGCCCTGTGCTTCGGCGATGAATTCCTGCATCACGAAACTCGCGTACAGCCCACGCAGCGCTTCGACGACGCCCCGAGAGGCCGACGGCTTCTCCGTGAGCATCACGCCCGCGCCCTGGCTGCCCTCGTTGAGCTTGATGACGTGCGGCGGCGGGCCGAGCATCGCCAGCAGATCATCCGTGTCGTCCGGGTTGTCGCCGAATACGGTGACCGGCAGGCCGAGCCCTTCGGCGGCGAGCAGCTGCTGGCACAGCAGCTTGTCGCGCGCGCGCGCGAACGCCGCCGACGGATTCGGCGCGAACGTGCCCATCAGTTCGAACTGGCGCAGCACCGCGTTGCCGTAACGGGTGACCGACGCCGCGAAGCGCGGGATCACCGCGTCGTAGCCGACCACCGGTTTGCCCTTGTAGCGCATCGAGAACCCTTCGCTGCTGATGCGCATGTAGCAGCGCAGCGGATCGAGCACGCGCACGGTGTGCCCGCGCACGCGCGCGGCCTCGACCAGGCGCCGGGTGGAATAGAGCTTGGTGTTGCGGGAGAGGATCGCGAGCTTCATCGAATCACCGGACGGGCGCACAGCGAAGAGAGACGGACCACCAACGAAAACGGCGACACCAGTTCGATGGTGTCGCCGCACGGATGTCACACACACCGGTTGGAGCGGGTGATGGGAATCGACTCCCGCTCCAAAATATGTTTCTGATCAATCACTTATCAATCGATCAGACCGAAATCAACGATATCGCAAACGATACCCTGAACTCGGGTCGAAACGTATCGCAGGGCGGGTGGTGGAAGCAAGCACAGAGGTCATCCGCGCGTCTCGCGGACGGTGACGATAGCGAAAGCGCGCGAGGTGTCTCGGAGCACGCGCTAATCCCGCCACGGTGCTAGATGGGATCGTTCCGAACTACCTCCCCCTCTAAGTTCTTGACCACTAGCCTGCCACCGCTCACTTCGCTGAGAAGCGCATCGTAGAAGCGGTTCGCTACTGGCGCGTGGAATGGCATCGCTCCTGGGCAGCTATTGGCGGTGAGCTCTCTTAAAGTGTCTACATGCCAACACTTTCCTAGCGCAATCTGCTCAAGGCGGGTGTTGCCGATGACCCCGGAATAGACACCCAACAGACTGAACCTTTTGACTGTGGAACTGCGAAGACTCGCCGTGTCTAGCCTCGATAGCACTTCCAAGGCGTTGCCGCCGCCGCGATTAATGGCATCGAATACTTCGGCATTTCTCGCTGATGTGCTCTGCAAGACAGGTTCGTCTTGAGCAACAAGCACGGGGGCTCCGGACATACCAGGGCGGCTTAACGCGTCGATCAGAATGACTCGATCGTTGAACCGCGTGGCGGGCTCTGTCGCGATGCTTCCACGCTTCCATACAGGAAGAAAGAAGGGCGCGCCGTCCCCAAAACTCTTTCTGAGTTCATCTTGGCTGAATGGATAGCCGAGGACAAATACATCTTTTGCGACAGCCTCTTCGATTTCATGTGCGCCGGCCGCCGTTGGGACATCGAAGAAATGGAAGTGCTGCTCTAAGGAAAGCGGCAGCGGGAAGATGGCCATATCGACTGCTTCACGATCTGGATGCTCTTCCCATCTCGGCGCCATCTCTGCGTCATAGAGAGGAAGGCTCAATGAGCTCAGCCCACCCGAAACGGTAGGCACGAATATTTTGAGGAAATGCGGCGGAGGCGTCTTGCCCAGCATGGACGGCTGAGACGGATCTAGCCCGGACATGACATGCCAATTGGTGACGAGCAAAATCGCTGTTGAAGCTCGAACAAAGAACCCGGTCGCGTAAGTGCGCAGCCGCTGCTCGCCGCTCAATGGGTCGAAGAAGTAGCTCTCAATATAGGTGGTGGCCCGAGACAGCGGATGGATCGACTGCGGTTTGTCTGTGATCTCAGTTCGCGATCCCATTCCTGCTCCTTCAGAAGATCATGCGCTTACGCTTAGGTTACCGATCATCGTGCTGCCGATAGCAGCTAATCCAGTTGCTTGTAACTGCGAACGACTAGGTCTTTGCACACCACCTGGCCGGCAAACGACCCCGTTTGGGAGTTCGTAGACGCATATGTCTTGCGATCTGCGGCCACCTATTCAGCCTTTTGAGATCACGGTCATACAACGCCGACTTGCGTTCAACGCAAAGCAAGTTTGGATGGAGGTCCACTCCCAGACCCGAGACCACGATGCAAAAGCTGAAGATCGAGATTGCCAGTCACTTCCTGAGCGGGATCTGCCGCGAAGACGGCACCAAGGCCCCACAAGAGCGGGAACTGGAACTCCGCAACGCCTTGGCTACCGCGGAAGCATTGATCCGCCTGGCGGCGGAGGATGGCAATCCGACCCTGGAGCATGCGCCGCCGATGTTGCCACCCGCCAGGCAGGTCCAGGAACGCACGATTGAGAGGGAGACGCTTCAGGAGCTTCTCCTTGGCAGACGCGAGGCACCGGTCTCCGCCCCTAGAAAAGGCCCTCGCCTCCACTGATCGCGGACCAGACCTTCTCATCGGCATCGCAGCATAGAGTGCCCCGGAAGGGGCACTCTTCATGTGTCCGGGTTAGAGGCGAGGCCCACGCGACAGTGGCGTATCAGTCTGGCCATGCCCGCTTGGTGCCGCCCGTTGATCGACACCGAGATCTGACTGAAGTGGATATCGGGCCAGCATCGCAGTGCTCACTCGTTCGAGTTCGACGCCTGTCTCAAGCGCCCGCCTTGTGTAATCAGCCTGCGCCTCGGGCTGCGTGGCTTCGACAGCCTTCCGGTGGGCTTCCTGCCGCTGTCCCACGGCTTGGAACCGTCGGGCACGCCGCATCTGCCACTGGCGCTTGGTCCATAGGCCCGGATGCGGATGCTCGCCGTCGAAGCGCGTTAGCTCCGTCTGAGCTTGGCTGACCAGGTGAGAAAGACGATCCTCGGTCTCCAAGCGCCTCCGGAAGCGCAGAGCATCTTCTTTGAGCCGCTTGAGACACTTTACGAAGGCGCGGACATCCGCACGGAAGGACGGCAGGTGAGCAAAGGTGGCCGCGCGCTCCGCATGATGCGCGAGCAACTTCCGGGTTGCGGCAAAGGCGAGGTCAATCGTGGCAATGAAATCCTCGGCCCACAGCTTTGCTGCTTCTGAGAATGCGGTGCGTGCTTCAGCCCGCTTTGCATCCTGGCGCTCGGCAGGAGTGCGTAGGTCAGTCAGCGGACCTAGTCCTTGAATGCTTCCGACACTGCCGGACCCGCCCAAGGCAATCGGCTGCTCCAGCTCACGCTGCCTGTCACGCAATGCCTGCTCGTGACCATGACCTTCCGACGGCGCCGGCAGATAGCCATTCTCGGCCATGCTCTGACGAAGATCCGCATGACGCCTCGCATTGCGCTGGCGGATCGATCGATTGGCGTCGGCGATCGCACAGTCTGCTCCAAGACGCTGAAGGGCGATGGCCGACTTGCCCATAGGAAGCGTGGCCTCTCGCCCGGCAAGTTCAGCTGCGCGCTCCAAGTCACCCTCCTCGATTGCGGCGGTGAGCTGATCGCCGAAGTTGCGATGGTCGACTCTGGCCTCGTGGCCCGCGGCGGCGAGATGATCGTTGGTCCTAGATGCCACCATCTCACGCACCCACTCAACTTCAGCCTTGCCAGATGCGCCGCCGTCGAGCTCCCGCGTTTTGTCGTGTAGCCCGTTGTCCCGGATGCGCCGCGTGGTCGCGAGTGCGTGTAGGTGCCAATTCTGACCGCCTCGGGTTGGAGGCTCGTGGATGCTGGCTTGGATGGCAAATCCGTAGCGCCCGACAAGATCGCGACAGATGTCCCAGGCCAGATCGGAGCGTTGCTCGTCAGTAAGTTCGCAGGGCAACGCAATCTCGAACTCACGCGCTTCCTGGCTATCCTTACGCTTCTCCTTCATGCGCACTTCCCGCCACAGCTGCTGTGGTTCTGTCGCCCACTCCGGCGCACCAAGTGGCGCGAAGCATCGGGTGGTGACGACGCCGCTGCGGCGGCGATAGTCATGCTTGATGCCCGTCATATCGTCGAACAGCAGCAGGCCTGCGCGGTAAGCCGCAGCGGCGACCGCAGAGTGTCCCTTGCTGCGCGAAAACATCTTGATCCGTGTGTGGTAGATCGCCACTCGACTTGCTCCAAAACGCTTATGCCCTCTTCTTTATGAAGTGGATTTCGGCTTTGGCAAGCGATGATCCCAGGGGGTCGAGCATTGGGGGCGAGCGCCATGCGCTCGGGGTTGTAGGGGCAAAGCCCCTACCGCACGCGTTGTCGAAGACAACGCATAAGTGCGTTCTTGCTCCAGCTCCATGCGTTGGCGTTTTACCCTTGTTTTTGAGGCTTGACGCCCTTCCGCTGCGTGCTTGGATAGCTGTGTCATCCATCACGAGGAAGCACTATGGGAAGCAGTAAGCAGCTCTACGATCAAATCACTCAGGCGACGACGCGCTTGGCACAGCTGAAGGCGAAGGAGCTTATGGCTGCGCAACGCGAAGCTGCGCGCCATCGAGCGACAGCGCGACGAAATGAGACCCTCAGGAAGACCAAGTTAGGATCGCTCGTGTTCGCCGCCGGCTGCGAAGATCTACCCGACGGCGAAATCGTCACTGCGCTGTTGAACTATGTCGCTGGACATCCTGACCGCGAAGGCAGAGCCAGGGCTCGCACGGCAGGAGACGCCCACCTCGCGGCGCTCGCCGCTGGCTGCCTGCCACGCAAGCACTTGTTCCGGTGCGGCTGTGCGGGATCGTCAGCGGATGGTCGACAGTCCCGTCCAAGCCTTCAGGCGGGCAAACCATTCATCGCGCTCTGCGCCGTTTCGCTCCATACCCCTCTGCCGGCGATCGGAGTGACGCACGAATGGGACCTGCCACAGCGGATGTTCGATGTCGCGAACCTGCAGCTCCAACCGCTGGTTCGTCACCGACCCGCGGACATCGAAGGCTGTGCGGATCGACAGGATGTCGTTCCGATCCAAGTAGCGTTCACCGCGTCCGGGATCTCGGATCCAAAGCTTGTCGCGTCCCTGATCCAGCGCGATGTGATCGTGCGCAATGCTCGGGCTGAAGACCGATCGGTCATGCTTCTTGGCCGTCGGCGCGCGGTGCCGAAAAATCGCTGGGACCACCCACAACGCTAGCACCGGCCAGAACACGAACTGCCCGAACACCATGACGGCCAGCAGCGAACCTTGCGCCGTCATGCCCTCTTCTGTCGCTTGAGAAAACACCCACCACGCGGCCAGTCCGGTGACCAGCCACCGGATCAGCTTGAACAGGGTCCACATAGATCGTCCTTTGGGGCTCCCTCGGAGCCGAGTTGTCAGTGCGCGGAGACGACGGTCCAGCGATCGCCGACCTTGTCGAACACGAATGTGGCCGTCAGCGCCTCTTTCTGGAGCCGCCCGCCTACATCGATCTGGGCTTGGCCGTTCACCGAGCACGCGTAGCCGGGAGCGCTTTCGGCCTTCCGGCAAGTGCCCACCTCAAGCTTCTGAAAGGTCGTGCGCATCCCGCCAGAAGCCTGTTCGAAGTGCTTGATCAGCGCCGCCTCCACATCAGCCTTGCCGGGGCCAGCTCCAGCGCAGCCGGGAAGCGCCAGGCTCACGGCGATCAACATCAGAACCTTCTTCATGGTGTTTTCCTTCAATTGATCAGGCGGCATTGGCCGGGTGCCGGCTCGGCGTCGCCCGGGATCAGATCGCTGGCGATCACTCGACCTGTCTTGTCGAGCATCAGCACCACTTGGCTTGGCAAGGCAGAGCTGTCTTCGGCGCGCTCGACCAGATAGGCCAGCGCAACGCGGTTGCCGTAGTCGTATGCCTGGCCGAAATGGACCAGCCCGCCAAGCTCTGGAGGCAGTTGGATAGGTGCGCTATCAAGTGCCAAGCTGCCGACCGCCTTTCCCTGATCAATCACACCGATGCTCGTTGCGATCGGTCCCGTTGGGTTCGCAGCACCGTTGGCAGTGCTCCACAGGAACTCCGTGACCTTGGGCTGGCCTTCAAGCGCAGAGCCTTCAGCAGCGTGGAGCTGGCAAGACAGGTGCCCCCCTGCGTAGGCCGTCGAGGCAAACATCGCGGCACTCATGACCGACACCACAGTCCACTTTTTCATCCCGCGTCTCCCCTCTGCTTTTTATTTGCGTTGGATGCAAATGACTGGCTAGACTCTGCCCGGCACACTTCGTGGAGTCAACGTCTTGTTGCTCCCGAATGCCTGCTGCCTTACCCCCTGCCACCGCTCTTGGTCGACGCCTTCGTGCGGCGCGCCTGGCTAAAGAGTTGACGCAGGCTCAGCTCGGGGAGCTTCTGTTCGGAGAAGAGGATCCGAATGTGGCGGCGCCCCGGGTCAGCCGTTGGGAGCGCGGTTTGCACAAGCCGGATCTGAACACCATCGAGCGCCTTGCGAAGCTGCTGGACTTGCCAGCGGCGTATTTTGTGGCGAGCTCCGAGGTGTTGGCCGAAGCAATCCTGTTGATCTCGCAGCTCAACCCTCGTCAGCAGAAGCAAGCCTTAGCGTTGCTCAGGAGACTTGCTGACGATGCATAGCGATAATGAATTGCCGGCATCTACTGATAGGCAACAGGGCAGACCGCCACCACCTTCCCCGAAGTCGGCGAGACAACATTCCTAGGTAGAAGGCACTGCGTCATACGCCCTAAACTAATCTCTCGGCGATCAGAGAAGTGGTTGCCCAAGTCCCGAGCTTCTTGTAGTCGCCCAGGCGGCGGGGCCAGAAGCCGATCAAAATTAGGCTTTCGCTGCAGTATCGCTCTGATGGCCGGGATCTGATCACTATCTGCGGTCACCAAGATGAGACGGTCAATCTTGCCCTCGATCACATCCAGAAGGTATGAGGTCGCAAGCGCCACATCTGTCTGCTTCTCTTCTCGAAACATGCAATACCGGTCATTCTCAAAGCAGAACTTCTTGGCCTTCTTGAAATTTGATTCGACGACCTCGACACCCACAGCTCGAAGTGCTGCCAGATACTGCTTGTGTCGCTGCTGCTTTATCTGATCATGGAGCTGAATGGCAGTGAAGTATTTCACACACTCCATTGAGTCCCCTGGCCGCAGGAACGAGTTCGCTAAAGCCTTTAAATTCAACCATTTAAGCCTGCTGTCGCCTAGCCCTTCGATGGCATGGAACAGGTTGAAGCCGTCTACATAGAAGCCGACCTTGGCCATGTGTTGCTCCTGGCAATTTTTTGAGTAAGATAGACACATCCACCCGTCAGGAGGCTTCAAGGGAGCCTGACGGAAAAGGGGGCCGCGCCTTAGGGCTGGCCCCCTTCTTTTTGCTCGCTGCTCGGTATGATGGGGCCGCGAATGCGGCCCCATCATACCGAGCGCAGACAAGCTCGCCTATCAGCTGATTCGGCTTAGTCTTCATCAATTGCCGTTGTCAGTTTTTCGAAGCATGCCGGCGATGGCTCAGCTCATACCCAGCCCCTCGAAGCCATGCTGGTGAAGCCTTCAGCGCTGACCACCAGATGGTCCAGCAACCGGATGTCGACCAGTGCCAGCGCCTGCTTCAGCCGCGCTGTGACCGCCCTGTCTGCTGCGGAAGGCTCCAGGTTGCCTGACGGGTGATTGTGGAAGGCGATCACCGCCGCGGCGTTCAAGAGCAGACCCCGCTTCACGACCTCGCGAGGCTGGACCTCGGCGCCATCGATGGTCCCGAAGAAGAGGTGCTCGCAGCCGAGGATCTGGTGGCGGGTATCGAGGAAGAGGTACCCGAAGACCTCGCGCTCGCTGTGTCCGATCCGAGCTCGCAGGTAGCGGCCTGCTTCGCTGGGCTCCGAGACCTTGCCCTGTCGCTCCAGGCGCTTGAGCAGGATGGCTTCTGCCGCGGCGAGGATCTGTTCGTCACTGTTCTCTTTGGTGCTGGACTTGGTTCGCATGTCTGATCTCCCGGAGGCGAGATTGCCTCGTGGGAGCCGAGCAGCGAGCCGTCGGCCGGGCTGACACCCGTAAGCGAGCACGCGCCAGCGCGCACAGCGTGGGTCGTAACGCAGTGGAGAAGGGCTTGCCCCTTGTCGGCTAGGCAGGCGAGCTAGGATCCCTTTTGAGAGGCATAGACGCCGGGAGATGGCCGTGACCCAGAGCAAGGAAAGCACTCACCCTATTGATGACGAACCCGCCTTGCCGATCAGTGAGGAAGCAGAAGAGCAGTGGCGGAAGTGGAAGGCCTTCTCGCAGGACGCCTATGCGCGATATCAGGACACCATCGAACAGATCAGACGGCGGCATCCTGGTCTGACCAGTTACGACATCGCTGATCGGGTCGACGGAACCCAAGGGACCTTCGCTTGGCACTGGGGCGCTGCCAGTGAAGTGCGCGAGAGCATCAACTCGCTCAACGCTTGGGGCGTGCGTCTCCACGAATGGCAGGCGTGGAATGCTGTGCTCTCAAGCTACAGCGACGAAGAGGACAGGTGGGAGGTGCTCCACCACTTTCTGGAACCGGTCGTCTTCTACTGCATGCTCCAGCCCAGCGGCTTCGCGGACCGCCTCGCACTGACGGCCGAGAACCTTCTACATCAAGCGAACCAGCGGATGTCTCCCGAAGAGCCCGACCGTCTCGTTCAAGACGAGCGCCCCGGCAAGCCCATTCGTAGGGCAGACCGGCGTCGACAACTGGGGAAGCTAGGAAAGCGGTGGTCGAAGTTCAAAGCGTTTCAGCAAGCGCTACATGCGCTCGACAGTGACGAATACTCGCGGCTCACGCGCAACTACCGGGATCTAGCTGCACATTCGTTCTCGCCCCGCCTGATGCTAGGCGAGATCGCGCGCGCGACCCGCTCAATCGGTCCTTCTATGGACATGGTTCTTCTAGACGGCGGCAGATATCGGCGCACAGAGCATCCGACGAAGAGAGCTGTTACCTACGCGATGGGGAGCCAAGAACCTCTGTCGCTCGAAGAGACCTACAAGGCAAACCTAGCCGAATATCAGCGAGCGAAGAAGGCGATCGACTGTTTCAGCGCCCTTGCAGCAGAGCTGTGCGAGGCCATTGATCTGAAGGATGCGAGCGCGAAGCCAGTCGTAGATGATCCCGCACCCTAGGTGCTCACCGCACCGTCAGCGCCGCGGCTTCTAACGCCCTTTCTTGAAAACGGTCTTCTGCCCAATCTGATCGCTCTTCTTGGCAGTTGGCCGCCCCAGTCCTGGGATCAAGAAGTCGGCGGCGCTCTTGCCGCGCCTGACCTTCTCGGCTAACCAACGCGGCATCGAGCCGCGACCAGACCAAGTGTTTCGCCGGTCGTCTGGATCGCGATATTTCACCGCCACCTTGCTCGCCTTCCGTCGCTTCGCACGCCCCTGCGAGGGATCAGCCGCAGGCTGCTTCCCTACGATCTCCGCGACCGTGTAGCCGTGCGCCGTCACCATCGCTGTCAGCTCAGCCCTGACGACCGCAATGGGCCTGCGCTTCGAAAGCAGCTTCTTGCGCTTCTCAGCAGTCGCGATCAGCAGGTCGAGCTCTCGTGAGCTGAACTTCTCAAGATCAAATCGCACGCGTTGCTCCCCGAGCAGTCAGGTCACCACGATAATGCGCGGCAACAACAATTGAGACGGCCATCCCAATCTGAATTACACGCATAAAGATCTTTAATAGGACCCTTATGCGTCGTAGGACGCTCAAATAACACTATAGATGCTTACTTTGCTACGCGCCATATCCGCGACTGTAAGTTATTGATTGAGCGAGAATAAAGCTCGAACGAAGACCACTATTCTCATACTGAAATATTGCGTGTTGGACACCCCGCCGAGAGAGGCATATGCGTTGGTGACCATGCCATTTTCTGCGACATCGGTCCGTTGACAGTCTCGGGCGCTGGCCTATCACAAGGTGCATCTCAATTCGGAGCTGCCCTCGTGAAACAACCCCTCGACAATGACATCGCACAGCGCATCCAGGCGTTCGTTGACGCGCCCTTTGGCTCCCTGCGGGTGAAGACACTACGCGTCGGACGGATCGCTTTCCATGACCTTGAGGTCGTGGGGCGCGAAGCCGCCAACACCCTTTACAACCTCATGGAGCTTTCATGCGTTCGCACGCAACGAAACCGCGTCCGACGGGATGGCAAACGCTTTATCGATGTGCTTCCGCCCGGCACGCCTGGAAGGCTTCTATCGGAAGAAGTCGCCGACTATGTGGCAGAGAAGCGTCGGGTGAAATTGAAGCCGGACTCGATCAAGACGATCGAGCGCACCCTCACCATCCTGGGCATGGTGACGGGCGACATTGAAGTCTCACGCATTGATCGTCAGCAGATCCAAAGGATGTGGGAGCTTCTGCGGTGGGCGCCATCCAATCTGGCAAACGATCCGGACCTTAAGCAGCAGTCGGTAGACGCGCTGATTGAGCTGGGCATGGCTTCGAACAAGCCAGCCTTGGCAGAGGAGACGATGGCGCTTCACCACCGTGTCTTGAGCGCCTTCTTCAACTACCTGGTCGAGCACAAAGCTATTGGCTTTAGTCCCATGAAGGGCTTCAAGCTTCCGAGCAGGTCCAAGATCAAGAGCTCCCGCAAGACGCTTCGCTTGTTCAGTGATGCCGATCTCCAGCGCATCTTCGGGCCAGATAACTTCTTGCCCTGGGCCTCTGCCCACCCCCATCGTTGGTGGTGTCCGATATTGGCGCTCTATACCGGAGCGCGTGTGAGCGAGATCGCGCAACTCCACTTGGCAGATGTCATCCGCGAGCCGCATGGTGGGCTGTCGATCCAGATCCACGCCGTTGCCGATCCGGACCTGGACGGCAAGGAAGTTCGCTCGCGCATGACCATCAAGGGCAACACATCCGTTCGAAGTGTTCCGTTGACGGACCCGGTGCTCGCCGCCGGCTTCGGCGATTTCATCGCTGACCTGGAGCGCTACGGCCACCAGCGACTGTTCCCGCACCTCTCGGCCGGCGTCAACCGCACCACGGGCGAAACCAACGCGCGCTATTCGGCCACGCTCCAGCAGGATTTCGGGCGGTATCTCAAGTCTCTCGGCTTCGCGAAAGGCATCGGCTTCCATGCGTTCCGACATACGCTGGCAACCGATCTAGATGACCAAGGCATCTCTGAGACCGACTTGGCCTTGATCACCGGGCATGCGGTCGAGAAGCGGGCACCTGTGCTCCACGACAATTACTACCACCCCGGCGAGCGTCAGCCCCAGCATCGTCGTAGAAGGCAGCAGCAGGCATTGAAAGCCTATCAACCGAATGTGCAGGTGCCTGTCTATCGCGCAGGGCAGTTCGACCAGGTGTTGGTGCCGGGGAATGTGTTCTATCCATGAGCAGAACGCACACAATTCGGCAATCCCCCGAGCTCTCCGCACCGAATATCTAACGGCCAGCTCGAAAGCACGCCGCGCGTGCGAGACGGCGACCAGATTCACAAGCCCAGCCCGACCGGGATACTCTCACTTGAGTAGCAGTTCCACATACCACCCAAGACTAGCCAATGCGATGGACCCTAGACAGCTCACAGTAGACAGTCGCTTGAGCGGCATTTGCGCCTACTGCGGAGGGCCGCCCGAGACGAGCGATCATGTGCCGTCGAAGGTTTTCTTGGACTTGCCATATCCTCAGGATTTGCCTGTTATTGAGTGCTGCAGCACATGCAACACCAGCTTTTCGGAAGCAGAGCAATACTTCGCTTGTTTTCTGGAATGCGTCAAACAAGGCACGACGAGGTTGGCAGGCATCGGACGAGACAAGGTCGTGCGAACACTCGCAGCCCGACCGCACCTCGCCATGCAGATCGAGGCGTCTCACCGAAAGCAGGCAGATGGACGATCCGTCTGGGTTCCAGATGAAAGGAAAGTAAGGCAGGTCGTGACCAAGCTGGCCACTGGTCACTTGTTCCACGAGCTGAGCATTCCATTTCAGGGCGAAGCTGAAAGCGTCAGCATCGCTCCGCTTTCTTCAATGTCGACAGCTGATCAAGAGTTATTCTTTATCGTTGATAGCACGGGCATGTGGCCGGAGTTGGGCAGCCGAAGCTTCAGCGCTGTCATGGCTGGCATCCCTAGTGCCTTTGAGAGGTGGCGCACCGTGCAAGAAGGGAGCTATGCCTACGCCGTCGGCCAAGGCAACGGCAACTGGGTGAAGATCCTCATATGCGACTATCTTGCATGTCATGTCGCTTGGTGAAGCCACCTACGAACTCCGTTCCCGCCCCGCATCCCAGCCAAAGAGGTTCGCCGTGACTGATGGCTCCAATGATCATTTGTTGCGTTTTCCCCTGCAGCTGGACAGACCTCTGCCGAGATGGGCGAGCGTAGCCATCACGGCCCGGATCGCGAGGCGCTTCGCCGATGCATATGCCGATGATGTGCACGAGCCCGCAGGGGCGCGCATAGCGGTCCGAAACGCGGTTGCCCTTGCCGAGCGAGCGGCTGCGCGAGGCGGGGATGGAGGCATAAGCGATACCTTCGAGATCGACGGCGAGTATTTCGATAACTACGATATCGAAGCACTCGCACTGGCTCTAGGCGGATACGCACAGGCTGCGAACAACACACATGCCGACCTGTCTCTGGATGAGCATATCGAGCCGTTCTGTCGTCGAGGTTGGTCAGCCATAGCGCTGGCGCTGCTCGCTCTGCGGTGCGCCTTCCCCGAGATCGTCTCGGATGCGAATGCTCGCACCATGCGAGAGGCGGTCGACTGGAGCGTCAGGGCCGAGCCGGCCACTGAAGACGCAATTTTCGCAGAACTGACCCGTGCTCATGAGCTAGCGGAGCACAACGCTTGGTCCGACGCCTCGCCAGTAGTGCCTGCAGATCTAGGCGCCCTGTGGCCCGATGGAAGACCAGAAGGGTGGCCAAGCCCTCGTCTTACCTTTAGGCCGCGAGCCCGGATCATCCGAACCATCGGCGACCGGTTGATCAGCGGTCCCGAAGCAGCGGTCATCGAGCTCGTAAAGAATAGCTACGACGCCGACGCGCGCTCCGTGCGCATCACGCTTGTTCCGCCGCTAAAAGCAGGCGCTGGCGAGATTGTTTTTACGGACGATGGCCACGGGATGGCCTTTTCGGACATCCGCGATAAGTGGATGGAGCCAGCCACAAGCGACAAACGCACTCGATCAACCAGCCCAGGCGGCAGGAAGTTGCTTGGCTCGAAGGGTATTGGCCGATTTGCAGCGGCTCGTCTTGGCTCCCACCTTCGATTGATCTCCGTGGCTAGCATCGGCGAAGGAGCCGACCAGCCGGCTTTCGAGCGAACAACCATTAGCGATCTGGACTGGGAGCAGTTCGAGGAAGCGAAATACCTGGACACGGTATCTTTCGCCTATCGCAATGAGCCAACGGATGAGCCACCCGGAACACGGCTTTACATCACGCAACTTCGCGATGAGTGGACTGAAGTATCTATCAACAAGCTTCATGACGAACTGCGTCGCCTTGTGAGCCCAGTGAACTCGGAAGATGGCGAGTTCGAGATCCACCTTGATCTCTCCCATTGCACTATTGAGAACAGTGGTTTCGACGGTTTCGCCATGCTAGGCGTCCAGACGGATCTGATCGACGGCGTCAAGATTGATCCGTGGAAAGTCCGGCCATTCCCTGTGCTCGATGCGAGCGACTACTTGGTGGACGGGATATTCGACGAAAGCGGCGTTTTTGAAGGGACGATGACCATCCAGCGCGCTGGCACGGATCCGGTTCCGATCCTGTTACGCGTGCCTTTAGGCGAAGGGCAAGAGCCGTGTGGAATTGTGGCTGTTCGCCTGAGCATCTTTGATCGTGAAGCAGAGACTATTCGTAGCACGGCACAGAAGGCAGGATTTGGGCATCTCGGCATCCGGGAAGCGCGAAAGCTTTTGGACAAGATTGCCGGCATTGCGATTTATCGTGCCGGCTTTCGCGTCAGGCCTTATGGCGATGCAGAGAACGACTGGCTCACGCTTGACGCTAAGCGCGTCCAGAACCCCACCCTAAAGATCGGCCGCAATCAGGTAGCCGGCACCGTGGTTGTGGATGACGAGGAGAGCTCTAGTCTAGTCGAGCGTAGTAGTCGCGAGGGGCTGGAGGAGAACGGGAGCTTTAGACGACTGCAGACCCTGTTGCTGACGCTGCTATCGGAGGAAGTTGAGCCAAGGCGGCGCAAGTTCAGAATTTCGGCAGGTATCGATCGACGACCCCAGACGAACTTTCGCGAGGTTATGCAGAACGCCCAGCATGCTTGGGCCGACGCGCTCTTGGCGAAAATACCCGCCCCCGAACGGCAAGAGGCGGAAAAGGTCATCGCGCGGGAAAGCGATCGCCTTTCGGGGCACCTCAAGGAACTGGAAGAAAGGCAAGCCAAGCTCGAAGCCCAAGTTACCCTCGGCCTGATCGTCGGCGAAGTGATGCACCAAGGGAATACGCCGCTGAGCTTCATTGAGAACGAAAGCGCCCGCCTCCAGAGAAGACAGCCGACACTCTTTGATGACACTAAAGAGGCCGCAGAAGATCGCGCAGACCTCCCCAGGATCTTCAACGGACTGCGAGCGAGTGCCGCCACCCTTCGTTCTCTACTCAATGCGCTGAGCCCGCTTTCGGGTGCGAAGCGAGGTCAGCCGCAGGACTTCGCGGTTGACCAAGTAATCAGCCGCGTTCAGTTTCTCTTTCGCTCCCGCTTCGAGGCCATGGGTGTGAAGTTCGATGTCGACCCCGCGGTGCTGGCAATGGTGGCGCATGGATATGAGGCCGATCTCATGACAGCGCTCACCAATCTGGTCGAAAACGCGCTGCACTGGCTCGCACATCACCAGATCGCGTCGCCGCGCATCCAGATCACTGGCGCGGAGGAACAACAGAGAAAAGGAACCATCCTCGTCGAAGACAACGGTCCCGGAGTTTCAGAAGACTTCGTGGACCAGCTGTTCGATGTCGGATTTTCAACACGAACCAACGGAACTGGACTGGGCTTGAGCATCGCGAGGGAAGCCATGTTCCGTAGCAACGGCGATCTCGTGTTTGTGCCGTCAGACGAAGGCGCCAAGTTCAAGCTGACAATCACCACTGCTGAGCAATAGGGGGCAATTTGGACACCTGCCATATCTTGATCGTCGAGGACGAAGCGCTGGCCATCGAAAGCTGGGACCGCGATATCCAGGATTTCAACCGGCGCGCGAACAAGGCGTTCGCGTTCACACAATCATATGCAAGGAGCAAGCAGGAGGCGTTGGAGAAGCTTGCGCGACAGCGCTTCGACTGCGCGGTCGTCGACCTGCGCCTACCCAACAGCCCCGAAGAACACGGCACCGGAGTGCCTGTCGGGAACGATGTGCTCCACGGTGTGCTGAGCAATCTAGGCATTCCGGCTTGGGTTTATAGCGGCTACGAAAGTGAGGTCAGCGATGAGGTCAAAGCATCCAACATCAAGGTTGCACGCAAAGAAGGAGGAGCCTCCACAGCCATCCTTGAGGACTTTGAAAAGCAGGCTGGCCTAATGGACGCGATGGATCAGATGCGGTGCAAGGTGGCGCAGGAGACATCGCTTCTCTTCAACCGTTCGATCTGGCCGCGGTGGGAAGAACGCTGGGCGACGCGGGAGGATCGGGAGCTGATCAAGGGAATTATTACCCGCCAGACCGTGGCACATGTCGCCGATGCACTGTCACAGGCGCCAGCGCACCATCCCGACGAATTCTATGTCGTTCCGGCGCTATACGCGGATCGGCTGGAGACAGGCGACATCCTTACGCACGAAGAGGAAACGCTGATCGTGCTGACGCCTCGCTGCAACCTAGCCAACAAGTTGCCGACGAAGATCGTGTTTGCGGTGTGTGCCCCATGTGAGGCATGGGCTCAATGGCAAGGAGATCTAGGCGGTTCCAGCAAGGCCAAGGAGAGGGCCGAGGACGATATCGGGAAACACGCAACGCAAGGCCATGCTATTGCGACGCACTTCATGCCACCGCTTGAGACACGCGGCCCGTGGCTAGTGGATTTCCGCGAGCTTCGTGTCATCGACAGCAGCAAGGTGGCCGAACTGCTGAAGCAGCGGATAGCAACCGTGGCGCCGCAGTTCATTGCCAATCTCGTTCAGCGGCACTCCGCATACATTGGACGCATCGGCCAGCCCGACCTCAACGCAAGGCTCTTGATCGATCTTTGCCGACCAGCCGCTCGCACGGCAGGCGCTGCCGCCGCACCCTGAAGCAGGTAATTGAGCATGGAGCGTCTATGGCAACGAGCTGATCGCAGCTCCGACATCGAGGTGAGCACCGCGCCCTGCTACAGCTCTCGCCGCCCGAGAAATTCATGTGGTCAGTGTTCGCCCGATCTAACCACACCGCGAGCCTGGGCTCGGTGCGGAAGATGGCATCCGGCAACTGGGATGCAATGAATGCGCAGACCCAGCGTGACTGCAGATTGCGTGTGAGACGAGTAACGCGAGAGGTCTACCTCAACGATCTGCTCAACCCCTTGGCATCGAGGGCCTCAGCGTGCAAACAGCAGTAGCTCCTTTGATCAGCAACTGAAGACTCTTCAGGCTGATGGCTAGGCCATTTGACAGACGACAGAGATCTACTAGCTTGGCAGCATGATCGATAACCAGCTTATCAAGGAAACTCATAGATGCGTTCCGTTCGACATATGGACGGTTGCATACATGCGGGCACTGCAGAGCCAGAGCTGGGAAGATGCGGCACTTACCGCGGATCAAGCGGTCGATCGCTGGGTCCAAGAACGATTGCAATTCGCAAGGGATCGAGTGGAAGCTGCTGCAGAAAGCTGAGCGCTATTTTCCGTCGCCGTTCCTCTTGCCACCTGGGCCTTTCAATCCCCGCGCCAGCGACTGGGTTGAGGCAGAGCATATGAGCAACTGCTCGCCGACTTTGCGTGCCTTGCCGGTCCTGTGATCACCCCGCACTTGAACTGGCTTCGCGGAAGCTGTGTCATTCGCCCAATCAACGCCAAGAGCGACGGCCTCATCAAGAGAGCATATCCGCCTGACAAATCCCGACCGAGGGCTAAATGCGATCAACTTCAAGGCAATATTGCCCTGCCCCTCGCTGCCTCGAAGGCACTGGACGAATTTCAGAAACTCGACCTGACTGAGGCCAAGCTCTGAGAAAACGGGATGTGCGCCAGTCAGCAGATTTCCTGACACCGCTTTCGCCGATTGATTAAATAGCGCCTGTATTTCTGCGGCTTCAATGACTGATGCACCACCCTGCCTTTTTAGGGCAAGGGAATGCCGCTTACGGAAGTCGATGCGTAAACACCGCGAGCCTATGACCCGATCTAGGACGCAAAGCGCATATGGACTGAATGAAATCGAACCACGAACCGACCCGTCGCCTAGCAAGGCACCATCTTCCCAGTAAACCAAATGATGGCAGCGAACTGACCACAGCATGAGCTCATCGAACTCTGTCGAGTCTGACTGCATCTGTGCGCGGCTGTGCAACGCCTTGTATCGCCTGAAGATTGGCTTCTTCGTCTCGGACGCCGCACGCTCCCATGTAGCCTTCAGCTCCAGAAGGAAGAGGCGATCGTCATGCTTCAGGATGACATCGGCCAATGCTGTCTCTGCGGGACCATCCAGCGCGTTCATGGCGTCCGGCAGGCGATCTGCTTGGACATAATGAGCCCACCGCATGTTCAGAAGCGCAGCGAAGACCGATACCTCCCAAGGGGTGTCATCGACTTCATGATCACTCATTCTGCTTCAACCATGTCTGAGCCAAATTCCCCTGTATTTGCCGATGCCCGCATTCTTAGGCGAATCCGTTGATCAGTGCCCGCTCGTAGCCCTCTCGCAACTTCGTCAGCTTGAAGCCCTTTGGCGAAAAAGGTGTTGCGACCGACGCCCAGTTCACCAGATCAGCCTCGTCAGGCGTCAGCACCTGCTCGACCTCGTTCCACGCGCGGAGCTTCTTCCATTTGCCTTCGCGCCAGAGTTGCTGCGCACGGATATGCCAAGGCGCCGCCCCCTTTTCTGGCGCCGCCGCAGACAGCAGCGTGCGGACGAACGCGATATCGAGCTGCAAGGGCGATGCCTCAACACGCGTCCAACAGCTTTCGCGCTTCACCCACTCCGTGATGAGGCGGTTGCGCACCTGCTCGGGGGGTATGTCCTGTAGTAACGGTTGCACGAGCTCGGCCAAGCGCAGCGCCTCATCCATGAACTCGGGGGCTGCGCGCTGCGATCGCCAGATCGCCTCATAGTCGGGCTCCATACTGAGCTCACGCATCCGCCGGCTCATCAAGGCCAGTGTGTAGGTCGACAGTGGTCGCAGGATCGACCCGCCATACCATGGCTGCTTCGGGATCAGTGCATCGAGAGCGCGAGTGAGGATGGCGCGGCCCACGATGCGCCGAAAGTAGCCGGCATCAAAATTCTCGGGGTTCTGGTCCCATAACTGCGTGATTGTCTTGCCAAACGCAGCGATGTTCTTCTGGGCGCCCGCGCTGACCAAGTGCGGCTGACACGCAAAGGTCATTTCGTAGCGAGCGACATCCGTTTTGGTAAGCAGCTGGGACTTCGGATTGAGCGTCTGCCAGACCTTTAGGGCGGTTCCGGTGCGGCGGCGCTGCTCAACCCTGTAACCGCCCGTGGTGCGCTCGAAATACCAGTAGCCTCCCAGTCCGCTAGCCCCGCCCGTGGCCAGCGTCTCGCGTGACTGTGTTTCGAGGCGCTTGAAATATGGATGGCCAGCAAAGAGGTCGGATGCCGAAACCGCATTCTGCGCGTTGGCGTAGCGCGCGATGTTATGGACGGCGTCGTCAAATCCCTCCTCTGCCAGCCGCGACAGCTTCATCTGGACCTGCACCTTCGACAGGTCCACCCCCGCCTTGTGTGCCCAGAAGAGCGACGCGGTCGTCTGCCCGCCATTGACCACCTGCAGCCCTGTCGCAGCCACAATTTCTGTGGCGCCATCTTCGGTGCGTGCAAGCTCGATTTCGGCAGCGGTCGCCGTCAAACCGTTGTTGAAGGCGAAGAACATTTCTGGCTGGGTGCGCAGGGTCTCCCTGATCCCCTTGTTGACCTTGCGCCCCTCACCTAGGAATGCCCGCACATTCTGTTCAAGGATGCGCCCACCAAAACGGTCGTAGAGCCCTGCAAGCACGCCGCCAGGGATCACACACATGTAGGAGGTGTAGCGCCCATCCGGATCCGATCCAGCGGCAAGCGCCGGCACACCGCGCCCATACTCCGACAGGAAATCGATGCGTATGTCCTCACGGCCCTTGCTGGATGCCTCGACGCGCGCCATGCGCGTGATGTCCCAGAGCTGCACCTCGATCTCGGCTGTGCCCAAGCGCAGATCGAATGTCTTTGAGGTCTGCGCACCCAGCGGACGGTCAGACACAAGATAGATGTAGACCTTTGAGAACTCTTCGCCGGTAGCGAAAGCAAAGAGCTCACGCGAGAAGGAATGGGCATCGCTGCTCTCATCCCAGCGGTCTGAGAGCCGATCGTGCACGCTGCCTTCCAGGAACCTGTAAGCACCTTGGACAAGTCGACGCGCCTCCTCCGTCATGATCGGTTCGGGAAAGTCGACGCCCGACCATTCTGCGATGATCAGGTTCACCACACCGTCTGAAGGCGAGAACGAGTAGGCATCGACTTGCACGAGCCCACCCTTCGCACTGACGGTATGCGCTCGGCAGAGGTGATACTCGGTGAGTTCCTCGGCGCTTTCGAGAAGCGAGCAGGCTCGGTCAATAAAGCGGGTTCGACTGTAGTCGCCCTCCGCCAGTCCTTCAGCGTGGATCTCGCCAAGAAGTGTTTCGCGATAGCGCAGGGTGTCCTCGTCCATGCCTAACCCAACAGTGTCGCGATGGTGGAATAAGGCTCGACCTCGAAATCGCCAAGCCCTGTCAAATCGAGCAAGTAGGTGGCTCCAAGCACGCGCATGTCGGTTGCCGAACGCACGAGGCGAGGAAACTGCGGCTCGACATTGAATGCGCGCACGGTGCCAATGCGGTAGCGCTGTCCGTCGTAGCGGTCGGAGCGTGTGTAGTCCCGCCGCAGCAATGACATGCGAAGCCGCGCTTCCCAAGCAGCACCAGCCTCGTTGGATTGACCATTGAGCCCGTCCACCACATCATTGAGGGACGCGCCCTCAATGTCAGGTATAAGTTCGACGACAAGGAGAACCAGCGGGATGTCTGCCGCTTCCAGCTGGTCGAGCGAGGAGATCGACACCTGCTGGCGGCTGCCCGCAAGTCTAGTCTTGACCTCGACGAGCCCAAGAGGAAGTGCAAAGTCCTGTGGATGATCGTCGGGGGCAACGTAAGCACTGATACCAGCAGCTACGCCGCGACGCGCCGCGATCTGGTCTAGGAACCACAATTCTCCCATGAGACCCCGAACCTGCTGCGCAGTCAGATCATTGCTTCGCCCCTCGGCGAGCATTGCCTGCCAGTGATCGAGGCGACGAAAGATCGCTGCGGTAGCCTGCGCCGTGTCTATCGCACGGCTGGATGCCTCAATGATGTCCCTGCACATCAGATCGAAAACTTCATGGTGCGTATCGTCGCTGAGATAGAGCGCTACTGACAGCGGCGGCGCGTCCCCCATCTCGACCACAATGCCCTCCAGCAGAGGTCGCTCGGTTGGCAACTGCTCCGCATGGGCATGCTTGAACAGAACTCCTCTCGCGCCATCATGTCGGCGTGTCCAATAGACGGCCAGTGGATGATCCTCGGCAATGCGATGGCCAACCAGATGATCGGCAGGCTCGATACGAGCCCAAGGATCCTCATGCATCGGCTGGCGCCTCCTCGTCGTCATCCTCGTCCACGCTGTTGCCGAACAGCTCGCGGTAAGCGACCAAATTTGCTGCGTAGGTCACCAGCTCTTCCTTCTGGCCGGAAGGAAGATCGGGAAAACTCAGACCATAGGCAGCGTGGATCGCCCCAGGCGTCTCGGCCTTGGTGTCTGGATCTCGATGGTTGACGCGCAGCAGGTGCAA
Source organism: Luteimonas flava (assembly GCF_036584485.1). Classification (NCBI taxonomy): domain Bacteria; kingdom Pseudomonadati; phylum Pseudomonadota; class Gammaproteobacteria; order Lysobacterales; family Lysobacteraceae; genus Luteimonas; species Luteimonas flava. The sequence goes on along the minus strand of NZ_JAZHBM010000002.1, from coordinate 866,612 downwards.
CATCAGAAGGGGCCGCGAACGCTGTGCACGGTATGCCTTATCAGGAACATTTGTGTCGGAGCCGTGAGCCTTGATTGCCTCTCCGACCTGAAGCGGAGTCAGTCCGACCCTCTCAGCGGCTCTGGACGCCACACGACGCTTTGTTCCGGACACCAGAAGCGCGTTTTTCCGGTCATGCACAAAGCGCTTCTGCGCGCCAACTGCTATTCCATGAACATCTAGGACATCATCACCAGTTGCTCGACTGCTTGAGTAAAGCGCGATATCCCACTCTGCGAAGCCGCGCTTGCGGATGTAGTCCGAAAGCGGTGAGGCCTGCATCTCAAGCAAACCCGGATGCACCCCGAACGACGCGATGAAATCGAGCACATGCTCGGTCGGGATGGAACGGAAGATCTGAGTTGGGAGAACTCGTTCCTCTCCTGTCGCCTCGGACGGACCAAGGCTCTGCGCCACCTTCACAACCCTTTCCAACGCAGCCACATTGCCAGTGCGTGATGGCTCGGCCGACAGCAGCACCGATGTTTCGACCATCGAGTTGGCGAGCCCCACCTGTCGCACCATTTCTTTCGCGGTGCGCATCTTGTCCTTGGCTGTGATCATCAGGGTGCCGGGATGACTACGCACCGCAAATCCAAAATCCATTGGCGTCAGGCCATTGAGCTCCATTCGCCGGATCTCGTCTCGGAGTTCATCAGTTGCGCCCGCGATAAAGCCATACCAGTCACTGGCGTCCTCTCGCAGGAACAATCGGCAGAGATCCCTGAAGCCGTCGCGGTAGCCAAACCACCGACCCATCTGCAAAAGCGTGTCATACATCTGGGTGTTGCGGAGGAGATAGCTGACCGTCAACCCCTCTAGGGTAAAGCCCCGGGAGAGCGAGTTGCCACCTACCGCTATGACATTGAGACCCGTTTCGGCATGGGCTCTGTAATCCAGTTTGCCGGACTGTTTCGAGGCGTTGACCTGCACCACGGACATGCTGGCGGCGGCTCGATGCAGTTCGCTCTGAATGGCATCCCACTCTTCATCGGCATGGGCATAATGCTTTTGCCATGTCGTGTGCAAGGAATGCATGGACGGATCCCGCAACGCAACCTCAACCGGCAATGCATAACGGTTCTGGATCGCTGCCTTCATGCCGGTCAGATGCTGATCAATCTCGCGAGCAACATCGCCTTGGACGCAGGTGAAGCGCGAAACATTGACCAGCATGGAGTGATGCTTGGCTCCCTGACCACGGAGGATCCGGATAGCTTTAGAAAGCACGAAGCAGTCGACCGCTTCGATGAGGGTTTCGTGCAACCCTTCGACGGTCCAGGTGATCTTGTGTGTCGTCGGAAGCCAGTCTTCGGTTCCTTCAAGGTCAACTGTTAACCAGTCCGCGTCGTCGGACAGAAAGTAGTCGTGCGCGCCAACATAGTTCGAAGGAGCATCAAGCCCAACGATAAAGTCGCGGGGAAAAAGATCTTTCCCTTGGCCATCGGTCTCTTGATCAGGGTCAATGAAAATGTTGGCGAACGGCGTAGCCGTGTAGCCAATGTAGGCATTTCGGGCAGAGAGGTTCAACAGTTCCCGGATCAGGCGATTGATGGTCCTCGGTGCCTCGGGATCCTTTGAGGTGTTGACGGATGCGTTGTCGGCCTCGTCATCGATAACGAGCATCGGCAGTGTCAGCCCTCCGCTTTCGGCGCTGGTCCCGCGGATCCAGTCGATGAGGTTCCGCAGGATCGCGGGGTTCTTCTTGATAACGAGGATGACCGGCTCACGGCTGTTCTGGATCGGGATGCCCAGACCTTCAGCTCGCGGCCTGCTGAAATCTGTCGCCCGGCTCGTGTAGGCGGTCGCAGTAAAGCCCGGAGCGAGGCCACCGACGCCCACCTTGGCTGCGTTAGCCTGCTTGGACAGGAGCTGATCGCTGTCGCGCCCCACGAACCCAAAGTCGACCCGCTCCTGTGTCTGCGAGCGCAGGTTGTTGTGCACGCCCGCAATCAGGATGACGACGCGGTAACCGGCGTCCGCCGCCTTGTTGATGACGCCCAGGTAATTCGCGGTCTTCCCACTTTGCACATGTCCGACGACAAGACCGCGTCGCGACCACGCCCCTTCGATCTTCGGGTCGCCTGCCAGGTCCACGATCGTGTCTGTAATCTCGCTGACCTTGTTGACCACCGGCTCGCCCAAGCCCTCGGCAATCAGGTAACGGCGGTAGCGGTCCCAGTAGCGAAACTCGATCTCGTGCTTTCGTGCACGCAGCCAAGGCCGGTGGCCGGTGGCCTGGATCGTATGCGAGCTCCCGAGCACAACCTTGAACTCGCGCTCGATCTGCTGCGCGGACTCGCGAATGTCATTTTGTGTGGGTGGTGGGCTCAGAAACGGAAGCGCGGCCAGCTCGCGCACACGATCTTCAATTTGTTCCGGGGTCTGCGCGGCTTGCTGCGCCATGGCGGTGCGTGCAAGGCCAAGAAGCTGCTCGTGAGGCATGGATCGTCCTTGTGTCAGGTCTCAATGCGTCGCAGTTGCTCAAGAACGGTGCGCGCGGTGGATTGTGCCGTAAAGATCGGGGTGGCGAGAATTGCTTCTGCGACGGTTGCTGGCAGAGTGTCCTGTCCAGGCGTCATGGCCTCGACAAAGGCCGCAAGAAGCTGTTCAAGCTCGCTGGCGTCCATATCCTGCTGGCGCACCGTTTCTGGACTGCCAGCTACATCGGCGAAAAGGGATTCGAGCGGCAGCGTGGCTTCGATTGCGATGAGAAGCGGCTCAATGCTGGCACGCGTGCCAGCCGCCTTCTGCAACGCATCAACGAGCGGATGCTCGCGGCGCACTTCGTAACGCACAGCACCGCGCTCCTCTACGCGCGCCCACATTGGCAGCCCTGCTGGCGCCGCGTCCCGTGTGCCACGATAGGTGTAGGGTCTCTTCGCTGCTTCGGTCATGCGCCGGATAAGTGGACGCAGTCGTTCACGGATGACAGAAGGCGTGCGCACGCGTGACTTGCGCACATCGATGCTCCATTGGGCATCAAGCGAAGTCGGCACATCAACTCGCACTCGCAGCAGCTTTGTAAGTTCGGCCTTTCGGGCCAGTCCAAGCCAGGTGCCCCCGGCAATCAAACGACGCGCCCGGTAGACATAGAGCCCCTGTGTCTGGACCAGGCTCTCACCAAGTTCAAGGTCGGCGAGCTGCGTCAAGGTCAATCGCTTCTGATGTGGAAGCGTGAATGCCTGAACTACGACATCGCTTCCGCCGTGGCTCAGAATTTCGACCTCGTGCGCCTCCGACTGGGGCTCTCCAAGACGGGCGAATGGATCAAGGGCGTCGACCGGCGCTCCGTTCACCGTCATCCGCACAGGAGACACTCCGTCGCGGGGCTCGGGCGCAATGAAGCGATGGAAAGTCAGGGCAAGATGCCGCTGTGCAGTAGCGAACATTTCGTTGAGAGCCGCATATGCGTGCTCGGGCCGAGAGCCTACGGCGTCGAGACGATCGAGCTTCTGCCAGAGCACGAGAGTCCCATCGCCTGCCATCTGGTCGATCATCGGTAGCGCAGCGATCTCGGCATCCCCGAGGCACTGGAGCAACCAATCGTCGGTCTCTATAACCCGATCGAGGTCCCAGCGGCGAGCCGCCCAGACACCGTCCACTCGTGAGGCCACCGTCAGGCGTCGGCACTGAGAGAACGAGGCAGTCTTCATGCCTAGGCCGAAGCGGCCCAGATCGCCAGCCTCACGGATCTCGCGCGGGCTACGACTGCCATGGCGCATGGCGGCAGTCAGTTCAGCCGGCCTCATGCCTCGGCCGTTGTCCACAATTGCGAGAAACGGGCTTCCATCCGGATCGAGATCGTTGAGGATCCGGATCTCAGTCGCGGCTGCTGAGATGCAATTGTCGACGATATCAGCCAAAGCACTCTCGAAGGAGTAGCCGATGTCCCGCATTGACTCCAGCAACCTTGCTGCGCTCGGCCGCAGCGTCAGTTCACTGCCTTCCATAGTCCCCACCCGCCTCGTTCCATCTGATTCCCGCTTGACCACAGGAATGTAAGTGTCTGTTGCTCCAAGGATCAGCTGCGGGGGCCAACTGATCCAGGCTGCTTGTCGTAGACTGCCCTCCGTAACCTACACGCTAACTTGGTCCTTTGTGGCACGCAGGAGATTTTGACACGGGCCCTTCGGGCCTGCGATCTTTTGTGCCCAGGACGCTTGAAACTGGACCTATTCCGTGCCTGCAATTCCCGTGGTAGACATCTTCGCGGGTGCCGGTGGCCTTGGAGAGGGCTTTGCCGCCTTCGGACATCGCTCCAGACCCGGGGCGTTCGAGATCATGGCGTCAGCGGAGATGGACGCCCACGCTGCGCAAACTTTGCGCACCCGGGCCTTCTATCGCCAGTTCCAGCCCGCAGAAGTGCCGCAGAGCTACTACCAATACGCGGCTGGCCAGATTCCAGAGCCCTGGACCCCAGCCACTCGGCACCAGTGGGAGACAGCCTGTGATGAGGTCATGCAGCTGCGGCTGGGCGACCTCTCGCATGATGAGGCCTTGCGAGGACGCATCCGGCGTGTTTCCGCCGAAGCCGGCCGCCGCAATACGCCATGGGTGCTCGTAGGCGGCCCGCCCTGCCAAGCTTTTTCCCTCATTGGGCGGGCGCGCAACCGGGGGAAGACGGGATATGTGCCCGAAGACGATGAACGGCACTACCTCTACCAGCATTACCTGACCATCCTCGCCAAATTTCGTCCTGCCGTTTTCGTGCTGGAAAATGTGAAGGGCATGCTGTCCTCCAAGCTGGCAGGCCAAAGCGTTTTTAGCGAGATGTTTGAAGGCTTGCAGCGGCCGGGCGGCCCCCGCGGTCCCCGCTATCACATAGAGCCTCTTGTCCAATCGCTCGACGAAAGCAGCAATTGGCAGCCGCGTGATTTCGTTGTTCATGCGGAAGCTCTCGGACTGCCGCAGGCGCGGCATCGCGTCATCCTCATCGGCGTTCTCGACGGTGCTGCGCATCCAATTTCGGCGCTTCAGCCGCAGCAGGAACGCTATACGGTTGCCGACATGACCAACGGTTTGCCGCGTTTGAGAAGCAATCTGACCGATACATCCTTTACTTCTTGGCCGAAGTTCTCGCACAAGTTGCTGCGCAACTGTGCGAGCTACTCCCGCTCGCTCCACAAGCCTACGGCCGAGCGTTTGAGGCAGCTCGCCGACGAAGCGCTGGAAGGCGATGACATTGGACCAGGCGAACGCTGGATGGAAGGGAAGACGAACTGCAAGATGCCGGCGCACCTGGACAAGTTCATCAGGGATCCACGCCTCAATGGCGTGATCAACCACCAGGCGCGTGGGCACATGGCCAGCGATCTGATGCGCTATGGATTTGCGGCCGCGTTTACTGCAGAGAACGGACGCTCACCGCGAGGCTGTGAAGAGTTCCCCAGCCAATTGCACCCAATGCATCGCAGCTGGTTCGAGAACAACCGCTTCGTAGATCGGTTTAAGGTCCAGCGCAGCGACGCACCGTCATCGACGGTGACCAGTCACATCGCCAAGGATGGGCATTATTACATCCATCCCGATGCGCTCCAGCTGCGGAGCCTCACTGTGCGCGAGGCAGCTCGCCTCCAGACCTTCCCCGACAACTACATCTTCGAGGGACCGGCAGGTAGCCAGCGGCGGCAGGTCGGTAACGCCGTGCCTCCATGGCTGGGATATCAGATCGCAAGTGTTGTTCACAAGGCACTGTCGTGAGCAGCGGCTGGCGCTAACCCAGTCCGATTTCGAGCTTCTGCTGTGCGGACCGAATGAATGAGGACAGGCGACGAAGCGTTACCTCTGGTTCCTTGCGCAGCGCGCACTCCCAGATCACTGCTATGCGCCAGCCTGCTTCTTCCAGTCTGCCTATCGCCTCATGGTCGCGCTCAGCGTTGCGTCTGATCTTGCTTTCCCAGAATTCGGGTCGCGTTTTAGGCAGACGAAAGTAAGAACATCCTTGATGACCGTGCCAGAAACACCCGTGCGCGAATACAACTACGTTCCATCGCGGGAGAACAATGTCGGGACGGCCAGGCAGATCGCGTCGGAACAATCGAAAGCGAAATCCGTCCGCGTGTAGCCAGCGCCGGATGGTCAGCTCTGGCTTCGTGTTCTTTCCTCGGATCCCCGCCATCATGCGCGAGCGGGTCTCTGGACTGATCTTTTCAGCCATGCCCGCACCCAGGAAGGTGCGACGCAGTGGCGAGTTTATGGATGAACATCAGCGGCATTGCGCAGTGTGGTCGCGAACTGCCCACTACGATATCGAAGCGGCTGAATCAAAGGCGTAAAGGAGGCCAACACCTCTACACGCCTTGAAAGCGTGGCTGTATCCGCAATGTGGATGTAGTGCCGCGCGAGCGTCGGCACCTGTGAGGTGATCGCATGCCCAGTGATCAACGCGATCTCGCGCTCTGGGATCCCCTGCTCTGCCAGCACCGTCGACATCGTGTGGCGGAATGAATGGAAGCCAGTGCCCTTCTCGACACCGATAGTCTTTACATATGCGCCGAACTGCCTGGACAGTTGCCTGCCGTAGCCCTTGCCGTTCGGGGTGCCATCTTTTTTGGTGCCAGCTGGCAGATGCGGGAACAGGCGCGGATGCCCGGTCTGGCGCATGTCTTCAACGAAGTCCAGGAAGCCGGCGTCGAGGAGTGGCTGCGCCAAGGGCACGAAGCGGATGGACGCTTTGTTCTTGATCTTCTGCCCGCGAGCGTTCTTCCAAAAAACAGCCCCCACACGCCATCGACCTCGCGCACATCATCGATGTAGAGCTGCGCGACCTCGCTGACACGGGCACCGCTGTAGAGACCCAGCATTGGCCCCCACCAACGATGAGGTGAAGTGGCCCACGCCTGGAAGCGATCGGGCTCGAACATGGTCTGCAGTTCTTCGGGCGTAAACGCGCGGCCTGTGTCGAGGTCGGTCGAGGTGTCGATCTCGGGCTTGATCGCCTTCAAGGGGTTCTTGCTGAGCAGATCCTGGTTGACCAAGGCGTTGAGGAAGACACCCAAGCGGGACTGGTGCTTGTTGTAGGTGTGTGGCGACACCGCGACCTGCTCACGCTTGCCCGCTTCGATGATCTCCAGCACCGACATGCCGCGGTATTGGGGACGCACGGTCGCGCGCTCCGGCCACCAGCGGACGGCATCAAGGAACGCACGCACATGCGATGCCTTGATCTCGCGCACAGGGATGTCATCCGTCAGCGCAAGGAAGATGCGCAGCGAGTGCTTGCTCTCCGTGATGGTGTCGGGGTTGAGCTTGCGCCGCTCCAGATCTCCCAAATGGGTCTGGATCTCTTCAGCGAGCCGCGGAACGGACTCTTCGGGGGCTGCGGGAGCTACCGGAGGGCCTGCTGCCTCCAACTGAAGCCGCGCGGCGACCAGGCTGTCTCGCCTTTGCAGTATCGCCTGAGCCGCGCGGATGAAGTCGTCGGTGTCCTCAGGACCATCAACGGTGACCTGTCCGAAGCTCACGCCGCCGACTTGTAGCGCGCTGGCGGTCCAGTCCATGGTCCCGCCGGTTGCGTCAGCGCGCCTTGCGTCTTCCAGCAGCTTCTTGACATCGACCATCCTGGCCTCTCCTCGACGCACCGCGTCGAATGCTTTGGAGAGTGCCATGCCAATGACCGCGGCGTGTAGTCGCGCCTCGTCGCCCCGCAGCGATCCGAGCGCGCGCACGACGAAACGCGAGCCGACTGCGGATCGAAATTCCGCCGGCACGAGGAAGCGAACATAGAGACCCGAAGGGCGAGTCAAGAAAAGCGGTTTCGGCACGATCGATACCTAAAACGATACCCAAGGGTTTCGATTTCAGGGTCGATGTGATTTCGGAAATCCTTCCCGATCAGTGAGTTAGATCGGGAGGATCCATGTTGGAGCGGGTGAAGGGAATCGAACCCTCGTCAGTTGCTTGGGAAGCAACAGCTCTGCCATTGAGCTACACCCGCGCGAGGTGGGCAGTCTATGCCGGCCCTGCGCGCATTGGCAACGACGCCAGCCGGGCGCCGTTGCCTGTCGACGCAGCCTTCAGAAGCCGGCGCCGATCGTCGCGAACGCGGTGGTGTTGCTGCCGCCCTTCTGGCCGATTGTCAGGCTGGCGCCGACGTTGGCGTCGAGGCCGAACAGCTTGGTCTGCGTGCCCAGCGTCGCGGTGGCGTAGCTGTTGTCGTAGCCGCGCGCCGGCACCGCGTACGGCAGCGTCGACGGCAGCGACTGCGCCTGCGCGAAGGCTTCCGTCGGCGCGTCTTCCAACTCGCGATCGATAGTCAGGCGCGCATAGGGGCGGAATGCGTCGCTGGCGGCGTAGGCGAACTGCCAGCCGGCGCTGCCGATCAGCGAGTCGATGTCCTGCGACGGATACGCCAGCGAGCTCGACACGGTCGGATCGCTTTCGGCGAAACCGTCGACTTCGATGCGCTGCGCGACCAGCGACAGCACCGGGCCGTGCTGCAGCGCGCCTTCGCCGAAGTTCCAGCCGGCACCGATCGCGGCGGTCACGTTGCTGCCGTCGGCCTGGCCGGAATGCACGCGCGTCACCGGGCCGATCTGCACCGTGCGGTCGGTGTCGAAGTCGAGCCAGGTGTAGCTCAGCTGCGCGTTGACCCAGGCGCCGCTGTCGGCGCGCCAGCCGACGAAACCGCCGACCGTCGCTTCGCTCTGGTCCCAGTTGCCGCGACGCAGGCCCCAGTCGTTGCCCTGCTTGCCGTAGCCGACGAAGCCGCCGAAGGTCGTGTCACCCGAGGTCCAGTCCATGCCGGCCGTCAGCGCCGGGCCGACGCCGTCGTAGGCATCGCCGTGGTCGTAGCGCTGCATGTCGGCGCGCACGTCGGCCCACCAGCTGCGGCCTTCGCTGCGTGCCGGCGCCAGGCTCAGGCGGTTGTTGATGCGATCGGCGCGGGCGCGGCCGCTCACGGTCGCCGACTGCGGCAGCACCGCGATCTGCTGCGGGCCGTCGATCATCGCGATCGCCAGGTCGGCGATCATCTCGTGCGCGCGGCTGGCCGGGTGCACGCCGTCGGCGAACAGATAGGTGTCGGCCGCGGACGGGGTGACCAGCGAGTTCGGATTGCAGAACACCGACGAGTCGCCGATGCCCGGCTGCGCGCGGCACGCGGCCGAGGTCACGTTGGCGAAGCCGTACAGCGCCGGGCTGGCGCTGACTTCCTGCAGGAAGTGGAAGGTGTCGACCGGGATCACGCGCAGGCCCTGGCTGGCCAGGCCGCCGTAGAGCGCGGTGTTGTAGGTATTGGCGAGCGCGGTGCCGGTCGCCATCGCAACGGCGCCACCGGCGCGCGACTGCGGGGTCAGGCCGATGTCGGGGATCGACGGCACCACGACGTAGCGGGCGCCCGCGCCCTGCAGCGTGCCGACCAGGCCGACCTGGGCGGTGACCGCCGAGCCGATGATCTGCTGCGCCTGCGCGGGATTGGCGGCAACCGCGAACAGGTCGTTCGCGCCGCCCCACACGGTGTAGAGCGCATTCGCATCGGCGCGGCCACCATTCGCGGACAGGTAGGTGTTGACCTGCGACGCCAGCGACGGCGCGACACCGAGCGCGGTCGGATTGGCCACGGCCACGCGCGCACCGCCGGCGGCGTAGTTGTCGCCGACCTGGCCATTGCCGTTCGGGTACGCCTCGGTGCCGTAGCGGTCGGCCACGTGCTCGGCCCAGGTCAGGCCCGGGTTGGTGGTGAAGCGGCCGAGGAGGGCGCCTTGGGCGCCGACGGCGCGCACGATGGCGGGGCGGAAATAGCCCGAGTCGGTGAGGCTGTCGCCGAAGAACACCGTGCGCGAGAACGTGTCGTCGGCGAGAGCGGGAATGGCGGCCGCGGCGAGCGCAACGGCGAGGGCGGCACGGATGGGCGTGGACGACATCTGGGGGTTTCTCCTGGGGAATTGACGTTGGCCGGCGCGTTCCCGCCGATCCATCCGGCAGCGCATGGCGCCGAATCGCGGGATCATCCCATGCCGTTTCCGGCGCCGGCACGCCGCAGTGCGGCACGCGTGCGCCGGCTGTGCGAAGCGGCGACAATCCGGCCATGAATATCCGACTCAACGGCGAGGATCTCGCCCTCGACACCGGCAGCACCATCGCCGCACTGCTCATCCAACAGGGACTGGCCGGCCGCCGCGTCGCGGTCGAGATCAATGGCGACATCGTGCCGCGCGGCCGCCACGCCGAACACGTGATCCACGAGGGCGACCGGGTCGAGATCGTGCACGCGCTGGGCGGCGGCTGAGCGTCCATCCGGCGTCGCGTCGGATGATGCCCGGGCCCCACCGGGCACCTCCGCGTGCGGCCCGAAGCGCGCTCGATTCCGACGGCCGATCGCGAACGCCCACATGCCCCGGCCGCATCGGCGATAATCCCCCGATGACCACTGCATCCCCCGCTGATGCCGGCCTCATCATCGCCGGCAAGACCTATTCCTCCCGCCTGCTGACCGGCACCGGCAAGTTCAAGGATCTCGACGAGACCCGCCTGGCCACCGAGGCCGCGGGCGCGCAGATCGTCACCGTCGCGATCCGCCGCACCAACATCGGCCAGACCCCGGGCGAGCCCAACCTGCTCGACGTGCTGCCGCCGGACCGCTACACCATCCTGCCCAACACCGCCGGCTGCTACACCGCCGAAGACGCCGTGCGCACCTGTCGCCTCGCGCGCGAACTGCTCGACGGACACAACCTGACCAAGCTCGAAGTGCTGGGCGACCAGCGCACGCTGTTCCCCGATGTCGTGCAGACGCTGAAAGCGGCCGAGCAGCTGGTCAAGGACGGCTTCGACGTCATGGTCTACACCTCGGACGATCCGATCCTGGCCAAGCGCCTGGAAGAGATCGGCTGCGCCGCGGTCATGCCGCTGGCCGCGCCGATCGGCTCGGGCCTGGGCATCCAGAACAAGTACAACCTGATCGAGATCATCGAGAACGCGAAGGTGCCGATCATCGTCGACGCCGGCGTCGGCACCGCGTCCGACGCGGCGATCGCGATGGAGCTGGGCTGCGACGGCGTGCTGATGAACACCGCGATCGCCGGCGCGCGCCATCCGGTGCTGATGGCCAGCGCGATGCGCAAGGCGGTCGAAGCCGGTCGCGAGGCGTTCCTCGCCGGCCGCATTCCGCGCAAGCGGTTCGCGAGCGCGTCTTCGCCCGTTGATGGCGTGATCGGGTGAGCAGATGTCGCTCGCGCGGCACTGCCGCGCACATCGGCGAACGCCCGGCCACGGATGACCGGGCCGGGCAGCCCGGAGTCGCTGTCGCTGCGCCATGGACGGCAGCATCGCTGCGGAACGACCAGACAATTCCATGACCAACCCGTTTTCCAGCGAAGGTGCCAAGGCCCCGCCGAAGCCGTTCACGGCAACCGAAGGCCGTCGCGAGATCCGCAGCTTCGTGCTGCGCCAGGGCCGGTTCACACCGGCCCAGCAGCGCGCGTTCGACGACGCCTGGCCGAAGTTCGGACTGGATTACCAGGGCACGCCGCGCGATTTCGACGCCGCCTTCGGACGCCGTGCGCCGCGCATCGTCGAGATCGGGTTCGGCAATGGCGCAGCCCTGCGCCACTCGGTGCAGCTCGATCCCGCCCGCGACCACATCGGCATCGAAGTGCATGCACCGGGCGTCGGCCGCGTGCTCAATGCGCTGGCCGAGGACGGCAACGGCAATGTCCGCGTGTATCACCACGACGCGGTCGAAGTGCTGGAACACGAGATCGCCGACGGCGCGCTCGACGAGATCCGCATCTATTTCCCGGATCCCTGGCACAAGAAGCGCCACAACAAGCGCCGTCTGGTGAAGCCGGAATTCGCCGCCTTGCTGGTGCGCAAGCTCAGTCCCGAAGGCCGCCTGCATCTGGCGACCGACTGGGCGGATTACGCCGAGCAGATGTGGGACGTGCTCGACGCGACGCCCGGCCTGCGCAATCGCGCCGGCCCGCGCGGCCATGTGCCGCGACCGCCGTGGCGGCCGCAGACCCATTTCGAAACCCGCGGGCAGAGGCTCGGGCACGGCGTCTGGGATCTGCTGTACGACCGCGTCGCCGAAGACGCCGCCGGACGCTAGTGCCGTGACACGGGCCCCAGGACGCCGGGTTCGACATCCGCTGCACGCGGCGCCGCGCAGTCTGTGGCCGATGGCCCGCGCCCGCACCGATCATTGCGTCACCCAGCGCCAGGACGGTCTGCGACGCTGATGGACACCGCGCTCGCCCTCACCACCGACATGAAGATCGTCTTGGCCCTCGTGGGCCTGACGATGGTGCTGTTCGTATTCCAGCGGGTGCGCGCCGATCTCGTCGCGCTGGTGGTGCTGGTGATGCTCGGGCTCACCGGCCTGGTTGCACCCGAAGACGTATTCAACGGCTTCTCGTCGAACGCGACGATCAGCGTCATCGCCACGATGATCCTCGGCATGGGACTCGACCGCACCGGCGCGCTGAACCGCCTCGCGGGCTGGCTGTTGCGGCGGGCCAAGGGCCAGGAAGACCGGCTGCTGATGCTGACCGCCGGTATCGCCGGCCTCAATTCCTCGGTGATGCAGAACCCGTCGGTGATGGCGCTGTACATGCCGGTCGCCGCGCGCCTGGCATCGCGCTCGGGTCTGCGGCTTGCGCAGATGCTCTTGCCGATCTGCGTCGCCATCATCATGGGCGGCACGCTGACGATGGTCGGCTCCTCGCCGCTGATCCTGCTCAACGATCTGCTGACCGCGGCCAATGCCAACCTGCCCTCGGGCTCGGCGACACTCGAATCGCTCAACATGTTCGCGCCGTTGCCGATCGGCCTGGTGCTGCTCGCCGCGGGCCTCGCCTATTTCCACTTCCGCGGCAACCGGCAGCTGGGCGATCTGGGTGACGGCGAAGGCAACGTCACGCCGGCGCGCACGCAGAGTTACTTCGCTAGCGCCTACGGCATCGACGGTGACGTCTACGAACTCGTAGTGACCGCGGAAAGTCCGCTGGTCGGCATGACCTTCGGCGAAGCGGAATCGATCCACGATGCGCCGGTGCTGCTGGCGCTCAAGTCCGAGAACGAATCGCGACTCGCGCCGCCATCGGATGCGCGCATCTGGGTCGGCAGCGTGATCGGCGCGATGGGCCAGCGCCAGCAGGTCGCCGATTTCGCCCAGAACCAGTTCCTGCGCCTGAGCACGCGGCTGCGCAATTTCGGCGATCTGTTCAATCCCAGCCGCGCCGGCATCGCCGAAGCCGTGGTGCCGCCGACCTCGAAGTTCATCGGCAAGTCCGCGGCCGAACTGAGCCTGCGCAAGAAGTACGGCGTGCGCCTGCTCGCGATCAACCGCGACAAGCAGGTGATCCGCGAGGACGTGCGTTCGATGACGCTGCGCGCTGGCGACATGCTGGTGCTGCACAGCATCTGGCAGGACCTGGCGAAGACCGCCAAGTCGCTCGACTTCATCATCGTCACCGACTATCCGAAGGGCGAGCAGAGGCCGCACAAGTTCAAGATCGCGATGGCGATCTTCGCGGTGACGATGCTGATCGCGCTGTCCTCGCGCGTGCCGACCTCGGTCGCATTGATGGCGGGCGTCGCCGGCATGCTGGTGTTCGGCGTGCTGAAGATGGACGAGGCCTACAGCGCCATCAACTGGAAGACCGTGTTCCTGATGGCCTGCCTGATTCCGCTGGGCTGGGCGATGGATTCCAGCGGCGCGGCGGCGTGGGTCGCCGGGCACACGATCGAACGGTTGCCGAGCGGTCTACCGGTGTGGGTGCTGGAGATCGCGGTCGCTTTGCTGACGGCGGCGTTCTCGATGGTCATCAGCCACGTCGGCGCGACGATCGTCGTCGTGCCGCTGGCGATCAATCTCGCGCTCGCGGTCGGCGGCAATCCGACTGCATTCGCGCTGATCGTCGCGCTGTCGGCATCCAACAACTTCATGACCCAGTCGAACCCGGTGATGTCGATGATCATCGGCCCGGCCGGCTACAAGGCGCGCGAGCTCTGGCGGATCGGCCTGCCGATCTCGCTGATCTACACGGTGATCGTCGTGCTGATGGTCAACCTGCTGTTCTGACCGACGCGATCACGTTCCGCCGCAGGCGTGATGCGTCCCGCACACGTTCAATCCAGCACGACCTGCCCGTCCTGCACGCGCACCGCGACCGCGCGCAGCGACTCGCCGCGGCAGGGGCCGGCGACGCACACACCGTCGGTCAACGAAAAACTCGCGCCGTGCGCGGCGCACACCAGCTCACCGGTCTTCGCGCGCAGGAACTGGCCGGGTGCCCAGTCGAGACGACGCCCCGCATGCGGGCAGATGTTCAACCACGCCTGTACGCGTGCGCCTTCGCGGAACAGCACCAGCGATTCGGCATCGCCGTCCAGCGTCGCCTCCACTTCGGCGAATCCGCCGTCGGCGATGGCGTCGAGCGCGAGCAGCGGCGCATGCGCTTCACGTGGATTTAACGAAGACATTACAACTCCGATCGGCCCGGGCCCGATACTGGTCGCCGGCCCACCAGCCGCATTGTGTCACGACGTTGACGGAACCCATGTCCAAGCCTTTCTTCCGCGATCTCCATGCCCGATTCGACGCCTCCGGCGTGCGCGCGATGTTCGCGCCGCGCAAACCGCGTCATCCGCTGCTGCGCATCGCGCTCGGCTTGGTCGGCGTGGCGATGCTCGCGGTGCTGCTCGTCGCCGGCGTCTTCATCGGCGCGGCGATGATCCTGTTCGGCATCGCCCGTCGCCTGCTCGTCCGCGGCCCCGCGCCGCGTCGCGACACGCGCATCGTCGACGCCGAATATCGCGTCGTGCGCGATCGCGACCACGCCGCACTGCGTTGATCCAACGCGCGCGGCGACTGCGCCGCGCCTGGCTTGCATCTTGATGGCGCGCTGCGCCGAGGACCCGCGATGACCGACCCCGCGCGCGATGTCGTGCCAGCTCTCGAGCCCGTGCGCCTGTCGGTGCGCGGCGGTGGCCGTTTTCCGGTACGCCGGGTGTACTGCGTGGGCCGTAATTTCGCCGACCACGCGAAGGAAATGGGCGCCGAGGCGCCGGCCTCGAAGGCCGCACGCGGCACACCGGTGTTCTTCGCCAAGCCAGCCGATGCGGTGACGACCGGCGAGGTTGTTCCCTACCCGAGCGCCACGCAGGATCTGCATCACGAGGTTGAACTGGTCGTCGCGCTCGGTGCCGACGCGCCTGCAGGCGTGCTCGCGGTCGAGGATGCGCAGGCGCTGGTGTTCGGCTACACGATCGGCCTCGATCTCACCCGTCGCGACCTGCAGGCCGCGGCCAAGGCGAAGGGCCTGCCGTGGGACATCGCCAAAGGCTTCGACGCATCCGCACCGGTCGGCGAACTCGTGCCGGCGGCGGAGATCGGCGCGCTTGCATCGCGCACGCTGTCACTGCAGGTCAACGGCGCGCTGCGCCAGACGTCGACGCTCGACCAGCTGATCTGGGACGTACCCGAAATCCTGCACGAACTGTCGAAACTGTTCGCGCTGCGCGCCGGCGACCTCGTCTTCATGGGCACGCCCGCCGGCGTGGCCGCGCTGCAGCCGGGCGATCGTTGCGTCGCCGCGCTCGACGACGTGATCGCACTGCATCTCGAAATCACTTCGCCGTCGGTATAGTCACCCGCGCTTGTTCCCTTACACAGTGCAGGAGTGATCCATGGGCATTCTGTCCGAATTCAAGGAATTTGCGGTCCGCGGCAACGTCATCGATCTCGCGGTCGGTGTCGTCATCGGCGCATCGTTCGGCAAGATCGTCACCGCGCTGGTGGACCAGATCATCATGCCGCCGATCGGCATGTTGATCGGCAACGTCGATTTCACCGAACTGGCCGTCACGCTGCGCGCCGCGACGGTCGATGCCGCCACCGGTGAGGAGATTCCCGCGGTCGCCATCGGCTACGGCATCTTCATCAACACCATCATCCAGTTCACGATCGTCGCGTTCGCGATCTTCCTCGCGGTGAAGTTCATCAACCGCCTGAAGCGCAAGCAGGCCGAGGCGCCGGAACCGACCAAGCCCGCCGAGCCGAGTGAAGAAGTGAAGCTGCTGCGCGAGATCCGCGATTCGCTGCGTCCGCAAGCCTGACGCAGCGTTCCAGACACGCTCGATCCATCCGACGGGCCGCGCGCGACAATGCCGCGGCCCGTTTCTTGTTTCTGCCGATCCCTTTCACCGCTGGAGTCGTCCACATGCGCGTTCCGTCCGTCAGGCCTCTGGCCATTGCCCTGCTGTCGACCGCGCTGTTGGCCGCCTCGCCCGCCTTCGCACAATCGCGTGAGGCCGCGCCGCTGTCGGCGGCTGCGCTGGAACAGGCCGCGCAATTGCGCGAACGCGCCACGCAGGACGGCACCGCTTACGGATTGATCGAATCGCTGACCACCGAGATCGGCCCGCGCCTGCCCGGCAGCGAAGCGGACGCCCGCGCCGTCGCCTGGGCCAAAGCCCGGTTCGAGGCGCTCGGCTACGACAAGGTCTGGACCGAACCGGTGACGTTCCCGAAGTGGGAACGTCGCAGCGAGCACGCAGCCGTGGTCGGCGCGCACGCACAGCCGCTGGTGATCACCGCGCTCGGCGGCAGCCCCGCCGGCGACGTCACCGCCGAGCTTGTGCGCTTCGACAGCGTCGCCGCGCTGGAAGCAGCCGATCCCGCGACGCTGCGTGGCAACCTCGCGTTCGTCGACGTGCAGATGGCGCGCTCGCGCGACGGCAGCGGCTATGGCGCTGCGGGCCCGGTGCGTGGCCGCGGCCCGTCGATCGCGGCGCGCAAGGGCGCCGCGGGCTATCTGATGCGCTCGATCAGCACCAGTCCGCACCGCGTCGCCAATACCGGCATCACCCGCTTCGATGCCGATGTCACTCCGATTCCGTCCGCTGCGCTGTCGCTGCCCGACGCCGACCAGCTTGCGCGCCTGTTGCGACTTGGCCCCGTGCAGGTGCATCTGGCGCTGGATGTCGGCTGGAACGGCGACTACACCTCGCAGAACGTCATCGGCGAAATCACGGGGCGCGAAGCGCCGGGCGAGATCGTACTGATCGGCGGGCATCTGGATTCGTGGGATCTCGGCACCGGCGCGGTCGACGATGCGTCCGGCGTCGGCATCACGATGGCCGCCGGCCATCTGATCGCGCAGCTGCCGCAGCGCCCGCGCCGCACAGTGCGCGTGGTCGCGTTCGCCAATGAAGAGCAGGGACTGCTCGGCGCTCGCGCCTACGCCGAGGCACACGGCGGCGCTGACGTCATCGCGCAGCACATCATCGGCGCGGAAAGCGATTTCGGCGCCGGTCGCATCTACGGTTTCAACACCAGCGCGCCGGCCGGACAGCGCGCGACCAGCGACGCGATCGCCGAGGTACTGCGCCCGCTCGGCATCGACTACCTGCAGGACAAGGGCGGCCCGGGCCCGGACATTTCCCCGCTGGCTGCGAAGGGCGGTGCCTGGGGCTGGCTGGGCCAGGACGGCACCGACTATTTCGACCTGCACCACAACGCCAACGACACGCTCGACAAGGTCGACCCGGACGCCGTCGCGCAGAACACCGCCGCCTACGCCGTGTTCGCGTGGCTGGCGGCGGAATCGCAAGGCGGCTTCGGCAGCGCGGCGAAGACCGAGGCGACGCCGGAGCATTGATGCTGGTGCGTCGCGGCGCTTCGCTGATGACGGCACGCCGTGTCGTAACGTCCCCGGCCCGATGAATTGCTGCGAGCGGTGATAGCGGCATGCAGCCGTGAGACGTGCCCGCGCTTAGCTGCCGTCGACCTCGCGCAGCGCCAGCACACGCGGCGGCGCTTCCGCTGGGCCGCGCATCCAGCCGATCGCACGCCTTGCATCGAGGGGATCACGGGTCGCGAGCCCGCGCACCACCCCATCCTCGTCCTGCAGCAGCCAGCGCTCGGTGCGCGTCGACGGCGTCGCGAACTCCACCCGTCTTGCGGCTTCGCCGGGCGACAGTTGATCTTCGAAACTTGAAACCGTCAGTGCACCGGTGGCAATCGCATGCACTGCGTCAGCGTCCGGCCTGCGTCCCAACCAAGATGTTTCCGGCCAGGCGTACATCGCTGCGCCGCGCGCTTCCAGCGGCTTCGATGCATCGCGCAGTTCGCCGACGACATTCTCGCCGAGCGGCAACGCAGGATCGAGCACACCCACTGCAACCGCTGTCGCAACCGGTAGCGCCACTTCCTGTAGCCGTTCGGCATACCGCCACATCCACAGCTGGCTCGGCATGAGCACCAGCGCGAGGACGATCGCGACACCCGATACAGTCGCGCTGCGAGCACGTGAGATCGTCGCATAGGCGAGTCCGGCCCAGAACAGACTCGACCAGACGACGTAGCGCGACGCCAGCAACTGCTCTGGATACAGCTCGAAGTAGCCCAGTCTGGCCAGAGCAATCAGCCCACCTACGCCTACCGCGAACCAGGCGACGCCGAGACCGACCACGACAGGCGCGGTCGGTGCGCACCTGCAGCGAATGCTTGCGACCAGCAGCCACGCGGCGCCGAGCACGCCTGTGAGCAGGTGCGGCCAGCGCGCGACGTGTGCCGGACCAGTCACGTTGGAGATGCCCTCAGCGACCGGCAGCACCACTGCACGCAGCGGAGCGAGTGGCAGACGTGCGGCGATCTCGGGGTCGAGCACCGGCCAAGCGGCATACAGGGAAGGCGCGGCGAGCCAGCGCAGCAGGCGTTCGCCCTGTACCAACGGCGCAAAGCCGATCCGCTCGTCACCGACGCCCGCGATCGCCAGGGACACTGCGGCCAGTCCCGCGCTGAACAATATGGGCAACGCATCGCGCCACGAAGCGCGCCGCAACCAGAGCACGATCAGGAACGCGCCGAAACATGCGACACCTGACCCGAACGAAAACGTCGCCACAAGACCGCAAGCACTCGCAAGAAGGCCACGGCGCCAGGCATCGCGGCCATCGTGCGGCGCGCGAGCCAGCAGCGTCACTCCGCAGACCAGTGCAAGTGTCACCAGATAGGCGTGCACGCTTTCCTGCGCATGCGCCAAGGCCCGCGCATTGCCGAGCCAGCACAGACCGACGATTGCCCACAGATACGCAGCGACGCGCGTGAGCGGGGCGAGGCGCCCCAATGGACGCCAGAGAACCGCGAGCGTGCCGAGCAGCAAGGCGATACCGACTAGGATCTGCAGAAGCTGCGATGCGCCGAACAGGCGGAGATCCAGCCAGCGCACGATATTGGGGAACACCTCGCGGTGGCCGTTGCTGACCATCAGTACACCGTCTAGGAACGGCGCATCCGCCAGGACCGCGATGTAGCGCCAACCATCCGCGTACGGCACGCGTGGCGCATGCAGCCACATCGCGGACAACGCGGACAGACCATAGAGGGCAGCCAAGGTGATTGCGGCGCCCAGGAGCGTCCGCTGACGTCGCAAAGCCTCCACGGGCTTCAAGCGCGCTGAGCCGCCCACTGCGCCAGCAGCACGGCCGTCGCCGAGGCGACGTTGAGGCTTTCGACCCTGCCGCTGCCGGGGATGCCGAGGCGCAGATCGCAGGCTTTGGCGAGTTCGGGATCCATGCCCTCGCCTTCGGAACCGATGACGAACACGACGCGGTCGGGCAGCGGTTTGGCGAACACACTGTCGCCGCCGCGCACGACGGTCGCCGCGAGCGAGAAACCGGCGCTGCGCAGCTGGGCCAGCGAATTGTCGTCGCGGCCGAGGCGCACGAACGGCACCGATTCGGCGCCACCTTCGGCGACGCGCGCAGCGGCGCCGGACAGCGCCAGCGGCGAGGTCTTCGGCAGCAGGATCGCGCCCACGCCGAAATGCGCGGCCGAGCGCAGGATCGCGCCGAGGTTGTGCGGATTGCCCACGCCGTCGAGCCACAGCGCGCATGCCGGACCGGCCGGCAGCGACTGCAGCCAGGTGCCCAGCGACTGCGGCGCCTCGCGCAGTACGTCGGCGACGACGCCCTCGTGGTGCGAGCTGGCCGCGAGCTTGCGCAGATCGTCTTCGGCGACGACGCGATAGCCGACGCGATTCGCCGCGCACCACTTCAACAGGGGCTGCAGCTGCGGAATGCGCGCCTCGAGCAGATAGAGCTTGCGGATCGCGTCGGGTCGACGCGCGAATACGGCGTCGATCGCGTTGCGCCCGTAGAGGCGCATCTCGCGCCGGTCTTCGGTTTCGCTGCCCTCCGCGTCGTCCGCGCGCACGTCGGGCCGCGGCGCGGCAGCGCGCGTCGGTGCAGGCGTGTCGGGACGCGAACGCGCGCCCCACGGACTGTCGCGGCCCGGCGCGGGCGCCGGCGTGCGGGGCGTGTCGCGGCCACCGCCGGACCAGGGGGACTTCGTCATGTCAGGGGGCCTTGCGCCAGAAATCGGCATTGCGGATCCCGAGCTTGTCGGGATCGAAGATCGGGTCGAGCCCCTGCTTCTTCTGCGTCTCGTAATCGCGCAATGCGAGCATCGCGGGCTTCTGCAGGATCAGGATCGCGACAATGTTGAGCCACGCCATCAGGCCGACACCGATGTCACCGAGCATCCACGCCACCTCCGCGCTGCGCACCGCGCCGAAGATCACCATGCCGAGGATCGCGAGACGCAGCAGCAGCGTGCGGGTCGGCCGGGCGACGTGGTTGTTGAGGTAGGTGAGGTTGGTTTCGGCCATGTAGTAATAGGCCATGATCGTGGTGAACGCGAAGAAGAACAGCGCCACGGCGACCATCGCCGCGCCCCAGCCCGGCAGGATCGATTCGATGCCCGCCTGGGCGAAGCCCGAGCCCGCTTCCACGCCGGGCAGCGCCTGATGCAGCACGGTGCCGTCGGGCATGATCACGTTGTACATGCCGGTCGCCAGGATCAGGAACGCGGTCGCGGTGCAGACCAGCATCGTGTCGAAGTAGATCGCCCACGCCTGCACGTACCCCTGCTTGGCCGGGTGCGACACCTCGGCCGCGGCCGCCGCATGCGGACCGGTGCCCTGGCCGGCCTCGTTGGCGTAGATGCCGCGCTTGACGCCCCACTCGATCGCCAGGCCCAGCATCGCGCCGAAACCGGCATGCACGCCGAACGCGCTCTCGAAGATGATGCGGAACATCGTCGGCACGAAGTCGTAGTTGATGATCATCACCGCGACCGCGATGAAGATGTAGGCCAGCGCCATGAACGGCACGAACAGTTCGGCGAACGCCGCGATGCGCTTGACGCCGCCGAAGATGATCACCGACAGCATCAGCGCCACGGTGATGCCGATCCCCGCCTTGAGCGCCGTGCGCGCGTCCATGCCCATCCACTGGCCGGACAGGTCACCGCAGACCGACGTGCCCGCGCAGGCGTTGGCGATGCTGTCGGCGATCGCGTTCGCCTGCACGCCGGGCATCAGCAGACCGGCGGCGATCAGCGTCGCGAACGCGAACGCCAGCGCGTACCACTTCAGGCCCATGGCCTTTTCGATGTAGTAGGCCGGGCCGCCGCGATAGCGCCCTTCGCTGTCCTTTTCCTTGTAGATCTGCGCCAGCGTGCACTCGACGAACGAGGTCGAGGCGCCGAGGAAGCCCATCACCCACATCCAGAACACCGCGCCGGGACCGCCGAAGGCGATCGCGGTCGCGACGCCGGCGATGTTGCCGATGCCGATCCGGCCGGCCATCGACATCGCCAGCGCCTGGAACGAGGACACGCCCGCGTTCGAGCTCTTGCCGCTGAAGGTCAGCCGGGTCATCTCGACGAAGCCGCGGACCTGCATGAAACGGGTGCGGAACGAAAACCAGAGGCCCGCGCCCAGGCACAGCGCGATCAGCGCCTTGCTCCAGATCAGCCCGTTCAATGCACTGAGTAAGGTATCCACGTTGCGCGATGCTCCCGTCGGGTGGCTGTCGCGATCCCCGTCGCAACTGGCGGACACGATACCTGCATTTCCGCGCGGCGTGCCCCGCCCGGCGGGCTTTTCGCGCGTGGATCAGCCGATCGCGGCGTCGCGCAGCAGCCCGAATACGCGCAGATCGTGCAGCCCGTCGGGTTTGCGGATCGCGCCGCGCAGCAGGCCTTCCTCGACGAAACCGTTGGCCTGCAGCACCCGCGCCGAGGCCGGATTGATGTCGAGCACGTTGGCCTGCAGGCGCGTCAGCGACAGCGCGCCCATCACCCAAGGCACGTACCGCGCGACGACCTGGCGCATCACGCCGCGGTTCCAGTGCGCGCGGCCGAGCCAGTAGCCGAGCTCCGCCGCATGCGCGCGCTCGCCGCTCGCGGCACGGCGCACGCCGATGCTGCCGCAGGCCGCGCCGTCGATTTCGATCGCCAACACCGGCAGCGACAGATCGACCACGTGTCCGGCGAGAAAGGCCTCGCCGTCGGCGCGCGTATAGGGATGCGGAAAGCGGTCGCTCAGACCGCGAACGATCAGTGGATCGTCCGCGTGATGCAACAGCGCGCCGAGATCACTGGCGCGCCAGCGGCGGAGCACGAAGCCCGCACCGCCCAGACGCACCGCGTCCCAGCGCGCGGCGTCAGGCATGGCCGCTGACTTCGGGCGTCTCGCTTTCGAGCCGCTCGAGCTCGTGCGCCAGTGCGTCGGGCGAACGCGTGAACGGCGCGAGCAGCGCATAGAACGCCGGCACGACGAACAGCGACAGCAGCGTCGAGAACGCGACGCCGAAGATCACCACGATGCCGATCGTCGCGCGGCTCGCCGAACCCGGGCCGCCGGCCACGACCAGCGGGATCGCGCCCATGATCGTCGCCGCCGAGGTCATCAGGATCGGGCGCAGACGCACCGCAGACGCCTCGGTAATCGCCTCGCGCACGGTGCGGCCGTCGTCGCGCAACTGGTTGGCGAACTCGACGATCAGGATGCCGTTCTTCGCCGCCAGGCCGATCAGCATCACGATGCCGATCTGGCTGAAGAGATTCAGCGTGCTGCCGGTCGCCCACAGTCCGAGCAGCGCGCCGAGCACCGCCAGCGGCACCGTCAGCATGATCGACAGCGGATGGATGAAGCTCTCGAACTGCGCCGCCAGCACCAGATAGACGATCAGCAACGCCATCGCGAAGGTCAGCAGCACCGCGCCGCCGGCTTCCTGGAATTCCCGGCTCTCGCCCTTCCAGTCGACCTGCGCGTAGTCCGGCAATTCTTCGGCGGCGACTTCGTTGGTCCACGCGATCGCCTCGCTCATCGTGTAGCCCGGCGCGAGGCCGGCGGCAATGGTGATCGCACGCAGACGGTTGAAGCGGTTGAAGCTGCCGGGCTCGGCGATCTCGCTGAGCGTCACCAGATTCGACAGCGGCACCAGCGTGTCGTCGCGGCCGCGCACGAAGGTGCCGGTGAGATCGGACGGCGACATGCGACGGTCGCGGTCGGCCTGCAGCAGCACGTCGTATTCCTCACCGTTGTCGACGAAGGTCGTGACCTGGCGCTGGCCCATCATGGTTTCGAGCGTGCGGCCGATCTCCTGCACCGACACGCCGAGATCGGACGCGCGTGCGCGGTCGATGTCGACGCGCATCTGCGGACGCGTCTCCTTGTAGTCGGAATCGGGATCCTGGATGCCCGGGTTCTCGCGCATGCGCGCCAGCATGCGGTCGCGCCACTGCGCGATCTCGGCGTAGTCAGGACCGCCCAGCACCAGCTGGTAACGCTGACCGCGACCGCCGACCAGGCCACCGGGCACGTTGGCGCGCGCCTGCACGCCCGGCAGTTCGGCCAGCTGTCCACGCAGCTGTTCGACGACCGACGCCGTGCTGACGTCGCGCGTGCGCCAGTCCTGCAGGAACACCACGATCTGTCCGGTGTGCATGTCCTCGCTGCCGCCCCAGCCGCGCGGCACGCGCGAGTTGGCGCGTTCGATCGGCTGGTCGTCGCCGACCAGCGGCGCGAAGATCCGCTCGACCTGCTGCATCTGCGCGACCGTGTAGTCGTAACCCGCACCTTCCGGGCCATCGACGCCGATGAAGAAGCGGCCGCGATCCTCGGCCGGCGACAGTTCGCTGGGCACGCGCCAGTACAGCAGCACCGCGGCTACGGCGCAGACCGCCATCGCGCCGACCACGAGCAGCAACAGGCGGCCACCCGACAATGCGACCAGACCACCGACGCGACGGCCGTAGCCGTTGGACAGGCGCGTGAGGTGGCGGTTGGTCCACGCGTTGAAGCCGGTCTTCTTGTGGCTCTGCGGGCGCACGAGCTTGGAGCACATCATCGGCGTCAGCGTCAGCGCGATGAACGCCGACAGCGCGACCGCGCCGGCCAGGGCGACAGACAGTTCGCGGAACAGCCGTCCGGAATTGCCTTCCATGAAACCGACCGGCAGGAACACCGCGACCAGCACCGCGGTCGTCGCGATGACCGCGAACGCGACCTGCGCGGTGCCGCGTTTGGCCGCGACCAGCGGCGGCTCGCCGAGATCGGCGCGGCGCTGCACGTTCTCCAGCACGATGATCGCGTCGTCGACGACGAGGCCGATACACAGCACCAGCGCGAGCAGGGTCAGCAGGTTGATCGAGAAGCCGAACGCATACAGCGCGATGAAGGCCGCGACCAGGCACACCGGTACCGTGATCGCGGGAATCAGTGCCGCGCGCAGGCTGCCCAGGAACAGCCAGATGACGACGAACACCAGGCCCATCGCTTCGGCCAGCGTCCAGTACACGCGGCTGATCGCCGCATCGATGAAGACCGTGTTGTCGGCAGCGACGAAGATCTCGGTGCCTTCGGGCAGCGTCTGCTGGATGCGCTCGGCCTCCGCGCGTGCGGCGTGGGCCACGTCGAGCGCGTTGGCGATCGAGGTGCGCACGATGCCGAGACCGACGTTGGGCACCGAGTTGCTGCGCATGTAGGAGCGACGCTCGGCCGTGCCCAGTTCGATCCGGGCCACGTCGCCCATGCGGATCACGTAGCCGTCGTCGCCGCGGCGCAGCGGGATCGTCGCGAACTGCTCGGGTTCGCGATAGCCGCGTTCCACGCGCAGGGTGAAGTCGCGGGTTTCCGACTCGATGCGGCCGGCCGGCAGTTCGACGTTCTCGTTGCGCAGCGCGGTCTCGACATCGTTGGCGGTGATGCCGCGCGCCGCCATCGAATCGCGGTCGAGCCAGATGCGCATCGAGTAGCGCTGCGCGCCGCTGAGCTGCACGCGGGCCACGCCGTCGAGCGAGGACAGACGGTCGACGACGTAGCGGTCGGCGTAGTCGCTCAACTCCATGGTGTCCATCACCGTGGAGCGCATGTTGAGCCACATGATCGGATCGGCGTCGGCCTCGACCTTGGAGATCTCCGGCGGGTCGGCCTCGATCGGCATGCGGTCCATGACGCGGCTGATCGCGTCGCGCACGTCGTTGGCCGCCGCTTCGATGTCGCGGTTGAGATTGAACTCGATGGTGACGTCGGAGCGGCCGTTGCGGCTGCGCGACTCGATCGTGCGGATGCCCTCGATGCCGGCCAGCGCGTCCTCGAGGATCTGGGTGATGCGGGTTTCGACGACGGCCGCCGACGCGCCGGCATAGCTGACGTCGACCGAGACGATCGGCGGATCGACGTTCGGCAGTTCGCGCACCGTCAGGCGCATGAACGCCATGATGCCCAGCACGACCAGCAGCAGGCTGATGACGGCCGCGAAGACCGGCCGCTTGATCGAGAGATCGGACAGCTTCACTGGGCGTTACCCGCCGGTGCGGCCTCGTCGGCCTGCTGCGCTTTCGCTTGCTGCACCGTGCCCTCGGTGATCTGCATGCCGGGGCGCAGCTTGCCCGTGCCGTCGACGACGATGCGGGTGTTCGGCTCCAGGCCGTCGAGGATCTCGACCAGGCCTTCCGCGCGCACGCCCACCGTCACCGGTGCCTGCTCGACGGTCTCGTCCTCGCGCACGCGATAGACGAAGGTGTCGCGGCCGACCTGGATCACCGCGATCTCGGGAATCATCAGCGCCTCGCGCGCCGCCTGCTGCAGGCGCACCTGCACCAGCATGCCGGGGCGCAGCTCGCGATCCGGATTCTCGAACGCACCGCGCACGGTCACCGCGCGCGACTGCGGATCGATGCGCGCATCGACCGTCTGCACCACGCCCTCGAAATCACGACCCGGGAACGAGGCCACGCGGCCGAACAGGCGCTGGCCGTTGACCACGCGCGCGAGCTGCGTCTCGGGCACCGGAAAATCGACATAGACCGCACCGATGTCGTCGAGCGTGGCGATCGGCGTGCCGGGTGTGACCAGTGCGCCCGGGCTCACCTGGCGCAGCCCCAGCACGCCGGCGAACGGGGCGCGGATGGTGCGGTCGCTGATGTTGGCCCGCATCTCGGCGACGTTGGCGCGCGCCGAGTCGCGGTTCGCGCGCAAGGTGTCGACCGACGCGCGCGCGATCAGCTGGCTGTCGACCAGCTCGGCGCCACGGCGGAACTGGCTGTCGGCATCGATCGCCGCCGCCTCGGCCGCCTGCAAGGTGGCCTGCTGCTGGTTGCCGCTGAGCGTGATCAGCGGCGCGCCGGCGGCAACCTCGTCGCCACTGTCGAAGTGCACGCGCTGCACGATTTCGCTGACCTTGGCGGTCACGGTGATCGACTCGCGCGCATTCACGGTACCCAGCGCGGTGACGCTGTCGTTCCATTGCCGCGGCGCTGCGACGGTCGTCGTCACCGGTACGGGCGCGGCTGCGGCCTGGCCGGACGGTCCGGCCTCGCCCCCGCCGCAGGCGGACAGCACGAGCGCGGCGGCCAGACCAAGGGCCCGCAACGGAAACGCGGGTCGGACGGAGACATGCGACTGGGACAAGGGATGCTACCGGGACGGAAAACCGGCCGATCTTACCCGCTGGTCCGTGACGTTCCCTGTGCCATCGGATGGGCATGAAAAAACAGCGTTCCACGTCAACCGCTGGCGGCCTCGTGCGTTATGGCCCAGTCTGGTCCGACCGCGCCCAGCGCCCGTGTCGAGGCACCCCCATGGCCCTGTACGACAACATTCTCCAGACCATCGGCAATACGCCGGTCGTGCGTCTGCACCGCATCGCCCCGCCGAACGTCGAACTCTACGCCAAGGTCGAGTCGTTCAACCCCGGCGGCTCGGTCAAGGACCGCCTCGCGCTGGCGATCATTCTCGACGCCGAACAGCGCGGCCTGCTCAAGCCCGGCGACACCGTCGTCGAAGCGACCTCGGGCAATACCGGCGTGGCGCTGGCGATGGTCTGCGCGGCGCGCGGCTACAAGTTCGTTGCGACGATGGTCGAAACCTTCTCGATCGAACGCCGCAAGCTGATGCGCGCCTATGGCGCCAAGGTGATCCTCACCCCCGCCGCCGAACGTGGCAGCGGCATGGTCAAGCGCGCCAAGGCGCTGGCCGAGGAACACGGCTGGTTCTGGGCCAGCCAGTTCGAAAATCCCGCCAATCCGGCGTACCACCGGCAGACCACGGCCGCCGAGATCCTGCGCGATTTCGCCGGCCGCCGGCTTGATCACTTCGTCACCGGCTGGGGCACCGGCGGCACGCTCACCGGCGTGGGCGAGGTGTTGCGGGTCGCGCGGCCCGAGGTGGAGATCGTGACCTGCGAACCGGCGGGTGCCGCGCTGTTGCAGGGCAAGGAATGGGCGCCGCACAAGGTGCAGGGTTGGACACCCGACTTCGTGCCTGGCGTGCTCAATCGCGATGTCGCGCACCGGGTGCTGTCGATCGACGATGCCGACTCGATCGACACTGCGCGTCGACTCGCCGCCGAAGAAGGCATCTTCGTTGGTATCTCGGCCGGCGGCACGCTCGCCGCTGCGCTCCAGGTCGCGAAGACCGCTGCCGATGGGGCAGTGATCCTGACGATGCTGCCCGATACCGGCGAGCGTTACTTCTCCACGCCCCTGTTCGCCGACATCAATGAAGGCTCCGACGACGAATGGCTGGCCGGTCTGCCGTGACCGGCTGAGTTCCAGTACGGATCTCGTGTGGACGCGCTCGCGCGCGATGGCGGCTGCCTGTCGAGCCCATCGCAGGCGAGCGTGCTCCTGCAGGGTGCCCTTCGTGCGGGCCGGGCGCTCAACCCAGCCAGATCGCCAGACCACCGCCGACGATCACCAGCGCGAGCACCCAGCCCAGCCAGCCGAACTGGCCGCTGTCACCGCGCACCACGGTTTCCTGGCGTGGCTCGCGCATCAGGGACGAGCCGTGCTTCGCGATCGCGTCGCGCGCCGCCTCTTCGCTCAGTCCCGGCTTGACGTCGCGCAGGCGCTTCGTGGCATCGACGGTGTTGCCGGTCGCGAGCTTCGCGGCGACTTCGCTGGGCAGCGTGCCGCTCGACGGTGGCGCGGCGCCGCCCGCGGGCCGGAACCGGTCGTCGGGATCCAGCGCATCCGACGGGTTCTCCGCCAGACGCTGCACCGCATCGCGCGCGTCGGCGAGCTTCAGTCCGGGATTCGCGTCGCGCAGCTGCTTGATCGCCTCGATCGCGCTGCCGCGCCGCAGTGCGTCGTGGACCGCGAGCGGCACGTGCAGGCGTGTGGATCGGGAAACGACGCTCATCGGTGACCTCGGTGCTCGGAAATGCCGGACCAGCCTAATCGCCGGCCGCGCGCACGGGACTCACCCGGCCTCCACGCCGCGGCATCAAGCCTGCGTGCATGCCGACTCTCGAAGCCCGTCAGGCCGACATCACCCGCGTCGAGGCCGATGCGATCGTCAACGCCGCGAACGAAACCCTGCTCGGTGGCGGCGGCGTCGATGGCGCGATCCATCGCGCTGCGGGGCTCGCCCTGCTGCAGGCCTGCCGGGCTCTGCCGCAGGTGCGTCCGGGCGTGCGTTGCCCGACCGGCGAAGCGCGGATCACGCCGGGGTTCGGATTGCCGGCCCGATCGGTGATCCACACCGTCGGACCGGTGTGGCGCGGCGGCACTGCCGGCGAGGCCGGAATGCTTGCGGCCTGCTATCGCAACAGCCTCGCGCTCGCAGCCGAACACGGTCTCGCACGCATCGCGTTTCCGGCGATCAGCTGCGGCGTCTACGGCTATCCGATCGACCAGGCGGTGCAGATCGCCGTCGACACCGTGCGCGCCTGGACCGGCGACGTGCCGACGCACGTGCTGTTCTGCTGCTTCGATGCCGCGATGCTGACGCGTTACGAGGCCGCACTCGCGGATTGAACGCCGCACACGCAAACGCCGGCACGAGGCCGGCGTTTCCGGAAAGCGATGCGGGTATCGCGATCAGCCGTTGAACTTGCCCTGCGCGGCCAGACCGTTGTCGCGGGCGCGCGCGTAGACGGTGTCCTGCGCCTTGCGCACATTGCCGGTGAGATCCTGCGACCACAGCTTCAGCGCGGCCTGCTGCATCGCGCGGCCGTAGGAGAACGACAGCGGCCACGGATTCGGCCCGAGGCGGTTCATCGCATCGAGATGCGCGGTGGCCAGTTCGTCGGACTGGCCGCCCGACAGGAACACGATGCCCGGCAGGATCGCCGGTACCGACGACTTGAGGCACATCAGGGTCGCTTCGGCGACTTCCTCGACATCCGCGTCTTCCTCGCAGTCCTTGCCCGGCACCACCATCGACGCCTTGAGGATCGTGCCTTCGAGCATGACGTTCTGGCTGTAGAGCGCATCGAACACGCCGCGCAGCACGACCTCGGTGACTTCGTACGCGGTCTGGATGTCGTGGTCGCCGTCGAGCAGCACTTCCGGCTCGACCATCGGCACCAGGCCCTGCTCCTGGCACAGCGCGGCGTAGCGCGCGAGGGCGTGCGCGTTGACGTCGATGCAGGTGCCCGACGGCATGTCTTCGCCGATGGTGATCACCGCGCGCCACTTGGCGAACCGCGCGCCGAGCTTGTAGTACTCCTCCAGGCGCGCACGCAAACCGTCGAGGCCTTCGGTCACCAGCTCGCCCGGGAAGCCGGCCAGCGCATGTGTGCCCTTGTCGACCTTGATGCCCGGGATGATGCCGTTCTGGGTGAGGTACTTGGCGAACGGCACACCGGCCTTGGTCGACTGGCGCAGGGTCTCGTCGAACAGGATCGCGCCGCTGATGTGCTCCGACAGCTTCGGCGTGGTGAGCAGCAGCTCGCGGTAGGCGCGGCGGTTTTCTTCGTTGTTCGGAATGCCGACCTGCTCGAAGCGCTTGCCGATCGTGCCCGTCGACTCGTCGATCGCGATGATGCCCTTGCCCTTCGCCACCATGGCCTGGGCGGTTTCGGCAAGCTGTTCGATGCTCATGACGGGTTCCGGGATCGCGACGGGAAAGGGCCGCGATTATAGCCCGGCGCATCGGCCGGGCCTTTCGAGACAGCGTGTCGCTCCCCGCCCTCCCCGGCGGATGCGGCCGGCCGGACGTTACAGCTCGCCCAGTCCCTCGGCACGACCGTCGACGCCGACCTGCAGCAGACGCAGCGTATTCGTGGCGCCATGGGTTTCCATGTGCTCGCCGCTGGTGAACACGACGCGCTGGCCGGGGCCGAGCAGACCGGCTTCGACCAGCAGGCGCACGCTGCCGCGCGCTGCCTCGCGCGGGGTCTGGCCCCGGCTGTCGTAGTTGAACGGGAACACGTCGCGCATCAGCGACATGCGCCGGCGTGCGCCGTCGTGACGGGCGAAGGCATAGATCGACGCGCCGCCGCGGAAACGCGACAGATAGCGTGCGGTGCCGCCGGATTCGGTCATCGCGACGATCGCGCCGACGCCCACGTGCTCGGACAGGAACATCGCCGCCATCGCGATCGCGTGGTCGGCGCGTTCGAGGTTGCGCTGCGCCTTCTCGAAATCGGTGTCGTGGGCGAACTGCCGTTCGGCGCCGACGCAGATGCGCGCCATGGCTTCGACCGCGCGCACCGGATACGCACCGGCGGCGGTCTCGGCCGACAGCATCACCGCATCGGTGCCGTCGATGACCGAGTTGGCGACGTCCAGCACTTCGGCGCGCGTCGGCATCGGGCTTTCGACCATCGACTGCAGCATCTGCGTCGCGGTGATCACCACCTTGTTGCGCGCCAGCGACTCGCGAATGATCTTCTTCTGCAGGCCCGGCAGCTCGGCATCGCCGATCTCCACACCCAGATCGCCACGCGCGACCATCACCACGTCGCTGGCGTCGATGATCTCGGCGAGGTTGTCGATCGCCTCGGTGCGCTCGATCTTCGACACCAGGGCGGCATCGCTGCCGTGCGAGCGTGCGATCGAACGTGCCTCTTCCATGTCGGCGGCATTGCGGCAGAACGACACCGCGATGAAGTCGACGCCGATGTCGGCCGCGACCTTGATCAGCTGGCGGTCGTGGTCGGTCAGCGCGCCGAGCGACAGGCCGCCGCCCTGCTTGTTCAGCCCCTTGCGGTTCGACAGCACGCCGTCGTTGAGCACGGTGGTAACGATGCGCGCGCCTTCGACGGCGGTGACCTGCAGCTGCATCAGGCCGTCGTCGAGCAGCAGCACGTCGCCGGCTTCCACGTCGCCCGGCAGGCCGAGATAGCTGACGCCGACCTCGTCGACGGTGCCCGGAGGCGCCGCGGGATCGGCGACCAGATCGAAGCGCGCGCCGGCGCGCAGTTGCACCTTGCCCTCGGCGAACTTCTCGATGCGGATCTTCGGGCCCGGCAGGTCGGCAAGGATGCCGATCTCGACGCCGGCACGGTCTGCCGCGGCGCGTACGGCTTCGGCGCGCACCTGCTGCGACGACGGATCGCCATGCGAGAAGTTCAGGCGCACGGCGTTGACGCCAGCGGCGATGAGCGCATCGAGCACACCGGGCGCATCGGTCGCGGGGCCCAGCGTGGCGAGAATACGGGTGCGGCGACGGTGCGCCGGAACGGAAGGCAGGTCGGTCGTGGTCATGGCGCCAAGTCTAATGTCCACCGGTGGTCAGCCGCACGTTGCACGGCAACATGAAAACGGCGCACCAGAGCTGGCGCGCCGTTTCCGAAGCTTACTGCGAAACTCCGCAGCCGGCGCGGACCACCACGTTGTCGGTCACCTCACCCCAGGCCTGGTTCGGCACACACCCGAACGTCGCCTCGCCGACCAGCACGCCGGCATCGTCGTAATACATCTCGGCGCCGGGGAATCCGTTCGCGCCCGCGATGCCGGCACCGGCCAGCAGACAGGTGGCAAGAATGCCGAGCCCCCAACGGGTCCGTGTCTTCATGATGCTGCCCTCCACGTCGCGGCCGATCGCCGCGGCCTCACCCTCGCAGCGAAGCGGCGGTGGCGGGTTGGCGAAGCGTTAAAGCATGCGGCGCGCCGCGCATTTGCGGCGCGGGGTCTCGTGCTGAACGCGACCCGTGCACGGTCGCGTCGCTCAGGCCAGTGCGGCCTGCAGCGCGGCCGGCGAATCGACGACGACATCCGCGCCCGCTGCGCGCAGCTCATCCGCAGCGCCGAAGCCCCACAGCACGCCGATGCCGCGCATGCCGTGCTGACGCGCGCCTTCCATGTCGTAACGACGGTCGCCGATCATGACCGCGTCCGCCGCGGTCAGCGCGAGCCGCGAAAGCGCTTCGGCGATCAGTTCGCGCTTGTAACGGCGCATGCCGTCGTCGCTGGCGCCGACCACGGTCTCGAATGCCGCGCCGAACGGCAGCGACTCGAGAATGCGCCGCGCGAAGCCTTCGTTCTTCGAGGTGACGACCGCCAGCCGGTGACCGGCGGCCTGCAGCGCGGCGATCGTCTCCGGAATGTCGGCGTAGACCGAATGCTCGCGCCAGCCCTGCGCGTCGTAGCGTTCGCGATACAGCGCGACCGCGCGCTCGGCGCGCGCACGATCGCCGTCGAACAGCGCCTCGTAGCTGTCGCGCAACGGCGGGCCGATCCACGGCAGCAGCGCCTCGCGCGATAGCGGCGGATGTCCCAGCGCATCGAGCGTGTGCGCGATGCCGCCGAGGATGCCCGGCTCCGAGTCGATCAGCGTGCCGTCGAGATCGAAGAACAGCGCCTGCGTCATGCGCCGCGGGCGTCGAGCGCCGCGACCGCCGGCAGCGTCTTGCCTTCGAGGAATTCGAGGAACGCGCCGCCACCGGTGGAGATGTAGGACACGTCATCGGCGATGCCGTACTTGTCGACCGCCGCCAGCGTGTCGCCGCCACCGGCGATCGAGAACGCCTTCGACGACGCCACCGCGCGCGCCAGCGCCTCGGTGCCCTTGCCGAACGCATCGAACTCGAACACGCCGACCGGGCCGTTCCAGACCACGGTGCCGGCCTCATTGATCATCGCGGCGTAGCGCTTCGCAGTGTCCGGGCCGATGTCGAGGATCATGTCGTCGGCCTCGACCGCGTCCACCGCCTTGACCGTCGCCGGTGCATCGGCCGCGAACGCAGGCGCGACGACGACGTCGGTGGGGACCGGAATGTCGGCGCCGCGTGCCTTGGCGTCGGCCATGATCTGCTTCGCGGTGTCGAGCAGATCGGTCTCGACCAGCGACTTGCCGACACTGTGACCCAGCGCGGCGATGAAGGTGTTGGCGATGCCGCCGCCGACGATCAGCTGGTCGACCTTGCCGACCAGCGACGACAGCAGTTCGAGCTTGGTCGAGACCTTGCTGCCGGCGACGATGGCCAGCAGCGGGCGCGCCGGCGCGTCGAGCGCCTTGGCCAGCGCATCGAGTTCAGCCATCAGCAGCGGGCCGCCCGCGGCGGTGGCCGCATGACGGATCACGCCGTGCGTCGACGCCTGCGCACGGTGCGCGGTGCCGAACGCGTCCATGACGAACACGTCGCCTAGCGCTGCGTACTTCTTCGACAGCGCCTCGTCGTCGTCCTTCTCGCCGACGTTCATGCGGCAGTTTTCAAGCAGCACCAACTGGCCCGGCGCGACCTCGACACCGTCGACCCAGTCGCGCACAAGCGGCACGTCGATGCCGAGCAGTTCGGACAGACGCGCGGCCACCGGCGCCAGCGAGTCGGCCTCGCTCCAGCTGCCTTCCTTCGGCCGCCCCAGATGCGAGGTCACCATGACCGCCGCGCCCTGCGCCAGAGCGGCCTTCAGCGTCGGCAGCGACGCGGTGATGCGCTGGTCGGAGGTGATCGTGCCGCCGTCGACGGGGACGTTGAGATCCTGCCGGATCAACACGCGCTTGCCGGAAAGGTCGAGGTCGGTCATGCGGACGATGGTCATGGCGCTGGGCTCGCTGTATTCGGAAGGAGAACGCGTACGCGTCAGCCGCCCATTGTCCGCGGACTCGATGCAGGCAGGCAAACCGGCGCCCGCGTCGAAGCCGGTGGGAGCGCGCTTGCGCGCGATCGGGCGCATCGGCAACGCTTCGTCGCGCGTGAGCGCCCGCCCGCCCCCTCAACGCGGCTTCGGCGCCCGCAGCAGACTCAGCGCGAAGCCGCCGACCAGCAGCACGCCCAGCACCAGCACGCCCCACAGCAGCCACGTGCCCCAGTCGCGCGGCGGTGTGTCGTCGAGTGCGGCTGCGCCGGCGAGTTCGGTCCGCGCGCCCAGCGTCGCGACGGACGGTGCCCAGCGACCCCCATTGCGCGCCCGCAGATCCGCGAGCAAGGGTGCGACCGCTGCATCGACACGCGTGGCACGCCCGCTGCCGGCGCGCAGCGAGAACGGCGGCGCGCCCTCGGCGACGAACACCAGACGCTCGGGGCGATAGCCGAGTCGCAGCACCGGCGCCGTACCGGCGGCGGGCGCGTCGGGCACCAGCCGCCACTGGCGTTCGCGCACGACTGCATCGAGCGCGAGCGGCGGGGTGCGGGATGCCGCATCGGCGCCGATCCGATAGACCAGCCAGTCGCTGGCGACCGTGCGCCATGGCGCCGCCTCGTGCTCCCGCACCGACAGCGTCCAGCGCGCGGTCGCGTTGCCGTCGAAACCGAGATCGACATGCGTCACCGGCACGCGCGCATCGAGATGGAACACGTGCCCACCCTGCGCATCGGCCGGTCCGACCGGCTCGAGGGCACGCCATTGCAGGGCGGGCGCATCGGTCATCGCCGGCGATTCACCGGTCACCGACACGATTGCCGGCATCGCACCGGCGCCGGCACCCGGTGAGAGCCGCAGATAGCGCGTGCGCACCGGCGTGTCGAAGACGATCCGCCGCTCGACCAGCCGCGCTTCGCCGCGGCGCAGATCGAGCAGACGACCGCCTGCGGACAATGGCTGCCAGTCGCGCAGATCTTCCGAACCTTCGACCCGCATCGTGCGCTCGAACGCCACATCCGCGACGCCCCAGTCCAGCACCAGCGCCTGCAGTGGCAACGCCGATGCGCTGGCATCCACCAGCAACGCGGCCGGCGGCGCGGCACCCGGCGCGGACTGCCACTGGATGCGGCGCAGGCGGCCGTCGGGATCGAGTTCGCTGATCGCGGCGATGTCGCTGCCCACGCGCGCGGCCGTCGCCGGCAGCGGGAACCACGCCAGCGCCTGCGTGGTGCGGCGCGCCGCGGGCGCCGGCGCCGACTGCAGCAGCGCCGGCACCTGACGGCCCGCGCCGTTGACGATCACCAGATCGCGCAGCGCCGGCGACACCGTGGTCGCGTAGACGGCGTCATCGAGTTCGACCTGGTAGGCACCGGCATCGGACGACGGCAGATCCAGCGGCCACTGCGCGACGAAGGCCGCGTCGCCGGCGGCTGCGATCGCAACACTGCAGAGGACGCCGCCGGTGAGGACAGCCAGGCATTTCAGAGTCCGGTTCATGCGCCGGCCTCCTGTGCCGGTTCGAAGGTGGCGGCGCGCGGCGGCGCGGGCGCGAAGAAGCCGACGACCGTGCACAGCAGGCCATAGGCGATGAACGAGCCGATGCCCCACAGATTGCCGAGATGGCTGCGATCCACCAGCACCAGCTTGGCCAGCACGATCGCCATCAGCACTGCGCCCGCCAGCCACAGCACGCGCTGGCCACGGCGGGAGCCGATGACCCAGCCGAGTACGCCGAGCACGCTCCACACGATGGTCAGGCTGGTCTGCGCCAAGCTGCTGTCGACGAGCGCCATGCTCCACGGCACGCCGCCCCAGTGATGCGCGCCACGCAGCGTGATCGCGGTGACCAGCAGGAACGCGCCGGCCGACAGCAGCGGCATGCGGGCGCGCGCGCCGACCGGCGCGTCGCCGGACCACACCCAGCGTGCGATCAGCAGCAGCGCCGCGATCTGGGCGAGGTCGAGCGGATTGAGCAGCGCGATCCACGGCAGTGGTGCGGGGTTACCGGCGTTGCCGAGCGCCACGCACCACCAGAGCGCCAGCAGCCCGCAACAGGTCGTGCGAAACGCCCCGCGCATGGGATCGAACGCCGCGCCGAGCGGGTGCGTGAGCCACGGCCAACGCAGCAGCGCCACCGCGCTGATCGCCAGCCAGGGCGCAACCGCGGCCACGAGCCACCAGCCATCGCCTCCGCCGATCCGGTCGGACAGCTGCACCAGCAACAGCGACACCGCGAACGGCCACAGCAGCCACCAGACGAACTGCGCAGCGCGGGCGAACCCGCTGTCGCCGACGCGCAGACACAACAGGCTGCGCACGCCGAGCGCGGC
Organism: Luteimonas flava; assembly: GCF_036584485.1. NCBI lineage: Bacteria > Pseudomonadati > Pseudomonadota > Gammaproteobacteria > Lysobacterales > Lysobacteraceae > Luteimonas > Luteimonas flava. The sequence goes on along the minus strand of NZ_JAZHBM010000002.1, from coordinate 830,189 downwards.
GAACACGAGCCACGCCCAGACGCCGTTGCCGGCGAACGGCTGCTGATGCGCTTCGGCCTGCAGGACAGCCAGCGGCAATGCGGCCGCCAGCGCCAGGCACGCGGTGCCGGCCAGCAAGGGATCGAACACGCGCCGGTTGCGCTCCGCCGCCAGCCAGCCGGTGACCGCGGCGAGCACCAGCCACGCATCGGGGACGTCGCGTCCCGGCAGCACGCGCTGCAGTTCGAATACCCAGGCGCCGAGCCACCAGAACATCGCCCAGACGTAGGCGATGCGCGCGGGCGCGACGGCACCTGCACGGGAATACGCCCAGGCGATCGCGAGCCCAGCGATCACGAACAACATCGCGCCGACGAACAGGCCGTGCACGAACGGCGTCTCGTCGATCGTCGTATTGCCGGCCGCGAACACATACGCGACCAGCGCCGCGATCTGCAGCGCGATGCCCGACCAGCGCGGCAGGCGCCGCTGCTGACGCAGGCCCAGCCACACCAGCGCCGCACCTTCGAGCGCGAACACGCTGGCGGTGGCCTGTGCCGACAGCGCCAGCGGCACAGCCAGCGTCGCGAAGCCCGCGGCCAACAGCGCATACGACTGCTGCAGCACTTCAAAACGACCGCCACGACGCAACCACCACGACAGGCCGGCGTACACCGCCGCGAGACCGAGCGCGCACAGGGCCAGCGTGGTCGTGTCGTCACGCATCAGCCCCGACTGCAGCGAGAACGCGATCAGCGGGGTGCCGAACACGAGACAGCCATCGATCAGATCGCGACGCCCCACTGGCCTGCGCCGCGCGTGCAGCAGGGGCACCGCCAGATAGATCGCGAAGAACAACGCGAGGAACGCCTGCGCGGACGCGTAGTCGGCAGCCTCGTAATCAAGCACGCCCCACAGCGTGCCGATGCCGAACGTGAAGACGAACCCCAGCAGATTGAGCAGGCGCCAGGCGCGGAACCACGCGATGGCGACGATCGCCGCGTTGAGCACCGCGTAGTAGCCGAACAGCGCGACGTGGTTGCCGCTGCCGGTCGACAGCCAGATCGGCGCGAGAAAGCCGGCCAGCACCGCGAATACCGCGAGTGCCATCGCGCCCTGCAGCACCGCCAGCGCACCGGCGCCGAACACCAGCGCCACGCTCGCGGCGAACGCGAACTCCATCGGCACCAGGCCGAACATCCGCGACGCGGCGAAGACCACCAGCAACAGGATGCCGATCATCCCACCCTGCAGGCTGAGCGCGAATGTCCGATGGCTGGCGCGTCGCATCCAGCCGAACACCAGCCCGGCCACCGCGGCCACCGACACCCCGGCCAGGCGCAGCGACACCGGCACCTGCAGCAGGCCCGCGTCACTGGCGTACTTGAGCAATGCGGCCACGCCGGCGAACAGCACCAGCATGCCGATCTTCACCGGCACATTGCCGGAGGTGAACCACTGCCGGACCAGACGCAGGCCGCGTTCGAACACGTCCGGCCCTGCCGGCGCGGCGGGTGCGGCCCGCGGCGCATCGGACGCGGCTGGACGCACGGGGTCCGCATCACGCCAGCTCGCGCGCGGCAGCGCGAGCGGCAACGGCGGCGGGCCTGCGACGGGTGCAGGCGCTGCCGGGCGCAGCGGTTCGGTGATCGGCGGCGGCGCGGCCGATGGGCTTTCGTCGGGCGTGGCCACCGAAGCGGGAGGCGCAGCGCGTGATGCCACGGCAGGCGCCGGCGCTGCCGGCATCGCCCGGCCGGCGATCTCCGCGCGCAGCCGCTCGCTGAGGTCTTCGAGATCGGCGACGCGGCGGCGCAGGCCGAACAGCATGACCAGTCCGACGACCAGCAGAACAGGCACCGTCAGCAACGCGAGCCCGATCAGTACGACGAGTTCTTCCATGGCACCCCCGCGGCGCCGGAGGGGCGCGCCCGGCCACCTTACGCGGCGAATGCACGAAAACAAGAAGCCCCGCATGTGCGGGGCTTCGGGTATCGCGTCGCGAGACTGCGCGGTTACTTGGCCGCGACCACGCGGACCATCTCCAGGCACTTGTTGGAGTAGCCCCACTCGTTGTCGTACCAGCTGACCAGCTTGACGAAGGTCGGGTCCAGCGCGATGCCCGCCTCGGCGTCGAACACCGAGGTGCAGGTCTCGCCGCGGAAGTCGGTGGCGACGACCTTGTCTTCGGTGTAGCCCAGGATGCCCTTCAGCGCGCCTTCGCTCTGCGCCTTCATTTCGGCACAGATGTCCTCGTAGCTCGCCGGCTTGTCGAGTTCGACCACCAGATCAACCACCGACACGTCGGACGTCGGCACGCGGAAGCTCATGCCGGTGAGCTTCTTGTTGAGCTCCGGGATCACCACGCCGACGGCCTTGGCCGCACCGGTCGAGGACGGAATGATGTTCTCCAGGATGCCGCGGCCGCCGCGCCAGTCCTTGTTGCTCGGGCCGTCGACGGTCTTCTGCGTCGCGGTCGCCGCGTGCACGGTGGTCATCAGGCCGCGCTTGATGCCCCACTTGTCGTGCATGACCTTGGCGATCGGCGCCAGGCAGTTGGTGGTGCACGAGGCGTTGGAGATGATCGCCTCGCCGGCGTAGGACTTGTCGTTGACGCCGAACACGAACATCGGCGTGTCGTCCTTCGACGGCGCCGACAGGATCACCTTCTTCGCGCCCGCATCGATGTGCTTCTGCGCGGTGTCCTTGGTCAGGAACAGGCCGGTCGACTCGATGACGACGTCGGCGCCCACCTCGTCCCACTTCAGGTTGGCCGGATCGCGTTCCTGGGTCAGGCGGATCTGCTTGCCGTTGACGGTCAGCGTGTTGCCCTCGACCGACACCGTGCCCTTGAAGCGGCCGTGCACCGAGTCGTAGGACAGCATGTAGGCCAGGTAGTCCGGCTCCAGCAGATCGTTGATCGCGACGATCTCGATGTCGCCGTCGAAGTTCTCCACTGCCGAACGCAGCACGTTGCGGCCGATGCGGCCGAAGCCGTTGATGCCTACCTTGATCGCCATGAATCCGGACTCCTGCAGCCGCGCGCACGCGGCAAAAGTGGGAAAGACGTGGCCGCGCGGCGCGTGGGCGCCAGCCCGGACAGCGCTGCACAGTCTACCAGCCGAGCCGATCGCGGCGCCCCCGTGACGCATCGCGGCGCGCGAGACAATTCCGATCGAGACGCTTTTCAGGCCAGCGCCTGTCAAGAGGTCTCCCAAACGACGATCAGAACCGCCTGCGCGCACGCCTTTTCCTACACTGACCGCCATCGCGATTGTGGCGCCGGTTTCGCACAACGGACTATCCAGTCGGAGACTGCACCCTCACCCTGACCGCCCATCAGATGACCCCGACGTTCGCGGCGCTTGGCTCGCCGACCGCATGCTGCCGCTCCAGATCGGCGGCAGCACCCGTCCGAAGATGGCTATCGGCTACCTCTTGCAATTGCGGGCATCGGATTGCTCAACGTATCGCGATTCGCCTCAATTCCGATCCCAGCGTCGATCGCACTGTCTATCTGCAGTCGACGCTGAACTCCGCGCCCCGTACCCGCGTCGCCCGTTCTTTGGCGTGAGCGTCAGCTGCGCGACATCCGCCGGGAAGAGACCAGAGGCTCACTCGCGGGCATCAAGCTCGAGCTGGATGACTCACGGAGTCTGGCGAGACGCGAGCGCGCGGAGTACTGCAAGCGGCTGATGCCTGCGCAGTGATATCGATTGAGAGTGTGGCGGGAAGTGATCACTAGGCAACGAGACCCATTGCCGCAAGGCAAGGCAAGCTCCCTTCGCCACCAACTGCTTCTCAGAAGCCGCGCCAGTAAGGGCTAACCGACTACCGCCACTTCAGTCAAAGAAGGGTATCGATGGAACGCATACTGTTGGAGAGAGCTAACGTCTCAGTTCAGGAAGACTGCAACCTTCTCTGAACACTTCGCATACGCCGCCCAAAGCTTCGCATCTGCGCGTGGCCGCATCTCGCGCACCCTCGAGTTCATCCGCTCTTCCATATGCCGTGTGACGCTCAGACCGGACGACGGCGCCGCACTGATTCTGGAAAGTAAAAATGATCTCGCAATCAGTTACTCCGCCACTCCGCACTCGACATTGCTCAAGCGCATCTGAGTCAGCGGATTCCTCTGACGCGGCATCTTGAGCCCAGCCTGACCATCCCGTGCTACGGCTCATTGCATAAGCGCCAAAGCGGTCGATCCAAGGGTAATGGGGGTCAGAAGCACCTAACGAAGGCAGATAGCGAGAGTTGTAAAAGCTCGAGTTGGGATTGCTCTCAGGCACCTGAGCCTGCTGCGAAGGCGTCATCTGTGCATAACTTGGAACGCCCCAAAGCAGGAGCCCGATACCAAGAGTAGAGAAGAAAAAAACTGCTCGTAGCATTCCGAATCCGCTCCTTGGACCAGCCCGCGACTGCGAGGCCCTATCTACCTCTCACGCCATCAACGTAACCGTCATCGTCAGTGCTTTTTCTAGGGCCTGAGCGCTGCGTGGGCATAGTTGTATCAGCAACCTGACCCGAGCTATTGCGACCGACAGCACCGAAACTGGAATTGGCTGCGAACTGCCCCAGCGTCCCGCTGAAGAACATTGCGGCCATCGGGGGTGCCATGACCATCAACACCGACATCAGCAGGCCGATGCCGCCTTGCTGCATGGCCGCCGCATTGAGGCCGCCCGGGGGTACGACACCGGGCACATCGATGATGTCCTGCGTCATCAGGGTGTATTGCAACAGCATGGCGGCGGCGGTGATCGCGACCAGCTTGGTCGCCACGGACACCATGAAGGACAGCACGGCCAGACTGAACATGGTCCCGAGACCGTACAGCAGCCATCGTTTGAACAGGTCCTTGGTCTGGTCGAACATCAGGCACAGAATGAACAGCGGTCCGAACCCGACAAACAGCACCAGCGCGATCTTGTAGAGCAGCAGCATCGCGCCGCCGACGACGGACGGCCCTGCGATGCCGATGCCCATCAGCGTGATCGTGCGGTCCTGGCTGGTCTTGTTCTGCGGGTCGTCCGCGCCGACGCCGACCCGGTCCACCAGCACGAAGATCAACCCCATGATCTTCAGATTCTTGTCGATCGACTCTTCGGGCTTTTCGTCGGTGCCGGTCACGATGGCGTTGATCGATTTCGGCAGGCCGTCGGCGAGAAAGCTGGTCAGGTTGGTGCCGGCGAACGACATCGCGGTGGCGGCCGATACGATCAGAAACACCCGCAGCGAGCCGACGACCAGGCCCATCATCGATTCCCGGCTGCGTCCGGTGACGATCATGAAGCCCTGCATCAGGATCCACAGCGTGCAGAGCGTCAGCGCGAGGCCGCTGACGAACTGCGTGCCGCGCGCGATCAGACCGGTCTGGAACGAGGCGATCTGGGAGTTCAGAAACTCGAAGATCAGCGCGAAGAACGCCCACTGGGCGAAGCCGGCCAGACTGTCCATGTCGAACTCCGAAGTCGTTACAGCGAGGCGGGCAGGTCCACGCCGCCCCGGCCGGTGAACAGATTGCGGGTCAGCGCGATCTGCGTGTGCCGGATGTGCGCGACCCTCGCCTCGTAGGCACGCATGTAGGTCTGGAAACGGTCGCGATCGTTGTCCATCAGTGCGGTCAGCGCGAGCAGCTCGTTCGAATTGGCTTGCAGGTCGGCATAGTCGTCCGTGCCCAGTGCGCGGCGACGCTGCTCGATCGCTTCCAGACGCGCATGGTGCTCGGCGGCGCGCTCGAACATCCGCATCGCGAATGCGTACTGTGCGAGCTCGGTCTGCACCATCTCGCGGCAGAGCGTGCGCTGCCGCTGCCCGAGACCGCTCGAGATACCGGACGGACACAGCCTGCCGATGCTCAGGGACGCGGCCGAAGGCGCGGACGGATCGAGTTTGGCCGTGCCTTCCGGCTCGGCGACGAGTTCGACGGTCTCGCCGGTCGGCTTGTGATTGACCTGCAATCGCGTGTTGACCTTCTGCAGCTCGCCGACGACGGTCGTGCTGCCGCCTCCGCCGATGCGGTCGCGCAGCTGCTGCACCTGCTGGTAGGTCTCGCGATCATGCACCTGCCATGCGGCCGTCGCGGCGCCTGTGGCGAGAATGGCGGCGACCGCGATCGCGACGACGAACCGGCGCCGCAAGCGCGGCCAACCGGGGCGGATTCCGAATGTGCGATGCAGACCGCTGGCGAGGCTGTGTGCACCCGCCTGATGGCTGATCCGGGACCTCATGCGACACCTCCTGTGTCCGTGTGGCGGGGAAAGTTCATCGATCCACGAGTGCGACGGCGTCCGGGCGGTTGCCAGGTTGAACCGGATTCTGCCCGTGACGAGCCCGTCCGGACCCTTTCCGTTGCGCATAGAACGCGGGCAGCCAGTGTTCGGGGCCGAGCTCGCCATGCGCGACGCCCAGGGACGTCGCCTGCTCCGCGACGATCCGATGCATGATCTCGATGTTGTCGGTACTCGACGAGATGACCGCCAGGGCATCGTCCATACCGCGCAGATTCAACTGACACACGGTCGAGGCATGTCCCTGCTTGACCAGGAAGCTGCGCGAACGCTCGTCGAGCGAGCGGACGACCTCGAACTCCGCTTCGGTCAGCTTCAGGCCTTCGACGTAGTCCTTGCGCGACGCGTTCGGATTGGGCAGCAGGATCAGGGTCGCCGTCTGTTCGATCAGGGCCGCGGAGATGTCGCTCGCCAGCGCATCCTCCGGACTCTGCGTCGCGAAGATGCCCAGGCCGTTCTGCTTGCGGATCGTCTTCTGCTTGTTCTTGGCGAACTCTTTGAGCGCGCCGCCACCGTCGAGGATCTTCCAGAACTCGTCCATGACGTAGATCAGCGGCCGGCCGTCGATGAGCGCTGCGAGCCGGTGCAGCAGATAATTGATGACCGGCACGCGCACTTCGGGGTTGTCGATGACCTCGGTGTAGTCGAAGCCGATGATGCTGGCGCGCTCCAGATCGATGACGTCCACGGGATTGTCGAACACCCAGCCCAGTGCGTTGCCGGCCGTCCATTTGCGCAGGCGCGCGTACAGGCCGTCGTCGCCCATGTTGGGCAGGCTCTTCTGGAAGTTGCCCATCGATCGCAGCTGGGCCGGCATGTCGAGAATGCTTTCCACGGCCCGGTGGATATCCTCGTCCTCGCGCGCCGTGTACTGGGACTTTCCGGCGAGCACCTTGACCAGCCCGGCGAGGAACTGCACGTTGGCCTCGGTGTGCGCGCACTGGAACGGATTGAAGCCGGTCGGCGCGCCGTTCTCCAGCGCGAGATAGGCGCCGCCACAGGCCCGCACGAAGATCTCGGCGCCGCGGTCCTTGTCGAAGAAGAAGATGGTGGGCACGGGATCGAACTTCTGCACCTGGCTCAGCAGGAAGTTGATCAACGCCGTCTTGCCGGTGCCGGACTTGCCGATCACCATCGTGTTGGCGATCGCCTTCTCCCCCAGCGACTGCTCGGCCGGATGCGTGGCGTGGAAGTTGAAGTAGTAGGGCTGACCGTTGGTGGTCTGCAACGCCGTGACCGCGTCACCCCACGGATTGTGCGCGCGCTTGCCGGTGGCGAAGTTGTGCAGCGGCGAGAGCCCGAGGAAATTCAGCGAGCTGACATTGGCCAGCCGGGTGCGGAACTTCCAGTTCGCCGGCAGCTGGGAATAGAACGACGCGCAGACCGCGAGGTCTTCCTTCACCGACACGAATCCGGCGTTGGACAGTTCGGCACGCGTCGTGGCGATCTGCTGCGCCAGCGCCTGCTGGTCCGGCGCGTACAGCGCCATGATGAAGTGGTACTCGCCGAGCACGAAATTGCCCGATGCGATCTCGTCCATCGCATGATCGAGTTCCGCGATCTGGCTCACTGCCTTGTCGCCGGAGGAGATCATCATGCCCTTGGTGCGGTCGAGCACCTTCAACGCGTCCTGCCGACCCATCGGGCTGAAGGAGTGCGTGATGACGTACTCGAAGTCGAGATACTTCAGCGCATTGAGGATGCCCGGCCAGGTGGCGTCGGTGTACTCCTTGATGTTGAGGATCGCGCCGTACTGGTTGCCGCCCCCCGGCGTACTGATCACGAAGTCGCCTGTGCGAGCCGAGAAGGTGTGTCCGCTCACCGCGAGGTAATCGCAGACCGGCGCGCGCAGCACCGGGACCGGGGCGTCGATCCGGTTCAACAGGTAGGCGAACAGCTCCAGCGTCTCGGAGAAGACGACACCGTTGTCGCCGGTGTACATGCCAAGCCGTGCAGGCGCGTAATCCCGGAGCACCGCTTCCACATTGCCGGCCAGTTCGACGAGCTTGGCGACCGCCTGGTCCTGCTCCGCCTGCAGCCGCGCGAGATCGGAGGATTTCTCGACAAGCTTTTTGCCGCTGACGACCGGCCGGAAGATCATCGTCAGGTACAGCTCGTTCTGCATGATCTTCTGCGTGGAGAGCGCCTCGAAGTACTGGTCGGACAGCGCCTGGTTGAACGTCTGCGCGAAATCGGCCGACATGTCGATACGACCGCGTCTGCGCACGTCGTGCACCCAGAAGGCGACGTTGACGAAATCCGGCGCGCGCAGCGTCTGCAGCATGCGGTTGAAGGTGGCGTGCCGGTGTTCGAGTTCCCACGTCTCCCGCCCGACGAACGGCAGGCCGCCCAGACGCCAGGTCAGCAGATAGTCACCGCCGGTGGTCTTGACCACATGCGGTGACACATGGGCCGACAGCGGCACGAACTCGGCGATCGACGTGGCGGGCGCGCGCATGGTCAGGATGTCCCGCGGCCGTCGTGGATGTCCGGCCGGTAGCTGTTCGCCGTGAAGATCCAGACGTTGCCGTGCCGGCCGACATCCCGGGCACGGAGCCGGAACATCCAGCGCAGGCCCAGCAGGCGGAAGATCATCTCGTCGCGTCTGGCCATCTGCCGCATGACCATGATCACGAACGGCAGCAACGCCAGGAAGAACATGTCGATATAGAACGTCAGCAGCAGACAGGCGCCCGCACCGACCGCGAACGGCAGGTAAGGCACGCCCATGAACATCGGCGGGCGGGTGCAGCCTCGGAACAGGATGTCCTTACGCATAGCCCGGCAGCAGCTGGACCGCGATCATGGCGGTCGACGTGACGTCGTCGGGCAGCAGCATCTTGGCGATCTGCGCCGCGGCGCCGATCAGGAAGCCACCGATCAGGACCGGTGCGACGTCGCCGATGCGCTTGTGGTTGAACGCGATCTGGTAGCCGGCAAAGATGATCGCAATGGTGACGACCGCGATCGATGCGACGTTCAGCAGCGCGTTGATGTTGCCGAAGAAGCTCTGCACCCGTGTGGTCGCGCCGGCCACGTCCTGGGCCCAGGCGGCGATCGGGAGCAGCGCGAGCGCGCCGCAGACGAGCGCCCCGCGCAGTCGGGTGCGGGCATGGCGGGCGCGATCGGGAGTGATGATTTTCTGCATGATGCTGTCCTTGGCGTTGGCGGTGGTGAGTTCGCGGGTTGGCGGTCTGTTCAGAACACGAACGCGGTGTCGGTGGATGGGTTGGGCGTCCCGGATTGACCGGTCGTGCTGGTGGTCGGCGCGCGCTGTTGGGGTGGCGCGGACGTGAGCTGCACCGTGACCGGGGCGTCCGCGTCGATCTGCGGCGATCTCGCGTCGGGTGCCTGGCGGACGGACGCCGGCAGCGCGGTCCCGCTCGCCTGAAGACGGATCATCGAATCCGTGGGCGCCGCCTGTCCGGCAATCGCAGTCTCAGAGAGGGGCCTGTTTCCACGTGAAGCACCGGCAGCTTCCTGCACGCGGCGGGCCAGCCTCGAGGACGGCGCCGCGGCCTCGCCGACGCGCGAGGTAGGAGCGGACGCAGCGCCGTTGCGGATTACCGGAATCGACTGTGCCGGCGCGACAGCCTGCCAGGAGGCGAGCACCTTCTGCACGTAACCGTGCTGGTAGCCGGTGACGAAGTTGCCCGAGTAGTAGCAGCTGAAGGCCTTGCCCCAGTCGCCGCCGGCGCGTGTGTGGCACTCGGAGAGGATCTGCGCGCCTGCACGCAGGTTCGGACAGATCTCGAAGGCTTTCTCGTGTGAGTCGAGCCCGTAATGACGCAGGTTGTGCCGGTTCACCTGCGCCAGACCGAGCGAGAAGTTGTAGCCCTCGCGCTCGAGCATCCGGCTGGTCGAAAGCGCTTCCTCGAGCGTCCGCGGCTGGCGTGCCAGGCGGCCGCCGACCACACCGATCGCGAAGGGGTTGTACGACGACTCGACACGCACCACGTGGTGCATGACCTCGGCAGGGACGGCAAGCCCGGCGCAGCCCATCAGCTCCATGCCGGGCAGCATCAGTACACCCTCCCCGTCTGCGTGCGCGTCATGTGGACCGCCGCGTGCGGTTGCGTGAACGTCGGCACCCGACTCATGCCGCCACCGCGCGTTCGGGATCGAAATCGATACCTGTGATGAAGCGGCGGCCCGCGTGCGCCTTGATATGGACGACGATCTCGATCGTCATGCGCAGCAGGCGCTTGATCACGTCGAACTCCAGCCCCGCACCTTCGGCGGATGCCTTGACCATCAATGCGAGCTGGTCCCAAGTCTGTTCGGTGCTGCCCGCGTGGCAACTGGTGATCGACCCGGGATGGCCCGAGGCGCAGTTGCGGATGAAGTAGAACGACTCGTCGCCGCGGAGTTCGGCGAGGATGATCCGGTCAGGCTTCATGCGCAGACAGGCTTCCATGCAGCTCTTGGCGGTGACGTTGCTCGCACTCTGGCCGCCCTTCGAGTACAGCAGATGCACGACGTTCGGTTGGCGCAGGAAGAGTTCGCGGGCGTCCTCGATCGTCACCAGCCGTTCCTGCTCGGGAATGTGGTCGACGAGGGATTTCATGAACGTGGTTTTGCCGCTGCCGGTCGCACCGGCCACGACGATGTTCTTGTGGTAGCGGACGGCCTGGCGGAAGAACTGCGCGTAGTCGCGGGCGCGTCGCAGTTCGAGCAGTTCCCGATCCTGGTCGCTGATCGACGCCGACGTCTCGGGAATCTCGGCGAAGAAGCCGTCGCGCTCGTACTCGTCGAGTGTCCGGGCGTAGCGCGACGGCAGCCGGATCGTGATCGAGACCCGCCCCGCGTCGCAGGCCGGCGGAATCACGAACTGCGCGCGTTGCCCGGTGGGAAACGTCAGCGACACCATCGGATCGACGTCGGTGATCCGCTGGCCCGTATTGCTCTCGTTGACGATCGACGTGCAGAACTGCCGCGCGCGCTCGAACGTCAGCGACGGGACGTCGGTGCGGCGCCAGCCCTCCCGGGTTTCCAGATACAGCTCGCCCGGCCGATTGATGCATATCTCGGTCACGTCCGAAGACTGCATGTGCGCACCGATGCCGAGCACCTCGTACTGGTACTCGAGGAACCGGTTGGAGATCTGCGCGACGGTGGCGGGCTCGAGGTCCATGGCCGGCTCAGCGCACCACCGCGGAGAAGTCGACATCGCGTGCGACGTAGACGTTGACCACGGTGCCCTGGTTGATCGTGACGGTCGGTGGGCGCGCCATGTTGCGCTCCAACGCCATGTTGGCCATCCGCTCGAGCGTGCGTGCGGTGTTGCTCTCGTAAGGGTTCTGCACGACGAAACCGTTGCCGAATGACGTCTGCGGCCGGCCGTGTTCGGCGGCCGCGTACTTGAACGCGTCGCTGAGCATGCTGATCAGCAACGCCGAGGCGAGCCGCTGGCCCCAGTGCGCCGTGTAGTGGCCCGCGTTGCCGGCGGCGCCGAGCGCGTCCACACCCGGGCTGCGCATGTTGACGTCGAGCCCGGTGGGCGTGGTGATCCTGTCCCAGACGATGCCGGCGCGATCGCCGATGACACTGTCGGCGTTGTAGAAGCCCATGACCTTCGAACCACGCGGCAGCAGCAGGCGTCTGCCGTTCACCGAGTACACCGGCTCGGTGACGATGCAGGAGGTGTAGCCGGGAAAGTCGCTGATGACGCGCGATTGCAGCACGCACCGGATGTAGGTACCGCGCAGCAGCAGGGTGTCGGGGCTGTAGAGCGGGCGTGCACTGGTGGGCCCATCCGCGGGCGCCTGCATGACGGACGCCGGCGCGGCCGCGCCGAAGCCGTCGGGCACACCCGGCATTCCATCAGGCCCCGTGCTCGACATGCCGGACATGCCCGATCCACCCGCGACATCCTGCATGCGCCGTTCCAGGAGCGATGGCGCGGCGCTGCCGGAGAACATGCCGCCCGACAGTGCCTCGCCCATGCCGGCGGACGGCGCCGGACGCGGATCCTCGATCACCGGCAATGGCGGCAGCTCCGGGGGCGGCGCTGCGGGCCTTGCCACCGGCAGTTCGGGCAGATCCCGCGGCGCGGCCGGGATCACGATCTGTTCGCCGGTCTGCGTGCGGGGACGCGCGTCATCGCTGGCCAGACCGCCGCCCGAAAACACCCAGAACGCCAGCCCGCCGAGCAGCAGCACGATGCCTGCGAGGAACACCAGCGCGCGGCGGTTGAGGCGTTGGACCTCGGCCGCCTGCAGCACCGGCGCGTCCGCATCGAGATCCGCCTGCTGGCCCAACCGCGCCTCGTAGGGATTGGCCGGGCCGCGACCGCCCGGACCGGGCGCGCGTTCGGAGTCGACGGGATGCTCGCTCACGGCTCGGCACTCCTGCGCAGGCCGACGACGTGCGCGCCGTGCCGGACGACCAGAAAGGGATAGGTCCCATGGACCACGATCACATCACCTTCGACCGTCGAATTGACGACGAACTCCTCGCCGTGTTCGCTGTCCCGGGCGAACACCGCGGGAAAATTGCCGCTGGGAAAGCGGGCACGGTCCCCCATGCGGATATAGGTGAAGCGCCGATCGTCGTAGACCGTCGACGGCACCAGCCAGTGCGGCGTGCGCCGGTGCTGGGTGTAGTCGTAACGGAAGTGGTACTGCCGGTCGGGCTGCAGGCCGGTACTCAGTTCGACGGCTGCCTCCGGTGCTTCGGCCGTCTCGGGCGCGAAGCGGGTATCGCCCGGATAACTGAAGCGGATCTTGTACTGCACGCCGGCGGCCCGTGCCTGATCGAGCGAGCGCCAGTCGCTCGCGACGACCTTCAACTCGAAGATGTAGGCGTGCGCGGCGGTGCGCACCAGCAGATTGGTGTCGACGTCGACGTTCCGCGGTTTGACGTAGAACACGTTGTCGCGGCGACTGATCTCCCAGCCGCCACTGAAGCCGCTGCTGTAGTCGAGAATCTGTTCGTGCGCACTGAGCTCGATCTGGGTGGTGATGCCCAGCCCGGTCCGCACCTGGTAGACGGCATCGGGCTGGTAGGCGTATTCCTCCACGACTTGCGCCAGCGCCGACAGCGGGGCCAGCAGCAACAGCGCGACCAGTACGCGGCATGCGGCTGCGATCGGGCGGCGGTGTGCACCACGACTCATGGGAGGGCTCCGGTCACGCCAGGTTCGATCGGCGGGATGTCGGCGTCGTCATCCGACCAAGCCGGCGGTGGCGCAGCCGCGCCGAGCGTCGACGGCGTCGCCGCAGGACGCGGCACGGGGAACTCGCGATCCGGCACGGGACCGGCGGCGAAATCCAGATCGACGCGGTAGTTCGTCACCCGGAAGCCCAGCGGATTGAGCAGGCGGTCTTCGTCGCTCAATCGCAGCTCCGGGTTGTAGGCGAACTCGAGCGTCGCGATCCGCGCATCGATGGGTTCCACGCGCCCATTCGACTTGTCGTAGAGGCTGCGCTGGAAGCGCACGGTCGCACCCGACGGGCGACGACCTTCGCCTCCACCGATCAGCACGATGCTCAGGATCCGCGTCCGTACCGAACGGCCCGTCCCGTAGATCCGGAACGGGCGTTCGGGGTTATGTTCGGCATGCAGGCCGATGTAGGCGGGTGCGACCGCAGGACCGGCCATCGACAGCGTGGTCCGCCAGTTGCGCTGACCGATCAGTCCCGAGTCGTAGGACTCGCGCGCGAGCACGAACTGGGCAACATTGCTCTTGTTGATCGCCTCTTCCGTCGTGACGTCGCGTTCGTTGAAGTTGCCCGACAGCCGCGCGACGCTGGCGGTGCCGGTATAGGGATCGGCCATCACGAGATAGGGCACGCGCTCCTTCAGCGGCAGGAACAGCACGTAACCACCGGCGAGGATCACCGACATCGCAACCGCACAGCCCGCCACGCGCCAGGCGCGCCGCTCGCTGCGCCGCATCTGGTCGGTCAAGGTGAGTTCGTAACTGACCCCCTGCGCGACGGTCTTGTCGATCTCCGGGGATGCGGTGCGTTTGCCGAACATGCGTGCCCCGTCAGTCCGTCGCGCCGTCGGCCGGCGCAACCGAAGCGGCCTGCGCGTGGCTGACCACGATCGCGCCGCGTTCGGCCGACACCCGCACGCCCTGCGCTGCATACGCCGACGACAACGCCGATGCCGCCTGCTCGATGCTCGTGGTGCGGAGCTGCGCGACCGGTGCGTGCAGCGTGTAGTCGTTGGCGTGCAGATACGACAGACCGAGACCGGCATCGTTCGACCAGCGCGTCAGCAACGTCTTGAGGGTCTGGTCCGATGGAAACGCCTGGAACACGTAGGTCTGCTGCAGCGGAATCGCCTGCGGTGCCTCCGCGAACTGGTGCAGAGGCCGCCATTTGCCGCGCGGGTCCGCTGCATCGGGTGTGGCACACCCGGCGATCGCGGTCAGGCAGACGCCGACGACTACCGCGAACCTCCATCCTGCGACTGATGTGCTCATACCCACGCGGTTCTTCCCTGATGTGCACGCTCCGCCGCGGTGCCTGTCGCGAGCGTCGAACGTGCGTCCCCTGGTCACTGCGCACGTCGCGTTTCCGACGACTGCGAAGCGATGACGGTTCGAAACTAAGCGACACGGAAAATTCGCGTCAACGCGGCGACGCGCCGCGTCCGAGCAGTTCGAAACGAGCCGTTCCGGTCGCCTGACGCGCGGTTGAAGTGACCGGAAACACGTGATTTTCCGGCGCTTTGCATCCTCGCCGATTCTGCAGCCCTGCACTGGACGCGGGCCTGCGCTGACGCGTGATGACATGATTTCCGCAAGCCCTCGGGTGATTTCCCGACCCGCCGATCCGGACAATCACGTCGGCTTCTGCACTGCGCCAGCCCGCATCCTCGTCATCCGGGAACGACATCGTCAGCAGGAGCCATGGAACGGACGCAGATGGAGGACTTCGTTGCGAGCGCGGCACTGCTGGCCGCGCATCTGACGCAGCAGTGCGAACAGGCTGCGCGCGATCAACGCGATGCCGCCGACGCATTGCAGGACGCGGCCACTGGCGTCGCCGAACACACCGCCGCAGGACGCGATGCCGTATTGCGGGCGACGACCACGGCGGTGCGCGAGACGTTGACCGGTCAGCTGGACGCCACCACTGCACGCGCCGAATCGGCTGCGCAACGACTCGAACATCTGATCGCACACCTCGACCGGACGCAGGCGGGACTGACCGCGCGCTCACGTCTGTTGGGGAGCGGTGCCCTGCTGGCGCTCGTGCTGGGCGGCGCCGCCCTCATCGGCGCGAGTGGCTACGTCGCGAAGCTCAACCTGGAGCGCGCGGAACGCGCGAGCGTGCGTGCCGAGGTGCTGGAGGCGCTGCAACAGGTCGCGATCACCGCCTGTGATGGTCGCCCCTGCATCAAGCTCGATGACGGGCTCGCCCGCTGGCCTTCGAACGACGACTACGTGTTTGTCGATACGCAGCAGGTGGCGCCATGACCGGGTGCTCATCGTCTCCCGGGCGGCGCGCATGGAGGAATGCGCATGTCTACTGAACGCTGGATCGGTGCAGCGCTCGTCACCGCCGGCGCCACCGTCGCGGCGCTCTATCTCGCAGGCTATCTATTGCTGGTGCTGCTCGGGCTGGACACCACGCAGCTCGGCATCGGCACCTGGTACACCTATGCCAGCGTCGTCGATCATCCGCAGGTTGCGCCGCATGCGTGGCGGATCTGGACCGCGGGCGGCATCGGCTTCGGTCTGATGGGCCTGGTCTGGCTGGCGCTGGTGGTGATGCTGTTCAAGCTGCGCAGTCACCGCAACATCCATGGCCGCGCACGCTTCGCGGGCATGTTTGATCTCGCCCACACAGGGCTGCTGAAACATCGCGACGACGGCATCGTGCTCGGCCAGATGAACGGCAAGCTTCTGCGCCTGTCGGGCCAGCAGTTCGTGATCCTGGCCGCGCCCACGCGCTCGGGCAAAGGCGTCGGGGTGGTGATCCCGAACCTGCTCGATTACCGCGAATCGGCCGTCGTACTCGACATCAAGCAGGAGAATTTTGATCTGACCTCGGGCTGGCGCCGCTCGATCGGTCACGAGATCTTCCTGTTCAATCCGTTTGCCGAAGACCGGCGCTCACATCGCTGGAATCCGATGACCTACGTGTCGTCGGATCCATCGTTCCGGGTCTCGGATCTGCAGGCGATCGCCGCGATGCTGTACCCGGACGGCGACGACCGCGACAAATTCTGGACCAGCCAGGCACGCAATGCGTTTCTGGCATTCACGCTGTACCTGTTCGAACGCGCCGACCACTCGAACGATGCCCCGACGCCTACGCTCGGCGAAGTGCTGCGCGTGTCGTCGGGCGACGGCAGCGAACTGAAGCCCTATCTGCAGACGCTGTCCGAGGCGCCCTTCCTCGGCGCGCAGGCGCGGACCGCATTCGCGGGCCTGCTCTCCCAGGCCGACGTGACCTTCGCCTCGATCATGGGCTCGTTCCGCGAACCGCTGAACGCCTGGCTCAATCCGGTGCTCGATGCGGCCACCAGCGGCGACGATTTCCGCCTTGACGACGTGCGCCGCAAGCGCATGACCATCTACGTCGGCATCCAGCCCAACAAGCTGGCCGAGAGCCGGTTGATCGTGAATCTGTTCTTCAGCCAGCTGATCAACGTCAACACGCGCACGCTGCCGCAGAACGATGCGTCGCTGAAGCACCAGTGCCTGTTGCTGATGGACGAATTCACGTCGATCGGTCGCGTGGACATCATCGCCAAGGCCGTCGCCTACATGGCGGGCTACAACCTGCGCCTGCTGCCGATCATCCAGTCGATGGCGCAGCTGGACGCGGTCTACGGCAAGGACCTCTCGCGCACGATCATCACCAACCATGCGCTGCAGATCATCTACGCCCCGCGCGAACAGCAGGACGCGAACGACTATTCCGAAATGCTGGGCTTCACCACCGTCCGTCGCCGCGCACGCACGCGTTCGCACGGCGGCGTCAGCAACGTGTCCGACAACGAGGTGCTGGAGCGCCGCGCCCTGATGCTGCCGCAGGAGCTCAAGGCGATGGGCCCCGAGAAGGAGATCGTGCTCTACGAAGGGCTCGCGCATCCGGTGCTGTGCAGGAAGATCCGCTACTACAAGGACGGCTACTTCACCAGACGCCTGCTGCCCAAGGTGGAGATCGCAGCCTTGTCACTCGATCGGATCCCGCCAGCGCCGTCCACCGACGACAAGCCGGCGCGCGTCGAGACCTGCCCCTCCGCGCGCACGACATCGGCCGCCTGACCTCCTTGCCCAGGCAATATTTCTGCGGGCCTGCCGGGTATCGGAACCACCACGATCGGCGACATCCGTCCTGTTCCCGGCTCGCCAGCCCCGCGCTGTCAGGTCCATCGGGCATCGGCCGGTTAAACTGCGCCCATGCTGCGTCGAATCCTTCTGTGCGGTGGCCTGCTGGCCGCCTTCGCCCTCCCTTCCTCCGCCCTCGCCTGGGGCAAGCTCGGTCACCGTCTGGTGGCGCAGATCGCCGAGCGCGATCTGACGCCCGCCGCGCGCGCGGAGATATCCCGGCTGTTGGCCGGCGAGCCCGATCCCACCCTGCCTGGCGTCGCCAGCTGGGCTGACGAGTTGCGTGAGCACGACCCGGATCTGGGCAAGCGCTCGGCGGCCTGGCACTACGTCAACATCGGCGAGTCGAATTGCCGCTACGAGGCGCGACGCGACTGTCCGGATGGCAACTGCGTGGTCGAAGCGCTCAAGGCCCAGACCGCGATCCTCGCCGACCGCAGCCGTCCGCGCGCCGAGCGGGCGCAGGCGCTGAAGTTCGTCGTGCACTTCACCGGCGATGCGCACCAGCCGATGCATGCCGGTTACGGGCACGACCGCGGCGGCAACGACCAGCAGATCAACTTCCGCGGTCGCGGCACCAACCTGCACGCGTTCTGGGACAGCGGCATGCTCAACAGCCAGAACCTGTCCGGCGATGCCTGGCTGGCGCGGATCGGTGCGCGTGCACCGTCGGCCAACGCCAGCGGCCCGGTGCGCCTGCCACCGCCGGCTGCGGACTGGGCCGAAGCCGCCTGCCGCATTGCCCTGTCGCCGGGCGTCTATCCGCGCCGCGCGCGCGTCAGCGAGACCTACGTGACCACGCATCTGCCGCAGGCCGAGCAGGAACTGCGCGATGCAGGCGCCCGTCTCGGTGCGCTGCTGAACACCGCGCTCGCGCCGCCCACGCAACGCTGACATTAGGCAATCGCAACGTCCGCGCGGGCCGCGTGGACTAGCATCGGACGCGGTCTACACGCCGTCCGGACGGCGTCTGCCGCCCCGGTTCCCAGGAGGATCGCGATGCCGCAACCGCAGGTCACCCCGTTCCACCACGCCGGCAGCGGCACGTGGAGCTACATCGTGCGTGACCCGTCTTCGAACGCGGCGGCGATCATCGATCCGGTGCTGGACTTCGACATGGCCTCGGCGCGTACGTCATCGGCCTCGGCGATGCTGCTGCTCGATCACGTGCAGGCGCACGGCCTCGACGTGCAGTGGATCCTCGAGACACACGCCCACGCCGATCATCTGTCGGCCGGCGACTGGCTGCGCCAGCAGTTGCCCGACGCGCGCCTGGCGATCGGCGACGGCATCCGCACGGTGCAGAAGACCTTCCGGCCGATCTTCAATCTGGGTGAGCATTTCCCGGTCGACGGCTCGCAGTTCGACCAGCTGTTCGCAGCCGATGCCACGTTCGCGATCGGCGCGCTCGCAGGCCGCACGATTCCGGTGCCCGGTCACACCAGCGACAGCAGCGCGTACCTGATCGGCGATGCGCTGTTCACCGGCGACTCGCTGTTCATGCCCGACGGCGGCACCGCCCGCTGCGATTTCCCCGGCGGCGATGCGGCCACGCTGTACCGCTCGATCCAGCGCATGTTCGAACTGCCCGACGCCACCCGCGTGTTCGTCTGCCACGACTACGGCCCTGGCGGCCGCGCGGTGGCCTGCGAGACCACGATCGGTGCGCAGAAGCGCGACAACATCCACGTCGGCCACCACATCGATGAGGCCACCTTCGTCGCCTTGCGCGAGGCCCGTGACGCCACCCTCCCGATGCCGGCGCTGCTGCTGCCCTCGGTGCAGACCAACATCCGCGCCGGCGCCCTGCCCGAGGCCGAGGCCAATGGCGTGCGCTACATGAAGCTGCCGATCGATACGGTCTGAGGCGCGTTGTCGCCGGTGCAGCGGGTCGTTATGCTCGGTCGTTCATAACGAGGAAAGCCGCCATGGTCCGTGGCCTGCATCTGTCTGCGCTGCTGCTGTGCGCCACCGCGGTCCATGCGCAGGCGCCCGAGGCGCACGACCACGCCGCGCACCAGCGCGCGGCGCCGCCGGCCGATCCGTCGCCGGTCGTCGTGCCGCTGGATGCTGCTGCACGCGCCACACTGACCCGGCACACGGTCGAGGCCACTGCCCACGGCCAGACGCTGCGCTGCGAAGGCGTGTCGCTGGCTGCATTGCTGCAGTCCAGCGGCGCGATGCCGGACGCGCCCTTGCGCGGCGCGCATCTCGATCGCTACGTGCTGGTCAGCGCGCGTGACGGCTACCGCGCGGTGTTCTCGCTCGGCGAACTCGACGCGACGCTGGGCAATCGCGGCGTCTATCTGGTCGACCGCTGCGACGGTGCCCCGCTCGATGCCGACAACGGCCCCTTGCGTCTGCTGGTGCCCGACGACACGCGCCCGGCACGCGGCGTACGCCAGGTCGAACGCATCACCATCATCGCCGCGCCCTGATCCTGTCGCCCTCCTGCCGGAATCGCCATGCACATGCTCCGTTCCCGCCGCTGGCTGCGCACCTTTGCCGCCGTGCTGCTCACCGCTCTCGTTGCGCTCGCCGTCCTGCCGGCCGTCGCCCAGGAACGCGCGCCGATCACCGTCTTCGCCGCGGCCAGCCTCAAGGAATCGATGGACGCCGCGGCCGCGCGCTATCAGCAGGACACCGGCCAACCGGTCCGCGTCTCCTACGCCGCGAGTTCCGCGCTCGCGCGGCAGATCGAACAGCGCGCGCCGGCCGATGTATTCGTGTCCGCCGATCTGGAATGGATGGACTGGCTGCAGACACGCAACCTCATCGATAACGCCTCGCGCCGCGTGCTGCTCGGCAACACCCTGGTGCTGGTGGCGCCGGCCGACAGCGCCGCGCAGCCGCTGACACTCGCGCGCGGGACCGATCTGCTGCCCCTGCTCGGCGCGCGCGGTCGCCTCTCGCTGGCGCTGACGGCGAGCGTGCCGGCCGGCAAGTACGCCAAGGCGGCGTTCGAATCGCTGGGCCAGTGGTCGGCCCTGCAGCCGCGCGTGGCCGAGTCCGACAGCGTGCGCTCGGCGCTCACCCTCGTCGCGCGCGGCGAGGCGCCACTGGGCGTGGTCTACGGCAGCGATGCCCAGGCCGAACCGCGGGTCAAGGTGCTGGCCACGTTCCCGGCCGACAGCCATCCGGCGATCGTCTATCCGGTGGCGCGCGTCGCCGCCAGTCGCAACCGCCAGGCCGATGCCTTCGTGCGCTGGCTCGACGGCGAGGCCGCGTCGGCGATCTTCCGCGAACACGGTTTCTCGATCCGCTGATCGATGGCGGACCCGGGCACACTGCTGGGCTTCGGGCCCGATGAACTCGTCGCGATCCGGCTCAGCCTGAAGGTCGCGGCCGCCGCCGCGTTGTGCAGCCTGCCGTTCGGCATCGCGATCGCGTGGTTGCTCGCGCGCCGGCGCTTCTTCGGCAAGTCGCTGCTCGATGCGCTGGTGCATCTGCCGCTGGTCCTGCCGCCGGTGGTCGTCGGCTACGCGCTGCTGGTGCTGCTGGGCGGCAACGGCGTGATCGGCCGCTGGCTCGAAGAGACGCTGGGCATTTCGTTCGCATTCCGCTGGACCGGCGCCGCGCTGGCCAGCGCGATCATGGGATTCCCGCTGCTGGTGCGCACGATCCGGCTGTCGATCGAGAACGTCGACCGACGCCTCGAACAGGCCGCGGCCACGCTGGGTGCGAGTCCCTGGCGGGTGTTCTTCACGATCACCCTGCCGCTGGCGTGGCCGGGCGTGATCGCAGGCGCCGTGCTGGCGTTCGCGAAGGCGCTGGGCGAATTCGGCGCGACGATCACCTTCGTCTCCAACATCCCCGGTGAGACACAGACCGTGTCGTCCGCGATCTACGGGCTGATGCAGGTGCCCGATGGCGAAGCCGGCATCTGGCGGCTCGCGGCCGTGTCGGTGGCGATCTCGCTGGCGGCGCTGCTCGCGTCCGAGTGGCTGGTGCGGCGCCAGCGCGGCGAGGTGCACGACTGATGCTGCACGTCGACATCGACCTGCGCCGCGGCAGCTTCGCGCGCCACATCCGCATCGACGCCACGCAGCGCGTGCTCGCGCTGACCGGGCCGTCGGGCGCCGGCAAGACCAGCGTGCTCAATGCGATCGCCGGCCTCGTGCGCCCACGCGCGGGGCGCATCGAGATCGACGGCCGCGTGCTGTTCGACAGCGCCGCGCGCATCGACGTGCCCGCGCATCGCCGGCGTGTCGGTTACGTGTTCCAGGACGCGCGCCTGTTCCCGCACCTCGACGTGCTGCGCAACCTGCGCTACGGCCGCCACCACGCGGGCGCCGACACCTTCGCACTCGATCAGGTGGTCGAACTGCTCGGCATCGGCGCGCTGCTGCAGCGCCAACCGGCGAATTTGTCCGGCGGCGAAGCGCAACGCGTGGCGATCGGCCGTGCGCTGCTGTCGCAGCCGGCGGTGCTGCTGTTCGACGAGCCGCTGTCGGCGCTCGACGAAGCGCGGCGCGAAGAATTGATCCCGTGGCTGCAGCGTGTGCGCGACGAAGTGCGTCTGCCGATGCTCTACGTCAGCCACACCAGCGACGACGTGCGGCGTCTGGCCGATGCGGTGCACACGCTCGACTGACCGGGCGACGCGACGTTCACCGCCGACCTGCGGCAATCGCAGGCCCGCCTGCAGGTCCGCGCCATGCCCCGCACCCACGCGATTCCGCCCGACCAGACGCGTCGCTTTCTCGAACCCGGCCCCGTCGTGCTGCTGTCGACCGCGCACAAGGGTGAGCGCGGCATCATGACCTTGGGCTGGCACATGATGCTGGGCTACGACCTCGTCGGCACCTACATCTGGTCGGCCAACCGCAGCCATGCACTCGCGCGCGCCAGTCGCGAATGCGTGATCAACCTGCCGACCGCCGACATGCTCGACACCGTCGTGCGCATCGGCAACAGCAGCAGCGCCGACGAAGACAAGTTCGAACGCTTCGGCCTGACCGCGGTCGACGGCAGCGTCGTCGACGCCCCCGGCATCGGCGAATGCCACGCGCGTTTCGAATGCCGCCTGCACGAGACCCGCATCACCGCCGACTACCCGCTGTTCGTCTGGCGCGTCGTTGCCGCGCACGCCGCACAACGTCCGAAATGGCCGCGCACCGTGCACTACCGCGGCGACGGGCAGTTCATGGTCAGCGGCAACGAACGTTCGCGACGGGCGCTGTTCAAGCCGGAGATGCTGGAGTCGTGAACGCCGCCGCTGACGGCGGTATCGTGTAATCGCCTGCCCTCCCGCCCCGTCGACCGCAAGGAGCTCCCGATGCGCCACCCACGCGTTTCACGTCCGAGCCTGCTGTGCACGATGGCGCTCGTTGCGCTCTCGCTGTCCGGCTGCGGCAGCGCCAACGGCGATGCGGCGCCCGTCGCGCCTGCTGGCAACGCCGCGCCGCCTGCGGCCATCGCCACGCCTGCCCAGCCGCCCACGCATGACGCGGTGCGCTTCACCTCCGGCACCAGCTACGCGGCGACCGGCGCGCAGGCGGAAATCGCGCTGTCGGTCAGCGACGCGCGTGCCCGCGATGTGCTGGAGCAGATCGCGACCGCCAGTGGCGTGCCGCTCGACATCGCCGATGGGGTGACGCTCGATCACACGGTCTCGCTGCATTTCGATGGCATGCCGCTGAGCGCGGTGCTGACCCTGCTGGGCCAGGACGCGAATGCGGAGATCACCGCCGAGCCCGACGCGATCCGCGTGCGACCGCGGGCAACGCCCACGCGCTGACGTTCCGGACGTCGGCGCACCGGCGCACGCGCGTGAAGATGGTCGCGCGCACCGCCGGCGCCCGGGCGGCCGCCTATTCACGTGCGCCTGCGTATCCTCTCGCCATGACCGCCTACGTCGACTCCATCGAAGACGCCGTCAGCCGCATCCATGCGCATGTCGACGGTGCCCTCCACATCGGTGCGCCGCTCGGCATCGGCAAGCCGCACCGGTTGCTCAACGCGCTGTTCGATGCCGCGATCGCGGATCCCGCACGGCCGTTCACCCTCTACACCGCCCTCTCGCTGGACCCGCCCAAGGGTGGCGACGATCTCGAAGGTCGTTTCATCGGCCCGTTCGCGAAGCGGCATTTCGGCGAGGACTTCGTGCATCTGAAATACGTGGACGCGCTGCGCCGCAACGCGCTGCCGCCGCATGTCGAGGTCGAAGAGTTCTACATGCAGTCCGGCGCGATGCTGGGCTCGTCCCAGGCGCAGCGCCGCTACGCGAGCCTCAACTACACGCACGTGGCGCGCGCACTCGCCGACCGCGGCGTCAACGTGCTGGTGCAGAAGGTCGCGGCCAATGACGACGGCACGCGCTTTTCGCTGTCGTCGAACACCGACCTGACTTTCGATGCGATCGATGCACTCGTGGCAGCCGGTCACCCGCGCCCGCTGGTCGTCGGCGAAGTCGATCCTGCGCTGCCTTGGCTCGACGGCACCGCGGCGGTGGACGCGGCGTTCTTCGACGTCGTAATCGCGCCGCCACCGCCCTACCCGCGCCTGTTCGGCCTGCCGCGCCAGCCCGTATCGGATGCCGACTACGCGATCGGTTTCTACGCCAGCACGCTGGTGCGCGACGGCGGCACGCTGCAGATCGGCATCGGCGCGCTCGCCGATGCGCTGTGCCATGCACTGGCGCTGCGCCATACCGACAACGCGGCGTACCGGCGCGTGCTCCACGCGCTCGATCCCGATCTCGCCGCGCATCGCACGGTGCAGGCCGTCGGTGGACTCGATCCGTTCGAGATCGGCCTCTACGGCTGCAGCGAGATGATCAACGAGGGCTTCAAGCGCCTGGTCGAAGTCGGCGTGATCAAGCGCCGCGTCGTCGACAAGGCCAGCCTGATGCGCCGCGCCAACGACGGCACCGCGAGCGCGCTCGATCTCGATCTGATCGAACGCAACGGCGAGTTCCTCCACGGCGCGTTCTACCTCGGCTCGCCGGATTTCTATGCCTGGCTGCGCGGACTCGATGACGAGACCCGTCGCGGCATCGGCATGAAGCGCGTCGGCGAGGTCAACGAGCTCTACGGTCTCGACGAAGGCCTCGAGCGCCTGCAACGCCGCGATGCGCGCTTCTTCAACAGCTGCATGATGGCGACCGCGCTGGGCGCGGCGGTGTCGGATGGACTGGACGATGGCCGCGTGGTGTCCGGCGTCGGCGGCCAGTACAACTTCGTCGCGATGGGCCACGCGCTGCCCGACGCGCGCTCGGTGCTGCTGCTGCGCGCCGCGCGCGATGCCGGCGGCGGCCGCGAGGCCAACATCCGCTGGAACTACGGCCACACGACGATTCCCCGGCATCTGCGCGATGTCTACATCACCGAGTACGGCATCGCCGACATCCGCGGCGCGACCGACGAGGACTGCACGCGCGCGATGGTGCGCGTCGCCGAAGCCCCGCATCAGGTCGGACTCGTACAGCGTGCGCAGGCGGCCGGCAAGCTCGATGCGCGCTTCGTCGTGCCCGCGCCCTGGCAGCGCAACACGCCGGACGCGCTGCGCAAGTCGCTGGCGCCGCTGCGCGCCGACGGCAGTCTGCCCGACTACCCGCTGGGCAGCGATTTCGATGTCGTCGAGCAGCGCCTGTTGCGCGCGCTGGCCTGGCTGCGCACGCAGACCGCCACACGACGCGGCAAGCTCACGACCGTGATCGACGCCTTGCGCGCAGGCATCGGCGACGACACGCCCGCGCTCGCGCGCATGCAGCTGCAGGCGCCCAGCGGCTTCAACGAACATCTGATGGCGCGACTGGTGTCGCTCGGCTTGCGCCGCACCGCGCGACCCAGTGCGCCGCAGGATGTGATCGCGCCGACATCCGCGGCCTGAAGCGCGGTTGCGAACGCGCAGCGCGCCTCCATTTCGTTCGACGACACCCGTGCAGGACCCGACCATGACCACCCGCGCCGACCAGCTCCGCGACGCCCTCGCCGCACTGCAGCCCACGCACCTCGATGTCGAGGACGAGAGCCATATGCACAGCCGCGGGCTGGAGACGCATTTCAAGGCGGTCGTGGTCAGCGCGGCGTTCGACGGCAAGCGTGCGCTGCAGCGGCACCAGGCGGTGTACCGCGCGCTCGGTTCGCAGATGCAGCAGATCCACGCGCTGGCGCTGCATACGTTCACGCCCGAGGAATGGGCGGCCGAAGTGCAGGTGCCCGATTCGCCGCATTGCCGGGGTGGGAGCAAGCACGACACGTCGGTGGGCGGTATCTGAAGCGCTCCCCTGCTTGCAGAGGGCGAATCGTGAGCCGCAGGAAAGCGCCGCTCGTGATTCGTGGATGGGGCGCAGCGACGTTTGTAGCCGCAGAACCGCGCGCTGATCGAACTTCGCGAGCGTCAGCCCTCACCCCAACCCCCGCTCCGCGCCCCGGCCCTCGCGCTGGCGCGAGGGCGTTCGTCGACACGCGAGCCAGTGGCTCGCAAGCGTGCCGCCTCACCCCAGAGGGAGAGGGGTCAGAAAAAAAGCCCGCTTGCGCGGGCTTTTTCGTTCACTGCTGCAGATCGCAGCGACCGATCAAAGCGCCTTCGCCGCCTCGACGATCTTCTCGACCGTGATGCCGAAGTGCTGGAACAGCTTGTCGGCCGGCGCCGAGGCACCGAAGGTGTCGATGCCGATCACGGCACCGTCGAGACCCACGTACGCGCGCCAGAAGGCGGTGACGCCGGCTTCGATCGCAACGCGCTTGCGCACGGCGTTGGGCAGCACGGATTCGCGATAGGCCGCGTCCTGGCGATCGAACACGTCTGTCGAGGGCATCGACACCACGCGCACCGTGTCGCCGAGCTGTTCGGCCGCCTGGGTCGCCAGACCGATCTCCGAACCGGTCGCGATCAGGATGATCTCCGGCGTGCCGACCGAATCCTTCAGCACGTAGCCGCCGCGCGCGATGTCGGCCACCTGCGCGGCGTCGCGTGCCTGGTGCGGCAGGTTCTGGCGCGAGAAGATCAGGCAGCTCGGGCCGTCCTGACGGGTGATCGCCGACTTCCATGCCACCGCCGATTCGACCGCATCGCACGGGCGCCACACGTCGTTGTTCGGGATGTAGCGCAGGCTCGCCAGATGCTCGACCGGCTGATGGGTCGGGCCGTCTTCGCCCAGACCGATCGAATCGTGCGTGTAGACGTGGATCGCGTGCGCGGGGATCAGCGCGCTCATGCGCACGGCGTTGCGGGCGTAGTCGCTGAAGACCAGGAACGTCGCGTCGAACGGAATGAAACCGCCGTGCAGCGCCAGGCCGTTCGCGATCGCGCTCATGCCGAACTCGCGCACACCGTAATAGACGTAGTTCGCGTTGGCATCGGTGCTGGCCGCGGACGTGCTGCCCTTCCACAGGGTCAGGTTGGAATGCGCGAGGTCGGCCGAGCCGCCGATGATTTCCGGCAGAAGCGGCGCGAACGCCTCGATCGCCATCTGCGAGGCCTTGCGCGAGGCGATCGTCGGGCCGTCGCTCTGCAGCTTGGCGATGAAGGCATCGGCCGCCTCGACGAAGCCGTCGGGCAGGTCGCCGTGCGAGCGGCGCACGAGTTCGGCGGCGAGCTCGGGGTACTTGGCCCGGTAGGCATCGAACTGCTGGTTCCACTCCGACTCGCGCACCTGGCCGGCTTCGACCGCGCGCCAGCCGTCGCGCAGCGCCTGCGGCACCTCGAACGGACCGTGGTTCCAGCCGAGCGCGGCGCGCGTGGCGTCGGATTCGTCCTGGCCCAGCGGCGCGCCGTGCGAGGACTCCTTGCCGGCGCGGTTGGGCGAACCGAAGCCGATCGTCGTGCGGCAGCACACCAGCACCGGCTTGTCGTCTTCGGCGGTGGCGGCTTCGATCGCACGCGAGATCGCATCGGCGTCGTGGCCGTCGACGTCGCGGATCACGCGCCAGCCGTAGGCCTCGAAACGCGCCGGGGTGTCGTCGGTGAACCAGCCTTCGGTGTTGCCGTCGATCGAGATGCGGTTGTCGTCCCAGAACGCGACCAGCTTGCCCAGGCCCAACGTGCCGGCGAGCGAGGCGGCTTCGTGCGAGATGCCTTCCATCAGGCAGCCGTCACCCATGAACACCCAGGTGCGATGGTCAACGACGGCGAACTCGGGACGGTTGAAACGCTGCGCGAGCAGGCGCTCGGCGAGTGCGAAGCCGACGGCGTTCGCGAAGCCCTGGCCCAGCGGACCGGTGGTGGTCTCGACGCCGGGCGTCTCGTGGCGCTCCGGGTGACCGGCGGTCTTGCTGTGCAGCTGGCGGAAGTTCTTCAGCTCTTCCAGCGGCAGGTCGTAACCCGACAGGTGCAGCAGCGCGTAATGCAGCATCGAGCCGTGGCCGTTCGACAGCACGAAGCGGTCGCGGTTGAACCACTGCGGATTCGCCGGGTTGTGGCTGAGGTGGTCGTTCCACAGCACTTCGGCGATGTCGGCCATGCCCATCGGCATGCCGGGATGGCCGGACTTGGCGGCATCGACGGCGTCGATGGCGAGGAAACGGATGGCGTTGGCGAGTTCGCGACGGGTCGACGTGGTCATGGGCTCGGAGACGGGCGGCAGCGGGCGGGAGCCGCCAATTGTCCCACGAGCGCCGCGCCGCTGCCCGGGTGATGTCCCGGCAGCGGCGTGATGCGGCCTCAGGCCGTGCGCGGCAGCGCCTGGTCGGTCACCGCTTCGGCGTCGTCGTCCTCGTCCGCTTCGCCGCGGCCGATGACCACCGAGCCGACCATGTCGCCGCCGATGTTGACGGTCGTGCGGCACATGTCGAGGAAACGGTCCACGCCGAGGATGATGCCGATGCCCTCGGGCGGAATGCCGAACATCACCAGGATCGTCGCGATCACCGGCAGCGAGCCGCCCGGCACGCTGGCCGCGCCGATGCCGCCCATGATGCACATCACCAGGATCATCGCCTGCTGCAGCAGCGTGAGCTCGACGCCGAACAGCTGGGCGAGGAACAGCACGGTCACGCCCTCGTAGAGCGCCGTGCCGTTCATGTTGACGGTGGCACCGAGCGTGCAGACGAAGCGCGCCACGCGTCGCGGCACGCCGAGGTTTTCCTCGGCGGTCTTGAGCGAGGTCGACAGCGTGGCCGCGCTGGACGACGTGGAGAACGCGGTCAGCAGCGCCGGCTGCGATTTCCTGAACACATCGAGCGGCGAGCGCCGGGCGAGCACCGCGATCATCAGCGAGAACGTGCCGAAGAAATGCAGCGCCAGCGCCAGCGCTGCGGTCAGCACGAACCAGCCCAGCTGCACCATCAGGCCCAGGCCCATGCGCGCGGTCAGCGTGAACAGCAGCGCGGCCACGGCGTACGGCGCCAGACGGATCACCCAGTCGATCAGCTTCAGGCTGATGTCGTAGATGCCCTGCACCGCGCCGACGAAGCTGCGCGTGCCCGGCGAATTGACCACGGTGGCGGCGATGCCGAACAGCAGCGCGAACACCATCACCGCGATCAGATCGGTCGCGGCGGCGGCGGCGATCGGATTGCGCGGCACCATGTTGAGCAGCATGTCGACGAGACCGATCGAGGCGGGCTCGGCGATCGTGGCGCCCGCGGCGACGGAATCCGACAGCATCGCGTCGCGCAACGCAGGATCGATACCCGCGCCCGGCTGGATGATCGACACCACCACCAGACCGATGATCACCGCGATAAACGTGGTACCGAACACCCACACCAGCGTCTTGCCGCCGAGACGGCCGAGCGCGCGCGGATCGCCGATCTCTACCACGCCCAGGATCAGCGCCGAGAACACCAGCGGCACGACCAGCATGAACAGCAGACGCAGGAACAACTGGCCGATCGGTTCGGTGACGTAGCGGATCAGGCCTTCGACCCATCCGGAGAACGCAGGCGGGACGCCGTCGACGGTCAGATGGCCGGTCAGCAGGTTGATCGCCAGGCCGGCGATCGCGCCGACGAGAAAGCCGATCAGCATCTTGTTGTGAAGCGGCATGCCGCCGGATCCGGGCGTCGAGGTCATGCGGTCGTCCTGCGGGAAGACCGGTCAGCTTAACAAACGCCGTCCGGACGACGCTTCGATGCGCGCTTCGGCGATGCCAGCGCGCCGGCCGCAGCCGGTATCCTTGTCCGATGTCTTCGTCTTCCGACGCCGGCGCGCTCGAGGTTCTGCAGCGCGTGTTCGGCCATGCCGCGTTCCGCGGCGAACAGTCCGCGATCGTCGCCCACGTGGCCGCCGGCCATGACGCCCTGGTGCTGATGCCCACCGGCGGCGGCAAGTCCATGTGCTACCAGGTGCCGGCGCTGCTGCGCGACGGCGTGGCGATCGTGGTGTCGCCGCTGATCGCGCTGATGCAGGACCAGGTGGATGCGCTGCTGCAGTCGGGCGTGCGCGCGGCGTATCTCAACTCCACGCTCGATGGCGAGACCGCGCAGCGCGTGGAGCGCGAGCTGCTGGCCGGCGAACTCGACCTGCTCTACGTCGCGCCCGAGCGCCTGCTCACGCCCCGCTTCCTGTCGCTGCTCGACCGCGCGCCGCTCGCGCTGTTCGCGATCGACGAAGCGCACTGCGTGTCGCAATGGGGCCACGATTTCCGCCGCGAGTATCGCGAGCTGACGATCCTGCACGAGCGCTGGCCGGACGTGCCGCGCATCGCGTTGACCGCGACCGCCGATCCGCCGACCCAGCGCGAGATCGCCGAGCGCCTGCAACTGGAAGACGCGCGCCGCTTCGTCAGTTCCTTCGACCGGCCCAACATCCGCTACACGGTGGTGCAGAAGGAAAACGCCAAGCGCCAGCTGCTCGATTTCGTGCAGTCGCATCGCGGCGAAGCCGGCATCGTCTACTGCCTGTCGCGGCGCAAGGTCGAGGAGACGGCCGAGTATCTCGCCGGCCAAGGCATCGATGCGATCCCGTATCACGCCGGCATGGATGCGGAACTGCGCGCGGCGAACCAGCGCCGCTTCCTGCGCAGCGACGGCGTGGTGGTCGTCGCGACGATCGCGTTCGGCATGGGCATCGACAAGCCGGACGTGCGCTTCGTCGCGCATACCGACCTGCCGAAATCCATCGAGGGCTACTACCAGGAAACCGGCCGCGGCGGCCGTGACGGCGAACCCGCCGATGCGTGGATGTGCTACGGCCTCGGCGATCTGGTGCTGTTGCGGCAGATGATCGAACAGTCCGAGTCCGGCGACGAACGCAAGCGGCTCGAACACCGCAAGCTCGACGCGCTGGTCGGCTACTGCGAAACGATGCGCTGCCGCCGTCAGGTGCTGCTGGCGAACTTCGGCGAGGACTACGCGGCCAAGGGCGCGGGCCAGCCCTGCGGCAACTGCGACAACTGCCTCGACCCGCCGGCCGCGTGGGATGCCACCGTACCCGCGCAGAAAGCGCTCAGCTGCGTGTATCGCAGCGGCCAGCGGTTCGGCGCCGCGCACATCATCGACATCCTGCGCGGCAGCGAGAGCGAGCGCATCCGCCAGTTCGGCCACGACCAGCTCAGCACCTACGGCGTGGGCACCGACGTCGACGCGCGCGTATGGAAGAGCGTGCTGCGCCAGCTCGTCGCACAGGGCCTGCTCGACGTCGATGCCGAAGGCTATGGCGGCCTGCGTCTGACGCCAGCCAGCCGCGGTGTGCTCAAGGGCGAAACGCAGGTGATGCTGCGCAAGCCGACGAACACGAAGGAGCGCGCACGCACCACACGCGCCGCGACCGGCGCCGACATCGACCTGGCACCGGCCGACCGGCCGCTGTTCGAATCGCTGCGCGCGCTACGCGGCCGTCTGGCGCGCGAGCAGAACGTGCCCGCCTACGTGATCTTCCACGACGCGACCTTGCGCGAGATCGCACGCCTGCGCCCGATCAGCCACGGCCAGCTCGGCGGCATCGGCGGCGTCGGCGCCGGCAAGCTGGAACGCTACGGCGATGCCGTACTGGAAGTAGTGCTCGACGCGGATTGACCGCGATGCCACACGCCCGGCCGGCGTTCAGACCGACCGGGCGTTGTGCAGCTTTCAGCGCGCGGCGACGCCGCGCACTTCCACTTCGACCCGACGATCGGGCGTGAGGCACTCGACCAGCGCCGGACGCGCGAGCGCATCGGTGCAGCTGGTGGTAACCGGTTCGGCCTTGCCCTTGCCGACAGCGATGATCGAGTCCGCCGGCACGCCGTTGGACACGAGCAATGCACGGATGGTGTCGGCGCGGCGCTGCGACAACAGTTGGTTCGCGTCGGCGCTGCCGATGCGGTCCGTGTGCCCGATCACGGTGACGACCGACGGGCCCACTTCACGGATGTCCGATGCCAGCTGGGTCAGCAGCTCGTTGCCGCGGGGCAGGATGTCACCGGCCTCGTGGCGCGCGAATGCGAACAGCGCATCGGCTGACAGGTTCACGCGACGCACGCCTGCCTCGGTGGTATCCGTGCGCGCGGTATCGGCCAGCAGATCCGCACACGACGCCGGGCTCCAATGGAAGCTCTGTCCGCGGTAATCGCGGTCGAAGATGACCTTGTACTGGCAGGTCACCACGCCTTCGGGGGTGCGGAAGTGGAGCAGGTAATCCCACTCGCGCACGCCGACCAGACCTTCGCGGAAGTGCGGCCGGCCCAGTGTCTGATAGAGCTGATCCTTGGTCACACCGGGACCGATGCTGCGCAGGTCGGCGACGTTGGGGAAGGTGCCCTCTGCCAGCACGGCGCGGGCCGGGTCGGGGAACACGACCTCACCAGCGACACCCTCGGGCGAGATGTCACGGCTGATGTGGCGTGTGCCGCAGGCGCTGAGCGCACCGGCAACGGCGATGGCGAGCAGCGCGCTGCGCGCCGCCTTGGAAGCATTGATGGAATAGCGCATGTCCTGAACCTCTTGAGAGGCCCGTGCATTGGGCACGGGCGGTGTCGAATCCCTGATCTCGTCAATGGAACAACGGGCCCGGCAAGGGCCGGGCCCGTGCATCACCACTGGATACCTGCACCCACCGAGAAGCCCCAGTCACGCGCGGTGTTGCCGCTGGCCTGCGCACGGTAGACGTAGCGTCCGTTCTCGGTGATGCCCGAGAGACCGACGGCCATGCCGTACTCGCTCTGGTAGCCGCCGACACCGACCGCCAGCATGCTCTTGCCCGGCAGGTAGGCCTGCGGCAGACCCGCCATTGCCATCGCCGAAGAAGTCGCGCCGCGGTAACCGCGTTCGATGGACCACATGTCGTCCTGGATCTGGGTGATGCGACCGTCGGTGTACTGATTGGCCACATTGATCGCCTGGTTCACGCCACCGGTGAGCTGGTTGACGTTGACCGCATCGGTGCCGGCGATGCCCGGCGCAACGCCCGAGATCGTGCGACCGCCGACGTTGACTTCACCGGTCGAGCTGCTAGTGCCCACATACGCGCCGTTGTAGTTGCTCTGGGCGCCGACCGTGGTGGCCGAACCCGCGCCCAGCGCCACGCTGTTGGCATGACTCGCCGTCGCACCCTGACCCAGCGCCGTGCTGTTGGTGGCCGTTGCCTTCGCGCCCTGCCCGACCGCCGTACTGCCTGCGCCGGTCGCCTGGCTCTGGTTGCCCAGCGCCACACTGTTGTTGCCGCTCGCGACTGCGCCATTGCCACCTGCCGATGCGTTCTGTCCGCTCGGCGTCGGCGCGACGTAGGCTTCGCCCTGGCTGATCTGGAACGGACCACTTGCGCCGGTCTCGAGACTGTCGAGGCGACCGCCCACTTCCACGACCACACCCTCCACATTGGACACACGATCATCGAGATCGGTGATGTCGCCGCGGATGTCGACGATGTCACCCTGGATATCCGTGATGTCGCCCTGGATATCGATGATGTCGCCCTCGATCGCCGTCACGCGGCCATCGATCACATCGATTCGGTTGTTGACGCCGTCAATCTGCCCATCGGTGTAACTGTTGGACTGGGTGATCGCATAGTCCACACCGCCCTGCAGCTGGCTGACATTCACCGCATCGGTCGCTGCCGAACCCGCCGCGACACCCGTGATCTGACGGCCGCCGACGTTGAGTTCACCGGTGGAATCGCTGCTGCCCACGAACGCGCCCTGATAGCCGGTCTGTGCGCCCACGGTCGTCGCCGAACCCGCACCCAGCGCGATGCTGTTGGCGTGGCTGCTCACCGCGCCCGCACCGATCGCCAGGCTGTTGAGCGACAACGCCTGCGCACGCGCGCCGATCGCAATGCCGCCGTCGCCCGTTGCGGCGCTGCCGATGCCGAGTGCGACCGCCTCGTCACCTTCGGCCGTCGCATCCTTGCCGGCTGCAATCGCGTCGTCGCCAGTGGCGCCTTCGTTGTTGAAGTTGCCACCGCCGGTCGAGTTCACGCTGTAGTACTTCGTGCGGTTGGTTTCGACCGTGTCGGTCAGCTGACTCACATTGACGGCATCGGTCGGCGCGCTGCCGGCAGCGACATTGGTGATGACCGAGCCGCCTGCATCGATGCCGGCGAGTGTCACGCTCGGACCGCCGACGATCGTCAGCCCGGTATTGCCCAGCTTGACGTCTGTGCCGATTGCCACGCCCATGGTGTCGATCAGCGTGTCGCCGACCTTGACGCTGCCCGCGATGTCGAGATCGTCCGCGAGGCCGAACGACACATCATTGCTGCCCACCGTTTTCGACACGACGATGTTGCCGTCGCCGCTCTTGAAATCGACGGTGTTCCCAGTCGCACTGTTGAGGCCGACATTGCTGCCATTCGCGCCTTCGGCCGTCACGTTCCAGCCTGCGTTGGCCACAGTCGCCACTTCTGCGAGCGCGGTGTTCGTCGCGTTCAACTGCGATCCGTTGATCGCATCGGTGCTGGTCGCGCTGATGCGGCCCGCGGCCACGTTGGTAATCGTGCGCTCTTCGCCCACCCGGCCGACACTGATCGTGCTCGTCGGCGCCGAACCTGCGAACAGGTAATCCGTGCCGTTGATCGTCACACCGGTCGTCGCGACCGCGTCAGCCGTCACCGAGCTGGCGCCCAGTGCGACGCTGTTGTTGTGCAGCGCCTGCGTGTTGGAGCCGAGGGCGACGCTGTGAACGCCATTCGAAGTCGCGTTGACGCCCATCGCGATCGCACCGGTGGTCGATGCCGTCGCTTGCTGCCCCTGGGCGATGCTGAATGCATCACTGGCGATCGCACCCCGACCCAGCGCGATCGCACTGGCGCCGAGGGCGCGCGTGCCGTTGCCGATGGCGACGGCGTTCTGGGCTGCTGCCTCGGCGCCCGCACCGGCCGCGTAACTCGCATCACCTGTGGCGATGGTACCGACACCGATCGCGACGGCGTTGATACCGCTTGCGCCATCATTGGCGTAGTTGCCGCCCTGCACGCCGTTGTCGTTGACGCTGAAGTACTTGATGCGGCTCGTTTCGATCGTGTTGTTGAGTTGGCCCACATTGACCGCGTCGGTCACCGCCACACCTGCTGCGACATTGCGGATCACGCTGCCACCGGCATCGATGCCGTCAACCGTCACGCTAGGGCCGCCCACGATCGTCAGGCCGTTGTCGCCCAGCTTGACGTCGCTGCCGACAGTGACGCCCGTCGTGTCGATCACGGTGTCGCCGACCTTGACGCTTCCTGCGACTTCAAGGTCGTCGGCCAGATCGAACGAGACATCGTTGTTGCCGACGGTCTTCGACACGACGATGTTGCCGTCGCCGCTCTTGAAGTCGACCGTGTTGCCGGTTGGGCTGTTGACTCCGACATTGCTGCCGTTGACGCCTGCAGCCGTGACGTTCCAGCCGGCGTTCGCCACGCCGGCGACCGCGTCGAGCGCCGTGTTGGTCGCGTGCAGCTGCGACCCGTTGATCGCGTCGGTGCTGGTCGCGCTGATGCGGCCGGCCGCGACGTTGGTCACCGTGCGCTCGGCGCCGACGCTGCCGACGCTGACCGTGCTGGTCGGTGTCGCGCCCGCGAACGTGTAGGCCGTGCCATTCAAGGTGGCGCCCGCGGTCCCGACGACGGCGTCGGTCACGCTGCCGCTGCCCAGGGCCACGTCGCCTTCCTGCGCACGCGCGGCCGCGCCCTTGCCGATGCTGACGCCACCTGCCGAACTCGTGCTGGCGCCATCGCCGACCGCAACGCCCGACGCGCCCGCCGTCGTCGTATTGACGCCGATCGCGATCGCGTTGACGCCGGTTGCGCCGTCATTGGCGTAGTTCCCGCCCTGCACGCCATTGTCATTGACGCTGTAATAGCGCGTCGTGCTGGCGTTGATCGTGTTGGACAACTGGCTGACATTCACCGCGTCGGTCGGCGCGGTGCCGGCGGCGACATTGGTGATCTTCTGCCCACCGGCATTGATGCCGGCCGTCGTGACACTGGGACCACCGGCAATGACAAGACCGGTATCGCCCAGCTTGACCGCGTTGCCGACCGCAACACCCGTCGTGTCGATCACCGTGTTGCCTGCAGTCAGGCGGTTCACAGTGATCTCGTCGGCAAGGTTGAACACCAGATTGGTGCCGGTCCGGGCGATCTCGATGTTGTCGTCGGTGTTGCGGAAGTCCACGTTGCCGCCAGGCCCGACGTTCGCACGCGTCGTCTCGCCGTTCACGCCGACATTCCAGCCGGCATTCGCGGTTGCATTCACCTGGTTCAACGCGCTCTGCACGCTGGTGTGCTGCGTGCCCCCGACCGCCAGGCCTGCGGTCACCTGGTGCGTCGTCGGGTTGTAGGCAGATGTACCGCCCAAGGCCGCGGCGGTGCTGCTGCCGAGCGAATCCACGTTGGTCCCCAGGGCGGTCACGGCCTGTTGGGTGCTGAAGAGCTGACTGCCATTGATGGCGTCGGTGCTCGCTGCGTTCACCTGCCCCGCGGCGACGTTGGTGATCGTCCGCTTCTCGGTTCCCGTGCCCACGCTGACCGTCGCCACAGGCGCGGTCCCCGCGTAGGTGTAAACGACGTTGTCGATCGTCCCGTTTAGCGTCGCCACCGCTGCCGCCGTCACTGCGTTGTGCCCCAGCGCGACCGAGTTGGCATGCGTCGCACGCGTGCCCTGGCCGAGCGCTGTTGCGCCCGCCGCCGTGGCCTGCGCATCGCTGCCGACTGCGGAGGCACCTGCGGCAGTCGCCCGCGACGCGCCGCCCAGCGCCAGCGTATTGGCCAGCGTCGCTTGTGCATCGTTGCCGAACGCAGCCGAAGCCGCGCCCGAAGCCCGCGAGGCCCGGCCTGCAGCAATGGCGTTGATGCCGGTTGCGCGGGCGTCATCACCGACCGCCGTCGCCGACGCCTGTGTCGCTTGCGCAACGTGACCGACCGCGGTTGCATTGGTCTCCGATGCCTGCGCACCGTCGCCCTGCGCCAGCGACGAGATGCCACTGGCAGTTGCGCCACGGCCCTGTGCCTGCGCAGCTAACGCACTCGCAGTTGCGCCGTCACCCTGCGCGATCGCAGACACGCCACTGGCGTTCGCATTGCGACCGACCGCCAATGCCGCCTCTTCGCTCGCGGTCGCCGCGTCGCCGATGGCGGTGGCTGCAACCTCCGAGGCCAGCGACGCACGACCGATGGCCGTTGCGTCCTGATAAACCGCCCGCGCACCGTTGCCGATCGCGATGGTGTTGACGTTAAAACCTTCCGCGCCAGGTTGCGGGCTGAAGCCCGATACCGCACCTGTGCCGATTGCAACGCTGTTGGACGCCAGACCGCGGCTGTCGGTACCCGACGCGATCGAGTTAAAGCCTGACGCTGCAGAATCGGTGCCGCTGGCAAGCGCGTTGACGCCACTGGCACGTGCGCGAGTGCCCGTTGCCACCGCACTTTCTGCGACGGCGTGCGCATCGAAGCCGTGCGCAACGGCATTGCGCTCGGACGCGAGCGCGCTATTGCCGACGGCAATTCCATTGTCAGCAGTGACTTCCGCATCGGTACCGATGACGACGGCGTTGTCGACCGTGTCGTTCGGCGACTTGCGATCCGCTTGCGCGTTGGTGCCGATCACGACGGAGTTCAGGCCGTTCGCGACGGCACGGTCGCCAATCGCGACAGTGCCGTCGTCATACGCCTGGCTCGAGCTGCCGATCGCAGTCGACCGGTTGCCAAGCGCAGCAACGTCGTTGCCCAGCGCGCTGGCTGCATCTCCGACGGAACGGGCCTGGTAACCCACCGACATTCCGCCTGCGCCATCTGCATCGGCCTGCGGACCGATCGCGATGGCATTAGCGCCCGAGGCACCTGAGTTGTCCCTGTTGGACGGGTCGGCGGAATTGATGCTGACGTAACGCGACGCGTTCGCGTCGATCGCAGCGTTGAGCTGCGAGAGATTGACCGCCTGGTCGCCGAGCGTCGCCGTTCCGGTCGTGATCGTGCCGTCCGGGTTATAGATCACCGCATTGCCCGGCATCACACTGACCGCGCCACTCGACACCGCGTTGATCGCTGCTGCAACCGTGCTGTATCGCTGCGTATTTCCGTCGATGTCGGTCAGTTCGATGACGTATCCGCCATAGCTGCCGTTGGGATTGACGATCACATTTCCGCCCACAAGGTTGGCGGTCGCCGTCTGGGCGGCGCGCAACTGGTTGACGTTCACGGCATCAAAGCCTTGGGCACCGTCGGCCACATTGACGATGCGCCGCTGCAGATTGGCGGCAGTGTTGCCGACCGAGACCACGGTGCCGTCACCGAACGTATTTCCAGTCAGAAAACTCGTACCGACCGCATCGGCAGCCGCTGCGCGGGAATTGAAGCCAAGCGCCGCGCTACCGCCTTCAGCAAATGCGCTCCGCCCCAGCGCGACGCCCTGGCCTGCCGCAGAGGCTTCCGCGCCGAGGGCCACTGCGCTGACGCCCGTGGTGCGTGCGTTGTAACCGATGGCCACCGAATCGCTGGTCGTCGACGCGAGTGCGCCGAGCGCCGTGCCACGATCGATCTCCCCCACGTTCTGGTTCGCGCGGTAACCGATCGCGATATTGAAGTCACCCTCGACCGCAGTCCCCGCCTGGCTGCCGATTGCGATGTTCTGGTCGCCCAGCACTCCAGTTCCCGCCTGAAAACCAATGGCAGTGGTCTGATTGCCGACGACCGCCGTGCCCGCACCCGTACCGATCGCGATGTGCGACGTGCGGTCGCCAGCTTCGGTACCATTGGTGCCGACGCCAGCACCCGTGCCGAGTGCGATGCCGTTTGGCGATGCGGCCTGGGCGCCGTTGCCGGCGGCGAATGTGTTTCCACCGCTCGCCGAAGCCTGACCGATGGCGATGCTGCCGCCGCCCGACGCGCTTGCGAGCGCGCCCAGCGCGGTTGCATTGCCAGCGCTGGCATTGGCCTGGAAGCCGATGGCCGTCGCGCTGTTGCTCTGGGCGCCCGTCACGCTGGCGCCCGTACCGATAGCCAACGCATTGCTGACGAACTCCGAGCCGACGCGCGCGCCGTCGCCCAAGGAGATCGTGCTGGTGCCGGCGGCGGCTGCATTTCGGCCGATCGCCACCGCGCCCACACCGTCTGGAATTGCGGCCGCGGCAGTGCCGACCGTCGCGCCCTGGCCGACCGCGATGCCCGCAGTCGCACCGATACTCGTCGCTGCCCCGTCGCCAGCCGCAAAACTGCTGCTGCCTTCCGCAACCGTGCGCGGGCCGATTGCGACAGACTCGAGGCCTTCGGAGCGTGAGTCGGCCAGCGTGGAGTTGGCATGGAAGTACTTGACGCCTTCGCCTTCGACAAAGAGCTCCTGACGCAGCGCGAAGATCTGGCGTCCGTTCACCGCCTCGGTGCTGGTGGCGCTGACTGCGCCGTCTGCGACATTGGTGATCACGCGATTGCCGGCATTGATGCCCGCCGTGGTGACGCTCGGGCCACCGGTGATCGTCAAACCGGTCGAGATCAGACGTACGGCGCTGCCGACCTGGACACCCGTGCCCGTCAGCGACGTCGTGCCTGCGGCAACGCTGTCAATATTGAGATTGCGGTTCAAAGTGAGCGCGACGCCGGCGGCATCGTCCGCGCCGGTCAGTGCGACACCGAGGTTGGCATCTCCCGAGAAGGTGACCCGTCCATCAGGCCCGATGTTGTAGGCGTTCGCGCCCACCGCGACGTTCCAGCCGGCGCCCGCCTGAGCCTGCACGGCCTGCAGCTGCGAGAAGTTGACGGCGTGATCGGCGGCGGTGCCATTACCGACGCCAGTGATGGCCAGATTGCCGGCCTGGATGCCTGCCGTCGTGATGCTTGGCGCACCCGCCCCCAAGGTCAGTCCGTTGCCGCGCAGCGCGGCAGTCCCGACCGCGACGCCGTTCGTATCGAGACGGGTCGCACCGGCGGTCACCGTGTCGACGTCGATGTCGCGCGCCAGCTGGATCACGATTTCCGCGTCATCGTTGCTACCGGTCTGGGTGACGCGAATGTTCGGGTCGCCGGTGAACGTGACGGTGCCGCCCTGACCAACGACTGCATCGTTGTCACCATCAGTGACAGTGAATTCCTGCGCAGCCAACGGCGCGCTGAAGAGCGCAGCACAGAGGACGCCAAGCGGAAGCCCGAATGCGCGCCCAGTGCTTGCAGTGGCGGCGAGCCTAGGCGAAGCGCCGACGGGCCGGTGGCCCGAGGCGAGCTCGGACGCTACCACCCATTGCTGCAGAGACACATTCCAGACGCGGCGGAAAATCCTGTTCATCACGCTTTCTCCTGTAGTCGAACATGGGAGGCAACGCCGGAAAGCAGTCCGGCTTCGCACTCGAAATTGAATACAGGTCACGTTTAAGCAATTTATGTGCCAGAATTATCGTTACGCAAAGCCTTCAGAAACCGCTTACACGATTGTTTTCAGAGTGGACCCACGTCACAAAGTGACGGGTTTCAGCAGTTTGAGAAGATTCTGACCTGAGCGACTTGACGAATTGAACTGCTATAAAGATGCGATGAATCGCCTTCTTCTCACGTTCGCGCTATCTGCTGCGGTGGCTGCGCCCGCGCTTGCCCAGTCGCCCTCCGGACCGACTGCACCGCAATCGATCTACGCAATGAGCGCGGCGGGTCTCGGTACTGCGATGACCTACTGCATGACCAAACATGGAGCGCTCCGCGAAGGCTCCAATGCGGCCCGATGCTATGCCCGGGCCCGCGCCATCCTGGCAGCCGCAGATGCTCGCCGCCACGCGGAACAGGCAGATGCTCGCTGCGCCGACCCGCAAACGTTCAACGCGTGCATCACGCCGGAGATCGGGCGGTTTGTCTTCGCGCTCAATGCGGAGTTCGTCAAGCAAGCGCTCTGACACGGCTGATTGATCTCCACCGGACCGGTCCCCCATGCGATTCAGTGACTGGAGCTTTTCGCGGACCAGATTCGCTAAGTGGCATCACTGCCAACTTGCACGACTGGCGGTTGAACAGTTGCTCGTCACGAAATTTGGCCCGGAGGCCCCCGCGAGACATCGAGCAAGCGCCGCCACTACCGCAAAGCGTTAATGCGGGAATTCCCGGATACGACGACGCGCCGCCGGTCAAGAAACTCTTCCCGTGCGAACGCGCCTTGGAAAGCTGGTGGGTCGTGATGGATTCGAACCATCGACCAGCGGATTAAAAGTCCGATGCTCTACCGACTGAGCTAACGACCCGGAAGACAGTCGCCGGCAGCAGTGGCCGGCGCAGGGGGCGCATTCTAGCGCAATGTGGACCGCGCGTCGGCCTCAGGCCGTCGTTTGTACGTACCGCGTGGGGTCAGGCACGCCCGCGGCGTCGAATCCGTCCGCGCGCAGACGGCATGCGTCGCAATGGCCACAGGCCAGACCCTGCGCATCGGCGTTGTAGCAGGACACCGTCAGGCCGAAGTCGACGCCCAGGCGCACGCCTTCGCGCACGATGTCGCCCTTGCCCATGCGCTGCAGCGGCGCGTGCACGCGGATGCCAGCACCTTCGACGCCCGCTTTGGTCGCGAGATTGGCCAGACGCTCGAAGGCATCGACGAATTCGGGACGGCAATCCGGATAACCGGAATAGTCGACCGCGTTGACGCCGCAGAAGATGTCGGCTGCGCCCAGCACCTCGGCCCAGCCGAGCGCCAGCGACAGCATGATCGTGTTACGCGCGGGCACGTAGGTCACCGGTATGCCGGCGCCGCCCGCCTCCGGCACGTCGATGTCGTCGGTGAGCGCCGAGCCGCCGATGCTGCGCAGGTCGACGTCGACGGTCTTGTGCACGGTGACGCCCATCGCGGCGGCGACGCGCGCGGCGGCATCGAGTTCGGACGTGTGGCGCTGGCCGTAGCGCACGCTCAGCGCATGCACATCGAAGCCCTGTTCCTGGGCGATGGCGATGACGGCGGCGGAGTCCATGCCTCCGGACAACAGGACGACAGCTTTTTTCATGGGTGATCTGGATGCAAAACGGAAATTCGGGTGTCGCGTGACAGGCTAGCGCAGCCTTCGATCGAAGACCGGGCTCATCGCCCCGGTTCGTCGTCCCACAGCAGCTTGTGCAGCTGCATCTGGAATTTCACCGGCAGGCGGTCGGCAACGATCCAGTCGGCCAGTTCGCGGCCGGTGATCT
The DNA here is from genome assembly GCF_036584485.1 of Luteimonas flava. Taxonomy (NCBI): domain Bacteria; kingdom Pseudomonadati; phylum Pseudomonadota; class Gammaproteobacteria; order Lysobacterales; family Lysobacteraceae; genus Luteimonas; species Luteimonas flava. Next base: position 788,189 of record NZ_JAZHBM010000002.1, on the reverse strand, counting down.
CGCCCTTGCTCGGCGAGAACAGCACGTCGCAGCGATGCGGCAGGCCCTTGGTCAGCACGAGATCGCGCGCCCACTCGTAATCGGCGCGGGAGCAAACGACGAACTTGATCTGGTCGTGCGCGGTCAGCAGCGGCAGGTTGTCCCAGCGGTTGCGATGCGCTTCGTTGGACGCCGGCGTCTTGATGTCGAGCACACGGCTGACGCGCGGATCGACGTCGCTGATGTCGAGCGCGCCCGAGGTTTCCAGCGACACGTGGTAACCGGCGTCGCACAGGCGACGCAGCAGGCCGATGCACCGCTTCTGCGCCAGTGGCTCGCCACCGGTCACGCAGACGTGCCGCACGCCGTGCTTCGCGACTTCCGCGAGGATGTCGTCGATCGTCCACCACTGGCCGCCGTGGAAGGCGTACGCGGTGTCGCAGTAGGTACAACGCAACGGGCAGCCGGTCAGGCGGACGAACACCGTCGGCCATCCGGCGTCGCGGGCTTCGCCCTGCAAGGACAGGAAGACTTCGGTGAGCTTGAGCCGGTCGGCCGCGGATGCGGCGACCGCATCGGGCGCGACAGCGGTCATGGGTCAGCGCAGGCGCGAGAGCTGGATCGCGCGAAGCCGGTCGGCAGCGGTGCGTGCCGCGTCGGTGCCGGGATACTGCCTGCCGACATCGGCGAGCGTCGTCTCGGCGCCGTCGAGGTCTTTCAGTCCGTACTGCGACAGGCCGACCTTGAGCATCGCGCCCGGGGCCTTGTCGCTCTGCGGATACCGCTGCAGCAGCGACAGGAACTGCTCCTGCGCCAGTGCGTAATTCTGGGTGACGTAATAGCTCTCGCCGAGCCAGTACAGCGCGTTCGGCGCGTAGCTGCCCTGCGGGTGCTGCTGCAGGAAGCCCTGGAACAGCGTGGCGGATTCGTCGTAGCGCGCGTTCTTCAATGCATCGAACGCCTGCTCGTAAGCGGCGCGTTCGTCGGCAGGTACGGCCTGCGTTGCGACGGGCGCAGCGCCCGTCGCGGGACCACGCGCGGCCTGCGCATTCGCGCCTGACGCGGGTGCCGGCGTTGCAGCGCCGGTGGGATCGGGCAGTTCAAGACCACCGCCACCGCCGCCCTGCCCGCTCTCGAGCCGGTTGAGCCGGCCGTCGATGTCGAGGTACTGGCTGCGGTTGCTGGACTTGAGCTGCTCGTTCTGCTGCTGGAGTTCTTCCACCTGCGAGCGCAGGGACACGATCTCCTGCCGCAGCTGGTTGAGCTGGTTGAGCAGATCGACGTTGGCGCTGGTGTCACCCGCGCGCGCTTCGAGCGAGGCCACGCGGTCCGCGAGGCTCGCCCGTTGCGCCCATGCGGGCGCGGCGACCACGAGGGTCGCCGCGAACGCTACTGGGAGTACCAGCCAATGACGCATCGAACGCATCAGCGAGCGGTGTAGATGATCTCGACGCGACGATTGCGGGCCCAGCAATCTTCGTTCGAGTCATTGCAGACCGGACGCTCTTCGCCATAGCTGACGACGGCCAGCTGTGCAGCCGAACCACCGTTTGCCTGCAGTGCCGAGGACACGCCATTGCCACGGCGCTCGCCCAGGCCCTGGTTGTACTCGCGGCTGCCGCGCTCGTCGGCGTGGCCTTCCAGCGAGATGCGCGCAGCGCTGCGGTCACGCAGGTACTTGGCATGGCAGGCCATCACGGCCTGGAACTCGGGACGCAGGTTGTCCTGGTCGAGATCGAAGTAGACGACGCGCTGACGCAGGCATGCATCGCTGTCGAGGTCGGCCGGGGTGTACGCACCCGCGGTCGGGGCGGTCGGCGCCACGGTGCCGGTCGACGGACCGGTATCGACCGGTGCCTCTTCCTTGACCTTCTTGGAACACGCAACGGCAGCGGTGCAGAGCATCGCGGCCAGCATCAAACGGGTGGTCGTCTTCATCTCGTCGATCCTTGGTTTTCTATGGCAACAGGGCAATTGTTATTGGACGGGACGTGCAGGCAGCGTCAGCGCTGTTCCCGGTACGGACCCCAAGCCGGCTCGCGGACATCGCCATCGGCGAGGACGAGGCGCTGACGCACACGGCCGTCCGAGGACACCGCATACAACACACCCCTGCGCCCCTCACGCGCCGCGTACAGGACCATGCCGGCGTTCGGGGCGAAGCTCGGCGATTCGTCGAGCGACCCTGGCGACAGCGTGGACCAGCGGGGCGACCCCAGGCTGCGATCCAGCAGTGCAATACGGTACACGTTGCCCGAACCTTGCGCCACGACGATTTTCTTGCCATCGAACGAGACCGACGGATCGGCGTTGTAGCTGCCCTCGAAGGTCACCCGGGTGGCGCTGCCGCCCGACACCGGCGCCTGGTAGACCTGCGGGCGACCGCCGCGATCGGAGATGAAGTAGAGGCTGCCGCCGTCGGCCGCCCACGAGGGCGAGGTGTCGATGGCGAAATGGTTGGTGACCTGGGTCAGCGCCTTGCTGCCAAGGTCCATCACGTAGATCTCGGGGTTGCCGCTGCGCGACAGCGACAGCGCCAGACGACGACCGTCGGGCGAGAACGCCGGCGCGCCATTGATGCCGCGGAAGCTCGAGACCAGCTCGCGACCACCGCTGGTGATGTCCTGGATGTAGATCGCCGAGTTGCCGCTCTCGAAGCTGACGTAGGCGACGCGGCGGCCGTCCGGGCTCCAGCTCGGCGACATCAGCGGCTCGTTGGAGCGCACCACCGTCTGCGGATTGTGGCCGTCGGAGTCGGCGACGATCAGCGCGTAACGCGCACTCGGCCCGACGCCGGTCTGGGTGATGTAGGCGATCCGGGTCCAGAACGCGCCGCGCACGCCGGTGATCTTTTCGTAGATCGCGTCGGCCATCTGGTGGGCGACGTCGCGCATCGCATTCGGACGCGCGGTCATCGCGAGACCGAGTACGCGTTCCTGCTTGGCGACGTCGAACAGTTCGTACTCGACCCGGTAGCTGCCGCCGCCGGCATCGACGACGCGGCCGACGACCAGGAAGTCCTGACGCAGCGCGCGCCAGGTCGGGTACTGGACCTCGCTGCCGCGGGTCGGACGCTCGACGATGTCGCGCTCGGGCAGCGTGCGGAACTGGCCGGAACGGTCCAGGTCGGCGCGCACCACGGCGGCGACATCGGTGTCGGGCGCGGCGCCACTGCCCTGGTAGGGCATCGGCACGACCGCGATCGGCATCGCCTGGGCGCTGCCGCCGGTGATGTCGATCTCGAGGCCCTGCTGCTGCGCACTGGCGAGCATGGGCAGGCCGAGCGCGAACAGAGCCAACAGGCAACGGATCAGAATGGGTTTCATCGGCTTACCGGTTTGAAGAGAGTGAACCCGGGCAGCTTGGCCGCTGGACCGGGGAACAGGATGAATACCAGCGCAATCATCGCCCCGCGCAGGTGAACGTGGTGGTGAAGCCACGGCAACGCCAGGAGGGTGCCGGCACGACGCGACGGCGCAGAGCCGTGCGCACGCTGCACGACGCCAAACGGGCGCGTACGACGCGCCTCGCCGGCGTCAGTCCTGCGCCGTGAAGTTGAGGTTGAGCCTGCGGTTGAACACCGCCTCGAAGCCGGCATACGGCAGCGGCTCGGCCGCGCGCACTGCGGCTTCGACCGAACGGCGGCCTTGCGCGTCGTAAGGACAGGACGCGTCGAACTCGACGTTCAACACCTCGCCACCCGGCAACTGGGTGATGTAGAGGCGGCAGCGCTGGCCCAGCGGCACGTTGTCGGGGCGACGCCAGTTGCGACGGATCGCCTCCTGCAGCGCGGCGGCGTACTTCGCGGCCAGGCCGCTGTCGCCATCGGGACGACCGGGCGGCGGGCTCGCGGCGGACGCGGCGGCGCGCTGCTCGGAGGCCTGCTGCGCATTGCGCTCGGCGATCTGCTTCAGACGCTGCTCGGCGAGCTGCGCTTCGCGCTGGGTCTTCTCGCGCTCGGCGCGCAGCTTCTCGAGTTCCTGGCGCGCGAGACGGCGCTTCTCCTCGGCTTCCTGCTGCTTCTGCTGTTCGGCCAGTTCGATCTGCGCCTGACGCCGCTTCTCTTCCTGCTCCTTCTCGCGCTGCTCGGCGGCCAGCGCGTCGCGGCGCACGGCGGCCTGCGAGACGGTATCGGGCTCGGGCACGACTTCCTGCAACTGCGGCTGGCGCTGCTCGACGGCGTCTTCAGGACGCGGTTCGGGCAGAGGCTGCGGCGGCGCGGACGCGGGTTCTTCCACCGGCTCGGGCACCGGCTCCGGCACGGGATCGGGCACCGGTTCGGGCGCGGGCTCCGGATCGGGCAGCGGCTCGGGCTTACTGGCCAGCGCGCGCCGGTCGGCGGCGCTCAGCGCATTGGGATCGATGATGTCGGCCGAGACCGGCGAGCCCATCGCCGATTCGGGCCGCGACGACGCGCTCCACAGCGCGCCGAGGATGATCAGCCCGAACAGCAGCACATGGACCAGGATCGACAGTCCGATCGCCACCACATTGTCGGAACGCGACTCGCGCATCTCAGTTCGCGCTTTCCGCCGGACGGCTGATCAGGCTGACCTTGGTGATGCCGGCCTCGTTGATGAGGTCGATGGCGTTCATGATCCGCTGGTAGCTGGCCGCGCCGTCGCCGCTGACGAGGATGGTCGCGTCCGGGTTCTGGGTGTGGATGCCGCGCAGGCGCGCGACCAGATCCTCACGCGAGACCGAGGTGTTCTGCTGCTCGACCATCAGCGCCAGCTGGCCGTCGGGATAGACGCTGACCACGACGGGATCCTGCGGCGAGCCGAGCGACATCGCGCGCGAATCCGGCAGGTTGATGTCGGTGCCCAGATTCATCAGTGGCGTGGTGACCATGAAGATGATCAGCAGCACCAGCATCACGTCGATGTAGGGCACGACGTTGATTTCGTTCTTGAGCTTGCGCCGCTTGGAACGGCGAAGGGAGATCGACGACATGGCGGAATCCGGATGCGGGGACGGTCGAACGGGACTGGTCGGGCGCGCCGGAGCGCGCCGCGCGGATCAGTCGGTGCCACTCTGGCGTTCGAGGATCGAAGAGAACTCGTCGGAGAAGGCCTCGAAGCGCGTGGCGACGCGCTCGACCTTGGTCGCGAAGCGGTTGTAGGCCCACACCGCCGGGATCGCGGCGAACAGACCCATCGCGGTCGCGATCAGCGCTTCGGAGATGCCCGGCGCGACGGTGGCGATGGTCGCCTCCTTGACGCTGGCCAGGCCGTGGAAGGAAATCATGATGCCCCACACGGTGCCGAGCAGGCCGACGTAGGGCGCGATCGAACCGACGTTGGCGAGGTACTCGAGATTGCTTTCCAGCCCGTCGAGTTCGCGCGCACCGGCGACGCGCATGCCGCGCTGCGCACCTTCGAGATGCGTACGCGCATCGACGCCGCGGCGCTGCCGCTGACGCGAGTACTCGCGATAGCCGGCCTCGAAGATCGCTTCCAGACCTTCGATCTCGCGGTTGCGCTCGGTCGCCGAGGCGTAGAGCTTGCTGATCTCCGCGCCGGACCAGAACCGCTCTTCGAAGCGGTCGGCTTCCTTCTCGGCGCGATCGAGCAGGCGCTTCTTGCGGAAGATGATCACCCACGAGGACACCGACGCGAACAGCAGCAACAGCATCACCAGCTGCACCGGAATCGACGCGTGCAGGATCAGTTCGAGGATGCTGAGGTCATTGGGCAGCGGTGCGGTGGCGGCCGCGGCGGCACCGGTGTTCGCGAGCTCGGTCGCGCCTGCGGCGGCCTCTTCGGGCAACGCCTGCACCTGGGCGGCGGACTGCAACAGCACGGGCATGAGACTCATCCAGGATTACTCCGCTGACGTTTCGAGTGACTTGAGTTGTGTGTAGAGCGCGTCCGGAATCGCACGCGGCCTGAAATCGGATGCCGACAACGCGGCGACGCGCACCTCGGCATCGAGCAGCAGATCGCCATCGCGGCGCACCTCCTGCACGAACACCGCGCTCGCACGCCGGCACTGCCGCAGCGCCACGCTGACCTCCAGCGCATCGTCGAGCCGCGCCGGACTGCGGAAATCGATCCGCATCGCACGGACCGCGAACAATGTGCCGTGCGTATCGCGCAACATCTGCTGTCCGTAGCCGTGCGCCCGTAGCCACTCGCTGCGCGCGCGTTCCATGAACGCCACGTACTGCGCGTGATAGACGACGCCACCTGCGTCGGTATCTTCCCAATAGACGCGTGTCGGCCAACTGAATAGACCGGTCGGACCGGTCCCCAGGCTGGAAATCGCTGTCAAAGCCGCACCTCGCAGGACATCAGAACAGGTGGCCGGGGGTCGCAGTGGCGTCGCGGCGCGGTTCCAGACCCAGATGGCGCCAGGCCTTGACCGTCGCCATGCGCCCGCGCGCGGTGCGCACGAGGTAGCCCTGCTGGATCAGATATGGCTCGATGACGTCTTCGAGCGTGCCGCGTTCCTCGCTGAGCGCGGCCGCCATCGACTCGACGCCGACCGGGCCGCCATCGAAGTTTTCGATGATCAGATGCAGCAGGCGGCGATCGAGTTCGTCGAAGCCTTCCGGGTCGACCTTGAGCATGAGCATCGCGGCATTGGCCACGTCGCGATCGATGCGGCCACCGGCGCGCACCTGCGCGTAATCGCGCACGCGGCGCAGCAGACGATTGGCGATACGCGGCGTGCCACGTGCGCGCTTCGCGATCTCGGCAGCGCCATCGGGTTCGCAGGACAGGCCGAGAATCTGCGCCGAGCGGCGCACGATCCGGGTCAGTTCCTCGGTGCTGTAGAACTCCAGCCGTTGCACGATGCCGAAGCGGTCGCGCAGCGGCGCGGTCAGCAGGCCCGCGCGCGTGGTCGCGCCGATCAGGGTGAAGGGCGGCAGATCGATCTTGATCGAACGCGCCGCGGGGCCTTCGCCGATCATGATGTCGAGCTGGAAATCCTCCATCGCCGGATACAGCACTTCTTCCACGACCGGCGACAGACGGTGGATCTCGTCGATGAAGAGCACATCGTGCGGCTGCAGGTTGGTCAGCAACGCGGCGAGATCGCCGGCTTTCTCGATCACCGGCCCCGAGGTCACGCGCAGCGCAACGCCGAGTTCGTTGGCGATCACGTGGCTCAGCGTGGTCTTGCCCAGGCCCGGCGGCCCGAAGATCAGCACGTGATCGAGTGCCTCGCGCCGCTGCCTCGCGGCCTCGATGAAGATCGACATCTGCTCGCGGACAGGCACCTGGCCGAGGTAATCGTCCAGCCGCTGCGGCCGGATGCTCGCCTCGATGGCGTCGTCCTCGCGGGTGGCGTCGGCGGCGATGATGCGGTCTGCGGTCATTCGCGCATGATCGCATGCCGCGGGCATGGCATCGCTTGTGGGCGCGTCCTTAGGCGTGATCCTGCACTGCGATCTGCATCGCGCGCAGGGACGCTCCCACAGGACCCGATCAGCCGCGCATCGCCTCCGCGGCCAGCGCGAAGCTGTGCTTGCGCGCGCCGTGGTCGAAGATGTTGGCGGTCAGCATCAGCTCGTCCGGGCGATGGCGCGCGACGAATTCGGCGATGCCTTCGCGCACGTCGGCCGGATCGCCGATCACCGAACACGCCAGCGACTGCGCGACCATCGCCTTCTCGGCCGGCGTCCAGAACGCCTCGATATCGTCGATCGGCGGCGGAATCAGCCCCGGCGCGCCACGGCGCAGGCGCACGAAACTCTGCTGCTGCGTGGTGAACAAGCGCTGCGCCTCGGCGCGCGTATCCGCCGCGACCACATTGAGTGCGAGCATCGCGTGCGGCTGGCGCAGGTGTTTCGAGGGGCGGAAATCGCGGTGATACAGCGCCAGCGCTTCCGACATCGCCGCCGGGGCGAAGTGCGAGGCGAACGCATACGGCAGACCGAGCGTGGCCGCGAGACCGGCGCCGAACAGGCTGGAACCGAGGATCCACACCGGCACGTCGAGCCCCGCGCCGGGCACGGCCTGCACCGGCTGGCCCGGCTGCGCGGGCTCGAAGTAGCGCAGCAGTTCCATGACATCGGATGGAAACGCATCCGCGCCGGCGTAATAGCGGCGCAGCGCCTTCGTCGTCGGCTGATCGGTGCCCGGCGCGCGCCCCAACCCGAGGTCGATCCGCCCCGGATACAGCGACGCCAGCGTGCCGAACTGCTCGGCCACCTGCAGCGGCGCATGGTTGGGCAGCATCACGCCGCCCGAGCCGACGCGGATCGTCGACGTGCCGCCGGCGATGTGCCCGATCAATACGGCCGTCGCCGCACTGGCGATACCGGGCATGTTGTGGTGTTCGGCCAGCCAGTAGCGCGCGTAGCCGAGCGCTTCACCGTGCCGGGCGAGATCGAGCGACCGGGCGAAGGATTCGGCCGGCGTGCTGCCCTCGGTGACCGGGGCGAGATCGAGAATCGAGAAGGGAATCATGGCGGGACATCCTGAGGGATGCCCTAGACCTTGGGGCGGCCGGAAGAGAACACCAGCGTGGGCGGTGGGGTGCTCTGTTCCAGATCAGCTCGGCGGGCGCCGTGCGCCGCAGTGCATCTGCATTGCCGCGCTCTTGCTTCCTTCTACTCGGATCGCAGCGTACGGGGCCATCCATAGCGAGCGCCTCATCAAGGAGGAAATGGACCGTATCAGCTTCTGCTCTGGCTTTTGCTCTGGATTTTCGCGGCGCTGACAAGCCGGCAAAGCGCGCAGACCCGTAGGGCGCCGCACATGGATGTGCGGCGTTTTTCGACCGAGCCAGGATGGCGAGTCGAAAAATCCCGAAACGAACAACGCGCCATGACGCTGTGATCGGGGCTGGCCCTTTTCTTTGGTTCCGTTTCTTTTGGGCCAGCAAAAGAAATGAACCCGCTCGCCGCAAGGCGAGTGGAAGCGTTTGATTTTGCCTGTTCGCTCTAGGCAAAGATCAGAACAGCAACGTTAATTGCTTTCGTCCGCTGACGCGGCCGAGTTCATTTCTTTTGGTAGACGCCAAAAGAAACGGAACCAAAGAAAAACGTCTCCCCGACACGTCCGAAGCCCGCGGCTCGTAGTCCGCAGGGATTTTCCGACTCGGCATCCTGCCTCGGTCGGAAAACGCCGCCCATCCATGGGCGGCGCCCTATGGGTCGGCCGCTGCAGCACGGCGTTACGCCTCATGAAGGCCAATCAAAGGCAGCGAAGCGCCAGTCGCACGCATCGTGGCGCTGATGCGAAAAACAGAGCCAGATCAGATCTGCACCTGCGACCCCAACTCCACCAGTCGATTTCCCGGAATCCGGAAGAACACCGTCGCCGGCGCCGCATTGCGATGCATGAAGGCGAACAGCTTGTCGCGCCACACCGGCATGCCGCGCCGCGGACTCGCCACCACCGTCTCGCGACTGGTGAAGTAGGTCGTGTCCATCGGATCGATGACGATGCCGCTTTCGACATCGCCGCAGCGCATCAGCGCCATCGGCACGTCGGGTGTTTCCATGAAGCCGAAGCGGATCGTGACGCGGTGGAAATCGTCGCCGATCGACTCCATCTTCAGGCGCCGGTCCGGCGCGGCGTACGGCAGCGTCAGGGTTTCGACGGTCAGGAACACATTGCGCTCGTGCAGCACCTTGTTGTGCTTGAGGTTGTGCATCAGCGCGTGCGGCACGATGCCGCGGTCGCTGGTCAGGAACACCGCGGTACCGGGCACGCGCACCGGAGGGGCGAGCATCAGGCCCGGCAGGAAGGTATCGAGACGGATGCCGTCCTTCTGGATTTCGGCGTGCAGCAGCTGACGGCCGCGGCGCCACGTGCGCAGCAGGGTGAACAGCGTGATGCCGAGCACCAGCGGGAACCACGCGCCCTGCAGCACTTTGGCGCCGTTGGCGACCACGAACGCCACGTCGATCAGGATGAAGCCCGCACAGCACGGCAGCACCCAGCGCCGCCAGCGGGGCCACAGCGCGCGGGCGACGACGATCAGCAGCAGGGTGTCGATCAGCATCGTCAGCGACACCGAGATGCCGTAGGCCGCGGCCAGCGCCGAGGACGTCTGGAAGGTCAGCACCAGCGCGATCACGACGATCGCCATCGCCCAGTTGATGCCGGGAATGTAGATCTGGCCGATGGTGTCGCTGGAGGTGTGGCGCACGTGCATGCGCGGGATGTAGCCCAGCTGCATCGCCTGGCGCGCGACCGAGAAGCCGCCGGTGATCACCGCCTGCGAGGCGATGACGGTCGCGCAGGTCGCCAGCACGATCATCGGCCAGCGCGCCCACTGCGGCACGCCGATGTAGAACGGGTTCTGGATCGCGGCCGGGTCTTCGAGCACCAGCGCGCCCTGCCCCAGATAGTTGAGCATCAGCGACGGCAGCACGAAGAAGTACCAGGCGTAGCGGATCGGCTTGGCGCCGAAGTGGCCCATGTCGGTGTAGATCGCTTCACCGCCCGTCACCGCCAGCACCACGGCGCCGAGGATGAAAACACCGCCCCAGCTGTGTTCCCAGAAGAAGCGTGCCGCCCACAGCGGGTTGATCGCGTGCAGCACTTCCGGCTCGTGCAGGATGTTGAGCACGCCGAGCGCCGCGAGCGACAGGAACCACAGCATCGTGATCGGGCCGAACACGCGACCGACCTTGGCGGTGCCGTAGCGCTGGGTGGCGAACAGCGCGGTCAGCACGACGACGGTGATCGGGATGATCCAGGCGTGCAGTCCAGGCGCGACGACCTCGAGGCCCTCGACCGCCGACAGCACCGAGATCGCGGGCGTGATCACGCCATCGCTGAAGAACAGCGACGCGCCGAACACGCCGAGGATGCCGACCAGATACGCGGACTTGCCGCCCTTGGCGAGACAGCGCTGTGCCAGCGCCATCAGCGCCATGATGCCGCCCTCGCCGTCGTTGTCGGCGCGCAGGATGATCGTGACGTACTTGAGCGTCACCACGATCATCAGCGACCAGAAGATCATCGACAGCACACCGAGCACGGTGTCGTGGTTGGCCACCAGCCCGTAGTGCGGCGAGAACGCCTCGCGCAACGTGTACAGCGGGCTGGTGCCGATGTCGCCGAAGACGACACCGATGGCACCGGCGATCAGCCCGGCGAGACCCACCTTGCCATGTCCCGAACCGTGGGTACGCGGGCCCGTGCCGGGCTGGCTGCTGGCGTGTGACATGTAGTGTCGACCTTGCCGACGGATGTGGGAGTGGGGGTCAGCGAAGCGCGGACTGTAGCGCTTTCCGGATGATGATTTCCGGCGGGTCGCCTTCATTCGCCGCGGCCTTCGCCATCCGCACCGCATCGGCGGGTTTGTAGCCCAGCTGCTGCAGCGCCACGACCGCTTCGGACATCGGATCGGCCGGCACCTGCACGCCACCGATCGCACCGCCCGCGCCGGCCAGATCGGCCGCGCGATCGCGCAGTTCGACGACCATGCGCTCGGCGGTCTTCTTGCCGATGCCGGGAATCTTGGTCAGCGCCGCGACGTCGCCGGTCTGCACCAGCCGCGCGAACGCATCGACGCTGACGCCCGACAGCACCGCCAGCGCGATCTTCGCGCCGATGCCGGTGACCTTCTGCACGTCGCGGAACAGGCGCCGTTCGGACTCGTGCAGGAAGCCGTACAGCGACACGCTGTCCTCCTTCTGCGCGTAGTGCGTGAACAACGCGACCTCGCGGCCGACCTCGGGCAGGTCGTAGAACGTGCTCATCGGCGCTTCGAGTTCGTAGCCGACGCCGTTGACGTCGATCACCAGCCACGGCGGTGCCTTGTGGGCCAGTGTGCCGCGCAGTCTTCCGATCATCGGCGATGCCTCTCAGGGCGAGTGGAACAGGTGGATTGGCGTACGGCGGACACGCAAGCAACGGGCCAGCACGCGATGGATGCCACGCGATGCGCGTGTCCGACGGCGTCGGCGTTCATCCCTTGCGCCCCCAGGCCTGCTGCACGCCGACGCCGAGCCGCTTCGCGGTGGCGCTGACGTGCGCGTGCGTGATCGCGACCGCCAGCGCATCGGCGGCGTCGGCCTGCAACTTGCCGCTCAGGCCGAGCATCAGCCCGACCATGTGCTGGATCTGCGCCTTCTCGGCGCTGCCGCGACCGACCACCGCGAGCTTGACCTCGGTGGCGGCGTACTCGCTGACCGGCAGATCGCGCAGCACCACCGCGCCGATCGCGGCGCCGCGCGCCTGGCCGAGCTTGAGCGCCGAGTCCGGGTTGCGCGCCATGAAGACCTTTTCGATCGCGACCTCGTCGGGCCGGTGCTCGATGATCAGCGCGGTCAGCCCATCGAGCAGGCGACGCAGGCGCGCGGGAAACTCGCCCGCCGTCACCAGCACCAGCGGCGCATGGAACACGTGCGTGACCTTGCCGGCCGCATCCACGTCGATGATGCCGACCCCGGTGCGCTGCGAACCGGGGTCGATGCCGAGGATGCGGGTCACGGGGGTCTTCAGCCCTCGAACTGCGCGTTCGAGTAGACCGCCTGCACGTCGTCGAGATCCTCGAGCAGATCGAGCATCTTGCGCACCTGCTCGGCCGTCTCGCCGTCGACGGCGATGTCGTTGTCGGCGCGGAACGTCACCTCCGCGTGGCCCGCGACGATGCCCGCGGCCGCCATCGCATCGCGCACGGATTCGAACGCGTCCGCGCTGGTGACCACGTCGATCGCGCCGTCCTCGGGGTACACCACGATATCGTCGGCGCCGGCCTCGATCGCGGCCTCGGTCACCGCGTCTTCGTCCATGCCCTCGAAACTCAGCACGCCCTGGCGTTTGAACATGAAGGCGACCGAGCCTTCGGTGCCCATGTTGCCGCCGCACTTGCCGAACGCATGGCGCACTTCGGCCACGGTGCGCACGCGGTTGTCGGTCAGCGTGTCCACGATCACGGCGACGCCGCCCGGGGCGTAGCCCTCGTAGCGGATCTCTTCGTACTCGACGCCTTCCAGCTCGCCGGTCGCCTTCTTGATCGCGCGCTCGACCACGTCCTTGGTCATGTTCTGGGCCATGCCCTTGTCGATCGCCGTGCGCAGGCGCGGATTGTTCGACGGATCACCGCCGCCGGCACGCGCCGCGACACCGATTTCGCGGATGATCTTGGTGAAGATCTTGCCGCGCTTGGCGTCGGTCGCGTTCTTGCGGGCCTCGATCGAAGGTCCTCGTCCCATGGGTCGTCAGGTCTGTTGGCGTTGGAAGCCGGCGATTTTACTCCGCATGCCGCGGCCGCGCGTGCTCGAAGCGGCCGTGACGCAGGAATCCCACTGTCTGCCGCACTGCGTCGGCCGACAGCAGCAGGCCGCTGTGGCTGGCCTGCACCACGATGTGGTCGGCCAGCGCAGGTGCGCGGGTTTCCTCGACCGATACCGTGCCGTCGTGCGGCCCGTCGAACCGCGCCAGCAGCGCGCCCAGCCCGCGCGGCACGCAGCCGGCGACCATGCCCACCTCGAGGCCGGCCGGCCATTCGATGCAGCCCGCATGCAGGAGATCGGCGCTGCGGCCGAAGTACAGATGCGACATCGGCACCCGCGACAGCGCATGCGCCGCGCCGCTGCCGCATACCGGCGAGCCCAGACAGACGATGCGGCCCACCGGCAGATCCGGCGCCGCGCCCGCCGCCCGCAGCGCCGACAGGCCGCCGAGACTGTGGCCGACGACGTGCGCCGGGCCTTGCGCGAACGCGTCGGCGAGGCGTTCGGCCGCCGCATCCGGGCCACCCGCGATGCTGGGGTAACCGATGATCTCCGGTTCGAAGCCGGCCTCGGCCAGGCCACGCGCGAATCGGCGCATCGTCAGGCCGACCATCCAGATGCCGTGCAGCAGCAGCACGCGCGTCGGCGCAGCGCTCACGCGACGGCCTCGCCTGCCACCCGCGCCTGTCGCCAGGCCCGCGGCGATACGCCGCTGTGCGCCTTGAACGCGCGCGACAGCGCCGCCTCGCTGCCGTAACCCACCTCGTCGGCGATCAGTTTCAGCGGCCGCCCGCGGCGCAGCGCGCGTTGCGCGAGGCCGATGCGCCAGGCCTGCAGATACTGGCCCGGCGTCTGCCCGATCGCCTCGCGGAACGCGTCGGCGAAGGCGCTGCGCGACATGCCGGCCGCGTCCGCCATTGTTTCCAGCGACCACGGCTGCGCCGGCGCCTCGTGCATCGCCACCAGCGCGCGCCGCAGCCGCGGATGCGCCATGCCGGCCAGCAATCCGCCCTGCAACGCGCCCGCCTCCATCTGCTGGCGCAGCACCTGCACCAGCAGCGCCTCGACCAGCCGCTCGATCAGCGCGGTGCGACCGCAACGTCCGTCGAAGGCCTCTTCGAACAGCAATGCCAGCAGGCCCTGCGAACCCGGCAGCGCATCCGGCGAGACCCACAGCGCGCCCGGCAATGCCGTGGCCAGTGGACTGTCGGCGCCGCCTTCGAACAACAGCCGCACGCGCATCCAGGCCGCGCCGGCTTCGGGGCTGACCGCGTCGCGGGCCTCGATGCGCGGCTGCAACAGCAGCCCGGGGCCCGTCCACGCCCCGGTACCCGGCAGCGCGATGGCGCCGTCGCGGAGCAACCACAGCGCGGCGCCCGGCGCGCCGTCGCCGAGCGGATCGACCCGCGCCGTGATCGGAAAGCGGTCGAGCAATGCCGCGAGACGATCGACCATGACAGGACTCCGGGACAAGTTTGATGGACTTTGTATCACCAATCGTCGTCCGCGACCGTGCACGATGACCACATCGCCGGCGCATCCCGTGACCGGTCCGACAGGAGATTTTCCGATGTCCATCGACACCGTGCTCTACACCGCCACCGCCAGCGCCACCGGCGGCCGCGAAGGCCGCGCCACCTCGTCCGACAACGTCCTCGACGTCACCCTGTCGACCCCGCGCGAACTCGGCGGCGCCGGCGGCCCGGGTACGAATCCCGAACAGCTGTTCGCCGCGGGCTACTCGGCCTGCTTCCTCGGCGCGCTGAAGTTCGTCGCTGGCCAGCACAAGGTCGCGCTGCCGGCCGAGACCACGGTCACCGGCAAGGTCGGCATCGGCAAGATCCCGACCGGCTTCGGCATCCAGGCCGATCTCACCATCTCGGCGCCCGGCGTGGATCGCGAGCAGCTGCAGACGCTGGTCGATGCCGCGCACATCGTGTGCCCGTACTCGAATGCGACCCGCGGCAACATCGACGTGACGCTGTCGATCGCCGAGTAAGTCGCAGGTGGGTGGGACGCGCCTGGCGCGTCCCGCTCAGCCCTGCGCCGGACGGCGCAGGATGAATTCCAGATCGTTGATCGAGCCGACCGGGAAGAAGTAGTCACCGACCTGCTCGAAGCCGTGGCGCGCGTAGAAGCGCTGCGCGCCGAGGTTTTCCGACCACACGCCGACCCACAGCGTGCGCGGACCGTCGCGCAGCAGCCAGTCCATCGCGGCGTCCATCATCCGCGTGCCGTTGCCGCCGCCCTGGTGGCCCTGCACGAGATAGAGCCGCTTGAGTTCGCCGTCGCCCTTGGCGACGTCGGCGTGCGGCAAGCCGCAGGGGCCGGCCGCGGCGTGCCCGATCGCCTCGCCTTCGTGTTCCAGCAACCAGACCGCGTAGCCCGGGTGCGCGAGGATCGTGCGCTGCTTCTCCACCGCGTAGGCATCGGCGAGAAACGCCGCGAGATCCTCCGGCGGATACAGATGGCCGAAGGTCTCGGTGAACGTGCGCGCGGCCAGCGTGGACAGCGTCTGCGCATCGTCGACGGTGGCGCGGCGGAGCGTCGTCATCGCGCGATCAGGCCGCCGGCTTCGCCACGACCGGACGGACCTGGATGTGGACTTCGGCCAGCTGCGCATCGGCGATCGGCGACGGCGCATCGGTCATCAGGCATTGCGCGCCGGTGGTCTTCGGGAATGCGATGACGTCGCGGATCGATTCGGTACCGGCCATCAGCGCGGCGATGCGGTCGATGCCGAACGCGATGCCGCCATGCGGCGGCGCGCCGTACTTCAGCGCGTCCAGCAGGAAGCCGAACTTCGCCTGCGCTTCCTCGGCGCCGATGCCGAGCAGCTCGAACACCGCCGACTGCATCGAGGAGCGGTGGATACGGATCGAACCGCCGCCGATCTCGTTGCCGTTGAGCACCATGTCGTAACCGCGCGACACGGCCGTCGCGGCGTTCGCGCGCAGGTCGGCCTCGTCGTCGACCGACGGCGCGGTGAAGGGATGATGCAGGGCCACGTAGCGCTGCGCCTCGTCGTCCCATTCGAACATCGGGAAGTCGGTCACCCACAGCGGCGCCCAGCCGTCGGCAACGAGGCTGAAATCCTTGCCGGCCTTCAGGCGCACCGCGCCCATGAAGTCGCTGACGGTCGAATACTTGCCGGCGCCGAAGAACACGAGGTCGCCATTGCCGGCGCCGACGTGCGACACGAGCGCGGCGAACGCGGCTTCGTCGAAGAACTTCTGGATCGGCGAGCTGACTTCGCCCGTCTCCGAAATCTTGATGTAGGCCAGACCCTTCGCGCCGTACTTCGCAGCGTGCGCGGCGTACTCGTCGATCTGCTTGCGGCTCAGACCCGCGCCGCCCGGAATGCGCAGCGCGCACACGCGGCCGCCGGCTTCGTTGGCCGGACCGGTGAACACCGCGAACTGGCTGTCCTTGACCAGATCGGCGACGTCGACCAGCTCCAGTGCGATGCGCAGGTCCGGCTTGTCGGACCCGTAGCGGCGCATGGCTTCCGCGTAGGTCATGCGCGGGAATTCGGCGGCGAGCTCGACGCCTGCGACATCGCGGAACACATCGCGGATCATCGCCTCGACGAGATCCTGCACGTCGCGCTCCGACACCCACGCGAACTCCATGTCGAGCTGGGTGAATTCCAGCTGGCGATCCGCGCGCAGCGCCTCGTCGCGGAAGCAGCGCGCGATCTGGTAGTAGCGGTCGAAGCCCGCCATCATCAGGATCTGCTTGAACAGCTGCGGCGACTGCGGCAATGCGTAGAACTCGCCCGGATGCATGCGCGCCGGCACCAGGAAGTCGCGCGCACCTTCCGGCGTCGCCTTCGTCAGGATCGGCGTCTCGATGTCCTGGAACCCCTTGTCGTCCAGCCAGTGGCGCAGCGCGCTGACCAGCTTCGTGCGCGTGCGCATCCGGCGCTGCATCTCCGGATGGCGCAGGTCGAGATAGCGGTACTTCAGGCGCGTTTCCTCGCCCGGGTTCTCGTGATGGTGGAACGGCAGCGGCTCGGCCTTGTTCAACACCTCGATCTGCGTGGCGACGATCTCGACCTGGCCGGTGCGGATCTTCGCGTTGACCGAATGCCGCGCGCGCACCGTACCGGTGATGCGCAGGCAATCCTCGTAGCCCACCTGCTCCGCGGTCGCGACGACGGCGGCGTTGCCGTCCGCATCCGACGATTCGGCGACCACCTGCACGATGCCTTCGTGGTCGCGCAGGTCGATGAAGCAGACGCCGCCGAGGTCGCGGGCGACGTCGGCCCAGCCGCACAGGGTGACGGTCTGGCCGATCAGCGATTCGTCGATCAGGCCGCAGAAATGGGTACGCATGGGAACTCCGGACACGAAAGCGCGGGCGCACGGGCCGCCGTGGCGACGGTCGTGCTGGATGGAAGCCCGCTAGTTTAAGGCGTCGCCGCGGCACGCGCGGCTGGCGGGGCGTCAGTCCGCCGAAGCGGGCTTCGCGGCTGGCTTGGCGGCCGGCTTGGATTCGCTGGCCGCGGGCTTGGATTCGGTCTTGGCCGCAGGCGCATCGGCCGCCGGCTTGTCGCCGCCGGACTTGGCGCCGCTGTCGCCGCTTTCGACCAGATTGCGCTTCTTGTCACCATCCTTCTTGAAGTCGGTCTCGTACCAGCCGCTGCCCGCGAGGCGGAACGACGGCGCGGTGAGCTGCCGCTTGACCGCGGACGCGCCGCATTCCGGGCAGGTGTCGGGATCGGGATCGGACATCTTCTGCAGACGGTCGAAACTGTGGCCGCATTCGGCGCACTGGAAGGCATAGATCGGCATGGCGGGACGCTGCGAGGAATTCAGGGGGACGGACATGAGGACGCCCCGGGCCGGTTCAAGCCGGCCGGGGGCGCGATTGTGCGGGATCGGAGCGGGCGCCGCATCGAGGGCGCCCGTGCCGGGTCAGTAGCCCCAGGGTGTCGGCGGGGCGGCGACGGTCTTGGTCAGGTCGAACTCGACCTGGAACTTGCGGCCGCCCGGACGGGCCAGCTCGTAGACGAAGCGCTTGCCGGGCTCGATTTCCATCGCCCAGGTATTGGTGACCGAGGCGTCGAGGCCTTCCTTCTCGAACAGCGCGATGGACTCTGCGTCGACCGGGAATTCCTGGCGCTGCGCGGTGCCGGCGTTCTGCGATTCGCCGCCGTACATGGTCACCGGATCGTCGCTGCCGTCGGGCATGCGGTGGTCGTGCTTCAGACGCAGGCCGTGTTCGGTGCGGGTCAGGATCCAAGTGCGCGAGTGGTCGTCGCCGACATGGAACGGGATGCGCAGCTCTTCCTTGCGGTTGCTGCAGTCGCGCACGTGCATCACCAGTTCCTTGCCTTCGAACGGATCGGGCTCGGCGCCCGGCGCAGGCGCCGGCTCGTTGGTGATGATGCGGCCGGCGAAGGCTTCGCCGCAGTGGCGCGCGATCGCGGCGAGGAATTCGTCGGCGGGCACGCGCTGGGTGGCGGCATCGACCGCCGCGGCAGCGGCGGCGGCATCGGCGGTGGGATTGGCCGCGGCAGGCGGCGCGGGTTCGGCGGATTCCTTCCCACCACAGGCGGCGAGCGAAATCACGGTGGCGAGCAGGGCGAGTCGGAGCGGATTCGGGTTCATCGCATCACCCTAACCGGCACCCGCAGGAGCGGCAACCCGGGCGAACCCGGGGATCGTGATCACGCGGCCTCGTACAGCGCCAGCAGATCGCCCTCGGCCTGTTCGAGTTCGGCGCGCAGCGCGGCCTGGCGCTGACCGAGCGACGTCGCCTTGTCGGGATCGGCGTAGGTACCCGGATCGGCGAGTGCGCCGTCGATCTCCGAGAGCGCCTGCTCGAGTTCGGCCACGCGCCCTTCGGCCTTCTGCAGCTTGTGCGGATTGGCCTTCGGACGCGCCGCGGCCGGTGCGGCGGCGGGCGCGGGCGCGGCGGCTTTGGTCGGCGGCGGCGTGCGCAGTTCGCCGGCATTGCCGCGCGCGCGCAGCCACGCGGCGTATTCGTCGAGATCGCCATCGAACGGAATCACCACGCCGTCGGACACGCGCCAGAAGGTGTCGCTGACCAGGCCGATGAGATGGCGGTCATGCGAGACCAGCACGATCGCGCCGGCGAAATCGCTGAGCGCTTCGGCCAGGGCTTCGCGCATTTCCAGATCGAGATGGTTGGTCGGTTCGTCGAGCAGCAGCACGTTCGGCTGCAGCCAGGCGATCAGCGCCAGCGCCAGACGCGCGCGTTCGCCGCCGGAGAACCCGTCGATGCTTTCGAACGCACGATCGCCGGGGAAGCTCCACTTGCCGAGGAAATCGCGGAACGACTGGATCGACGCGGTCGGCGAGATCTCGCGCAGATGGTCGATCGGCGACGTGCCGGCGACCAGCGATTCCACCGTGTGCTGGGCGAAGTAACCGATGCGCAGATCGGGATGCGCGTAGCGCTCGCCGGCCAGCAGCGGCAGCTCGCCGACCAGCGTCTTGACCAGCGTCGACTTGCCGGCGCCGTTCGGGCCGAGCAGACCGATGCGATCCCCCGCTTCGAGGCCGAAGCCCACGTTGTCGAGAATGACGACCTGCCCGTCCGCGGCCGGATAGCCGCAGGTGCCGTGATTGATGCGCAGCAGCGCGTGCGGCAGCTTCACCGGCGCCGGGAAATCGATCTGCACTTCGCGCTCGGCGCGCACGGCTTCGGTGTCGGCCATCTTGGCCAGACGCTTGACCCGCGACTGCGCCTGCTTGGCCTTGGCCGCGCTGGCCTTGAAGCGGTCGATGAACTTCTGCAGATGCGCCTTCTCGGCCTGCGACTTCTCGTGGGTGATCTGCTGCAGGCGCAGCTGCTCGGAGCGCTGGCGCTCGAACGAGGTGTAGTCGCCGGAATAGAGCTTGGCCTTGCCGCCGTGCAGATGCAGCGTGTGGGTGCAGACGTTGTCGAGAAACTCGCGGTCGTGCGAGATCAGCAGCAGCGTGCCCGGGTACTTCAGCAGCCACTGCTCCAGCCACAGCACGGCGTCGAGATCGAGATGGTTGGTCGGCTCGTCGAGCAGCAGCATGTCGCTGGGCGTCATCAGCGCGCGGGCGAGATTCAGGCGCACGCGCCAGCCGCCGGAGAACGTCGCGACGGCGCGCTGGTGGGTATCGGCAGGGAAACCCAGACCATGCAGCAGCTTGCCGGCGCGCGCGCCGGCGTCGTAGGCGCCGACTTCGGCCATGCGCAGGTGCACGTCGGCGACGGCTTCCCAGTCTTCCGCGGCCAGCGCATCGGCCTCGGCCTTGAGCACGGCGGCCACGGCGGCGTCGCCGCCGAGCACGAACTCGATGGCCGGGTCCGGCAGCGACGGCATCTCCTGGGCGATGCTCGCCAGGCGCAGGCGGTTGGGCAGGTCGAGATCGCCCTTGTCGGCCTCGACCTCGCCGCGCACGGCCGCGAACAGGGAGGACTTGCCGGTGCCGTTGCGGCCGACGACGCCCACGCGCCAACCGGCATGCATGGTCAGGTCCATTTCGGACAGCAGCAGCCGTTCGCCGCGCCGCAGGGCGAAATTCTTGAAAGAGATCATGGCGCTGATTCTACCGGACGCCGCCTGTCGGGCGGCTTTCCGGCACGTGCCGGCGGCGGATTTCGTGCGTGGATCGCTTAAACGCGGAACCGGGGCAGAAGCGGCCATCGATACCGATGAAACCTTTGACCGGTTTGTTACGTGCGTGTTAAAGCCGAAGGGCAGTCGTTTCGCACGCATCGCTCTCCTACCCCCACGAGGACCGCCGCATGACCCGACACCCGCTGCATCTGGCCCTGCTCGCATCGCTCGCCGCAGGCCCCGTCCTCGCCCAGGACACACCCGCCGGGCAAGGCCCGCGCACACTCGACACCCTGATCGTCACCGGCACACGCGTGTCCGATCGCACGGTGGCCGAATCGCAATCGCCGATCGACATCCTCACGCCCGAAACGCTGACCGCCACCGGCACACCGGAACTGGCGACCGCGCTGTCGCGCGCGTTGCCGTCGCTGAACTTCCCGCGGCCGGCGATCAACGACGGCACCGACGCCGTGCGCCCCGCGCAGATCCGCGGTCTGTCGCCCGATCACGTGCTGGTGCTGGTCAACGGCAAGCGCTACCACTCCGGCGCACTGGTCAACGTCAACGGATCGCAGGGCCGCAGTTCGTCGCCGGTCGACCTCAACACCATTCCGATCTCGGCGATCGAACGCGTCGAAGTGCTGCGCGATGGTGCGTCGGCGCAGTACGGCTCGGACGCGATCGCCGGCGTGATCAACATCGTGCTCAAGGGACGCGCCGGCAGCGGTGGCGTGTCCGCGCGCTACGGCCAGTACAGCGCCGGTGACGGCGCGCAGTACCAGGTGCTGGCGGATGCCGGCTTCGGCATCGGCACCGACGGCTTCGTGCACCTGTCCGCGCAGGGCGCGCACCAGGACCAGACCAACCGCGCGCGGCCCTTCATCGGCACGCCCGGCCCGACCACCGCGCCGCTCGGTCGCGTCGTGCAGCGCCAGGGCGATCCCGAAGTCGACCACGGCTCGGTGACGTTCAACGCCGAACTGCCGGTGACCGAATACCTGCAGTTCTACGGCACCGGCATCTATACCAAGCGCGATTCGCTCTCGAACGGCTTCTTCCGCCCGGCCGGCGACCCGCGCAACATCCCGTCGATCTATCCCGACGGCTTCCTGCCGCAGATCAACAACGTCACCACCGACCACCACTTCACCGCCGGCTTCAAGGCCGAGACCGCGGGCGGCACCGCGATCGACTTCAGCTACACCTACGGCGACAGCGAGATGACGTTCGACATCCTCAACACGCTCAACCGGAGCCTGGGGCCGACGTCGCCGACCGAGTTCTACGCCGGCGCACTGGAAGTCCGCCAGCACGTGCTGAATCTCGATCTGAGCAAGCAGCTCGAATGGGGCCTCGATTATCCGGTGACCTGGTCCTACGGCGCCGAGTGGCGCGGCGACGGCTTCATCCAATCGCCGGGCGCGCCGGCGTCGTATGCGAACGGCGGCGTCGTCGCGCCCGGCCAGACCACGCCGCTGCCGGGCGCGCAGGTGTTCGCGGGCTTCCGTCCCGGCGACGGCGGCGAGTTCGACCGCAACGCGCTGTCGTTCTACACGGGCCTGGAAGCCGACCTCACCGACAAGCTGTCGCTGGGCGTGGCCGGTCGCTTCGAGGACTTCAGCGATTTCGGCGACACCAGCAACTTCAAGATCTCCAGCCGCTACGAGTTCACCGATGCCATCGCCCTGCGCGCGACGGCCTCGACCGGCTTCCGCGCGCCGTCGCTGCAGCAGCAGTACTTCCAGTCGACGGCGACGAACTTCATCGCGACGCCGCAGGGCACGCTGCCGTTCGACATCGTGACCTTCCGCGTGACCAACCCGGCGGCGATCGCGCTGGGCGCTGAACCGCTGCGCGCGGAGGAGTCGACCAACTACAGCCTGGGTCTGGTGCTGCAGCCGGTCGACAACCTCTACGTCACCGTCGACGCCTACCAGATCAAGGTCGAGGACCGCATCTCGCTGTCGGCCAACCTCACGTCGGCGCCGGTCCGCAACTACCTGCAGGCCAACGGCTTCGCCGGCGTCGGCGGCGGTCGCTACTTCACCAACGCCATCGACACCACGACCAAGGGCGTGGACCTGGTCGGCACCTACGGCTGGGCGCTTGCGAACAGCCAGCTCGACCTGACGCTCGGCTACAACTACAACAAGACCACCATCGACCGGGTGGCCGAGAACCCGGCCACACTGACCGCGATCGATCCGACCGCGGTGCGCTTCGACCGGGTCGAACGCGGCCGCTTCGAGGTCGGCGCGCCGCGCGACAAGGTCCTGCTCGGCGGCACCTGGACGGCGGGCGGGTTCGAAGCGACGGCCAATGCCACGCGCTACGGCGAGTTCAGCGTGCTCGGCAGCACCGCCGCACTCGACCAGACCTTCGACGCGGCCTGGACGCTGGATCTCGCGTTCTCCTACGCGCTCGACAAGTGGAAGTTCACCGTCGGCGGCGACAACGTGCTCAACGAGTATCCGGACGAAGTGCTGTTCGCCAACTCCACCGGCGGCCAGCTGCCGTGGAGCGGCAGTTCGCCGTTCGGCTTCAACGGCGCCTTCGTCTACGCGAACGCCGCCTACCGCTGGTAAACCCGCGCGTCATGCCGCGAGTCCTCGACGCCCCGGCCTGCCGGGGCGTCGTCGTGTGCGGCCGATACCGTCGTTCCACCGAAGGAACGATTGGATCGCATTTTTATCATCATTGACGTTTTCAGGACAACGCGCTCCAATCGCCTTTACGAATTTCCAACAACAGGCCTCCCCCGATGCTTCGCCCCCACCGTTTGACCCTCGCCGTCGCCGCGGCGCTGGTGTTCCCGACCGCCGCGTTCGCCCAGCAGTCGCCCGCCGACACGCAGGCGCGCACCTCCACGCTCGACACGCTGATCGTCACCGGCACCCGCGTCAGCGACCGCACGGTCGCCGAATCGCAGTCGCCGATCGACATCATCACGTCCGAGACGCTGACCGCCTCCGGCACGACGGAACTCGCGACGGCGCTCGCCCGCGCCCTGCCCTCGCTGAACTTCCCGCGCCCGGCGCTGACCGACGGCACCTCGGCGATCCGCCCGGCGCAGCTGCGCGGCCTCGCGCCCGACCAGGTGCTGGTGCTGGTCAACGGCAAGCGCCGCCACACCTCGTCGCTGCTCAACCTCAACGGCACGATCGGCCGCGGCTCGTCGCCGGTCGACCTCAACACCATTCCGATCTCGGCGATCGACCGCGTCGAAGTGCTGCGCGATGGCGCATCGGCGCAGTACGGCTCCGATGCGATCGCCGGCGTCGTCAACGTGGTGCTGAAGGGATCGTCCAAAGGCGGCAGCCTGTCGGTGAGCGCGGGCCAGTATTCGGCCGGCGACGGCAAGCAGACCCAGATCGCCGGTGACACCGGTCTGGCGCTCGGTGAGCGCGGCTTCCTGCATCTGTCGGCGCAGGTCGGCCAGCAGGAAGAGACCAACCGCGCGCGTCCGTTCGCGGGCACGCCCGGCGTCACCCAGCCCGCGCTCGGCCAGAAGGCCTTCGTGATCGGCGAGCCGGAAGTCGATTTCGGCGCGGTCGGTTTCAACACCGACATCGCCCTGACCGACAGCATCAGCGTCTACGGATTCGGTACCGCGAGCAATCGCGACATCACCTCGTTCGCGTTCTTCCGCGCCCCAAACAACACCGCGCAGAACATCCGCAGCATCTATCCGGACGGCTTCCTGCCGGAGATCAACAACATTTCCAAGGACCGGTCGCTGGTCGCGGGCGTCAAGGGCCACGCCGGCGAGTGGAACTGGGACCTGAGCTACAACTACGGCTACAACCATCTCGAGTTCTATACGCGCAACACGCTCAACGCGAGCCTGGGCGCGACCTCGCCGACGTCGTTCTACGACGGCGCGCTCGAGACCACGCAGAACATCGTCAACCTCGACATCAGCCGTCCGCTGGAACTCGGCCTGGCCTATCCGGCGACGCTGTCGTTCGGTGTGGAAGGTCGCAACGAAAAGTGGAACCAGTCGCCGGGCGAGTTCGGTTCGTACGCGAACGCCGGCCGCGGCGTGCCCGGTGCGGGCGCAGGTGCGCAGGGTTTCGGCGGTTTCGCGCCTGAAGTCGCCGGTGCCTTCGACCGTGACAGCCACGCGGTGTACGCGGGCCTGGAAGCGGACCTCACAGAGAAGTTCTCGGCCGGCGCCGCGGCGCGTTACGAGGACTACGACGATTTCGGCAGCCAGGTCTCGGGCAAGCTCTCGGCGCGTTACGCCTTCAACGATGCGATCGCGCTGCGCGGCACGGTGTCGAGCGGCTTCCGCGCACCGTCGCTGGCGCAGCAGTATTTCCAGACCGTCAGCACGACCTTCATCGCCGGCATCACCACGCCGTTCGAGATCCGCACCTTCCCGGCCAGCAGCCCGGTCGCGCAGGCCTTCGGCGCCGAGGCGCTGAAGCCCGAGGAATCGCTGTCCTACAGCCTCGGTCTGGTGCTGCAGCCGGTCGACAATCTCTACGTCACCGTCGACGCCTACCAGATCGATGTCGACGACCGCATCGCGCTGTCGTCCAACCTCACCGGCGACGCGGTGCGTCGCCTGCTCGAATCGCAGGGCATCTTCGGCATCACCGGCGGCCGCTACTTCACCAACGCCATCGACACGCGCACGCGCGGCATCGACGTCGTCGGCAGCTATCGCTGGGATCTCGCCGCTAGCAGCCTCGATCTGACCGCCGGCTACAACCACACCAAGACCGAGATCACCCGCATCGCGGCGAACCCGGAAGAACTGGCGCAGAACGGCCTGAACCTCGAGCGCATCGACCGCGTCGAGATCGGCCGCATCGAGGACGGCTTCCCGCGTAACAAGCTGCTGCTCTCGGGCACCTGGAACGTGGACGACTGGGCGTTCGCGGTGTCGACCACGCGCTACGGCAGCGTGCGCACGACGCCGAACAACGCGGCGCTCGACCAGAAGTACGGCGCCAAGTGGCTGCTCGACCTGTCGGCGACGTTCAAGCCGGGCGACAACTGGGCCTTGACGCTGGGCGCGGACAACGTGCTCAACGAGTACCCGGACGAGAACATCTTCGGCAACTCGACCAACGGGCAGTTCCCCTACAGCAACCTCTCGCCGTTCGGCTTCGGCGGCGCGTTCGCCTACGCGAAGGTCGCCTACAACTGGTAATCGGCATCTGCTGACTGCGCTTCGATGCCCCGGCTTGCCGGGGCATCGTCGTTTCGGGGGCTGGATTTTTCTTAGGACGCTCTGCGAACTCGGATCGAACGGCGTCGACTTCGGAAACGCAGCGGCCGGGCGGGCGCGGACCGCTCGTCCCTCGGTCAGAGCGTCGTGCCCTGACTCGGGCGCGTGCCCTCCATGGCGCGCTCGGCGCGGCCTGCGCCCGCCCGGCCGCTGTCGGGTCGTCAGGTTCACTGCTTCGGGTGCTTTGGTTTATCGATTGCCACCGGACCCCGAAGATGGACTTGGCAGCAGCCGCGCATGCCCGAGGCCGAGCGCAGGCGCTCGCTGCAATATCGATCCCGTCCGTTTGACCGGCACATTCCCGCCCGTTCCCGGCCTTTCCCACCGCCAACACCGAAATTCGACGAAGAACGCACACATTGCTGCTTGCCCCTGTCGCAATGCGTCGGCGACACTGCAAGACCAGTCCAGCGCGAAGCCTCGATGCCGCACAACACCGACCTGATCAACATCGTCGCCGTCGGCCTCGGCATGGCCTTCGTGTTCGGCGCGCTCGCCAACAAGTTGCGGCTCTCGCCGCTGGTGGGCT
This sequence comes from Luteimonas flava, assembly GCF_036584485.1. Taxonomy (NCBI): domain Bacteria; kingdom Pseudomonadati; phylum Pseudomonadota; class Gammaproteobacteria; order Lysobacterales; family Lysobacteraceae; genus Luteimonas; species Luteimonas flava. The sequence goes on along the minus strand of NZ_JAZHBM010000002.1, from coordinate 761,728 downwards.
ATCTGGTCGCGGGCATCATCGTCGGACCGTTCACCCCCGGCTTCGTCGCCGACCAGGATCTCGCCAACCAGCTCGCCGAAATCGGCGTGATGCTGCTGATGTTCGGCGTCGGCCTGCACTTCTCGCTCAAGGATCTGATGGACGTGAAGTCCATCGCGATTCCCGGCGCCATCGCGCAGATCACCGTCGCCACCGTGCTCGGCTGGGTGCTGGCGTGGCTGATGGGCTGGCCGATGGTCAGCGGCTTCGTGTTCGGCCTCGCGTTGTCGGTCGCCAGTACGGTGGTGCTGCTGCGCGCGATGGAAGAGCGGCGATTGCTGGATACCCGGCGCGGCAAGATCGCGGTCGGCTGGCTGATCGTCGAGGATCTGGTGATGGTGCTGGCCCTAGTGCTGCTGCCGGTGCTGGCCGACATCTACACCGATCGCGGCGGCGACACGCCGCCGGGCGCCGGCGCGATCACGCTGATGATCCTCTGGACGCTGGTCAAGGTCAGCGCCTTCGTCGCAGTAATGCTGCTGGTCGGCCGCCGGGTGATTCCGTGGGTGCTCGAGCGCATCGCCGGCACCGGCCAGCGCGAACTGTTCACCCTGTCGGTGCTGGCGATCGCGCTTGGCGTGGCCTTCGGTGCGTCCGCACTGTTCGGCGTGTCGTTCGCGCTCGGCGCGTTCTTCGCCGGCATGGTGCTCAACGAATCGGAGTTCAGCCACGAGGCCGCGAACGATTCGCTGCCCTTGCGCGATGCGTTCGCGGTGCTGTTCTTCGTGTCGGTGGGCATGCTGTTCAACCCGATGATCCTCGTCGAGCATCCGTGGCAGGTGCTGGCGACGTTCCTGATCATCGTGGTCGGCAAGTCGATCGCCGCGTACTACATCGTGCGGCTGTTCAAGCACCCGCGCTCGACGGCACTGACGATCTCGACCAGCCTCGCGCAGATCGGCGAGTTCTCCTTCATCCTCGTCGGCCTCGGCGTCGCGCTGAAGCTGCTGCCCGAAACCGGGCGCGATCTGGTGCTGGCAGGTGCGTTGCTGTCGATCGTGGTCAATCCGCTGCTGTTCGGCTGGCTCGACCGCTGGCAGGCGAAGCAGGAACTCGCCGCGCGCGCCGCCTCGGCCGCGCATGAAGCGCCGCTGCCGCCGGAACACGGCGTGCCGGACGATCTGCACGGGCACGCGATCCTGGTCGGCTACGGCCGCGTGGGTCGTCAGCTCGCCGATCTGCTCAAGCAGCGCGGCGTGCCGCTGGTGATCGTGGAGGACGACAACGAACTGGTGCGCCGCGGCCGCGAGCGCGGCTTCACCGTCGTGCGCGGCAACATCGCGTCCGAGCCGGTGATGCTCGATGCCGCGCCCGACCGCGCGGCACTGGCGATCTTCGCGATTCCGCAGGCACTTGAAGCCGGTGAGGCGATCGAGCGCATGAAGGCGGTCAATCCCGCACTGACCGTACTCGCCCGCGCGCACAGCGACGGCGAGGTCAAACATCTGCTGCAGCACGGCGCCGACGGTGCGGTGCTGGCCGAACGCGAGCTGGCGTATTCGCTGGCCGAAATGGTGATGTCGACGCCGCCGTTCCGACCGGTGCGTCCGGGTTCGGTCCCGGTCGAGGCGCCGCAGCCGGGCTGACGATGCGCCTCGTCGTACTCAGCGGTGCGGGCATCTCCGCCGAGAGCGGCATTCCGACGTTCCGCGATGCACTGACCGGGCTTTGGGCGCGATTCGATGCCGAACGCCTCGCGACGGACGACGCGTTCCGCGCCGATCCCGCGCTCGTCTGGGGCTGGTACCGCTGGCGCGCGGCGATGGTGGCCGCGGCCGCGCCGAATGCCGCACACGTGGATGTCGCCGCGCTCGTCGGGGACGGTCACGCGCTGACCGTGATCACCCAGAACGTCGACGATCTGCACGAACGCGGCGGTACACGCGACGTGCTGCACCTGCATGGCCGGCTGTTGGCCTCGCGCTGCATCGGTTGCGGTGCGCGCGTCACGCCCGATCCGATCCTCGCGCCGCCTCTGCCGCCCGCCGGCGGGACGCGCGAAACCCCGCCTGCATGTGTGGCCTGCGGCGCAGCGTTCCGGCCCGATGTCGTGTGGTTCGGAGAAGCATTGCGGCCGACACCTGGGACGCGGCCGAAGCGGCTGTCGACGCCTGCGATCTGCTGGTCGTCGTCGGCACCGCGTCACTCGTGTGGCCGGCAGCTGGCCTGCCCGAACGCGCGTTGCGCGCCGGCACGCCGGTGCTCGACATCAATCCGCAGGCGACGCCGCTGTCGTCGCGTGCGACCGCGCACTGGTCATTGACCGCGACCGCCGGCATGGCGCAGCTGCGCGCGCGTCTGCAGCAGACGCCGGACGATCCGAGGCGCGTTCTCGCGGGCTAAGCGCCGCGCCTCAGTCGTCCAGCGGCAACAGGATGTCGGCCCGCAGATCGGCCTCTGCAACCTGCTCGGGATCGTCTAGGAAGTGGTAATGCAGCGGCGCGTCGCGCAGGCGTTCGCCGCTCGCCGGCCACCACTGCGCCAGCAGTCGATCGGTCATGTCTTCGAGTCCCGAATAGGCACCGACGTGGCGCACGCGGGCGTGGCGACCGCCGCCGATCGTCAGCCTGCGCAGCGGACGCGGCACACGCGCCGGCACCGGCAGACACACCGCGGCATCGAACTGCAGCGCGTGCGGCGGCAGGTCGCGGTGATCGCCCAAGGGCACGCCGATCAGCGCTTCGATGCCTTCCACCAGCCCGGTCGTTTCGGCCCAGCCGAACAGACGGCCGAAGGCATCGTCGAGATCGTCGAACGCGCCGCGCGCGCGCAGGGCCACGACGTCAAACGGTGCGATCTCCACCAGCTCGACGGCCAGCGGCTCGAACGTCTGCGGCGAGGGTGGTTGCAGCCGATCCAGCAAAGCCGTCGCCTGTGCCGCCTGGCCGCGCAACTCGGCAGGCGTGACGTCGAGCGTCTGCCGGAACGTGCGGGCCAATGCCTGCGGACTGGCATAACCGACCGCGAGCGCGGCCTGTGTGACCGTCTCGCCCGCGGCCAGCAGCTGCAGCGCGCGCGACAGGCGCAGTCGCGTCAGGGTGCGGCCTAGCGTTTCGCCGGTCGCCGCGCGCCACACACGATGGAAGTGGAACGGCGACAGGCTGGCCTGGCGCGCGAGCGTCTCCAGCGGCGGCAGCGCCGCGCCCTCGGCGACGATGTCGTGCAGGTGCCCGGCGACAGCGGCGATGCGCGGTGCGAGACGGGTCCGTGTGTCGGCTTTCATGGCGGCACTCGCGATGGGCTTGCCACGAGTATCCGGTTCCGGCGGACGGTACGCGTACCCGATCTTGCGCAGCGCGGCCTCGGCGCAACGTGGCTCAGCGCAGCACGGATTCCAGATACGGCTCCAGCGTCGGCCAGGCGAACGCGTGGCCACGCTGTTGCAGACGCGCAGGCAGCACGCACTGGCCGTCGACGAGCAGCGTCGCCATTTCGCCCAGACCGAGTTCCAGCGCCTTCGCCGGCACCGCCAGCAGCGCCGGGCGCCGCAGGGCATCGGCCAGCGCGCGGGTGAACCGGGTATTGGCGACCGGCTCGGGCGCGGTGAGATTGAAGGCGCCGGTCGGCGCATCGGCGGCGCCATCGAGATGCGCGCGCAGCAGCGACACCGCCACATCGATCCAGTCCTCGCGCGCGATCCAGCTCAGCACCTGGCGACCATCGCCCAGACGCGCACCGAGTCCGAGCTGGAACGGCATCCGCAGGCGCTTCAGCATGCCGCCGGCCGGATGCAGCACGACGCCGGTGCGCAGCAGTACCACCGGCACGCGGTCCTCGGCTGCGCGCGCGGCGTCTTCCCAGTCGGCGCACAGGCGATGCTGGAATTCGTTGTGCGATGCGCTGTCTTCGTCCAGTGGCGCATCGCCCTGCGCGCCGTACCAGCCGATCGCCGAACCGCTGAGCAGCACTTTCGGGGGCGTGTGCACCGAACGGATCCAGTCGGTCAGCACGCCGGTCGGAATCAGCCGGCTGTCGCGCAGCGTCTGCTTGCGCGACGCGGTCCACCGCGCGTCGGCAATACCCGCGCCGGCGAGATTCACCACCGCGTCGAAACGATCGTCGGCCCACAGCGACGCGTAGTCGCGCACATCGACGCCTTCGGGCGACGGCGTGGACGCGCGCCGCGACAGCCAGGTGACGTGCGCACCATCGCGCTGCAGACGGGCGGTCAGCGCGCTGCCGATGAAGCCGCTGCCGCCGGTGATCAGGATGCGCATGGACGTGCCTCGGGCTGCGGACGAACGCTATCGTGGCAGTCGCCGCGTGAGCGCGTGTCAAGGCGCTGCGCTTTCAACAACCTCATCGTGCCCGAGCGCCGGTCACCGCGGATGCGATGGACCGGCGCAGACGCGGACGCGATCAGCCCTGTTCGAACACCAGCTGGCCACCGGCGGCATCGACCTTGATGATGTCGCCGCTGACGAACGCGCCCGAGAGGATGCGCTGCGCCAACGGGTTCTCCAACTGCTGCTGGATCGCGCGCTTGAGCGGACGCGCGCCGTAGACCGGGTCGAAGCCGACATTGCCGAGCAGATCGAACGCGGCATCCGAGACTTCGATGCGCAGCCCGCGTTCGGCCAGACGCTTGTCGAGGCCGCGCAGCTGGATCTTCGCGATCTCGCGGATCTGCGCCTTCTGCAGCGGATGGAACACCACGATGTCGTCGAGCCGGTTGATGAACTCCGGGCGGAAGTGCGCCTGCACCACGCCCATCACCGCGGCCTTCATCTGCGTATAGCCCTCGGCGCTGTCGGCATCGGTGCCGCGCTCGCTCATCTCCTGGATCTGGTGCGAGCCGAGATTCGAGGTCATCACGATGACGACATTGCGGAAGTCGACCGTGCGGCCCTGGCCATCGGTCAAACGCCCATCGTCGAGCACCTGCAGCAGGATGTTGAAGACATCCGGATGCGCCTTCTCCACCTCGTCGAGCAGGATCACGCTGTACGGGCGGCGGCGCACGGCTTCGGTCAGATACCCGCCTTCCTCGTAGCCGACGTAACCCGGCGGCGCACCGATCAGGCGCGCGACCGAATGCTTCTCCATGAACTCGCTCATGTCGATGCGGACCATCGCGTCCTGGCTGTCGAACAGGAACTCGGCCAGCGCCTTGCACAGTTCGGTCTTGCCCACGCCGGTCGGGCCGAGGAACAGGAAAGAGCCGGTCGGGCGATCGGGATCGCTGAGGCCGGCGCGCGAGCGGCGCACCGAATCGGACACGACCTTGATCGCTTCCTCCTGGCCGATCACGCGCGTGTGCAGCTGGGATTCCATCGCCAGCAGCTTCTCGCGCTCGCCTTCGAGCATCTTGCTGACCGGAATGCCGGTCCAGCGCGCGACGACCTGGGCGATCTCCTCGGCGGTCACCTTGTCCTGCAGCAGGGTGAAGCCCTGGGTCTCGGCCTCCTGCGCCGCCTTGAGCTGCTTTTCGAGTTCGGGAATGCGCCCGTACTGGATCTCGCTCATGCGCGCGTAGTCCTGCGTGCGCTGCGCGGACTCGAGATCGAGCTTGGCCGCCTCGATCTGCTCCTTGATCTTCGTGGCGCCCTGCACGCTGGCCTTCTCGGCCTTCCAGACTTCTTCCATGTCGTTGTAATCACGCTCGAGCGTGGCGATCTCGGCCTCGAGATCGGCCAGGCGCTGCTTCGACTCGGCGTCCTTCTCCTTCTTCAAGGCCTCGCGCTGGATCTTGAGCTGGATCAGGCGACGTTCCTTGCGGTCGAGTTCCTCGGGCTTGGAGTCGATTTCCATGCGGATGCGCGAGGCCGCCTCGTCCATCAGGTCGATGGCCTTGTCCGGCAGCTGGCGGTCGGCGATATAGCGGTTGGACAGCGTGGCCGCGGCGACGATCGCCGGATCGGTGATCTCCACGCCGTGATGCACCGCATAGCGTTCCTTGAGACCGCGCAGGATCGCGATCGTATCCTCGACGCTCGGCTCGCCGACGAACACCTTCTGGAAGCGACGCTCCAGCGCGGCGTCCTTTTCGACGTACTTGCGGTACTCGTCGAGCGTGGTCGCGCCGATGCAGTGCAGCTCGCCGCGCGCGAGCGCGGGCTTGAGCATGTTGCCGGCGTCCATCGAGCCTTCGGCCTTGCCGGCGCCGACCATCGTGTGCAGTTCGTCGATGAAGAGGATGATCTGGCCCTCGTTCTTCGACAGATCGTTGAGCACGCCCTTGAGGCGCTCCTCGAACTCGCCGCGGAACTTGGCGCCCGCGATCAGCGCGCCCATGTCGAGCGAGAGCACCCGCTTGCCGCGCAGGCCTTCGGGCACTTCGTTGTTGATGATGCGCTGGGCCAGGCCTTCGACGATCGCGGTCTTGCCCACGCCCGGCTCGCCGATCAGCACCGGATTGTTCTTCGTGCGCCGCTGCAGCACCTGGATCGTGCGGCGGATTTCCTCGTCGCGGCCGACCACCGGATCGAGCTTGCCGCTCTCGGCGCGCGCGGTCAGATCGATGGTGTATTTCTCCAGCGCCTGGCGCGCGTCTTCGGCGTTCTCGTCCTTGACGCTTTCGCCGCCGCGTACCTTGGTGATCGCGGCTTCGAGGCGCGCCTTGTCGGCGCCGGCGGCCTTGAGCGCCTTGCCGGCGTCGCCACCGTCGTCGAGCGCCGCCAGCACGAACAGTTCGGACGCGATGAACGCATCGCCGCGCTGCTGGGCCAGCTTGTCGGTCACGTTGAGCAGGCGGGAGAGATCGTTGCCGACCGACAGCTGGCCGGCCTGGCCGGTGACCTTGGGCAGCCGGTCCATCGCTTCGGTCAGGCGCTCGCGCAGCACCGGCACGTTGACGCCGGCCTGGCCGAGCAGCGGCCGCGTGCCGCCGCCCTGCTGGTCCAGCAGCGCCAGCAACAGATGCACCGGTTCGATGAAATTGTGGTCGCGGCCCACGGCCAGCGACTGCGCGTCGCTCAACGCCTGCTGGAAACGCGAAGTGAGCTTGTCCATCCGCATCGGGAAATCCTCGGGAGATCGGGGCCGGCCGTGCCGGCAATGTCCAACAGATGCGGTCGAAGCGGCGTGTTGCAAGCGGTCGGGGCCGGCAAGGCGTCCGGGGCGCAACGGAAACCTCCCGCCGCCCTCACCTGCCGCTTGCGCGGGCGGTCCTACGGTGGCCGCCTTCCTTCTCGTGGAGCCGCACATGACCTACCAGCTCTATTACTGGACCGGCATCCAGGGTCGCGGCGAGTTCGTGCGGCTCGCGCTGGAGGACGCCAGCGCCGACTACGTCGACGTGGCCCGCGTGGACGGCGACGACGCGATGCAGCCCTTCCTCAACGGCGACCGCACCGGCGCCCGGCCGTTTGCGCCGCCGTTTCTGGTATCGGGCGATCTCGTGGTCGCCCAGGTCGCCAACATCCTCCACTTCCTCGGGCCGCGACTCGATCTGGTGCCCGAGGGCGAAGCCGCGCGACTGCAGGCGCTGCAACTGCAGCTCACGATCGCCGACCTCGTCACCGAGATCCACGACAGCCACCACCCGATCGCCAGCGCCGCGTACTACGAAGACCAGAAAGACGCGGCGAAGCGCCGCGCCTCCGATCTGCGGACGAACCGGTTGCCGAAGTTTCTCGGCTATTTCGAGCAGGTGGTCGATCGCGGCAATGGGCATGCGCTAGGAACGCACTCCTACGTCGACCTCTCACTGTTCCAGCTTATACGGGGACTCGATTACGCGTATCCGAAGGCGATGCAGGCGCTTGTGCCGAAGGTCCCGCAGCTGCGCAAGCTGGAAGCAAGGATCGCTGCGCGGCCGAACATCGCTACGTATCTGGCTTCGGAGCGCCGGCTGGCGTTCAACACGCAGGGGATTTTCCGCCAGTATCCCGAGCTGGATGGCGGTATCGACGGTTGATCATCACGGAGGGTGCGCATGCACAAGGATGTCTTCTCCGCATGTCGCGCGGCGCGCTGGGTGCACTGCTCGCACTGCTCGCGATCACGGCGTGCGCACACAGACCCGTCACCCCGAACGACCTCGTGCGGTTCGAGCCGCCGCTTCCCGGCATGGAGGACATCTGGCTGACAGGCGAATCCAGCGGCAGGCTCGCGTATCGCGGGGGTTGCTTCCGGCTCGAACACAGCACGCCGCCTGGTGATGTCACGATTCTGTGGCCGCACGATTATCGGGCCGTGGTTCGCAGCGACGGCCGCCGTGGCGTCATGGATACCGAGGGCAACGTCGCGTTCGCGGGCGAACGGGTCCGTCTGGGCGGCGGTGGCGGGAGTGAAATCCTCCCGGAGCGCGTCGTCCGGCGCGACATCGCCCTCGCCTGTGGCGGTCCTTACGCCAGTGGCTGGTTGCGGTTCTGAGCCGACCTCACAGGAAACGTCCGCGCATGCCTGCCGGCGGCAGCATGCAGCTGTCGCGGCGCCCGAACACGCGGTAGCGGTTGCGCGCCAGCAGCCGATACGCGGCATCGCGCGGAAGACGCGGGATCAGGCGCAGCACAGTGGCGATCCGCCACACGCCACCGAGCCGCCTCAGCACTTCGATCACGCCATCGCTGTCGTGCCAGCCGGCATCGCCGTCGACCAGCAGGAACGACACCGGATCGTCCGGATCGATCCCGTGCGCGACCAGCAGGTCGCGGCCGATGCGGTCCTGCATCGCGGCGAAGCGGAAACCGGCGCGGCGATCGTGGCGCAGCAGGAAGCGCACCCAGCCGCTGCACAGCGCGCACACGCCGTCGAACACGACGATCGGACCGTCATGCGGCGCAGTGGATGAGGCGGATGGGCTGGCGGGGTTCACATCGGTTTTCCGGACGCGTGGCCATCATGCTGCAATGCGCCAATCACCGGAAGCCACCCCACCCTTCCTGACGCCGGCCGCGACCGCGCTGCCTCCGCCGCCCACGCTGCCGACGAACGCGGCGTTGTTTCTCGATGTCGATGGGTGCCTGTTGCCGTTCGCGCCGCGTCCCGACGCGGTCGAGGTCCCGCCTGCGCTGCTCGCGCGTCTGACCGTCCTGCAGCAGGCGCTGGACGGCGCGCTGGCACTGGTCAGCGGTCGCAATCTCGCCACGCTCGACCAGTTGTTCGCGCCGCAGATGTTCGCGGCCGCCGGCCTGCATGGCGTGGAACGACGCCGCCTCGGCCACACCGGCGTCGCCGGCGACGTGCCATCCGCGCTGGTGCGCGCACGGGACGCGGCCATCGCGTTGATCGACGCGCATCCCGGCGCACTGGTCGAGGACAAGGGCGCGGCGCTCGGTCTGCACTGGCGCATGGTCGCGCCCGAGCACAAGGCCGCTGCCGAACTCGCGCTGCGTGCATTCGCCGCCGGCGCGCTGACCGGATTGCCCGACTACCAGTTGCAGCCCGGCGACCACGTCATCGAGCTGCGCCCGCGCCATGCCGACAAGGGCAGCGCGATTCTCGCGTTCCTCGAAGAAGCGCCGTTCAAAGGTCGCGTGCCGGTGTTCGCCGGCGACGATCTCACCGACGAGCCGGGCTTTTCGGCCGTCAACACCCATGGCGGCATCAGCGTGCTGGTCGGCGATCGCGCCGGCAGCGCCGCCCGCTTCCGCCTGCCCGATCCTGCCGCGATCCACGCATGGCTCGGCGTGCCCGCAGGCGACCCGAATCCGGAGAGTGCCCGATGACCCAACCGCTTGCCCCCAGTCTCGACCTCGGCCTCGTCGGCAACGGGAGTTTCGGCGCGCTGTTCGACCGCAACGCGCGCCTGGTGTGGTCCTGCCTGCCGGCCTTCGACGGCGATCCCGCGTTCTGCGCGCTGCTGTCGCCGAAGGACGGCCACGGCGACTGGTCGATCGAGCTCGACGATTTCGAACGCAGCGAGCAGAGCTACGTCGAGAACACGGCGATCCTGCGCACCGTGCTGTACGACCGCCATGGCGCGTCGCTTGAGATCACCGATTTCGCGCCGCGCTGGCGCCAGCACGACCGTTTCTACCGTCCGGTCATGCTGATGCGGCGCGTGCGTCTGCTCTCGGGCAGCCCGCGCATCCGCGTGCTGCTGCGTCCGTTGGCCGACTGGGGCGCACGCGTACCCGACAGCACCTGGGGCAGCAACCACATCCGCTACGTGCTGCCCGGTTTCACGCTGCGCGCGACCACCGATCTGCCGATCCGCCTGCTGCGCGACGGCCTGCCCTTCGTGCTCGATCGCGATCTGCATTTCATCCTCGGCCCCGACGAAACGCTGACCCAGCCGCTGGTGGAGTTCGTGCGCGACGGCCTCCACCGCACGACGAACTACTGGCGCGAATGGGTGCGCTACCTGTCGATTCCGCTCGACTTCCAGGAGGCGGTGATCCGCAGCGCGATCACGCTGAAGCTGTGCCAGTACGAGGACAGCGGCGGCATCATCGCGGCGATGACGACGTCGATCCCCGAAGCCGCCGATACCGAGCGCAACTGGGATTACCGCTACTGCTGGATGCGCGATTCGGCGTTCGTGGTGCGCGCGCTCAACCGTCTCGGCGCGACGCGCACGATGGAGGAGTACATCCGCTACATCTTCAACCTGACCGTCAGCGACGACGGCGACATGCAGCCGCTGTACGGCATCGGCTTCGAGCACACGCTCACCGAGGAGACGATGCCGGCGCTGGACGGCTATCGCGGCATGGGCCCGGTGCGCCGCGGCAATCTCGCCTACGTGCAGCGTCAGCACGACACCTACGGCAGCGTGGTGCTCGCGTCCACACAGCTGTTCTTCGATCGCCGTCTGGAGCATCGCGGCGACGAGGCGACGTTCCGCAAGCTCGAACCGCTGGGCGAACTCGCGTTCAAGCTCTTCGACCAGCCCGACGCCGGCCTGTGGGAGTTCCGCGGCAAGGCGCATGTGCACACGTACTCCGCAGTGATGTGCTGGGCGGCCTGCGACCGGCTCGCGCGCATCGCCGGACAGCTCGGCATCGACGACCGCATCGGATACTGGCGCGAACGCGCGGACGGCATGCGCGAGCGGATTCTGGGCGAAGCATGGAATGCCGAACTCGGCCACTTCGCCGACGCCTTCGGCGGCGACCGGCTCGACGCCTCGCTGCTGCTGCTCGCCGATCTCGGCTTCGTGACGCCGGAAGACCCGCGCTTCATCGGCACGGTCGAGGCGATCGGCCGGTCGCTCCGTCACGGCGACGGCCTGTTCCGCTACGTCACGCCCGATGACTTCGGCACGCCGGAGACCAGCTTCACGATCTGCACGTTCTGGTACATCGACGCGCTGGCGTCGATCGGCCGCACGCACGAAGCGCGGCAGCTGTTCGAGACCCTGCTGTCGCGCCGCAACCACCTCGGCCTGCTGTCTGAAGATCTGTCGTTCGAAACCGGCGAGGCCTGGGGCAACTTCCCGCAGACCTATTCGCACGTCGGTCTGATCATGGCGGCGATGCGCCTGTCGCGGTCCTGGCAGGACGCGGCATGAGCCGCCTGGTCGTCGTCTCCAACCGTGTCGCGTTGCCGGGCGCCAGCCAGAACGGCGGCCTCGCGACGGCGCTCGACGCGGCGCTCAAGGAGACCGGCGGCCTGTGGTTCGGCTGGAGCGGCAAGGTCGCACGTGCGCATTCGGGCGAAGTGCATCACCAGCAGGCCGACGGCATCGAGTACCTCACCGTCGATCTGTCGCGCGAGGATTACGAGGGCTACTACAACGGTTTCTCCAACCGCACGCTGTGGCCGCTGCTGCATTTCCGGCTCGATCTCGTCGACTACAACGCGCTGACCCAGGCCGCCTATCGCGGTGTCAACGCGCTGTTCGCCGAAAAACTGTCGAAGGAACTGCGCGACGACGACATCGTCTGGGTGCAGGACTACCACCTGTTTCCGCTCGCGCAGGAGCTGCGCAAGCGCGGGGTGCGTGCACGCATCGGGTTCTTCCTGCACGTGCCGTTTCCCTCGGCCGACATCGTCGCCGGCCTGCCGCATCACGAGAAGACCTTCGGCGCGCTGTCGTCCTACGATCTCGTCGGGTTCCAGACCGAGCGCGATCTCGAACGCTTCCAGGATTACATCCGCCTGTTCCGGGGCGGACAGGTCGCCGCCCAGGGCGATCTGCGCGACCACGACGGCCGCCGCTTCAGTGCGGCGGCCTTCCCGATCGGCATCGACGCCGGCGTGATCGAATCGCTGGCCGAGACCGCCTCACGCAGTGCGACGACGAAGCGCATGCAGGCCAGTCTCAACGGCCGTGCACTGGCGATCGGCGTGGACCGGCTGGATTACTCGAAAGGTCTGCCGGAGCGCTTCCGCGCGATCCAGCGCTTCTTCGAACGCCATGCCGACCAGCGCGGCAAGATGACCTACCTGCAAATCGCGCCTGTCTCGCGCGGCGGCGTCGCCAGCTACCGCACGCTGCGCCGGGAACTCGAGCAGTACGCCGGCCACATCAACGGCGCACATGCCGAGCCCGACTGGACACCGGTGCGCTACGTCAACCGCACATATCCGCATCCCGCGCTGACCGGCTTCTACCGCCTGTCGCGCATGGCCCTCGTCACGCCGCTCCGTGACGGCATGAATCTCGTCGCGAAGGAATACGTGGCCGCGCAGGACGGAGACGATCCCGGCGCACTGGTGCTGTCGATCTTCGCCGGCGCCGCGCGTGAGCTGGACGGCGCGTTGCTGGTGAACCCCTTCGACAGCGACGGTGTCGCCGACGCGATCGCCGCTGCGATGGCGATGCCGCGCGAGGCACGGCGCGAGCGCTGGCAGTCGATGATCACGCGCATCCGCGAGTACGACATCCACGCGTGGCGAAAGGATTTTCTGTCGCGGCTGGCGGCGACGCGGAACTGAGCCGTCGCGTTTCGTAGGATGGGTAGGGCGAAGCGAAACCCATCGCTTCTCGCGCGCGAAGGTTGACCGTCTGGTTCTCGATGCCGCGAATCCGTAGGCGTTGCTGCTGACGTTCAGCCCTCACCCGACGCACTGCGTGCATCGACCTCTCCCCGAGGGAGAGGTGCTGGTCCGCTTGTGCGAGTTGTGCATCGGGATAGATCACGCCATGTCGAGCCGGATGCGCTTTGAGTCCCTCTCCCTTCGGGAGAGGGGTTGGGGTGAGGGCGCTCTTCGCGCGCTCTGCAAAAAAACTCAGTAGATCGGCAAAGGCCCGCCCTCACCCCACCATCGGCATCCGCCGATGGTCTTCCCCTCTCCCAGATTGCGAGGGGCCAACGGCATCCACCTACGGCGGAAGACATCATATTTTCGTGGGCTGGATGATCTCCACCCAGTAGCCGTCAGGATCCTTGATGAAGGCGATCGACTTCATCGTGCCGTCGGTCAGGCGCTTCTGGAACGTCACGCCCAGTTCCTCGAAACGCGCACAGGCGGCACGCACGTCCGGCACGCTGACGCAGATGTGGCCGAAGCCGCGCGGATCGCTGTTGCCGTCGTGATAGACCGGGCCGTCCTGCGATTCGGTGCCGTGGTTGTGGGTGAGTTCGAGCACGCCGGGCTGGCGCGCGAGCCATTCGCGGCGGGCGTCTTCGTCGTCCGGGATGCCGGCGGTGTCGTCGACCAGTGCGAGGAAGAACAGCGAGAACTTCGCCTGTTCGAAGTCGGCCTTGCGCACCAGGGTGAAGCCGAGCACGCGGGTGTAGAAGTCGAGCGAGGCCACCGGGTCCTTGACCCGCAGCATGGTGTGGTTGAACACGAAATCGCGGGTCGCGGCATCGCGCGGCGCGACGCCCGGAACGTTGGCGAGATCGGCGAGGGTCTGTGCGGTCATGGCACGGCTTCCTGAGAGGGGCCGTCCATTATCGGCGAAGCCGCCGCAAGGCCGTGGTCACGCGGCGCGGGTGTCAGCCGGAAGCAGCCAGCCGTGGTAACGCACCAGTTGACCGACGAGCGGCAATGCGGCTTCGACCTCGAACGCATAGCGCCCGTCGATCTCGCGTTCGTTGCAGCGCACGTCGCGGAACAGCGCGGCCGGCAGCGGCACCACGCCGAGCAGGCGTGCGCCGGCGACGTTCCAGAAGATCGTGCCCTCCCAGGTGTGCAGCACGAAGCGGAACTGCACCGGGCCGAGCCGCTCGCGCAGTTCGCCGTCGCGATGCCACAGGCGCGAGCGCATGCGCGAGGCCTTCGGTGGCGTGCCGAACACGCGCGACCAGATCTCGCCTTTCGGCCCGCTGGCGAACTCGACGGTCACCGGCGCATCGGTCATCGCGCGCGGCAGACCCGCGATGCGCGCGCACAGGCGCGACAGCAGGCCCGTGCCGCGCACCACCGTCACCTGTCCGCTGTAGCGCGCCGTGCCGTGCACGCCGTGCAGCGCGCGCAGCGCATCGGGCAGACGGAAGAACGCAGCGCCGAGCAGGGTCTGGTAGAGGGTCGGCGTCATCGCACGCAGGTCGTATCCGGGCGGCGCAGGATAGCGCCTGCGCGCCCGCTTCGATCAGTCCGGGGTCACCGGCTTCGCTTGCCGTTGCAGCGACAGCAGGCCCATCAGTACCGCCAGCACCGCGTAGGCCGCCGCGAACTGGAACGCGATCGCCTGGCGCAGGCCGTCGAGCTGCCACGGCAGCACCAGCGCGCCGGTCGGATGCACCGAATGGATCACGCCGAACAGCGTCGCGACCGCCGCGGCGAACAGGGTGGCGACCGCGACGCCCGGCCGCCGGTCGACCAGCGCGACCAGCGCGGTCGCCCACAGCATCGCGGTGATGATGAAGCCGTTGCCGAGCACGACGATCGTCGCCATCTCCGGCAAACCGTGCCCGGCATCGACCTGCGCATACAGCGCGGCCATGCGCTCGGGATCGATCCAGGCCGGATTGCCGAACTTGATGTTGAGCAGGTAGGCGATCGCCGGCAGGAAGGCCAGTGACACCGCGATCGCGTGTTCGCGCTTCGTGCTGTGGAAGGCCTGCACGGTGATGTCGATGCCGACGAAGACGATGATCGGCGCGAGCACCGCGACCGGCAACCACTGCACCAGGCCCGAGACCAGGCCGAGCATGCCGCCGATGCCGATGAACAGGCCCGTCAGCAGCGTGTAGCCGGTGCGCGCGCCCATGTGCTTGTAGGCCGGCTGGCCGATGTAGGGCGTGGTCTGCGCGACGCCGCCGCAGACGCCGGCGACCAGCGTCGACACCGCTTCGACCAGCAGCACGTCGCGCGTGCGGTAGTCGTCACCGGCGGCGCGCGCGCTTTCGCTGACGTTGATGCCGCCGACGACCATCAGCAGGCCGAACGGCAGCAGGAGCGACAGATACGGCAGCGTCGCCGGTAACCCGTCGACGAAGCCGAGGTTCGGCCACGGCAGCGCCGGGGCGGGCCAGCTCGCGTCTGGCAATGCAAACCCGGGCGAGAAGCCAGCGAGTCCGAGCCCGTAGTACAGCGCCAGCCCCACCAGCAGAGCGAACGGCACGCCGGGCAGGCGCAGCGGCACCGGACCGCGCGCGACCAGCACGTACAGCAGCAGGCCGAGCGTCGCGAAGCCGGCGACCGGCGAGCGCAGCGTTTCGATCAGCGGCAGGAAGCCGAGCAGCATCAGCGCCGCGCCGCCGATCGAACCGAGCAACGCCGCACGCGGCACGACGCGGGTGATCCAGTCGCCTGCGAACGACAGCGCGAGTTTCAGCGCGCCCATCACCACCAGCGACGCCATGCCGAGCTGCCAGGTCGCGATGCCCGCGGCGTTCGCGTCCAGGCCCTGTTGGCGGAACGCGACGAACGCGGGACCGAGTACCAGCAGCGCCATGCCGATGCTGGTCGGCGCATCGAGGCCGAGCGGCATCGCGGTGACGTCGTCGCGGCCGGTGCGCTGCGCGAGGCGCCGCGCCATCCACGTGTACATCAGGTTGCCGACCAGCACGCCGAAGGCCGTGCCCGGGAACATCCGCCCGAACACGATGTCGGCCGGCACGCCGAAGATCCCGACCAGCGCCGCGGCGATGAAGCCTAGGATCGAGAGGTTGTCGACGACGAGGCCGAAGAAGCCGTTGATGTCGCCGGGGACGAACCAGCGGGGGGCGGCGTGATGGGGTGTGCGAGAAGAAGCGGCCATTCGGGTTCCGGAATTAAACATCGACTCCGTCATTCCGGCGGAAGCCGGAATCCAGCGTCTTTGCTTTCTGCTGGGCAGGCTGCTCGGATCGAGCCCCCGCGGAAGTCATTGGATTCCGGCTTTCGCCGGAATGACGGCTACGGCGCGCGAGGTGACCTCACGCGCGCCTACCACCTCAGAACTTCGCCGTGAACTCCACACCCCAGGTCCGCGGTTCGTTGATGAAGCCGGTGAGGTTGTTGAAATCGATACCGCCGACGATGCGCGTGCTGTCGGTGATGTTGCGGCCGAAGACGGCGAGATCGTAGTTGCCCTGGTTCCAGTTCGTGCCGACGCGCAGGCCGCCTTCCAGCGTCGAGCGGCCGCGGAATTCCGGCGATTCGTAGAGGAAGAAGTTGACCTGGCCGCGATACGCCCAGTCGGTGTAGACGTAGAACTCGGCGTCGTCGCCGACCGGCGTCGCCCAGCGCGCGGTGAGGTTGTGGATCCACTTCGGCGCCTGCGGCAGCGAGTTGCCGTCGACGAGGGCGAAGCCGTTCACGGTGGGATCGGTCACGGTGCAGCCGCCGCCGCAGACCGCGACCGCGAGGTTCGGATCGCGGATCTCGGTGTCGTTGTAGCTCGTGCCCCAGGTCACCAGCAGCGTGTCGGTCAACCACGCTTGCAGATCGAGTTCGGCGCCCTGCCCGATCGACTTGTCGGCGTTGAGCAAAATTGCCTGGTTGGTCGCGCCGCCGACGGCGATCAGCTGCTGGCCGTCGACGTTGTAGCGGAACAGGTTGAAGCCGATGCGGCCGCGGCGGTCCCACAGGTCGGCCTTGATGCCGACTTCGTACGAGATCACTTCCTCGGAATCGGCGACCGAGATGCCGCCGAACGCGAGCCGGCCCTGGATCGACGGTGCGCGGAAGCCCTTGGCGACACGGCCGTAGACGTTGACGTCGTCGTTGAGTGCGTAGACCGCGCTCGCGTCCCAGCTGATGTCGTCGACATCGGTGTTCTCGAAGAACGGGCCACCGACCGGCGTGCCGAACGGCACCGCCTGCAGCACGCTGGCGCTGAAATCCTTCTTGTCCTGCGTGTAGCGCAGGCCGCCGCGCAACTTGAGCTTGTCGCTGACGTCGTATTCGCCGGATGCGAACAGCGCCCACGCGGTATTGCGCTGTTCCTGCACGGCGTGGCCGGTCTGCGGATTGCCGGGGGCGAGCGAGTCGTAATTGAGGCTGTCGACGGTCAGCTCTTCGCGGAACCAGAACGCGCCGGCCTGCCAGTCGAAGGGGCCGTCGAGATTCGACTCGAGGCGCACTTCCTGGGTGATCTGCTTGTGGTCGGGAATGCCGTCGGCCGACTCGGCCGAGAACGGAATGAAACCGGGGCCGGAATCGGGCAGGAACGCCGCGCCGTAACCGCCGTCGATGTCGCCGCGATTCAAGGATTCCAGCGTCTCGTAACCGGTGATCGAGTACAGGCTGTACTGGCCGAAATCCCAGCGCAGACGGGCGCTGCCGCCCCAGGTCTCCAGATCGGAGAAATTGACGCCGTCCAGCGACACGGTGTCGCGATCGAAGCCCGGCACGAACCGGTTGCTGCCCGGCTCGACGAGGTTCGCGCGGAACAGGCGCGCGGTGCCGTTGAGATCGCGGCGGTGCAGATTGAACAGGCCTTCGAAGCCGTCGCCTTCGTACAGGAACTGCACGCGCGCGGCGGATTCGTCGTAGCCCTCGAAGCCGTCGTTGGGTGCGCCGGCCAGGGTGTTGCGCACCGAATCGTCGCGGCGCTGGTACAGCGCCGACACGCGCGCCGACCAGCGCTCGGTCAACGCGCCGCCGACCGCGCCTTCGAAGTTCCACATGTTGTCGCTGCCGTAGGCCAGCTTGCCGTAGCCCTCGAAATCCTGGCTCGGGCGCACCGAATCGAACTTCACCACGCCGGCCGGCGTGTTGCGGCCGAACAGCGTGCCCTGCGGGCCGCGCAGCACTTCGACGCCGGCGATGTCGAACACCGGGAAGCCCTTCAGCAGCGGGTTCTCCAGCACCACGTCGTCGTAGATCAGCGACACGGGCTGCGAGGCATTGAGATCGAAGTCGGTATTGCCGAGACCGCGGATGTAGAAGCGCGGAAAGGCGCGGCCGTAGCTCGATTCGATGTTGAGGCTGGGCACGCGACCGCTCAGGAACCGGATGTCGGTGCCGCCGCTGCCGAGTACGCCGAGCTTCTCGGCATCGAGCGTGGTGATCGACACCGGCACGTCCTGGATGTTCTCCACCCGGCGCTGCGCGGTGACCTGCACCGCATCGAGCGTGGCGGCGCGTTCCTGCGGCGCGGCGGCGGGCGTAGCCGCGTCCTGGGCGAAGACCGTCGCCGGCAGGGCGCACGCGAGTGCGAAGGCAAGGCGGGCGGGACGGAGCACGGTCTGGCGGGCGCGGCTGGACGACATGGGGAACACCTCGGCGGGCAGGTGACGCGGGAGGATCAGAACGAGACGTCGGCGTGCAGCTGCGAGCGCAGCACCGACAGATGACCGGTTTCCTGCTTCCATGCGGTGCGGATGGCCTCGATCGCGGCGGCCTGCTCCGGCGTATCGGGATGATGCACCACCAGCTCCTTGGAGCGCAGGCGCGACGGCGTGCTGGCGCCCGGCGGCAGCCACTGGCCGTAGACGTCGATCACGCTCAGGCCCTTGGGAAAGCGCGGCGTGACTTCGCGGTCGAGGAAGTCGAGCCAGCGCTGCTCCGAGGCCGCGGTCTCTTCGGGGGAGGACACCCATTGGCCGGTCGCGAAGTACAGCTCGGTGCGGACCCAGCCGATGCCCTCGGCCGGCCGCGCGGCATCGCCGTGGTAGGCCGAGGTGACGACCTTCTCCGGCACGCCGGGCGCGGACGTGGGCGCCGTGGTGGCGCAGGCGGCGAGCGCCGACGCGGCGAGGATCGGCAGCAACGGACGGAACAGGGACATGGCGACGGCCGGAAAGTGCGGGGCCGCCATGCTAGAGGCGTGGACGGCCGGGAATTGTTGCAGTGCCGCAACACTGTATCGCTCAATCCGGATGGACGTATGAATTGGAAGCGTGCCCAATGGTGGACCGGCCGCGCCCTGCGCGGTCGCGGTGCCGGGCGTCACGTCGCCCCTCCCCAGGTCGGCGCCCGGCACCGCCCCTCTTCCCGCCTTCGCCAGGAACCGTCATGCCCATGCCGTCCGCCCGCCGCCTCGTCTCCACCCCTCTGGCGCTGGCCATCGCATGTGGCCTGGCCCTGCCGGCCGCCGCGCAGACCGCCGATGCCGACGGCGCGACCCGCCTGGATGCGGTGATCGTCACCGGCACCCGCGCGACCGACCGCACGGTGCTCGAATCGACGTCGCCAATCGACGTGCTCGACGAAGCCGACCTGCGCCGCGCCGGCGCGGTCAACGGCGAACTCGGCGCTGCGCTGCAGGCGCTGCTGCCGTCCTTCAACATCCCGCGCCAGTCGAACTCGGGCGGCGCCGATCACATCCGCGCCGCGCAGCTGCGTGGCCTCTCGCCGGACCAGGTGCTGGTGCTGGTCAACGGCAAGCGCCGGCACGTGTCGTCGCTGGTGACCACGGGTTCGAAGGTCGGCCGCGGCACGACGCCGGTCGACTTCAACGCGATTCCGCTCAGCGCGATCAAGCGCATCGAAGTGCTGCGCGACGGCGCGGGCGCGCAGTACGGCGCCGATGCGGTCGCGGGCGTGATCAACATCATCCTCGACGACGGCGGCGATGGCGGCGCGATCGAAGCCAGCTACGGCGCGCACCACACGAAGTTCGAGCCGACCGACCAGCGCATCACCGACGGCCAGAGCGCTTCGCTCGCGGCGAAGGTGGGCACCGCGCTCGGCGATGACGGGTTCCTGCGCGTGGGCCTGGAATACAAGGAACTCTCGCCGACCAACCGCGCCGGTTTCGACCAGATCCCGCCGTGGGACCAGACGCCGCGCAATCTCGCCCTGCAGGGCCAGCGCAACTACCACCACGGCAACGGCGCGGCCAAGGACATCAACGGTTGGCTCAACACCGAGATCGCCCTCGGCGACGCCGCGACGTTCTACGCGTTCGGCACCTACAACCAGCGCGACACCGAAGGCGCCAACTATTTCCGCTACCCCGACGGCGAAGCGAACTGGCTCGAGGTGTATCCCAACGGCTTCCGGCCGGTGTCGATC
This sequence comes from Luteimonas flava, assembly GCF_036584485.1. NCBI lineage: Bacteria > Pseudomonadati > Pseudomonadota > Gammaproteobacteria > Lysobacterales > Lysobacteraceae > Luteimonas > Luteimonas flava. The sequence continues at coordinate 741,520 of NZ_JAZHBM010000002.1, read as the reverse complement.
GGCGAGAACCTCGATGTCGCCGGCGTCGCCGGTGTGCGCACGCAGTGGGGCGACTGGGACGTCGACGCCAGCCTCAACCACGGCCGCAACGAATTCACCTATCGCCTGCGCGATTCGATCAACGCCTCGCTCGGCCCGTCCAGCCCGACGCGCTTCAAGACCGGCGACTACGCATTCGACCAGACGCTGGCCAACGTCGACGTCAGCCGCCTGTTCGCGCAGGGCGACAACCTGCACACCTTCGCCACCGGCGTGGAGTTCCGCGTCGAACACTACGAGACCGGCGCCGGCGATCCGGCGAGCTACGCGGCCGGTCCGTTCACCGATCGCCCGACCGGTTCGCAGGCCGGTGGCGGCCTGACCCCGCAGGACGAAGCCGATCTCGACCGCGATGTCGCCAGCGTCTATGCCAGCGTGTCGAGCAGCTTCGGCGAGAAGCTCAGCACGGATGCCGCGGTGCGCTACGAGCGCTACAGCGATTTCGGCGGCGAAGTGACCGGCAAGCTCGCCGCGCGCTACGAGTTCGTGCCGGCGTTCGCGCTGCGCGGCGCGCTGTCGAAGAACTTCCGTGCGCCGTCGCTCGGCCAGATCGGTTACGAATCCACCGGCACCGGCTACAACGCCGCCGGCCAGCTGATCCAGAGCCGACTGCTGTCGGTCAACAACCCGATCGCCCGCGCGCTCGGCGCGACCGACCTCACGCCCGAACAGTCGATCAATGCGAGCCTCGGCTTCACCAGCCGCGTCGGTGAGAATTTCGATTTCTCGCTGGACCTGTTCCAGATCGACATCGACGATCGCGTCGCGCTGTCGGAAGCGATCACCAGCGATGCGCTGACCGACTTCATCGACGCCGAATTCGGCGTGCCGGGTGTGCAGAGCGTCAGCTTCTTCACCAACGCCGCCGACACGCGCACGCGCGGCGCCGAGGCCGTCGCCAACTGGCGTCATCCGCTGGCCGGCGGCTCGCTGCTGCTGACCGGCACCTGGAGCTACGCCGACACCGAGATCAAGCGCATCGTCGCGACCCCGGCGGCGCTGTCGGCGGTGGTGCCCGACGCGGTGCTGTTCGGCGTCGAGGAAAGCAACACGCTGACCGATGCCGCGCCGCGCACGCGCTCGGCGTTCACCGGAAGCTGGGGCAACGACACCTGGAATCTGCTCACGCGCGTGACCCGCCACGGCAGCACCAAGCGCGTCTTCAACTTCGGCGGTGGCTTCGAACCCGAGCAGGTCTACGGCGCGAAGTGGCAGCTCGACGCGGAGGCCGAAGTGCGCCTCGGCGACAGGTGGACGCTCGCCATCGGCGGCCAGAACCTGACCGACGAGTATGCGGATCTTTCGAACGAAGACATCTTCTACTTCGGCAACCTGCCCTACGACGTGCTGTCGGGCATCGGCAGCAGCGGCGCGTATTACTACACGCGGGTACGGTACGCGTTCTGAGGTCGGCTTGGCGAATCATCGCGTGTGCCCTTCCCCCTCTGGGGGAAGGTGCCCGGAGGGCGGATGAGGGCGCTCTTCCACACATTCCAGTAGAGCTCACCCTCACCCGACGCGCTTTGCGCGTCGACCTCTCCCGGAGGGAGAGGTGCTGTGCCAACTGTATTTCGCGAAAGAGATTGCGAAGCCTCAGGCCATCCACACCAGCGTCGCAATCCGCCCCGTGCGCGCATCCCGACGATGCGAGAAGAACGCTTCGGATTCGGCGATCGTGTCGCGGTCGCCGCCATGGATCGCATCGCCGCGGATTCCGACCGCTTCCAGTCGCCGCCGCGCCAGCGCGTACAGATCAACGCGCCAATGCCCGTCGCGTGTTGCAACGAACGCAGCCTCCGCGCCCGGATCGCCCGCGACGAACGCATCGCGCACCTCCGCCCCAACCTCGTAGGACACCGGTCCCGCTGCCGGCCCCAGCCACACCCGCAGCTGCGCCGGCGACGTCCGCATCGCCGCGACCGTCGCTTCGAGCACGCCGGCTGCGAGTCCACGCCAGCCCGCATGCGCGGCGCCGATTTCGCTGCCGTCATCGGCGGCGAACACCACGGGCAGGCAATCGGCGGTCAGGATCGCGAGGACCACGCCCGGCTCCGATGTGACCGATGCATCGGCTTCGACCAGCGCCTGCTGCGCTACGCCCGCCGGCGCAACGAAGCGCGCGACCTCGACGCCGTGCACCTGCTGCAGCCAGTGCGACGGTGATGGCAGGCCGGCGATGTCGACCAGCGCCTCGCGATTGCGCGCGACCGCCTCCGGCGCGTCACCGGCGGCGCTGCGATGGTTGCCGAGATTGAAACTGTCGAACGGGGCCTGCGACACGCCGGCGCCGTGGCGCAGCGTCGTCAGCGCGCGCACGCCACGCGGCGCGGGCCAGTCGGCGTGCAGCAGCGCACTCACCGGCGGCCCATCTCCGCGTGCTGGATCGCGTCCGCACGCAGCACTCTCAGCAGGACCTGCATGTCTTCGGGCATCGGCGCGCTGCAGCGCACGGCCTCGCCGGTGACCGGATGCTTGAACTCCAGCGTCTCGGCGTGCAGCGCCTGGCGCCGGAAACCGCGCAGCGTCGCGATCATCTCGTCCGACGCGCCCTTGGGCAGCTTCAGCGAACCGCCGTAGAGCGGATCGCCGAGGATCGAATGCCGCAGATGCGCCATGTGCACGCGGATCTGGTGCGTGCGGCCGGTTTCGAGCCGACATTCGAGCGCGGTGTGCGCGCGGAAGCGCTCGCGCAGGCGGTAATGGGTGACGGCTTCGCGGCCGTCCTCGCGCACGCCCATGCGCAGGCGGTCGCGCGGGTGGCGGTCGATCGGCGCATCCGCGGTGCCACCCGAAACCAGCGCGCCGACCACGACGGCCAGGTACTGGCGATGCACGTCACGGGCCGAGAGCTGTTCGACCAGCGCGTTGTGCGCTTCAAGCGTGCGCGCGACCACCATGACGCCCGAGGTGTCCTTGTCCAGCCGGTGCACGATGCCCGCACGCGGCAGCGTCGCCAGCGAGGCGTCGCGAAACAGCAGCGCGTTGACCAGGGTGCCGTCGTAATTGCCGGCGCCCGGGTGCACGACCAGCCCGGCCGGCTTGTCGACCACGATCACCTGGTCGTCCTCGAACAGCACCGACAGCGGGATGTCCTGCGGCTCGGCCGTGGTCTGGGTGTCGAGCACGACGTTCAGGCTGACGGTCTCGCCGCCCACCACCGCGTCGCGCGGGCGCGGCACTTCACCGTTCAGCAGCACCTCGCCGGACTTGATCCAGGTGGTCAGCTTGGAGCGGGAGAACTGGGGGAAGAGCTCGGCGAGCACGGCGTCAAAACGGCGCCCTGCCGCGGCATCCGGCACCGTGGCGGTGCGGTGGTCGGGGTGGTCGCTGGGGTCTTGCTGCATCGGGACGGCTCGGGTTCAGGCGGGGAAAGCCGGGCGATCCGCCCGGACTGTTATTATCCGCGGTTCGTGCCCATACGCCCAATTGCCCCCATGACCCCACGCCTCGCCTCGCCGATCCGCGCCCTGGCCCGCACTTCGATGCTTCTGCTGCTGGTCGTCATGGTCGCCGCGGGCTGCTCCCGCAACACCAAGGACGACGAGAACGAGGGCGTGCCCGTCGCCGAGCTCTACCAGAAGGGCCACGATTCGATGCGCAAGGGCAACTGGAGCAACGGCGCCACGTCGTTCCGCCGCCTCGTCGCCCAGTACCCCTACGGCCCCTACACCGAGCAGGCGCTGGTCGAGACCGCGTACGCCAACTACAAGATGGGCAACAACGAGGAAGCGATCTCGGGCATCGACCGCTTCATCCGCACCTATCCCACGCATCGCAACATCCCCTACATGTACTACCTGCGCGGCCTGGTGAACTCCAACCGCGACACGGTGTTCCTGCAGCGCGTGTGGAGCCTGGACAGCAGCCGTCGCGATCTCGCCTCGCCCAACCAGGCCTACGCGGACTTCAACACCGTGACCGACCGCTACCCGAACAGCCGCTACGCCGCCGATGCGCGCAATCGCATGGCGACGCTGCGCAACACCTTCGCGCGCCACGAGATCGAGACCGGCCTGTACTACCTGCGCCGCGAGGCCTACGTAGCTGCCGCGCAGCGCGCGACCTACCTGCTCGAGACCTACCCGCAGAGCGAGTACCAGAACGACGCGGTCGCGCTGCTCGCCGCGAGCTACGCCAACCTCGGCAACGACGCCCTGGCCGCCGACGCCCGTCGCGTGCTCGAGCAGAACGAGCCCGACCACCCGTCGCTGACCGGCAAGTGGCCGAACGAGCCGTGGAAGATCCGCCGCCTCAACCCGTTCGCCAGCGAGCGCACCGCGATCGACAACGACCGCGACTGATTGCTGGTTGTTGGATGAAAACGCCGCCTTCGGGCGGCGTTTTGCGTTGCGCCATCTGCGGCGCTTTGGCTCTGGCTCTGGCTCTGGCTCTGGCTCTGGCTTTGGCTTTGGCTTTGGCTTTGGCTTTGGCTTTGGCTTTGGCTTCCAGCTTTTGATCTGAAAGCGAGCCGTAGAGCGAGCCGAGCACCGGAGCCTGGCGTGGCCGAAGAGCAGCCCATGTCTGAGCGAAGCGAGTTTGGGCTGCGTGCCGCGTCAGGCGAGGAGCGGAGGGCACCGATGCGGCTTCACCGCATCGGCTCGCGCCCGGCGAAGGGACCTTTTGGTTCCTTTTGGGTCCATCCAAAAGGAACTCGCACGCGCAGCGGGCGAAAGCCTTGCACTTGCTCTCGCCTCTCAGCCTTGGCGTTGGACTTTTCTATCGCCAAGCGAATTGCTCTCAGAGCGAAGATCAAAGACAGGGCTTCCGCGCTGTCGCGCGGCTTACTTTTGTCTTGGCAAAAGTAAGCAAAACCGTCTTCGCCGGACGCGATCCGACACGGCTGCGCCGTGCCGGTCCCCTGCGCTTCTCGGTCGACGGGGCACGCAGCCCAAACTCGCTGCGCTCAGACATGGGCTGCTCTACGACCCCGTCGTCCTGCGATGCTCGGCTCGCTTTACGGCTCGATTGAGATCAAGAGCAAGGCGAAAAGCCGAAGCAGAAGCAAGCGCGAAAGCCAAGGCCAAAGCCAAGGCCAAAGCCAAAGCCAAAGCCAAAACCAGAGCCGGAGCCGGAGCCCGAGCCCGAGCCGGATCAAGCACACCGCAAACAGCCCGCGCGACGCGACAGCGTCCGCCCAGCGGTACACGTGCGAAGAGAACGTTGAAGCAACGCCGACTTCCGGCACCTATCCCCACCCGCGCGACACCGCCTAGACTTCGGGCATGCCGGATCTGATCGCACGCATTCTGTATCTGCTCGCCACTCTCGTCGGCGCACTGCCGGCGCCGGTGTTGCGCGGGATCGCCGGCGCGGTTGCTGCGCTCGGGCGACTGACGGGCAGCCGCGAGAGCCGGGTCGCGCTGCGCAATCTCGAACTCGCCTATCCCGAACTGACCGAAGACGAACGCGCGGCGCTGCAGCAGGCGATCCTGCGTACGACCGCGCTGCAGACGCTGGAAACGCTGCGCCTGTGGACCCGTCCGCATGCGCGCAATCTGCGGATGCTGCGCGAGCAGCACGGCGTCGGCCTGTTTGACGCGGCACTGGCCGATGGCCGCGGCCTGATCGTCTGCGCGCCGCACTACGGCAACTGGGAACTGCTCAACCAGTGGCTGGCCGCGCGCACGCCGATCTCGATCCTCTACCGCGCGCCGGATTCGGCGGTCGGCGAGGCCTTCCTGCGCCGCGTGCGTGCCGGGGCGGGCGACCGTGTGCGCCAGGTGCGGGCCGAAGGCCCGGCCGTGCGCCAGTTGTGGAAGACGCTCAAGGACGGCGGCGTGGTCGGCATCCTGCCCGACCAGCAGCCCAAGGCCGGCGACGGCGAGTTCGCGCCGTTCTTCGGCATGCCCGCACTGACGATGACGCTGGCCTCGCGCCTGGCCGAGCGCACCGGTGCGACCGTGCTGTTCGCCTATTGCGAACGCATCGGCGATGGTCCCGACTTCGCGCTGCGTATCGAACCCGCGCATCCCGCGATCGCCGATGCCGATCTGGTCCGCGCGACCACCGCGCTCAACGCCGGCGTCGAACACATCGCGCGGCGCGATCCGGCGCAGTACCAGTGGACCTACAAACGCTACAAGGCCCGGCCATCCGGCTCGGGTGACGACAACCCCTATCTCGACCTCGAACGTCGACGATGAGCACGCGCCGATGATCCCCAGCGAAGACCCCGTGTCCACACCGCCGCCGCTGCCCGTCGAGCCGGCGCTGCCGGCGCCGCAGGTCGAAACCGACGTCTGGCAGCCGCTGCCGCTGCGGGCGCGCACGCTGGCGACGATCGCGACCTTGATCGGCACCCTGATTCCACTCGCGATCGCACTCGGCGTCGGCCTGATCGCCGCCGATCGCCAGCCGCTGTCGTTCGCGATCGCCGGTGGCCTGCTGCTGGTGATTCCGGCATGGACGGTGTGGATCGCGCGCCGGCGCTGGCTGCGCACGCGCTGGCGGCTCGACGACGACGGCTTCGGCGTGCGCCGCGGGCACATGTGGCGCAGCGACACGCGCGTGCCCGGCAATCGCGTGCAGCATCTCGACGTGCGCCGCGGGCCGCTGGAGCGCGCATTCGGACTGGCGACGCTGATCGTGCACACCGCCGGCACCCGCAACAGCGCGCTGTCGCTGTCTGGCCTGGACTTCGAAGAGGCCGAACGCCTGCGCGACACGCTGGCCGCGCGCGCCGCCCGCGACGACGACCATGACGACGCCTGAGCCGGCCGCGCCACAGGCGCTGCTGCCCGAGGACCACGAGCGCCGCCTGCATCCGGGCTCGTGGCTGTTCGTGCTGCTGCAGAACCTGCGGCAGTTCATCGTGCCGCTGGCGGTGCTGCTGTTCGCCGGCGGCCGCCGCGACGACGGCTATCCGTGGTGGCTGCCGATGATCGGCGTCGGCGCGCTGGTGGTCGTGTCGGTGTGGCAGTACCTGACGTTCCGCTACCGCATCGACGACGACCGGCTGATCGTGCGCAGCGGCCTGCTCGAGCGCAGCGTCCGGCAGATTCCCTATTCGCGCATCCACAACGTCGCCATCCACCAGACCCTGCTGCATCGCCTGATGGGCGTCGCCGAAGTGCGACTCGAGTCGGCCGGCGGCACCAAACCCGAAGCGCAGATGCGCGTGCTGCGCATGTCCGAGGCGCTGGCGCTCGAACAGCTGATCCGCGATCGCGGCCGCGCCGATGCAGCAGTTGCCGCGCCCGATGGCACACCGCTCGCCGCGCCCGAGGGCACCACGCTGCTGGCGCTGTCGACCTGGGAAGTGGTCAAGCTCGGCCTGATCTCGAACCGCGGGCTAATCGTCGTCGCCGGCGCGGTCGCACTGTCGTTCCAGGTCATGCCCGAGCGCGCGATGGGGCGATTGCTGGTCGAGTACGGCCGCGAGGCCTTCGGCTACGCCAGCGGCTTCGCAACGACGTGGATGGCCAAAGGCCTGGTGCTGATGGGCGTCGTCGCGACGGCGCTGGTGCTGATCCGCGCGTTCTCGGTGCTGCTGTCGCTGCTGCGCTACCACGGGTTCCGTCTGCAGCGGCAGGGGCGACGCCTGACCGTCGAGCGCGGCCTGCTGGGTCGCTCGCGGAGCAGCGTGCCGCGTCGGCGCATCCAGGCCTGGACGCAACAGGAAGGCGTCCTGCACCGCCTGTTCGCGCGGCGCACGCTGGAGATCGACACCGCCAGCGCGCGCACCGGCGACGGCCAGGGCAACGCGAACGCGCAGCGCGGGCTCGATGCCCTCGCGCCGATCGCGCCGCCGGACACCTGCGATGCGATCGTGCGCGACATCGCGCTGCTGCCGTCGTGGCCGCCGCAGCACTGGCAGCCACTGCATCCACGCGCCTGGCAGCGGCTGATGCTCGGCGATCTGTTCGTGACCATCGGCCTGTGCGCCGCGCTGGCCTGGTTCTTCCAGTGGTGGGGCGCGCTGGGCCTGCTGTGGCTGCCGTGGTCGATGTTCGTCGCCCGCCGCCACGCCGCGCGCGCCGGCTACGCGGTCGACGATGCCTTGGTCGCGGTACGCGAAGGCTGGTGGTCGCGCACCTGGCGCTTCGCCGAACTCGGCAAGCTGCAGGCCGTCGAACTGCGCCAGTCGCCGCTCGACCGACGCTTCGGCATGGCCTCGGTGTGGCTCGACACCGCAGGCGCCAATCCGCTGACCACCCCGCTGCGGCTGCGCTTCCTGTCACTGGACGATGCCGAGCGCATCCACGCCACGCTCGCGCAGGCGATCGCGAGGCGACCGCTGCGTTGGTGAATCAATGCGCCGCGATCAGCGGCGCGACTTGAAGTAGTGCGAGACCATGCCGACCCAGTGCTCGATGCGCTTGGTCAGCGGCATCGGCGCCTGGAACAGCAGCCAGCTGTAGGCGCGCAGCTCCCAGAACGTCGGCGCGGGCTTGGTGCGGAATTCGGCCTTGGCCATGCGCAACCAGCGCGGCGTGATGCCGGCCTGCTGGCGATAGAACTCGAGCATGCGTTCGCTGCCGACGACGTGGCGATACACGCGCAGCGGCGATGGCCCGAAGGATTTGAGCGCATTGCTGCCGTGCTCTCGATGGCCGACCAGGGTGTCGGACAGGTAGACCTTGTGCGCGCCGAGGATGTCGGCGCCATAGACGATGCAGTCGTCCGGCCGCGAGAGCCAGTCGGCGGCGCGTTCGGGTGGCAGTGTCAGCAGTCGTGCCATCAACGTGCTGCGCAGGCTCACCGCCGACGTCGCCGCGCCCTGAAAGCGATGGTAATAGGCGTTGAGCAGGATCGACAGGCCGAGGTCGCGATCCGGACCGGGCTTGAACATCGGTTCGTCGAGATCGCCGAACAGCTGCATGTTCGTGTAGACGAAATCGACTTCCGGCCGCGCGGCGTAGACGTCGACGATGCGTTGCAGGTAGTCGGGATTCCAGCGGTCGTCGGAATCGAGCAGCGCGACGATGTCGCCGCGCGCCTGCGCGAAGCCGGTGATCCACGCCTGCAGCTGGCCGCCGTTGGCCTGCTCGATCACCGTGACCTTCGGATGCGTGCCGTAGTGCTGGCGCAGCAGCTCGGGCGAGCCGTCGCGCGAACCGTCGTCGACGATGATGACTTCCAGCGCGGGTTCCGTCTGCGCGAGCACCGACTCGATCGCCTCGACGACGAACGCGGCGTAGTTGTAGCTCGAGACGAGCACGCTGACGGTGGGACGGACGGAAGCGGTCATGGACATCGGGGCGTCGCCGCGCATGCGGCGCCGGCATCATAACAACGCGCCCCGCCGCATCCGGACGCGGCCGGCGCGATCGGCGACAATCTCGGCATGTCCAATCCTGTACCCGCCACCGCGCCGCTGCCGATCTCCGGCGTCGTCATCGCCAAGAACGAGGGCGACCGTATCGGCCGCTGCCTCGATTCGATGCGCGGCCTGTGCGCCGAGCTGATCGTGGTCGATTCCGATTCGACCGACGACACCGTCGCCGTCGCCACCGCGCACGGCGCCCGGGTCGTGCAGCAGGACTGGCTGGGCTATGCGGCGCAGAAAACCTTCGCCAACACGCTGGCCGTGCACGACTGGCTGCTGCTGCTCGATGCCGACGAATGGCTGTCGCCGGGCACCGACGAAAAGATCCGCGCGTTGTTCGCGGACGGGCGTGTCGAGACCGCCGACGCCTGGTTGCTGACCCGTCGCAACTGGTTCCTCGGCCATCGCCTGCGCGGCGGCGAACCGATGGAGCGTCTGGTGCGCGCGGGCTGGCGTTATCTGCCGTCGCAGGTGCACGAACGTCCGGATCTCGAAGGCAAGACGGTCGCGAAGCTCGACGCCGACTTCGAACACGACACCTCGCGCAGCCATGCCGAGCACGTCGCCAAGCTGTCGAAGTACGCCGCGCTGTGGGCGCAGCAGCGGCGCGATGCCGGCAAACGCGCACACGCGCTCGACGGCCCGCTGCATGCGGCGGCCTATCTGCTCAAGCAGTACCTGCTGCGCGGCGCGTTTCTCGATGGCGCGCCGGGCTGGCGCTTCCACAGGGCGCAGGCCGATTACGTGCTGGAGAAGTACCGGCGGTTGCGCGATCTGTCCTGACCAGGCGCGCGCCCCCGCGGGCACGGTCGCTCAGCGCTTCGGCCCGTGCACCAGACCGAACTCGGTCCACGTCAGCCGTCCGGCGGCAACCGCATCACGGATCGCCTGGTTGGCCGCCTTCATTTCCGGCTTCACGTAGCCACGCGCGTGATCGAGATGGATGCACACCGCCGAGAAGCGGATCTGCTTGCCGGTCACGCCGGCATTCGCGAGCCGCTCGCCAAGCTCGAGATCCTCGCCGCCGTAGGTCATGCGCTCGTCGAATCCGTTGACGCGCACGAGGTCCGCCTTCCAGCCCGAAGCGTTGTTGCCCGCCCATCGCGGCTTCGTCGGCGTGGTCGCGTTGAGCACGCGCTCGCGCCAGCCCGGACGCGCCCAGAGTTTCAGCGAACGCTTCTTGCGCGGCAGGCCGTTGGCTTTGAGCCAGTCGAGATCGGTATGCAGCCCACGCGCGATGACGTCGCGGTCGATCTTCAGGCTCAGATCCATCGGCAGCTTGCAGTAACCGCCGCCGAGGTAACGCCCCGGCTCGCGCAGGCGCAGATGCTGGCTGACGAAATCCGCGCGCGGCACGCAGTCGCCGTCGGAGAAGACCAGGTAATCGGACCGCGCATCCTCGATGCCGCGATTGAGGATCGTGCACTTCCGGAAGCCGGCGTCCTCGTGCCAGACGTGTCGCAGCGGATACGGCAGGTCCGGGGCGAGCGCGGCGAGCATCTCGCGCGTCGCCGGGCCGGAGCCATCGTCGGCGACGATCAGTTCGAAATCCTGCCGGTCCTGCTGCGCATAGCCCCACAGACACCGCTGCAGCCAGTCGGTGTTGTTGTAGGTGCTGATGATCAGGCTGGCGGCGGGTGTCTGCATGCCGGTGATTCTAAGCGAGGGCCCGGCGGCGGGCCGGGCTCAGCGCACACGCTTCAGGCGCGCGTAGAAGAAGCCGTCCATGCCCGATTCGCCGGGCAGGCGCTGGTGGCCGGCGCCGGTGTCACGTCCGAAGCGCGCATCCAGCGGTTCGAGCGCGAAGTCCGGATGGCGCGCGAGGAAGGCTTCGACCTGCGCGGCGTTCTCGCGCCGCAGGATCGAACACGTCGCATACAGCAGCGTGCCGCCCGGCGCGACGACGGCGGCCAGTGCATCGAGCAGCTGCGCCTGCAGCGCGGCGAGCGCATCGAGATCGGCGGGTCGCCGGTGCAGCAGCACATCGGGCTGGCGGCGCACGATGCCGGTTGCCGAACACGGTGCGTCCAGCAGCACCGCATCGAACGGCGTGCCGTCCCACCAGCGCGCGGGATCGAGCGCGTCGGCGGTGCGCACGCGCGCCTGCGCGCCGATGCCCACCCGCTCGAAGGTCTGTTCGATGCGTGCGACGCGCGGCGCGGCGATGTCGATCGCCAGCAGGCGCAGCGCAGGATCGCGTTCGAGCAGATGCGCACTCTTGCCACCAGGTGCCGCGCAGGCATCGAGCACATGGGCGCCGGTCGCCGGCAGCATCGCATCGGCCACGCGCTGCGCGGCGCCGTCCTGGATCGACACATCGCCATCGGCGAAGCCGGGCAATGCGTCGACCGGCACCGGCGTCGCGAGCCGCAGCGCATCGGGCATGTCGTCCGGGACGTCGGCCTGCATGCCGGCCTGGATCAGCCGCGTGTAATAGGCGTCGCGCGTGCCTCGGCGGGTATTGACCCGCAGCCACTGCGGCGCGGCGGCAGCGCTGGCGGTGAGGATCGCCTCGGCCTCCTGCGGCCAGTCGGCGCGCACTTCCTGCAGCAGCCATGCGGGCCATGCGGCATCGGCTGCGGCGGTCGGCATACCGTCCTTCTGCGCGCGCCGCAGCAGCGCGTTGACGAGACCGGCCTGGTGCGCGCGGCCCAGCAGGCGCGCGGCATCGACGGTCGCATTGAGCGCGGCATGCGCCGGCAGCCCCATCGGATCGAGCTGGGCGAAACCGGCGTAGATCAACGCACGCAACGGCGCATCGCGCGCACCGGGCGGACGCGGCATCCAGCGCGACAGCGCCGCGGCGTAGCGGCCCTGATGGCGGATCGCGGCGAAGGCCATGGCCTCGACCAAGGCGCGGTCGCGCACGTCGTCGATGCCGGCCAGCGCCGTCGACAGCTCCGCCTTCAGCGAACGGCCGTGATGCAGCACCGCGTCGATGACGCGCGCCGCCGCGAGCCGGGCCTGTGCACCGTGGTCCACGTCAGGCGCCCGCGCCGCGCAGATCGCTGCGCGCGTTGAGGAAATCGGCGACATCGATCGCTCGGCCACCGGCCCGCTGCACGCGCTGCAGGCGCAGCGCGCCGTCACCGCAGGCGATGTCGATGCCGTTGCGGCCGGCGAACAGCACGCTGCCCGGGGACCGTCCGTGCGCCAGCGGCAGCGCGGTCGCGGCGTGGATGCGCAGGCGCTCGCCGGCGACTTCGGCCTCGGCCACCGGCCAGGGATCGAACGCACGCACGGTGTCGGCGAGCACGCGCGCCGGCTGCGACCAGTCGAGTCGCGCTTCGGCCTTGTCGAGCTTGTGCGCGTAGGTCACGCCGACTTCCGGCTGCAACGCCGGGCCCAGCTTCATGCCTGCGCGCAGCAGACCCAGGCCGTCGGCCAGCACCTGCGCGCCGAGCGTGGCCAGCCGGTCGTGCAGGCGGCCGCCGGTGTCCTCGGGCGTGATCGGCGTGGTCTGACGCAGCAGCACCGGGCCGGTATCGAGCCCCTTCTCCATCTGCATCAGGCACACGCCGGTCTCGGCATCGCCCGCCTGGATCGCACGCTGGATCGGCGCGGCGCCGCGCCAGCGCGGCAGCAGCGAGGCATGCACGTTCCAGCAGCCATGGGTGGGAATGTCGAGCACCGCCTGCGGCAGCAGCAGGCCGTAGGCGACGACGATCATCAGATCGGGCTCGAGCGCGCGCAGCGTGTCGAGCACTTCGGCGCCCTTCAGGCGCTCGGGCTGGTGCACGGTCAGGCCGCGCTCGACCGCCATCTGCTTGACCGGCGAGGCGGTCAGCGACCGGCCGCGGCCGGCGGGACGATCGGGCTGGGTGTAGACGGCGACCACTTCATGGCGCGCATCGGCCGCGAGCAGCGAGGGCACGGCGAAATCGGGCGTGCCGGCAAAGACGATTTTCATGGGGCGTTGTGTCCTGGAAGGCGTCCTGCCTGGGCAGGACGCGTAGCGCGGCGACGGCGCGCGATGACGCGGCGCGCGCGGGGCGGATCCGTCGTCGCCGCGTGCGGCGGGCGGCTCAGTCGCGCTCGCCCTTGCGCAGCTTCTCAAGCTTCTTCAGCGCGCGGTCGCGCTTGAGCGGCGACAGGTAATCGATGAACAGCTTGCCGTCGAGATGATCGATCTCGTGCAGCACGCAGGTCGCCAGTAGGCCGTCGACGCTCAGTTCGAAGGGCTTGCCGTGGCGATCGAGCGCGGTGACGGTGATGCCGTCGGCGCGGGTCACATCGGCGAACACGCCCGGAATCGACAGGCAGCCTTCGGTATGGACGCGCAGGTCCGCCGAGCGGTCACGGATTTCCGGGTTCACGAACACCAGCGGCTGCTCGCGGCCCTCGGTCACGTCGATGACCATGAAGCGTTCGTGGGTGTCGATCTGCGTCGCCGCCAGGCCAATGCCGGGGGCTTCGTACATGGTCTGGAACATGTCGTCGAGCAGACGCTGGAACGCGGGGTCGGCGAACCGGTCGGCCGCGACCGGCTCGGCCAGCTTGCGCAGGCGGGAATGGGGGTATTCGAGGATCTCGAGCAGGGCCATGGGGTCGAAGAGCGAAGGCGGTCACAGCCGCGGGGACGAAACGACCATTGTAACGTGCCGCACACTTGCGTCCGCGCGGACCTTTCAGGCTATATTGCGCCGCTGCAAGGGGAAAAATCCAAGGGGAGCAGGTAGATGGCCGGCAAGCTTCAACGCCTTTCAAGGTCGTTCCGCACGGGCTGTGCCGTCGCGTTGCTGACCGTCACCACGTTCGCAGCTGCCCAGCAGATGCGCGGCGATCATCCCGAGACCTATGTCGTGGTCCGCGGCGACACCCTCTGGGGCATCGCAGGCCGGTTCCTCGACAAGCCGTGGCTGTGGCCGGAAATCTGGCAGGCCAACCCGCAGATCGCGAATCCGCACCTGATCTACCCGGGTGACGTGATCAGCCTGGCGTATCTCAACCGCGTGACGATGCGTCCGGGTCCGCGCCCGGTCGACGCCTCGCCGATCGGCGCGATTCCGCTGTCGGACGTCGAGCCGTTCCTCAAGAACCGCCGCATCGTGTTCGACTTCGAGACCCTGCCCTACGTGCTCGGCTACGAAGACGGCCGCCTGCGTGGCAGCGTGGACCGCAATGTCTACGTCAAGGGTCTGGACGCCGCACGTCCGGGCGAACGCTACGCCGTGCTGCGCCCGGCCACGGAGTTCTACGGGGCGCGTCGTTCGCGCGATCTCGACTTCCGCGGCAAGCGCATCCCGGGCGAAAGCAACCTGTGGTCGCAGACCCAGCCGAAGTCGCGCCAGCAGGATGCGTTCCTCGGCTACGAGATGGTGCAGATGGGCGTGGGCACGGTCATCCACGGCCCGACCGCGCAGAGCGACACCACCGCGCTGGCGCTGGACGACGACGGCTTCGAGGCGCGCGCCGGCGACCGTATCGTCCCGGTGAACCCGCAGCCCTACGACCTGCAGTTCTTCCCGCATCCGCCGAGCGCCGATGCGCTCGCCTCAGAGGCCCGCGTGATCGGCGTGGCCGACATGCTGGTCACCGGCGGCCCGCGCGACGTCATCGCGATCTCTGCCGGCCACCAGAACGGCGTCGACAACGGCACCGTGTTCTCGATCTGGCGCACCGGCTCGTACAACGTCGATCGCGTCGCGCACCCCAACACCTCGCGCATCACCGAGTCGCCGAACGCAGGCACCCGCCGCGACCGCCTGCCGGACGAGTACGCCGCGCACGCGATGGTCTTTCTGACCTTCGATTTCGTCAGCTACGCGCTGGTGATGGAAGGCGAGAAGCCGGCCGGCGTCGGCTACACGCTCAAGCACCCCGACGCCGAGCAGTAAGGGGCGGCCCGCTGCGCGGGCTTTCCCGACGGCATCAGACGACGGCACCTTCGGGTGCCGTTTTCATGTGCGGCCTAGGCTTCGCTCATGGACGACGATGCCGATGCGCACGCGCTGCTGCGCCTGATCCACGCCGGTGGGGCCGCGGCGCCGCGCCGCCGCCTGCTCGAACATGCCGAGGGCCCGGCCGCCGCACTGGCGGGCGGCGCCCCGGCCTGGCGCGAGGCCGGTCTCGATGCGGCGCAGCGCGCGGCGCTGGGCGGTCCGGAAGACGCGGTCGACGACTGGCGCCGCTGGCTCGCCGGCGCACCCGCCCGCCAGGTTATCGGCTGGCACGATCCCGATTACCCGCTGCTGCTCAAACGCATGCAGGCGCCGCCGCTGGCGCTATTCGTCGAAGGCGATCCCTGCCGGCTGTGGCGCGCCGGTGTGGCCGTGGTCGGCAGTCGCGCGCCGACTGCGGGGGGACGGGACAACGCGGCACAGTTCGCGCGCCGCTTCGCGCTCGATGGCCTGGCGGTGGTCAGCGGTCTGGCCAGCGGTATCGACGCGGCCGCACACATCGCGGCGCTCGATGCCGGCGGCGACACCGTCGCGGTGCTCGGCAGCGGTATCGACATGCCCTACCCGCGCTCCAATCTCCGCCTGCATGCGCGCATCGTCGAAGCCGGCACGGTCGCCAGCGAATATCCGCCCGGCACGCCGGCGCGACGCGAGCAGTTTCCCAGCCGCAACCGGATCGTCGCCGGGCTCGCGCTTGGCACCCTGGTGGTCGAGGCCGCGCAACGCTCGGGCGCGTTGATCACCGCGCGCCTGGCCGCCGACGCCGGCCGCGAGGTGTTCGCGATCCCCGGCTCGATCCACAACCCGATGGCGCGCGGCTGCCATCGACTGCTGCGCGATGGCGCCACCCTCGTTGAAGCGCCCGAAGAGGTGACCGGCGCTCTGTCGGCGATCGCCGGCGAACTCGCCGACGCCTTGCGCGAGCGACTCGACGCCCCCATCCAGAGCGTCGAGACGATACTGAACACGGCTGGCGCGGGTGCCCTACCCGATCCCGACAGCGACGATCCGGACTACAACCGGTTGTGGAGAGCCCTCGGGCACGACCCAACCGGTATGGATGAACTGGTCGCGCGCAGTGGATTGACGGTCGCCCGGGCGTCGGCCATGCTGCTGTCCATGGAGCTGGATGGACGTGTAGCTCTGCTGCACGGTCGGTATTCCCGAAAGTCCTGAAACGACGCGCCCAAGGGCGCAGGCCGAGGGGAAATGAAAGAAAGCATCCTGGATGTGCTGCTGTACCTGTTCGAACACTATTTCACCGAGGATGCGGATCTCGTCCGCGATCGCGACTCCCTCCAGAGCGGCCTGCTCCAGGCCGGTTTCAGCCCCGCCGAAGTCAGCAAGGCCTTCGACTGGCTCGATGCGCTGGCCGATCAGCGTCCGGCCGTGCCGGTGGTCCGCGCCAACGGTCCCACCCGTGTCTTCTCCGCGCCCGAACTCGACCGGCTCGATGTCGACTGCCGCGGGTTCCTGCTGTTCCTCGAACAGCACGGCGTGCTCGATGCCGACCAGCGCGAACTGGTCCTCGACCGTGCGATGGCGCTCGATCAGGACGAGCTGGATCTCGACGATCTGAAGTGGGTCGTGCTGATGGTGCTGTTCAACCAGCCGGGCAGCGAAGCGGCCTACGCATGGATGGAAACCCAGATGTTCGCCGACGAGCCCGAGCCGGTGCACTGACGCGGCATCCCGTCCGACGATGACACCGACAGGCGCCCACCCGGGCGCCTGTCGCGTTTCCGGTGTGTTGGGCGGCCCACGATGCCGCTGTAGGATGAACACGGGGAGCGGCCGGACATCCGGCCCGGCAGGATCATCGATGGCGGAAACCCGGTTCCACGCGACGCCCGACTGCAGGCGCAACGGCCCGATGCGCGCCGACGCAGGGTTCTGTCCGACGCCGGCCCGGGTAAGCGCTTTACAGACACCGCTGGAACGTCGCCGCGCCTGAGTCCCGTCACCCACCGCCACACCGCCTGTACGCCTGAACCAGAAGGACGCCTGCCCGATGACCGAGTGGTACTACGCCGACACCACCAACACCCGCCAGGGCCCGATCACGACGCCGGCGCTGCTGCAGCTGCGCCAGCAGGGCACGCTCGGTGACGGGACGCTGCTGTGGCACGACGGTCTCGATGGCTGGACGCCGCTGCATGCCCTTGCGCACGAGCTGGGACTGGCGGATCCGACGGCGTCGCCCATCGCGGCCACGACGACGGCGGACGGCTGGGCACTGGAGCCGGTGGCGCCTGCAGCCACAGATGTCGGAACGCCGGCAACCTCTGTCGACGATGCGTGGCACCCGGCTAGCAGTGACCGGACGTCGCCCAGCCAGCCCACATCCGGGCCCGACGCGGCCTCACCGTACTCGCCACCGGTCGCGCCGGTCGTCCGTGCCACGCCGGTCGTGCATGGCGGCGACGTCGTCGATGCGGGCTTCCTCAAGCGAGCGGCGGCGTTGTTCATCGATTCGCTGCTGGTCACCGCGGTCTACTACGCCATCATTCTCGCGGCGATGGTGGTGTTCGGGCTCGGCGGCACGCTCGAGCGGCTGGGATCGGACACGCCCGAGTTCGGCGTCGCCGGCATCTTCCTGGTCGCGGTGATCTATCTCGCCTGGCCGCTTGTGAGCGGGCTCTACTACGTGCTGATGGAATCCTCCGCGCGCCAGGCGACGCTGGGCAAGATGGCGGTCGGCATCAAGGTCACCGGCCTCGACGGCGGCCGCATCGGCCGCGGGCGCGCGTTCGCGCGCTGGGCCTCGCACCTGCTCGCCTACGTCACGCTGTGCATCGCGTACCTGGTCGCGCTGTTCACCGAGCGCAAGCAGGGCCTGCACGACATGGTCGCCAGCACCTACGTCGTCGACCAGTGGGCCTACACCGATCATCCCGAGCTGCAGCAGCGCTCGCTGGGCACGGTGGCCATCGTGATCCTCGTGCTGTGGGCCGGCCTGCTGCTGCTCGGTGTCGGCGCGGTGGTCGTGGCCGGTATCGCCGCCTCGCTCTGACCCCACACCCAAGCCTCTCCATCTCCGACAAGGACGTTCACCGATGACCGACTGGTATTACGCCGACGGGCGCAACACGCGCCACGGACCCGTCACCCGGCCCGCGCTGCTGCAGCTCCGCCAGGACGGCATCGTCAGCGACGGCACCCTGGTCTGGCGCGACGGCCTGGCCGGTTGGCAACCGTTCCGCGAACTGGCGGGCGAGCTCGGTCTCGCGCCTGCGGCCGGCATCGAAGCCTGGGCGCTGGAGCCGGTGGCGCCGGCGCCAACCGCGACCGCGGGCGATGCGGTGGACGCGGGCTGGCGCCCGCTCACCGCCACCGGCGCCGCAGACGACACCGGTCACACCGCTTCGCCCTACGCGCCGCCGACCGCCAACGTCGCCCGGCCCGATGCCGTCACCCACGGCGGCGACGTCGTGCTGGCCGGGTTCCTCAAACGCGTCGCGGCGTATGCCATCGACGCCGTCATCGTCGGCATCGCCAGTGCCGTCATCGGCGGGCTGATCTATGAACTGCTGGGCGTCGGCGGATTCGGCCGCGGCTTCTGGATGGAACAGGCGGTCCTCAATGCGGTCTCGCTGGTGCTCTCGGCGCTGTACTTCGCGTGGTTCCACGCCGCCTACGCGATGGCGACGCCGGGCAAGATGGCCGTCGGCATCAAGGTCGTGCGCCTCGACGGGTCGCGGATCTCGTTCCTGCGCGGCATCGGCCGTTACTTCGCGACCATCCTCAGCAGCCTGATCCTGATGATCGGCTTCCTGATGGCCGGCTTCACCCAGCGCAAGCAGGCGCTGCATGACATGGTCTGCGACACGCTGGTGGTCGACCGCTGGGCGTTCACCGACCGGCCCGAACTGCAGCGCCGCGAGCTTGGCACGGTGACCGTGGTGGTGCTGGTCCTGGTCGGCATCGTGACCGGCCTGGGTCTGCTGGTGCTGCTGGCGCTGGCCGGATTCGCGGCCTTTTCCTGACCGGCAGCCACGGCGGCGCTTGACACACCCCCCCGCCCGTGATTCCACTATAAAAGCAACCGACGCCCGGGGCCCGTCCCCGGGCGTCGTCATCTTCACCTTTTTTGTTGGGCCGCCCCCCGGCGTGCCCCGGATCCCGCCGCCATGGCCAAGCACCTCCTCATCGTCGAATCGCCCGCCAAGGCCAAGACGATCAACAAATATCTGGGCAAGGATTTCCACGTCCTCGCCTCCTATGGCCACGTGCGCGACCTGATTCCCAAAGAGGGCGCCGTGGACCCGTCGCAGAACTTCGCGATGCGCTACGACCTGATCGAGAAGAACGAAAAGCACGTCGAGGCGATCGCCAAGGCCGCCAAGGGCGCCGACGACATCTATCTGGCGACCGACCCGGACCGCGAGGGCGAGGCGATCAGCTGGCACATCGCGGAAATCCTGAAAGAGCGCGGCCTGCTGGAGAACAAGACCCTGCAGCGCGTGGTGTTCACCGAGATCACGCCGCGCGCGATCAAGGAAGCGATGCTCAAGCCGCGCGCGATCGCCGGCGATCTGGTCGATGCCCAGCAGGCGCGCCGCGCGCTGGACTACCTCGTCGGTTTCAACCTGTCGCCGGTGCTGTGGCGCAAGGTGCAGCGCGGGCTGTCGGCCGGCCGCGTGCAGTCGCCGGCGCTGCGCATGATCGTCGAGCGCGAGGAAGAGATCGAAGCCTTCAACGCGCGCGAGTACTGGTCGATCGACGCCGCGTGCGCGCACCAGGTGCAGCCGTTCACCGCGCGCCTGACCAAGCTCGACGGACAGAAGTTCGAACAGTTCACCGTTACCGACGGCGACACCGCCGAATCGGCGCGTGCGCGCATCCAGGCCGCCGCGCAGGGCGCGCTGCACGTCACCGACGTCGGCGCGAAAGAGCGCAAGCGCCGTCCGGCCGCGCCGTTCACCACCTCGACGCTGCAGCAGGAAGGCGCGCGCAAGCTCGGCTTCACCACCCGCAAGACCATGCAGGTCGCGCAGAAGCTGTACGAGGGCGTCGCGCTCGGCGACGAAGGCACGGTCGGCCTGATCAGCTACATGCGTACCGACTCGGTGAGCCTGTCGCAGGACGCACTCGGCGAGATCCGCGACGTCATTGCCCGCGATTACGGCACCAGCTCGCTGCCCGACCAGCCGAACGTCTACCAGACGAAGTCCAAGAACGCGCAGGAAGCGCATGAGGCCGTGCGCCCGACGTCCGCGCTGCGCACGCCGACGCAGGTCGCGCGCTTCCTCAGCGACGACGAGCGCCGCCTCTACGAGCTGATCTGGAAGCGCACCGTCGCCTCGCAGATGATCCCGGCCACGCTCAACACCGTGTCGGTCGATCTGGCCGCCGGCAGCGAGCACAGCTTCCGCGCCAGCGGCACCACCGTCGTGGTCCCGGGCTTCCTCGCCGTGTACGAGGAAGGCAAGGACACCAAGGGCAAGGAAGACGAGGACGAAGGCCGCAAGCTGCCGGCGATGAAGCCGGGCGACCGCGTGCCGCTGGACAAGATCATCGCCGAACAGCACTTCACCCAGCCGCCGCCGCGCTTCACCGAAGCGGCGCTGGTCAAGGCGCTCGAGGAATACGGCATCGGCCGTCCGTCGACCTACGCCTCGATCATCCAGACGCTGCAGTTCCGCAAGTACGTCGAGATGGAGGGCCGCAGCTTCCGTCCGAGCGACGTCGGCCGCGCGGTGTCGAAGTTCCTGTCCAGCCACTTCACCCGGTACGTGGACTACGACTTCACCGCCAAGCTCGAAGACGAACTCGATGCGGTCAGCCGCGGCGAGGAAGACTGGATCCCGCTGATGGAGAAGTTCTGGGGTCCGTTCAAGGAACTCGTCGACGACAAGTCGGAATCCGTCGACCGCAACGAAGCCACCGGCGCGCGCGAGCTCGGCACCGACCCCAAGACCGGCAAGCCGGTCAGCGTACGTCTGGGCCGGTTCGGACCGTACGCGGCGATCGGCAGCACCGCCGAGGACGCCGAGGACAAGCCCAAGTTCGCCTCGCTGCGTCCCGGCCAGTCCATGCACACGATCTCGCTCGAGGACGCGCTGGAGCTGTTCCTGCTGCCGCGCATCCTCGGTGAGGACAAGGACGAACAGGTCAGCGTGGGCATCGGCCGCTTCGGCGCGTTCGCCAAGCGCGGCAGCGTCTACGCGTCGCTGAAGAAGGAAGACGATCCGTACAAGGTCGACCTGGCGCGCGCGGTGTTCCTGATCGAAGAGAAGGAAGAGATCGCGCGCAACCGGATCATCAAGGAGTTCCCGGACAGCGACATCCAGGTGCTCAACGGCCGCTTCGGCCCCTACATCAGCGACGGCAAGCTCAACGGCAAGATCCCGAAGGATCGCGAGCCGGCGTCGCTGACGTTCGAGGAAGTGACGAAGCTGCTCGAAGAAACCGGCAAGCCGGTGCGCAAGGGTTTCGGCAAGAAGGCGCCGGCCAAGAAGGTCGCCGCGAAGAAGGTCGCGGCGAAGAAGGAACCGGCTGCGAAGAAGGCCGCGACCAAGAAGGCGCCTGCGAAGAAGGCCGCCAAGAAGACCGCGAAAAAGGCGACGAAGAAGACCACGAAGTCGATCGCGCCTGCGGTCGAGCCGGCGAAGTCGCTGCTGACCGCGTCCAAGGTCGCGCCGGGCAAGAAGCGCGTGATCAAGGCCGGCGGCGACAAGCCGGTCACGGACGACGCGCCGTTCTGACCCGCCGCGCATGACCGCGCCCGTGCTCGACATTCCCGCCGCCGCCGCGTTGCTCGCGCGCGGCGGCGTGGTGGCCTACCCCACCGAAGGCGTCTGGGGTCTGGGCTGCGATCCCTTCGATCGCGACGCGGTGATGCGGCTGCTCGACATCAAGCAGCGTCCGGTCGACAAGGGCGTGATCCTGATCGCTGGCGCGCGCGCGCAACTCGATGCGATCGTCGACTGGACACGGCTGTCCGATGACGCGCGCGCGCGTGTGACCGACAGCTGGCCCGGCCCGAACACCTGGGTCGTGCCCGCCCGCGCCGACGTGCCCGCGTGGATCACCGGCGCGCACGCGAGCGTCGCGGTCCGCGTCAGTGCCCATGCCGATGTCGTCGCGCTGTGCGCGGGGTTCGGCGGTGCGCTCGTCTCCACCAGCGCGAACCTGACCGGCGAACCCGCGGTCGCGGATCGCGATGCGCTCGACGGGCGACTGCTCGCGCGCATCGACGGTCTGCTCGATGGCCGGACCGGCGGACGCAGCGGCCCGTCGACGATCCGCGATGCATTGACCGGCGACGTGTTCCGGGCCTGAATCCGCCTCGCAGCGGCGCGTTCGTGAACGTTGCGCTGCGGTTGCATTCGCAACTGAAATCCCGCGAAAAACCGGGTTGCCGCACTGCACAAACTATGCTCTAGTCGTGACCCGGTGTGGACGCGTTGTCGCGATGCAAGGACCTTGGCGCTCCGATCCCCGCGCCGGCCATGCACCTCTCCACGGACTGCGATGACGACGATGCGGGAACTCCCGGATCGGGGTCTTTACGACCCCGCTGACGAACGCGATGCCTGCGGTTTCGGCCTGATTTCGACGATCGGCGGCGACGCCTCGCGCGAGATCGTGGACGGTGCGCTGCAGGCGCTGTCGCGCATGGCCCATCGAGGCGGCATCGCCGCCGATGGCCTCTCGGGTGATGGCTGCGGCGTGCTGCTCTACGCCGCCGACGCGTTCGTCGACACGCTCGCGGCCGAAGCCGGCTTCGCGTTCGACGGCGCACGCCGTGCGTCCGGCATGGTGTTCCTGCCGGACGAAGCCGACGCCGCAGCGCAGTGCCGCGAGACGCTCACGCAGCTGCTGCGTGATGTCGACGTGCGCGTCGCCGGCTGGCGCGAGGTGCCGCTCGACGATGCGGCGCTGGGCGCACTCGCGCGCACTTCGAAGCCGCGCATCGAGCAGGTGTTCGTGATCGCCGACGGCGACGACGCGCAGGCCTTCGAACGTGCGCTCTACCTCGCCCGCCGTCGTGCCGAACAGGCGCTGCGCGCGCACGAGGATTTCTACGTGGTCGGCCTCACCCCCGGCCTGCTCGGCTACAAGGGCATGGTGCTGCCGAGCCATCTGACCCAGCTGTTCCCGGATCTCGCGCGCGAAGATCTCGCGGCCAAGACCGTCGTATTCCATCAGCGATTTTCGACCAACACGCTGCCGCGCTGGCCGCTGGCGCATCCGTTCCGGCGCCTGGCGCACAACGGCGAGATCAACAGCATCGAAGGCAACCGGCGCTGGGCGCAGGCGCGACGCGGTGTGTGGGCGTCGCCGCAGCTCGACATCGGCGAGTTCGAAGAAACCGTGACCATGCACGGCTCGGATTCGCAGACGCTCGACAACATGCTCGAGTGGATGCTGCTCGGCGGCATGGATCTGCTGCAGGCGATGCGCATCCTGATGCCGCCGGCCACGCAGTCGCTGGAGTACAAGGACGCCGATCTCGCCGCGTTCTACGAGTACTACGCGATCAATTCCGAGCCGTGGGACGGTCCGGCCGGCGTGGTGATGTGCGACGGCCGCCATGCCGCGTGCACGCTCGACCGCAACGGCCTGCGCCCCGCGCGCTGGACGCTGTCGCAGGACGGCATCTTCGTCATCGCGTCGGAGGCCGGCGTCTGGGACGTCGCGCCCGAGCGCGTCAAGGCCAAGGGCAAGCTGGGCCCGGGCGAGATGATCGCGATCGATCTCACCACCGGCACCCTGCTCGACAACGACGCGATCGACGAGGTCAATCGCGCGCGCGCGCCGTACAAGCAGTGGCTCAAGCGCGGCATGAGCTATCTGCACACCGAACTGATCGATCCCGCGCTCGCCGCGGAACCGTTCGCGCCCGACACCCTGCTCGCGTTCCAGAAGCTGTTCCAGCTCACGCGCGAGGAACAGGAATCGGTGCTGCGGCCTTTGGCCGAGACCGAGCAGGAAGGCATCGGCTCGATGGGCGACGACGTGCCGATGGCCGCGATCAGCCAGCGCGTGCGCCCGCTCTACGACTGTTTCCGCCAGGCGTTCGCGCAGGTCACCAATCCGCCGATCGATCCGCTGCGCGAAGGCGCGGTCATGACGCTGTCCACGCAGATCGGCCGCGAAGGCAACATCTTTCTCGACCGCGCCGAGAACGTGCACCACGTGCTGCTGAACTCGCCGGTGCTGTCGCAGCGCAAGTTGCGCCAGCTGCTGGCGCTGCCGCGGTTCGCCGAATCGAACCTGCTGCTGGATATGTACTTCGACGCCGATACCGAAACGCTCGAAGGCGCATTGCATCGCCTGTGCGCCGAGGCCGAAGCCGCGACGCGCGCGGGTGTCGAGATCCTGTTGCTCAGCGACCGCTACCCCAAGCGCGGCACCGTGCCCGTGCACGCGCTGCTGGCGACCGGTGCGATCCATCTGCATCTGGTGCGCGCGGGCCTGCGCTGCGACGTCAATCTGGTCATCGAAACCGGCACCGCGCGCGACCCGCACCACTTCGCCTGCCTGATCGGGTTCGGCGCGACAGCGGTCTATCCCTATCTCGCGTTCCAGACCCTGCATGCGCTCGGTCGCCGTGGCGTGCTGGCGACCAAGGTCGGCAACGAACATCTGCAGCTCGGCCGCAGCTACCGCCGCGGCATCCGCAAGGGCCTGCTGAAGATCATGTCCAAGATGGGCATCGGCAGCATCGCCAGCTATCGCGGCGCGCAGCTGTTCGAGATCGTCGGCCTGGCGCCGGAAGTCGTCGACCTCTGCTTCGAAGCGACCCCGTCGCGCATCGGCGGCGCCGGCTTCGCGCGCCTGGAAGCCGACGCGCGCCATCTCGCCGAACAGGGCTGGGACGATGCCGCGCTGCCCGAGCCGGGCGGCCTGCTGCATTACGTGCACGGCGGCGAGTACCACCAGTTCAATCCGGACGTGGTGACCTCGCTGCAGCGCGCGGTGCTGACCGGCGAACGCGACGACTGGAAGCGCTATTCGGATTTCGTCGACACGCGACCGCCTGCCGCACTGCGCGATCTGCTGCGCCCGAAGGCCGCGACGCCGATCTCCATCGACGACGTGGAACCGGTGGCGTCGATCGTGCGCCGCTTCGATTCGGCGGCGATGAGTCTCGGCGCGTTGTCGCCCGAGGCGCACGAAGCGCTGGCGATCGCGATGAACCGTCTCGGCGGCCGCAGCAATTCCGGCGAAGGGGGCGAGGATCCCGAGCGCTATGGATCTGAGCGCCGCAGCAAGATCAAGCAGATCGCGTCGGGGCGTTTCGGCGTCACGCCGGAATACCTGATCAATGCCGAGGTCCTGCAGATCAAGGTCGCACAGGGCGCCAAGCCCGGCGAAGGCGGCCAGCTGCCCGGGAGCAAGGTCAATCCGCTGATCGCGCGCCTGCGCTACGCCAAGCCCGGCATCGGCCTGATCTCGCCGCCGCCGCATCACGACATCTACTCGATCGAGGATCTCGCGCAGCTGATCTTCGATCTGCGCCAGGTCAATCCCGACGCGCTGATCTCGGTGAAGCTGGTCAGCCACGCGGGGGTCGGCACGATCGCCGCCGGCGTGGTCAAGGCCGGCGCGGATCTGATCACGATTTCCGGCCATGACGGCGGCACCGGTGCGAGCCCGCTCGGCTCGATCCGCTACGCCGGTGCGCCGTGGGAACTCGGCCTGTCGGAAGCGCGCCAAGCGCTGCAGTTCAACGACATGCGCGGCCAGGTGTTGCTGCAGACCGACGGCGGCCTGAAGACCGGTCTCGACGTCATCAAGGCCGCGATGCTGGGCGCCGACACGTTCGGCTTCGGCACCGCGCCGATGATCGCGCTGGGCTGCAAGTACCTGCGCATCTGCCATCTCAACAATTGCGCGACCGGCGTGGCCACGCAGGACGAGCGCCTGCGCGCGAACCACTACAAGGGTCTGCCCGAGCGCGTGGAGACGTTCTTCCGCAACGTCGCCGAGGACGTGCGCGAGCATCTGGCTGCGCTCGGCATGCGCTCGCTCGACGAGATCGTCGGCCGCACCGATCTGCTCGAACAGCACCTGCGCCACACCCGCGACGCGGTCGACATCGACCTGTCGATGCTGCTGCGCCGCGATCCGGACAAGCCGCTGTCGTACTGCGGCACACCGGCGCTGCAGTCACCGCCCGACGGTCTGGCCGCCGCGCTCGATGCGCGCGTGTCGAAGGCGATCGAACGCGGTGACGGCGGCGAGTTCGACTTCGAGATCCGCAACACCGACCGCAGCATCGGCACGCGTCTGTCGGGCCTGATCGCGCGTCATCACGGCAACACCGCCATGGGCGATCGCCCGGTCACGCTGCGCCTGCGCGGCACCGCCGGGCAGAGCCTCGGCGCGTTCAACGCCGGGGGCCTGCACATCGATCTCGAAGGCGAAGCCAACGACTACGTCGGCAAGGGCATGGCCGGCGGCCGCATCGTGCTGCGCCCACCCGCGGGCAGCGTGTTCGAATCGCGCAATACGCCGATCCTCGGCAACACCTGCCTGTACGGCGCGACCGGCGGCGAAGTCTATGCCGCGGGTCGCGCGGGCGAACGCTTCGGCGTGCGCAACTCGGGCGCGGTCGCGGTCATCGAAGGCGCGGGCGATCACTGCTGCGAATACATGACCGGCGGCGCGGTCGCGGTGCTCGGCCGCATCGGCCTGAACTTCGGTGCCGGCTTCACCGGCGGCATCGCCTACGTGCTCGATCTCGATCGCGATTTCGTCGACCGCTACAACCACGAACTGATCGACATCCTGCGCGTCACGCCCGAGGCCTTCGACAATTACCGCTCGCACCTGCGCGATCTGATCGAGACCCACGCCCGCCTGACCGGCAGCGCGTGGAGCGGACGCATCCTCGACGAGTTCCGCGATTTCGTCGGCAAGTTCTGGCTGGTCAAGCCGAAGGCCGCGAGTCTCGAAGCACTCGCGGAAGATCTGAGGAGGGCTGCCTGATGAAGCGCGACGTGTTCCGGTTCCTCAATGAACCGCGCGAGATGCCCGACAAGGTACCGCTCCCCCTGCGCACCGATGGCGACTGGAACGAGCTCTACGGCAGTTTCGAAGACCGCGAGGCCGCCCATCAGGCGGACCGCTGCCTCGACTGCGGCAACCCGTACTGCGAAGCCAAGTGTCCGGTGCACAACTACATTCCGAACTGGCTGAAGCTGGTGCAGGAAGGCCGCGTGCTCGAAGCCGCGGCGCTGTGCCACGAAACCAATCCGCTGCCCGAGATGTGCGGCCGCGTGTGCCCGCAGGACCGCCTGTGCGAAGGCGCGTGCACACTCGACGACGGCTTCGGTGCGGTGACCATCGGCGCGGTCGAGAAATACATCGTCGACACCGCGTTCGCGCAGGGCTGGCGGCCGGATCTGTCGAAGGTCTTGCCGACCGGCCAGCGCGTGGCGGTGATCGGCGCCGGGCCTGCGGGCCTGTCGTGCGCGGACCGGCTGGCGCGTGCCGGCATCGCGGCGGTCGTCTATGACCGCTACGAGCAGATCGGCGGTCTGCTGCAGTTCGGCATCCCGAGTTTCAAGCTCGACAAGTCGGTGATCGCGACGCGCCGCACGGTGCTCGAAGGCATGGGCGTGGAGTTCCGCCTCGGCGTCGAGATCGGCAAGGACGTCGCGATCGACAGCCTGCTCGAAGAATTCGATGCGGTGTTCGTCGGCACCGGCGCCTACCGCTACACCGATGGTGGCCTGCCCGGCCAGGATCTGCCCGGCGTGCTGCCGGCCCTGCCCTTCCTCGTGCACAACGGCCGCATCGTCACCGGCGGCGATACCTGGGGCCGCCCGGTCGCCGGCTGGGAAACCTCGCTGACGCTGCCGAACCTCGAAGGCAAGCGCGTCGTCGTGCTCGGCGGCGGCGATACCGGCATGGACTGCGTGCGGTCCGCGGTGCGCCTGGGCGCGGCCAGCGTGACCTGCGCGTACCGGCGCGACGAAGCCAACATGCCCGGCTCGGCGCGCGAAGTCGGCAACGCGCGCGAGGAAGGCGTGCGCTTCCTGTTCAACCGCCAGCCGCTGGGCGTCGACGCCAACGACGCCGGTGACGTCGCCGGCGTGCGCGTGGTCGAGACGAAGCTCGGCGAGCCGGATGCGAACGGCCGCCGCGCCGCGGTGCCGATCGACGGCACGGAATCATTGCTCGACGCGGACGTCGTGATCATCGCCTTCGGCTTTTCGCCGGTGGTGCCCGAGTGGCTCACCACGCACGGCGTCGAAGCCAGGGGCAACGGCCGCATCGGCGTGGGCGGTGAGCGTCGCCTGCCCTACCAGACGGCCCATCCGAAGCTGTTCGCCGGTGGCGATGCGGTGCGCGGCGCCGATCTCGTCGTCACCGCCGTGCAGGAAGGCCGCGACGCCGCAGCGAGCATCGCGCGGATGTTGCGCAAGGCCGCGCAGCCCGCCAAGGCGGCGCTCGACGCGATCTGAGGGGTCGCGGCCGCGTCAGGCTCTGGTGACCAAGCCCTCCCCCGCATGCGGGGGAGGGCTTGGGTGGGGGCAAACGGCCTGATCGCGATACACCCAGAAATAGGCGGCTTGGACGGCAAGTCCACGCCCGATGCATTCGAGCCGGCGCGCACGGTTCGCCCCCATCCCAGCCTTCCCCCGCAAGCGGGGGAAGGTGCGGATTCCGCACGCTGGCGATACGCCGTGCACGCGGGATCGGCGCGGACGGGCGCACCTCAAACGACGGAAGCGCGGATCACACCGGCGGCGTCGCCTTGCAGTGCCGGTCGATGAACGCCTGGTGCGGCGGCATCGCATCCACGCAGGCGTTGAGCGTGCGGCCGATGCTGTCGATGAAACGATGCACTTCCGCGTCCGGCACCTTGTCGACCAGCGGATGCCAGCGCTGCGGCACGATGCCCTGCCCGATCATCACCTGCACCCAGCTGATCTCGGCGAACATCTCGCTGGCATTGCGGAAGAACCGGCCGCTGTCGCGGAACAGATCGATGACGCCTTGCAGCTCCGCGGGCACGTCCATCGTCCGGCACTGACGCCAGAACGGCGTGTCGTCGCGACGCGTCGCCTTGTAGTGCAGCACGATGAAATCGCGGATGCGCTCGAACTCGAACGCCAGCTGCGCGTTGTAGCGCTCGGCGAGCACCGGATTGAAGCCGTCCCGCGGCAGCAGTTCGAGCAGCTTCGAGATACCCGACTGGATCAGATGGATGCTGGTCGACTCCAGCGGTTCCAGGAATCCGCTCGACAGTCCGATCGCGACCACGTTGCGGTTCCAGCACTGTTTGCGGCGGCCGGTGACGAACCGCAGCGGACGCGGATCGCCCAGCGCCTCGCCCTCCAGATTCGCCAGTAGCGTGGCCGCGGCCTCGTCGTCGCTGACGTGCGCACTGGAATAGACGTAGCCGTTGCCGGTGCGGTGCTGCAGCGGAATGCGCCACTGCCAGCCGGCCGGACGCGCGGTCGCGCGCGTGAACGGTGCGGGTGGTCCCACGTTCGCGGTCGGCACGGCCAGCGCGCGATCGCAGGGCAGCCAGTGGGTGAAATCGTGGTATCCGGTCTCGAGCGTCTGCTCGATCAGCAGACCGCGGAAACCGGAACAGTCGACGAACAGATCGCCGTCGAGCACGGTGCCGTCCTGCAGCCGCACCGAGGTGACGAAGCCGCTCTCGGGATCCTGCGCCACGTGGTCGATCATGCCCTCGTGCCGGCGCACGCCGCGCTGTTCGGCATAGCTGCGCAGATACCGCGCGTAGAGCCCGGCATCGAAGTGGTAGGCGTAGGCGATGTTGCCGAGCGGCGAACCCGCCGGCACGTCGGTCGCCGACACCATGAAGCGGCCGCGCTGCGCGGCCAGCGTGTTGAGCGTGTAATCGCCGAGCGGCCCCGCGCGTCCGGCATGCCGTGCTTTCAGCCAGTACTGGTGGAACGGCAACAGCCCGAGCGGATGCCCGATCTCGCTGCCGAAGCCGTGGATGTAGCGTTCGCCGACATCGAGCCAGTCGACGAACTCGATGCCGAGCTTGAAGCTGCCCTGCGTGCTGCGCACGAAATCGGCTTCGTCGATGCGCAGCAACTGGTTGAACGCCTTGATGTGCGGCACGGTCGCTTCGCCGACACCGACGGTGCCGATCTGTTCCGACTCGACCAGCGCGATGTCGTAACCGGGCCCGAGCACGCGCGCGAGCGCGGCTGCGGTCATCCAGCCCGCGGTCCCGCCGCCGACGATGACGATGCGTTGCAGACGTTCCATTCCGGTCTCCTGTTGCGATGGCGAAGACACACAGCACGACGGGACCCGCAGGTCCCGTCGTGGTCACGCGAACGCGATGGACTGCGTCAGAACTTCAGGCCGACCTCGAAGGTCACCGTACGCGGCACGTACAGGATATCGCCCGTCGTGTTGATCGTGATGTCCGGATTGAAGCGGCCGTTGCTGCCGAAGCCGTTGTAGGCATAGGACGAGTAGTTCTTGAAGTCGAACGCGTTGAGCAGGTTCACGCGCGTCGACAGCTTGAAGTTGCCAGCCACGGTGAAGTCCTTGCTGGCCTGGAAGTCGACCGTGCGGTAGCCCCAGATGTCGCCACCGAAGATGAACTTGCCCGCGCCCGGCGGCGTCACACCGACCTGCTGGCAGGTCGCGCCATCGGGATCAGTGAAACCGAAGCAGGCGATCGTGTTGATCGGCTCGGGCGTCGCCAGCACGATCTTCGCGCCGAAGGTGATGTCCCACGGGCCGTCGATCGAGCCGGACGCGACGAAACGATGCGCCGACGCCGCGTTCGACTTCACGAACGGGTAGTCGCGGATCGTTGCCTTGTCGAACGCGAACGCCTCGTCGATGTTGCGGTTCTGGCGTGCGCTGGTGTGCGTGTAGGCCAGGTTGAGGCCCCAACCCGATTCCTCGGTGTACGGACGCTCGGCAGACAGCAGGATCTGGCTGCTGCGCTGCTCCAGACCGTTCGAGCCGATGATCGTGTTCTGGTAGCCGGGCACCGGCTCACCCCACGGCACATTGCCGTTCTGGAAGTACGAGCCATCCGGATAGCGGTTGATCAACGACATCGCGAAGCCGTCGTAGCTCAGCACGCGCTGGAAGGTCGCGTCGGTCAGCCACTCGCCGACCTGGTTGCTGATGCCGATGCTGAACTGGTCGCTGTAGGGCGTCTTGATCTCGTTGTCGAACAAGAAGAGCTCCGCGCTGCCGCTGACGCCCGGAATCGTGTTGAGCTGGTCGATGCCGCCCAGATAACGCTGGTCGAACGGCACGCAGACGCGGTCCGCGCGATAACACTGGCCGGTCGCCGGGTCCTCGAAGTACACGGCGACGGGCGACAACGCAGCCTTGCTGGTTTCCAGCGCGAGCTGCTCGAACAGGTTGCGGTCGTACGAACGCGCAGCGCCGCCGTGCAGCACGGCCGTCTCGTCACCCAGGAAGTCGTACGAGAAGCCGAACCGCGGCGCCCACGCATCCTTGAAGTTGTCACGGTTGTTGCCGGTGCTGATGTAGTCGGCGATGTCGATGCCGCTGGGCAGCAGGCGGTTCGCCCACGGCTGCTGGCCCGGCAGGTCCGGATCGTCGCCGTAGAGTGCGTCGACGATGCCCTGCGAGGTCACGAAGTCTGTGTAGGCCGGCGTGTCTTCGTAGTCGTAGCGGATACCCAGGTTGATCAGCAGCTTGTCGGTCACCGCCCAGTCGTCCTGGATGAAGATGCCGTACTGCTTGGACGGCGAGACCACGGTCGCCCGCTGACCGGGTGTGTCGTACGGCGCGACGAAGTCGACGCGGTACGGCGTGGCTGCGACACCTGCGGCATCGACCTCATACGAGAACTGCGGATTGACCGACGCCGCGTCCTGCGAGGTCAGTTCCACGTCCTTGTAGTTGAAGCCCATCTTGACGGTGTGGTCGCCGTGCCAGTCGAAGCTGGTGAAGGTCAGCGCGTTCTGCAGAAACCAGCCCTTCTGGCTCTTGTTCTGCACGCTCAGACCGCCGGCCGGACCGGTGGCGAGGAAGGCGTACTCGTCGACGTCAGTCGAATTGGGGCGCGGCGGCAGGACCTTGTAGACGATGCCGTTGCCCAGGCTGGTCGCGCTGGGATTGTTGGACGAATCTTCGGTGCCGACGACCAGTTCGTTGATCCAGTTGTCGGAGTAGTGCTGCCAGCGCAGGTTGGTGCGCTTGTCGGTGTTGAGCTTCTCGGTGGCCTGCTCGAGATTGTTGATGCCGCCGACGTTCGCGGTCTGGGTTTCGTCGCGATAGAGCGTGCTGAGCTCGATGCGGTCGTTCTCACCGGCCTCGAAGGTCAGCTTGCCGAAGACCAGGTCCTGCTCGAACGGCATGTTGGCCGCGCCGTACTGGCTGGAGAGATTGGCCGGCAGCAGACCGACGAACGGCAGCGCGCTGGGATCCGCCTGGATGCTCTTGGGAACGATGTTCTCCTTGCCCTCATAGGCAACGAAGAAGTGCAGACGGTCCTGCAGGATCGGGCCGCCGAGGGCGAAGCCGTATTCCTTGGTCTGCGAATCGATCTTGCCGCTCGTCGCCTCGTCGGGACGTTCTTCGCGCAGATCCTGATCGGTGAAGCGGTAGAAGACTTCGCCTTCGAACTCGTTGGTGCCCGACTTGGTCGCCGCAGTGATGGCCGCGCCGCTGATCTGGCCGTACTCGGCCTTGTAGTTCGACGTGATGACCTTGTACTCGCCGACGGCGAGCTGCGGGAACGGGTTGCCCTGCGTGTCCGCCTGGCCGGCGATGCCGCCGCTGCGCACGTAGCTCTTCTGGCCCACGCCATCGATGTACAGGTTGCCGGCGCTCGCGTTCGAGGCGCCGCCACGCAGCTTGGTGTTTCCGTTGCCGTCGATCTCGAAGACCATGCCCGGCACGACGTCCGCGAACTCGAGGAAGTTGCGCGTAGCCTGCGGCAGCTGCTGGATCTGGCGCAGGGAAATGGTGTTGCCCACTTCCGAGGTCTTGACCTCGCGCAGCACCGGCGCGGTGACGTTCACCGTTCCGATGTCCGTCACGGCACCCTGGGTCGGCGTCTCCGTGGTGGTGCCCGAGAGGTTCAACGTCGAGGTGGAGGCGACCGTCAGCGTCACCGTCTGCGATGCACCGCCGGCTTCGACCCGGTACGTGCCCGGCGGCAGGCCACCCAGCGTGTAGCTGCCGTTGGCATTGGTCTGCACGCTTCGGGTCGCGCCGGTGGCGATGTTGGTGGCGGACACCGTGGTTCCGGCTTCCGCACCCGCCTGGGAGGACACCTGGCCGCGCAGCGTGGCGCTGCTGGACTGGGCGAGCACGGGCGTCGCGACGACGAGACACCCCAGCAGCGCGCACGCGAGCAGACTGGGCTTGGGGGCACGCGAGGTGCGGTTGGCTTTCATGGCATCCCCTCCGAGGGATTTCCGTTACGTGATTCGAATTGTTGTTGTGGGGTCGGGACAACGGCACAGCGGCACAGCACTTGCGGCACGCCCACGCGCAACCGCGCACCAGTCTTCGCCGGTGCTTCGGAAGCGGGAATGGACCTGTATGTCGACGGGACGGAGCGCGGATGCCGGGTTGCATCCACTTCCTGGCCGGATCGGCGTCCTACCGATCGCGCCTGGTCGCGGTCCATGCTGGGGCACGGGTCGCGGCGGGCGCCGGCGCCTGCGTCAACCGCGCGGCCTCGGGTCAGGAGGGGGCGTGGTGGGGCGGGTCGGCGCGCATCGTAATCCCGCGCCGCGTCGCCGTCTACGAGGACGATCATCGGGGCCGGAAAGGCCGAACCTGCCCGGCGGCCTGCTGCCGCATGGTCCCCGTATCCGACCGCCCCCGCGCTCATTCGAACGTCCGCCCTCGTCAGTGAGGCGGACGCTAACACCCATTGAAAGCGGTTACATCCCGCAATGCAGCACGGCGGAATCCGATGGCGTGCGCACGTCGTGTATGCGTCCCCTGAATTACTGGTCCCCATTCAAGAAGCTGCGGGTTTCCGCAGCGCTTTCAACGTCCCATGATGGGGCCATGTACCCACGACCCCGCTTCCGCAGTTTCCTCGCGACGACGCTGCTGGCGACCCTCGCCAGCGCGGCGGCACCGTCGGTCATGGCGGACACGCCGCCGCAGGTCACCGTCTACCGCTGCACCGACGCGAGTGGCCGCGTCGCCCTGCGCGACTCGCCCTGCGCGGACGGCGCGACGCAGGAAGTGCGCAACATGCTGCGCCCCGTCGACGGCACGCCACTGCCGCCGCGCGCGAGCGGACCCACCGCGGCCGTCGTCGATCCGCCGGCGCCGCAGGTGATCGTGATGCGTCCACCGCAGCCGATGTACCGCTGCGTGCGCCCCGATGGCAGCAGCTACACCAGCGATTCGTCGGAGGGCAATCCACGCTGGGTGCCGCTGTGGACACTGGGCTACGGGCCGGCGCGACGTGGACCGTCGGCGCGTGTCGAGGCCGGCGACGGACGCGGCAGCATCGAAGTCGATTCCAGTGTCGACACACGTCCGCGCGCGCGCGGCGGCTACTACGGCGCGGGTACCTGGATCCGCGACGAATGCCGGCAGATGCCACAGGGCGAAGTCTGCAGCCTGCTGGTCAATCGTCGCGAAGAGATCCGCCGCCGCTTCTTCAACGCGCAGCCGACCGAACGCAGCCAGCTGACGAACGAAGAACAGACCATCAACACCCGTCTGTCGCAGGATTGCGACCGGTGAACCGCAGGGCTGTGGGAGCCGTCGCGCTCGCGTGCGCGCTGGCGAGTGGCGGCAGCGAGGCGGTGACCACGGTGATCTACCGCTGCACCGATCCGGCCGGCGCGGTGACGTTCCAGAACGGCACCGCCTGCCCCGCCGGCCATATGCAGGAACGCCGCGTGGTGGAAATGGCCGCGCCGATGCCCGCCTTCGTGTCGCCGCCCGCGACGCCGGTCGCCGCGCCGCAGGTGCCGCTGATCTCGCGCCTGCCCGCCGCCGAACCGGTGACGCCGCGCGAGGACGACGACGCGCCCGAGCCGCCGCCCGCACTGTTCGCCTGCCGCGTCTTCGACAACAGCACCTATTGGCGCGAGGACGACACCCCGCCCCTGCGCTGCCGGCCGATGCAGACCGTCGGCATCGGCGGACTGCCCGGCATGGCAGCGGGCCAGGCCTGCGAGCAGGTCGCGGATGTCTGCGAGGCGGTCCCGGCCGACGCGCTGTGCAGCACTTGGGAAACCCGCGTGCGCGAAGCGGAGTTCCGCTGGCGCTATGCGCAGGGCCGCGCGCAGGATCCGCTGCGTCTGGAATACGAGCAGCTGTTCACCACCTGGCGCGACAGCACGTGTGGCCGGGGCGCGGGCATCGCGCCCGCAGCCGACTAGAGCCAGCGCGGGACGGACGTCCGATAGCGCTCGTAATCGGCGCCGAAACACGCGCGCAGTCGCGCTTCCTCGAACGGGATGATCGCGTACTGCAGGGCCAGCACGGGCAACGGCAGCAGCAACAGCGCCCAGGGCAGATCCAGCATCAGGGCCAGTCCGATGTAGGCCAGCACCTGGGCCAGGTAGATCGGATTGCGCGTCCACCGGAACGGGCCGCGCACAATCAGTCGCGCCGGCGTATGCGCAGGGATGATCGTGGTCCTGCGCCGCGCGAACAGCGCGAAGGCCCAGACGGCGAGCACCAGGCCGGCGTCGGCCAGCACCGTCCCCAGCAGATGCAGTGCGGCGCGGCTGTCTTCCGGCGCCAGCGGCAGACCGAACGCGTGCTGCAGGCCGGCGCCTGCTGCAAACGCCAGGATGCACTGCACCGGCGACGTGCTGCGCACCAGCAGGGGCGCGCGCGGCGCGACGTCCATCGGCTCAGAAACCATGGCGCAGGAATCCCCCGTCGACTGCGATGCATTCGCCGGTGATGTAGGCCGAGGCCGGCAAGCACAGGAAGGCAACTGCCGCCGCGACTTCTTCCGGTTCGCCGATGCGCCCCATCGGCGTGCGCAGCAGCACGTCGTCGAGATAGTCGGGATCCGACAGCGGACCCGAGGTGCGCCGCGTGCGGATGTACCACGGCGCCACCGCGTTGACGCGGATGCCGTCCTCGGCCCACTCGACCGCGAGGTTGCGGGTCATCTGGTGCAGCGCCGCCTTGCTCATGCCGTAGGGCGCGCCGCTGCGCACGTGGGTGATGCCCGACACGCTGCCGACGTTGACGATCGCCGAGCTGCCGCGACTCGCCAGCAGCGGATGCGCGTAACGCGCGAGTTCGAAGGCGCTGAACACGTTGACCTCGAAGATCTCGCGCCATTCGTCTTCGGCATAGTCGTTCGCCGCGCGGCTGAGGTTGCCGCCGGCGTTGTTGACCAGGATGTCGAGGCCGTCGCCCTGGTCCTCGACCCAGTCGAGGATTTCGCGGCGCTGCTCCTCGTCGACGACGTCGGCGATCATCGCGCGGACGTCGGCCTGCGGAAATTCCTCGAGCAGTTCGTCGCGCGTCGATTCCAGCGCGTCGCCGTTGCGGCCGACGATCAGCACCGTCGCGCCGAAGCCGGTCAGTTCGCGCGCGATCGCGCGGCCGATACCGGCGCTGCCGCCGGTGACGAGGGCCAGTTGTCCATCCAGGCGCCAGCGGTGCGGATCCATCGACATTCCCCCAATCTGCGTCGGCGTTAGGATAGCGCCGAGCCCGCCCGTCGGAGTGCCGCATGTCCAGTCAACGCATGGTTCCGCATCTCGTCCGCATCCATCACCGCGCCCGCGTCGGCATCGCTGCGCTGCTGCTGCTCGGCTGCGCGGCGTGTACGCCGCCGCCGAACGAGCCGACGGAAAAACCGGCCGAACCGCAGGCCACGCAGTTGCGCGACGCGATGCAGAAACCGCTCGACGACGCACGCGCGGCGCAGGCCGCGGTCGATGCCGATGCGGCGCGTCAACGCAAGGCGATCGAGGACGCCGGCGGCTGAGGCGCACCGGCGCTGCGACGGCTCACCAGTCCGTCGGCCTGTAGTCCTTGAGGAACTGGCCCCAGACGTGGGTGCCGGTGTTGATGCCGTCGATGATCGGATCGACGATGCGCGCCGCACCGTCGACGATGTCGAGCGGCGGATGGAAGCGTTCCTCGACGATCTTGCGCTCGGCGATCTCCACCGGATCCTCGTCGGTCACCCAGCCGGTGTCGACGGCGTTCATGTGGATGCCGTCGCCGTGGTAATCCGCGGCCGAGGTGCGCGTCATCATGTTGAGCGCGGCCTTTGCCATGTTGGTGTGCGGATGCTTGGTGGTCTTGAAGTTGCGGTAGAACTGCCCCTCGACCGCGGACACGTTGACAATGTGCTTGTCGCGCTCGGGACTGCGCGTCATCAACGTCTTCAGACGCGCGTTGAGGATGAAGGGCGCGACCGCATTGACCAGCTGCGTTTCCAGCAGCTCGACCGCCGGCACTTCGTCCATCTGCAGGCGCCATGAGTTGCGCCCACGCAGATCGACCTGCTGCAGATCCTTGTCGACGCGGCCTTCCGGAAACAGATGCGCCTGGCCGACCAGCTCGTCGGCGAGCAGCGGCACCTGCGACAGTTCCGCCGCGCGCGCGAGCCCGGCGCGCCCCGCGCTGCTCTCGACCAGCGACTGGCTGCCGCCCGGCAGCAGATCGGCCGCGCGCAGGCCCTCGTAGCCGCCGACGAGCTTGCGCACGTGTTCGGGCAACTCGTGCAGTGCGGCGGTCTCGCCGGCCATCATGTGCGCGTAGAACGCCGGTGGGCGACGCACGGTCTGGCAGGCGTTGTTGACGATGAAGTCGAGCCGGTCGCGCGTGGCGACGAGTTCGGCGCAGAACGCTTCGACGCTGGGCGTGTGGCGCAGGTCGAGGCCGAACACTTCCAGCCGATGGCCCCACTCGCCGAAATCCGGCTCCTGCGCGTAGCGCTGCGCGGAGTCGCGCGGAAACCGCGTGGTGACGATCAGCGAACAGCCCGCGCGCAGCAGCTTCAGACCGGCCTGATACCCGATCTTGACCCGGCCGCCGGTCAGCAGCGCGACGCGCCCGGTGAGGTCGGCGGTCTCGGTGCGCTTGACGAAGTTCAGCGCCGCGCAGGTCGGGCACAGCTGGTCGTAGAAATGATGGATCTGCGTGTACTTCTGCTTGCAGACGTAGCAGTGCAGCAGCTCCGGCGATTCGGCGAACCGGGGTTCCTCCGGCGCGGCGTTGCGCGGATCGTGCTGGCCGGGCGGCTGCGGCGGGAAATAGTTCGGCGTGGTGAACACCGGTTTGCTGCGCAGCACGCGGATGCCGGTCTGGTCGAGCAGCGCCTCGGTGCGCCGCACCTTCTCGCGGTTGGCTTCGCGCAATGCTTCCTTGGCCTGCTTGCGACGCGCGCGCGGCTCCGGGTGGTGCACCAGCGCGACCGCCTGCAGCAGGCGGATGCGGTCTTCGTCGGGCAGCGCTTCGAGCACGCGGCGGTCGTCGCGGATCGCCTCGAGCAGTTCGAATGCGATACGGGCGCGCTGCGGCAGGGAGTCGTCGGCGTCGGCGGACGGAAGCGGAGCGGAGGTCGAATTCAAGAGCGTGTCCGTGGGCGTGCGCGACGTGTCGGACGCGGGGCGCCGATGTCGAGCGGGGGAAAGCATGCGGTGCATCGGCGGGTCGGCCGTCGCGGGCGTGGAGCGGTCACGACAGTGGCGCGAGGCGCCTGGTGTGTGGCCGTGCCGCCGATCGTTCGGGATCAGCGACGGCCCTATTTTCGCCGATCAGCGGGGGCTGTGCCATCGGACCGCCGCCGCGGTCCGTTTCGTCATGCCGGTGCCCGCGGCAGGCCGCGCCCCGTCAGCGGATCGGTCAGCGCTTCACCGGCTGATACACGATGAAGATCACCAGTGCCTCGTCGCCGATCTGGTCCAGCGCGTGGCGGTCGCCGTTGCGGGTCAGGATCGCGTCACCCGGCCCGACCTCGCGGACGGTGTCGTTCAGGGTCAAGCGGCCACGGCCCGACAGCACGTAGTAGATCTCGTCCTTGTCGTTGACGTGGTCGCCGATCGTCGCGCCGGGATGGAACGCGCGCTTGCGGAAGATCAGGTCGAAGCCGGTGGCGTCGGAGAAGAACGGATACGCCGTTGTCGTGCCGAGGCCCTCGTGCGGGCTTGGCTGTTCGATCGCGATATCGCGCTCCTGCACGACCACCGAGGGCGACACCGGCACTGCGGCCGGCGCAGACAAGGCGTTGCACTCGGCGGCCGTCACGGCCTTGACCGGCGCATCGGCATCGATGCCGCGCCAGCCGGCGGCGACGAGACAGGCGACGACATCGGCGCCGGCCTCGCTGAAATGCGTGCCGTCGGTCCTGCCCTGCGTGAACATGAAATAGGGCCTGGCGCCGTCTTCGCCGTGCGCGCGGATCCAGTCGCTGGACGTGGCGTTGAGATCGATCAGCGCAACGCCTTCGCGTTCCGCCAGGGCCTGCATCGCCAGCGTGTAGCGGCCATGGGTGTCGACCAGCGAACGGAAGTCGTAGAGCAGTCGCGCGACCGGGGTGATCAGGATCGGCGTGGCGCCGTGTGTGCGGGCGACCTCGACATAACGCTGCAGCAGCTGCGGGTAGGCGGTCGCGGGATCGGTATAGCGCGTGGCGTCCTCGCGCTTGGCATCGTTGTGGCCGAACTGGATCAGCAGGAAGTCGCCTGCGCCGATCTCGCCGGCGATCGCGTCGAGTCGGCCTTCGTCGATGAAGCTGCGCGTGCTGCGTCCGCCCACGGCATGGTTGCGCACATCCCAGCCGTCGGCGGTCCAGTCAGGAAATTTCTGGCCCCAGCCGGCCTGTGGCGCGCGCTCGGCGCCGTAGGTCGCCGCGGTGGAATCA
The DNA here is from genome assembly GCF_036584485.1 of Luteimonas flava. NCBI lineage: Bacteria > Pseudomonadati > Pseudomonadota > Gammaproteobacteria > Lysobacterales > Lysobacteraceae > Luteimonas > Luteimonas flava. Next base: position 701,541 of record NZ_JAZHBM010000002.1, on the reverse strand, counting down.
CCGGCGATGAAGACGCGATGCGGTGCGGGCGATGCGGCGAATGCGGTGCCCGCGACACCCGACAGCAGCAGCGACAACAGACGTTTCAGCATGCGGGCGCTCCGCGAGGAATCCGGGTTGAACCGCAGGCCGCCGCACCTGGGCGGCGGCCTGCGTCGTGCAACGGTGTCGGGCGGGGCTTACTTGCCCAGCACACCCTTGACGTAGGCGACGATGGCCTCGTCCTGGGCGTTGTCGAAGAACGCCTTCTGGAAGCGCTCGCCGCCGACGGCCTGCTTCACCAGCTCCTGGTCGATCGCCTTCAGGCCTTCGACGAAATCCTTCGACGCGCCCTTCTTGACGTCGGCGAGGATGCCGGCGTTGGTCATCTGCGATTCCTTGCGCTCGGCCGGGTAGCCCTGGCCGCGCTCGCCGTCGAACGCCTTCTCGAAGATGTAGCGGATGTTGATTTCCGCGCCCCAGCCGTAGCCCTTGGCGAACGGCAGTGCCAGCGCGTTGCCGTTGTTGACCTGCGCGAACAGGAACGCGTCGGTCGGCTCGATGCAGTAGCCGCAGTACACGCCCGGCCATGCATTGAGCGACATCAGCGCGCCCTGGCCCGTGCCGCAACCGGCGACGACGAAATCGACGGCCTTCGCGTTCAGCAGCAGCGAAGCGCAGATGCCGAGGTGGATGTAGGTCAGGCGGTGGTCGTTGTCGCCGTCCATGCCGACGTTGAAGACCGTGTGGCCCTTGTCCGCGGCGACGGTGTTGAGCTGCTCCAGCACGACCGGGTTCTTGGCGGCCTGGCTGAATTCCTGCATCAGTGCGATTTTCATTGCGTGTCTCTCTTGCGTGTTCGAAGGGGAAAGAAACGACAGGCCGGCCGATAGGACGGACCTGCCGGAAAACGTGCGTGGATCAGCGCGCGAGCCAGCCGCCGTCGACCGGAATCACCGCGCCGTTGACGTAATCGGACGCGCGGCTGGCGAGGAACACCGCCGTGCCGCCGAGATCCGAAGGCTCGCCCCAGCGCGCGGCCGGGATGCGATCGAGGATCGACTTGTTGCGGGCCTCGTCGGCGCGCAGCTGCGCGGTGTTGTCGGTCGCCATGTAGCCCGGCGCGATGGCGTTGATGTTGACGCCCTTGCCGGCCCATTCGTTGGCGAGCAGGCGGGTGATGCCGGCGATGCCCGACTTGCTGGCCGTGTACGACGGCACGCGGATGCCGCCCTGGAACGACAGCATCGACGCGATGTTGATGATCTTGCCGCTGCCCTGCGCGATGAAGTGGCGGCCGACGGCCTGCGACAGGAAGAACGCGGACTTGATGTTGACGTTCATGACGTCGTCCCAGTCCTGCTCGCTGAAATCGACCGCGTCGGCGCGGCGGATCAGGCCGGCGTTGTTGACCAGGATGTCGACGCCACCGAGGCCGTCGAGCGTTTCCTTGAGCAGACGCGCGACCGGCTCGATGCTGGTCAGGTTGGCTTCGATCGACACGAACCTGCGGCCCAGCGCCTTGACCTTGGCTTCGGTCTCGGTCGGCGGGCTGATGCCTGCAGCGGCGATGTCGGCGCCGGCTTCCGCCAGTGCCACTGCGATGCCCTGCCCCAGGCCGGTGTTGGCGCCGGTGACCAGCGCGACCTTGCCTTCGAGACTGAACGGATTCGTCATTGCGTTGCTCCCTGTTGCGATACGGGTGGTGGCCACGTGCGGCCGGTTACTTGAGCTGGCAGATGTCCAGCACGTGCATGTCGGTGTAGTCGAGGTTCTCGCCGCCCATCGCCCAGATGAAGCAGTAGTTCGACGTGCCGGCGCCCATGTGGATCGACCACGGCGGCGACACGACGGCCTCGTTGTTCCGGACCACGATGTGGCGTTGCGCGTGCGGCTCGCCCATGAAGTGGTAGACGCGGTCGGCGTCGCCGAGATCGAAGTAGAAATAGACCTCGCTGCGCCGGTCGTGCAGATGCGGTGGCATCGTGTTCCAGACACTGCCCGGCTTGAGGATCGTCAGGCCCAGCAGCAGCTGCGAGGACTGGCACGTCGCCGGCACGATGTACTGGTAGATCGTGCGTTCGTTGCTGGTTTCGAGCGACCCGCGCTCGAGCGGCACCGCGTCGGCGATCGAGATCTTCTTCGTTTCGAAACGCGCATGCGCGGGCGTCGAGGCGAAGTAGAACTTCGCCGGCGCGGACGCGTCGTCGGACGCGAACACGACCTCGGCGCTGCCCATCGGCACGTAGAGGCCATCCTTCGGCGCGAGTGCATACGCGGTGCCGTCGACGGTCACCGTACCGGCACCTGCACCGACATTGACGATGCCCAGCTCGCGACGCTCGAGGAACGGACGCCCGGCGGCGGAGGCGGGTTCGGTCTGCGCCGGCAACGACAGCGGTCCTGCGACCGGCGATGCCCCACCGATGACGAAGCGCTCGTAGTGCGTGTAGCTCAACCGGATCGCGTCGTCGACGAACAGGCCGTCGAGCAGATACAGATCGCGCAGCGCGTCGTTGTCGATGCCCTGCATCACACCGGGGTGGGTCGCGTGATAGGTCTTCTGGTACATGGCGGGCTCCGGACGGGACGGCGCACGGTCACCACGGCACGGCGCCGGGCTCTGCGCGGACAGCCATTCTATGATGTCCGGTAACCGGTGTCATTCCGCGGCGCGGCATGGGTCCGGACTTCCATCGGTTGCCGAGCGATGGCGTAGCTCGGCGCGCGCTGTTTCTTTCCTGTCATTCCGGCGAAGGCCGGAATCCAGTGGCTTTAACCAAGACCGCGGACGGCGCGCCCCACGCTGGACCGTCTCGGCCAGCCCTCGTGCGCATCCACAAGCACGCGTAACCGTTCAGTTGGTCAAAGTCGCTGGATTCCGGCCTGCGCCGGAATGAGGGCGTTCAATTCCGGGTGGCCTTTGGCTCTGAACGCACGGCCTCAGCTCAGATACCGTGCACGAGGCTGTGGGCCGAACCGAAGCAAGAGGCCCTCACCCCACCGCCTGCTTCGCAGCCGGTCCTCCCCTCTCTCGTAGAGAGCGGCACTGGCGTCTGCCGCCGTCGGCGGCAGACAGCGTCTTACTTCGGAGGCTGGCAGGAATCCCGCAGGATCAGATGCGGACGCACGCTGGCCAGTGGCCGGGGGCCGTCTTCGGGCTGGATCAGCATCGCCGCGGCGATGCGACCGGTGTCGCGGGTGTCACGGCGGACCGACGTCAACGGCGGCCACAGACGCGTCGCCAGCGGGCTGTCGTCGTAGCCGACCACCGACAGGTCGCGTGGCACATTGATGCCGTCGCGCATCGCGACGCGATAGACGCCGGCGGCCATCTCGTCGTTGCCGCAGAAGATCGCGGTCGGACGCTTCTTCGCCGACAGCAGCTTTTCCGCCGCGGCGACGCCGGATTCGAACGTGTAGCCGGCTTCGACGACACGCGACTTCGGCAGGTCGATGCCGCGCTTCTGCAGCGCCGACAGGAAGCCGCCGGTGCGTTCGATCGACGAGCGGTAATCGCGCGGGCCGGTGATCAGGGCGATGTCGCGATGGCCCAGCGACTGCAGGTAATCGGCCACTTCTGCGGCGCCGTCGTGATCGTGCGTGACCACCATGCGTTCGGGCTTGTCCATCGACACGGCGGCAATGCGCACGTAACGCACGCCGATCGAATCGAGCATCGCCGCCAGCGCCGGATCTTCCGACACGCGCGGCACCAGCATCACGCCGTGCAGTTTCTGCTGCTGCACGAAGCGGCGCACGCCGTCGACGTAGTCGGGACTGCGGCTGTCGCAGGGATGCACCACCAGCTCGAAGCCCGATCCACGCAGCGAATCCAGCGCGCCGTACTGCATGTTGACGATGAACTGCGCGGTGGGATTGTCGTAGACCATGCCGATCAGGAACGAGCGGCGGAACGCGAGTCCACGCGCCAGCGGATCGGGCGAGTAGCCGACCTCGCGCATCAGCGTCTCGACCTTCTCGCGCGTGTCCTGACGGACCAGCGGCGAGTGGTTGATGATCCGCGACACGGTCTTCTTCGACACGCCGGCGAGCCGGGCGATGTCGTTGATCGTCGCCGGGCGTTTCAGGTCGGTCGGCACCGCTGCCTTCGGGGTCTTCTTCGCTGCGGGCATCGGTCGTTCCGTCCGTCGGGTTGTCGCGCGGTTTCCATTCTAGCGGCAGATCCCGGAGCGCCGCGTCGACGACGCTCCGGTGCAGCGAAGCCCGCTCAGTCGAGCGCGCGGTACTGGAAGTTCCGGAAATGCACCTTGCCGTCGCCGGCGGCGTAGATCGCCGGCTTCACCGCGAGGAAGCGGCCGGCCACGTTGTGGTGATACCCCGAGATCTCCATCTGCACCGGGTACTTGGTCCAGCTTTCGCCGTCGGTGCTGGTGTGGATGGTGACGATGTGCCGGTCGTTCCTGACCCGCATCCACAGCTTTCCGCCAGTTGCGCTGGGCGCGATCTGGCTGGGCCGCTCTTCGCCGTAGCGATGCATGATGAAGCGCTCGCCGTTGCTGCCGACGCCGACGTAGAGCTTGTCGCTGTAGAACAGCAGCGCTCCGCCCTGCGCGCCGGGCTCGATCTCCATCTCCACCTGGAATTCGTAGGACTTGTCGCCGGCGATCACCGTCAGCGGCGAGCTGTCGCGCGGTTGCGTACCCTTGCCCTGCAGAGACAAGGTGCCGTCCCCGAAGCCCAGGCGCGCGTACTCGGTCTGCGTCGGGTTGTAGAAAGACCACTGCGCGCCCAGGGTGCTGCCGCTGAAATCGTCCGACAGCGGCATGCCGTGCTGGCCGACCGACTCGCCGGCCGGCTTGGCCAGCGGCTGGCCGAGATCGCCCCCCCTGGCGACGAACCAGCCGTCGTCGGTCCACTCGATCGGCTCGAGCAGCGCCTGGCGGCCGAGCGTCCAGTACCCGTTCTCGTAGCCGTGATAGATCATCCACCAGCGGTCGTCGGTGCCTTCGACGATGGTCGCGTGGCCCCGCGACCACCACGGCTCGCTGCGATCCACGGTGCGCACGATCGGGTTGTGCGGCGAGTTCTCCCACGGACCGTGGATCGAACGCGCGCGAGCGGTGATCACCATGTGGCCGGTCGGCGGGCCGGCCGTACCGCCGACGGCGGTCGTCATGTAGTACCAGCCGTCGCGGAAGTTGATCTTCGGGCCTTCCTGCGCGTAAGCCTCGACATCCCACTCTTCCGGGTACTGCCAGCCGTCGTAGACGTGCTTGGGCTCGCCGACGACGCGCAGGCCGTCATCGGACAGCTGCACGTACGCGCCGCCACTGAGGAACAGATAGCGCTTGCCGTCCTCGCCGACCGCGTGGCCGGGATCGATGTAACGGCCGAGGCCGATGTCGACCGGCTCGCTCCACGGCCCCTTGATGTCGTCGGCCCAGACCACGTAATTGCTGCGCTCGCTGCCTTCGGTGCCGCCGGTGCGGGCGGGGAAATAGATGTAGTAGCGCTCGCCGTGCTTGATGATGTCCGGCGCCCAGATCGAGCCGACGTTCTTCGTGATCGCATGCCCCAGCGGCTGCCAGTTCACCAGATCGCGCGAATGCCACAGCGGCAGGCCGGGATAGGCATCGAACGAGGACAGCGTGAGGTAGTAGTCGTCGCCGTCCTTGAGCACCGACGGATCGGGGCGATCGCCCGCGAACACCGGATTGAGGAAGGTGCCGTCACCGAGATCGGCCTGGCGCTGGTTTTCGATGCCGCGGGCCCAGGGAGACGATTCCGACCCGCCACTGGCGGGTGACGCAGCGAATGCAGCCGTGGCGAACGACAGGCCGGCCACACAGCAGGCAGCGAGAACGGGGGCACGCAACATCGATCGCGACATCAGCAACTCCAGACGGAAACGGCAGGTGCATCCAGCCGGATGACACCGATAGTCAACCGACCCTAGCAGACGCACTCCGATCCATCATTTTGCGTCGCAGCAAGGCTTTTACGGACCGCGCCGCTACAGTCGCAACGATCCGAGCCGCCGTGGTCCGCGCCAGAATGACACCGATAGCCAGCCAGTCCCGCGTGCGTCAGCAGGTGCCATCGTGACGCTCGTCGCCGGCATCGATGCCGGCACGCAGAGCGTCAAACTGCTGGTCTACGACACCGGCCGCCGCCACGTAGTCGCCGCCGCCAGCGCGGCATTGGCGTTGATCGAACGCGACGATGGCACCCGCGAACAGCAGGCCGACTGGTGGACGACAGCTATCGCCGACTGCTTCGCGCAGATCGCGCCCGACATCCGCCAGCGCATCCGCGCGCTCGGCGTGTCCGGGCAGCAGCACGGCTTCGTGCCGGTGGATGCGGCGGGCGCGGTCGTCGCGCCGGTCAAGCTGTGGTGCGACACCAGCACGCAGGCCGAATGCGACGCGATCATGACGGCGATCGGCGGCGAGGCCGCCTGCATCGCCGCGGCCGGCAACCCGATCCTCGCCGGCTACACCGCCTCGAAGCTCGCGTGGACGCGCACGCACCGGCCCGATGCCTGGCGCGCGATGCGGACCGTGCTGTTGCCGCACGACTATCTCAACTTCTGGCTGACCGGCGAGCGTTTCATGGAAGCCGGCGATGCCTCGGGCACCGGCTGGCTGGACGTGCGCACGCGGCGCTGGTCGCCCGAGCTGCTCGCGGCGATCGATCCCGACCGTGATCTGACGCTGTGCCTGCCGCCGCTGCTCGATGCGGACGCCAGCGTGCCGATCCACGCGGCGACGGCCGAGTCGCTGGGCCTGTCGCCGGACGTGCGCGTGTCGGTCGGCGGCGGCGACAACATGATGGCGGCGATCGGCACCGGTAATGTCGTGCCCGGACGTCTGACGATGAGTCTCGGCACCTCGGGCACGCTGTTCGCGCATGCCGCGCAGCCGGTGGTCGACGATGCTGCGCGCTGGGCCGCGTTCTGCGCCTCGGCCGATGGCTGGCTGCCGCTGATCTGCACGATGAACTGCACCGTCGCCACCGAGACCATCGGCCGGCTGCTGGGCGTGTCCACGGCGGCGCGCGAAGCGCTGCTGGCCGACACGTCGCCCGGCGCCGACGGCCTGCTGCTGTTGCCGTTCTTCAACGGCGAGCGCACGCCGAACCTGCCGGCCGGCCGCGGCTGCCTGCATGGCATGACGCCATCGAACATGACGCCCGCGCATCTGGTGCGCGCAGCAGTGGAAGGCGCGACCTGCAGCCTGCGCAGCGGCTTTGATGCATTCCTCGATGCGGGCCTGCGTTTCGACACCCTGCTGCTCACCGGCGGCGGCAGCCGCAGCGCGGCCTGGCGGCAGATGGCCGCCGACATGCTCGACCTGCCGGTCTCGGTGCCCACACAACCCGAAGGTGCCGCGTTCGGCGCCGCGCTGCAGGCGCTGTGGGCATTGCAGCGCCATGCGGGCGACCGGGCTCCGCTGGTCGACCTCGTCGATGCACACGTGCAGCTCGACGAGTCGGCCGCCGCGCAGCCCGATGCCGCCAGCGTCGACGCCTACCGCACGCAGTACCGCGCCTTCGAGCGCCATCTCGACGCGATCGCCCCGCTCTACCGCGCCTGATCGCCCGCCCCCACGACCGACCACGGAACCCCGACATGTCCACCCAGGTTTTCACCGGCGACACCACGTTCTTCCCCGGCATCGAGCGCATCGCGTTCGAAGGCCCGGACTCCGACAATCCGCTGGCGTTCAAGGTCTACGACGCGAACAGGACGATCGGCGACCGCACGATGGCCGAGCACCTGCGGTTCGCCGCCTGCTACTGGCACAGCTTCTGCGGCAACGGCGCCGATCCTTTCGGCCCCGGCTCGCGCGCGTATCCGTGGGACGCCGGCACCGGTACGGCGCTGCACAAGGCCGAAGCGCGCCTCGATGCGGCGTTCGAATTCTTCACCAAGCTCGGCGTGCCGTACTGGTGCTTCCACGATGTCGATTTGTCGCCGGATGCCGACGACATCGGCGCCTACGAACAGAATCTCCAGCACATGGTCGCGCTGGCCAAGCAGCGCCAGCAGGCCACCGGCATGCAGCTGCTGTGGGGCACGGCGAACCTGTTCTCGCATCCGCGCTACATGAACGGTGCATCGACCAACCCGGACTTCGCCGTCGTCGCGCGCGCCGCGGTGCAGGTCAAGGCGGCGCTGGATGCGACGGTGGAGCTCGGCGGCGCAAACTACGTGTTCTGGGGCGGCCGCGAAGGCTACGCCAGCCTGCACAACACGCAGATGAAGCGCGAGCAGGATCACATGGCGCGCTTCCTGACCGCAGCGCGCGATTACGGGCGTAGCATCGGCTTCAAGGGGACCTTCCTCATCGAGCCCAAGCCGATGGAACCGATGAAGCACCAGTACGATTTCGACAGCGCGACCTGCGTCGGCTTCCTGCGTGCGCACGGCCTGGACCAGGACTTCAAGCTCAACATCGAGGCCAACCACGCCACGTTGTCGGGCCACAGTTTCGAACACGATCTGCAGGTCGCCAGCGACGCCGGCGTGCTCGGCAGCATCGACGCCAACCGCGGCAATCCGCAGAACGGCTGGGACACCGACCAGTTCCCGAGCGATCTTTACGACACCGTCGGCGCGATGCTGGTCGTGCTGCGCCAGGGCGGCCTCGCGCCGGGCGGTCTGAACTTCGACGCGAAGGTGCGCCGCGAATCCACCGACGCAGAAGATCTGTTCGCCGCGCACATCGGCGGCATGGACGCGTTCGCGCGCGGCCTCGAGGTCGCGCACGCCCTGCTCGAAACCTCGCCAATGGAAGACTGGCGCCGCGCGCGCTACGCGAGCTTCGACGACGGCGACGGCCAGGCCTTCGCACGCGGTGAGCGCTCGCTGACCGATCTGCACGCGATCGCGTGCAGAAGCGGCGAGCCGCAGCAGCGCAGCGGCCGCCAGGAACTCTACGAAAACCTGATCAACCAGTACCTGCGTCGCTGATCGCGACGGTCCACTTCCCGGAGAAGACGCGGCATGAGCACATCTCACGCGGGCGAGAACACGCGCCTGATCATCCTGATCAGTTGCGTCGCCACGATCGGCGGCTTCCTGTTCGGTTTCGACAGCGGCGTCATCAACGGCACCCAGGACGGGCTGCACGCCGCGTTCCAGTCCGGCGAGTGGATGCACGGCTTCGAGATCGCATCGATGCTGATCGGGTGCGCAATCGGCGCGTTCTTCGCCGGGCGCCTGGCCGATCGCTGGGGCCGGCGCAGCGTCCTGCTGATCGCCGCGGTGCTGTTCCTGCTGTCCTCGCTGGGTTCGGGCGCGGCCACGGGCTCGGTGATGTTCATCATCGCGCGCGTGCTCGGCGGCTTCGCCGTCGGCGCGGCCAGCGTGATGTCGCCGGCCTACATCGCCGAAGTCGCGCCGGCCCGCTATCGCGGCCGGCTGGCCACGGTGCAGCAGATCGCGATCATCTCCGGCCTGTTCGCGGCCTTTCTCAGCAACTATCTGCTCGCGCGTGCGGCGGGCGCGTCGACCGAGGCGCTTTGGATGGGCATGCCCGCCTGGCGCTGGATGTTCTGGATGATGGCGATTCCGTCGGTCGCGTTTCTCGTGCTGCTGCTGGTGATCCCCGAAAGCCCGCGCTACCTGGTGGTCAAGCGCCGCCGCGATGAAGCGCTGGCGGTTCTGACGCGTCTGTTCGGCACGTCGCAGGCGCAGCGCACGCTGGGCGAGATCGAAGGCTCGCTGGCCGCCGAGCAGCACCGTCCGCGGCTCTCGGATCTGGTCAGCCGCACGACCGGCAAGCTGCGTCCGATCGTGTGGGTGGCGATCGGCCTGGCGACGTTCCAGCAGCTGGTCGGCATCAACGTGGTGTTCTATTACGGCGCCGTGCTGTGGCAGGCGGTGGGTTTCTCCGAGAACGACGCACTGCTGATCAACGTGCTGTCCGGCGCGCTGAGTATCGGCGCCTGCATCGTCGCGCTGCTGCTGATCGACCGCATCGGGCGCAAGCCGCTGCTGTGGGTGGGCTCGGTCGGCATGGCCGTGTCGCTGGCGCTGGTGACCTGGGCCTTCGCCACCGGCTCGCTGGTCGATGGCCAGCTGCGTCTGCCCGGCCACATGGGCACGGTGGCACTGGTGGCGGCGAACGTCTACGTGGTGTTCTTCAACATGTCCTGGGGCCCGGTGATGTGGGTCATGCTCGGCGAGATGTTCCCCAACCAGATCCGCGGCTCGGGCCTCGCGGTCGCCGGCGCCGCCCAGTGGACGTCGAACTTCGCGATCACGATGACGTTCCCGGTGCTGCTGGCCGGCATCGGCCTGGCCGGCACCTACGCCATCTACATGGTCGCCGCGATCGTCTCGGTGTTCTTCGTGCTGCGCTATGTGCACGAGACCAAGGGCCGCGCGCTCGAACAGATGGAGGGCTGATGCGCCTGGGGCTGGCCGCGAACCGGCTGCACCACGCGCGCCCGGATGCCGCGCTGTTCCGTTGGCTCAACGCCAGCGGCGCCGGCATCCGCGCACTCGACATCGGCCTGCACGCCGTGGGCCGCACCTTCGACGCGATCGTCGAACGCGATGCACTCGCTGGTCACGCCGGCCTGCGGCGCTATCCCTACGGCCGCGACGGCGGCCTGATGACCCTGGTCGCGGAAATCGTCGGTCTAGGCCCGGAGCGCACGCTCGACGGCGTGGTGTATCTGATCGATCCGGTCGATCCGTCATCGATCTTTCCCGAAGCGGTGGCACTGAAACGCCAGTGCGTGATCCAGGGCAAGCCGTTCCTGTCGACCGTGGCCTCGGCGCGCGATTTCATCGAGAGCGAGCGCCTGCATGCCGGGCTCGCCGCCGATCCCGGCGCCGACGATCTGCACGCTTTCGAACACCAGACCGTCGCCCTGATCGCCCACGACGCGATGAAGCCACGGATGCTGGAGTTCGCTGCACACCATTTCGACCTGCTGTCCCGCTTCGCCGGCCGCGTCGCGACCGGCACCACGGGGCAGTTGCTCAACGATCTCGCCTGGCAACGTGGTTGGCCCGTCGACCAGCCGTGGACGCAGCGCTTCCAGAGCGGCCCGCTCGGCGGCGATGCCCAGATCGCCGATCTGGTGTTGTCCGGCCGCTGCCAGCGCGCCGTGTTCTTCGAGGATCCGCACGTCGCGCGTCAGCACGAGGCGGATATCCAGTTGCTGGAACGGGCAGTGACGACGGTGACGGATACGGTGGCGTGTCTGACGTCACCGGCGGTGGCGGACCGGTGGGCGCGGGCGGCACAGAGGCGGATGCGGTAGGGATTGAGTGAGGGTTCGCTCTCTATGCTTTTCCCTTGCCTAGTTATCTCTCAACTGGTCGCGACTTCTAGTTAGAAGCCTTTTCGCTCGCTCCGCTCGGGTCAGTTTTCTCCGGCAGTTTGAGTGGGTCTTCTTTGCGCTTTGCTTTGCCTTTGGGTTTGATTCGTCCTTCGTTTTGACTTGGCTATGGCTTCACCGCCGTCATTCCCGCGAAAGCGGAAATCCATTTCGATATTGCTTTGGCTTTGCCCGCCCTTGGCTTTGGCTTTGGCCTCCGCCTTTGACTTTAATCGAGCCGTAAAGCGAGCCGAGCATCGCAGGGCGACGGGGCCGAAGAGCAGCCCATGTCTGAGCGCAGCGAGTTTGGGCTGCGTGCCCCGTCGTCCGAGAAGCGCAGGGAACCGCCGCGGCTGTATCGCGGCGGATCGCGTCCGGCGAAGGGACTTTTTGGTTCCTTTTGGGTCCATCCAAAAGGGACTCGCACGCGCAGCGGGCGAAAGCCCTGCACTTGCTCGGGCTTCTTTGCTCGTCGCTTTGCGACTTTGATTCTTCGGCTTGAGGGAGACGAATGAACGCCGAGAGAGAAGATCAAAGACAGGGCTTCCGCGCTGTCGCGCGGCTTACTTTTGTCTTGGCAAAAGTAAGCAAAACCGTCTTCGCCGGACGCGAGCCGACCCGGCTACGCCGTGCCGGTCCCCTACGCTTCTCGGGCAACGCGACACATTGGGACCTTCACGGTTCCGCAGCCCGAACTCGCTGCGCTCAGACATGGGCTGCTCTTCGGCCCCGTCGCCCTGCGATGCTCGGCTCGCTTTACGACTCGATTGAAGTCAAAAGCACAGAGCCAGAGCACAAGCCGAAACCAAAGCCCAATCACCATCAAAATGGATTCCCGCTTTCGCGGGAATGACGGTGGTCGAGCGAAGGCGAGCATCGGCGAAAAACGGTGGCAAAGGCGGCAAAAGCGAACAGAAACTAGCTGGAATCTGATCCATCAAAAGAAACGGCCCCGCATGCGGGGCCGTCTCGTCAATCCATCGTCACCCGCCAATCAGGCGCGCAACACCCCCGGCAACCACAACGACAGCTCCGGAAACAGCGCCACGATCAGCAAGACCCCCAGACCCGCGAGCCAGAACGGCCAGATCGTGCGCATACTCTCGCCGACGGTGATCTTGCCGATGGCCGTGCCGATGAACAGCACCGAGCCCACTGGCGGCGTCACAAGACCGAGGCCGCCGGTCAGCACGAGCACGAGGCCGAAGTGGATCGGGTCGATGCCGTAGGCGCGGGCGACGGGCAGGAAGATCGGGGTGCAGATCAGGATCAGCGGGGCCAGATCCATGAAGGTGCCGAGCAGCAGCAGGATCACGACGATCATCAGCAACACCGCGAGCTTGCTGTGCGCGAACGACTGCAGGAAGTCGACCGCGGCAGCCGGCACCTGCAGGTAGGCCAGCAACCAGCCGAACACCGAGGCCGTCGCGATCACGAACAGGATCACGCCCGTGCTGCGCGCGGCATGGACGATCGTGTCCTTGAACTCGCGCAGCTTGAGCTGGCGGTACAGCACGATCGTCACCAGCAGCGCATAGACCACGGCGATCGCAGCGCTCTCGACCGCGGTGAAGATGCCGGCGCGGATACCGATGAAGATCAGTGCGACCAGACCCAGACCCGGCAGTGCCGACACCAGACGCAGCAGCACCGCGCGCCAGCCCGGGAAGATCTCCACGCCGTAGCCGCGATGCCGGGCCACGAAGTAGCCGGTCACCATCAGCGCGGCGGTCATCAGCAGTGCGGGCATGATGCCGGCCGCGAAGAGGTCGGCGATCGACAGACCGCCACCGGCCGCCGCGGTGTAGAGAATCAGGTTGTGCGACGGCGGCACCAGCAGCGCGACCAGCGCCGCGGTGATGCTGACGTTGACGGCGAAGTCGCGGTCGTAACCACGCTTGACCATCTGCGGAATCATCGTGCCGCCGACCGCGGAGACGTCGGCGATCGCCGAGCCCGACACGCCGCCGAAGAACAGCGACGACAGGATCGACACCTGACCGAGGCCGCCGCGCATGCGGCCGACCAGCGACGAGGCCAGTGCGATCAGACGCTCGGAAATGCCACCGCGCATCATGATCTCGCCGGCGAAGATGAAGAGCGGAATCGCGATCAGCGAGGCGCTGCCGATGCCGGCTGACACCTGCTGCACGAGCACGATCGTCGGCAGGTCGAGATACAGCAGCGTCGCCAGCGCCGCGGCGGCGAGTGCGAACGCCACCGGTACGCCGAGAATCAGCAGCAGTGCGAAGACGATGAAGAGAAGCGCGATCGCCATGTCAGAGGCCCTCCCCGGCCGGCGCGGCGCGCAGCACGCCCACGAATTGATTGAGTGCGAACACCACCATCAGCGCGCCGCCTACCGACAGCGGCAGATAGTTGATGCTCTGTGGCAACGAGGCGCCTGCGGCCTTGATGTGCAGCCCGTCGAACAGCAGCACCGCGCCCCAGTAGGCGATGACGATGCCGATCGCGATGATGACCAGCGGAATCAGGAGATCCACCAGCTTGCGGATCGCAGGACGCATGTGGTCCTGCAGCAGGAAGAACCCGAAATGGCGCCTGGTGTGGACGCCGGCCGCCGCGCCCAGGCTCATCGCTACGCTCAGCAGCAGCAGGGTCACCGGCTCGGTCCAGCTCGGCGAATCGTTGATCACATAGCGCGCGAACACCTGCCAGCCCTGCACGATCACCAACCCGAACAGGGCGGTAGCGGCAATGGCGATGACGGCATCGGCCAGGCGATCGAGCGCGCTCTTGGGCGCATCATCGGGCGCGAGGGTCGTGTCTTCGGACATCGTGGATTCCCGTGTCGGAGTCTGTCGGATCAGGCGAGGTCGCGGATGCGACGGTAGAGGGCCTGCAGTTCCGGCTGCTGCAGGTAGCGGTCGCGGATCGGCTGCGCCGCCGTGCGGAAGGCATCCATGTCGACATCGTTGAACTCGATGCCGTAGTCGGCGACCTGCTGGCGCGCGGCGCCTTCGGATTCGTCCCACATCTTGCGCATCACCGGCACCGACGCGCGCGCGGTGTCGATCAGCAGATCGCGATCGCCCGGACGCAGTGCATCCAGCGAGCTGCGTGAGATCAGCAGGATGTCGGGCGCGTACGAATGCTCGCTCTGCGACCAGTAGTGCGCGGCCTCGAAATGACGGCTGGAGTGGAAGCTGCGCATGTTGTTCTCGGCGCCGTCGATCATGTGCGTCTCCATGCCGGAGAACGTGTCGCCCAGCGACATCGGCGTCGGGTTCGCGCCGAGCAGGCGGACCAGGTCGATGAACATGTCAGATGAAGCGACGCGCAGCTTCAGGCCGTGCAGGTCCCGGGGCGTCACGATCGGGTGGCGCGTGTTGTAGAAGCAGCGCGCGCCGCTGTCGTAGACCGCCAGGCCGACGAGATCGCGCGTGCCGAAGCCGTCGAGCACGGTCTGCGCGACGCCGCCGTCGAGTGCGTGGCGCATGTGCGCGACGGAGTCGAATGCGTACGGCAGGCACAGCGCAGTGGTCAGCGGGAACGCGTTGTTGAGGGCGCCCGCGTAGACGCGCGTCATGTCGATCGCGCCGAAGCGCGCCATGTCGATCGCCTCCGACTCGCGACCCAGCTGGCCCGAGTGGTACTGGCGCAGACGCACGCGGCCGCCGGTTTCGCGGTCCATCGTTTCGCCGATCCACTTGACCGCGTTGACGGTGGGATAATTGGCCACGTGGACATCGGTGGCGGTCAGCACCGTGTGCGCCTCGTCGGCGCGCAACACGGACGGGAGCAGCGGCACGGCGCAGGCCGCGCCGAGTCCGGCGAGGAAGGCGCGCCGTGTCGTCATGCCGCGTCCTCCTCCGTCTGCGGAACCGCGGCGCGTGCCGTCAGCGCCAGTTCGCCATGACCGGCGAACACCACGCGGGCACGCTGGCCCGGCAGGATGTCGTGGATACCGGTGGCATTGCCGGTCGCGATCAGCTCGCCGCGCTTGAGCGGACGGCCGCGACGCGCCGAACGCGAGAGCGCGAAGGCGAATGCCGCGCGCAGGCCGCCGGGCAGCGTGGTCGCGCCGCCGGTGCCGACGCGCGTGTCGTCGATCCAGCTCTCGGCGGTCAGTGTGGCTTCGTCGCGCGTCGTCCAGTCCGGAATCTCGCTGCCGACGACCAGGCCGTTGTTGTTGCCGAAGTCCGACACCACCACGCGCGGGCCAAGCTGGTTGATCGTGGCCAGCGGGCTGCTGGCGACTTCCAGACCGATGAACAGCGTCGCCGGCAGGGCGGCCGCTTCGTCCGGGGTCCAGTCGATCTTGTCCACCGGTGCGTCAGCGTCGAGACGCAGCACGAATTCGGCCTCGATCGCGCCGAAGCCGCCGGCGAAGACATGGAACTCGCTGGCCTCGCCCGCCTGCTGCAGACGGTTGCGGAAGACCGGTCCGAGCAGACGCTCGTCGCCGGAAGCATCGCGCTTTTCCGGGGCGATGTAGCCGACCTTCCAGCCCACCAGGGTTTCGGGCCACTGCGCGATCGCAGCGTCCTGCACCGCATATGCGGCGACGAGATCGTCGGGAATGTCGCCGGGGAAACCGGGCAGCGACTGCCCGTTCCGGCGTGCGTCGAGGAAGGCGTCCACGATGCCGCGGGTGGCGTCGCTCGGCGCCGCGTTCGACGTCGATGGATGCGCGGAGGCGTTGTTCAAGCGGGTTGCTCCTGGCCTGGGTCCGTTTGCTGCACCGCAGATCGCGGTGTCTCGGGGTGTCTTGTATGGTAAACCGGTGTCATCTTCAATGTGCACTGCGGCAAAAACACGAAGACGCGGTTGGAAGCGGGAGCGATTGCGATGCGGTCAAGCAGGTTTACAGCGCTTTTGTGGGTGTTCCTGATCGCACTGCCTGCAGCCGCGCATGCTGCACCCGCACGCGAAGATGCGGCGCGGACGACCGTCCTGTGGAAGCCGCAGGACGGCGCGCCGGCAGGCCGGATCACCGAGCGCAGCGATGATCCCGAGGTGCCCGACCGCGTTATCGAAGACGTCCGCGCGCCCTATCTCGCCGTCTACGCACCCGCGCGCCCGAACGGCGCCGCGCTGCTGGTGACGCCCGGCGGCGGCTACGCGCGCATCGTGCTCGACAAGGAAGGTACGGCGCTGGTGCCGGCCTTCGTGGACGCGGCGGGCCTCACCCTGTTCGTACTGCGTTATCGGCTTCCCGATCGCGTCCATGCCGAAGGCGCGGATGCGCCGCTGGCGGACGCGCAGCGTGCGATGCGATTGATCCGCGCGCATGCATCCGATTACGGCGTCGATCCGGCGCGCGTCGGCGTCATGGGCTTTTCCGCAGGCGGCCACGTCGCCGCGCGACTCGCCACCACGCAGGATGCGGTCTACGCCGACACGGATCCGGCGGACGCGCAGTCGTTTCGACCCGACTTCGCCCTGCTCGTCTATCCGGTGATCTCGATGCACGCACCACTGGCGCATGCTGGCTCGCGCACGCGTGTACTGGCCGCCAGCGACACACCCGAAGCGACCGCGCTCGACCGTTACTCGCCTGATCTGCACGTCGACGGTCGAACGCCGCCGCTGTTCCTGCTGCATGCGCAGGACGACGACGTGGTGCCGGTCGGCAATGCACTGGCGATGCATGCCGCCGCCCTGCGGGCCGGCGTGCCGGCCTCGCTGCACGTGTTTCCGCACGGCGGCCACGGCTTCGGCACGCGCGGCGCAACGGGCGCCCTCGCCCGCTGGCCGCAGCTCGCCCTCGACTGGATCCAGGAACAGACCCCGACCCCATGACCGACTTCCCGACCGATCCCGGCCGTCGCCACTGGCTGCGCGTCGGCGCCGGTATCGCGGCGCTGTCCGCGCTGCCCGGCGCATTCGCAGCAGACACATCACCTCGCACCACCGTCGCGCGCGTGCGCAGTGGCCGCATCGGCGGCAGCGTCGAGCACGGCGTGCACGTGTTCCGCGGCGTACCGTATGGCGCCGATACCGCGACGCGGCGCTGGCAGCCGGCGCTGCAGGAAGCCGCCTGGCGCGGCGTGCGTGATGCGGTCGACTACGGCCCGTCGGCGCCGCAGCGCGGCAGCGACGGCCCCGGCAGCGAGGACTGTCTGCGCCTCAATGTCTGGACGCCTGCGCTGCGCGATGGCGCGAAGCGCCCGGTGCTGGTGTACATCCACGGCGGCGCGTTCAACACCGGCTCGGGCAGCGATCCGCTCTACGACGGCGGTGCGCTGTGCCGCAGCGGCGATGTCGTGGTGGTCACGGTCAATCACCGGCTCAACGCATTCGGCTATCTGCATCTGCGCGATCTCGGCGATGCGTCATTCGCGCATGCGGGCAACGTCGGCCAGCTCGATCTGGTGCAGGCGCTGGAATGGGTGCGCGCGCACGCGGCCGAGTTCGGCGGCGATGCCGGCAACGTCACCGTGTTCGGCCAGTCCGGCGGCGGCGCGAAGATCGCGACGCTGATGGCGATGCCGGCCACGCGTGGCCTGTTCCATCGCGCGTGGACGATGAGCGGCCAGCAGGTCACCGCCGCCGGGCCGCGCGCGGCCACGCAGCGCGCGCAGATCTTTCTCGATGCGCTCGGCATCGCCCCCGGGGATCTCGAGCGATTGCGCACGCTGCCGATGCAGGCATTGCTCGATGCGCAGCGCGCGCGCGATCCCTCGCGCGTCGAGGACAGCGCGCTGTACTTCGGGCCGGTCGTCGACACGATGCATCTGCCGCGGCATCCGTTCTGGCCCGATGCACCGCCGCAGTCGAGCGGCATTCCGATGGTCATCGGCAACACCCGCGACGAAACGCGCGCCTTCCTCGGCAACGATCCTGACAACTTCACACTGAGCTGGGACGCGTTGCCGGCGAAGCTGCGCACGCAGCAGTTCGTCGATCTCGATCCCGCCGTCGTCGTCACCGAGTACCGCCGGCTGTATCCGGAGTACACGCCGTCGGAGGTGTTCTTCGCCGCGACCACCGCCGGACGCTCATGGCGCGGTGCGGTCGAGGAACTGGAAGTGCGCGCCGCGCAGGGCCGCAACACCTGGGCCTACCAGCTCGACTGGTATCCGCGCACCAATGAAGGCGCGCGTCTGCGCGCGTTCCACACGCTCGACATTCCGCTGGTGTTCGACAACACCGGCGTGGCCGGCGCGAAGACAGGAAACGCCGACGACGCACGCGCAGTCGCCGCAAACATGCGCGACGCCCTGCTGGCTTTCGCACGCAGCGGCGATCCCAACCACGCCGGAATGCCGGCCTGGGCGCCGTATTCGATGGCGTCGCGCGAGACGATGGTCTTCGATACGGCGCCGCGTCTCGAGCACGACCCGCGCGGCGGCGAGCGCCGGCTCTACCAGCAGGCGCCGTTCGTGCAGAGGGGCACCCAGTGACGACGGCTTCGGCCTGCGTGTCCGCACCGTAAGCGGCACACGCGCCGTCTGATGCCGCCACACGGACCGTCGCCTCCCACTCCCTGACTGGAACCGTTCTGATGCATCGATGTCTTGCTACCGCCCTCGCCTGCGCTTTGCTCGCCCCCTGGCCCGCGATCGCGGCCGATGACCCCATGCGGCCGCCGGTCACGCCGATCCAGGCCAGCAAGATCGTGCTGGTCGGCGATTCCACGACCGCCGTGCAGGGCGGCTGGGGCGGCGCGTTCTGCGATCGCCACGTTGCCTCGTTCCTCGCCTGCACCAACCTCGCCCGCGGTGGCCGCAGCACCTACAACTACCGCGCCGAAGGCTCGTGGGACATCGCGCTGCACGAGATGCGCGCCGGGCCTTATGCAGCGGTCTACGTGCTGGTGCAGTTCGGCCACAACGACCAGCCGGGCAAGCCCGGCCGATCGACCGATCTGGCAAACGAGTATCCCGACAACCTGCGCCGCTACGTCGCCGAGATCCGCGCTGCCGGTGCGCATCCGGTGCTGGTGACGCCGCTGACGCGCCGGCAGTTCGAGGACGGCGTGCTGGTCGACGATCTGGCGCCCTGGGCCGAGGCGACGCGCGCGGTCGCACGCGAACTCGACGTGCCGCTGGTCGATCTGCACGCGCGCAGTCGCGCGCTCGTGCAAGGCATGGGACCGGTCCTGGCGATGCGCGCAGCACAGCGTCCGGCGGCGCCCGAGCAGGTCGCAGCCGCGCAGGCGGGCACGACGATCGGCACGCCGCCATCCGCTGCGCCCGCGACTCCGGCTGCGACGACTGCACGGCCCGCCGCGCAGGACAACGCCGCGGCCGAACCGATGGGCCAGGCCAAGCTCGCATTCGATTACACGCATCTCGGCCCGGAGGGCGCCGCTCTGTTCGCGGCGATCGTCGCCGACGAACTCGCACAGCAGGTGCCGGCGCTGCGGCGCAATCTGATTCCCTGAGCCGGTACCGTCGACCGACTGCCGCGCGCCGCGCCGACAGCGGCGGCAACAGGATGGATCGCCGACCCTGCGGCCGGCGACCCCCCTCACGTCATCGCACCTCGGCGACGTTGTTGAGTCGCGTCACTTCCTCGCCGTCGCCCGGCAGCGCGATGCGCACGCGGCCACCGCGCGGATCGACGCCGGCGGCGTGTTCCAGACGCAGCGTCGCGTTGCGCGGCTGCAGGTCACGCGGCGCTTCGAGTGCGGGAATGTCCGCACGCGCGAGCTCGCGGCCACGCGCATCTTCGAGGATCGCGACGCCGCCCGGCGCATCGGCATGGCCGAGGCTGTGCACGGTCACCTCGACCGCGCCGTCGACCACGCGCACGTCGCCGCGACCGATGCCGATGTCGGCGCGCATCTCGACCGGCGTGCCGGCTTCGATCAGCTCGAACTCGAACACCTGGGTCTGGCCGGACGCGAACGACAGGTCCACCGATGCGCTCGACTCCAGCAGCACCTCGCGCGTCTGCGCGCGGCCGTCGATGGTCTCGTCACCGTTGCGATCCACACCGCTGGTGATGCGCCAGCGGCCAGGCGCGACGTTCCAGCCGGTCATGGCCGCGTTCGCGGTGCGCGCGTCGGTGTTGTGCGCGATCACCTTGAACGCCTCGCGCGAGGGGGCCGATACCAGCAGCGCAACGGTTTCCGCCTGCGCGTCATCGTCGAAGCGCCAGCTCACCGTATGACCGGGATACGTGGTATTGCGACGCAGGGCCAGACCGCCGAGACGGGCGCGCTGCAGGAACTCGCTCGGCGCTTCGACACGATCCGACCACCAGTGGCCTTCGGTGTTCATGTACTCGCGCATCGCCTTGGCCTGGATACCGTCGGCATGCAGGGCTTCGAGATACGCCTTGTTGCCGGTCTGCTGCCAGGCGAACACGCTCTGCACGCCGGTGTCGCCCTTGTCGGCCGACTGCTGCAGACGCGTGCCCCAGTCCTCGCGCTTGCCGAGCACGTCGACATAGTTCTCGGCCAGATTCGACAGCCCCGCGGGTCCGCTGCGGTCCACGCGGTACTGCAGCGGCTTCAGATACTTCTCGTCACCGGTCCAGCGCCACGCGGCCCAGTACAGATGCATCGTGTCGGCGCCGCCGGAGCCGTCGAACAGGTCGCCGCCGCGGCGCTCGCCGGTCGCCCAGTTGATCTCGTTCGGCAGCTGCCAGGCACCCTTCTCGTCGGTGTAGGCGTGGGCGAGATAGCCATCGGCCAGCCCGGTGATCATCGCGCGGCTGGTCGGGTCGGCATTGAACACGCCGAGCAGGAACGCCGGATGCAGCACCGGGAACGAGTACGGCTTCTGCCACTGCCAGCGCGGTTCGCGGTAGACCTTGTGGCCGCCGAACCAGTTGCTCGAGAACAGCACGTGGCCCTGCGGGTTGCGCAGCACGATCTTCTCGTCGAGATCGCGCACGGTTTCCATCAGCCGCGTCATCGTCAGCGGATCGCCCCAGTTGAGCAGGGTCATCGCGCTGTTGGTATTGATGCCTTCCTCGTAGGCATGCAGCTCGTCGGTCTCGATCGTCGACAGGCCACCGGCGAACATGTCGTTCGCGTAGGCGGCATCGGCGAGTGCGGTGATCGAGGCGTTGAGCTTGTCCGGGATCACGCCCATCAGCGCCAGGCCCGGCCACTGCTGCGACAGATCGCTGTCGTCGGAGATGCCGCCGCCGAAATCGCCGAACTCGACCTGGCGCTCGTCGATCCACCATTCGATGAAGCGGCGCACGGCCTTGAGGTCTTCCAGCTGGCGGAACGCCCACAGCGGCACACCGGCCGGCGCCTGCGGCTGCTCGAACGGCGGCAGGCCCTGGCTGTTGTAGCTCATGTAGTTCCAGTAGCGCCGGCCCAGTTCGTGGCCCGGATCCACCCGCAGCAGATCGCTGATGTCCGCGTACGCGCGTGCGTAGAGGCGCTGACGCTTGGACGTGGTGTGTTCCTCGACCAGGAAGCCCCAGTTGTCGCGGACCTGGTTGAAGCGATCAGTGACGTGCTCGGCAATCGCCTCGTCGCGCGGCTTGTAGACCATGCGCACTTCGGCGCCGTCGAGCGCGGCCGCATCGAAACCCGGCGCAGCCGAGGCGATGCTGATCCACAGGCTGTCGTTGGTCAGGATGCGGTCGCGCAGGTCCAGCCACAGCGTGCGCTTCTCGCCCGGCGTCACCGAGACCGACACGTCGATCATGTCGCGCGCCGGCCAGATCGGATCCTTGATGCGGATGTTGAGCGGGATCGCGTCTGCGCCGTCCACGCTGTGCGTCGCCGGCAGCTTCAATGCGGGAATGTCGATGGCGATGCCGTCGAGCCCGTCGTACATGTTCTCCCAGCTGTGCGCCCAGCTGCGGATCAACGGCTGCGCGGCCGGCGCGTTGCCGATGCCCGACGGAATCAGCACGTGCACGATCGGCTGCTTTGCCTCGCGCACCGGCGGCGTGGTCCGTTCGCGGAACGCCGCGCGGCCCGGCAGCGCCAGCACCATGCTGCGCTCCTCGGGGGCATAGCGACCTTCGATGAACGCACGCAGGTCGGCGAGGTTGGTGTAATCGATCTCGGCATTGCTGCGGATCGTGTAGGCCTGCTTCACCGAACCTTCGGGCTCGGCGGCATCGCTGACGTGATACGCCCAGATCTCCTGGATCGGGGTTTCCTGCGCGGTGTTGGCGAAGCGCAGATGCCCGCCCTGGCGGGTCTCGAAGTCATCGACGCTGCGCACCGTGCCCTGATGGCGCGAGAACAGCGGCTGCTGCGTGTCGGCATCGGCGCCGTAGGTCGCTTCGCCATAGGCGGCGCCACGCAGTTCGATGCGATTGAAGGGTTCGTCGGGCAGGGTCAGATCCAGCGCCTTGCCGCCGTCGACGTAGGTGTTCCAGTCGGGCAACTGGAAGTAGTCGTCGCGCCCGCGCAACCGAGAGCGGTTGTAGACGCCCGGCCACGTGGTTTCGGCGATGCCGTCGGTGGCCTTCCACATCCACTGCTTCAGGTCTTTGGTATCGGCGAACTCGACCTTGCGGATCGTCGTCACCGGCGTGTCGAGCACCGGCGGCGCGGCGCCGTCCGCCCAGCCGTGGCGGAACAGCCACGCGGCATGGCGATCGTTCGGCGCCACAGCCGCGGTCGGCGCGCGGAAGCTGCGCACGGCCTGCACGCCGCTGGCATCGAGCATGCGGTCGTGCACGCGGATGTCGTCGAAATCGCTGCCACGCAGGAAGTTGTAGCGGCTCTGCACCTGGTGCGGCGCGAGAATGCGTGCGGCCAGACCGAACTGGTCCAGGCCCGCGTCGTAGTCGAAACCGGCCTGCGCATTCGCCGGACGCTCTTCGCGCGCGACCTCGCGGCCGTCGATGTACAGACGCACGCCGATGGTCTCGTCCCAGGCGAACGCCACATGCGTCCACGCATCGGCGGCGGGCGCGGCGTCCATCCTGAACGAGACGCGCGTGCGCGCCAGGTTGGCATCGGTCACGAAGGCGTCGAAACCCGCGCCGTTCCAGTCGATGCGCAGCCAGGCCATGTCCCAGCTGGAGTGGTCGGCATAGCCGACGCGGAAGATCACGAACGGCGCCTCGCCGACCGGATCGCGCGAGCGCCAGAAGAAACTCAGCGTGCCGCGTGCGGCGTCGATGTTGCCGGGTGCGTTCCACGACAGCACGCCGTCGTCGTCCCATTCGATCGCGCGGCCGCGGACGCCGTCGTCGACCAGGCGTACCTTGTCCTTGAAGTTCGGCACCGGATCACCGGCCGCGGTATCGGCGACGAAATCCTGGTCGGCCGACACATGGAACAGCAGGCGGGGCGTATCGTCCGCATGGACGGCGGCGGACAGGCCCAAGGCACAGGCAACGGCCAGGACTCGCTTCGACATCTGGTTCAACACTCGATCTCCTCGACAGCGCGCGCCGGCCGCAGCCGGCACGTCATTACGGATTGTCGGCCCGACGGCCCTCCAGCGCATGGCGGCGACGCCATTGCGGCAGATCCTTTTCCAGCAGCGCCTGCGGCCAGATGCCGTACCAGGCATAGCCGGTGCGGCGCTCCTGCGACATGTCGGCCAGCGACGCGACCACCGCGCCGCCGCGATCGACCAGCAACGGCCGTTGCCGCTGCAGATCGTAGAACCGGGCCCAGACCGTCGCGCCCGGTTGCGCGACGAGGCGCACGTCGCGCGGCCGCGCGCCGTCGCGGCCGATGCGTTCGATCGCGGTGTCTTCCAGATCGTGCGTCTTGAACCAGGCTGCGGCGTTCTCGATCGCATCGACGACGCGCGGCGACGGTGGCTGTCGCATCAGCAGACGCACGATCGCGACCGATTCCGCGCTCGCCAGCGACGGCAACTCGTAGCTGCGCGCGGTGGCCGGCTGCAGTGTGGTCTCGTCGTACTGCGCGGCCCAGATCGTCGGCGTGCCGTCGATGCGGACCTGCAGGTCGAGGATCAATGCGATCGCCCGTTCGACCGCACCCGCCGCGGCGTCGCCGCGCAAAGGCTGCAGTGCCGCGAATGCGCCCTCGCCTTCGGCGATGTCCTGCAGCAGGCCGACGACATGGGTCATCGCGTCGTCGTTGAAGGTCACCTGGCCGCGATAGCTGGAGCGGTCCGGATGGAACTGCGGCCAGCCGCCGTTGGCGTATTGCGCGGCGAGCAGATAGTCGACGCCGCGCACGGCAGCATCGCGATAGCGCGTGTCGCCGTGCGTGCGCCACGCGTCCGCCAGATGCGCGATCTCGCGCGTGGTCGCGTCGTTGTCGATCGTCGCGTCGTCTGCGCGATCGGCCTGCGCGAGCGCGGCGCTCGCGGCGGCATCGAAGGGCTTCGCGTAGTCGATGGCCTTGCCCTCGAGATGCTTGGGCCAGCCGCCGGACGCGGTCTGCGTCTGCAGCATGCGTTCGGCGACGGGATCCGCACCGGCGGCGAACGCGGCGGTGCCCGCGACGAGGCCTGCCAGCAGCACGGCACACTGCAACCCACGCATCGGACATCTCATTCGAAAGGTCTCCAGTCCTGCATCAGCGTGGCGGTGTCGGGTGCGGCCGCGGTATCACGCAGCCAGGCCACGCGGCCGTCGAGCGCGCTGCCCGGGCCGGTGTTGCCATGCTCGGCGAAGCGTGCGGTGGCCTGGTTGTCGGGTTTGCCCCAGTCGTGCCACCCCTCGGCGGGCACCGGCGCATCGATGCGGCAGTTCTCGAAGCGCGTGGCGCCATGCGGCCGCCATGGACGGCCGAGATACACCCGGCTCACATCGGGCGCGGCAGTCAGGGTGCAGTCGTCAAACACGAAGCCGTGGGCCTGGTCTGCGGGCGTCGACGGCGCGGTGACATAGCCGTCGCCGATCGAATGCAGCGCACAGCGCTCGAACAGCGCGGTCGCCGCGCCGAACACGTAGTCGACCGTGCCTTCGATGCGGCAGTCGCGGAACCATGCACGGGTTCCAGCGTTGCGCAGATACAGCGTGTCCTGATGCCCGAGCAGGTGCACGTCATCGAAGGAGGCGCGCGTGCCGTCGACGACCAGCGCCACCGCCTGCCCGACCGGTCCGGCGTCGTTGGCGATGGTCAGATGTTCGGCGTGGAAATCGTCGGCGCGCACGAACAGCGTCGCCGAGCCGTAGGTGCCGAACGCTTGGCCGGTGCGCGGATCGATCCGGCTCGCGTAGTGATTCTGGACGATGCGGGTGTGCTGCGTGCCCGCGCCGACGAGACGCAACGCGGGTGCACCCGGCGGTACGTCGACGACGCCGCGCCAGATGCCCGCCGCAATCCGGATCGTGGCGGCCTCGTCGCCCGCGACTGCCGCATCGACCGCGGCCTGCACATCATCGAATGCAGCGTCGCCAGTGCCGACGTCGAACACGCGCTCGGCCAGGGCGGCCGGCGCGAGCAGTGCCAATGCCAGTGCGAGGCAGACACGCCCCCGCCACCGTCGCATCCGCGACGGCAGCGGGTGACGCAGGGAGGCCTCAGAAGCGATAGCGCGCACCGACGTAGTACTGGCGACCGGTCGTGGTGTAACGGTCGGGCAGCATCAGGTCGGAATCGACGTAGCGGCGGTCCGGCGTGTCGAGCAGATTGACCGCTTCGAACGTCAGGCTCAGCTTGTCGGTGAGCTTGTACGAGGTGTTGAAGTCCACGTTGCGCACGCTGTGCTTGCCGGTGACGTCGGCGGTCCCGAACTGGTTGCCGTCGAGATCGACGATGTTCTCCCGGCTCAGCACCTCACCGATGTAGCCGTCGCGGTAGCTGGTCGACACGCGCGCACTGAAGCGGCCGTCGTCGTAGTACAGCGTGGCGTTGTACGAATTCGGCGACAGGTTCACCAGCTGGTTCTCGGTGATCTGGGTCACGACCGCGGTGTTGTTGCTGGCCGCGGTGCTGAACATGTACTCGATGTCCGAATCGACATGCGTGTAGTTCATCTGCACACCGAACTTGCTCCAGAAGCCCGAAAGGAAGGTGAAGGGCTGCTGGTAGGTCAGCTCCCAGCCCTTCAAAGGACCGCCGGGGGTGTTGTAGTAGCTCTGCACGTTGAAGATCGTATTGGCGTTGAAGCCCGGCGGCAGCAGATCCAGCGAGTAGCCGAGCTCCGACCACGTGCTCAGCAGACGCGTGCGCTGCACGTAGGTCTCGATGTCCTTGTAGAACACCGCGGCCGACAGCAGGGCGCCCTCACCGAAGTACCACTCCGCGCTCAGGTCGAAGTTGGTCGAGCGGAACGGATCGAGCTTCGGGTTGCCGAGGTTGATCGAGTAGAAGCGACCATCGTCGAAGAAGTTCGTCGGGCCACCGGTGACGCTGGGCGACATGTAGGTCAGCGTCGGACGGGCCATGGTCTTGGCCGCGCCGAAGCGCATCACGAAGGTATCGGTCAGATCCCAGGAGAGATTCAGCGACGGCAGCACGTCGGTGTAGTTGTGGCCGACGACGCTCTCGACGACGAAGCGGTCGCCGGCCGCGGACGTCGCATTGGCGACACCGAACACGCGCTCGCAGTTCGCCTCGCCGCCCGTCGGGCACGGCGCCCAGCCTGCGGCGCTGATCTGGGTCTTGACCAGTCGCACGCCCACGTTGCCGCGCAGTGCGCGCGAGAACAGATCGGTGTTGAAGTCGAGCTGGGCGTAGGTCGCCATGCTGCGTTCGTTGACCGAGAAGTTGTTGTTCGACGAACCGAAGTGACCGATGCCGGCGAGACGGTAGTCGCCGCCCGGCACGCCGTTGTCGGCGTTGCTGTAGATGTTCAGCAGACCGGCGATCCTGTCGAAATCCGGAATCAGCCACGAGGCCGGCATGCTGCCCGACAGGTTCTTGCCGAAGCCGTCGAGCGTGGTGCTCAGATCACCGATCGTCACCCCGGCCGGCAGCGCCTGCGGCAGGCGGCCGTAGCTGATGTGCCGGTATTCCTCGGTGCTCATGTCGTAGTCCTTCCACGCCAGGCCCGTGCGGAAGGTGAACGTGGGATTGAGATCGAACGACAGATCGACCTTGGCCGAATCGAAGGCGTTGCTGACGTAGTTCGGGTTCAGACGCACTTCGCTGATGTTCGCGCCGCGGGCCGTGCCGTTGCTGTTGACCGGCACCGCGCCGTAACCGAGCCACTGCCACGCATCCGGGCTGCTGGTGTCGAACGGGAAGGTCATGCTCGGCATCTCGGGATCGCCGCGCAGATCGAGCACGAAGCCGTCGAGGTTGGCGTTGTCGAAGCTGACCATCGAGAAGATCGGGCGCGCGTAGTCCGACGACGAATGGCCGATCGTCGCGTCGAGGCGCACCGCGTCGTTGAAGCGGTGTTCGAGCTGCAGGCTGAACTGCTTGAACTCGGTCGACTCTTCGATCTGGCTGGATTCGGTGCGGAAATCGACGTTGTCGAACACGCCGTACTGCAGCCGGTTGCGGTCGTCGACCTGTGCCTCGCGCACGACGATCTGGGTCTTGCCGCCGAGATTGGCGGTGCGGTGCAGGTTCGCGCCCAGCGAATCCTCGCGCTGGTCCTTGTCGAGCTTGGAGTACAGCGCGTCGAAGCTCAGCAGGGTGTCGTCGCTGATCCGGAACTGGAACGCGCCGGTGACGCCGAGACGTTCGATGTCGTGCTTGGTGCGGATGTAGCGTGGATAGCGCGGCAGCCAGGCATTGGTCGCGGTCTCGTAGGCGGCGATGTTCTCCGGCGTCGCGGCAGGACGCGGCAGCCCGGTGCCGCAGTTGTTGGCGTCGATGCCGTAGCTGCCCCAACCGTTGTTGCGGTCCTGGTTGGCCTGGCTGCCGACACCGGCCGGCGTTTCGTTCGCCAGCGGATTGCGCGGCGTCTGCGGGTTGTAACCGGCCGGCGAACAGAATCCGTAAGTGCCGTTGTTGGCGACGTTGGACTGGTTGGAGTTGCGGTGGTTGCCGTGCTCCCAGCGGACCGGGTTGTAGCCTTCCTCGAAGATCGTGCGCTGGCTGTAGGACGCCGACAGCAGCGCGCCGACGCGGCCGTCGGCCCAGGTGTTGCTGATCAGGCCCGACACGCGCGGATCGTTCTCTTCGGACAGTTCGTTGTAGCCAACCTGCGCGCTGGCCGAGGCGCGGAAGCCCTTGAAGTCGAACGGGCGCGAGCCACGCAGATCGACGGTCGAGCCCAGCGAGCCTTCGTCCATCTGCGCCGACTGGGTCTTGTTGACCTTGACCTGGCTGAAGAGCTCGGAGGCGAAGGTGTTGAAGTCGAAACCGCGCGACCGGTTGACGCCGGCGCTGCCGCTGCCGGCCGTCGCCAGCGCTTCGAGGCCGTTGAGGCGCACGCGGGTAAAGTCGGAGCCCAGGCCGCGCACCGAGATGCGCTGGCCCTCGCCGCCTTCGCGATCGATCGAGATGCCGGCGATGCGCTGCATCGATTCGGCGAGATTCTGGTCAGGGAACTTGCCGATGTCCTCGGCGAAGATCGCATCGACCTGCTCCACGCTGTAACGCTTCTCGTCGAGCGATTTCTGCAGGCTTTCGCGATAGCCGGTCACGGTCACGGCGGCCATGTCGACGGCGCGCGCCTGATCCGCGGGCTGCTGCGCCATCGCCGGCGAGGACAGGACGACGGCGATGCCGGCGGCCAGCAAGGTAACCGGTGTCTTCCGGCTGCTACGGATTCGATCCATCAACGCGCTCTCCCCAAAACCTGTGGTCTTCTTCTCGTGCGGAAGGTCGCGTCCCGCGCCCTCTCTGTCTCGTCAATGACACCGATGGTCATCGAGGCGCGTAACCTAACAGCGCGGGGCACGAGCGGCATCTTGCAACGCAACAAGACGGCATCGAATGTGGGGTGAAACCTGCTTTTTTTCGTGCGTGCGACGCGTTCGTCATGCGACGCCGATCGCAGACACAAAAAAGCCGGAGCGTCGCCGCTCCGGCTTCGATGTGGTCACGCGTATCGTCAGAACTTGTAGCGCAGGCCCAGCAGGTACTGACGGCCGGTTTCGCTGAAATCGAGCGGCAGGCGCGAGCCGGCGCCGACCCAGGTTTCCGACGGCTCGTTGGTCAGGTTGATGCCTTCCAGGCTCAGCTCGATCTGCTCGCTGATCTTGTAGCGCAGCGACGCATCGATCACCGTCGTGCCGTTCTGGCCGTGGACGTCTTCGGTGAAGCCTGCTTCCTGTCCCGGCACCTGGATCAGATAGTCGTCGCGATTGGTCGCCGAGATGCGGCCCGAGAAGCTCTGGCCCTCGTAGAACAGCGTCGCGTTCCACGATGTCTTGGACGAACCCAGCAACGATGTGCGCAGCGAGTTCGCACCCGAGGCCGTCAGGTACTGGATCTCGGTGTCGACATAGGTGTAGTTGAGCTGGATGCCGAAGTCGCTCCAGACACCGGACAGGAACGTGAACGGCTGCACGTAGTTCGCTTCGAAGCCCTTCAACGGACCACCCGGCGTATTGAGTGGCACGCTGAAGACGAAGTCGTCGTTGACGGTGGCGCCCGTGCCTTCGAGCAGGCTTGCAGGCAGGCCGCTGGAGGCATAGCTGCGCACTTCGCGCGACGGCTGGATGGTCGTCTTGAGATCCTTGTAGAACAGACCCAGGCCGAGCATCGCGCCTTCGTCGATGTACCACTCGAAGCCGAGATCGGCGGTATCCGCGCGCACCGGGTCGAGCGTCGGATTGCCACCGCTGACGGTGCGCGCACCGCCACTGACGTTGACCGTGACGCCTGGCGTCAACGAGCCGAGCCCGGGGCGGGACATCACGCGTGCGGCGCCGAAGCGGACCAGGAAATCAGGGGCGATCTCGGCAACGAGGTTCATCGACGGCAGGGTGTCGCTGTACTCACGCGTCACCGTCGATGCGATCGGGGTACCGCTGGCGGTTGCGATGCCCGTCGACGCCTGCTTGGTGCGCACGTAACGCACGCCGAAGTTGCCCGAGAGCGGGATCGAGCCGAGGTCCGTCGAGAATTCGCCCTGCAGGTAGGCACCACGATCCTGCTCTTCCACGCTGCGGGTGTTCACAGCGCGCTCGGTCAGCGCGAAGGTGCCGGTGCCGCTGTAGATATCGAAGAAATCGGCGATACCTTCGTAGCTGGGCACGACCCAGCTCGACGGCGATCCGTCGATGCCGCTCAGATTGCCCGTGCCCGTGAGCGCACCCGGCACGATGAAACTGCCGTTTGCGAAGCGCGGCACCGAGACTTCCGAACCCCGGCGCAATTCGCGGGTGGAGAACGCATAGTCCTTCGCCTGCAATCCACCCTTGAGGCGAAAGCCCGGGCTCATGTTCCAGTTGAAGTCGATCTGCGCGGTGTCGAAATCGTTGTCGACGTATTGCGGCCGCAGACGGATTTCCGCCAGCGTCCAGCCGTTGGGATCGAGCGGATCGATGCCGTAGTTCAGCACCGGCCTGTAGGGATCGCCGCGATAGTCGTAGCTGTAATTGTCGACGTTCGCCTTGTCCATGATGATCGTGGTCTGGATCGGGTTCTCGTGCTTCGAACGCGAGGTGCCGACCTTGCCCGACAGCGTGAAGTCGTCGGTGACCTCGAATTTGCCGTCGAGCGTGAGTTGCGTGAAGACGGTGTTCCACTCGTCGTGGCGATTCTCGGAGCGGATGTCGACATCATCGAACAGGCCGTACACCAGCGCGCCGCGATCATCGATCACACCGTCGCGCACGATCGTCTGCGGCTTGCCGGTACCGCTGCGGCTGAAGGAGATCGCCTCGATGTACTTCTCGTCGCGGATCGCGTCGATCTTCGAGTACAGGCCATCGAGCGAGAACTCGGTGCGGTCGGTCGGCTTGAACTGCAGCGACGCGGTGACGCCTGTGCGCTTCTGGTCGTGCTCCATCAGCGTGTAACGCGGGAAGCGCGGGTGGAACACGTTCGCGCCGCGTGCGGCGGCGAACGGCGATGCCGCGCTGAAGCCGCCGTTGCTGGGACCATTGGCCCAGCGACCGGTACCGCTGCCTTCCTCGAGCGCCTGGCGCTCGCTGTAGGCGACCGACAGCAATGCGCCGAACTTGCCGTCCGCCCAGGTATTGGCGATCAGGCCGGCGACGCGCGGATCGGCCTTGTTGGCCATGTCGTTGAAGCTGGCCTGGCCGCTGCCGACGATCGTCAGACCGTCGTAGTCGAACGGACGCGCGGTGCGCAGATCGACGGTCGCGCCGAGCGAACCTTCCTCGACGTCCGCCGACGCGGTCTTGCGCACGATCAGCTGCGAGAACAGGTCGGATGCGAACACGTTGAAGTCGAAGCCGCGGCCACGGTTGGAGCCGCCGCTCTGGTCGGACGCGCCGACGGTGGTCAGCGCTTCCATGCCGTTGATGCGCACGCGGGTGAAGTCCGGACCGAGACCGCGCACGGTGATCTGGCGGCCTTCGCCGGCGTCGCGCGCGATCACCACGCCGGGGATGCGCTGCAGCGATTCGGCCAGGTTGAGATCGGGGAACTTGCCGATGTCCTCGGCGACGATCGCATCGACCACACCCGCTTCGCCGCGCTTGATGTCGAGCGCCTTCTCGACGCTGGCGCGGTAGCCCACGACACGCACCGCTTCGAGCTGGGTCGCGTCACCGGCGGTGGCGGTCTCTTCGACACCGTCGTCCGCAGTGGTCCCGGCGGTCTGCGCGAACACGGGCATGGCCACCGCCTGCAGCGCGATCGCAATGCTCGCGGCCAGCAAGGTAACCGGTGTCTTTTTCGAACCGAACAACTGCGTCATGTCGTTCCCCTCCCAGGGTGCGAAGCGGTCTCGGCGCGTCTTGACTGCATCGACGCGCTTGTTATGGTGTTCGCCGGTGCCGGAATGACACCGCGGGTCAAACGCTAGCAGAGGCGATTCTGCAAAGCATGTTGCGCCGCCACATCCACATGCCCGCTCCCCCCACCGGGCCAGATCGAAAGGCATTGCCGCGATGGGCAAACGTATTCTCTGTTTCGGCGAGCTGTTGCTGCGCCTGGGCGCGCCAGGGCGCGAATTCCTGCTGCAATCCCGGCATCTGGACGTGCACGTCGGCGGCGCGGAAACCAATGTCGCAGTGTCGCTCGCCCGCTTCGGTCACGACGCCGCGCTGGCCGGTACGGTGGCCGCGAATGCGCTGGGCGATGGCGCATTGGGCGAACTGCGCCGGCACGGGGTGGATGTCTCGCGCGTCATCCGCACGCCGGGCCGCATGGGCCTGTACTTCTTCGCCGCCGGCGCCGGTCTGCGGCCCAGCGACGTGGTCTACGACCGCGCCGACTCGGCCTTCGCACGCGCCGCGCCGGACACCTACGACTGGCCTGCCCTGCTCGACGGCATCGACTGCCTGCACGTCTCCGGCGTGACGCCGGCCGTGGGCCCGCATGCCGCCGAGGCGGCACTGGCCGCGGTGCGCGCCGCACGCGCACGCGGCACCACGGTGTCCTTCGACGGCAATTTCCGTCCCAAGCTTTGGGCCGCGTGGAACGACACGCCCGCGCCGCTGCTGCGCGGCCTGCTGGCCGAGGCCGATATCGCCTTCATCGATCACCGCGACATCGATCTCGTGCTCGGCGCGGAGGCATCCGAGACCGGCGCACACGCCAGCGCCGAACGCACCCTGCAGGCATCCGCACGCGCGTTCGCCGCGTTCCCGCATCTGCAGCGCATCGCGTGCACGCAGCGCACGGTGCACAGCGTCGACCGCCACGCGCTGGGCGCACTGCTGGTGCGTCGCGACGGCGGCGTGCAGCGCATCGACGCCCTGCCCGTCGACGGCATCGTCGACCGGATCGGCGGCGGCGACGCGTTCGCAGCCGGCGTGCTGCACGGCGTGCTGTCGGGTCTCGACGATGCCCGCACGCTCGCGTTCGGTCTCGCGGCGGCGCGGCTGAAGCACAGCGTGCCGGGCGACTTCAATCTGGTCGGCGAGAGCGACGTGACCGCGCTCGTCGACAGCGGCCGGCTCGACGTGCGCCGCTGACCGCAATCGCGATCCCGTAAACGAAACGGCCCGCCAATGGCGGGCCGTTCGTGTGTCAGGCGCTGCGCGACCTCACAGTTCGCAGAAGCAGTACGCGACCGCCTTGACCGGACGACCCGGCTGCGGGGTGATCACGCTTTCGAGCAGCTGCAGATCCTGCTCCGCCCGCGGCACCGCACGCGCCAGCAGGCCGCGCGCGATGTCGCTGTGGCCGACCAGCGCGCCGCCGAGACGGCCGCTGACGAAGCCGGTCAGGAAGCGGCCGAACGGCGTCGCGGTCTTCTCCACGTAACGCGTGCGCCACTTGCCTTCTTCCAGCCCACCGAGTTCGGCGGCCTTGGCGATCGCGGTACGCAGACCGCCGAGCTCGTCGACCAGACCGCGATCGAGCGCCTGGGTGCCGCTCCACACGCGACCACGCGCGACGGTGTCGATCTCTGCGCTGCTGCGGCCGCGCGCCTCCCCGACCTTGCCGATGAAGTTGGCGTAGCCGCGATCGATGATCGCCTGGATCGCCTGGCCGGCTTCGGGCTGCAGTTCTCGGGTCAGATCGAACGCGCCGGCGAAGCGCGTGGTGCCGACGCCGTCGGTGCGCACGCCGATCTTCTCCAGCGTGCGCGGGAAGGTCGGCACCAGCGCGAAGATGCCGATCGAACCGGTGATCGTCGACGCATCGGCGTAGATGCGATCGGCGTTCATGCTGATCCAGTAGCCACCCGAAGCGGCGACATCGCCCATCGACACCACCACCGGCTTGCCGGCGGCCTTGAGCGCGTCGACCTCGCGACGGATCTGCTCGGACGCGAACACTTCGCCGCCGCCCGAATCGACGCGCAGCACGACCGACTTCACGTGCTCGTCCTCGAGCGCCTCGCGCAGCAGGGCCGAGGTCGACTCGCCACCGATCGTACCCGGCGGCTGCTCGCCACCGGTGATGCCGCCCTCGGCGACGACCACCGCGACCTGGTCGCGACGGTCCGCGGCCGAGCTGGCCGGCGAGACGTGGGCGAGGAAATCGCGCATCGAGACCTGGCGGAAGCCGCCCTCGGCGTCTTCGTCGGCGACGCCGCGCTCGACGAGCAGGTCTTCGACTTCGCCACGCGTCTTCAGGCCGTCGACGAACTTCTGCGACAGCGCGTACTGCGCCAGATCACCCTGCGCCGCGGCGATGCCCTGCGGCAGCGTGTCGACGCCGGCATTGAGCGCCTCGGGCGTGGTGCCGCGCACCTTGGCGATGTCGGCGATGTGCCGCTGCCAGATGTCGTTCATCCAGTAGAGATCGGCTTCCTTCGACTCCGGCGACGCGCCGTCGAGGATGTAGGGCTCGGCCGCCGACTTGTACTCGCCGACCTTGAACAGATGCACGTCCACGCCGAGCTTGTCGGCCAGCGCCTCGCGGTAGTACTGGCGATAGCCGGCCAGGCCTTCGAGCATCATGCCGCCTTCGGGATCCAGGTAGACCTCGTCGGCCTGCGCGGCGAGCAGGTACTGCTGCTGGCCGAAATACTCGCCGAACGCGACGACCTGCTTGCCGGCCGCACGCACTTCGCTGATGGCTTCGGCCACTTCGCGCATCGACGCGTAACCGGAGAAGGTCATGCGGTCGGTGCGCAGCAGCACGCGTTCGATGCGGTCGTCGGTCTTCGCCGCTTCCAGCGCGCGCAGCACGTCGCGAAGCTGCACTTCGCCCACGCCGCTGCCGCTGTTCTCGGCCAGCGCGCGCATGAAGGGATCGGACTTGTACTGCTCCACCAGCGCGCCTTCCGGCGCGATGACCAGCGTGGTGCGCTCGAGCAGCGGCGACTGTCGCGAACCGCCGCCGACGATCGCGATGAGGATCAGCAGTGCGACCAGGAACAGCAGGCCGAAGAACAGGAAATTGAGGATCAACCGGCGGATGAAATTCATCCCGTCCCAGATGCCGACAATGAAGCGCGTCAGCGGCGCGCGTGGCTGCACAGTACTCATGCGTAAAACGGCTCCATCAGAAGAAATCGCGGGTCGTGGCCGCCGGCAGCGGTGCGGCCACGGGTCCGCCCAGCACGCAGCCTACCGGGCGCGGCAGGGCATTGCATGCGCCGGTCGTCACTGTGCCGTCGGGTCCAGGGTCGGCGCGGGCACGCGCCGGCTGCTGCGCAGGAAACGGGTGCCCAGCAGCACGGCCGCGACGGTGAGGCCGGCGATCAGGCCGATCCACATGCCCTTCGGCCCCCACCCCAGCCCCAGACCGAGCGTGGCGCCCAGCGCCATGCCCACGCCCCAGTACGCGGCCGCGGCGAGGAACATCGGCACGCGCGTGTCCTTGAGCCCGCGCAGCGCGCCGGCCGACAGCGCCTGGATGCCGTCGGGAAACTGGAACGCGGCAGCGTAGAGCAGCAGCGAACCGGCCAGCGCGGCGACCGCCGCATCCTCGGTGTAGATGCGCACCACGTGGTCGTGGCCCAGGAGCAGCAGCACGCCCGACACCGTCTGCGTCACCAGCACCAGCGTCAGGCCGGCGAAGCCCGCCCGGCGCACGCCGGCGCTGCCCAGGCCGCGACCGATCGCATTGCCCACCCGCACCGTGGTCGCTTCGGCCAGGCCGAACGGCACCATGAAACACAGCGCCGCGACGTTGATCGCGATCTGGTGCGCCGCCGCCTCGATCTCGCCGAGCCGGC
This sequence comes from Luteimonas flava, assembly GCF_036584485.1. NCBI lineage: Bacteria > Pseudomonadati > Pseudomonadota > Gammaproteobacteria > Lysobacterales > Lysobacteraceae > Luteimonas > Luteimonas flava. Next base: position 665,818 of record NZ_JAZHBM010000002.1, on the reverse strand, counting down.
CGATCAGCAGCGCGGTCACGACGAACAGGCTGCCTTCCATCGTCACGGTCACGCCGATCGGCAGACCGGTGCGCAGCAGCGCGCGGATCTCCGTCCAGCGCGGCGGGTCGAAGCGGGTGAACAGCTGGTAGCGCGCGAACCGCTTCGACAGCGCCAGATACAGGGCGAATGCGATCGACTGGGTCCACATCATGATCGCGGACGCGATGCCCAGCCCACCGGCGCCGCCCTCGGGGAACGGGCCCCAGCCGAACGCGAGCGCATAGCCCATCGGCACCAGCACGGCGAGACCGCCGAAGCCGAACACCATCGTCGGCAGCGTCCAGTGCAGGCCGTCGCTGAGATAGCGCATGCAGAAATACAGCGTCAGCGCCGGCACGCCCCAGCGGATGCCGTGCAGGAACGCGGTCGCGCCCGGCACGATGTCCGGCGCGATGCCGAACGGCCCGAGCCCGGCGGCCAGCGCCGCCAGCAGCCCGAACAGCGCCACGCCCAGACCCGCCGCCAGCCACAGCGCCTGCCGGAACAGCGGGCCGACCTCGGCGTGGCGGCCTTCGCCGTCGAGCTGCGACACCGACGGCGGCACCGCCATCAGCGTGCCCATCGGCACCATCAGCGGCAGCCAGAAAATCGCGGTGCCCACGGCGACACCCGCCAGCGTGGCGGTGCCGTGGTGGCCGGCGATGACGGAATCGACGAAACCGATCAGGCCGGTGGCGACGTGGCCGGCGACCAGCGGGGCCGCCAGAACGGCGGTGCGCCGCACCTCGTGACCGAAGGGCGGCGGCGTGATTGCGGAGGACATGGGAACGGCTCTGCGGCTGCGGCCGCGCGTACGACGGATGCGTGCGCTGGCACCGGGGCGCGAAGGACCGCATTCTACCGGCACGCCGCGCAGGGGAGCGACACGCGCGGCGCCCATATCTTGCTTTTTTCCGTGTCCGCGGCCGCGCCGCTGCGGCCTTGCCAGGAATCCGTCCGCGCATGTCCCACGCCGCCCTGCCGCCGCTGCCGTCCGACGACGCGCACCCGTCCGCCTGCGAGAACTGCGGCACGCCGTTGCAGGGCGACTTCTGCCATGCCTGCGGCCAGTCCACGCACAGCCCGGTGCGCAACGTCGCCCACGCGGTGGAGGAAGTCTTCGAATCGTTCTGGCATCTCGACGGTCGCATCTTCCGCACGTTGCGCGACCTGTTCGTGCCGGGCCGCATCGCCAACCGCTATCTCGGCGGCCATCGCGTGCGTTACGTCGCACCGATGCGGCTCTTCGTGATCCTGACGCTGCTGACGTTCTTCGTCGCCAAGTTCGTCGTCCAGGACGCGATGCAGGACGTCCAGCCCGGCCAGATGGTGCGCACCGACGATGTCGCCACCGAGTTCTCGCAGGCGCAGACCGTCGACGAGGTGCGGACGATGCGCGACGACGCACTGGCCGGCATCGCCGAAACCCGCCGCACCGTCGGCGCACTGCCGGGCGTGAGCCCACAACTCGACGTCGCCGCGGCGGAAGTGCGCGCGCAGGCGCAGGCCCGGATCGCGGCACTCGCGCCCGACGGCGCGGCGCCGACCGCCCCCGATGCGGCGCCCGGTGCCGCCACATTGGACACCGGTCCACAGGCCGCGACGACACCCGCGCCCGACGACGCCGACGCGTCGACATCCGGCCCGCCGACCATCGGCGGTCCGATCGGCGAACGCATCGAGCGCAACATCGAACGGTTCAACAACGATCCGCAGATCTTCGTGCGCGCCCTGTTCGGCGTCGCACCGACCGCGCTCTTCATCCTGGTACCGCTGTTCGCCGTGCTGCTGAAGCTGCTCTACCTGTTCCAGGGTCGGCTGTATCTCGAGCACGTCGTCGTCGGCCTCTACAGCCACGCGGCGCTGATGCTGGCGTTGTTGCTGGTGCTCTGCGGTGCACTCGCATCGCCCTGGCTGGCGACGCACGCGGCGTGGTCGACGGGCATCGTCGGCGTCGCGCAGATCCTGCTGCTGTGGGCGATGCCGGTCTATCTGCTGCTGATGCAGAAGCGCGTGTACGGCCAGTCGTGGCCGTGGACACTGGTGAAGTTCGCGATCATCGGCATGGCGTACTTCGCGCTGTTTCTCAGCGTCGCGATTCCGATGGCGGGCTACGCGCTGTACGCGTTGTAGCGTCGCGTTCGAAACGCCGTCAGGGCGTTCCGGCCACCCGCGCACGCAGCCACGCGTCCCGCGTATCGGCCGGCACCGCCAGCCACTGCGCACGCAGCGCGTCGCGCTCCTGCGGCGGCGTGCGCTGGGCCAGGGCGGCGAGATCGTCGCGCGCCTGCAGCGACGTCGCACGCAGCGCGAGCAGCACCGGGCCGCGCTGGTCTTCGGGCATCGCCGAGAACAGCGAATGCAGGCGCGGCCAATCGGCGCCGAGTACCGGGCCCAGCAGCCAGCCGCGGCGCAGGCTCAGATCGAGCTGTTCGAAGGCCAGCCGCAGCTCGCGCTGCTCGGGCTCGGGCAGGGTCTCGAAATGCGCGGCCGCCTGCTGCAGCCGCATGCGCTCGGCATGCGGCAGGGCGTCGGCCGCCTGCCAGGCGATCCGCCGGCGTGCACGCTCGCCGGCCGGCAGGATCTGCCACGCCGCCAGGCGCGCCTTCAATGCGTCGCGTTCGGCCGGGGTCATCTGCGCGAGGCGTGCGGCGCGGGCTTCGAGTTGTGCGCGTTCGGCGGCCGGCAACGATTCGGCCTTCAAGGCAGGCGGCAGGGCGGCCTGCGCGAGCGGCGCGGCGAGGAGCAGCAGCCCCGCGACGCCAGCGAAGCGGCGCACGCGCTCAGAGATCGGCATCGGTGGTCTCCATGCCGTCGGCATCGTCCGGCACGTCGTCGAGATGGGCGTCGCGGGTGTCGTCGGTCGGTGTTTCGATCTGCGTGGACAGCCACGCGTAGAACGCGGGGTCCTCGCGCCAGGGCGCGTTTTCCGATTCGGTCAGCAGTTCGAAGTCCGGCGCGGTCAGCAGCGCGACCTCGTCGTCGTAGGTCGCTGCCGGGGACTGGGCATCCGGCAGAGCTTCGATCCGGATCGTCGTGTCGTCGTCGAGACCGCCGCCCGGCAACGCATCGCGCCAGGTCCAGGCCAGCGCGGTGAGCATCGCGACCAGAACCACCGCCTGCGCCGGCCACAACCAGCGGGCACGGGTCCGGGGCGGCGACGGCGCAGCTTCGGCCGGGGGCGGCGCAGCGACGGCGCGCTGCAACGGAAACCGGCGCAGCGGCGGCACCTGGCCGCGCAGCGCGGCCTCGCGCAGGCCGGCCAGGCGCGCCAGGCGATCGGGCGGCAGCGCGCGGATCGCCGCCTGCGCGGCCTCGGCGATGCGACGCCAGGCGTCGGGATCGGGGCTGCCGTCCTCGCGATGCGGCAAGGCGCGCTGCAGGCCCAGTCGATACGTGGCCCGGGTGACGCCCAGAACCGCGGCCGCTTCGTGTTCCGGCAGGCCGGCCACCATCCGCAGCAGCACCGTGACGCGCGGACCGCCGGACAGACCGGCCAGTGCGGGCAGACCATCGGCGTCGTCGGGCAGCACCGCGGGCGCGCGCAGCGCCGGCGCCGCCAGCAGCTGGGCCCAGAACCGGCGCGGCCAATCGGGGAACGGGGTATTGGTCGCCAGCTGGCCGAAATCGGTCATCGCGGCGGCCAGCGCGGCGTCGCCGGTCTCGATGTCGCCGCTCTGCCACTGCGCGAACGCGGCCGCGCGCCGCTCCACCCCGCGCAGGAACGCGGCGACGGCGGAGGACATTCCGGGTGGAGCTGACTGGGGAGGCGTGGTCATCGGGGCCGGCGTGTGCGACCGCGCATCATAGCCATCCGCCGCCGCGGCCCAAGCCTTGACAGATCGTTGCGCAAACGTTCCACAGGCGCCGACGCGCGCAAGTGGTTGTTCACAGGGTTCACAACGCTGTCATCCAGCTGAAGAAGGCCACATGCCGATGCTGCATGACAACAATGTTTCACGGCCAAGCCTTTGATTCCATTGTGGATTACCCATATGGCACTTTTTTGTCCAACATATCCTTTACCCCACTGAATACCGCATAACGTCGTGTTCGAAGCGGTGTATGCACAGGCTTATCCACAGATCATGTGGATAAGCGGCAATCCCTTTTCTTTCCGGCACTTGCAGCGACAACGTACAAGTCAAGGGAGGTTGGGCGCGCAAATGAGGGAAGGCGCCGGTCGAGCCGATAGAATTTGCAGGTGCCCGATCCGAACGCCGCCCTTTCCGTCCTCCAGATCGCCCTGCCGGTGCCGCTGCCGCGCCTGTTCGACTATCGCGCGCCCGCCGGCGCCGCCGTCGGACCGGGCGATGTCGGACGCCGGGTCCGGGTGCCGTTCGGGCCCCGGGAACTGGTCGGCGTCGTGGCGGGCGTCGGCGCCCCCGACGATCCCGCGCAGACGCTCCGCGAGGCACTCGAGTGGCTCGACGACGCTCCGCTGCTGCACGGCGAGCTGGCCGCCTCGCTGCGCTGGCTCGCCCGCTACACCCATGCGCCGCTGGGCGAAGTGCTGGCGACGGCCCTGCCCGCCGCCCTGCGCCGCGGTGAGGCGCTGCCCGATACCCACGCCTGGGCCTGGCGGTTGACCGAAGCCGGTCGGACCGCGTTGTCCGGACTCAAAGCCGGTGGCCGCCCGCAGCGCCTGGCCGCCCTGCTCGCCCCCACGCCCAGGGACGAAGACGCGCTGGACCTGGCGATGGACGGCTGGCGCGCCGCCGCGCGCACGCTGGCCGGTCGCGGCCTCGCCGAACGCTTCGCGATTCCGGCCTCCCAGCTGGCACCCACGCCACAGCCAGGGCCGGCGCTGCACGACGAACAGCAGCAGGCGGTCGATACGGTCGCCGCCTGCACCGGTTTCGCCGCGCTGCTGCTCGATGGCGTGACCGGCAGCGGCAAGACCGAGGTCTACCTGCAGGCGATCGCGGATTGTCTGGCGCGCGGACGACAGGCGCTGGTGCTGGTGCCGGAGATCGGCCTGACCCCGCAGACGCTCGCGCGCTTCCGTGCCCGCCTCGGCGTGCCGGTGCATGCGCTGCATTCGGGACTGGGCGACGGCGAACGCGCGCGTGTCTGGGCGGCTGCAGCGCGCGGCGAGGCGCGCGTCGTCGTCGGCACGCGCTCGGCGGTGTTCGTGCCACTGCCCGATGCCGGGCTCATCGTCGTCGACGAGGAACACGACGGCAGCTACAAGCAGCAGGACGGCATCCGCTACCACGCGCGCGACTTCGCGCTGGTGCGCGCCAAGGCGCTCGACGTGCCGGTGCTGCTGGGCAGCGCGACGCCGTCGCTGGAATCGCTGCAGAACGCCGTCTCCGGCCGCTACGCGCATCTGCGTTTGACCCATCGCGCGGGCGCGGCGAAACCGCCGACCGTGCGCGTGCTCGATGTGCGCAAGCGCCCGCTTGAGGCCGGTCTGTCGCCGGAGATGTTCGCGGCGATCTCCGCCGCGCTCGCCGCCGGCGGACAGGTGCTGGTGTTCAAGAATCGCCGCGGCTATGCGCCGGTGCTGCTGTGCCACGACTGCGGCTGGAGCGCGCACTGCCCGCGCTGCAGCACGCCCGATCGCCCGCATCCGATGACCGTGCACGCCGGCGGACGTCGCCTGCAATGTCATCACTGCGGCCATCGCGCGAGCGCGCCGCTGGCGTGTCCGGATTGCGCGAGTCTCGGTCTGCAGCCGCAGGGCGTGGGCACCGAACGCATCGAGGAACTGCTGGCCGCGCGCTTCGCCGATGTGCCGGTGCTGCGCATCGACCGCGGCAGCACGCGTCGACGCGATGCGCTCGAAAATCTACTGGGCGAACTCGGCAGCCAGCCGGGCATCCTGATCGGCACGCAGATGCTGGCCAAGGGTCACGACCTGCCGAATCTCACGCTCGTGTGCGTGGTCGGTATCGATGAAGGACTGTTCTCGGCCGACTTCCGCGCCGGCGAGAAACTCGCGCAACTGCTGATCCAGGTCGCCGGACGCGCCGGGCGCGCGGAGAAAGCCGGTCAGGTGCTGCTGCAGACGCACCATCCCGAACATCCGCTGCTGCTGACGCTGATCCAGGGCGGCTATCACGCCTTCGCCGCGGAAGAACTGATGCAACGCGAGGCCGCGGGATTCCCGCCGTTCGCACCACTCGCACTGCTGCGCGCCGAATCGCAGCAGGCCGAACCGCCGATGGCGTTCCTGCAAGCCGCGCGCCGCGTGCTCGCGCCGCACGCAGGTCGCGACGCTGGCGGCATGCCGACGTTGCTGCTCGATGGACCGGTGGTCGCACCGATGCCGCGCCGCGCAGGCGTATACCGCGCGCAACTGCTGATCGCTACCGACCAGCGCCCGCGCCTGCACGCGATTCTCGATGCGGCGCTGCCGCTGATCTACGCCCTGCCCGAAGCGCGCCGCGCGCGCTGGTCGCTGGATGTGGATCCGGTCGATCTGTACTGAATCGACCGGACGCGATACGTCAGTCGGTGGCCGCCGGCTTGCGGCGACCGCGTGCACGTGACGCCTGCTGCGCGGCAGGCTTTTTCGGCGCCTCGCGGATCTCGACCGCCTGCCCGACCCGGCGCACTTCGAACAGTCCCGTCGCATCGATCAATGCACTGAGATTGCGATAGCCGTAGTTGCGCGCGTCGAACGAGCCCTGGTTGCGCACATGGCTGCCGACCTCGCCCAGATGCGACCAGCCGGCGTCATCGGCGCCTGCGGACACCGCGTTGCGCAGCAGCTGCACGAGTTCGCGATCGGCCTGCAGCTCACCGCCGGTGCGCGGTTTGGTCGTGCCGCCGCTGTCGACCTCGTCGGCCGCGCGGAGTTTCTCCAGATACAGGAACGTCGAACATGCCTTGACGAACGGCGTCGGCGTTTTCTCTTGGCCGAAGCCATAGACCGCATACCCGTCGTTGCGCAGCCGCATCACCAGCGGAGTGAAATCCGCATCGCTGGACACGATCGCGAAGCCGTCGAGGTTGCGCGCGTACATCAGGTCCATCGCGTCGATGACCATCGCCATGTCGGACGCGTTCTTGCCGGTGCTGTAGGCGAACTGCTGGATCGGGCGGATCGCATATTCGTGCAGCACTTTCTCCCAGCCGACCAGATGCTGGCTTTTCCAGTTGCCGTAGGCGCGGCGCACGTTGGCGACGCCGTGGCGTGCGACCTCGGCGAGGATCACGTCGATCTTCACCGCCGGTGCATTGTCGGCATCGATCAGCAGCGCGATGCGTTTTTCGTTGTCGATACGGGTGTGTTCGCCCAAGGCGGCTCTCCGGTCGGGGCGCGCAGCGCGCGCCGGATGCAACGCGGCGGGGTGTTCAGTCCGCGCCGAACAGTTCGCGGGCCATGACGATCGCGTCCTCGCGGCCGTTGTGCGCGGGGTAGTAACGCGGCCGCCGGCCGATCTCGTTGAACCCTTCGTCGTGATACAGCGCGACCGCATTCGGATTCGACGGTCGCACTTCGAGAAACACGCGCTGCGCGCCGTGCTGCTGGGCCAGATCGACCAGCGCGCGGAACAGGCGGCGGCCGTGACCCCGGCCCTGCAGGTCGGGATCGACGCAGACGTTGAGCACGTGCGCTTCGCCGGCCGCGACGCTCAATACACCGTAACCAGCGAGTCGCCGGTCGACGTGCAGCACCCACGCCGGATACGCCGCGCGCAGGCAGTCGTCGAAGATGCCGCGCGTCCACGGGAACGGATACGCGCGCAGTTCGATCTCCATGACCGCGTCGACATCGGTCGCGCGCATCGGACGCAGCGACCAGTCGCGCGCCGCAGCGGCGGCATCCGGCGTCGACTGCGTGTCGGGCTCAGCCACCATGACGGCGCAACCGGCGCAGCCGCGGCCACAGGGCACGCTTGGCCGACGCCGAGCGCAGATCGGCCAACGTGCCGAGACTGCGCACGAAGGCGAATGCCCCGTCGCCTTCGCGACTCAGGCCGGCAGCGCGCAGCAACGGGTCGACGAGCGGGTCGTCCGGCAACACCTGCCCGGGCACCTGCACGCGATAGCGGTCGTGGCCCAGCGCATCAAGCGCCGCGATCTGCAGCGCATCCCAGGTCACGAGGCGGCCTCCGCGCCTCCGCGGCGGCGCAGCAGCCACAGCGTCGGACCGGACAATGCGTAAAGCACGGCGGCGATCAGCAGGGTCTTGGGCGGATCCACCCACATCGCGATCAGCAGGCCGACTGCGACGACCAGCGCCACGAACGGCACCCGATCGGACTTCGGCCCGGTGCCGCTGCCCTTGAAGCTGGTGTAGCGGATGCGGCTGACCATCAGCAGGCCGCAGACCACCGTGACCGCGAGCGCGACGTAGCGCAGCGCGTCGCCGGTGAAGTCGAGCTCGTGGCAGGTCCAGACGAAACTCGCCATCAGGCCCGCCGCCGCGGGACTCGCCAGGCCGACGAAATAGCGCTTGTCGACCGTCGCCACCTGGCTGTTGAACCGCGCCAGACGCAGCGCCGCGCAGGCGGCGTAGAGGAATGCGCCCAGCCAGCCGATCTTGCCGAGCGTGGTGCCGTCGAGGCGCATCGCCATCAGCGACCAGTGGTACATCACCAGCGCCGGCGCCAGACCGAAACTGATCAGGTCGGCCAGCGAGTCGTACTGCACGCCGAACTCGCTCTGGGTATTGGTCAGGCGTGCGACCCGGCCGTCGATGCCGTCGAGCACCGCGGCGACGAAGATCGCGATGCAGGCGGCGCTGAAGCGGCCCTGCGATGCGGCGATGATCGCGAAGAATCCCGCGAACAGGCCGCCGGTGGTGAACAGATTCGGCAGCAGGTAGATGCCGCGGCCGCGGCGCGGGGTCGGGTCGGGTTGGCTCATGCGGGCCAGTGTAGCGCCTGCATCGGGCCGGCCGGCGACAGCGGTTGCGCCTGCGGCCCCGGAGTGCTGCAATCGCCGCCACATTCGAGCACCTGCCGGGGACCGCCATGCGCCGCACTTTCGTGACCGCCCTTGCATTGCTCATCGCCGCCGCGCCACTCGCCGCCAGCGAGGTCTACAGCTGGAAGGACGCGCGCGGCGTCACCCATTATTCGCAGACACCGCCGCCGGCCGGCACGCGTTTCGAAGTGCGCAACGTGCACGGCAACGCCGCGTCGTCCACGGCGGCCACGCCTGCACCGGCGGCCGCACCCGCGGTGGCGCCGGCGGCGACCACCGCCAGTGCGGGGGGCGACAACAGCCAGTGCGCACTCGCCCGGACCAACGTTGCCGCACTCAAGGGCGAAGGCGCGGTGCAGCAGCTCGGCGCCGACGGCAAGCCGCGCGAACTCGCCGGCAGCGAACGCGCCGACCAGCTCGCGCTGTCGGAAGCCGCGGTCCGCGCCTACTGCCGCTGACACCCGGCCGGCAGGCCGGCACGCGCGGGGCGCGTGGCACACTATCGCCCCCCGTTCCCAGCCAGAAGCCGCCGATGCGCCTGTCGCAGTTCCATCTCCGCACCGAGAAAGAAACGCCCGCCGATGCCGAGGTCACCAGCCACAAGCTGATGCTCAAGGCCGGCATGCTGCGCAAGCTGGGCGCCGGTCTCTATACGTGGTCGCCGCTGGGCCTGCGCGTGCTGCGCAAGGTCGAAGGCATCGTGCGCGAGGAAATGAACGCCGCCGGCGCGATCGAACTGCTGATGCCGGCCGTGCAGCCGCGTGAGTTGTGGGAAGAAACCGGCCGCTGGGAGAAGTTCGGCGGCCAGCTGCTGAAGATGCAGGACCGCAAGGAGAGCTGGTACTGCTTCGGCCCGACGCACGAGGAAGTCGTCACCGATTTCGCGCGCAGCGAACTGGCCAGCTACAAGCAGCTGCCGGTGAATTTCTACCAGATCCAGACCAAGTTCCGGGACGAGATCCGCCCGCGTTTCGGCGTGATGCGCGCGCGCGAATTCCTGATGAAGGATGCTTACTCGTTCGACATCGACGAGGCCGGCATGGCCGCGTCGTACCAGACCATGCATGCGGCCTACACGCGCATCTTCACCCGTCTGGGTCTCGAGTTCCGCTCGGTGCAGGCAGATTCGGGCGCGATCGGCGGTGACGCCTCGCAGGAATTCCACGTCATCGCCGACTCCGGCGAAGACGCGCTGGTGTTCTCGACCGGCTCGGAATACGCCGCGAACGTCGAAGCCGCGCGCGCCGCTGCGCCCGCGCCGCGTCCGGCGGCATCGGAAACCCTGCGCAAGGTCGACACGCCGACGCAGAAGACCTGCGAAGACGTCGCCGCCCTGCTCGACATTCCGCTCGCGCGCACCGCGAAGTCGATCGCGCTGATGGCCGGCGAGACCTTCGTCCTCGCGCTGGTGCGCGGCGACCATGCGGTCAATGCGATCAAGCTCGCCAAGGTCGACGGCCTGGGCGATTACCGCATGGCGACGGAAGCGGAAATCGCCGCGCATCTGGGCGCGGCGCCGGGCTTCCTCGGACCGATCGGCGCAGCGAAGCCGATCCGCGTCGTCGCCGATCTCGAAGTCGCCGCACTGGCCGATTTCGTCGTCGGCGCCAACGCCACCGGCTTCCACATCGCCGGCGTCAACTGGGGCCGCGATCTGCCCGAGGCCGACGTGGTCGCCGACATCCGCGACGTCGTCGCCGGTGACCGCGCCGAAGACGGCGGCGAACTGAAGATCGCGCGCGGGATCGAGGTCGGCCACGTGTTCCAGCTCGGCCGCAAGTACGCCGAGGCCATGCACTTCAAGGTGCTCGACGCCAACGGCAAGGCGACCGTGCCCTTCATGGGCTGCTACGGCATCGGCGTGTCGCGCATCGTCGCGGCGGCGATCGAACAGAACCACGACGCCAACGGCATCGTGTGGCCGCTCGCGATGGCGCCGTGGCAGGTCGCGGTGTGCGTGATCAATCCGAAGAACGAGGCGCACGTGGCCGAGGCCGCGGACGCGCTGTACCGCGAGCTCGGCGCGGCCGGTTTTGAAACCGTGCTCGACGACCGCGGCCTGCGCCCCGGCATGATGTTCGGCGACATCGAACTGATCGGCATTCCGCATCGCGTGGTGGTCTCGGCGCGCGGACTGGAATCGGGCGCGTTCGAGTATCGCGCGCGCCATGCCAGCGAATCGGAGAATCTCGATCGCGAGGCGCTGTTCTCGCGCCTGCGCGGCTGAGGGTTTCCTGCGCGAAACCGGCGGCATTTACCGCCGGATAATCCCGAATGTTCACGCGGCCTGCACGAGCGGGCCGCGCCGCCGTGTGCGCGGTGTTTGTCGGCCCGGGATAAACAGGATTAAGATGCCGCCCATGCCAATGGACTGGTATTCCCGATAATCAGCCGGAGCCGACTCGAATGGCGTTTGACCTCAATGCATTTTCACCCCAGCAGCTCGACGCGCTGATCACCCAGGCCAAGGAGCGCAAGACGACGCTGAAGAAGCGCAAGCCGCTGACGGCCGTGCGCAAGAAGCTGACCGACATGGCCGCGGCCGAGGGTTACAGCATCGCCGAGCTGTTCGGTGGCGGCGCACCGCGCGCGGCATCGACCGCGGCTGCGCCTGCGGCGCGCAAGAGCGCGACCAAGGGTCGCAAGCTCGGCAAGGTGGCGCCGAAGTACCGCAATCCGGCGAACAAGGCCGAGACCTGGACCGGTCGTGGCAAGCAGCCGCTGTGGCTGGCCGCGCACACCAAGAAGGGCCGCAAGCTGGAAGAGTTCCTGATCCAGAAGTGAGCCCGGCGGTGCGCGCCGCGCATTGACGTTCGAGAACGCCCTCCGACCGGAGGGCGTTTGCGTATGCGGCTCAGAGGTTCTTGCGCGCCGGCAGCAGCACGTTGCCGAACAGCAGGCCGGCGATCAGCGCCAGCACGATGTTCATCACCACCAGCGCCGCTTCCTGGCCGGCGGCCATGTCCTGCTGCTGCACCAGATTCATCAGACCGCGCAGGCTGTTGCTGCCGGGCACCAGCATGATCAGCCCCGGCACCCGGATCACCGCGCCCGGACGGTTGGCCCAGCGCGCGTAACCGTTGCCGGCCGCGGTGGTCACCAGCGCGGCGACGAACAGGCCGATGTTCGGCCCGAGCGCAGCGCCGACCCAGCGCGAGACGAGATACCCCGACGCGGCGGCGCCCATGACCAGCAGCACGTCGCGTCGACCGGCGCGGAACAGGATCGCGAACGCGCCGGCCGCGGTCGCCAGCGCCGCCCATTCCACCCAGTCGGGCTGCGGCCGCAGCGCGCGCACGTTCGGCGTGACGCCGAGCATCTGCATCAGCGTGAGCGCGATGATCGTGCCGATGGTGAGTTTGAGCACCGTGGTGATCGCCCCGGCGAAGCGCGCCGTGCCCGACACCAGATGCTGGCTGGTCAGTTCGTTGATCGCATTGGTGAGCGCCATACCCGGCAGCATCACGATCAGCGAGGCAATGACCACGGTATTGAGATTCAGCGGTGCGACGAAGGCCGACACCAGGATCGCGACCACGCCGGCGACCATGCCGGCCAGCGCTTCGTGCGCTTCCTTGAGACGCGTACCGTTGCGCGTGACCAGGTCGAGCAGACCGATGAGCAGGCCGATGGTGCCCGCCGTCGCGATGTCGGCCCACGGCAGCCGCCACAGGCCGGCAACGCCCATCGCGACCATCGCGAAGCCCATGACCTGCGCCGCCTTGCCCCAGGCGCGCGGTTCGCGTGCGTCGAGCGCGCGCAGCGCGGCGTAGCCTTCGGCCAGATCCATCTCGCCGGCCATGACCTGCTCTGCGATGCGGTCGGTCTCGCACAGCTTGTAGAGGTTCACGTCGCCCGGCGACATGCGGATCACGCGCGTGGTGTCGCTGTCGCCCGGCGGGCGCAGCGGATCGCTGAAGGACAGCACCATGCCGGTCGGATTCACCCAGGGCTCGCAGTCGATACCGAGTTGCTGGGTCACCGCGATCACCGCGCCTTCGAGGCGCTGCGCGGTGGTGCCGTAGGCATGCAGATGCTCGGCCAGCTCGACCACGAAGGCGATGCGCGTGGCGTAGCTGGCAGTGGTGAGCGGGGTGGCGCCGGACATCGGCACAGGATCGCACGTCGCGCCGGGCGCCCGGTAGGCCGAGCCGCCGTGATGCGCGGCCTCACACCTGATTTCGGTATGCTCACCGGCGTTTGCACCTCGACCGACCGATGCCTGCATGACCGTCCCCCGTCACGCCACGCCCAGCGCCGATTCCGGTGACGGTGGATCGCTGCGGCTGCGCGGGCACTGGACGCTCGCCTACGCCGGCGACATCGAGACGGTCCTGCGCGCGCACGAGGCGCCGGCGGGCGACGTGGATGCGACCGGCGTCGACCGGCTGGACTCGGTGGGCGTGCTGCAGCTGCTGCGCTTCGCCGAAAAACGCGGCCTGGATTTTTCGACGTTCCGGTTCCGCGACGACCACCACGCGCTGGTCGAGGCAATCGAGGACGTCGCCGACGACCGGCCGAAGAAGAAGCGCGATTACGGCGTGTACGCCGCGCTCGCCCGTTTCGGCGAGACGATGCACGACAACTGGCGCGAGATCGTCGCGCTCGTCAGCTTCCTCGGCGAAACCCTGCTCAAGCTCGGACGCCTGCTGGTGTCGCCGCGACGCTTCCGCATGACCTCGACCGTGCACCACATGGAGCAGGTCGGCCTCGACGCGGTGCCGCTGGTCGCGCTGCTGTCGTTCCTGGTCGGCGCGGTCATCGCTTTTCTCGGCTCGACCGTCCTGGCCGAATTCGGCGCGACGATCTTCGTCGTCGAACTGGTGTCGATCGCGTTCCTGCGCGAATTCGGCGTGCTGCTGACGGCGATCCTGCTCGCCGGTCGCACCGCCAGTGCGTTCACGGCGCAGATCGGCGCGATGGTGAGCCGCGAGGAAGTGGATGCGATCCGCACGCTCGGGCTCGACCCGGTGGATCTGCTGGTGATTCCGCGCGTGGTCGCGCTGATGGTGATGCTGCCGCTGCTGACCTTCATCGCGATGATCGCCGGCCTGATCGGCGGCCTGACCGTCGGTGCCTTCAGTCTCGACATTCCCCCGCAGGCCTACATGGCGCGCATGTACGAGACCATGAACGTCCGGCACTTCTTCGTCGGCATGTCCAAGGCGCCGATCTTCGCGATGGTGATCGGCCTGATCGGCTGCCTGGAAGGCCTTCAGGTCAAGGGCACGGCGCAGTCGGTCGGCGAGCGCACGACCTCGAGCGTGGTGCAGACGATCTCGCTGGTGATCGTATTCGACGCGTTCGCCGCGATCTGGTTCATGCACGTGGGATGGTGACGATGTCCGACACACCCACCCGCGATGCGCGCGCGCAGGACGACCTCAGCGACGAGATCGCGATCCGCGTGCGTGGCCTGGTCAACCGTTTTGGCGCGCAGACCGTGCACGAGAACCTCGATCTCGACGTGCGTCGCGGCGAGATCCTCGGCGTGGTCGGCGGTTCGGGCACGGGCAAGTCGGTGCTGATGCGCAGCATCCTGGGGCTGCGTCCACCGCAGGCGGGCACCATAGAGGTGCTGGGCGCCGATGCGCTGTCGCGCGACGTCGAGGAGCGCCGGCACATCGAACGCAACACCGGCGTGCTGTTCCAGGACGGCGCGCTGTTCTCGTCGCTGACCGTCGGCGAGAACGTGCAGGTGCCGCTGAAGGAACACCATCCGGACCTGCGCGATTCACTGCGTTACGAGCTGGCGCTGCTGAAGGTCAAACTGTCCGGCCTGCCGGCCAATGCGCTCGACAAGCTGCCGGCGGAACTGTCGGGCGGCATGCGCAAGCGCGCGGGCCTGGCGCGTGCGCTGGCGCTCGACCCGCCGCTGCTGTTCCTCGACGAGCCCACGGCCGGTCTCGATCCGATCGGCGCGGCCGCGTTCGACCGCCTGATCCGCACGCTGCAGGAAGCGCTGGGACTGACCGTGTTCCTGATCACACACGACCTCGACACTCTGTACGCTATCTGTGACCGCATCGCGGTCCTGGCCGACAAACAGGTGATCGCGGTGGCGCCGGTGGCGGAGATCGAACAGGTCGACCATCCCTGGATCCAGGATTATTTCCACGGCCCGCGCGGCCGTGCCGCACGCGACGCCAGGGCCAACGCCCCGGGAGCCCACTGATGGAAACCAGAGCCAATTACGTCCTCATCGGCGCGTTCACGCTCATCGCGTCGATCGCCTTGCTCGGCTTCGCGCTGTGGGCGGCGAAGTATTCGTCCGACCGCAGCTGGAACGAGTTCGACGTCGTCTTCCGCGAGCCGGTGACCGGCCTGACCGAGGGCAGCAGCGTGCAGTACAACGGCATCGCCGTGGGCACTGTCGACAACCTGCAGCTCGCGCCACAGGACCCGCGCCAGGTCATCGCGCGGCTGCGCGTGCAGGCCAATGCGCCGGTGAAGACCGACACCCGTGCGCGCATGTCCATGACCAGCCTGACCGGTTCTCCGATCATCCAGCTCACCGGCGGCTCGCCCGAAGCGCCGATGCTGGTGTCCGAAGACAGCGACCGCGTGCCGATCATCCAGACCGAAGCCTCGGCGCTGCAGAACATCTCTGACACCGCGAACCGCCTCGTCGAACGCCTCGACCGCGTGCTCAGCGAGGAGAACGTCGCGCGCATCTCCAACACGCTGGAGAACATCGAAGGCATGACCGGCTCGGTCGCCGGGCAGCGCGAGGACCTCGCCGCGATCATCGTCAATGCGCGGACCGCCAGCGAACAGCTGGAGCAGACGCTGACCACGACCAATCGCGCGATGACCAACTTCGACCGCGAGCTGGTGCAGAAGCTGCCGGGCCTGGTGTCGAGCCTGGAAAGCACGCTCGCGCGCATGGACTCGGCCGCCGGCGGCGCCGATACCATCCTCAACGAGAACCGCGCGGCGATCAGCAGCTTCGCCAACGACGGCCTGTCGCAGCTCGGCCCGACGCTCGGCGAACTGCGTTCGCTCGTCCGCGACCTGCGCCGCATCAGCGACCGTCTCGACGCCAATCCCGCGCGCTACCTGCTCGGCCGCGACGCGCCGAAGGAATTCGAACCCGAATGATCACGCCCACGACCTCCGCGCGACGCGCCCTGCCCCGTCTCGCCGTCGCACTCGCGCTCGGCACACTGCTCGCCGGCTGCAGCTCCCTGCTGGGTGGCGGTGGCGGTGAACGCGACCGTTCGACTATCTATGCGCCCGATCCCCGCGTCGAAGCCAATCCCGCATGGCCGCGCGCCGACTGGCAGCTCACGCTGAGCCCGCCGACCGCCGCGCGCATGATCGACAGCTTCCGCATCGCCGTGCGCCCGACGCCCGCCGAACTGCAGGTTTACCGCGGCGCCAGCTGGGCGAAAACGCCGACCGACATGCTGCAGGACACCGTGCTGCGCACGATGGAAGACTCGGGCAACATTCCCGCCGTCGCGCGTCAGGGCGCCGGCATCACCGCCGACTACAAGCTGGTCATCGACCTGCGCCGCTTCGAGGCCGACTACAACGGCAACGTGCTGCCGGCGGCGACGATCGAAGCCAACGTCAAGCTGATCCACAACATCGACCAGACCGTCGTGGGCTCGCGCACGTTCATCGCGGCGCAGCCGGCGTCGAGCACCGAAGTCGCGCAGGTCGTCGATGCGTTCTCGGTTGCCCTGCAGAGCATCAGCGGCGAGATGGTCGGCTGGATTCTCGAGTCGGGCAACGCGCACGAAGTGACCCACGATCGCAGGCCGCCGGCGGTGGCCGCGCCGCGGCGCTGAGTCGCGTCTTCGCCGCGCTTTTCTTGCGTAGCGCCTCGTCCGGCGCGCGTGGCTGATCTGCAGCCGCGTCCGACGACGCGGGTGGTCGACCCGCGGTGCCGTCGCGACGACCTGACTCAGGTCAGGATCCGCCGGAACGTCAGATTGACCCGCGGCCCGACCGGCCGCGCAGTCCGCGGCAGCGCATGCCGGTATCGCGTCTGCGCGTCGCCGCGCATCACCAGCAAACTGCCGTGCGGCAGCTCCAGCACATGCCGCGCGAACTGTCCGTCCGCGTCCGCCACCCGCGCCTTCAGCACGAAGCGCCGCGTCGCGCCCAGACTCAACGACGCGATCACCGGCTCGGGCCCCAGTTCGCGCTCGTCGTCGCTGTGCCAGCCCATCGCGTCCTGTCCGTCGCGATAGAGATTGGCGAGCACGCTGTTAAAACCGACGCCTGCCGCCTCGGAAACCGCATCGCGCACCGGCACGAGCGCCGCAGGCCACGGCTCGGGCTCGAACCGCGTGCCCGAATAGCGATACATCGCCTCTGGATCGCCGATCCAGCAGCTGAGTCGCGGCGCATCGATCTCGCGCCCGAAGATGCGCAGGCGATGGCGCGTCCAGGGGATGTCGGCCGACAATGCTTCCAGCACCGCTGTGGCGTGGGCCTCGGGCAGCCAGCCTGCCTGCAACGTCCATCCGGTTGTGTCGCGCAGGTCTGGTCCCATGGTCAGACCGTAACAGCTCGGGTCGTGAGCCTGCGCGGAATCTGGGATCATGTGCCGATGTCCAGCCGTCGACTGCGCACCTTCGCATTCAAGCTCCTGCGCTTCGCATTCCGTTGCGTTCCGATGACTGTCGCGACACGCGATCGTCTGCGTGCGCGTTTCCTCGATCGCTACAGTCACCTCGTTCCGCCGCCGCCGCGTGGTCAGGATGCAGGCACGAGACGTGAGATGCGTCCGCGTTCCCGCGCTGGCGCACGCGCCATCGGTTATCGGGCGCGGATCACGGATCCGCCCCCGACGGACGTGTCCGCACGCTTGATCGCGTTCTACCTGCCGCAGTTCCATCCGATTCCCCAGAACGATGTCTGGTGGGGAGCCGGGTTCACCGAATGGCACAACGTGACCCGTGCACTGCCTCAGTTCGAAGGCCACCAGCAACCGCGCCTGCCTGCCGACCTGGGCTTCTACGATCTGCGTGCACCCGATGTCATGCGCGCGCAGGCGGCCCTTGCGCGCGAGGCCGGCATCGAAGGCTTCTGCAGCTATTTCTACTGGTTCGGTGGCATGACGCTACTGGAAGCGCCGCTACGTGGCTGGCTGGACGAGCCGACGATAGAACTGCCGCTGTGCCTGTGCTGGGCCAACGAGAACTGGTCGCGCCGCTGGGACGGCCGCGCCGACGACGTTCTCGTCGCGCAGTCGCACAGCGCCGAGGACGATATCGCGTTCATCGCGTACATCGCGGACTACCTGCGCGATCCCCGCTACATCCGGGTCGACGGCAAACCGCTGCTGCTCGTCTATCGTCCGCACCTGCTGCCCGATGCCGCGGCCACAGCAGGCCGCTGGCGCGACTGGTGCCGCGATGCCGGCATCGGCGAACTCCAGCTCGCGTATGTACAGGGCTTCGAACGTCCCGATCCCCGTGACATCGGTTTCGATGTGGCGATCGAGTTTCCGCCCAACATGAGCACGCCACGATCGATCGTCGACAGGCAGACACTGCTCAACCCGGATTTCAACGGAGACGTGCTCGACTGGCGTGCGCTCGCAGCAGACGCGGCCGTCCGTCCGATGCCGTCGTATCCACTCTATCCGGGTGTGAATCCCGGATGGGACAACGAACCGCGGCGCTCCGGGCGCGGCCGCGTGTTCGCGCATGCGTCGCCGCGCGGCTATCGCGACTGGCTGCGCGCGACGATCCACGGTCGCCTGCGCGACGTCGCGCCGGCCGAACGGATCGTCTTCGTCAATGCGTGGAACGAGTGGGCCGAAGGCGCGGTGCTGGAGCCGGACACGCGGCTTGGTCATGCTTGGCTGACGGCAACGCGTGCCGCGCTCACGCTACCAGCGTCCGTGACGGCGCAGACGCCCTGCGTCGTCATCCATGCCTGGTATCCCGAGGTGCTGCCGGAGATCCTGTCTGCTCTGTCTGCCAGTGGCCTTGTTTGGCGTATCGTGATCACCACGGGTCATGCCCAGCGCGAACACGTGCAGGCATGTCTCGAAAGCGTCGGCCTCTCGGCCGACATCCGGATTTTCGCCAACCACGGCCGCGACATCCTGCCGTTCCTGCATATCGCCGACGAGTTGCTCGACGATGGCCAGCTCGTGGTACTCAAGCTGCACACGAAGCGTTCCACGCATCGCCCGGATGGAGATGCGTGGCGCGCGGAGATGCTGGAAAGTCTGCTGGCGCCGGCGCGCGCCGCCGCACTTCTTTCAGCATTCGACGATCCGGCGCTCGGGATCGTGGCACCGGAAGGCCATATCCATCCGCTCGGCTATTTCCTCAGCTCGAACGAGACAGCGATCTACCACCTGCTCCGGCGCACCGGTGTGACATGGACAGAAGACCTAGAATTGCCGTTCCCGGCGGGCAGCATGTTCTGGGTCAGGCTCGATACGCTGCGCCCACTGCTCGATGCGCATCTGTCTGCGGATGACTTCGAGGCGGAAGGGGGGCAGCTCGACGGCACACTTGCGCACGCCGTCGAACGCCTGATCGGATTGCTGGCGCATGCTCAGCGAAAGCGGCTTGATGACGCGGCGACAGCGAGTGGTACACCGCCATTGCGCTCGAGTACCGCTCCATACGCATACGCGCGCCGGAACTGATTCCGGCGCGCCGCGCAGCGAGACTCAGGATGCGTGGGTGAACTCCACGCCAGTCTTGTCCTGCAGATCCAGGGCGTCCACACCCTCCGCCATCTCGACGAGCACGAGGCCATCTGCGGTCACGTCGAACACCGCGAGATCCGTGATGATCCGGTCGACCACGCCGACGCCGGTCAGCGGCAGTGTGCACTCGGGCAGGATCTTGTGGCTGCCGTCCTTCGCGACGTGTTCCATCAGTACGACCACGCGCTTGACGCCGGCGACGAGGTCCATCGCGCCACCCATGCCCTTGACCATCTTGCCGGGCACCATCCAGTTGGCGAGATCGCCGCTGCCGGTGACCTGCATCGCGCCGAGGATCGCCAGATCGATGTGGCCGCCGCGGATCATCGCGAACGAATCGTGGCTGCCGAAGTAGCTCGCGCCCTTGCGTGCGGTCACGGTCTGCTTGCCGGCGTTGATGAGGTCGGCATCGACCTCGTCCTCGGCTGGGAACGGGCCGATGCCCAGCAGGCCGTTCTCGCTCTGCAGCCACACGTCGACACCGTCGGGAATGTGGTTCGCCACCAGCGTCGGCAGGCCGATACCGAGGTTCACGTAGGCGCCGTCGGTCAGCTCGCGCGCAGCGCGCGCGGCCATTTCATCGCGGGTCCAGGCCATTACTTCGCTCCTCGCACGGTGCGCTGTTCGATGCGCTTTTCGGGCGTCGCGTTGACGACGATGCGGTCGACATAGATGCCAGGCAGGTGCACTTGGTCCGGATCGATGTCGCCGATCTCGACCAGCTCCTCGACCTCGGCCACGCACACCTTGCCGGCCATCGCGCAGGCGGGATTGAAGTTGCGCGCGGTCTTGCGGAACACGAGGTTGCCGGCGGTGTCGGCCTTCCACGCCTTGACCAGCGCGACGTCGGCGACCAGCGCGGTTTCCAGCACGTAATGCTTGCCATCGAACTCGCGCGTTTCCTTGCCATCGGCGACGATCGTGCCGTAGCCGGTCGCGGTGAAGAACGCCGGAATGCCCGCACCGCCCGCGCGCAGGCGCTCGGCCAGCGTGCCCTGCGGGTTGAATTCGAGCTCCAGCTCGCCGCCCAGATACTGGCGTTCGAACTCCTTGTTCTCGCCTACATACGACGAAATCATCTTGCGGATCTGACGGGTTTCCAGCAGCTGGCCAAGGCCGAAGCCATCGACGCCCGCATTGTTGGAGATCGCGGTGATGTCCTTGACGCCCGAATCGCGCAATGCGGCGATCAGCGCCTCGGGAATGCCGCACAGGCCAAAGCCGCCGACCGCGAAGGTCTGGCCGTCGGCCACGATATCGGCCAATGCCGTCGCGGCGTCGGGATAGTGCTTGCCGCGTCGACCCGCGGCGGAACTCTGCTCGCTCATTGTGATCCTCATGGCGCAACGGCTTTCGATTCTACCGGCTGCGCGTGTCCACGGCCTTGGACCTTGGTGCAGTGGCGCAAACGGTTCCGTCCGCGCGAAACGCTAGAATCGGGCGTCCCCACCGATGGATCGACCATGCCCCTGCCCGCCTTCAAGGCCTACGACCTCCGCGGCCGCGTGCCGGACGAACTCAATCCCGCCCTCGCCCGCGACATCGGCATCGCATTGGCCGGTCAGCTGCCGCCAGGCGCGATCGTGCTGGGCCGCGACGTGCGCCTGAGCAGCCCTGCACTGCAGGCGGCGTTGTCGGAAGGCCTGCGCAGCCAGGGGCGCGAGATCATCGACATCGGCGTCGGTGGCACGGAAGAGGTCTATTTCCAGGTCGACCACCTCGGCGCGGCGGGCGGCGTCATGGTGACCGCCAGCCATAACCCGATGGACTACAACGGTATGAAGCTCGTGCGCGAGCATGCGCGGCCGATCAGTTCGGACACGGGCCTGTTCGCGATCTCCGACGCGGTCGAGGCCAGTGATCTGCCTGCGCCGGTGGCGACACCAGGCACCGAAACTGCCGCGCCCGACAAATCGGCCTACATCGAGCACCTGCTGGGCTACGTGGAGGCCAAGGCGCTGCGTCCGCTCAAGCTCGTGGTCAATGCCGGCAACGGCGGCGCCGGCACGGTCGTCGATCTGCTCGCGCCCCACCTGCCGTTCGACTTCGTGCGCGTGTTCCACGAGGCCGACGGCAACTTTCCCAATGGCATTCCGAATCCCCTGCTGCCGGAGAACCGCCAGGCGACGGCCGATGCGGTCCGCGCACACGGCGCGGATTTCGGCATCGCCTGGGACGGCGACTTCGATCGCTGCTTCTTCTTCGACGAAACCGGCGCCTTCATCGAGGGCTATTACCTCGTCGGTCTGCTGGCCGAGGCGATCCTCGCCAAACAGCCGGGTGGCAAGGTCGTGCACGATCCGCGTCTGGTCTGGAACACCGTCGAACAGGTCGAAGCCGCCGGTGGCGTGCCGGTGCTGTGCAAGAGCGGCCACGCCTTCATCAAGGAAAAGATGCGCGCCGAAGACGCCGTCTATGGTGGCGAGATGAGCGCGCACCACTACTTCCGCGAGTTCGCGTATGCGGACTCCGGGATGATCCCGTGGCTGCTGATCGCCGAGCTCGTCTCCACCAGCGGCCGCTCGCTGGGTGATCTGGTGGCGGAGCGGGTCGCGAAGTTTCCGTGCAGTGGCGAGATCAACTTCCGCGTCGCGGATGCGAAAGTCGCGGTCGATCGCGTCATGGCGCACTACGCCGCGCAGTCGCCGGCGATCGATCGGACCGACGGCATCAGCGCCGACTTCGGCGACTGGCGCTTCAATCTGCGCAGCTCCAATACCGAACCGCTGTTGCGGCTCAACATCGAGACGCGCGCCGACCGCGCGCTGCTCGACGCGCGCACGCGCGAGCTGTCCGATCTGTTGTCTGCGTGAGGCCCGACATGTCCACGATCGTCCCGGTCCTGCTCTCCGGTGGTTCAGGCACCCGCCTGTGGCCACTGTCGCGCGAGATGTACCCCAAGCAGTTCCTGCCGCTGGTCGGCACGGACACGATGCTGCAGGCGACCTGGTTGCGCGCAGCGCCGCTGGCTGGGGATACGGGCCCCATCGTCGTCGCCAACGAGGCACATCGTTTCGTCGTCGCCGAGCAACTGCAGCAGGTCGGCGTCACGCCGGCGGCGATCGTGCTCGAACCGGTCGGCCGCAACACGGCCCCCGCAATCGCGGCGGCGGCACTCGAGGCGCTGCGTGAGACGCCGGACGCGGTGCTGCTGGTGCTGCCGTCGGATCATGTCGTACAGACGCCCGAGGCCTTCCATGCGGCAGTGCGCGCCGCGCTGCCTGCGGCCGAGGCCGGCAAACTGGTGACGTTCGGCGTGGTGCCGCGCGGACCGGAAACCGGCTATGGCTACATCAAGGCGGCCAGCGGATCGGGCGACGCGCCGGCGCCTGTCGAGGCGTTCGTCGAAAAGCCGGATCTGGCGCGCGCCCAGGCCTACGTCGCGTCAGGCGATCATTTCTGGAACAGCGGCATGTTCCTGTTCCGCGCCGACGCGTATCTCGCCGAGCTCGAACGCCACGCGCCGGCGATGCTCTCGGCGGTACGCGCTTCGTGGATGGCGGCGCGCCAGGACGTCGACTTCACCCGGCTCGATGCGGACGCGTTCGCTGCCAGCCCATCGGATTCGATCGACTACGCGGTCATGGAGAAGACCGATGCCGCCGTCGTCATGCCACTGGACGCCGGCTGGAGCGATGTCGGCTCGTGGGCAAGTCTGCGGGAAGTCTCGCCGCAGGACGCCGACGGCAATGCCCATCACGGCGAGGTCGTGTCGATCGATTGCCGCAACACCTATGCCTACGGCGAGCGCCTGATCGCGATGATCGGGCTGGCGGACACGATCGTCGTGGAAACGTCCGATGCGATCCTCGTCGGCCGCAGCGACCGCATCCAGCAGGTCAAGGCGGTCGTGGCCGAGCTCAAGTCGCGCGAGCTGCCGCAGGCCGCCTGGCATCGCAAGGTCTACCGGCCGTGGGGCGCGTACGACTCGATCGACAACGGCCCCCGGCACCAGGTCAAACGCATCACGGTCAAGCCGGGTGGCGTGCTGAGCCTGCAGATGCACCACCACCGCGCCGAGCACTGGATCGTCGTCAGTGGTACGGCCGAAGTCACGCGCGGCGACGATGTCCTGTTGCTGAGCGAGAATCAGAGCACCTATATCCCGCTCGGTGTGACGCACCGGCTGCGCAATCCCGGCAAGGTGCCGCTGGAACTGATCGAAGTGCAGTCGGGCAGTTACCTGGGCGAGGACGACATCGTGCGCTTCGAGGACACCTACGGCCGGGCCTGATCGGCGCGGATCGTTCAACGCAGAAACGGCGCCCGAGGGCGCCGTTTTCATGTCCGCGACGCCGCAGGGTCAGCGCTGTGCCGCCGCCAGCGTATCGAGCACGCCGTCGAGTCCAGCCTGCCAGGTCGGCAGCGCAATCCCGAAATCGTGCTCCAGCGTCGTGATGTCCAGTCGAGAGTAGGCGGGACGCTTGGCCGGCGTCGGATAGTCTGCCGTGGTGATCGCTTCGAGGGTCGGCGCACGCGCGATCAGACCGCGCGCGACGGCGCCGTCGAAGATCGCTTCGGCAAATCCGTGCCAGCTCGTCTCCCCGGTCGCGGTGAGATGCCACGTGCCGGATCTCGAGTCGTCACCATGCAAGATCTGCGCGGTGACGTCGGCGATCAGAGCCGCGGGCGTGGGCGTGCCGATCTGGTCGGCCACGACGCGCAACACGTCGCGCTCGGCACCGACACGCAGCATCGTGCGGAGGAAATTCTGACCGTGTGCGGCGTAGACCCAAGCGGTGCGGAAGATCAGATGGCGCCCGCCCGCAGCACGGATCGCTTCTTCACCCGCGAGCTTGCTCGCGCCGTAGACGCCGAGCGGCGCCGTGGCGTCATCGGGACGATACGGACGCGAGCCACCGCCATCGAACACGTAGTCCGTCGAGTAATGCACCAGCGGCACCGCGTGCTTGGCGCACCAGCGCGCGATCGCGCCCGGGGTCTCCGCATTCGCGGCTTGCGCCGCCGCGGACTCAGTCTCGGCCTTGTCGACCGCGGTATACGCGGCCGCGTTGATCACGCGCGTCGGTCGCGTTGCGTCGAGCAGTGCGACGACCGACTCCGGATCGGCAAAGTCAGCGGTCAGGCAGGCGCTGCCATCTGGCAGCGTACCGGCGCGGGTCGTACCGCGCACATCGCCCAGCGGCACGAGCGCGCGCAGCAGCTCCTGCCCCACCTGTCCGTTTGCGCCGAAGACCAGCAGGCTCATGCAGCGAACACCGGCAGACGGTCCTGTGCGATGTCGGCCAGAAGTGGTGCCTTTGCGTCCTTATCGGACAGCAGCGGCAAGTCGACTGGCCATTGGATGCCGATGTCCGGATCGTCCCAACGAATGCCGGAGTCCACCTCTTTGACCCAGACATCAGTACACAGATACGTGAACACCACGCGATCCGTCAGCCCGAGAAACCCATGGGCGAACCCTTCCGGAATCCAGAACTGGCGCTTGTTCTCCGCGCTCAGCACGACGCCCTCCCACTTGCCGAACGTCGGGGAGCCACGCCGGATATCGACCGCCACGTCGAACACCTCGCCCTCGAGAACACTCACAAGCTTCCCTTGCGGGCGAGGCCATTGGTAATGCAGACCACGGAGCACATTCTTCGAAGACGATGAGACATTGCTCTGCAGAAATTTGGTCGGCAGGCCATGCTGGCCATAACGCTCGGCATTCCAGGTCTCGAAGAAGAAGCCCCGCGTGTCTCCGAAGACAGCCGGCTCGATGACCATGCATCCGGGCAGCGTGGTCTCATGAATTTTCATACGACGCTCCCGCGAACTGCCAGCTGGTGCAAATATTTTCCATACCCGTTCTTCAACAGGGGGGCGGCAAGCCGCTCGAGCTGCTCGGCATCGATCCAGCCATTGCCGAAGGCGATTTCCTCCGGACAGCACACCTGCAAACCCTGACGGTCCTGGATGGTCTGGATGAAATTGGAAGCTTCGTGCAACGACTGGTGCGTGCCGGTGTCGAGCCACGCGTACCCGCGACCGAGCTGCTCGAGATACAGCGCGCCATCGTCGAGATAGCGGCGGTTGAGATCGGTGATCTCCAGTTCGCCGCGCGGTGAAGGCTTCAGTTCAGCGGCGTAGTCGCTCGCGTGCCCATCGTAGAAATACAGACCCGTCACGGCGTAATTCGAACGCGGCGCCTCCGGCTTCTCGGCGATGTCGATGACCTTGCCCGCCGCATCGAACTCGGCCACGCCGTAGCGCTCCGGGTCGTTGACCCAGTATCCGAACACCGTGGCGCCATCGCCACGCGCGTCGGCATTCTTGAGCGTCTCGGTGAGGCCATGCCCGTGGAAGATGTTGTCGCCCAGCACCAGGCAGCTTGGTTTGCCGGCAACGAAATCCCGCCCGATCAGATACGCCTGCGCCAGACCGTCCGGGCTCGGCTGCACGGCGTACTGGATGTCCATACCCCACTGCGACCCATCGCCGAGCAGAGTCTGGAACAG
This sequence comes from Luteimonas flava, assembly GCF_036584485.1. NCBI lineage: Bacteria > Pseudomonadati > Pseudomonadota > Gammaproteobacteria > Lysobacterales > Lysobacteraceae > Luteimonas > Luteimonas flava. The sequence goes on along the minus strand of NZ_JAZHBM010000002.1, from coordinate 639,766 downwards.
CACCTGCTCGTGCGGCGTGTTGATGATCAGCACCTCGCGGATACCGGCCAGCATCAGCACGCTGAGCGGGTAATAGATCATCGGCTTGTCGTACACGGGCAGCAACTGCTTGCTGACGCCCTTGGTGATGGGATACAGCCGCGTGCCGGAGCCGCCGGCGAGGATGATGCCTTTGCGTGCGGTCATGCCTGCTCTCCCATGCGCTCCAGACGGTAGCTACCATCCAGGATGCGCTGCACCCATGGCTGGTTGTCGAGATACCAGTCCACGGTCGCTTCGATGCCGGTTTCGAAGGTGTGCTCGGGTTTCCAGCCGAGTTCGCCCTGCAGCTTCGATGCATCGATCGCGTAGCGTCGATCGTGGCCCGGGCGATCGGTGACGTACGTGATCTGCGTGGCGCGAGACTGGCCGTCCTCGCGCGGACGACGTGCGTCGAGCAGGCGGCAGATCGTCTCGACTACCTCGATGTTCTGACGCTCGGAATCGCCACCGACGTTGTAGGTCTCGCCGACGCGGCCTTTCTCGAGCACCGTGCGGATCGCGGCGCAGTGGTCGGTGACGAACAGCCAGTCGCGGACCTGCTTGCCGTCGCCGTAGACCGGCAGCGGCTCGCCTGCAAGGGCCTTGGCGATCACCAGCGGGATGAGCTTTTCCGGGAAGTGATACGGGCCGTAGTTGTTCGAGCAGTTGGTGGTGAGCACCGGCAACCCGTAGGTGTGGTGGAACGCGCGCACCAGATGGTCCGACGCGGCCTTCGACGCCGAATACGGCGAGTTTGGCGCGTAGGGCGTGGTCTCAGAGAACTTGCCCGTCTCCCCCAGCGTGCCGTACACCTCGTCCGTCGACACATGCAGGAAACGGAACGCCTCGCGACGGCCGTCCGGCAGCGCCTTCCAGTAATCGCGCACCGACTCGAGCAGACCGAGCGTACCCACGACGTTGGTTTCGATGAATGCAGCCGGGCCATCAATGGAACGGTCGACATGGCTTTCCGCCGCGAAGTTCAACACCGCATCGGGCTGATGCTCGGCCAGCAGACCAGCGACGAGCGCGCGGTCGCCGATATCGCCGTGCACGAACACGTGGTTCGGGTCGGATTCGATCGATGCCAGCGTCTGCAGGTTGCCCGCGTAGGTCAGGGCATCGAGATTGATCACGCGGACGCCGCGACGCACGGCCCCCAGTACGAAATTGCCGCCGATGAAACCGGCGCCGCCGGTGACGAGCCATGTGGGCACGAGTTCACTCCTGTAGACGATCGAAAAGCCCATCTGGGGCCAGCCGCCAAGGATACCGGCTCGTTCCGGCGATTTCGGTACGAACATGAACACCGAGGCGGCATGGTCCGAGTTCGCACGCCGGAGGTCGCCCCGTTAGAATCGGCGGATTGCCCCGCGCCTGCCGCCGCGGCCGGGTGATCCGCCAGTACAAGGAATGCCCCAAAGATGAAGATCCTCGTCGCCTACAAGCGCGTGGTGGACTACAACGTCCGCATCCAGGTCAAGCCGGACGGGTCCGGCGTGGTCACCGATGGCGTCAAGCTCTCGGCCAACCCCTTCGATGAAATCGCGCTGGAAGAAGCCCTGCGCCTGCGCGACAAGGGCATCGCCACCGAGGTGGTGGTCGCGACGATCGCGCCCGCCGACGCCCAGGCGCACCTGCGCAACGGTCTGGCCATGGGCGCGAACCGCGCCATCCACGTGGTCTGCGACCAGGCGATCCAGCCGCTGACGGCCGCCCGCACCCTGCTCAAGCTGATCGAGAAGGAACAGCCGGACCTGGTGATCCTCGGCAAGCAGGCGATCGATGACGACGCCAACCAGACCGGACAGATGCTGGCGACGCTGTGGGGCCGACCGCAGGCGACCTTCGCCTCGAAGGTCGAGATCGCCGACGGCAAGGCTACGGTCACGCGCGAAGTGGATGCCGGCCTCGAGACGCTCGAAGTCGACCTGCCAGCCGTCGTCACGACCGATCTGCGCCTCAACGAGCCGCGCTTCATCAAGCTGCCCGACATCATGAAAGCGAAGTCGAAGCCGATGGAATCGATCCCGTTCGCCGACCTCGGTGTCGAGTCCGTCGACACGCTCAAGACCACGCACTTCGAGGCGCCGACCAAGCGCGGCAAGGGCGTCATGGTCAAGGACGCGGCCGAACTGGTCGCCGCCCTGAAGGCCAAGGGCCTGCTCTGAATTCCGTTGCTCCCCGTCCGCGGGAGCCCAGTGACGTCCGGCCCGGGGCCGGATCGCAGGAGAACATGATGTCCAAAGTCCTTGTCATCGCCGAACACCTCGACGGCACTCTAAACGCCAGCGCGACCGCCAAGACTGTCGCCGCGGCGCAGGCGCTTTCGCCCGACGCCATCGACATCGCGGTGTTCGCCGCGGACCCGGCGGGTGCCGCCACCGAAGCCGCCGCGATTGCCGGCGTGTCGAAGGTGCTCGCTGTCGCCAATCCGGCCAACGCACAGGCGCTCGCGCAGGTGCTGGGCCCGCAGATCGCCAAGCTGGCCGCCGGCTACAGCCACGTCTTCGCGCCGTCGACGACATTCGGCAAGGACCTGCTCCCCGTCGTTGCCGCGCTGTTGGGCGTGAACCAGATCTCCGATCTGATGACGGTCGAGAGCAGCCACGTCTTCAAGCGTCCGATCTACGCCGGCAATGCGATCGTCACGGTCGAAGCCCCGACCGACCAACCGGTCGTCGCCACGGTGCGCACCGCATCGTGGCAGGAAGCTGCACGCGGCGGCAGCGCAACGGTGGAGACGACCAGCGTCGACGTCGAGCTGCCGACGCACACCCGCTTCATCGGCCTCGCCGCAGGCAGCACCGACCGCCCCGACCTGCAGAGCGCCAAGCGCGTCGTCTCGGGCGGCCGCGGCGTCGGCTCGGAAGAGAACTTCAAGATCGTCTTCGACTTCGCCGACAAGCTCGGCGCCGCTGTGGGCGCCTCGCGCGCCGCGGTCGATGCGGGCTACGTCCCGAACGAGCTGCAGGTCGGCCAGACCGGCAAGATCATCGCCCCGGAGCTCTACGTCGCGATCGGCATCTCCGGCGCGATCCAGCACCTGACCGGCATCAAGGACGCGGGCACGATCGTCGCAATCAACAAGGATGCGGATGCGCCGATCTTCGAGATCGCGGACATCGGCCTGGTGGGCGATCTGTTCAGGGTGCTGCCGGAGCTGGAGGCGGCACTCGGGTGAGTACCTATGAGGCGACGGAACGCGAACCCCTCTTCCCCTCGCCCCGAGTGGCGGTGGTCATTCCCAGCTATCGCGTGACCCGCCATATCCTCGACGTCATCGCGCGCATCGGCGACGAGTGCCACCAGATCTTCGTCGTCGACGATGCGTGCCCGGACGCCTCGGGACGCTTCGTGGCCGAGCATTGCCGCGATCCACGTGTGCAGGTCATCTGGAATCCGGAAAACCTCGGCGTGGGTGGCGCGGTGATGGCGGGCTATCGGGCCGCACTGCGCGCAGGCGCCGACATCCTGGTGAAGATCGACGGAGACGGCCAGATGCCGCCCGAGCTGCTCGGCCGCTTCGTGGGGCCGATCCTCGATGGCAAGGCCGATTACACCAAGGGCAACCGCTTCTACGACCTCGCCCTGGTCCGGTCGATGCCTGCTGTTCGATTGCTCGGCAATGCGGGTCTGTCCTTCATGTCGAAAGCATCGAGCGGCTACTGGGACCTGTTCGATCCGACCAACGGCTACACCGCGATCCACGCACGTGTGGCGGCACACCTGCCGATGGACCGGATCAGCAAGCGTTACTTCTTCGAGTCCGACCTGCTCTTCCGACTCAATACGCTACGCGCCGTCGTCGTCGACATTCCGATGGCGGCCCGCTACAACGACGAGGTCAGCAACCTCAAGATCTCACGGATCCTCGGCGATTTCCTGCTGGGACATCTGCGCAACTTCGCAAAGCGCCTGTTCTACAACTATTTTCTGCGCGACATGTCCGCCGCGTCGCTGCAGTTGCTTCTGGGCTGCGCGCTCGTACTCGGCGGCACTGCGTACGGCGCCCTCAAATGGTCCGCCCAGGCGGGCGCACCGTCCACCGCTGGCACGGTGATGCTAGCGGCGCTGCCGATCATACTCGGGCTGCAGTTGCTGCTCGCCTTTCTGATGTGGGACATGCAATCGGTACCGCGCCGGACGCTCTTCCCGCGCCTGCCCAACCGGCCCGATTCGTTCCAGAACGAGGAAACCCCATGCGGATCCTGATCATCGGCATTACCGGAATGCTCGGCAACACGTTGTTCCGCCATTTCTCCGCCAATGCTGCCTTCACCACCCTGGGAACCGTGCGCGGATCGAAGGGCCGGGCGTCGTTCGCCGATGACGCCGGCACGATCATCGAAGGCGTGGACGCCGAGAACTTCGACTCGATCACCCGGGCTGTCGAACAGGCGAAACCGGACGTGGTGGTCAACGCGGTCGGGCTGATCAAGCAACTCGCCTCCTCGAAAGACCCGCTCAACGCGCTGCCGATCAATGCGCTGTTTCCCCACAGGCTCGCCCGTCTGTGCGCGGTCGCCGGCGCCCGGCTCGTCCACATCAGCACCGACTGCGTCTTCGCCGGCACCAAGGGCGGCTACATCGAGAGCGACCATCCCGATGCCGACGACCTCTACGGACGTTCCAAGCTCCTCGGCGAAGTGGACTACCCCCATGCAGTGACGCTGCGCACCTCGATCATCGGTCACGAGCTGGGATCGAAGAATGGCCTCATCGGCTGGTTTCTTTCACAGCAGGGCCAGGTTCGCGGCTTCACTCGTGCGATCTTCTCCGGCTTTCCGACCATCGAGATCGCGAACATCATCGAGTCCCGAGTGCTTCCCGATCCGGCCCTGCATGGGCTCTACCACGTCGCGTCCGCACCGATCAGCAAGTACGACCTGTTGACCCTGGTGGCGGAGGCCTACGGCCGTGAGATCGAGATCGTGCCCGACGACAGCCTCGAGATCGACCGATCGCTCGATGCGTCCCGCTTCAACCTCGCGACCGGTTACCAGCCGCCTGCCTGGCCAGAGCTGATTGGTGCCATGCACAACTTTGGATGACGAAGAACCCCCTATGAATTCTGCATTTGACGGCAAGACGCTTTTGATCACGGGCGGCACGGGCTCCTTCGGAAATGCCGTGCTTTCCCGCTTCCTCGATTCGGGCATCGGCGAGATCCGCGTCTTCAGCCGGGACGAGAAGAAGCAGGACGACATGCGCGCCTCGCTCAGGAGCGACAAGGTCAAGTTCTACATCGGCGATGTGCGTGACTATGGAAGCGTTCGGGACGCGCTCAAGGGCGTGGACTACGTGTTCCACGCAGCTGCGCTGAAGCAGGTTCCGTCCTGCGAGTTCTACCCGCTCGAAGCGGTCAAGACCAACATTATCGGCACGGAGAACGTGCTCAACGCTGCGATCGAGAACGAGGTGTCGCGCGTCGTGGTGCTGAGCACGGACAAGGCCGTCTATCCGATCAATGCGATGGGCATGTCGAAGGCCATGGCCGAGAAAGTGATGGTCGCCAAGTCGCGCAGTTGTGACCCGGGCAAGACCCTGCTGTGCGCGACCCGCTACGGCAATGTGATGGCCTCACGCGGCTCGGTCATCCCGCTGTTCGTCGCGCAGTTGCTGGAAGGCAAGCCGCTGACCATCACCGATCCTGGAATGACGCGGTTCCTGATGTCACTGACCGACTCCGTCGATCTCGTCCTCCATGCCTTCCATCACGCCCGCCAGGGCGACATCTTCGTGCAGAAATCACCGGCATCCACCATCGCGGTACTCGCCGAGGCCCTCAAGCAGATGCTGGACCGCGACAACGAGATCCGCATCATCGGCACCCGTCACGGCGAGAAGCTGTTCGAATCGCTCGTGTCGCGCGAGGAGATGGCACGGGCGGAGGACCTCGGCCGCTACTACCGCATTCCCGCCGACGCGCGCGACTTGAACTACAAGCAGTACTTCGTCGACGGCGAAGTCGACATCTCGCTCAGCGAGGACTACACATCGCACAATACAGAGCGCCTCGACATCGAAGGCGTCAAAGCGATCGTCGGCAAGCTCGGTCCCCTGGAGCAGATGCGTGCTTAAGGTCATGACCATCGTCGGGACGCGGCCGGAGATCATCCGGCTCTCGCGGGTAATCGACAAGCTCGACGCCCATTGCGATCACGTGCTGGTCCACACGGGCCAGAACTTCGACTACGAACTCAACCAGATCTTCTTCGAGCAACTCGGGATCAGAGCACCCGATCGATTCCTGGAAGCCGCCGGCGTATCGGCCGCGGATACGATCGCGATGGTCATTTCGCGCGCCGACGCTGCGATGGCCGATGCCAAGCCGGATGCGTTGCTGGTACTGGGAGACACCAACTCGAGCCTTGCGGTCATCGCCGCGAAGCGGAGGAAGATTCCGATCTTCCACATGGAGGCGGGCAACAGGTGCTTCGACGTTCGAGTACCTGAGGAGATCAACCGCAGGATCGTGGACCACACCGCGGACATCAATCTCACCTACAGCCAGATCGCGCGCGAGTACCTGCTGCGTGAAGGTCTTCCGCCTGACCAGATCATCTGCACCGGGAGCCCGATGCGCGAGGTGATCGAGCACTACCGGCCCGCCATCGACCAATCAAATGTTCTCAAGGCACTGGGGCTTCGAGCCGACTGCTACTACGTAGTGAGCGCGCACCGGGAGGAGAACGTCGATTCGGACGACAAGCTCCGCAAGCTGTTCGATATCCTGGCGCACCTGGCGAGCGAGCGCGATGCAGATGTGATCGTCTCCACCCATCCGCGCACCCGCAAGCGTATCGACAGCCTGGGCCTGACCGCGCCTGCGCGCGTGCGCTTCGAGAAGCCGTTCGGCTTTCTGGACTACATCCATCTGCAGATGCAGGCGCGTGCGGTGCTGTCCGACAGCGGCACGATCACCGAGGAGTCGTCCATCCTCGACTTCCCGGCGATCAACATCCGCGATGCGCACGAACGTCCCGAAGGATTCGAAGAGGGTGCGGTCATCATGACCGGCCTGGAACTGCGCGAAGTCCGGCAGGCCCTGGACATCGTGGAATCGGCCGCCGCCTCGCGCCGCAGCAGCGACGGCAGGATGACGCGGATGGTTGCCGACTATGCAACCACCAATGTGTCAGACAAGGTGCTGCGGATCCTGCTCAGCTACACCGCATACGTGAATCGGAAGGTCTGGCACAAGACAGGCTAGCGTTTCCCGATCAGGCGCCGCGGCTCGACGCCGCGGCGAGTTCCACGAAAGTCCGCTCCAGTTGGTCGATCGCGGCATCGACAGAGAATCTCGTCTCCATCAGCCTGCGTCCCCGTTGCGCCTGCGCTTCCGTAGCGGCACGGTCGTCCAGCATGCCGATCAGTGACTCCACGAATGCATCGGGTGCGTCCGAGGCGCTGTAGCGCACGCCCGATCGCGCACTGTCGTGCTTGCGCAACAGATCCGGCAAGGGCGTGGACAGGACGGCCAGCCCGCACGCTTGGTACTGCAGGATCTTGATGGGGATGATGTCGCGCGTGATGTCGTTGATCTCGAAGGGATTGACGGCCACATGACCCAGCGAGAGATAACGCGGCACGTCCTGGTAGGACACCATGCCAGTGAGCACGACACGCTCCTCGAGCCTCAAGGCCTTCACCTCGGCTGCCAGCGCCTCGTCCATCTCCCCCCCGCCGACGATCAGGAGTTTCGCGGCCGGCCGGCGCCGAAGGATGTCGGGCATTCGCCGGACAAGCTCGAGCAGCCCGCTGAACCCGTAGGTCGTTCCCAGGAAGACGATCACTTCGTCGCCGCGAGTTACTCCGTACTCGCCCATCAACTGCACATCCGGCGAGCGGGGCGAGAAGTGCGCGCAGTCCACACCATGATCGAGCACACTCGAAGGCGCAGCCGCGCCCGCTCCTGCGAGCGCCTGGACGTAGTCGCCCATTTTCTCGTTGGTCACGAGCACGTGGTCGGCGTGCCGGTAGATGTAGCGCTCGCCCGCACGCAGAATCGCCTGCGCCAGGACGCCAGGCCTGAGCTGGTGATAGGCGTCCAGGACGCGATACACCACGGGCACGCCGTAACGTCGCGCGAGGCGCACGGCCTGGGTGCCGTTGATGAAGACCGAGTACACGAATACCGCGTCGACATCGCCTTTGCGAAGGCGCGAAGACAGCATCCGCCGGAAGCGCTCCCTCGCCTCGAAGTACTTGAGCACCGGCAGATTACGGTGCGGAATCGGCGTCAACGCCACCTCGCCTTCGCCGGTCCTGCTGACCCGTCGCGTAGCGAGCGCCGTCGCGCTTGCCTCCGAGAAATCGATCACTTCCACCACATGCCCGCGCCCGGAAAGCCGTTCGGCAAAGTCCTGGTACTCGTAGACGGGCTTGTCGAGATAGCTGACTTCGTGACACCAGAGGATTTTCATCTGTCGGATCCGTTATCGAGGCGGTCAGACACCGCCGGGCGCCTGTCGCTGCACGCGCCTGGAAAAGAACTCAAGCCGGCCTGCCGCCGCTGAGGGTCATCAGCAGAACGCCGCACGACACGAGTACCAGCCCGGCCCATTGCGCGGCAGCGAGGCGTTCCCCATAGAGCGCCCAACTCGACAAGGCGATCAGCACATAGAAGAACGCGCCGGAAATCGCGAAAGCCAGGCCGAGTTTCACGCGACTCACGACGACCACCCAGACGATGAAGCCGATCCCCTGGATGGCCACGGCTGCAATCACGCTCGGCGAAAAACAGGCCGCGATCAACCATTGCAGCCCCTGCGGTACGGGTTCGCGTGCTGCGATCTGGGTCACCGCGCGCTTGACGAGCAGTTGGCTGCCCATCGTGGAGCACGTAACGAACAGGATCATGAGTATTTCGCGGATCATCTCTGTCTACCCGTTGATCTTCCAAGAAGCATTCAATCGCGCCTCATGCCACGATGCAGTGTGTGCCACTTGTCCGTTCCCGTAAGTCATGGCGGATCGCGGTACTCGAAGACCCTGACGCCTGGCTCGCCGGTCTGCAGCTCGTTGAGACATGCCAGATCTTCCGACGGGACGGCCTGGGTGTAGACCAGCTTGGTGATGCCCACGCTTCTAGGAGCGGCTCCGCACACATCGAGCTTGATCACGTAGAGATCGGCCCCCGGGAGGCCGAACTCCGTCTTCGATGTGCCGGGCACCGAGGCGACGACTACATTGGCGTAGCGGTTCCACGCCTCCGCATAGGCGGCGTCGGGGTCGAGTAGCGCCATCTCTTCGTGGTCCGGCAGCATGCGCGCTCCGTTGAACACGTTGAGGCCGTGCGCCTTCATGCCCTGACTGAAGATGAAGTCATCGATCGTCATCCATCGATCCGACGCACGATTGAGTTCAGCAACCCTCAACAACGAGGGTTTCGCGGTCAGCGAGTCGGTGCCGACGGATATCGGATTCACGGTCAGCGAAGGGGCAACGACCAGGGTCACGCCGATGGCGAGCAGGCTGACGCGCCCAAACGCCATGCCTGTAGTGATCAAAGCAACCGCACACGCCCCCAGCAGGACCGTGATCGGCGTGAAGAACACCGGATCGGCACCACGGAAGTAGAGGCCGACGGCGAGCGCGAGCCCGGTGAACACCGTCACCAGCACCAGTCGAACCAGAGGGTGATACCGCGGCAGCGCTTTTGCGGAGATTCCCGAGGTGATCAACAGGCACAGAATGATCGAAGCAAGTCCGATTCCAAACAATGCCCGGAAGGATGGCACGTACTTCCAGCCACCTGTCTGCATCACCGACGCGACATTCGCTGGCAGATCGACAAATACCCAAGCCGAGACCAGTGCGATGTAGCCCACGAGCGCCAAGACGACGGCCGACCGACGTTTCAACAGCCCTGTGATCGGCAGCAGGAGCAAAGCGAATGGCGCCAGAATGAGGAAATTCCCGGCCTCGGACGCGTTGGGGGTGATGCCCGGAAACCGCCCCTGGTCAGCGCGCAAGTATTCGAACAAGCCGACTGCCCCCAGGCGATAGTCGATTTCGCCGGGTACCGAAACGCGCTGCCCCGGGTACACCGTCGCAGTCATGACATCCAAAGTCGGCTTGACCATCTCGGCGAAGCCGTAGAGCCCGGCACCGACAGCCAACGCACACACGACACCCGTAAACACCTTTGCCTTGGGGAAGGCGATCAATGCCTCGCGAACACTGGGCAGAGAGAAACCAAAACCGATGACGATCGCCGCACCCAGGTATGCCAACGGCACGATAAACGGTGGATAGATGTTCGAAATCAGCATCACCACGCCGAGAAGTCCGACCAGCGCCCCAGCCAACACCGAGCGGATTCGACAGCCGAATAGGAAGTAGAGCGCTCCCACGCACGAGAAAGCGAAGCCGGACAGAATGTCTGGCAAGCCGCTCGAGAACCACCATTGCACGAAGGACGAGCCGTAGACCCATACGCCGCCGATCAGTGCGATCCTCAAATCGCCCCGCGTGAGGATCAGGAACAGCCAGACGAAACCGGCGAACAGGCTGAAGCTCTTGAAGGCCCAGAGCCAGGAGATGCCGCGATCGGGACTCTCGAACACGAAGAGGCCCAGAAATTTCGGGTTCAGCGAGATCAGCGATTCATCGACGGGAACGCCCGCCACAAGCGGCGCACGCTCGCCTCCCACATTCTCGTTGCTGACGGAAAACCCTGCCGCCTTCTGACTGAGGATCCACGGGGTCTGCACATTCCATTCGTCTGAGCGGATCGACTTGGGCTCGCCGTAGATCTGCGACGTGGGCGCCGGCCGGCCAAACATGCCGTCCCAAACGCCGACCGAAGACTGATTGAGGTTCAACGCGACGTAGCATCCCGCGGCCGCGAACGTGCAGATCATCACGAGCACCATCGCGGGCGAAACTTCGAGAACGTTCCGGTCCGTCATCTGCCTGGCGAGCCGCGTCAGCACGTGCCTGATTCGTGGACCGAATCGTTCCTGCCACGCGACCGATGCGGCCAGACGCTGCAGCATCAGCGCCCCCAGCAATGCGACAAAACCCGCTGCGAACGAAGGCGCGAAGGACGACACGATCTGCGTCGCCAACGTTCGACCGCCGGGAGGCTCGACATTGAACCCGATATACGGATCTCCGCCGACTACCCGGAAACTCACAGCCCGGCCCTGGTCGAGCTGCTCCAGATTGTTGCTGGCATTGACTGCCCTGGCCAGGGCCTGATCCGTCAACGCCGTCGTCCGCCATCCGCGATGCAGCGAAATGGACCTCAGTTCCAGCTCGCCCGACGCCCCGCCCGGATCTATCCTGATGCCTGAAAGGCGTTTGGCGACCGGAATCTCCAGGTGGTAACGACGCCACTCGCCATCGGGAACCACCTCAAGGCTCGTTTCCTGCTCGGCAGAGTATCCGCCACCATCGACCGCGTAGAACAGTTGGCCCTGCGCGGTTCCGGTGGAGCGCATCTCCACGTACACGCTGGTGTTCTTCGACAGCAACAGCGCGAGGTTTGCGATCAGAAAAAACACGAACGCAACAAAGACCGCAAGTTTCAACGGCGCGAATTCGCTGCTCCGTTCAGATGAAATGTCGATTGCCTGACCTCCGAATAAGTTTCACGTCCGCCCGCGCCCTGATCAGCTCTCCGAGCCGAATGCCCACTCCCATCGCGGAGGAAATGCGAGTTGGCAGGGCTCTTCGTCAAGCGTGAAGTTCGGGCTGTAATAAGGGTCGACGCGGAGACGGTCGCCCCAGCGTTCCACCATGAACTTCACCTCACCGTGGAATCGGGCCAATTTCTCGGGGGAGTCCTCCAACCCCCTCGATGCGGACTCGTGATGATGGAGCTCTGCGAAAGGCGTCCATACGTTGCGCAAGCCTCGCTGGTCGAGTCTCAGGCATAGATCCACATCGTTGAACGCGACCTTCAGCGCGGTATCGAAACCGTCGATGAGCACGAACTTCTCGCGCTGTACAACCAGGCACGCGGCGGTGACCGCGCTCAGGGTCTGCGTCAGACGCGCGCGCCCCATATGACCGGGATAGCCACGCCCGTGCCCCGAGTACACGTGCGCAGCAACGCCGTGCACGCCCACCATGACACCGGCATGCTGGATGGTGTTGTTGGGGTAGTACAGCATCGCGCCAACGGCACCCACGTTCGAACGACAGGCATGGCCCACCATCTCCTCGAGCCAGCCGGGTGTGATCACCGTGATGTCGTTGTTGAGGAAACACAGCACGTCGCCACGCGCCGCTGGCACTGCCGCGTTGTTGATGCGAGCGTAATTGAACGGTTCGTCGTAGCGGATGACCCGGGCGCTACCAGCACCGGTGAGTTCCTGGAAGTACGCCAGCGTCGCCTCATCGCCGGACTGGTTGTCCATCACGACGATTTCGAAGTTCGGATAGGTGGTGTGCTCGAACACGGACTCGATGCAGGCCCTCAGCAGATCCACACCATCCCTCGTTGGAATGATGATGCTCACCAGAGGTGCGGGCGCAGGTACCGGGTACACCACGCGGTAGTTGCCCCTCAGGCCCGGAATTCCCTTCGCGACTGCACCCTCAGCCAGGCGGTCGAGATGCTCCTGGACCGCTCGCAATCCCGCATCGTGGGCATAGTCCTTCTCTTGCGGTGCCAGCGCCGTCGACCCCTCGATTGCGCGCCAGTGGTAGAGCACCTTGGGAATATGCCCCACCTGGTGATGGTCGATGCGTTCGATCGCGCGCAGCGCAAGATCCCAGTCCTGACTGCCCTCCAGGCCGACCCGGAAACCGCCGATATCGCGGAACAGCGTCGCGTGGTAGGCCCCCAGATGACTGATGCAGTTGTGCGAAAGAAAGAGATCGTAGTTCCAGTCCGACTTCATGTAGGGGTCGTAGCGGCGGCCCTCTCCGTCGACCTTGTCCTCGTCGGTGTACACCACGCGCCACCGCGGATTGCGACCGATGCCCTCGGCGAGTTCCAGCAGCGCCAGGCTGTGCAGCTCGTCGTCATGGTCCAACAGCACCATCCACTCGCCCGTCGCCGCATCCGCAGCGGTGTTCGAACTGGCGCTGATGTGGCCGTTCTGCGACCGGTGAGTGACCTTGATGCGAGGATCTCGACGCGCATACTCGTCGAGAACCCGCCTGACGTGGGGCGCGGGCGACGCATCGTTGGCGATGCACAGCTCCCAGCTCGGGTAGGCCTGGTTCAACACGCTGTCGATGGCCTTTCGCAGCCACTTCTCGGGCGTGTTGTAGACGGGCATGAGGACCGAGAACTTCACCGCTCCATCGCCGAGCAGTGCCTCGGCCTTCGCCCTTGCCAGGCCCATCGCGCGCGGCGAATGCTGGTCATAAAGATCCAGCCACGTCTGGTAAGGCGCGGAGAACGAGATGGAGGGTTGACGGGAGTACGTGTGGTACAGGGCATCGCCCAGACCACGGAATCCACCTTTCGCGAATCCCGCAACGATACTGCCGAAATCACGGACTCTGGTCTGCGTGCGTGCGAACAGGTGCTCGGCCATATCGATGGCAGCGCGACGGCGACCGATCGGGGTGATGCGCATGACGCCCAGGCGGAACTCGAAGGGCGAGATCGAAGGATCGAAGCGCAACGCAAGCGTATCGCGCACCAGCAGAATCACGCCTCGGTGGACGCGCTGCCCCGCCTGCACGAACGGCAGAAACAATCGATTGGCCTCCTGGATCTGCTCACCGTAATCGGGATACAGATACGCGCACATCGGGGACCCGCTTTCCTGGGCGATCTCGATCTCGACCTCGTACCAGCCGGCGGGCAGACGGGCAACCGGTAAACGACACTCGAATCCCGGGTCGTTTCCTGTGGCGCACCAGAAATCATCCGCTCCCTTCTTCAGGTGGCGAATGGGCACGAGTTCGATGTCCTGCAATGGGGGAATTGCGTTCATTCGCAAAGGTAATCCATGATTCAAAGAGGCAGACGCGATGCTGCGGGTCGCGCTGCAAAACCCTTGCAGCGTGACACCATCGTCGAACTCAAGCTGCACCGCGACGTGCGTAACGTCGCGGATCGATAGTGAACTCCCGCGGCGTCAGCGCGAGATTCGGGTTGTAGGCAGGGTCGCTACCGAGCTGTGCATGCCAGCGCGACAGCATGGTGCGCACTTCGCTCTGGAACCGCGCCTGCTTCTCCGGCGTGTCCTCGTAACCACGACTCGCAGATTCGTGGTGGATCAGGGTCGCATAGGGTGTCCAGAGGTTGATGTAGCCTGCCTCGCGCAAACGCAGGCAGAAATCGACGTCGTTGAATGCAACCGACAGTGATTCATCCAGCCCGTTCACGGCTTCGAACGCGACGCGGCTCACGCACAGGCAAGCCGCGGTCACCGCGGACATCGCCTGGGGAAACTGCGCACGGCCGAAATAGCCGGGGTCGGATGTCGAAAGATGCATGTGCGCATGCGCGGCGACCCCCCCCTCCACCGCACCGACACCGAGGATCACGCCACCGTGCTGAAGTCGACCATCCGGGAACAACAGCCGTGCCCCGACCGCGCCGACCCCGGGTCGTGCAGCCAGACCCACGAGCTCGTCCAGCCAGTGTGCGTCGATGATCTCCGTGTCGTTGTTGAGCAGGACGACGAAATCACCATCCCCCTGCGCAACTGCATGGTTGTTGATCGCCGAGTAATTGAACGGCACGTCGTGGCGAATCACGCGCACGCGTGGATCGCCGCAGATGCGGTCGAAGTACGCCAGCGTCTCTGCTTCGACCGAGCCGTTGTCGAGGATCGTGACCGTGTAATCGGGCGTGCGGGTCAGGGCCAGCAGACTATCCACGCAGACCTTCAGCAGCTCGACGCGATCGCGGGTCGGAATGACGATATCGATCCGCGCGCCGTCCGGTACCGGCCACAGGACTCGCGCCAGCCCCGCCAGCGGAGCTGCCTGGATCTCGGCGGCCGCATGCCACTTCCCGGCCCAATTCGTCAACGCAAGGTGCATCGCCGCTTCCTGGGCGAGAGCATCCGCATGCAGCGGTGCGAACAGCGGTCCGGGCGCATGGACGTGGTGACGCGTCACTGCAGGAATATGCACAATCGCGTCGCGGTCCAGCGTTTCGCTGGCAATCAGACTGATGGAATAGAGCCAGGCGTCGCCCACGGGCCCGGTCGCCGCACAGCTCTGGACCCACTGTCGGTCGAGGACCACGGACCTTGCCGGATAATCCTGCGAGAGCAGCAGGGTGGCGTCCCAGTCCGGCTTGAAACAGGGCGTATGGCGCTCGCCTGTGTCGTCGATGAAATCCTCATCGGTGTAGGCGAGCTTGGTGCCGGGCCTGCGATCGAGAACGTCACGGATGATCACGAGCGCATCGCGATGGAGCCTCTCCCCCGGACCGATCCAGGTCACGAAGGGCTTGCTTGCCTCGGACAGCCCGTACAAGACCGGATCGGACCGGTCAACAACGAGGACGCCGTCGGGGATCTGCGGCAGTTCGGCGGCAAGCTCGCGGGGGATCAACACCTCGTCACCACGGCCGAGCTGTCCGATGACGCTCGCATATGCCGCAAGTGCATCAGCGATGTCCGCCCGCGGCAACACGATGACGCTGACGCCCGCCCCCCCCTCCGCCGGGGCAGGCACCTGCGACTCCGCATTGCGGATCCAGCGCAGGTAGCGTGTCGGCGCATTCGCGTCCAACCGCTGCGCCAAGATCCAGTCAGGCACCGCCTGAGCGCCCTGCGTGTCCTGCTGGCGTCGGGCCTGGGCCAGGAACGCCGCGAACCGCAAGGGCGCTGCGGAGCCCCACTGGTCGCGCTCCTCACGCAATGCCAGCCACGCCGCCTCGGCAGGCGTCAGACCTCTGATCTGGAGATCGCGAAGCAGGAATTCGCCGGACACATCGATCGGGTCGAAGCGCAACCGCAGCACATCGTGCTCAATCTTCATCAGAACGGCGACGGCACTGGATGCGCCGCAATCCAACGACGTGCGGCCCTGTTCGGTGAATCCCTCGCCGGCGTCGACGTAGAACACCGGACGACGCGTCTGGACGCGGTCGGCATCGAGCAAGAAGCTGACCTGGTACCAGCCCGCGCGCAGGGGCGCCTTGGGAATCAACACGAACTGGGGATCGCTGCCGGTGGCGCGCCAGTATCCCGGTCGGTCACTCGGCTCGAGATCGAAAACAGGCTCGATGGTCCATCCCGGAAGGCCGATCGCCGATGTGCTCGAAACTGTATTCAAGCGCGTCGCCTCCACCAGGGGGTCATACTGATTCGGCGTACATCGGAGATCTGGGCAGCCAACTGCTCCAACGCGGCCGCGATCGTGACGTTCTGCGTCTCCAACTCGGTCCATCGAGAGACTGCGGCGGATCTATCCTCATCGGCTGACCGCATCGCGGCTGCCAGACCTGCCTCGATCTCCGAAAGACGCGCATCCATCGAAGCCGCACGTGCCTTTGCGCCTTCGTCGGCACCTCGAATGTGCTCCGACATCTGCAGAGCAGTCCGTTGCATCGCGGCGTCCAGGCCACCGGCCAGCGCGTTCACCACGGCATCCGTATCGCGCGCACGTGCATCCAGGACGGCAATGTCGTCCGTCGTCGCGACCACGCGCTCGTAGACCGCATCCGATCCGAACTGGAGCATCTCCAGACGACCATCTTGCTCGCTCAGTGTCCGCTCGAGCCTCGCAAGCGCAGCACCGCCGCCTTCTGAGCCCGCAGCCGTCGCGGCAGCGGCAGTTCCCCCAAGCCCGGACACACCGTCGCCTGCCTGCAGTGCCT
Source organism: Luteimonas flava (assembly GCF_036584485.1). Taxonomy (NCBI): domain Bacteria; kingdom Pseudomonadati; phylum Pseudomonadota; class Gammaproteobacteria; order Lysobacterales; family Lysobacteraceae; genus Luteimonas; species Luteimonas flava. The sequence goes on along the minus strand of NZ_JAZHBM010000002.1, from coordinate 622,989 downwards.
CCAACAGACGTCGCGCTGTAACATCCCGGACAAGCACTTCAAAATCGATCGTGACATCCAATGCCGCGATCTGCCCCAGGCCATCCGCCAGGCCGTAGAGATCAAGTTCCAGATACGGGTCACCGTCCATGCAGCTCCAGCGGACCGGGGACGATGCACTTTCCGCAAGTCGATAACCGCGCACGGTGGTCAGGCGTGAAGCGAAGTCAGTGACTGCAAGCTCGTCACCTTCTGCGGGGATGATGCGCAGATCCCGGATACCGAACACCCCGGGGCATTCCGCCGGATCGAGCCGGATCGCGTCACAGACCGCGCCCGGTGGCAGTACGAAACGCAACAGGCTTTCGCCGACCACGGGCGATCTGTCGACGCTGACCATCTTCGATTCGGAGTACTGCTCGGCATGCTTGCGGAAATACAGCCTGCAGGATTCAAGCGCCTCTGGCCGCGTCAGTTCCGGCGATTCGGGGTCGGGCGCGAGGGATGCCAGAAAGGCTTCCAGCCGCCGCGCATCGTCCTCGCCCTGCATCAATCCGCACAGCGCTCTCATCTCTGCGGGCTGCTCATCTCCCACCAGAAGCACACCCAGCCCATTGCTGTGGCTGAACTCGAAACCTTCGTAGTCCGCCCGCAACTCGGCGAAGTAGCGCCAGACGCCGAAGTCCCCAGCCCGGACCGCAGTGTCATGGAACAACACGACCGCCCGCGAGCTGAGCTTTGGACGCCAAGTCTCGAAATCGTGGCGCACAGCTTCATAGGTGTGCAAGCCATCAATATGCAGCAGGTCGATCGAGCCATCCTCGAACGCACCGACTGCGTCGTCGAAATAACCACGCATCAATCGCGAGAAGCTCCCGTAGCGCGGCTCATGGTAAGCGCGCAGCGTCTCGTACACCTCCTCGCTGTAGAACTTGGCGTGTTCGTCGCCTTTCCAGGTGTCCACGGCAGTGCACGAGGTCCCGGTACCCAGTTCGGCAACCGCCTGGCAGAACGCCAGATACGAGTTCCCGGAATGCGTTCCCAGCTCGACCAGGCAACGGGGGCGCGTCAGCTCGATCACGAGGTATGCAAAGGGGATGTGGCCGATCCACGAGTAGGGCCTCGAAACATGCGGATCGAGCAGGACACTCGGATAATTCTGAAGATTGAAAGCAGTCATGATTGCCTCGTGATCTCGATACGTCGCATTGGCAGCCCCAGAATGCCGATGGACCAAGATTGGCAGCGAGAGCGAAGCGTCAATGCTTCATGTACCCAGTGCTGGATAGCGTGATCTTCTTTGCCCCCGTCTGCGATTCCGACCGTGAAGAAGTAGTCGCCCGCCTTGAGCCTGGGCATCTCGAACTCGAATACCACGCGCATCGAATCGCCCGCTTCGAGCGGGACGGGTTCGTCGAGGGTCGACAGATAGGTGTTGTCCCCGAACAGCATCTGTCCCAAGCCGTCCTTGAGATAGAACCCCAGAATTGGACGAAGAATGGCTTGCTCGGCAGCGACCTCCACCTCGAGCACGACGCTCTCGCCGCCCACCACCCAGGACAGTTCGTGCCCTTCCAGGTTCCGGAGATGGACCGCACGGATCCGCGCGCGCATCTCGCCGAACCCGTCCAGCGCGGGATTGAAGTCGAGCACTTCGATGTCATTGCGAAGATTCGAATGGTTGACCCAGTCGCGCCGTGCATCATGCCGCTCCACGACTTGGGCACCGTCTTTCAGCTCGGCCCTCACTTCCTGCAGTTCGCCATCCTGGCGAGCGGAGATCAGCGACCGCAGATACGCCTGGACGACATCTTTGGATGTCCCTGCGGCCCGGCTGTGCCCGCCGTCGATCCACAGGGCGCGATCGCACAGGGCGCTGACCGTCGCATCGTCGTGACTGACGAACAACAGCGTACCCCGGGCCTTGAAATCACGCAGAAAACGCATGCACTTCTGCGTGAAGAACGCATCGCCCACCGCCAGCGCTTCGTCGATGATCAGGACATCCGCGTCCACGTGCGCCATCACCGAGAACGCAAGGCGCATCACCATGCCGCTGGAGTAATTGCGAATCGGCTGATCGATGAACTCGCCAATGTCCGCGAATGCAAGGATCGCATCGATCCTCGATCCGGTCTCCGCGGCGCTCAGACCCAGGATCGAGGCGTTGAGATACACATTCTCGCGACCTGTGAAGTCGGGATTGAAACCACTGCCCAGCTCGAGCAGCGCGGCCACGCGGCCACGCACCTGCACGCTGCCCTCGGTCGGCGCGAGTGTCCCGGCGATGAGCTGCAACAGCGTCGATTTACCCGAGCCGTTGCGACCGATGATGCCAACGGTCTCGCCTCGACGGACCTTCAGGTCGATACCGCGCAATGCCCAGAACTCGCGGTAGTAACGTCGCCGATCGCCGAACAACCCCTGCATGAGACGCTGCGACGGCCGGTCGTAGATGTGGTAGCACTTGCCGACGCCCGAGGCGTCGATGATCAGGTCTTCCTCCTGCATTGCGTGAACCGGGTCAGAGGACATCAGCAAATCCCCTGCGGGTCTTCTGGAAGACTGCGAATCCGCCGTAGGCGAAGAACAGGGCCCCGAGCGCGTAGATGCCCAGCCCCCTCCAATCGGGCATCTGGCCCCAGAACGCCACCTGCCTGGCCTGATCAATGATGAAGGTCAACGGATTGAGCCGGAACACGAACTGGTAGTGCTCCGGCAGCGTCTCGACCGGCACGATCGCCGAAGACAGGAAGAGCAACGCAGTCGCCAGTACGCCTGTGACCTGGCTGATATCCCGCAGGAACACGCTCAGGGCGGACAGCAACCAGACCACACCTAGCGCCAGGAACCCGAGTGGAAGCATGACCAGCGGCCACAGCAATACCGTGGCATGGATCTCGCCACGCAGAATCAGATTGAGCACCACGAACACGGTACTGTTGGCAATCGCATGGAACATCGCCGAGAGCACCACTGTCCACGGCAGCACGTCCAGTGGAAACACGATCTTCTTGACCAGATTCGCATTGCCCACGATGACGTTGGGCGCTCTGCTCAGACACTCGGCAAAGAAGCCGTGCACGATCAACCCCATGAACAAGAGCATCGCGAAGTCCGCGGTGTTGCCACTGGTGCCGGGCCAGCGCGCGCGCAGGATGTAGCCGAACGCTAGCGTGTACACCACGAGCATGAAGAACGGGCTGATCAACGACCAAAGCAGGCCAAAGCTGGCCCCCCGATACCGGCCAAGCACATCGCGCCGTGCCAGTTCGATCGTCAAAGTGCGATGTTTCAACCAGGCATTGAAGGGCCCGGCCAAGGTGAAAACCGGTGCTTTCAGGCTTGTGTACATGAGTGTTCCGTCAGCGAGGCATGGAGGTCCGCACGTAGATCGTCGAAACCTTCCACCCCCACACTCAACCGCACCAGATCGTCATGCATACCCAGCTCGGCACGCCGCTCCGCCGGCACCGACGCATGCGTCATCACCGCCGGATGGTTGACCAGGCTTTCCACACCGCCGAGCGACTCGGCGAGGGTAAACAGTTCGGTCCGCTCGCAGAAGCGCTTCGCGGCCTCGAAACCACCCTTGATGCGGACCGAGATGATGCCGCCGAAGCCGTCCATCTGGCGCTTGGCGAGTGCGTGCTGCGGGTGCGAGGCGAGGCCGGGGTAGATCACCTGCTCGACCGCGGGATGTGCGTCAAGGAACTCCGCCAGGGCCTGCGCGTTTTCGCAATGCGCTTTCATGCGCAGATGCAGCGTCTTGAGGCCGCGCAGCGCGAGGAAGCTGTCGAAGGGGCCCTGCACCGCGCCTGCGGAGTTCTGCAGGAACGCGAGTTGTTCGGCAAGTTCGGCGTTGTCGCCGACCACCAGCATTCCGCCGACCATGTCGGAGTGGCCATTGAGGTACTTGGTGGCCGAGTGCATGACGATGTCGGCGCCATGTTCGATCGGGCGCTGCAGGATCGGCGAGGCGAAGGTGTTGTCGACGACGACGATCAGGCCGCGCTTGTGCGCGATGTCCGCGATCGCCCGGATGTCGACGATCTTCAGCATCGGGTTGGTCGGGGTTTCGATCCACACCAGCTTCGTCTTGTCGGTAATCGCCGCCTCGAACACCGACGGGTCGGTCATGTCCACATAGCTGAAGGACAGCCCGGCACTGCGCGTGCGCACGCGTTCGAACAGGCGGTAGCTGCCGCCGTAGAGGTCGTCCATCGCGATGACGTGGTCGCCGCTGTCCAGCAGTTCCAGCAGGGTCGCAGTCGCGGCCATGCCGGAGGCGAACGCGAAACCGCGGGTGCCGCCTTCCAGGCCCGCCACGCAGCGCTCGTAGGCAAAGCGCGTCGGATTGTGGGTGCGCGAATACTCGAAGCCCTGGTGCTCGCCCGGGCTGGACTGGGCATAGGTCGAGGTCGCGTAGATCGGCGGCATCACCGCGCCCGTCGAGGGATCGGGCGATTGGCCGGCATGGATGGCCAACGTGGCCAGCGCGTAATCGCGATGCCGGGAACTGGATTCGGACATGACAGCTTCCTGAAAGGACGTGAGATTCTAGCCAGCAGCCCTGAACGACAGGTTCAGAGCCGCGGCGATCAACGCGAAGGCGTTACTGCACCCGGCGGCGCAGGTAGTTCAGCAGGTCGATGCGGGTAATCAGGCCGAGGAACCGGTCGCCCTCGGTGACGATCGCGACCTGGCCGCGGTCGAACACCGGCAGCAGGGCTTCGACCGGGGATTTGACGTCGAGGAAGTCGAGCTTGCTGACCATCGCCGAGGACACCGGCTCCCGGAAGCGGGCTTCGTCCCCGTAGACGTGCAGCAGCACGTCGCTTTCGTCGAGGATGCCGACGATGCGGTCGCCGTCCATCACCGGCAGCTGCGAGATCTCGTAGAGCTTCATACGCTGGTAGGCCGTCACCAGCAGGTCGGTCGGCTGCAGCACCACGGTGTCGCGACGCGAGTACGGGCGCAGGATCAGATCGCGCAGGTCGCCGTGCTGCTCGCGCTCCAGGAAGCCGTTGTCGAGCATCCAGTAGTCGTTGTAGAGCTTGCTCAGGTATTTGTTGCCGGTGTCGCAGACGAACACCAGCACCTTTTTCGGCGTGGTCTGCGCGCGGCAGTACTTGAGCGCGGCGGCCAACAACGTGCCGGTCGAGGAACCGCCGAGGATGCCCTCGGTGCGCAGCAGTTCGCGCGCGGCGAGGAAGCTTTCCTGGTCGCTGATGGCGTAGGCCTGCTTGACCCGCGAGAAATCGGAGATGCCCGGCAGGAAATCCTCGCCGATGCCCTCGACCATCCAGCTGCCCGACTTGTCGTTGAGCACGCCGTCGTTGATGTACTCGGCGAGGATCGAGCCGACCGGATCGGCCAGCACCAGCTCCACGTCCGGCGCGTCCTTGGCAAAGCAGCGCGACAGGCCGGTCATCGTGCCCGAGCTGCCACAGCCGAAGACGATCGCGTCCAGCCCGCCCACTTCACTCATCTGACGGAGGATCTCCGGCCCGGTGCCGTGCTCGTGCGCGGCCGGGTTGTCGGGATTGCCGAACTGGTTGATGAAATAGGCGCCCGGGGTCTCGCGCGCGATGCGCTCGGCGAGATCCTGGTAGTACTCGGGGTGGCCCTTGGCGACGTCGGAGCGGGTCAGCACGACCTCGGCGCCCATCGCCTTGAGATTGAAGATCTTCTCCCGGCTCATCTTGTCCGGGACCACGAGAATCAGTTTGTAGCCCTTCTGCTGGGCCACCAGCGCCAGGCCGATGCCGGTATTGCCGGCAGTGCCTTCCACGAGCGTCGCGCCGGGCGCGATGTCACCCCGCCCTTCGGCGGCCTCGATCATGCGCAGGCCAATGCGGTCCTTGATGGAGCCGCCCGGATTCTGGCTCTCAAGCTTGAAATAGAGTTCGCAGGGGCCCGCGTCGAGGCGGCGCGCACGCACGATGGGCGTGTCGGCGATCAGGTCGAGAACGGAGTCGGCGATCGGCATTGCAGGTCCGGGTTGCAGCGAGACAGATCGCGATTATCGCATCCGCGGACAACATTCGCGGGCGATGGTGACCGACGAGGATGGCCACCACCGCCCGCGACAGACGAACCTAGTGTTTCTGCATCTGGTCGTACATCTGGGTCAGGCGATCCTTTGCCGCGAGCTTCTCGCGCTTCATCTGCGACAGCGTGGTCTCATCGACGGCGAACACGCCGAGCTCTGCGTTCAGCACCTTCTTGTCCAGCTCCTTGTGCCGGTAGTAGAGCTGCCGGAACTCGACGTTTCCTTTCATGATCTCTTCGAGTTCGGTCTGCGATTGCGCTTCGAACATGGAATCCTCCTGACTGGAAATACGAACGCCCCGACCGGCGACGGGCGGGGCGCTACGTGGGCTGCATCCAGGAACGTGGGGCGGACGATCCGATCAGGTCGCCGTGGCCGTCCTGTGGACGGAATACGGGGACCTCGCGGGGGATCATCTCGGTCATCGGCCTGGCTCAGTGACCGGATGGCGGAAGGAATCGGTGCCACCCGGACAACCGACCCTACTCCTCGGACCGGAGGCCCACAAGGGCGAAAAACCCGATTGCGTACGCGGCGCCCGGTCAGACGCGAAAACGCTTCCAGCTTGCCCACCCGAGAACCGCGCCACGACGCGGCGCTCAGCCGGAAATCGGCGCAAGTGATTGATTTCAATTGGATTCAGCCTGACGAAAAACTAACAACCATTCGTCGGACGGCGCACTGCCGCGCGTTGGCGCGCAGTGCGTAGGCAGGCCGTTAGACCCCGGCCCGCGTCGCTCAGGGCTGCTCGAGACTCTTGAGCAGCTCGGCCTCGCGCCGACGCAGTTCCGCGTCGCGCTGGCGGGCCGCGCGCAGCTTGGCCGCCTCGCCGGTGGCCACGCCCTGCAGCACGGTCTCGGCCTGCTGACGGGCGGTGGTCTCTTCCTCGGCTGCCAGACGCAGGCGCGCGGCTTCCTCGGCCTGGATCTGGGCCTGGATGCGCAAGCGCTCGGCTTCCTGGCGGGCGCGCACGGCGTCCGCGCGGCTGGCTTCGACGATCAGCGCACTGCGCTCGCGCTCGAGCTGGGTCAGCTCGCGACGCGTGGCCTCGGTGCGCGCGGCCAGTTCGGCCGTCTCCACGCGCCACTGGGCAATCTGCAGGGCCGCGGCCCGCTGGTTGCTGCGGACCGTGCCCAGCGCCGCCAGGGACTGGCGCGCCTGCAGGCGTTCATAGGCGGCCGTACCGGCCGTGTCGGGATTGCTGTCGATCGCCTGCAGTCGCTGCTGCAGGAGCGCGGCCTCGCCTTCCGGCGCGGACTGGGCATTGGCGGCGAACGGCACCAGCAGCGCGAGGGCCAATGCGTAGGGTGTCATCGATCGCATTGTGCTCATTCCTCCACCCGCAGCCGCTGGCGCAGGTTGGTGATCTCCGCCCGGCGTGCGGACAGTTCGGATTCGGTTTCCGCCTGACGGGCACGGGCGTGCGCGAGGTCGGCGAGCGCGCTGGCCGACAGCGCCAGCGTGCGTGCCTCGTCGGCGCGGTCCATGCCCATCGCGGCCTGCGCCTGCGACAGCGCACGCCGCGCCTGGGTGATGTCAGTGGGCGCGTACTGGTCGGCATCGGCGTCACCGGCGCGGGCGATCGACAGCTGCGCGGCGGCGAGTTCCTCGGTCGGCGGCGGCGTACTCGCGCAACCGGCCAGCGCCAGCACACCTGCGAGCGCGAGGCCCTGCAGCATTGGACGGATGTATGCGAAGCTTGTGTTCATCGAGGAATCGTGCCCGGACGCTTGATCCGGATCATTGTGGTCAGCCGCAGCCGGATGCGCAACGCAGACCGGCAGCACGTGGGGGAGTTCGTACATGGATATCGGCTACTTCCTGAAGCTGATGACCGAGAAAAATGCGTCCGACATGTTCCTGAGCACCGGCGCGCCGGTGTACATCAAGGTCGAAGGCAAGCTCTACCCGCTGGGCAGCACGGGCCTGCCGCCGGGCATGGTCCGCAAGATCGCGTACTCGCTGATGGACGAGAGCCAGATCCAGCAGTTCGAACGCGATTTCGAGCTCAACATGGCCTACTCGCTGCAGGACGCCGGGCGCTTCCGTGTCAACGTGTTCAAGCAGCGCGGCGAGGCGGGCATGGTCATCCGTGCGATCCGCAGCAACATCCCGAGCATCGAGGAACTGCAGCTGCCGCAGGTGCTCAAGGACATCATCATGGCGCCGCGCGGCCTGGTGCTGATCGTCGGCTCCACCGGCTCGGGCAAGTCGACCACGCTGGCCTCGATGATCGACCACCGCAACGCCAGCACCTCGGGCCACATCCTCACCATCGAGGATCCGATCGAGTACCTGCACCGGCACAAGAAATCGCTCGTCAACCAGCGCGAGGTCGGGCTGGACACGCTGACTTTCCACAACGCGCTCAAGAACGCGATGCGCGAGGCGCCGGACGTCATCCTGATCGGCGAGATCCTGGACGCGACGACGATGGAAGCGGCGATCTCGTTTGCCGAGACCGGCCACATCTGTCTGGCGACGCTGCACTCCAACAACGCCGACCAGACGATCGAGCGCATCCTCAACTTCTTCCCCGAGGCCGCGCACAAGAACGTGCTGATGAACCTCGCGCTGAACCTGCGCGCGGTGGTGTCGCAGCGTCTGGTGGCCGGCAACGACGGCCGCCGCCTGCCGGCGACGGAGGTCCTGCTCAACACGCCGATGATCCGCGACCTGCTGCGCCGCGGTCAGGTGCACGAGATCAAGCAGGCGATGGAGGATTCGCTCGAGGACGGCGTCGAGACCTTCGACCAGTGCCTGTTCCGGCTGCACAAGGAAGGCCGGATCGATCGCGAGACCGCATTGCGTGCCGCCGACTCGCGCGACGGTCTGGACCTCAAGTTCCGGCTGTCCGAAGGCGGCTCCGGCAGCCACGACCCCTACGCGGACGTGTTCGGCACCGACCACTGACGCGATCAGGCGGGCGGCGCGTCCGCCTGTCGTTCCGGCGCTGCCGCCTCGAAGGCCGGCAGCGCGACGCATGCCGCCTCGATCCGGCGGATCGCCGGATACGGCGCCAGATCGATGCCGAAGCGTCGTGCGTTGTAGAGCTGCGGCACCAGCGCGCAATCGGCGATCGTCGGCGCATCGCCGACGCAGAAATCGCCGGCACCGTGCTGCAGCAGCAGGGCCTCGAACGCCTCCAGTCCATCGCGCACCCAGCGCGCGACCCAGCGCGTGCGCGCATCCGCCGGCAGCTGCAATTCGTGTTCGAGGTACTGCAGCACGCGCAGGTTGCCGAGCGGATGGATGTCGCAGGCGACCACCTGCGCGAGCGTGCGGGCGCGTTGACGCGGGAGCGCGTCGCGCGGCAGCAACGGCACGCCGGGAAACGTCTCGTCGAGATATTCGATAATGGCCAGCGACTGGGTCAGCACCGCGTCGCCGTGCTGCAGCGTCGGCACCAGCCGCTGCGGATTGCGCGCGGCGAACGCCGGCATGCGCTGTTCGCCGCCGCCCTGCACCAGATGCACCGGCACGCTGTCGAACGCCAGACCCTTGAGATGCAGGGCGATGCGTACGCGGTAGGCCGCGCTGGACCGCCAGTAGGTATGCAGCGTCAGCGCGGCCGTCATCGGTGTTACGCCGGCAGCGCCTGGCGTTCGATCACCTGCTCGATCGCGCCGAAGATGCTGACGCCCTCGGCATCGAGCATCTCGATGCGCACGGTGTCGCCGAACGCCATGAACGGCGTCTTCGGGGCGCCCTGCTCCAACGTCTCGACGGTGCGCTTCTCGGCGAAGCACGACGCGCCCTTCGACGTGTCCGCGTTCGCGATCGTGCCCGAGCCGACGATCGTGCCGGCGACCAGCGGGCGCGTCTTCGCCGCGTGCGCGACCAGTTGCGAGAAATCGAACTGCATGTCGACGCCGGCTTCCGGCGCGCCGAACCATTCGCCGTTGATGTGGGTGAGCAGCGGCAGGTGCAGCTTGCTGTCCCGCCAGGCATCGCCCAGCTCGTCCGGGGTCACGAACACCGGGCTCAGCGCCGAGCGCGGCTTGGCCTGCAGGAAGCCGAAGCCCTTGGCGAGCTCGCCGGGAATCAGATTGCGCAGAGAGACATCGTTGACCAGACCGATCAGCTGGATGTGGCCGGCGGCCTGCTCGGGCGTCACCGCCATCGGCACGTCGTCGGTGATCACGACGATCTCGGCCTCGAGATCGATGCCGTGGTCTTCGCTGGTCACCTTCACGGTGTCGCGCGGGCCGTAGAAACCGGCGCTGGTCGCCTGGTACATCAGCGGATCGGTGTAGAAGCTCTCCGGCACTTCGGCGCCACGCGCGCGGCGCACGCGCTCGACGTGCGGCAGATAGGCGCTGCCGTCGACGAACTCGTAGGCGCGCGGCAGCGGCGCGGCGAGGCGCGCGACGTCGAGATCGAACACGCCGTCGGCGTCGCCGGCATCGAGCGATTCGGACAGCGCGTTGAGGCGCGGCGCGGCGTTCGACCAGTCGTCGAGCGCCTGCTGCAGCGTCGCGGCGATGCCGGTGGCGCGCACCGCGCGGCCCAGGTCGCGCGACACGACGATCAGGGTGCCGTCGCGGCCGCCCTCCTTCAAAGAACCCAGCTTCATGGCAACTCCGGTTGGCGTCGGCTATCTGTTGCGATTGTAACGAACTCGCGCGCGGCGACGCTCAGTTCTCGCCCTGGAAGGCGCCGGCGCGATAGGTCAGCACCAGCGTGTCGCGATGACCGGTGCCGTCGGCCGGCTGGATCGGCGTGGACTCGTGGATCACGCGATGGTCGTCGAGCAGCAGCACCGCCCACGGTTCGGTCAGGGTGAAGCGCTGCCCGGCCGGGCCGTCGGCCTCGAACACGCGCGTCTCGCCGCCCTTGATGCCACTGCGGCCGACCAGCAGCACCGCGACGAAATCCACACCATCCCGGTGCGCACCTTCGGGCGTGGGCCGGCCGATGCCGTCGGTGGTGTCGATGCGGAACTGGTGCGCTTCGACATGCCAGTCACCATCGTCGCGCACCTGCGCGAATACATGGCCGAGTCCGGCGACGAGCCGTGTCCAGGCCGGATCGGCCGCGAGCGCCGGTGCCAGCGGCTCGAACCAGCGATGCATGCCGCCGTGCAGGGCGTTGTAGTCCTCGGACTGCCAGTGCGCGCGATGCGCGACCTGCGCGAGCGTGTCGCCGTGTTGCACGAAGCAGCCGTGCCGACGTCGGCGATAGCGGCCGCCATCCTTGAGATAGGCATCGGGCGGGAGATCGTCCCAGCCCGCGCGCCAAGCCTCGAGCGCATCGATGCGCACATTGCAGAGCGATGCCAGCGTCGAGGGTGCGAGCACCGCGCAGCCATGCACGCGCAGGGCGTCGACGACGGCGGCAGGAGTGGTATACGGCGGCGGGAACGCGTTCATCGCGGAATTCTAGAGCCGCATCGATGCGCGTGCATCGTGTCGCCGTGCGCAGGCGTGGAATGCAGTCGTCCTGCGAACGGCACGTCGTGAATGCAATCGACACGCGTGAACAAACGCAAAGACGCCGGACGCGAAATTCGAGGCTGCAACGCCATGGCTTGCAGCGCACTTGCCGAAGACAACAGGCACAAAAAAGCCCACCTTTCGGCGGGCTTTTTCGTTTTCGATGTGGCAGCCCCGGAAGGATTCGAACCTCCGAATGCCTGAGTCAGAGTCAGGTGCCTTACCGCTTGGCGACGGGGCTATGAACATATTGTAACGCCGAAACCGCGGTGCTCCGCAAGCTTCGGCGACGCCGGATCCACGCAGTCGCGCGGATCCGGCAACGCACGATCAGCGCTTCGAGAACTGCGTGGCGCGACGTGCCTTGTGCAGGCCGACCTTCTTGCGCTCGACTTCGCGTGCGTCACGGGTCATGAAGCCCGCCTTGCGCAACTCGACCTTCAGCGTCTCGTCGTATTCGACCAGCGCACGCGAGATGCCGAGGCGGATCGCACCGGCCTGACCGGTCGTGCCGCCACCGGTGGTGGTCACCAGGATGTCGAACGTCTCGGTGTTCTGGGTCAGCTCGAGCGGCTGGCGCACGATCATGCGCGCGGTCTCGCGGCCGAAGAACTCGTCGAGCGGACGGTCGTTGACGGTGATCTTGCCGCTGCCCTTGCGCAGGAACACGCGGGCGACGGAGGACTTGCGACGGCCGGTGCCGTAATTCTGGGTAATTGCCATGATCAGAGTTCCAGGGGCTGCGGCTGCTGTGCGGCGTGCGGGTGCTCGGCACCCTTGTAGACCTTGAGCTTGCGGTACATGGCGCGGCCGAGGGTGTTCTTCGGCAGCATGCCCTTGACGGCGATCTCGATCACGCGCTCCGGGTGGCGCTCGAGCGCCTGGCCCAGGGTCTCGGTCTTCAGGTTGCCGATGTAGCCCGTGAAACGGTGGTAGAGCTTGTCCGTCATCTTCTTGCCGGTCACGGCGATCTTCTCGGCGTTGACCACGATGATGTAGTCGCCGGTGTCGACGTGCGGGGTGTAGACGGGCTTGTGCTTGCCGCGCAGACGGTGGGCGATTTCCGCGCTCAGGCGGCCCAGGGTCTTGCCGGATGCATCGACGAGATACCAGTCGCGCTGGACGGTCTCGTTCTTGGCAATGAAGGTCTTCATGGAAATACTCGGTGGGTGACTGGTCGGGCTGGTTGCGCCGGTGGCCGGCGGAACGTCGCCTCGCGTTGTAGAGCGTGCAACACAGAAGCGGAATGATAGCTGCCCGCCCTTCGGCACGCAAGCTGGCGGGGCGTCGCCACGCCGGACGCTGGCGCGGCATGGAGCGAGGGCCGAGAATGGTACGCGACGCGGCCACCTGCCGCGCTGCAGGAATCCGACCCGATGGCCCTCCCCCGGCCCCGTTTCAATCCCGTCGACCACTTGCTGGTCGAGACCCAGCGCGCGCTCGACACGGTATTCGGCAATCCGCCGGCCACCCGCCCCAACCCCGGCGTCGAGACGCCCGATGTCGTGCTCAACGACGCGGAGCGCCGGCACGCCGCGGGTCTGATGCGGATCAACCACGTGGGCGAGATCTGCGCGCAGGGCCTGTACTTCGGCCAGGCCGCGGTCGCACGCGAGGCCGGGACGCGCGCGCATCTGCTCGACGCCGCGCAGGAAGAAACCGATCACCTGGCCTGGTGCGCGCAGCGGCTGCGGGAACTCGACAGCCGCCCCAGCGTGTTCAACCCGCTGTGGTATGGCGGCAGTTATGCGCTCGGCGTCGTGGCCGGTCTGCGCGGCGACGGCTGGAATCTCGGCTTCGTCGTGGAGACCGAACGTCAGGTCGAGGCGCACCTCGACGCGCATCTGCAGACCTTGCCGGAAGCCGACCAGCGCAGCCGCGAGATCCTCAAGCAGATGAAGGAAGACGAGGCGCGCCACGCCGAACACGCCGAGCAGGCCGGCGCGCGCGTGCTGCCGTGGCCGGTGCCGTCACTGATGGCGACCGCCTCGAGCCTGATGAAGGCGGTGGCGTACCGGCTGTAGCGCCGCCAGCGCGTCAGGACGGAAGACGTGAGGGCTGGAGTCCTCACGGACACGAAAAGGCCCCGCCATGCGGGGCCTTTTTGCGTCGACCGGCAGCGTACGCCGGTCAGTCGATCAGATTGCGACCGTGATAGAGCTCTTCGATCTCGCGGCGCAGGCGCGCTTCGATCTTCATGCGCTCCTTGAACGAGAGATTGCGGGCCTTCTCTTCGAACAGGTACTGGTCGAGATCGAATTCCTTCAGGTGCATCTTCGTGTGGAAGATGTTTTCCTGGTAGACGTTCACATCGAGCGCGTCGTAACGCGACTTGATGTTCTTCGCCAGGTAATCCTGGATCGAATTGATCTTGTGGTCGATGTAGTGCTTGCGGCCCTTCACGTCGCGGGTGAAACCGCGCACGCGGTAGTCCATCACCACGATGTCCGACTCGAGGCTCTCGATCAGATAGTTCAGCGCCTTCAGCGGCGAGATCACGCCGCAGGTGGCGACGTCGATGTCGGCGCGGAACGTCGCGATGCCGTTGTCCGGATGGGTCTCCGGATACGTGTGCACCGTGATGTGCGACTTGTCGAGGTGCGCGACGACGGCGTCGGAGATCACGCCCTTCGCGTCCTTGCGGTCCACCACCGGCTCCTCGGAGATGAGGATGGTGACCGACGCGCCCTGCGGGTCGTAGTCCTGGCGCGCGACGTTGAGGATGTTCGCGCCGATGATCTCGGCGACATCGGTCAGGATCTGGGTCAGCCTGTCGGCGTTGTACACCTCGTCGATGTACGCGATGTAGCGCTGACGCTCGTCTTCCGACGCGGCGTAGCACACGTCGTAGATGTTGAACGACAGGGCCTTGGTCAGGTTGTTGAAACCCTGAAGCTTCAGGCGCGGGAGCGGTTTGACCACAGCGGTCGACCCTCGGGGGTTGGGCGAAACGACGATTATGCGTCAAAGCACCCACGTGCCGCGACCTCGCCGATCACGCGGGTTTGCCCCGGGCAGCCGGAGCGCCTACTCTGCGGCATTCCCCCGATCCGAAGCCCATGACACCAACACCTGTGGCCCTGATCAATCCCCATGCCCCCCGCCCACCGCACCCGATGGCGCCCACGCCGGCCGCCATCGAGCGCTTTCTTGCCCATTGCCACCGCCGCCGCTACCCGCCGCGCAGCGAAGTGTTCCGTCCCGGTGATCCGGCCGGCACGCTGTACTACGTCGTCAGCGGCTCGGTCAGCATCATCACCGAGGAAGACGACGGTCGCGAACTGATCCTCGGCTACTTCGGCACGGGCGAGCTGGTCGGCGAGATGGGCCTGTTCATCGAGTCGGACGTGCGCGAGGTCATCCTGCGCACGCGCACCCAGTGCGAACTGGCCGAGATCAGCTACGAGCGCCTGTACCAGCTGTTCGACGGTGTGCTGGCCAACGATGCGACCTCGATCATGTACGCGATCGGCGCGCAGCTCTCGCGGCGCCTGCTCGACACCAGCCGCAAGGCCGGACGTCTGGCGTTCCTCGACGTCACCGACCGCATCATCCGCACCCTGCACGACCTGACCCGCGAGCCGGAGGCGATGAGCCATCCGCAGGGCACCCAGCTGCGGATCTCGCGGCAGGAGCTGGCACGTCTGGTCGGCTGTTCGCGCGAGATGGCCGGGCGCGTGCTCAAGAAGCTGCAGGCGGAGAACAAGCTGACCGCCCGCGGCAAGACCATCGTGCTGTTCGGCACGCGCTAGGAGCGCCGGCATGAGCCTCGGACACTTCGGCCCGCGGGGCGACCTGCCCGACGCCGACCTGCGCAGCGCGTCGGTGATCGACGCCGACGACGTGGCCGCGCTGCTGTCGGAGATGGGCTATCCCTGCACCGAGCGCGAAGCCCGCGATCGCATCCGCCTGATCACCGACAACGACCGCCAGGCCCTGGTGGTCGCGCGCAGCGGCGGCCGGGTCTGCGGCCTGATCGCACTCGATTTCATGTACTACCTGCCGCTCGGCTCGACGACCTGCCGCATCACCGCGCTGGTCGTCACCAGCGATTCGCAGGGCAAGGGCCTGGGCCGCGAGCTGCTGAAGGAAGCCGATCGCCGCGCGCGTTTCGCCGGTGCGGCGCGGCTGGAGCTGGTCAGCGGTTCGCAGCGCGCCGACGCGCATGCGTTCTACAAGGCCTGCGGCTTCTCCGACGGCACCCTGCGTTTCATCAAGCGGCTCGGCGACGCCTGACGGGACACACGTCCCGGTCACGCCGTCCTTGCAGACTGTCCTGACCTTCCGGAGTCTGCGCCATGGAACTCGGCGACCAATTCCTGTTCTTCGTGCTCGTCGGACTCGCCGCGCAGCTGATCGACGGCGCGCTGGGCATGGCGTTCGGGCTGGTGTCGTCCTCGGTGCTGCTGAGCATGGGCGTGCCGCCGGCGGCAGTGAGCGCCAGCGTGCATACCGCCGAGGTGTTCACGACCGGCGCCTCGGGCGCCTCGCATCTGGCGATGCGCAACGTCGACAAGCGGCTGTTCCTGCGGCTCGCCCTGCCGGGCATGATCGGCGGCGCGATCGGCGCCTACGTGCTGACGCAACTGCCCGGCGACGTGATCCGGCCTTTCATCTACGCCTACCTGCTGATCCTGTCGATCGTGATCCTGCTGCGCGCGGCGGGCCGGCTGATGCCCAAGCGCGAAGTGCGCCGGGTGCCGCTGCTGGGCTTCTTCGCCGGCCTGCTCGATGCCACCGGCGGTGGCGGCTGGGGGCCGGTGGCCACGTCCACCCTGCTCGCCCGCGGCGGCACGGCGCGCACGACGATCGGCACCGTCAACGCAGCCGAGTTTCTGGTCACCGTGTCGATCTCGGTGACCTTCTTCCTGACGATGGGCCTGCAGCACCTCGACGTGATCCTCGGGCTGCTGGTCGGCGGCATGATCGCCGCGCCGCTGGCCGCGCTGTTCGTCAAGCACGTCCGCGAGCGCTGGGTGCTGCTCGCGGTGGGTCTGCTGGTGATGGCGATCAGCCTCTACCAGATCGGCCGCACGCTGCTGGCCTGAGACTTCAGACCGCGGGCGTGGCGATCGGATCGCCGCCGCGGTCGGCGCAGCCCCAGTTGAGCACCGGCGTGCCCGGCGGCAGGGCGCGGCGGAACATGTCGACGTTGGCCGCCTTCGGGTTCACCACCACCGGTGCCTTCGCGGCCTTGAGCAGCGGCAGGTCGGCGGAGGAATCGGAATACGCGATGTCGATCGCGCCGTAGCCGCGCTCGCGCAGCATGCGCATCTTCTCCTCGGCGTGGCAGTGGCGCGTGGCGACCACCGCGCCGAACTTCGGCCCGACCGCGGTGCCGATCACCGGCACGGATTCGTGCGCGACGAACGCGAGAATGGCGCGGGCGAGTTCCGGCGGCGCGCCGGTGGCGATGACCACGTTGTCGCCGGCGGCGCGATGCGCGTGCAGCACGTCGAGCGCGATCGGCAGCAGCTTGGGTTTGATCTGCGCGGCGTTGTCCGCGACGTAGCGATCGATCAGCCGGTCCAGCACGCCGCGGCTGTGCAGGCCGACGGTGCCGATCCACACGAATCCGGAAATGCCGTAACGGCGCGTGGGCAGGGACGCGATCATCGGCCCGAGCACCGGCGCGGCCAGACAGGCCAGCGCGGTGCGCCAGACGCTGCGGGTGATCAGCCAGCGGAACAGATGGGTGCCCGAGTCGCCGTCGTAGAGCGTGTGGTCGAAATCGAAGACCACGGTGCGCACGGTGTCGTTCGCGGCGGTGTCCTTGAGCAGCTGGGCGACGACCGGCGTGCCGGTATCCGCACCGGCGGTGTCCGTCTCCACCGGCGCCGGCGTCGTCGCGGCGGCGATCGCGATCGCCGAGATGTCGGCGACCGGACGGCTGTCCGTCGTCGTGGGCGCGCCCGGCATCGCGAACAGCGTGCGCAGCGCGGTGCCCGGATCGGGCTCGCGCATGAAGGCTTCGCCGACCAGGAACGCGTCGATCCCGGCCGCGCGCATGCGCGCGACATCGGCGGCGGTGTGGATGCCGCTCTCGGTGACCAGACGGCGATCGCGTGGCACCGCGCTGCGCAGTTCCAGCGTGGTGTCGAGCGAGACTTCGAACGAACGCAGACTGCGGTTGTTGATGCCCAGCAGCGGCGCCGGCACCTGCAGCGCGCGCTCGAGTTCGTCGATGTCGTGCACTTCGACCAGCACGTCGAGATCGATCGACATCGCAAGCTCGGCAATCTCGACCAGCTGACGGTCGTCGAGCGCGGCGACGATCAGCAGCACGCAGTCCGCGCCGAGTGCACGTGCCTCATAGACCTGCCAGGGATCGACGATGAAGTCCTTGCGCAGCACCGGCAACGCGCAGGCTGCGCGCGCCTGCACGAGGTAGTCGTCGGCGCCCTGGAAGAAATCGATGTCGGTCAGCACCGACAGACAGGCCGCGCCGCCGGCCGCGTAGCTGCGCGCGATCTCGGCGGGCTGGAAGTCGGCGCGGATCACGCCCTGCGAGGGGCTGGCCTTCTTGACCTCGGCGATCACCGCGGCCTGGCCGGCGGCGATCTTCGCTTCGATCGCGGCGGCGAAGCCGCGCACCGGCGGCGCCGCAGCGGCCCGTGCGGCGATGTCGGCCAGCGGCAACGCGGCACGACGTGCCGCGACTTCTTCGTGTTTGCGCGCCAGGATGCGCTGCAGGACGTCGTTCAAGATCAACACCGTGGGCCAGCGCGACGCGCCGGTCTGGAAGGGCCGCCCACGATAACGCAGGCGACGGTGCCCCGGACCGTCAGACCGGGAACACGGCCCCGGGCGCGTCCCCGTCGTCCGTCTCGTCGCCGGCTGCGTCGCGCGACCACGCGTAGGCACGTTCGACGCGCGCGATCTGCAGGGCGTACTCGGTGTACCAGCCGCGCCGGTCCTTCTCGCGGATCACGCCCTGACCGTCCTGCGCGCGCCAGGCGCGGATCGAGGCCTCGTCGGTCCAGTAGCTCAGCGTGACGCCGTCACCGCTCGCGTCGTCTACCGACTCCATGCCGAGAAAGCCGGGCTGCAGCTGCGCCATTTCGACCATGTCGCGCAGCGCTTCGTTGTAACCGGCCGCGTCCTCGCCGTTGCGGCGGTAACGGAGGATCGCGACGTGATACGGGGGACGGGGTAATGCGGGATGACGCATGCAGGGATCGCTTCTTCAACCGAAAGGGCAGCATCCATGCAACCTATTCAGCATACGCGTCCGCCAGGGCCCGGGGAACCAGAAACTTCCGATTCAGCTGCCCGCGTGCTGCGTCTGTGCGACGAATGCGTCCAGGCGGCGCAAGGCCTCACCCGATGCGACGGTGGTCCGCGCGAGCGCGACACCATCGGCGATCGACGCCGAGACGCCGGCCACGTACAGCGCCGCGCCGGCATTGAGGCAGACGATGTCCTGGGCCAGCCCCGCGGTGCCGTCGAGCGCCTGGCGCACCAGCGCCTTCGATTCGTAGGCGTTCTCCACACGCAGATTGCGGCTGGCCGCCATGGCGATGCCGAAATCCTCGGGATGGATCTCGTACTCGCGCACTTCGCCGTCGCGCAGCTCGCCGACCAGCGTGCCGGCGCCGAGCGAGATCTCGTCCATGCCGTCGCGGCCCCAGACCACCAGCGCGCGCTGCGCGCCGAGTTCGCGCAGCACGCGGACCTGGATGCCGACGAGATCGGGGTGGAACACGCCCATCAGGATGTTCGGGGCACCGGCCGGATTGGTCAGCGGGCCGAGGATGTTGAAGATCGTGCGCACGCCCATCTCGCGACGTACCGGCGCGACCGCCTGCATCGCCGGGTGATGCACCGGCGCGAACATGAAACCGATGCCGGTCGCCGCGATGCAGCGTGCGACGTCGTCGGGCTGCAGATCGATGCGCGCGCCGAGTGCTTCGAGCACATCGGCACTGCCGGACTTCGAGGACACGCTGCGGTTGCCGTGCTTGGCCACCTTGGCGCCGGCCGCGGCGACGACGAACATGCTCGCCGTCGAGATGTTGAACGTGTGCGCGCCGTCACCGCCGGTGCCGACGATGTCCACCAGATGCGCGCGATCCGCATCCGCGACCGGCACCGGCAGCGCGAACTCGCGCATCACCTGCGCCGCGCCGGCGATCTCGTCGACGGTTTCCTTCTTGACCCGCAGGCCGGACAGGATCGCCGCGGTCATCAGCGGCGACACCTCGCCGCGCATGATCTGGCGCATCAGCTCGACCATTTCGTCGCGGAAGATCTCGCGGTGCTCGATGGTGCGTTGCAGGGCTTCGTGGGGGGTGATGGGCATGGGGAGACCGATGGTTCGTAACAGCGAATCTTGATGATGCGTCATCCCGGCGAAGGGCGGGATCCAGTGTCTTCTGTGCCGGCTTCAAGTCGCTGGATCCCGGCGTGCGCCGGGATGACGTCGAAAGGGTCAGCGCTCGAGGAAGTTTTTCAGCAACGCATGTCCATGCTCGGTCAGGATCGACTCGGGATGGAACTGCACGCCCTCGACCGGATGCGTGCGATGGCGCAGGCCCATGATCTCTTCACGGCTGCCGTCGTCGTGCTCGGTCCACGCGGTGACTTCGAGACAGTCCGGCAGCGACGACTGTTCGACGACCAGCGAGTGGTAGCGCGTCGCCTCGTAGCCATCCGGCAGACCCGCGAACACACCGCGGCCCTCGTGGCGGATCGCCGAAGTCTTGCCGTGCATGATCCGCTGCGCGCGGATCACCTTGCCGCCGTAAGCCTGGCCGATGCCTTGGTGCCCGAGACACACGCCGAGAATCGGCGTCGTTGCACCGAGGCGTTCGATCAGCTCCAGCGACACGCCGGCTTCGTTCGGTGTGCATGGGCCCGGCGAGATCACGATGCGCTCGGGCGCGAGTTTCGCGATCGCATCGACCGACAACGCGTCATTGCGCTCCACCCGGACCTCGGCGCCCAGCGCCTGCAGATACTGCACGAGGTTCCAGGTGAAGCTGTCGTAGTTGTCGATCATCAACAGCATGGTTCAGTCCGCGAGCAGAAAAATGGCGTAGAGGTGTTCGGCGATGGTGACGGTGCCGACGGCGAGGCTTTCGGGCGTGATGCGACTGCCGGTGACCTGGATGCGGTCGAACGCTACAGAGGGGCTCGCCGCGGGCGGCGGAGACGCGCCGCTGCGCGACGACGGCCACTGCCCGGCCTGGATGCCGTAGGCGAAGCTCGGCGCCACGTCGGACACGCTGTACAGCGAGCCCAGGCGCGCACCGTAGCTCGTGGCCAGCAGCGCAGCGGTGTCGCGCGTCTGGCGCATCGCCTCGGCCTTCAGTTCACCGCGCAATGCGGCCTCGCCGGAGAACGTCGGCTCGATGCTGCCCAGCTGCACGTCCTCACCGGCGGGCAGCTTCGCGAGAAACGCGCGCGTGGCCTCGGCGTTGGGGAACGTCACCCGCAGCGCTCGCGTCGCGCGGATGCCGCGATACACGCGTTTCTGGGATTCGTAGTCGTGCTCGGGTTGCACCGAGAACGTGCTGGCATCGATCGAGCCGGCGATCGCCCCACCCGACTTCAACCCGTTCAGCAGTGCGCCGAGGTTCGTCTGCACACGCTCGCGTGCGACCTCGGGCTGCATGTCCAGCGCACTGAGCGTGATCGACACGGTGAACCGGTCGGGCACCACGTCACGCGTCGCTTCGCCCTTGACCAGCAGGTGCGGCAGGGAAGGCAACGCATTGACCTGCGCCGCCGCGAACGGCGCACACACCATCAGCAGCAGACCCGCACATCCGCGAACGAAACATCCTTTCATCGTCGTCTCCCTGATCCCTGGTGAAAACAGAGGGGGCGGCTCACAGTCCCTTCGCCGCCTGCGCGACCGCGCGGAACAACGCGCGACCCTTGTTCATGGTCTCGGCCCATTCCATTTCGGGGTCCGAGTCGTAGACGATGCCGGCGCCGGCCTGCACGTAGAGGCGGCCGTCCTGGATCACCGCGGTGCGGATCGCGATCGCAGTGTCGGCATCGCCGTGCCAGCCGATGTAGCCGACCGCGCCCGAATAGACGTTGCGCTTGACCGGTTCGAGGCTGCGGATGATCTCCAGCGCGCGTACTTTCGGCGCGCCGCTGACGGTACCGGCCGGGAACGTCGCGCGCAGTACGTCGGCATAGCTCAGCCCGTCCTTCAGGCGGCCGGTGACTTCGCTGACGATGTGCATGACGTGGCTGTAGCGCTCAATGACAAAACGCTCGCCGACCTCGACCGTGCCCGCGCTCGACACATGACCGACATCGTTGCGACCCAGGTCGATCAGCATCAGATGCTCGGCACGCTCCTTGGGATCGGCCAGCAGTTCGGCTTCGAGCGCCTGATCCTGCGCCGGCGTCTCGCCACGCGGACGTGTGCCGGCGATCGGGCGCACGGTGACTTCGCCGTCCTTGAGACGCACGAGGATTTCCGGCGACGAACCCACGACCTGGGTGCCGCCGACATCGAGGAAATACATGTAGGGCGACGGATTCAACGCGCGCAGCGCGCGATACACGTCGACCGGACGCGCCTGGAACGGCACCGACATGCGCTGCGACAGCACGACCTGGAAGGCGTCGCCGGCGGCGATGAATTCCTTGGTCTTCGCGACGGCGTCGATGAAGCCCTCGCGGGTGAAGCCGGACACGAAATCGGACTCGTCGAGCGCAGCGGGCTGCAGCGTTTCCGGATACCCGGCGCCGCCCTGGCGCAGGCGATGCGTCAGCGCATCGAGGCGGCGGTTCGCACGCAGCCAGGCCTGCGGTTCGCGCGTGTCGGCGTGGACCACCAGATACAACCGGCCCTTGAGGTTGTCGAACACCGCGACCTCGGTGCTCAGCATCAACAGGATGTCGGGCGTGCCGAGTTCGTCGCGCACGTCGGCGCGCTGGCCGCTGCGCAGACGCGGTTCGATGTACTCGATGCATTCGAAGCCGAACCAGCCGACCAGACCGCCGGTGAACCCCGGCAGGCCTTCGATCTGCGGCACCGAATGCGCGGTGCGCAGACGCTCGACTTCGGCGAACGGATCCTCGACCTCGCGCGTCTCGATGACCTCGCCGTGCTCGCGCACCGTCAACGTGTGGCCGTGGAACGCGTAGACGCGTTCGGCCGGCAGACCGATGATCGAATAGCGGCCGAAGCGTTCGCCGCCTTCCACCGATTCGAACAGATAGGTGTGCGGGCCATCGGCGAGCTTGAGGTAGACCGAGAGCGGCGTATCGAGATCGCTCAGGACCTCGCGGACCACCGGTACGTGGGTGTGGCCTTCAGCGGCGTAGTGCTGGAACTCGGTCTGCGTGATCACGCGGCATTTCCTGGACAGTCGGACGAACGGGGGCGACAGAGGCAGTACGCCACCATCGCCAGCCGGCGTCGGACGAACGGAAATGCGGGAAGGCGGACGCGTGCATGGCGGCTACTGTAGCGGCTCGGCCGCGCGCGCGCGACCGCCTCAGACGACCGGGTGCGGCGACGCGACGAGCAGCGGGCAATCCTTCGGCAGATGCAGCCGCAGGCGTCCGGGCTGGCAGCTGATCGCGAAGCGCCGCGCGCGCGCGGGCTCGCCATCGAGATTGAGCACCAGCGGCGTGTCGGACTCGACGACCAGTTCCGTCAGCTGCGTGCGCACGGCCACCTGGTCGAGCGCGGCGACCTTGCCCTCGGTCAGCGCGGTGCGCAGCGTGTTGAGCAGTTCGCCTTCGAGCTCGGGGACGATGGTGACGTCGATCAGGCCGTCGTCGATGCAGGCATCGGGACACAGGGCCTGTCCGCCGCCGGCCTGACGCCCGTTGCCGATGCCCAGCGCGATGAAGCCGCCCTGCCACGCGAAGTCCGGGCCGGTGATGCGTGCTTCCAGCGGTTCGATGCGGCCGAGCCGCGACAGGCCGGTGATGAAATACGCGAGGCCGCCGAGCACCTTCTTCAGCCCGGCGTGCGTCTCCACGGTGACCTGGGTGCCGAAGCCGCCGGAGCCGAGATTCGCGCACCAGTGCACACCGTCGTCGGTCTCGATGCGCAGCACGTCGATCGGCACGGCCGGCCGGTCGAGCGCCAGGGTCAGCGCGTCCTCGGGGAGGTTCGGCACTTCGGCGGCGGTGGCGAAATCGTTGGCGGTGCCCAGCGGCATCAGGGCCAGCGACGGCAGCGCATCGGCATCGGCGGTCTGCGCGGCCAGCACTGAGACCACGGCGTTGAGGGTGCCGTCGCCGCCGGCGGCAATGATCGTATCCACGGATTCCGCCAGCGCCTCGGCGGCGTAGCGCTCGGCGTCGCCGGCTTCCCAGGTCACCCGGACGTCGATGTGGACGCCCCGCGCGCGGAGTGCGGCGACCGCGGTGCGCACGGCCTCGTCGCCCGCGGATTTGCCATTGAGGATCAGGCGCCAGAGCGGTGCAGGCATGCGGGGGGTCGTGCGGGTGGTGGAGGTGGCGCGGAGCGTAGCGGATGCCCGGCGCATCGCCGTTAACCGGCCCTCACGCGTGTCATCGGCTCGTCATCTAGGTCCCGGAGTATGGAAGGCCATAGCAGGGACGACGGGCGGAGGCAGGATCAGCCTCCAGAACAAATGCCGCTTCCGCGTAGCGGAAGTTGCCGAGGCCCCTCTCCCGCATGCGCGGGAGAGGGGGGAACCGTCCGCGGCGCGGACGGTGGGGTGAGGGCAGCAGCCCAACAACTCCTCGAAATGCGAACAACGCGCGAATGCGCAGCGCTCAGACCAGCGGACGATCCGCCACCAGCACGCCATCCGCATCCGCGGCCAGCCAGTCGCCGGGCCGGATCGTCACACCGCCGAAGCACACCGGCACATCGCGCACGCCCTGCCCGCGCTTGTCGGTCTTCAGCGGCACCGTGCCCAGCGCCTTGACGCCGAGATCGAGCTGCCCGATCGCGAGGCTGTCGCGGATGACGCCATGCACCACCACGCCGGCCCAGCCGTTGGCGACTGCCTGTTCGGCAAGCAGGTCGCCGAGCATCGAACGGCGCGTCGAACCGCCGCCGTCGATCACCAGCACGCGGCCCGCGCCGGCTTCCGCCACCGCCTCACGCACGCGCGAGTTGTCTTCCAGCGCGTGCACCGTGCTGACGATGCCGGCAAACGCCGCGCGCCCGCCGAAATCGCGCAACGGCAGATCGAGCACGCGCACCGCATCCGGGTGCGCGTCGCACAGATCGCAGGTGACGACGTCCACGCTCACGCGCGCAGCGAAGTCGCGCGTGCGATTTCGGCGCGCATCGTCTCGACCACCGCGCGATAGTCCGGCTTGCCGAAGATCGCCGAGCCGGCAACGAAGGTGTCGGCGCCCGCCGCGGCAATCTCGCCGATGTTGTCGGGCTTCACCCCGCCATCGATCTCGAGCCGGATCGGCTTGCCGAGCGCGTCGATGCGCGCGCGCACCTGACGCAGCTTGTCGAGCGTCGACGGAATGAAGGCCTGGCCGCCGAAGCCGGGATTGACCGACATCAGCAGCACCATGTCGAGATCCTCGAGCACGTAGTCCAGCACTTCGATCGGCGTCGCCGGATTGAGCACGAGGCCGGCCTGGCAGCCTTCGGCCTTGATCAGCTGGATCGTGCGGTGCACGTGGCGGCTGGCTTCGGGATGGAAACTGATCAGCGACGCGCCGGCCTTGGCGAAGTCCGGCACGATGCGATCCACCGGCTCGACCATCAGATGCACGTCGATCGGCGCGGTCACGCCGTGCTTGCGCAGCGCCTCGCAGATCATCGGACCGATCGTCAGGTTCGGCACGTAATGGTTGTCCATCACGTCGAAGTGCACCCAGTCCGTGCCGGCGGCGAGCACGTTGTCGACCTCCTCGCCGAGACGGGCGAAATTCGCGGACAGGATCGAGGGTGCGATGACGGCGGGCTGCATGTGCGATTCCAGGTCGTGAAGTGGGGCGCGGCCTGTCGGCCGCAGCACGACATTCTAAGGGGCGGCGACCGGGTTGACCTGCTGGAGCACCCTGCCCGCGCATGCGCCCGCCTGAATTGAAGCGCCGCATTCATTCACTTTTGCAGTGCGTGCATGCATCCCGATTCACGCCCACCTGCGTATCACTCTCGCGCGGCCGCTTCCCCGGCGACCGTGCCCCGCACCGCGCCGACGCAGTTCGGCCGGCAAAAACAAGAATGGAGAGTGACCCCATGAAGATGATCCACGCCGCATCCGCCAGCATCGCGCTGCTCGCCGCCAGCACCGGCGCCGCATTTGCCCAGTCCACCGACGACACCTGGACCGGCGGCTACGTCGGCCTGTACGGCGGCGTCGTGGACAGCCCCGAAGACAACAGCGACGACCGCTTCGTCTTCGACACCAACCTCGATCGCGTGTACGGCGACACCGTGCGCACCGCCGCCGGCGCCGACGCGTTCTCGCCCGGTTCCTGCAATGGCGCCGCCCAGGGCGCGACGCCGGCCGCAGGCTGCACCAAGAACCGTGGCGGCGCCGATTACGGCGTGCGCGGTGGTTACGACTGGCAGATGGGCAGCTGGGTCTTCGGTGTCGTCGGCGAGTACGGCGCGAACGACGTCCGTGACGCGGTGAGCTCGTTCAGCACCACGCCGGCCTATTACACGATGTTCCGCAAGGTCGATCGCGTGGCCGCCCTGCGTCTGCGTTCGGGTTACGCCTTCGGCGCCGACTCGGCGAACCTGATCTACCTGACCGGTGGTATGGCGCACGCCAAGATCGACAACGAATTCACCACCAGCAATGCCGCCAACTCGTTCACCAGCAACGGCGACACCTCCGGCTTCGGCTGGCAGGCCGGCGTGGGTTACGAGCGCAAGCTGGGCGAGAACGTCTCGGTCGGCCTGGAATACCTGTTCACGAGCCTGGAAGCCGACGACCAGCGCGTGCGCACCGGTCCGGGCACCGCGCCTGCGACCAACCCCTTCCTGATCGTCAACCGCGCGGGTACCGACATGCGCCGCAGTGACAAGGACTTCGACTACGGCGCCGCGCGCGCCACGGTCAACTGGCGCTTCTGATCCATCGCGCCTGAGTGATTGCGATACCGAGAAGCCGGCGCAAGCCGGCTTCTTTTTTTGCGTTCGCAGAATGGGTGGAGCGCAACGAAACCCATCGCGCTTCGCGCAACGCACGTCGTGTGCGAATCGAGGCGCCAGACAGCGCTCTTCGTCATCCGCCCGAACGTCCATCCGCGACGCACAGCGGTATGCCGCGAACTGATGTCGCGAGCGGCGGGATTGCAATGATGGGCGTCGCTGCGCGCGACCCATCCTACGTCGCGCGATACGCACGCATCCGCGATGTTGCGAGACGCGTCAGCGGCGGGTCTTGCGACCGTCGCGGCCACGACGCAGGCGGTCGTAGGCGGCATTGAGTTCGGCGGCGCGGGCCTCGGCCTGGGCGCGCAGTTCCGGCGCGGCCCCGGCGACGCGGTCCGGGTGATATTGCGAGATCAGCTTGCGATAGGCCTGGTCGATCTCCTCGCGCGTCGCCTCCGGCCCCAGGCCGAACACCTGGTGGTCCTTGTAGCGTCGCGGCGCGAGCCAGCCGGCATCGAAGGCGTGGCCGATGATCGCGCCGATCACGCCGCCGGCCGGGTGGCGCAGCAGCAGCCATCCGGCGATGAAGCCCAGCAATTTTCCGTACCAGCGTTGCATGGCCGACAGTGTAGCCGGCCACGGTGCTGCCGGTGCCCGCGACTCACTGCAAGGCGCTGCGGTTCGCACTACACTTGCCGGCCGCTCGCGATCCACCCGGAAATGTCAACCGTGTCGACGACTCTTCTCGAAGCGAACCTCCCCGGCCTCCACCTGCGTCACCGCGGCAAGGTCCGCGACGTGTTCGACCTCGGCGACGAGCGTCTGCTGATCGTCGCGACCGACCGGCTGAGCGCGTTCGACGTGGTGCTGCCCGACCCGATTCCCGGCAAGGGCGAGATGCTCTGCCAGATCAGCAATTTCTGGTTCGAACAGACCGCGGCGCTGATGCCCAATCACCTGACCGGCATCGATGTCGCCAGCGTGCTGCCCGAGGGCGTCGACCCGGCGCTGTACGCGAAGCGCGCGGTGGTGACGAAGAAGCTCAAGCCGGTGCCGGTCGAAGCGATCGCACGCGGCTATCTGATCGGCAGCGGCTGGAAGGACTACCAGCGCACCGGTCGCGTCAGCGGCATCGCCCTGCCCGACGGCCTGCGCCAGGCGCAGCGCCTGCCCCAGCCGATCTTCACCCCGTCGACCAAGGCCGCCGTCGGTGACCACGACGAGAACATTGATTTCGACACGATGGTCCGCATCATCGGCGCCGACCTCGCCGAACAGGTGCGCGAGGCCACGCTGCGTCTGTACACGTTCGCCGCCGCCTATGCGGCCGAGCGCGGCATCATCCTGGCCGACACCAAGTTCGAGTTCGGCACCGATGCCGACGGTCGCCTCTACGTCATGGACGAAGTGCTGACGCCGGATTCCTCGCGCTACTGGCCGGCCGATGCGTACGAAGTGGGCACCAGCCCGCCGAGCTACGACAAGCAGATCGTGCGCGACTATCTGGAAACGACCGACTGGGACAAGACCGCGCCCGGCCCGAAGCTGCCGGCCGAAGTCATCGAGCGCACCCGCGCCCGGTATGCCGAAGCGCTGCAGAAGCTGGCCGACATCTCGATCGACTGAGCGCATCCTGCGTCTCGCGCACCGGTTTGACGCTATTCTCGGCGCACGCGATTCGACCCTCGGGAGGGGCAGATGGACGCGACGCACGACGACGCACAGGCGCGTCCGATCGACCGCTGGTTCGCCAGTTACTCGGCCGATCACCGTGACGACACCAACCAGTGGATCCACGTGTTCGCCGTGCCGGCGATTCTGTGGAGCGTGATCGCGCTGCTGTGGTGCATTCCGACCGGCACGCTGTTCAAGCCCGGTCTGTGGGCGGGCCTGGCGATGTTCGGCGCGTGGATGTTCTATTACCGCGCTTCCCGCGCGATCGGCCTCGGCATGCTGCTGGTGTTCGTGGCGATGTCGGCATTGACCTGGTGGCTGCAGCGCGACTTCGGCACCCGGTTCCTGTTCTGGCTGGCGCTGGGCGTGTTCGCGATCGCATGGGTGGCGCAGTTCGTCGGGCACAGCAAGCTGTTCGAAGGCCGCAAGCCGAGCTTCTTCACAGACCTGCGCTATCTGCTGGTCGGCCCGGCGTGGGTCCTGTCCAAGCTCTACCGGCGACTGCATCTGACGTACTGAGGCGCGGCACGTGCGATCCTGTCGCGCCACGCTGGTATATCGCCCGTGTCGCCCCGCGATCTCGTTCTGGTTCTCGTCGTCTGCATCGCCTGGGCGCTGAACTTCCTCGTCTCGGCCAATGCGCTGCGCGAAATTCCTCCATTCCTGTTCACCGCGATGCGCTTCGCGATGCTGGCGCTGCCGCTGGTGTGGCTGCTGCGACCGCCCGCGCCCGGGCAATGGCCGCGGCTGATCGCGGTGTGCCTGTGCATCGGCGTGCTGCATTTCGGCCTGAGTTTTCTCGCGCTGCGGCTGTCGACGGATCTGTCGTCGCCGGCGATCGTCATGCAGAGCTACATCCCGATGACCGCGCTGCTGGCCTGGGCGGTGCTCGGCGAGCGCTTCGCCTGGCGCACGGGCCTGGCGATCGGCGTGAGCTTCTGCGGCGTGCTGGTGCTGGGGTTCGATCCGGTGGTGCTGGCCAATCCGGCCGCGCTGCTGACGATGCTGGCCTCGGCCGCGATGCTCGCCATCGGCACTGTGCTGATGAAACGCCTGCGCGATGTCGACATGTGGAACATGCAGGGCTGGACCGCGGTCTTCAGTGTGCTGCCGCTGCTGGCGATCAGTCTGGTGTTCGAGCCCGGCGGTTTCGACCAGCTCGGCAATGCCGGCCTCGCCGGCTGGGGCGGTGCGGTCTACGCGGCGTTCGTGTCCTCGCTGCTCGGCCACGGCCTGTATTACGTGCTGATGCAGCGCTATCCCGTTGCGATGGTCACGCCGTGGCTGCTGCTGGTGCCGGTGATGGCGATCGGTCTGGGCGTCGCGTTCTGGGGCGACCGGCCGGGTCCGCGGCTGTGGATCGGCGGGGCGATGGTGCTCGGCGGCGTGCTGGTGATCGCACTGCGCGCGCTGCAGAAGTCGCGCAAGCTGGTCGAGGAACCGATGGTGGGGCCTTGATCCGATCCGGATCCGCCAACGCGCGTCAGCCGATGCCGAACATCGACGGCGCCGGCCGGAACGCCCGCGGCGCATAGCCGAACGCCGCCTGCGCAGGCCCGGCATCGAACACCAGATCTTCGCGCATGCGCGTCACCGCGCCCGGCGGCAGGCCCTGCAGACGGCCGGCGCGATGTGCCGCCCACAGCGCCGCATCGAACAGCACGCCTGGCAGCACCAGCAGGCGCGGCGCGGGCTGCAGGCAGGCCAGCGTGCGCGCGACCATCGTCCGGTAGTCGAGCGTCTCCCCGCCCGGCAACGCGAACGCCTGTCCGTACGCGGCCGGCGCGTCGACCGCGGCCTGCGCTGCCGCCGCGAGATCGTCGACGTGTACCGGCTGGCGCTGGCCGCGCGCATCCGCGGGCAGCACGAACACGCCGCTGCGCCGGGCGAGTGCGACGATCAGGCTGAGGTTGCGATCGCGTCCGCTGCCGTAGACCAGCGTCGGACGCAGCAGCGTCGCCGCCGCGCCGCGCGCCTGCGCCGCCGCGAACACGCGCTCGCCCGACGTGCGCAGGCGCATCGCCAGTTCGCGCTCGCCGGGATCGCTGGCCGCCTGCTTGGTCGCATCACTGGTCGAGCCGAAGGCGACGATGCGCGGACAGGCGCTCGTCGCGCTGGGGTACCACAGCGAAAACTGGTCCAGCGGGCCACAGCTGAAGATCGCATCGACCTGCGCCGGCAAGGTGCCCGGCATCGCGTCGAACGCGCCGGTGTGCCAGCGCAGCTGCGGGCCATCGGCGCGTGGTGTGCGCGACAGCGCGTCGACGGTCCAGCCCGCCTCCAGCAACCGCGCCAGCAGGGCCGCGCCGATCGCGCCACTGGCACCGAAGACCAGCGCATGGCGCGCGCGCGGGGGCGTGGAGGCGGACATCGACGTCATGGGACATAGCATATCGAGCCGCGACGACGCTCCGTCGACGGGCATCGGTTAGACTGCCCGGCCCTTGCGTGACCCGCCGGCCGACTGGCCGACCTGCCTCCACAAGGAGCCCGATGCTCGAACTTCTCTTGGCCCTGCCCTTCGTGCTGGCGCTCGCCGTAGCGCTGTCCGCGAACGCGTCCCGCCGCACCATCGCCTGGCTGGCCGGTCTCGTACCGTTGCTGGGTCTGGGCGTATTGGCCCTGCTGGCCGGCGACGTCTTCGACGGCACCATTCTCAAGACCCAGTACGCATGGATTCCCGAAGCCGGGTTGGATTTCAGCCTGCGCATGGACGGGCTGGCCTGGACGTTCGCATTGATGGTGCTGGGCATCGGCGGGCTGGTCGTGCTCTACGGCCATTACTACCTGTCGGCCAAGGACAGTCCGCGGCGGTTTTTCACCTATCTGCTGCTCTTCATGGGCGCAATGCTCGGCATGGTCATCGCCGGCAATCTGCTGCTGCTCGCGGTGTTCTGGGAACTGACCTCGATCAGTTCGTTCTTGCTGATCGGCTTCTGGTCGCACCGGCAGGACGCCCGCCAGGGCGCGCGCATGGCGCTGACGATCACCGGCATGGGCGGTCTGGCGCTGCTGGGCGGCGTGCTGCTGATCGGCCGCATCGTCGGCAGCTACGACCTCGACGTTGTGCTGGCCTCGGGCGATCTGATCCGCGCGAGCCATCTGTATCCGTGGGCGCTGGGCCTGGTGTTGCTGGGCATCTTCACCAAGAGCGCGCAGTTCCCGTTCCACTTCTGGCTGCCGCACGCGATGGCCGCGCCGACGCCGGTCTCGGCGTACCTGCATTCGGCGACGATGGTGAAGGCCGGCGTGTTCCTGCTGGCGCGCCTGCACCCGGCGCTGGCTGGCACCGACCTCTTTTTCTACGTGGTCAGCGGCGTCGGTGCGACGACGCTTGTGATGGGCGCGTGGTTCGCGATCTTCCAGCACGACCTCAAGGGCCTGCTGGCGTACTCGACGATCTCCCACCTCGGCCTGATCACGCTGCTGTTCGGCCTGTCGACCGAAATGGCCGTCGTCGCGGGTCTGTTCCACATCCTCAACCACGCGATGTTCAAGGCCTCGCTGTTCATGGCCGCGGGCATCATCGACCACGAGACCGGCACGCGCGACATGCGCCGGCTCGGCAACCTCAGACGCCTGATGCCGATGACCAGTGCGCTGGCGATCGTCGCGTCTCTGGCGATGGCCGGCATCCCGCTGCTCAACGGCTTCCTGTCGAAGGAGATGTTCTTCGCCGAGGCGCTGGAGATCGGCGGTCACGGCACGATGCGCTGGCTGATCAGCATCGCGGCGCTGCTGGCCGGCGTGTTCGGCATCGCCTACAGCCTGCGCTTCGTGCACGACACCTTCTTCGGCCGCGGTCCCCGCGCGCTCGACGTGGTGCCGCACGAACCGCCGCGCTGGATGCGCATCCCCGTCGGCGTGCTGGCGATCCTGTGTCTGGTGATCGGCATCATTCCGGCGCTGACCGTCGGCCCGCTGCTGCACACGATGGCGCGCGGCACGCTTGGGGATGCGACACCGGACTTCAGCCTGTCGGTGTGGCACGGCATCAACCTGCCGCTGATGATGAGCGTCGCCAGCCTGGTGTTCGGCGTGCTGCTGTATTTCGGCCTGCGCAAGCTGCTCGATTTCCATGCGGTGGTCACCCGCTCGACCGGTCGCCAGCTCTTTCAGGTCAATCTGGAGCGCCTGTTCTCGCTGGCCCGCGCGTTCACCGCACGCGTCGCCAACGGCAGTCTGCAGCGCAGCCTGTTCGGCCTGCTGCTGGTCGCGCTGGTGCTTGCGGGATGGCCGCTGCTCGGGCGCTTCGGCGATGTGCTCGCCGGTTCGCCCGGCGCGCAGCCAATGTCACCCGTGGGTTGGGGTTTGTGGGCCGTCCTCGTCGCCGCGTCGATCGGCACCGTGGTCGTACACGGCAAGCGCCTGACCGCGTTGATCGTGATCGGCGGCGTCGGTCTGGCGGTGAGCCTGCTGTTCGTCTATCTGTCGGCGCCCGATCTCGCGCTGACCCAGCTGCTGGTCGAGATGGTGACGATCGCGCTGATGATGATGGCGTTGAACTATCTGCCCAAGCAGTCCAAGAGCACGCGCCGCCCGCTGCGCAAGTTCCGCGACGTCGCGATCTCGATCGTCGCCGGTGGCGGCCTCGGCGCACTTGCCTACGCGATGATGGTCTCGCCGGCCGACACGATCTCCAACGAGCTGCTGGTGCGGTCCCTGCCCGAGGCCTACGGCCGCAACGTGGTCAACGTGATCCTGGTCGACTTCCGCGGCTTCGATACCTTCGGCGAGATCACCGTGTTCGGCACGGCCGCGCTGGTGGTCCACGCACTGCTGCGCTGGGCACGCCTGAAACCCGACGAAGTGATGCCCGGCCCGCCGGTGCAATTGCCGATCGCGGCCGATCTCACCCAGCTGCTGTTCCCGCTGGCGCTCACGGTGTCGATCTACCTGTTCCTGCGCGGCCACAACGCGCCGGGCGGCGGCTTCATCGCCGGCCTCGTGTTCGCGGTGCCGGTGCTGGTGAAGTACGTGCTGCAGGGCGCGCGCGCGGTCGAGGCGACGTTCGGCTTCGACTACCTGCGCGGCATCGGCGTCGGCCTGCTGCTGGCGGTGATCGGCGGCGTCGGCTCGTGGTGGTTCGACGTGCCGTTCCTGACCAGCGGGCATCTCGATCTCGAGCTGCCGCTGATCGGTCTGCTGCCGCTGGCCAGCGCCCTCGTGTTCGACACCGGCGTCTACGTGGTCGTGTTCGCCGGCACCCTGCTGATGCTCTCGACGATGGGCACGGTCAAACAACGTCAGGCTGCGGAGGAGGCGCACTGATGGAATTCGCAATCGCTTCCGCCATCGGCGTGCTCGCCGCTTCGGGTGTCTACCTGCTGCTGCGCGCACGCACCTTCGACGTGATCCTCGGGCTGACGCTGCTCTCGTATGCGACCAACCTGCTGATCTTCTCGTCCGGCCGTCCCGTCGTCGGCAAGCCGCCGGTGCTCAAGGACGGCCTGGCCGAGACGCTGGCCAACTACACCGATCCGCTGCCGCAGGCACTGGTGCTCACGGCCATCGTCATCGCGTTCGCGATGACCGCGGTGACCGTCGTCATCGCGATGCGCGAGCACTCGGACCTGCACACCGACCACGTCGATGGTGAAGAACCCGACGAAGAACAGCGCGGAGGCCGGCGATGAACCACATCGCGATCGCCCCCGTCCTGGTGCCGCTGGTCACCGGCGCGATCCTGCTGCTGCTCGAGCGCACGCATCGCGCCTCCGTGCTGCGGCTGTGGGCGTGGATCGGCATGGCCGCGCTGCTGGTGACCAACGTGGCCCTGCTGCGCGAAGTGCTGGACGGCGACACCGTGGTGTACCTGCTCGGCGACTGGCCGGCGCGTCTGGGCATCGCACTGGTCGTCGATCGCCTGTCGGCATTGATGGTCACCACCACGACGCTGCTGGCGATTCCGTGCCTGCTCTATGCCTGCGCCGGCTGGGACAAGCGCGCCCTGCATTTCCACGCGCTGTTCCAGGTGCAGCTCGCCGGCCTCAACGGTGCGTTCCTGACCGGCGACGTGTTCAACCTGTTCGTGTTCTTCGAGGTGATGCTGATCGCCTCGTATGGCCTGCTGCTCAGCGGCGCGCGCGGTGCGCGCATCAAGGCCGGCATGCATTACGTGGTGTTCAACATCGCCGCGTCCACCGTGTTCCTGCTCGCGCTCGGCCTGCTCTACGGCATGCTCGGCACGCTCAACATGGCCGAGATGGCGGTGCGCGTCGCCGCACTCGGACCGGACCAGGCGCTGCTGGTGCGCGCCGGCGCCGGTCTGCTGCTGCTGGTGTTCTGCGCCAAGGCTGCGCTGCTGCCGCTGTATCTGTGGCTGCCGGAAGCCTATGCGCGTGCGCCGGCTGCGGTCGCCGCACTGTTCACCATCATGACCAAGGTCGGCCTATACGCGGTGCTGCGCATCTACACGCTGGTGTTCGGCAGCGAGGCCGGCCTGCTGGCGGATTTCGCGTGGCCGTGGCTGCTGCCCGCGGGCGCGGCGACGATGGTGCTGGCCGCGCTCGGCGTGGTCGGTGCGCCGCGGTTGCGCATCGGCGTCGCGTATCTGGTGCTGCTGTCGGCGGGCACGCTGTTCGTCGCGTTCTCGCTCGGCAACGCCGGTGCGATTTCGGCCGGTCTGTACTACCTGCCGCAGAGCGTGTTCGTCACCGCTGCGCTGTTCCTGCTGGCCGACATCATCCAGCGCCATCGCGGTGGCACCGGCGACTATCTGATGCCGATCGCGTCGATGCCGGGCAAGACCGTGCCGGCGTTGCTGTTCCTCGTCGCCGCGGTGTCGGTGTCGGGTCTGCCGCCGCTGTCGGGCTTCATCGGCAAGCTGCAGCTGCTGAACTCGGTACCCGAGGACGTGATCGGCTGGGTCTGGGCCGCGATCCTCGGCAGCAGTCTGATGGCGGTGATCGGCCTGTCGCGCAGCGGCACGCGTCTGTTCTGGCGCGTCGATCCCGTCGCAGAAGGCGTCGAAGCGCCGCCACTGCGTCGCAGCGAGCTCGCCGCGACGATGCTGCTGCTCGGCTACGGCGTCGTCATGACCGTGTTCGCCGGTCCGATCCTGCGCTACACCGAAGCGACCGCCGCGCAACTGCTGGCGCCGTCGGAGATGATCGAACGCGTCATCGGCGAGACGCCCGTGCTCAGGGAGCCTTCGCGATGACGCCCCGTCAGCCCTTCATGCGGCGCTTCCTGCCGTCGATTCCGCAGAGCCTGACCGTCTTCCTGTTCTGGCTGCTGATGGCCGAGGACTACGGCCCCGGCAACATCGTCATGGCGCTGCTGCTGGCCTGGCTGATGCCGCAGCTCGCCGCCCGCCTGGAACGCGAGTTCGCCCAGCTCGGTCGCCTGCGCGGCATCTGGACGCTGATCGGGCGCCTGCTGTGGGACATCCTGATCGCCAACCTCACGGTGGCGAAACAGGTGCTGGGCCCGAACCACAAGTTGCACTCGCAGTTCGTCTGGGTGCCGCTGGACCTGACCAACATCCACGGCATTTCGGCGCTGACCAGCGTGATCACGCTGACGCCGGGCACCGTGTCCGCCGAGTTGTCGGAGGACCGCAAACACCTGCTGATCCACTGCCTCAGTACCGATGATCCACAGGCGCTCGTCGCCGAGATCAAGGCCCGTTACGAGGCACCGTTGCGCGAGGTATTCCCATGATCACGATCGCGATCATCGTCGGCATGCATCTGGTCGGCATCGCCATGCTGCTGTCGCTGTGGCGGCTGCTGCGCGGTCCCACCGCGCCCGACCGCATCCTGGCGCTGGACACGCTCTACGTCAGCTCCATCGCCCAGCTGATCCTGTTCGGCATGCTGATGAACACCGAGATCTATTTCGAGGCCGCTCTGGTCATCGCGATGCTCGGCTTCGTCGGCACCGTCGTGCTGAGCAAGTACGTCATCCGCCGGGACATCGTCGAATGAGCACCGTTCTCGACGCCGTCCTCGCTTTCCTGCTCGTGGTGGGTTGCTTCTTCACCCTGCTCGGCGCGATCGCGCTGCTCAAGCTGCGCGACTTCTTCCAGCGCGTGCACGGTCCGGCGAAGGCCAGCACGCTCGGCGTGGGCTGCATCCTGTTCGCGTCGATCGTCTATCACTGGGTCAACGGCAGCGGCGTGCATCCGCGCGAACTGCTGATCACCGTGTTCCTGTTCCTGACCGCTCCGATCAGCGCACATCTGATGTCGCGTGCGGCGCTGTCGCTGATGGACGACCGTCCGCCGCATCCCGATCGTGTGCCCGATGCGCAGCAGAAGGTCGTCGACGAGGAAGACCCGGCGCCTGCCGAGCGCCAGTAACTCCGGGTCGCGGCGCGCCGCGACCCGGACGTCGCCTGATCAGCCGCAGCGTTCGACGTAATCGACCTGCGGCGGCACGCCGATCCGCCAACCGGTGACCTTGCCGGCCGCATCGGTCTCGAACACCAGCGCGGCGTTGCCGCCACCGGTGTCGGTCACGCGCAGCGTGTGCGCGCCTTCGACGTACTTGTGCGGTGAGGCTTCGACGCGACCTGCATACAGGCGCTCGATCTCCGCGCGCTCCATACCGACCTTGCCGCCGCCCGGCGCGGTATAGCCGTCGTTGCCGACGTCGATGCGCGAGAAGCGGTCGCCTTCGATCATGAAACCGATGTCGTAACGCGCGGTGCCCATCGGCGGCGGCGTCAGGTAGTAGCAGCCGCCCGGCTCGGACGGCTTCGCATCGCCGAGATCGTTGCCCCAGGCCATGCGGACCTGCTCGGCATCGCTGCCGAACGCGGCCGGGCCGAAGCCCTGGAACGTCACGACGCCATCGACGACCTCAGGCACGTTGGTGCCCATCGCATTGGCCGGTGGCACGTGCGCATCGGGCTGATCGCCCGGCGGCGCCGGTTCGGCGGCCACGGCCGGCGCGGACGCCGCGGGCACGGGTTCGGCGGGCGGCGCTTCGTCGCGTTGGCACGCGGCGAGTGCGAGGGACAGCACGGCGATGGCCGGCAGGGCGCGATGGAAATGCATGCGACAACTCCTGGAAGGTGACCGGCGGGAGACTAGCGCGCCCGCGTGAACGGGACGTGGCCCACGCTTCCACCTACCGGGCCGCGGCGTGTCATGGATGTTTCATCGGCGCTTCCCATGCTGCACGCCTGCCGCTGGAAGCCACCGCCGTGCCCGCCCGCAAGACCGAACTCGCGCATCGCGCACTGGCCACCCACGCCGGCTCTCTGGATCTGCGGCAGCGGCGTGCGCTGATCCTGTGCGACGGCCAACGCTCGGTCGTCGAACTCACGCGCATGCTCGGCGCCGGCACGCCGGCGCTGCTGCTGCAGCTCCAGACACTGGGGTATCTGGACGCACTCGATGCGGGGATGTCGGTGCCTGCGCCCGAAGGCGATGCGGGCGCGTCCACGGCAGCACCCGCGTCCACGCGTCGACGTTCGCTGAGCGCAGCGCGCGTCTACATGCAGGGCATGCTGGAACTGCAGCGCGCGCCGGCCGCCACGGCGTTGCGTGCACGTCTGGTCGGCAGCGCCGATGAAGCCGAGACGGTGACCGCGATCCTCGAAGCGCTCGCGGGCCTGCCTGCGTTCACCAAACCCGGATACGCGGCGCGCGTGCGCGAGCGCGTGGCGGAAGTGTTGCCGGAACCACATCTGCCGGCACTGGCCGCGCTGGGGCTCGAAGGCGAAGCCGACGCGGTGGCCTGACGCCACCGCGCATCGATCAACCGCGTGGCGGCACGAAGTTGCGCTGCAGACCCGCCCAGCAGGCCTGGTAATCGCCCTGGCGATGCACGGCGTCGAGCGCCTGCCGCGTCGGGCGGATCACCGCGCGCGTCTCGAACATGAAGGCCATCGTGCCGCTGATGACGTCGGGCTTCGACAGATCGGCCGCGCTGGCCTTCTCGAACGTCGCTGCGTCCGGGCCGTGTCCGCTCATGCAGTTGTGCAGCGAGCACGCGCCGGGCGAGAAGCCGTCGGCCTTGGCGTCGTAGTGACCGTGCACCAGCCCCATGAACTCGCTGGCGACGTTGCGGTGGAACCACGGCGGCCGGAACGTGTCCTGCGCCACCAGCCAGCGCGGCGGGAAGATCGCGAAATCCATGTTCGCCGTGCCGGGCGTGTCGCTGGGCGAGGTGAGCACGGTGAAGATGCTCGGGTCTGGGTGGTCGAAGCTGATCGAACCGATCGCGTTGAAGCGGCGCAGGTCGTACTTGTACGGCGCGTAGTTGCCGTGCCAGCCGACAACGTCGAGCGGCGAGTGGTCGATCGGCGCCTGCCACAGATGGCCCTGGAACTTGGCGATCAGGGTGAAGTCGCCCTCGACGTCTTCGTACGCCGCGACGGGCGCGAGGAAGTCGCGTGGATTGGCGAGGCCGTTCGCGCCGATCGGCCCGAGATCGGGCAGGCGCAGCGCATGCCCCTGGTTCTCGCAGACGTAGCCGCGGCTCGGACCGTCGGGCAGTTCGACGCGGAAGCGCACGCCGCGCGGGATCACCGCGATCTCCTGCGGCTCGACTTCGAGCACACCGAACTCGGTCGCCAGGGTCAGCCGTCCCTGCTGCGGCACGATCAGCAGTTCGCCGTCCGCGCTGTAGAAAAAACGGTCCGTCATCGACGTGTTCGCGGCATAGACGTGGATGCCCACGCCCTCGTGCGCGCCCGGACCGCCGGTGCCGGCCATCGAGAACAGGCCGTCGACGAAATCGACCGGTGTCTCGGGGATCGGCAACGGACTCCAGCGCATCTGGTCCGGCGGCACCGGACCACGATCGAAACCGTCATGGAAGCGCGGCTGCTGGAACGGCGAGAACGTGCCGTGCATCGCCGCAGGACGGATGCGGTATAGCCAGCTGCGCCGGTTCTCGCCGCGCGGCGCGGTGAACGCGGTGCCCGAGAGCTGTTCGGCGTACAGGCCATGCGCGACGCGCTGCGGCGAATTCCGGCCGATCGGCAGCGTGCCGGGCTCGGCCTCGGTCGCGAATTCGTTGCCGAAACCGGACATGTACCCGCGCGGGCCGCGCACTTGTGCGTGGTCCAGCGGCAGCGCCGTCACCGTGTCGTCCGTCGATGCGTTCATGGCTTCACCCGAATGAATATTCCGCCGTGCATCCCCGCGTTCGGGGATGACGGCTGCAGACCCGCCTGCGCCGCTCCGCGCCTCGTTGGCGCGGCGCACGATGCCGCGCTGGACTCAGAGCACGCCGCGCTGCATCTGGTCGCGTTCAATGCTCTCGAACAGCGCCTGGAAGTTGCCTTCGCCGAAGCCCTCGTTGCCCTTGCGCTGGATGATCTCGAAGAAGATCGGGCCGAACGCGTTCTTGGTGAAGATCTGCAGCAGCTTGCGTTGCTTGGTCTCCGGATCGGCGTCGATCAGGATCTTGTTGCGGCGCAGACGCTCGACGTCTTCGCCGTGCGCCGGAATGCGCTGGTCGATGACGTCGAAGTAGGTTTCCGGCGTGTCGAGGAAGTCGATGCCCTTCTCGCGCATCTGTTCGATCGACGCATAGATGTCGTCGGTGAAGCAGGCGATGTGCTGGATGCCCTCGCCCTTGTACGCGTCGAGATATTCGTTGATCTGCGACTTCGGATCGTTCGACTCGTTGAGCGGAATGCGCACCACGCCGTCGGGCGCGGTCATCGCTTTCGACTTCAGGCCGGTCTTGGCGCCCTTGATGTCGAAGTAGCGGATCTCGCGGAAGTTGAACAGCTTTTCGTAATAGTCCGACCACTTCTGCATGTTGCCGAAGTAGAGGTTGTGCGTGAGGTGGTCGATGAAGGTCAGGCCGAACCCGGTCGGGTTCTGGTCGGCGCCGTCGATCGCGACGTAGTCGTCGCCGTAGATCGAGCCCGCCCCGCCGTAGCGGTCGACCAGATACAGCATGCAATCGCCGATGCCCTTGACCACCGGCGCGTCGACGGCCTTGCTCGATTCGCGATCGCCGATCGCCTCGCCACCGTTGTCGAGCACCTTGCCGTAAACATCGCCGGCCGGCTGCTTGAAGCGGATCGCGAAGCCGCAGGCGGACGGGCCGTGCGCCTTGGCGAAATCGGCGGCGAACGAATCCGGATCTTCGTTGAGCAGGAAGTTCACCCCGCCCTGCCGGTACACGGTGATCGCCCGCGTCCTGTGCTTGAGCACCGCGGTGAAGCCCATGTTGCGGAAATAGGTGTGCATGAAATCCGCCTGGCCCGCAGGCGCGGCGAACTCGACGAACTCGAAGCCGTCGATGCCCATCGGGTTCTCGAACGTGGTCACTTCCATGCCGAGATTGGGGGCGGTGTGTGCGTGAGCGCTCATGGGATACTCCGTCGCGATGGGGCCGGCCGGGAACGGGCGGTTTCAGACCGTCCTTTATAGTTACGCATGCAACCTAATTGCAAGGCGCATCGCACCATGACCCAAGCCGCGGCTCCTCCTGCTGCCCTGTCCGACCCCGCCGACGCCCACGAGGGCCACGGGCACCACCGCCTCGATCTCGAGCAGTTCCTGCCGTACCGGCTGAGCGTGCTGACCAACCGCATCAGCCGCGGACTGGCCGACATCTACAGCGAGCGCTTCGGCATCAGCGTGACCGAATGGCGGGTGATCGCGGTGCTGGGCCGCTATCCGGGCCTGTCGGCGAACGGCGTGGCCGAACGCACGGCGATGGACAAGGTGGCGGTGAGCCGCGCGGTCGCACGCCTGCTCGAGCGCGCACTGATCGAACGCGAGATGCACGACAGCGATCGCCGCCGCTCGGTGCTGGAACTCAGCGAGGCCGGCTACGCGGTCTACGACGTGGTCGTGCCGCTGGCGCTGGAGTACCAGCGCAATGTGCTGGCGCCGCTGGACGAGGCCGAGCGCGCGACCTTCGCCGCGATGATGGCCAAGCTCGAGGCACCGCTGAAGGATTGAGTCCGCGCGCTGCGCGAATCGCTCGGCTCAAACAAAAACAGCGCCCGAGGGCGCTGTTTTCGTGTCGGAATCACCGTCCGGTTACGGACGGCGTTCCTGGTCGAGCCTGGTGCCGGCCGCGACCGGTTCACCGATGCCGTCCTGCCCTGCGAGCGCCGGCTCGTCGTCCTTGAGCGTGTCGAGATGCATCAGGCGACGGATCAGCGGCGCGATCAGCAGCATGACCACACCCACGCCGACGGCCAGCCAGCCGACATTGGAGTAGACCTCCATGACGCGCGCGACACCGCCGCCTTCACCGCCCGTGGCCGCCGAAATCAGGCCGGCCGCGAAATTGCCGGTG
This sequence comes from Luteimonas flava, assembly GCF_036584485.1. Classification (NCBI taxonomy): domain Bacteria; kingdom Pseudomonadati; phylum Pseudomonadota; class Gammaproteobacteria; order Lysobacterales; family Lysobacteraceae; genus Luteimonas; species Luteimonas flava. The sequence continues at coordinate 581,592 of NZ_JAZHBM010000002.1, read as the reverse complement.
GCGGATGCGAAGAACCAGGCGCCCATGATCAGGCTGGCCATGTTCGCCGGGCTCAGGCGGTTCATCGCCGACAGGCCGACCGGCGACAGGCACAGCTCGCCCAGCGTGTGCAGCAGGTAGATCAGGAAGATGAAGATCACCGGGGTGGCGCCCGCGCCTGCGGACTTCGCACCGGCCACCAGCACCAGGAAGCCCGCACCGACCAGCACCACGCCGAGCGCGAACTTGGCCGGCGCCGACGGTTCGAACCCGCGCTTGGCCAGCCACAGCCACACCATCGCGAAGATCGGCGCCAGGGTGATGATGTAGAACGAGTTCAGCGACTGGAACATCGACGCCGGGACTTCCCATCCGAAGATGGTGCGATCCACGGAGCGATCGGTGAACAGGTTCAGCGATGCGCCTGCCTGCTCGAACAGCGCCCAGAACAGCACCGAACCGATGATCAGATACAGCGCCGCGAGGATGCGGTCGCGGTCCTGGCGTTCCAGCTTGAACACCGCCTTCCACAACACGAAGCCGATCAGCAGCACGCCCGAGGCACCGAGCAGACCGCCCACCAGCTTCTGGTGCTGCAGCAGGAACCACACCAGACCGACGGCCGCGACACCGAGGATGTAGAGCATCCATTCGAACCGCAGGCCGCCCAGCACGGGCGCCGCCAGGCGCTCGGGGACACGCGACTCACCACGGCCCATCAGCAGCGGCTTGCCCATCACGAACACCACCAGGCCGAGCAGCATGCCGACACCCGCCGCGCCGAAGCCGTAGGCCCAGCCGTAGGTCTGGCCGAGATAACCGGCGATCAGCGAACCGAGCATCGCGCCCAGGTTGATGCCCATGTAGAAGATCGTGTACGCCGGATCGCGACGTATATCCGTGCGCGGGTACAGCTGACCGACCATCACCGAGATGTTGGCCTTCAGGAAGCCCGAGCCCACGATGATGAAGGCCAGCGCCAGCCAGAAGATGTTGATCTCGGCCGCGGACTGGCCGCCGTCGCCTTCGAACGCCATCAGGAAGTGGCCGAAGGTCAGCAGCACGGCGCCGAACAGGACCGCCTTCCGCTGTCCCAGATAGCGATCGGCCAGGTAGCCACCGACCACCGGCGCGATGTACACCAGCGCGGTGTAGGCGCCGTAGATCACTGATGCCTCGGAATCCGAGTACATCCAGTGCTGCACGAGATAGAAGATCAGCAGCGCGCGCATGCCGTAATAGGAGAACCGCTCCCACATTTCGGCGAAGAACAGCACGAACAGGCCGCGCGGATGGCCGAGGATGGTTTTCTGTTCCTCGGCGGCGTACGGATTCATTGACACGTAGGGCGACTCCTGACGTTGATCGATGCCGCGGACCGGGCCGGGCGACGCGCTAAGTTAGCGGCGCCCGGACCACATGGAAAGTGACCTTCGCCATCCCTGGCCCGTGATCCCGTGCAGTTGCGGCGGTGCAGCAGAACGCGTCAGCGCATTCAGCCGGCGGGGTACACGTAGCTCGCACCCACGCCCAGCGGAATGCCCAGACCCCAGAACGCGAGCAGGAACAGCGTCCACAGGATCGACAGCGCGATCGAATACGGAATCATGATCGACACCAGCGTGCCGATGCCGGCCGAGGTCACGTAGCGCTGGCAGAACACGACGATCAGCGGGAAATACGGCATCAGCGGCGTCAGGATCGTGGTCATCGAATCGCCGACGCGGTAGGCCGCCTGGGTGAGATCGGGCGATACGCCGAGCTGCATCATCAGCGGCACCATGATCGGTGCGAGCAGCGCCCACTTCGCCGACGCCGAACCGATGAACAGGTTCACGACGCCGGTCATCAGGATCAGGCCGATGATGGTCAGCCACATCGGCAGGCCGAGGCCCTTGAGGAAATCCGCGCCTTCGACCGCCAGCAGCGTGCCGAGGCCCGAGCCGTTGAAGCCGGCCAGGAACTGCGCGATGAAGAACGCGATGACGATGTAGTAGCCCATGCCGCTCATCGACTTGGTCATCGCCGCGATGATGTCGCGATGCGTCTTGACGGTGCCGGCGATGTAGCCGTAGACCACGCCCGGCAGGAGGAACAGCACGAAGATCAGCGCGACGATCGACTGCATCACCGGCGCGGCGGCGACGAGCAGCGGATGGCTGCCATCGGGCACGGCTTCGGCAGGCGCGCGCCACGGCGAGGTCTCGGGCATCAGCGTCAGCGCGAACAGGGCTGCGGCCACCAGCATCGCGATCACGGCCCACAGCAGGCCGCGCTTCTCGGCGGCGTTGAGCTCGTCCATCTTCGGCAGATTCGCCGGATCGCCGTCGACGACCGTGCGCTTGAGGCGCGGCTCGACGATGCGGTCGGTGACGAACCAGCCGATCGCGATGATCAGCAGGCTCGATGCGCTGGTGAAAATCCAGTTGTTGAGCGGATTGACGATCAGCGCCGGGTCGAGGATGCGGCCCGCTTCCTGGGTGAAGCCGGCGAGCAGCGGATCGAGCGAGGACGGCACCAGCAGCGTGGCCGAAAACCCGCCCGACACACCGCAGAACGCCGCCGCGATACCCGCCAGGGGGTGCCGGCCCGCGGCGTAGAAGATCACCCCGCCGAGCGGAATCACCAGCACGTAGCCGGCGTCGACCGCGACGTGGCTCAGCACCGCGACCGCGACCAGTGCCGGGGTCAGCAGCTGCTTCGGTGTCACCGACAGCACGCGACGCAGCGCGGCATTGATGAAACCGGTGTGTTCGGCGACGCCCAGGCCGAGCATCGCCACCAGCACCACGCCCAGCGGCGCGAAGCCGAGGAACACGCGGACCATGTTCGCCATGAAGGCGGTCAGCGATTCACCCGAGAGCTGGTTGACCACCTGGATCGGCGTGCCGCTACGCGGATCGATCGCCTGGAAATCCACACCCGACAAGGCCCAGGACAGCGCCCACACCGCGAGCATCAACAGCAGGAACAGCATCGCCGGATCCGGCAGTTTGTTGCCCACGCGTTCGACCGTATCGAGGAACCGGGCGATGGCGCCGCGTGGCGCTGCGGTGTCCGGAGAAGGCTGGCTCATGCGGTGTCGTCCCCTGTTTCGTCAGCCCCGCATCCTAGCAGCCGGGCGCCGCGCGAGGCTCCGCAGCCGGCCCGGAAACGAAAAACCCCGGCACGTGGCCGGGGTTTTCCGTCGCAACTGCAATCGCGATCAGGGCGTGTAACTGGCGCGCACCGTCAGGCGACCGAAGGCGCGTTCGCCGACCACGCGCACGTACCACGTGCCCGCCTGCGGCGACGCGAGCGTCACGGTTTCGTTGTTGCCCGGACGCTGCGAACGCAGCTGCCACGCATCGACCGTCGGCAGCACGTCGCGACTCGCATACAGCGTCACGTCGCCGGTGCCGCCCGCGGTGAGGATGCGCAGGTTGCGCGCGCCGGCCGGCACGTCGATGCGGAACAGACGCGATTCACCCGCAGCACCTTCGATGCCGCCGAGCTGCACGCCGTTGACCAGCGGCTGCGCGGCCGTCGCCGGATCCTCGACGATCGACACCGCGGCGATGGCACTGTCGTTGGCCGCATTCGGATCCTGCGTCTGCGACGTGGCCGCGGCGGTCAGCGTCACGGTCTCGTCGATCAGCGCGTCAGGTGCGACCGTCGACAGTGAGAACACCGCCTGCCCCGCGTTCGCCAGCGTTTCGCTGCTGCACGACAGCGTGGTCTTGCCGTCGGCCACGGCCGGCGCATCGCAGCTCCAGTCGGCAGGCGGCGTGACCCGCAGATCGTCGAGTTCCGCATCCAGCACCGCGCCGAAGCCCGGGAACTGCGCAGCATCGGGACCGGCGTTGGCCAGCGTCGCAGTGAACGCCAGCGTGTCGCCCGCGAACACTTCCGCATTCGCGGCCGCGACCGTGATGCCCAGATCGGCGACCGTCACCGGCTGCAGGCGCACCAGCAGCACCGTCGGATCGTGATCGGACAGACGCGTCGGCGTGTTGGCGTCATTGCGCGCGACTTCGGGGAAGTCGGCATTGATGCGCGCGTGGCTGACGTCGAGGCCGACGACCAGCGGCGAATCCACCATCGCCTGGTTCACCAGCACGTGGTCGAGCGACTGCGCCTGGTAATCGAACACGAAGGAGTAGCGCTCCTCGGCAGACGCTTCCAGCGTCATGTTGAGCAGCGACGGTGCGATCAGCACCGCGCCGTCGTCCACCGCGGTCTCGCCGTCGGGCGACGGCAGGCCGGTGACCGTGCCCATCGCGTCGACGTAGCCGTCGTTGAACTCGAACGCGTTGAAATCGCCGAGCACCACGATCTGGCGCGTCGCGTCGGCCTTCTGCATGCCGTCGATCAGCGTGGCCAGGTATTCGGCCTGCTTCTGGCGCTTGTCGCGCACGCGCTGGCCACCGGTGGCCCAGCCGTTGGTGCCGGCGGTGTCGGCTTCGATGCCGCTCAGCGAACGCTGGTGCACGACGATCGCGGTGAACGGATAGCTGCGGCCGTCGGTGAAGTGCGCCACGGCGTCGAGCACCAGCGGCGGACGGTCGTTGAGCACGCTGGTCGAACCGTTCGGATTGGTCAGCACTTCCTCGGTGCCGACCTGTTCGACCGCGCCCACCGCGATGCGGGCGACGCTGCCGACCGACGCGGTCTTGACCAGGAAGCCAACGTCGATGCCGCCGACGTCGAAGCCTTCTTCGAGATACGCGACGTAACCCGGATCCGGCTGGCCCGCGGCGATCGCATCGGCGTTGATGCGGTTGGCGAGCGTGGTCAGCACCGGGAGGTTCTCGACCTCGGTGACGCCGACGACGTCCGGGGTATGCAGATACGCGCGGATGCCGATCGAGGCCTTCGACAGGCGACGCTCCAGCGCGGCCGGCGTCAGGGTCGGACCGCTGTTGGCATCGTTCACCGTGTCGAAGAAGCGCTGCAGGTTGTAGGTCGCGAAGGTCACGTGGTCGGGACCCGGCAGCATCGACGGACGCGGTTCGCCGGCGCCCGTGCAGTCGCTGGTGAGCGCGCCTTCGGGGTAGATCGTGTAGCGGCGGAAGGTGTAGTCGAGCGGACCGGTCAGCGAACCACCGGTGATGCGGCAGCCGGCGGCGAGATCGGCGGTCGGTGCACCGATGGTGGTGCTGTTGACCGCGATCAGTTCCGGGTTGTAATCCCAGCGCGGGATGTTCGGCGCGCTGCTGCCCAGCGGATCGGGATCCGGAATCTGGATGCCCGGCTCGCGGAACGGACGCGCCGTACCGGTGACGACGACGGCGAAACGGCCATTGCTGCTGCCGGTCGCCTGCGCTTCGTTGGTGTTGCCCGTGGTCGGCGCGACGACGGTGAAGCTCGGCGCGGTGACGCGCATGCCTTCCAGATGCTCCAGCTGCTCGAGGCCGCCGGTGGCGTTGGGCATGTCGTTGGTGAGCACGATCGCCGCAGGCAGCGTGTGGCCTTCCGACAGCTTGACCACCGATGCATTGGTGATCTGGGTCAGCGGCAGCTGCAGCGGATCGGCAGTCGGCACGTACTCGGTCACCGTGCCCTGCACCAGCACCTTGTTGCCGACAGCGACATCGGCCGATGGCGCGCTGTTGGTGAAGACGAACAGGCCTTCCGATGTCGCCGGATCGCCGTCGTCCTCGCCGTCCGGCGTCTGGATGAAGAAGCCGTTGTTCTTGCGGGCGGTGACGATGCCCGTGGTCGCGACCGGCTGGCCCTCGACCGGCGAACGCGCGCCGCGGCCCTGGATCGCGTGGATCGGCAGCGTGGTCACGTCGTCGTTGAGGATGGTGACGACGGCCTGGCCCTTCGCCACTTCCGCGCCCGACACGTCGCTGAGGTTGATGTAGAAGATCTCGTCCGGCTCGACGGTCTCGTCGCCGACGACCTCGACGCTCAAGGTCATTTCGCGCTCGCCTTCACTGAATGTGAGCGTGTTCGAGCGTGCGATGTAGTCGTTGTCGGCAACGGTCGCCGTGCCGTCGGCGGTCGCGTAGGTGAAGCGCACGCCGTCCGGGCCGGCCGGCTGGTTCAGCGACACGGTCACGAAGAACGGCGTTCTGCCGCTGTCGCCTTCGGCGCCGCTGGTGTCGGTGATGCTCAGATAGAGCGTGCCGCCACCGCTGCAGATGTTCGGAACGCTGGCGCTGTTGCGTGGCGCCGCCAGCACCGCGGTGAAGTCGGCCGCGTTGTGGTTGGTGTCGGTGCACCCCTCGCCCGCGCGCAGCGCTGCGGTCGTGTTGGTCAATGCAGGCGCCGCACCGGCGCCTTCGAAACAGTTCGCCGTGCCGTAGCCGACGAAATCGACCACGTTGGTCGGACAGGCGCCACTCAGCGCACCGCCACCCTCCACCAGCGCCACCTTGCCGTTGGCGCCGGCCATCGCGATGGTGCCAGTCGCGTCCGGTGTCGGCAGCGCCTGGGTGCCGCCGGTGCCGTCGGCCTGCTTGACGAGGTAATACGCGCCCGGCGCGATGCTCCCCTCGAGGGCGGTGAGCTGCCAGCTCGTGCCGCTGGTCGATGCGTACTGCACCGTCCAGCCGCTCACGTCGACCGGCAGGTCGCCGTTGTTGTGCAATTCGATGAAGTCGCTGCGATACGTCGCACCGCTGTTGCCGCCACCGCCGTATACCTGGCTGATGACGACCTCGCCGTGCGCGGCGCCTGCGCCGCAACACAGCAACAAGGCCGACAACAGCCGGCTGGTTGTTCGAGTCATGCGTGAATCCCCAAGAGTCCCCGGGCGACAGCGCCCCACGCCCGATTGTGCCGGGCTTGGATGGCGATTGCATGACGCCGGCCGGCACTTGTCGCCGCGCAGCGTCAGCGCGCACGGGAGCGGGGGGGCCTGCGGTACCCTGCGCCGATGACGATCGACCGCAACCAGCGCCCTCTCGAAGACGGCATCCACCGCGACCTGTCCGGCCGCATCACCTACGGCGGCTACCTGCGTCTGGACCTGCTGCTGGCCGCGCAGCAGCCGCTGTCGCAGCCGCCACATCACGACGAGATGCTGTTCGTCGTCCAGCACCAGGTCTCGGAGCTGTGGCTCAAGCTGCTGATCCACGAACTGTCGGCGGCGATCGGCCACCTGCAACGCGACGAGGTCTGGCGCTGCCGCAAGGTGCTGGCGCGCTGCAAGCAGGTGCTGCGGCAGCTGACCGAGCAATGGTCGGTGCTGGAGACGATGACGCCGGCCGAGTACATGGAGTTCCGAGACGTGCTGGGTCCGTCATCCGGCTTCCAGTCGCTGCAGTACCGCACCGTCGAGTTCCTGCTGGGCAACAAGAACGCGGCGATGCTCGACGTGTTCGCCCACGAGCCCGACGGCCAGGCAGCGCTGCAGGCCGTGCTCGACGCGCCCGGCCTCTACGACGAATTCCTGTGCTATCTCGCCCGCTGGGGCCATCCGGTCGATCCGCGGCACCTGCAGCGCGACTGGCGCCAGCCGCACACCTTCGATGCCACGCTGGTGCCGGTGTTCGAGTCGATCTACGAGGATACCGAACGCCATTGGCGCGAGTACTCGCTGTGCGAGGACCTGGTGGATCTCGAATCGCAGTTCCAGCTGTGGCGCTTCCGACACATGCGCACGGTGATGCGCATCATCGGCTTCAAGCGCGGCACCGGCGGCTCGAGCGGCGTCGGCTTCCTCAAGCAGGCTCTGGAGTTGACCTTCTTCCCCGAACTGTTCGAAGTCCGCACGCACGTCGGACCGGGGCGCGGCAGCGACGCCGACGTCAGCGCCGCGCCGTAATGGATCCGCTGCCGTCCGGCACGCTCCACGGACGCCGCGCGCTCGTCGCAGGCGGCAGCCGCGGCATCGGACTGGCGATCGCGAACGCACTGGCGCAGGCCGGCGCCAGCGTGTCCATCTGCGCACGCGGCACAGAGGCACTGGATCAGGCCGCCTCCCGACTCCGGATCCATGGCGCCGGGATACACACGCACCGCTGCGATCTCGCCGAAGCGGATGCGCCTGCCGGCTGGGTCGAGGCGGCGGCGCTGGCGCTCGGCGGGGTCGACATCGTGGTCAACAACGCCTCCGCGCTCGCCCATGGCACCGACGACGATGCCTGGCGGGCCGGCTTCGAGGTCGACCTGATGGCGGCGGTGCGCTGCAACCGCGCAGCCCTGCCGTACCTGCGCGACAGCCAACACCCCGCGATCCTCAACATCGCCTCGATCAACGCGTTGCGACCCACGCCACGCGCCACCGCCTATTCCACCGCGAAGGCGGCCCTGACCTACTACACGGTGACGCTGGCCGCGGAACTCGCACCGGCGCGCATCCGCGTCAACGCGCTTGCGCCGGGATCGATCGAGTTTCCCGGCGGCCTGTGGGCTGCACGCGCCATCGAAGATCCCGCCTTGTACAGCCGCGTGCGCGATTCGATTCCGTTCGGCGGTTTCGGTGCCCCCGGAGACGTTGCAGCCGCCGCCCTGTTCCTGTGTTCGGACCAGGCACGATGGATCACCGGGCAGGTCCTGGCGGTCGACGGCGGCCAGATGCTTGCAGGCTGATCGACCGGCGCGTCGCCTGCCGCATGCCGCGCATCGAGCGCAAGCTGGGGCCCGCCCCAGCATCTCCCTCACGTCACACCGTCTACAGTCCGCGCCCATTCATCAAAAAGGAAGGCGGCGCAATGTCGATCATGATCTGGGCGATTGTCGGTGGTCTGGTTGGATTCGGTGCACTCGTGTTCACTGCGAACCGGGCGAAGAGTGCGAACAACCCCTGGGACGAGCGCGCCTTCAACGCGGACGGTGATGTCCTCGGACGCATCGACACCTGGGCATCCTCCAACGGCTACAAGCTGCGCAGCGATGACGGCCGCCGCCGCGTCTACCAGAAGGGCGTCAACTTCCTGACCGCGCCGATGCGCTTCGAAGTGGACCGCGATGGCGACCGCTACACCACGCGCAGCTACGTGCACGTCGACGCGCTGGTGATGCAGGGAAATCTGGCGCTCACGCACCCCGGCGTGGTCGCCAAGGTGCCGCGCTCGAATGCGCGCAAGGCGCAGAACCTGCTGTTCGCCGATCTCGGTCAGCCGCTGCTGCCCTGATCACACCGGCTGCGCGATCCGCGCGCGATCCTCCGGTGCATCCAAATCGGAGGGTCGGAGATGCCGCACCGCAGCCGTCTGTCCACGTTCGTCCTCGACTGCCAGGTCGAGGATCTCGCGCCGCACGTCGAGTTCTGGCGCCAGGCGCTCGGCAAGCCGGTCAAGCCGTTGCCACCCGAAGACGATGACGGCCGCTACGCGGTGCTGGACACCGCCGACGACGAGCCGGTGCTGATGCTGCAGAAGGTCGACCACGCGTCGCGCATCCATCTCGACATCGAGGCCGACGACGTCGACGCCGAAGTCGCACGCCTGGAGCGACTCGGCGCCGTGCGCGTCGAGCAGGTGCAGACCTGGTGGGTCATGCAGGCACCGAGCGGGCACCGCTTCTGCGTTGTGCGCCCGCAGCGCACGCCAATGGGCCCGCACCGCAACACTTGGGACTGACGCGCGGCTTCAGCCGGCGCGTGCCTGCCGGTCGAGCCACACGCCGAGACCCTGCGCGTTGATGACGATGTCGCCGCCGAGGATCTCCTGCACACGCGCATCTGCCTCTTCGATGCCGTGCGCACGCGCGCGATCGGTGTAGAGCCGCGTCAGTCCGTCGACGATCCGCTCGTGGCGATCGACATGTCCGTCCGCACCGCGCGCGATCGCGACCATCGCATCGATCTGCGTGTGCAGATCGGCGGCGAGCCGCGCGCATTCGTTGACTTCACCGTAATGCGCGATGCGGATCGAGACCGGCGATTTCGCGAGCAGCGTGTCGATCGAGGCGTGCATCTGCGCCGGATCGAACTGCACCGGGGAGGTCGTCGGCAGGGTGAAAGCGCCATTCGCGGTGTCGAGTTCGCGATACGACAGGCCGAACGTGTCGCCGGCGAACCAGCTGCGCGTCGCGGCGTCCCAGACGCTGTAGTGATGCAGTGCGTGGCCGGGCGTGTCGATGCACAGCAGCGGGCGCCCGGCGAGTTCGACGACGTGACCATCGTCGGCGATGACCACGCGGTCCTCGGCGACCGGCAGCATGCCGGCGTGGTCGCGTTCGAACATTTCATCGCCATAGACGGCTCTCGCGCCGGCGATGAGTTTCGTGGGATCGATCATGTGCGGCGCGCCGCGCGGATGCACGACGAGCGTCGCGTTCGGCAGCGCGCGGATCAGCGGACCGGCAGCGCCCGCGTGGTCGAGATGCACGTGGGTGACCATCAGCCAGTCGACCGCGTCGCGCGCCACGCCCGCCGCATCGATCGCGTCGAGGACGGTCTGCGCGCAGGTGGCGGTGCCGCAGTCGATCAGTGCCGCGCGGCCCTGCGATTGCACCAGATAGGCCGCGCACAGCCCGGGACGCACGTAGCCGGTGTCGATGATCGTGATCGCGTGATCGTGCATCGGACGTTCCCGTTGGACAGAACCGACAGTCTAGGCCGCGCGGCGCCCGCGCCCGATACGGCCTTGGTCGAAGCCGCTCAGCCGAGGCGGTGCAAGACGCGCCTACGTACTGCGAATGCAGTGCCGAGCACCGCGAGAAACACGCCGTAGCCCAGGGCCGTCGCCAGAATCTGCGCCCACATTGAGCCGTGCCCTCTGTCGGCGACCGCGTGCGCCCAGTGGATCGACATCAGGAATGCGACGACGGACGCCGCGAGGCTGACGAGATCGAACACCACGCGTCGCACGCCGCGCGGTTGGCGCGGATACACCCAGAACAGCACGCCCAGAATCAGGAACCACGGCAGGAACAGCAGCAGCGCGAGATTCTGGGCGACGGTCGGGTTCACGAGGCGGCCTTCTCGGCATCGGCGGCGGCCAGCGCATCGAACGCGGCCTGCACGGTGGCCGCATCGACGCCGTCACCGAAGGTGGCCGGTGCGTCGGCGAGCGCGAGTTCACCGCGGCGCAGGCGCGCGATGGTCTGGCCCGCATCGCGCGGCGCGTCGAAGGCCGCGCTCTGCAGCAGCACGCGCTCGCCGTCGACGAGCTTGAAATAGAACTTGCCGTCGGCTTCGCGGTACTGCTTGAACGCAGGCGGCGCCGCCCTGACGGCCCCAGGCGCATCGGACGGAATCGACGCCGCGCTGCCGAGGTTGCGCAGGCCGACCGCGTCGCGCAGCTCGCGCAGCAGCGGAATCGCGTAGCGCTCGCGCAGGCGCTGGCCGCCATCGCGCAGGATGCCCTCGATGTCACCCGGCTTCGCGATCAGGGCCTCGTAGCGTTCGCGCATCGGCGCGATCTCGCGCTCGACGACATCGAACAGCTGCTGCTTCGCATCGCCCCAGCCGATGCCGTCGGCGAATGCAGCCGAAAAGCCCGCGGTCTCGTCCGGGGTCGCGAAGGCCTGGTAGAGCTGGAACAGCGCCGAGCCGTCGGTCGACTTCGCTTCGCCCGGCATCTTCGAATCGGTGAGGATCGAGAACACCAGCTTCTTGAGCTGCGCCTGCGGCACGAACAGCGGAATGGTGTTGTCGTAGCTCTTGCTCATCTTGCGGCCGTCGAGACCCGGCAGCGTCGCCACGTTGTCGTCAATCGCCGCTTCCGGCAGGTTGAACCAGTCGCGGCCGTAGACGTGGTTGAAGCGCTGGGCGAAATCGCGCGCCATCTCGATGTGCTGGATCTGGTCACGACCCACCGGCACCCGGTCGGCGTTGAAGATCAGGATGTCGGCGGCCATCAGCACCGGGTACATGAAGAGGCCCGCTGTCACCGCGGCATCGTCGTCCTCGCCGTCGGCGCGGTTCTTGTCGACCGCCGCCTTGTAGGCGTGCGCGCGGTTGAGGATGCCCTTGCCGGCCACGCAGGTCAGCAACCACATCAGCTCGGTCGTCTCCGGCACGTCGCTCTGGCGGTAGAACCACACCTTCGACGGATCCAGTCCGGCCGCGAGCCACGTCGCCGCGATCTCCAGCGTCGAGCGCTGGGTACGCGCCGGGTCCTGCGCCTTGATCAGGCTGTGCAGGTCGGCGAGAAAATAGAAGCTCTCGGTGTTCGGCGCGCGGCTGGCGGTGATCGCCGGACGCACAGCGCCGACGTAGTTGCCGAGGTGCGGCGTGCCGGACGTGGTGATGCCGGTGAGGACGCGCTGGGGACGCTGGGACATGGGCTGCAGGCTGCGGAAAACAGGTCACCAGTCTAACCGCTGCCCGGCGTGCGACCGGCCGTAACCCCGTTGGCGGTGCGGGGCCGTTCGCCAGTACACCCCCCCGCGAGAGACCCGCCATGCACGCACCCCGCCCCGTCCGATCCATCGCCGCCTGGCTGCTGCTGGGCAGTCTGCTGGCGATGCCCGCCGCGCACGCGACCCGCGTCTGGAAGGCGCAGGAGCGTGTCCGCATCGAAGTCGTCGACCGCGACACCGGCGGCACGGCGCAGCCCGTGTCGTATCGCGGCGACAGCTGGATCGCCGGCACGCCGGGCGCGCCGTATGCGATCCGCCTGACCAACACGACCGGCGCGCGCGTGCTCGCCGTGCTGTCGGTCGACGGCGTCAACGCGATCAGCGGCGAGACCGCGGCGCCCTCGCAGACCGGCTACGTGCTCGCGCCCTGGCAGACGACCGAGATCACCGGCTGGCGCAAGTCGCACGACGATGTCGCGCGCTTCGAATTCGCTGCGCTCGGCGACAGCTACGCGGCGCGTACCGGGCGGCCGGACAACGTCGGCACGATCGGCATCGCGGTGTTCGGCGAACGCGCATCGCCGCCCGTCGCGGTGTCCCGGGCGCCCTACCCGGCACCGCCCTCGCCGCCCGCGCCCGTCGCACGCGAACGCGCGGCGTCCGCCGCCTCCGACTCGGTTGCGGCCGAATCGAACGCGTCGAACATGCGCGCCGAGCGCCAGAGCATCGGCACGGGCCATGGCGCACGCGAATGGGCGCCGGTGTCGTCGACCGCATTCGAGCGCGCCACGCGCACGCCCGTGCAGGTCACCACGCTGCGCTACGACAGCGTCGATGCGCTGGTCGCACGTGGTGTCCTGCCACGCCATCGCGCCTGGGCGCAGGCGCGTCGCCCCGAAGCGTTCCCGGGCGGCTTCGTACCGGATCCCTGAGCCTTCCGGATATTCGACGCCGCACATGCAAACGGACCGGCGCGAGCCGGTCCGTTCGTCTTTCGATGGCAGCGTGCGTCGCAACGCACGTAAAGCGGCGTCAGCTGTCGAGCGTCTTCTCGAAGTCCTTGACCTCGCGCTCGGCGCGGTTGCGCTCCCAGCCGTATTTCTCCTGCAGCTTGCCCGCAAGGTACTTGCTGTCACCGGCCGCGACATCGAACACGTCGTCGGTCAGGTCGCCCCACTTGGCCTGCGCCTTGCCCTTCACCTGGGTCCATTTGCCGGCAATGATGTCTTTGTTCATGGCGATCGATCCTGTCTTCGGGTGGATGCGGCACGGACGCATTGGCGCATGCGTGTTCCGTACTGCGACCCCACCATCGCATCGCAGCCATCAACCCCGGGTCGAGAATTCGTAAGTCGTGCCGTCACGTCGCTGAGCGGGCGCGCGTCGGTCCTGGAGTGCACGCATAAAAAAAGGCCGGCAATGCCGGCCTTTTCGTGCGATGGACTGCGTGGATCAGGGACGCGTGGTGGTGCCGCCGGTCTTGTTGGCGCTGTCTTCCACCTTCTCGCCCACCTTCTGCACGTCCTGGCCGGCACCCTTCATGGTGTTGCAGGCGGTCAGGGTGCCAACGGTGAACATGGCGAGCAGCATCAGTGCGGTCAAACGCTTCATGGGATTCTCCAGGGATTCCGGTTTCGTTGCGAACAGCTGCGGACCTCCGCAACCATGGCGCGACTATAGAAACCTGCCTCGTGAAAGCCGTGTGCACCGGTTCGCCCGCGGCACCGCGCGTTCAACGATGCGCGCGTGGCGTGAAGACGCGGGCTTTCAGTCGCGCATCAAGGTCGACTTGCCGAACAGGCTTTCGACCAGATCCACCGCCAGCTCCGCGGTCATGTTGCCTTGGTCGAGCGCGGTGTTGACCTCGACGATGTCCAGCGAGCCCAGGCGCCCGCTGTCGGCGATCATCTCCATCACCAGCTGCGCCTCGCGGTAGTTGATGCCGCCCGGCACCGGCGTGCCCGTACCGGGTGCGATGGTCGGGTCGAGCACGTCGACATCGAAGCTCACATGCAGGTGCGTGTCGTCGTCCAGGCCTTCCAGCGCTTCCTCGACCACCCGGCGCATGCCGACCTCGTCGATGTAGCGCATGTCGTAGATGTCGAGGCCGTGCTCCTTGACCAGGCGCTTCTCGTCGGGATCGACCGAACGGATGCCGATCTGGCGGAACTGTGCGACCTGCATCGACGGCGACACGCCGCCCAGACCGGTCAGCTCGTCCGGGCCGATGCCGCACAGGCAGGCCACGGGCATGCCGTGCACGTTGCCCGACGGGGTGATCTGCGAGGTGTTGAAGTCTGTATGTGCGTCCAGCCACAGCACGCGCAGCTTGCGGCCCGTCGCACGACAGTGGTTGGCGACCGCCGCGATCGAACCGATCGCCAGGCAATGGTCGCCGCCGAGCATGATCGGCATGCGCCCGCGTGCGAGCTCGGCGCTGGACGCCTCGAGCACCGCGCGGTTCCAGGCGACCACTTCGTCGAGATGGCGGTAGCCCTCGCGCGGGCCGGTCCAGGGATTCTTCGGGCCCTTGAGATCGCCGAGGTCGTCGACGTCGACGCCGCGTGCGATCAGCGCCTCGACCAGGCCTGCGACGCGCAGGCCCTCGGGGCCCATCGATGCACCGCGACGGCCGGCGCCCACATCGGTGGGCACGCCGAAGATCGACACCTGGGAATTCGTCTGCTGCATGACCTCTCCTGAGCGAATGCGCAGCCATCGCGCACAGGGCGACGGCGGTGTGGCATCGACGCCGGGGTGGCCGTGGGAAGGCGCCGGAAGGCGCGGGCGCACGCAGAACGACATCGCAACTGGTGCCGGCACCCGGATTCGAACTGGGGACCTACCGCTTACAAGGCGGTTGCTCTACCAACTGAGCTATGCCGGCATGGCATGCGGCGGGGCCGCGGCGGAATTCTAACCTGCAACCTGCTGCGCGTTGCAGTCGCGCGTTTCGACGCGGGCCGCGCCAACGCGCGCGCGCAGGGCATCGCCGGTGTCGCCGTCGGCCAGCGTCGCGTCGATCCAGTGGCGCGTGAGCGTGCTGCCGAGCGGCGCGGCATCGGCCTGGAAACCGGCGTCGCGCAGCGCCTGCGCGCGCGCGTTGGCGGCAGGCTGGCTGCCGAACCGACCCAGCGCGATGCCGTTGGCTTCGGCGCCGTCGGCGATGACGTAATAGTCGTTGAAGCCGGCGGCGAGCAGGCGCGCGACCATCGCGTCGGCCGCGGCGCGATCGGGCAACGGCGCCATCCAGACGCGCCAGCCACGCGGGGTTTCACCGACGTCGCGCGCGGCGACCGCCACGGCCACCGGCGACAGCTGCGCCAGGGCCGCGTCGCGGGTCGGCGCATCGGCGAACGGTCCCAGCGCGACGCATTGCGCGGGATCGGCCGCGCGCAGTGCGGTGTCGACGGGAAGATCCGCCTCTGCCCCGGCGGATGCCGCCGTCGCTTCGGATTCGATCGAACCGGGCGCGCCGGCTGCAGGCGCTTCCGCGCCCTCCGCTGCCGGCTCGCCGACCAGCCGCAAGGTCGATGGTCCCGTGTCGACCAGCGCGGCCGCATCGCCCGGCGCGCCGCGCACGGCCCACCACACCGCAACGCCGAAGTTGAGGATCACCAGCAGGACGACGGTCGCGCGGAGCAGCATGGCGCGATCCTACCCTTCCGGCGACGCGATGCCGGCACTCGCACGGTGCCAGCGCGCGAGTCCGTGCAGGACCAGGTCGGCGCGCCAGTGCGCGTCGGGCAGACGGCCGCGCAAGGCCTCGCCCCCGCCGCCGTGCAGCAGCAGACGCGGCCGCGCGCCGAGCCGTGTCGTCGCCTCCGACAGACTGCGCTCGACCAGGCCCAGCGCGGCGCCCTCGCAGCCGGACACCAGCGCATCGTCGGTGTCGTCGGCGAATTCCGCATACGCGCCGCCGGTCGGTGCGAGCTGGGCCACACGCCGGTGCAGGGCCTCGCGCATCAGCGTCGGCGACGGCGCGATGCGACCGCCGAGGTGGCGTCCTGCGCCATCGATCAGATCGACGGTCAACGCCGTGCCGACACCGACGACCAGCGCCGGCGCGCCGTCGGCATGCGCAGACAGCAGCGCGAGGAACCGGTCGACCCCGAAGCGCGTGGGATCGGCGTAGGCGATCGTCAGCCCGTCGAGCGTGGGCAGCGTGTGCGCCAGCTGCACCTGCGCGCCGCGGGCGGCCAGCGCATCGAGCAGGATCATCCGCAGCGCCGGCGACGCGACGCTGGCGACGATCGCGACGTCGATGCGCGCCGGCAGTTCCTCGAGCCACTCGGGATCGAACCCGCCTTCCACGTGCGCGGTGCCCTGCACCGCGCCGATGCGGCCGTCGCCGTCGAGCGGCGCGAATTTCAGCCGTGTGTTGCCCAGATCGAACAGCCAGGTATTCACGCGATGCCCTCCCTGCGCACGCTGACCTCGCCCGCGTGGAAGACGCGCAACGCGCCGTCCACGTGGACGCGCAGCGCGCCGTCGTCCTCGATGCCCGCGGCGATGCCGCGCAGCGTGCCGGTACCGGTGTGGATGTCCACCGCCGCGCCGTCGAGCGCGTCGATGCGTGCGTAGCGTTCGCGGAACGGGGCCAGCCCTTCGCGATCGAACAGCTCCAGCGCCTGCAGCCAGGCGCCGAGCACCGCGGCGGCGAGCACGTCACGCGTCGGCGGCGCGTCCGCGCAGCAGGTCGCCAGATCGGTCCACGGCTGGTCGATCGCCGCGGCCTGCGCCTCGGGCATGCGCACGTTGACGCCGATGCCCAGTACCGCCCGGACCGGGCCGGCGTGTTCGCCGCCGCCCTCGACCAGAATGCCGCCGAGCTTGCGCAGCCCGTCCGCATCGACGACGACCAGATCGTTCGGCCATTTCAGCCGCACGGCCTCGATGCCCAGCGCGCGCAGGGCCTCGACCGCGGCGACGCCCGCGACCAGGCTCAGTCCGCCGAGACGCGCGAGGCCACCGTCGAACCCGCGCTGCAGCGACAGATACAGATGTGCCGCGAGCGGCGACTGCCAGCTGCGCCCGCGACGGCCGCGGCCGCCGGTCTGGCGTTCGGCCAGCAGCACTTCAGCGTTGTCGCCCGGCATCGGCCGGCGCAGCAGTTCGGCATTCGTCGAATCGATGCTCCATGCGATGTCCAGCGATGCCAGGCGTGCGCGGTCCGCCGGACCGAGCCCATCGAGGATCGCGTCGGCGTCGAGCAAGGTGAGCGGCTGCGCGAGTGCATAGCCGACACCGGCGCGGGCGACGATCGGCACGCCGGCCTCGCGCAGCAGTTCGATGCGCTTCCACACCGCGGCCCGGGTGTGTCCCGACGCCTCGGCCAGCGCATCGCCCGACACCGGACCTTCGATCAGGCGTTGCAGCAGGGCGCGCTCGGGTGACTGCGCCACGGCGCGCGGGGAAGCTGGAGACGAAGACATCGCCCGATTATCGGCGACGCCGGCGCCGGGTGTCGCCCATTGCCGCGACGCAGCGTCGCCGCAGCGGAACGTGCGCTATGATCGGCAGGCTGTGCGTCCTGCTTCCTTCCAGGGTGATCCGATGTCCGCACGTCTGATGGTCTGCTTGCTGTTGCTGGGCGCGAGCCTGCCCGTCTTCGCGCGCGACGCGATCACGGACACGGCCGCCGACACGCCCTGCCTGCCCGCGGCCAACGCACCCCAGAGCGAGCCGTCGCCGGACACCGCCAACGTGCGCCGCGCGCCCGCTGCGGGCAGCGCCTCCAAGGTCCGCCCGGCTGTCACCGGCGGTGGGGAGACCGAAGGTCCGGTCCGCGGGCCGCGCTGGCACAGCTTCCTGCCGGGCATGTTCCGCTGACGGACCCGCCAGGCACGTGCGTTCGCTGATCCGCCGCCTGTTCGCAGGCGCGCCTCCACAGATTCCCGATGCCGACTGGTCGGCCACTGTTGACCGGCTGCCGTGGGTGCGCGCGCTCGATGCGCCGGCGCAGTCGAAGCTGCGCACGCTGGCCGCGCTGTTCCTGCAGCGCAAGACGATCACGCCGGTGGCCGGTCTCGAACTCGACGACCGCGCCCGCCTCGCGCTGGCCGCGCTGTGCTGTCTGCCGCTGCTCGCATTCGGCGAGGAAGGCCTGCACGGCTGGTCGCAGCTGATCGTCTATCCCGACGCGTTCCGCGTGAACCGCAGTCACGTCGATGCGGCGGGCGTGATGCACGAATGGGACGACGAACTGATCGGCGAGTCCTGGGACAGCGGCCCGCTGGTGCTCTCCTGGGCGGACGTCGAAGCCGACATCGCCGATCCCGATGCCGGCTTCTGCGTCGCGGTGCACGAGATGGCGCACAAGATCGACGCGCTCGACGGCCTGCTCGACGGCACACCGCCACTGCCACGCGACTGGCAGCGCGCGTGGGCGGCGGATTTCCAGCGCAGCTTCGATGCGTTCGTCGAGCGCGTGGATGCCGGCGAAGCGATGTCGATCGATCCGTACGCGGCCGAAGCACCGGAAGAATTCTTCGCGGTCTGCAGCGAGTACCACTTCAGCGCGCCGGCGCTGCTGCGTGAGGTGCTGCCGGACGTGGCCGCGCATCTGGCGCGGTTCTACGGTCCGTCACCGTTCGACGTATCGGCGTAGCCGCGCGCGCGAAAACCCGGCAGTGCGGTGTCGTCGAGTCGCGCGCAAGCGCGCTCCCACGGGCGATGCAGCGCTCAGAAGCCCGGCGGCAGGCGCACCGAGAAGCAGGCGCCGCCGAGTTCCTCGGAACGGCCCACGTGCAGCTCGCCGCGATAGCTGTGCACGATGTCCTGCACGATCGACAGACCGATGCCGTGGCCCTGCACGCGCTCGTCGCCACGCACGCCGCGCTGCAGGATCGAGGCGACCCGATCGGCCGGAATGCCCGGACCATCGTCCTCGACGATCAGTACCAGACCCGGACGGCGGTTGGGCGCGGTCTCGCCCGGCCGCACGGTCAGCAGCACGCGCGATTTCGCCCACTTGAACGCGTTCTCGAGCAGGTTGCCCAGCAGTTCCTGCAGATCGCCCTGCTCGCCGTGGAAACGCGCGCTCGGATCGATCTCGAATTCACAGACCGCGCCCTTGGCCGCGTAGATCTTCTCCAGCCCGCGCACGATCTGCTCGGCGCTGGGTTCGATCTCGATCGCAGCGGAGAACAGCTGATGGCCACTCGATGCGGCGCGCGCGAGCTGGTAGGTCACCAGATCGTTCATGCGCTGCAGCTGCGTCTCCACTTCCTCTCGCAGTTCGGCATCGCCACTGCCCGCATCCAGACGCGAACGCAGCACCGCGAGCGGCGTCTTCAGACTGTGGGCGAGATCGGACATCGTGTTGCGCTGGCGCGCGAGATGCTCGCGCTCGCTCTCGATCAGCGCATTGATGCTTTCGGTCAGCGGCTGCAGTTCGTGCGGATGCTGCACGCCCATGCGCTCGGACTGGCCGCGCTGCACGCGCACGAGTTCCTGCTCCACGCGGCGCAACGGCCACAGGCTCCAGCGCACGATCAATCCCTGCAGCAGCAGCAGGATCACGCCGGCGACGCCGAGATTCACCCACAGCGCGGCACGGAACACGCGCACCTGTCGCGGGACGATGCCGGCGTCTTCCATCACATAGATGGTGTAAGCGAACTCGGTATCGCTGCGGCCATCCGGCGACCAGACCAGACCGAGACCATAGCGATACGCCTCGCCCGGCGTGCCATCGCTGCGCACCATCGGCAATGGGCCGTCGAATTTTTCTTCCCGCGCCGAGAGCATTGTCGCCTCTGGCAGCTGGGGCCCTGATGCTGACTGCGAGGTCCAAGTCTCTCCAGACGGTAATACGACTTCCGCGTAGAGCCCGCTACCGGGACGCAGGAAACGATCGTCCGGTGGCGATTCGGAAGGATAGATGTCGCCGCCACGCAGGAACTCGATGTCGCCTGCATACGCGTAGACGTAATTGCGCAGACGTTCGCGCTGGCCTTCGCTGGCGACGTCGATGAAGGCGCGATCGAGCGCGTAGCCCGCGAGCGCCAGAAACGCGAGCAGGCCGATACTCGCGGCCAGCAGCTGGCGCGCCCGCAACGATCGCGGACGCAGACGGGCAGTGAGTCGGGTATCAGCCATCGATCAAACCGGACACGCAGTCCGTCGGCGCTGCGGCACGACGGACAGGCGCAGCGCCAGCGCGGAAATCCGCGGCCGGCGTCGCCAACTCATCCCTCGCCGTTGCGGGGGATTGCGAAGCGGTAACCACGTCCGCGGACGGTCTCGATCGGCTTCAGTGCGCCTTCCGGATCGAGCTTCTTGCGCAGGCGGCCGATGAAGACCTCCAGCACGTTCGAATCGCGGTCGAAGTCCTGCTGGTAGATGTGCTCGGTCAGATCGGCCTTCGAGACCAGTTCGCCGGCGTGCATCATCAGGTACTCGAGCACCTTGTACTCGTAGCTGGTCAGATCGACGTTCTTGCCGTCGACGCTGACGGTCTGCGCGGCGAGGTCGAGCGTGACCGTGCCGCACTCGAGCGTCGGCTTGCTCCAGCCCGCGGCGCGGCGGACCAGCGCGTTGATGCGCGCGAGCAGCTCTTCGACGTGGAACGGCTTGACCAGATAGTCGTCGGCGCCCTGCTTGAGGCCGTCGACCTTGTCCTGCCAGCTCGAACGCGCGGTCAGGATCAGCACCGGGAACTGCTTGCCTTCTTCGCGCAGGGCCTTGATCAGCTCCATGCCCGACATCTTCGGCAGACCCAGATCGATGATGCCGACGTCGAACGGCACTTCGCGCCCCATGTACAGGCCTTCTTCGCCATCCTGTGCAGCATCGACGGCGAAGCCTTCGCGCTTCAGGCGCGCGGCGAGGGTCTCACGCAGGGGAGCTTCGTCTTCGACGAGCAGGATTCGCATGGGTCAACTCCGGTCTGACGGCCGGCCCGGCCGTGAATGGGGGCGAGGATGCAGGATCAATCGTCGTCGCCGCGTGCACGGGATGCCCGGGCGCGCTGACCGGGGTCGTCGACGTAGATGCGCACCCGGCCGCTGTCGTCCATCACCTTGACGCGGTTGAGGTCGCGACCGTCGGAGTGCATCTGCTCGATGCTGAGCACACGGCCGCGGGTGTTGCGCTCGATCCGGCGCACCGACTCGGTCATCGAATCCTGGGCACGCTGGCGACCGTTCTCCGGCCGCTGCACCGACGCCCGCATGTCGGGCCCGCGGGCAGCAGGCCCCTGCGGCGGCGGATCCTGCGCGGCCACGACCGATGCCGCCGCGCAGAGCAGCAGGGCGATCGGGGCGCAGATCAGACGGCGGAACGACGGGACGGGCACAGCCACTCCTGGCGGAAACGGGCGATCGAGTAGACGTTGGATGGTCGGGCCGAGGCGGTGAATCCGTCCTTAACTTTTCGTTGACAACGCTGTATCGGTTCAGCTTCGACCGCGCCGCCACGCCATTCGCGTGATGCGGCGTGGCAAATCCATCTAGGCCGCGTGGCGCGCCGCCGATGCCTCGGTCGCCGCCAGCGCCTGTTCCACCAGCGACCAGTCGGCGCCGAGCAGGTGCGCACCCTCGCTGAGCACCTGCCGGTACAGGCGACCACCGGGCTGACCGTGGAACAGGCCGAGCACATGGCGGACGATGTGCTTGAGCGAGATGCCCTCGGCCATGCGCGCCTCGACGTAGGGCCGCAGCGCGCGCAACAGCTCGGCGCGGGGACGCAGCGCTGCGCCCGACAGCGCCGCGTCGAGCGTGTGCAACAGGTAGGGATCGTGATACGCCGCGCGCCCCAGCATCACGCCATCGACGTGCGCCAGCTGCTCCAGCGCGAGTGCCTGCGTGGCGATGCCGCCGTTAAGCACCACCGGCAGCGACGGCCGCTCGCGCCTGAGCCGGTGCGCCCAGTCGTAGCGCAATGGCGGGATGTCTCGGTTTTCCTTCGGTGACAGGCCGTTGAGCCAGGCGTTGCGCGCATGCACGACGATCATCGACGCGCCCGCGGCCACCGCGCCGTCGACGAAACGCGCGAACGCGTCGTAATCGTCGTCGTCGTCCACGCCGAGCCGGCATTTCACCGTCACCGGCACGTCGCCGGCCTGCGCCATCGCCGCGACACAGTCCGCGACCAGCGCCGGCTCGCGCATCAGGCAGGCGCCGAAGCGCCCGGCCTGCACGCGATCGGACGGGCAACCGCAGTTGAGATTGATCTCGTCGAAGCCGTGCTCGGCGGCGATGCGCGCAGCCTGCGCGAGCGCGTCGGGCTCGCTGCCGCCGAGCTGCAGCGCCAGCGGCGACTGCAGTGGCGTCTTCGCCAGCAGCCGCGCGCGATCGCCGTGGATCACCGCCTTGGCGTGGACCATTTCCGTGTACAGCCGCACGCCTGGCGCCAGCAGCCGGTGGAACTCGCGGCAGTGCGCGTCGGTCCAGTCCATCATCGGTGCGACGGACAGGCGCAGCGACGCCGCATAGGCATCGGCATGCGCGTCGTAGGACGGAGGCGTGGATCCGGTCATGGGTCTGCGGGGCAAAAAAGGCGCGCGTGGCGCGGGTCGCGTCGGGGCCGGCGGGGCGTGGGCGGCCCGCCACGACGGGGCGTCAGGATACACGCCGCACCGCGGCTTCATGCCGCAGCCGGCGCCCGCCGGTCATCCTGTGGCGCCCTACCGGTGTGCGCAGGAAGCCGTCGATGGTGTTTCTCCAGGTCTCCGCATTGCTGCTGCTGGCGTGGTGCTTCGGCGCGGTCCAGCTGTCGCAACGTGTCCGTGGATTGCACAGCGCGCCGATGTGGTTGGCAGTCGCCTGGGCACTGGGCGTCGTGGCGTGCATCGGTCTCGGCGCGTCCGGCCTGCTGCGCCATGGCGACTGGCAGTCGCTGTCGACGGGCCAGGCGCTGCACCGGCTGTTCGGCGAAGGCAACCTGGCGATGCGCCGTTCGGAATGGGCCGCGCTGAACCGCGCGGCAGGCGTCTATCTCAATCTCGATGTCGTCTGGACCCTGCTCGCACTGTGCGTCGCGCAGTTCCACTCGGCGATGTTCTGGGCCGGCGTCGCCGAGCGGCGGCGCCATGCGCGGGCGTTGCGACGGCGCGCGGCCTGAGCGTCCTTACTCGGCGACGCGGGCCGCCTGACGCGGTGCGACCGACACCGGCACCACCTGCAGTTCGGCCTGCGCGCCATCGAGCAGCGGCGCGGCCTCGATCTGGCTGCCGTCCACCGGCACGGCGCCATGCGGACTCGACTGGCTGACGATGCGCACCAGCTCGGTCGACCCGTCCGGCCACACCACCCGGAAGGTATTGCCGGGCGGCAGCGCCAGGAACGGCGTGGCGCTCTGCGCGCGATACAGCGCGGCGATCTGCGCGGCGCCGAGCTGGCGCTGTTCGAGCGGCGCGGCGGTCGTGGTCTGCGCGACCTGGGTCAGGCGCCGGTAGTTCTCGCCGACCGCGTCGACGACGACACCGGCGACGGCCACCGAGTAGCCGACGAACAGCGTCGCCCAGAGCCAGAAGCGGAGCTTGCGGGGGAGCATGCGTTTCATCGTGTCACCATTCCGAGCAGTTGGCGGGACGCGGGGGCGTCCTCGACCAGGGTCTTCTTCATTCGATCGAGTTCTTCCGCGCCCTGGCGCGGCACCGCCGCGTCACGCACGAAAGCGGAAAAATCCTGTCGCGCATCGCGTGCGCAGACGCCGCCGTTGGCGCAGTACTCGGTCATCAGCGCGCCACTGGCGCTGCAGTCCAGACCGAGATCGCACGCGGCCAGTTGCCAGGCCAGTTCATGGACCTGGGTGCCGGCGACCGTATCGGCGAGCGCCACGTCGCCGCTCGCCGCGACGCCCATCGCCGGCGACAGCGCGACGAAGGCGTCCGGATCACGCGAGGCCTGCACGCGCTCGACGAGCCCTCGCCGGTAGTCCATGTCGTCCTGCAGGGGCGCGCCCATCGCCAGCAGCGCGGCTTCGGCGGCGAGGCTGCCGGCCTCGGCCGCATCCTGTCGGCGCTCGACCAGTTGCACGAACGTCGGCGCATCGCCGGGCACGAAACGTCCGCAGCGCGTGCCGATGCGGCCCCGGGCCGCGCCGAGCGCGCGCGCCGCGTCGAGCTGCAGACCGTCGATGAGCGCGCTGTCGCGGGCGAAGCCGGCCGGATCGCGCGCATAACTCGCGCAGTATTCGTCGACGCGGCTGAGGACCCAGCGCGCGTCGGGATCGCCGGCATCGGCCAGCGGCTGCAGGTCCTGGCGGAACGCGAACAGATCCTCGGCCTGCTCGAACGCGCGCTGCAAGGGGCGCACGGCGGCAGTGGACCACGCGCTGCCGAGGCCTGGAGCGGGCAACGTCGCCACATCCGGCGCGAACGCATCGACGACGCCAGGCGTGTCCACGCCGGCAGTCCATGTCGCACCGGCGTCGCCGACGTCCGCGCGGGGCACAGCCGGGCGCCACATCGCCACGGCGGCGACGAGAGCTCCCAACAGCGCGATGGCGGCGAACACTCGGACGGTCACGTCGGATCCTGCGGCATCCGGCCACGCGATCGGTGGGCCGGCAGGCGCCGTCGCGGTGGCGATGGCGCGTTCTGAAGCGCGGATTCTAGCCGACCGCGGCGGCCGCCAGTGCCGTCCTCCCGCGCCGGGCCCGGACTGTGCGCGCCTGCGCGGCAGCCGCGCGACGGTGCGCACATCCTGCCCGGCCCGCGCCGGCCGCAGGCGACGCGCCACGCCGTTCGCCCCTTTACGCGCCCCGACCGGGGCACCAAGATGCCCGGCCCCACCGCCCCACCCGGACCACCCGATGCCTTTCCTCGAACTGAGCCTGCGCTGCACCGAAGCCGAGCAGCCGCGCTACGCCCATGCCCTCGAGGACGTCGGCGCGCTGGCGGTGACGATGATCGATGCCGATGCCGACACCACGGACGAACAGGCGATCCTCGAACCCGGCGTCGGCGAGACTCCGCTGTGGCACGCGATCGTGCTGACGGCACTGTTCGAGGACGACACCGACGCGCTGCTGGTGCTGTCCGCGCTGGAAGCCTTCGACGCCGGGCTCGACTGGAGCCGCGCGAGCTTCCGCAAGGTCGAGGACCAGGACTGGGAACGCGCATGGATGGACCAGTACGCGCCGCTGCAGTTCGGCGCGCGCACCTGGATCGTGCCGTGGAACGCCGAGCTGCCCGAGGCCGCCGGCGACGACGCGGTGGTGATCCGGCTCGATCCGGGCCTGGCGTTCGGGTCCGGCACGCATCCGACCACATCGCTGTGCCTGCAGTGGCTGGATGCACTGTCGGCCGAAGGCGTGCTCACCGGTGCCGAGGTCCTCGATTACGGCTGCGGCAGCGGCATTCTCGCGCTGGCCGCGCTCAAGCTCGGCGCCGCGCGTGCGGTCGGCATCGACAACGATCCGCAGGCACTGATCGCCTCGCGCGACAACGCGGACCGCAACGACGTCGGCGCCGCGCTCGACGTGTTCCTGCCGGCCGAAGCGCCGCCGGGCACGTATCCGGTCGTCGTCGCCAACATCCTCGCGACCGCGCTCGACGCATTGGCCGACACGCTGGCCGAGCGCGTGGCGATCGGCGGGCGCATCGCGCTGTCGGGCATTCTCGACGGTCAGGAGGAAGAGCTGCTGCGTCGCTACCGGCCGTGGTTCGAGCAGTTGGCAGTGACCCGCGAAGGCGACTGGGTGCGCATCGACGGCGTCCGCAAGCAGGCCTGAGGCGCGGCATCCGCCGACGCGGCGGCGTGATTCAATAGCCGCATGTTCATCAACTGCAAGCACTGCGGTTCGCTGGTCGCCACCGACCCCGCGACCGACCAGCCGCCGGAACGCTGCCCGCGTTGCCGCGGTGTGCTGCGCAGTGCTTCGCCGCCGATGTCGGTGGCCTCGCTGCTGAAGACGCCGACGCAGGTCGCGGCGGCGGCGGATGCGGCTCCGGACATACTTCCCGCCGCAGCGCCGCCCACACCCGAAACCGGCACGCCGGCAGCGCAGCCGGCACCGCGCGAAACGCCTGCGTCGCCTGTGGTGCAGGACGACGGCATCGCACCGCCCACGTCTGTGGACGGACCTGTCGACGTCATCGACGCCGCCGCTCCGGACGTGACCGGAACCGCGCCCGACGTTCCGCCCGCGGCTGCACACGTGCCGCTCCCGGCGCGTGCACCCAGACCCGCTGTCACGCGCGCATCCCCGAGCTTCGCGCGGCGCGGTGCGCCGGGTCCGCTGGATGCGCGCATGCGTCGCCAGCATCGCGTCCTCTACGGCGCCGTCGTCGCGCTGACGCTGCTGCTCGGTCTGCAGGTGCTGCTCGCCGATCGCGCACGGCTCGCATCCGATCCGGGTTGGCGCCCGACACTCGTACGGCTGTGCGGCGTGTTGCGTTGCAGTCTGCCGCCGTGGCGCGAGCCCGCCGCGCTGACCGTGCTCGCGCGTGACGTGCGGCCCGATGGCACGGGCGCAGGACAGCTGCTCGCCACCGCGACCTTCCGCAACGACGCGCGCTGGGCGCAGGCCTGGCCGCGGTTGCGGCTGACGCTGTCGGACATCGACGGACGCGCGGTTGGCACCCGCGTGTTCACCGCGCAGGAGTATCTGCAAGGGCCAGCGGCGCAGCCGACACTCGCCGCCGGTGACAGCGCCGAAGCCCGTCTGCAGCTCGTCGAACCGGACGCGCGCGCGGTCTCCTTCGCCTTCGATTTTCTCTGAAACACGCTGGCAGCTGCCATGGGGCCGCGCTAGACTGGCCTGCCGCTCCGCCGTCCGCACAGCCGTCGTCCTCGACTTCCGGCCGCGACAGCGACGCCGCCATTCCGAGACTCGACTTGAACGCAGACCGCACCGACAGCAGCACGCGCGAAGCACCGCGCACGCCCCTGCGCGAACACGTCGCGACGTCGATCCAGCGCTATCTCGGCGATCTCAACGGCAACGACACCGACAATCTCTACGAGGTCGCGCTGCGCGAACTCGAGATTCCGCTGTTCGTGGAAGTCCTGAATTTCTGCGACGGCAACCAGAGCCGCGCCTCGGCGATGCTGGGCATCCACCGCGCCACGCTGCGCAAGAAATTGCGCGAGTACGGGCTGGCCTGAGGACCGGCTCGAAGCCCGTCGCGCGCAGCCGGATGGTGCGTGGTGGTGTGCAGGGCGCGCGGCGTTCGAGCAGGACGTGCGCATTGTGTCGACCATCCATGGCGTGGACGCTTCGGGCCAGCGGCAAGCGCAGCAGAGCGTAGAACCGGTTCGGAGCCGCCGACGCACGGCCGTTATAATTCCCGGCCCCCTCGCCCGCAGTCGACTTCCATGACCGTCCCCGTTCCGTCCGGCGCGCCCACCGCGATCCGCCGCGCCCTGCTGTCCGTGTCCGACAAGACCGGCCTGCTCGATCTGGCCCGCGCGCTCGCCGCGCGCAACGTCGAACTGCTGTCGACCGGCGGCACCGCGAAGGCGATACGCGACGCCGGCCTGCCGGTGCGCGACGTCAGCGACGTGACCGGCTTCCCCGAGATCATGGATGGCCGGGTCAAGACCCTGCACCCGAAGGTGCACGGCGGTCTGCTCGGGCGCCGCGGCACCGACGATGCGGTGATGGCCGAACACGGCATCGACGCGATCGACCTGCTGGTGCTCAACCTCTATCCGTTCGAGCGCGTGGCCTACGCGCCCGACGCGAAGTTCGACGACATCGTCGAGAACATCGACATCGGCGGCCCGGCGATGTTGCGCGCGGCGGCGAAGAACTTC
The DNA here is from genome assembly GCF_036584485.1 of Luteimonas flava. Taxonomy (NCBI): domain Bacteria; kingdom Pseudomonadati; phylum Pseudomonadota; class Gammaproteobacteria; order Lysobacterales; family Lysobacteraceae; genus Luteimonas; species Luteimonas flava. The sequence continues at coordinate 553,720 of NZ_JAZHBM010000002.1, read as the reverse complement.
GCGCATGTCGCGGTCGCCACCGATCCGACGCAGTACGACGCGCTGCTGGCCGAACTCGACGCCAACGACGGTGCGCTGTCGGCGCAGACGCGCTTCGCACTGTCGGTCGCGGCGTTCAACCGCGTCGCGCAATACGACGCGCGCATCAGCGACGTACTGTCGTCGATCGCAGAACCCTCCGATGCCGGCGCCGCGCAGCGCGCACCGTTCGGCGGCCAGAGCAACGGCAACTTCGTCAAGGTCATGGACCTGCGGTACGGCGAGAATCCGCACCAGCAGGCGGCGTTCTACCGCGACCTGCATCCAGCGCCCGGCACGCTCGCGACGTTCCAGCAGCTGCAAGGCAAAGAGCTTTCGTACAACAACATCGCCGACGCGGATTCCGCCTGGGAATGCGTCCGCCAGTTCGATGCGCCGGCCTGCGTGATCGTCAAGCACGCCAATCCCTGCGGCGTGGCCGTCGGCGCGGCCTGCGGCGATGCCTACGAACTCGCCTACGCGACCGATCCGACCTCGGCGTTCGGCGGCATCATCGCCTTCAACCGCACGCTCGATGCGGCGACGGCGAAGGTGATCCTCGACCGCCAGTTCGTCGAGGTGCTGATCGCGCCCGACTACGAGCCCGGCGCGCTCGACTATGCGACGAAGAAGGCGAACGTGCGCGTGCTGCGCATTCCGCACGGAGAGGGTCGCAACACCGTCGACGTCAAGCGCGTGGGCTCGGGCCTGCTGATGCAGAGCGCCGATCTGCGCGACGTGACCGTGGACGAGCTCAAGGTCGTGACGAAGATCGCGCCGACCGACGCCCAGCTGCGCGACCTGCTGTTCGCCTGGCAGGTGGCGAAGTTCGTGAAGTCGAACGCGATCGTCTACGCGAAGGACCACCGCACGATCGGCGTCGGCGCCGGCCAGATGAGCCGCGTGTATTCGGCGCGCATCGCCGGCATCAAGGCGGGCGATGCGGGCCTGGTCGTGCCCGGTTCGGTGATGGCATCCGATGCGTTCTTCCCGTTCCGCGACGGCATCGATGCCGCGGCGGAAGCCGGCATCCAGGCAGTGATCCAGCCCGGTGGTTCGATGCGCGACGGCGAGGTGATCGCCGCCGCCGACGCACACGGCATCGCGATGGTGTTCACCGGCGTGCGTCACTTCCGCCACTGATCGCCGCGCATCGCGGATGCACGCCGGCGTGAATGGTGCGCGCCGACGCCGCTGCTAGAGTCCGGCGCATCTTCTCCGCAGGATGCGCCGATGTTGTACGCCCGCTCGACGCCGTCGCGTGCCGCCCTCTCCGCCTGCCTGCTGCTCGCGCTCGGCGCCTGCGGCCAGACGCCCGCGCCACCGGCCGCCGCCGCGATGCCGGCGTCGACACCTGAGGTCGTCGCCACGCGCACCCGCGAAGCGCCGCACGACGATGCGATGCCCGTCACCGGTCTCGATGGCGGCGCCGTCCGCAACTTCCTCGTGACCCAGTACGGCGACCTGGCGCAACTGTCGGGCGACTGGCCGGGCACGCCCGTCGTCGCAGAACTCGGCAGCGACGCCGCCTCGCGCGAAGTCTGTGCACGCGAGGCGATCGGCACGCCGGACTTGCCGGCCGAACTCGTCGCGGTCTGCGGCGTCCCCGACGACGCCGGGCATGCGACCACCGCGCGCATCGATTTCTTTCTGCTGCGGGCCGAGGCCGACGCCGTCTCGGCGGTTGCACGCGCGCACATGGACGGCTTCGGCAGCACCGGCGATGTCGCCGGTGTCGACGTGCGCCGCTTCGGTCCGCGGCTGTACGGGTTCGTCGTCGAGGATGGCTTCACCGCCCAGGGCATCACGATGGGCAACAGCAGCCTCGTGCTGCCCGACGGCGCCGGCTTCAAGGTCGCCGCGACGCTGCGCAGCAGTCTCGACAATCTGGGCGCGATGGCAGGCTGCGCCGAACGCGACGATTGTGCGCCGGATGCAGCCTACGACCTGTCGTTCGATCTCGACATCGACGATCGCGATGCCAGCGCGGCCGCCTGGCCGTTGCGGGTGCGCGAACAGGGCGAGGCCTGCGGACGGCGCATCGAGCGCACGCACCAGGTGCCGTTCGACGTGGCGAGCGGCACTTGGACCGTGCCCGCATCGCTGCAACGCGAAGGCTGCGACTGAACCATCGCGTTCGTGTGCGCGCGCTTGGCGCGCGAAGGGCGGTCCCACGACAGCCCTTGCGCGCAAGCGCGCCGCCACATGCCGCTTCAGTCCTGCTTCGACACCGGCGCCACCGTCTTTTCCGCAGTCCAGATGCTGCGGTCGATCGCATCGCCCAGCTCCGGGAAATCCGCCGCATCCAGTCTTGGTGACGCATCACCGGCGCGGATCTTCCGGTCGTAGTCGCGGGTCAGCTTGATCGCCACGCCCGACAGCAGCACGACCGCGATCAGGTTCACCGTCGCCATCATGCCCATCGCCGCATCGGCGGTCTCCCAGACGATGTCGAGTTTCGCGAACGCGCCCCAGGCCACCATCGCCAGACTGCCCAGCCGCAGCAGCAGGATCGACACGCGCCCGCCGCGCAGATACATCACCGCGCTCTCGGCGTAGGCGTAATTGCCGAAGATCGACGTGCCGGCGAAGAAGAACAGCACCACCGCGATGAAGGTCGGGCCCCAGTCGCCGAAGTGGACCGCCATCGCCTGCTGGGTCAGCACCGCGCCGTCGCCGCCGGCGGTATCGAGCGCGCCCGACATCAGGATCATCAGCGCGGTCGCGGTGCAGATCACCAGCGTGTCGACGAACACGCCGAAGGACTGCACGAGGCCCTGGCTGGCCGGATGGTGCGGCACCGGCGTCGCGGACGCGGCGATGTTCGGCGCGCTGCCCATGCCGGCTTCATTCGAGAACAAACCACGCTTCACGCCGTTGAGCAGCGCGACCGCGAGCCCGCCGAGCACACCGCCGGCCGCCTGGTCGAGACCGAAGGCGCTGCGCACGATCAGCGACAGCATCGCCGGCACTTCGGTGATGTTGCTGACGATCACCCAGGCCGCGAGCGCGAGGTAGGCCAGTGCCATGGCCGGAATGATCAGCTCCGACATCTTCGCCACGCGGCGCAGGCCGCCGAAGATCACCGGCGCCGCCAGCGCCACGAGCACCGCGGCCGTCCAGCCCGGATGGATGCCCCAGGCGCCGGTCACCGCTTCGGAAATCGAGTTCGCCTGCACCGCGCTGAACACGAAACCGAAGGCGAGAATCAGGCACACCGAGAAGATCGCGCCGAGCCACGGCTTGCCCAGGCCATGGGCCATGTATAGGGCCGGTCCGCCGCGATAGTGGCCCACCACGTCGCGGCGCTTGTAGAGCTGCGCCAGCGCGCTTTCGACGTAGGCCGTGGCCATGCCGAAGAACGCGACCACCCACATCCAGAACATCGCGCCCGGACCGCCCACCGTCAGCGCGATCGCCACGCCGACCAGATTGCCGGTCCCTACGCGCGACGCGAGGCTGGTGCACAGCGACTGCAGCGGCGAGATGCCGGCGTGGTCGTCGCCGGTGCCGCGCACCAGGCCCGAGATCATCTTCGGGAACCGCCGGAACTGGATGAAGCCCAGGCGCACGCTGAACCAGATGCCGACCAATGGCAGCACGCCGACCAGCAGGTAGTTCCACAACACGCCGTTGATGCCGCCGACGACGGGTGACAGGACGTTCTCGATCAGCTGGACCAGATCCATCGGCGGTCACGACTCCGTTGCGGCGAAACGATCGAGTCTAGCAACCGGGTGTGGACCGACCTGTCTGCATGCGTGCCGCGGGAACGGCACGTACGCAGCGAGGGGCGCCGCGACGCCGTAAACTGGCGCCCCCTTTGCATCCGGTCTGTTGCGCATGAAGAAGGTCCTCGTCATCGGTGCCGGCGGTCGCGAACACGCGCTGGCGTGGAAACTCGCGCAGTCGCCGCAGGTCGGCGAAGTCCTGGTCGCGCCGGGCAATGCCGGCACGGCGAAGGAAGCCGGTTGCCGCAACGTCGACGTGTCGGCGACCGATCTCGATGCGCTGCTGGCCTTGGCGAAGTCGGAACGCATCGACGTGACCGTCGTCGGTCCCGAGGCGCCGCTGGTCGCCGGTGTCGTCGATCGCTTCCGCGACGCCGGCCTGCGCATTTTCGGACCCACCGCGGCCGCCGCGCAGCTCGAAGGCAGCAAGGCTTTCGCCAAGGATTTCCTCGCGCGGCACGCGATTCCGACTGCGGGCTACTCGGTCTTCACCGATGCCGACACCGCGATCGAGTACGTGCGCCAGCACGGCGCGCCGATCGTGATCAAGGCCGACGGTCTCGCTGCGGGCAAGGGCGTGATCGTCGCGATGTCGCTGGACGAAGCCGAAGCCGCGATCACCGACATGCTGTCGGGCAATGCGTTCGGCGCAGCCGGCGCGCGCGTGGTGATCGAGGAATTCCTCGACGGTGAGGAGGCGAGCTTCATTTCGATCGTCGACGGCGCGACCGCGCTGCCGATGGCGACCAGCCAGGACCACAAGCGCGTCGGTGATGGCGACACCGGCCCCAACACTGGCGGCATGGGCGCGTACTCGCCCGCGCCGGTGGTCACGCCCGAGGTGCATGCGCGCGTCATGCGCGAAGTCGTCGAGCCGACCGTGCGCGGCATGATCGAAGACGGCGTGCCGTTCACCGGTTTTCTCTACGCCGGTCTGATGATCGACCCGCAGGGCGCGCCGAAGGTCATCGAGTTCAACGTGCGCTTCGGCGATCCGGAAACCCAGCCGGTGATGCTGCGCCTGCAGTCCGACCTGCTGGATCTGGTCGAGGCCGCGATCGACGGCCAGCTCGCCGGCATCGAAGCGCAGTGGGATCCGCGTCCGTCGCTCGGCGTCGTCATGGCCGCCGAACACTATCCCGACACGCCGCGCACCGGCGACGTCATCAACACCTGGGACACGCCGCCGCTGGCCGACACCAAGGTCTTCCATGCCGGCACGAAACTCGACGCGCACGGCCAGGCCGTGACTGCCGGTGGTCGCGTGCTGTGCGTGGCCGCGCTCGGCGAGACCGTCGCCGATGCGCAGACACGCGCTTACGGCGAACTTGCCGGCATTTCGTGGCCCGGCGAGTTCCACCGCCACGACATCGGCTGGCGCGCGATCGCACGCGAACGCGACGACGTCTGATCCCTTCTCTCCCGCCAAGGCCACACTCGTGATCCCAGGCAACGCCCAGCTCAGCATGACCGTGCTGATGACGCCGGACATGGCGAACTTCTCCGGCAATGTGCACGGCGGCACGCTGCTGAAGTATCTCGACGAAGTGGCCTACGCCTGCGCCAGTCGCTACGCCGGCCGCTACGTGGTGACGCTGTCGGTCGACCAGGTGACGTTCCGCGAACCGATCCACGTCGGCGAGCTGGTGACCTTCCTCGCCTCGGTGAACTACACCGGTCGCACGTCGATGGAAGTCGGCATCAAGGTCATCACCGAGGACATCCGCAACCGCGCGGTGCGCCACACCAACAGCTGCTTCTTCACGATGGTGGCGATGGACGAGGACGGTCGCTCGACGCCGGTACCGCCGCGCGAACCGCAGACATCCGAGGAGCGGCGCCGGTTCGAGCAGGGACGCCAGCGACGCGAGATCCGCCAGGAACTCGAGCAACGCTACCGGGCGGTGCGCGAGACCTTCCCCGACACGATCGACTGATTCCGCCACCTGCCGCCATGCGGCTTTGCTAGGCTCCGCGCATTCGTCGAGGAGCCTGCATGTCCGGCCAGTCCCAGTTCGCGCTGCTCAAGCAACGCCGCTTCCTGCCCTACTTCACGGTCCAGGCGCTCGGCGCGTTCAACGACAACGTCTACCGGCAGTCGATCATCGCGCTGCTGTTCTTCCTCGGGGTCAGCGGCGCCGAGCGCACGCTCTACACCAACCTCGCGCCGGCACTCTTCATCCTGCCGTACTTCCTGTTCTCGGCGATCGCCGGGCAGATCGCGGAGAAGGTCGAGAAACAGAAGCTCATCGTCATCACGACGACGATGGAGATCGTGATCATGTCGGTCGCGGCCGCGGGCTTTCTGCTCGAGAGCATGCCGGTACTGCTGGTCGCGCTGTTCCTGACCGGTACGCAGTCCACGTTGTTCGGCCCGGTGAAGTACTCGATCCTGCCGTCGGTGCTGCGGCCCGACGAACTCACCGGCGGCAACGGCCTGGTCGAGATGGGGACGTCGATCTCGATCCTCGTCGGCATGATCTACGGCGGTCTGGTGTTCAAGCTGGCCGGCAGCTACGGGCCGGAAGCCGCGGCGGTGTCGGTGATCGTGCTGGCGGTGGCGGGCAACGTCGTCGCGCGGATGATTCCCAAGGTCGACGCCGGCGCGCCCGAGCTCAAGGTCAACTGGAATCCGATTCCCGAATCGCGCGCGATCATGCGTCTGGCCAAGCGCCAGCTCGCCGTGCGCAACGCGATCCTCGGCGTGTCGTGGTTCTGGTTCGTCGGTACGGTGCTGACCGCGCAGCTGCCGACCTACGCCGAACTGCATCTGGGCGGCATCGCCAACGACACCGCGCTGTACATCTTTGCGCTGGCGCTGTTCTCGATCGGCGTCGGCGTCGGTTCGCTGCTGTGCGAGAAGCTGTCGGGCCGCTCGGTCGAGATCGGCCTGGTGCCGATCGGCGCGTTCGGCATCACCGCGTTCCTGCTGGACCTGTACTTCGCGCGTCCCGGCGCGCCGCCGGCCACTGGCCTGACCATCGCGCAGTTCCTCGGGGACTGGGCCGGCTGGCGCATCGTCGTCGATCTGACCGGCATCGGCATGTTCACCGGCTTCTTCGTCGTGCCGCTGTTCGCGCTGATCCAGAGCCGTACGCCGAAGTCGGAACTCTCGCGCGTGATCGCCGGGCTCAACATCCAGAACTCGCTCTTCATCGTCACCGCCGCGATCCTCGGCGTGCTGCTGCAGATGGACGGCTTCACGGTCGGCGGGGTGCGCATCCCGTTGCCGGGTCTGAGCATTCCGCAGGTGTTCCTGGCGTTGGCGATCGCGAACGGTCTCGTCGCGCTGTGGATCTTCACGATCGTGCCCGAGTTCCTGATGCGCTTCGCCAGCATGCTACTGGTGCGCGTGCTCTACCGGCTGCGCCTGCGCGACATCGAATCGGCGGTGCCTGCCGATGGCGCGGCGCTGATCGTCTGCAACCACGTCAGCTACATGGACGCGCTGATCCTCTCGGCGGCGATTCCGCGGCCGGTGCGCTTCGTGATGTATCACCGCATCTACAACGTGCCGGGCATGCACTGGATCTTCCGCCACGCGAAGGCGATTCCGATTGCCGGTGCCAAGGAGGATCCCGAACTGATGCAGCGCGCGTTCGACGCGGTGGATGCGGCACTGGCCGAAGGCGAACTGGTCGGCATCTTCCCCGAAGGCAAGTTGACCCGCGACGGCGAGATCGCCGCGTTCAAGTCGGGTGTCGAACGCATCCTCGAACGCGCCGCCGCACGCGGGCAGCGCGTGCCGGTGGTGCCGATGGCGTTGCGCGGCATGTGGTCGAGCATGTGGAGCCATCGCGACTCGCGCATGGGCCGCATGCGCGTGCCGCGCCGCGCGCGTGCGCATATCGATGTCGTCGCCGGGCCGCGGATCGAGGACGGCGCGTTGATCGACGCCGGCACGCTCGAGGCGCAGGTGCGGATGCTGCGCGGCGACGCCGCCTGAGGCCCGTCGTGACATCGCTTTGTGCGGCTCTGGCGCTACAGTACGGCGTCCCCGTCGACCGACGGCGGTCATCGACCTTTCCCAACCGCAGCAGCACCCAGGAGCATTCTCGATGAGTTCGATTCCGCCGCCGCCACCCGGCTCGTACGGCACCCCGGAACCGTCGCCCTACGGCGCACCGCCGCCCGGCACGCCGCTCGCGCCCGGCACCGTGCCCAACTATCTCGCGTGGTCCATCGTGGTCACCGTGCTGTCGCTGTGCCTGTGCTGCATCATCGGCACGATTCCCGGCATCGTCGCCATCGTGTTTTCGGCGAAAGTCAATACGCTGCTCGGCCAGGGCGATCTCGCCGGCGCCCAGCGCGCGTCGAACACTGCCAAGACCTGGTGCTGGGTCACCACGGGCCTGTGCGTCATCGGCCTGCTGTGGACGATCTACTCGCTGACCCTCGGCGGCGGCATGGCGCAGTACCAGATGATCCTCGACCAGATGCAGGCCGGCAGCTGATGTCGCTGGCCGGCAGTCACGCGCCGCGCCGCATCCGGTCTTCGACCCTCGCCCTCGCGGGCGGCGGCGTTGCACTGGCGGCGGGCGGCGCGTGGCTGCTGCGCACTTTCGATCCGAACGCGCCCGGCAATCCGTTTCCGCCGTGCATGTTCTACAGCGCCACGGGCTGGCACTGCCCGGCCTGTGGCCTGACCCGCTGTCTGCACGCGCTCGCCCACGGCGATCTGCCGCGTGCGTTCTCGATGAACCCGTTGCTGTTCGTGCTGCTCGCACTGGTGCCGCTGTTCGCCGGCTGGCACCTCGGCTGGCGCCCCCCGTGGCTGCAGCGGCTCGCCCGCGTCGCCGCGGACTGGAAGCCCTGGGTCGCACTGCTGCTGGTGTACTGGGTCGCCCGCAATCTGCCGTGGCTTCCGTTCACCCTGCTCGCGCCGGGCTGATCGAAGCCCTTACGCGATCGGATCGACTGCCTGCTGCGCATGCCAGTGCGCGATCAGCCAGCGCGAGATCGACGACTTCGGCGACAGCTTCAACTCCGGATGCGCATCGCGCAGCGCGGCGCCAATGGTGTCGGCGTCGAACCAGCGCGCGTCTTCCAGCTCATCGGTGACCTGCGGCGCATCCGGGCCGGCATCGGCGATGAAGCCCAGCATCAGCGAGGCCGGGAACGGCCAAGGCTGCGAAGCGAGATAGCGACACGCGGTCACGCGCACCGCGCTTTCCTCGAACACTTCGCGCACGACAGTCTGTTCGAGCGTCTCGCCCGGTTCGACGAAGCCGGCCAGCGTCGAATAGCGGCCGGGCGGCCATGCGGCCTGGCGTCCCAGCAGCAGGCGCGACCCGTCTGTGACCGCGACGATCACGGCAGGATCGGTGCGCGGGTAATGCTCGATGCCGCACCCGGTGCAGCGCCCCAGCCAGCCGGCCCGCGCGTATTCGAGCGGCGCGCTACAGGCGCCGCAGAAGCGATGCCGGTCGCGCCAGTGCAGCACGGCGCGCGCCTGCGCGAACGCGGTCGCCTCGCGGACCGGCCACTGCGCGGCCGCGGTGCGCAGATCGATCGTCGCAGGCGCGTCCAGCGTGGCCGGCGCATCGTCGGCCGGCACGGCGAACCAGCCTTGCGCATCGTGCAGGCCGAGGAAGACCGCGGACCCGGGGCGTGTGCCGACCACGGTGCCGTCGAGCGCGGGCGGCATGCCGTGCGCATCGACGCGGGCATCGCCTTTCGCATCGAGCACGAGCACACGCGCTTCCGGCCACAGGCGGGCCAACGCATCGGAATCGGTCCGGAGATGTTCTGCGCGATCGAGCGGCGCGTCGACGAAGCTGAAGTCCATGCGCCGATTATCGCCCCGGGCGATGTCGCGATGGCGACACGCGCGCGGCGCGGCTCAGACGGTGAAGCTGCTGCCGCAGCCGCAGGTCGACTTGGCGTTCGGGTTGCGGATCGTGAACTGCGCGCCGTGCAGGCTTTCGACGTAATCGACCGAAGCGCCCATCAGATACTGCAGGCTCAGCGGATCGACCACGAGAGTCACGTCGTCGGTCACCACCGCCAGATCGTCGTCCGTGCGCTGCTCGTCAAACTCGAAGCCGTACTGGAAGCCCGAGCACCCGCCGCCCTGGATGTAGACCCGAAGATTGAGCGCGGCATTGCCTTCGCCCTCGATCAGCTCGCGCACCTTGGCCGCGGCCGCGGGGGTGAAATCGAGCGGGCGTTCCAGCGACTGGTAACCGGGGCCTTCGATGGTGAGCACGTCATTCATGGAAGACAGGATGGGGCTGCGTGCCCCCCGCTTCAAGCGCCCGGTGCGGAACGCGGCGTCACGTCGGCCCAGCTGAACGGACGCTCGACCGCGCTGCCGCGCTCCGGCTCGAGCCGCACGACGACGCGCAGCGGCTGGAAGCCCGGCGGCAGCACGATGTCGCCCTCGACCTGCTGGAAATACTTGAACGAGTACGCCACGCGGGCGGCATCGTCGCGCTGACGGAGCTGATCCCACTCCAGCGTCTCCAGGCGCCCGTCGCGGGTGCCTTCGACCGACAGCCGCATCGTGCCGACGCTCGCGGCCTCGCGGCTGAGGCTCTGGGTCAGCGTCGCGGTGTAGTGCCAGCCCTGGTCGGTGCGCGGCTGCATGCGCAACTCGTGCACCGTCAGGCCCTTGCGTTGCTCGGTCGCGCCGACGAACCGTTCGTAGAACGCGACGTCGGCACGCAGGGCGGCGATCTCCTCGTCGCGCTCGGCCAGTGTGCCCTGCAGTTCGCGGTTCGCATCGCGGCTGATCTGGTCGGAGCGGGTCAGGGTCGACACCTGCTGTTGCAGGCCTTCGAGCTCGGCCTGCTGGGTGGCCAGCTGGCGCTGCGGATTGCCGGAGGTCGGTGCGAACGCCTGCCAGGCGCCCCACAGCCCGAACAGCAGCGCGAGTACGACGACCACCGCGAGTGCGATGACGATGCGCGGACCACGCGCGCGGCGGGTGGCCGAGGGCGGCTTGGTCACGGGAGGCGGCGTGTCGTTCATCGTCACGGTATAGCCAGCGCCGTCGCGCCGCGTCAAGGCGAAGCCGGTCCTATACTCGCCGGCGTTGTGCACCCGTTGTCGTTCGCCCCGGAGCGTCGCGATGTCCGAAGCCCATCTGTTCGCCGCTGGTGTGCTGCTCGCGTGGCTGGCCGGCGTGCGCGCGTATCTGACGGTATTCGGTGTCGGATTGGCGGGCGTGTTCGGCTGGCTGGACCTGCCGCCGGCGCTCGAGGCCGCAGCGTCGCCGTGGGTGCTGGGCGTATCGGGCGTGCTGGCGCTGGTGGAATTCTTCGCCGACAAGATTCCCGGCGTCGACTCGGGCTGGGATCTGCTGCAGACCCTGGCGCGCGTGCCGGCGGGTGCGTTCCTCGCCGCGGCCACCTTGTCGCCCGATGGCGATCTGGGCGCCGGCATGCTCGCGACCGGCGCAGGCGTGGCGCTCACCAGTCACGCGCTCAAGGCCGGCAGCCGCCTGCTGCTAAATACCTCGCCCGAGCCGGTCAGCAACCTCACCGTATCGACCACGGAAGATGTCGTCACCGTCGGTGCGCTGTCGCTGGCGCTGGTATCGCCATGGCTCGCACTCGCGCTGGTGGCCATGTGCGTGCTGCCCTGCGCGGTCGCGGTGTGGTGGCTGTGGCGGCGTCTGTCGCGTCGCGCGCCGAAGGCCGCGCGCGGCTGATCCCAGCAGGCGCGGCACGCGTGACGGGCCACTGCCGGCGACGCGATCGAAAGGGGTACCGGTTAAAGTTGCCTGATCCCCCACATCGCGTCACAGTGCCGCACCTATGTCTGATGCCGACAGCAAGCAACGCGCCGAGTTTCCGCCCGCAGCCTATTGGCGGCGCTGGGCGGCGGACGCCGGTCAACCCACGCTGCCCGGTGATCCCGCCGACGCCGTCGATACCGACGCGCAGCCGGCGAAAACGCAGGCGAGCGACTCGGTCGAGGCGCCGTATCGCGTGCTCATCGTCGAGGACGATCCCAGCCAGGCCCTGTTCGCCGAGAGCGTCCTCAACGGTGCCGGTCTGCAGGCGCGCGTGGTCGCCGTAGCGAGCGAGTTCATGGCGACGCTGGGCGAGTTCCAGCCCGACCTGGTGCTGATGGATCTGCACATGCCCGGCATCGACGGCTCGGAACTCACCGCGCAGCTGCGCGGGCAGCCGACGTTCGCGCACATTCCGGTGGTGTTCCTCACCGGCGATGCCGATCCCGAACGCCAGTTCGAGATGCTCGAAGTCGGCGCCGACGATTTCCTGACCAAGCCGGTGCGTCCGCGCCATCTGATCGCCGCGGTGCAGAACCGCATCCGCCGCGCCCGCGCGCTGCAGCAGATGCCCGACCCCGGCCGCAACCCGCTGACCGGGCTCAACAGCCGTCTGCAGCTGCTGCAGCATCTGGCCGAAGCGATTCCCGCCGTGCCGCGCGGCGCGCTCGGTTTCATCGAGGTCGAAGGCATCACCGCCTTGCGCGACCGCTACGGCTACGCGGGCCTGGAAACCATCCTCACCGATGCCGGGCGCCACCTGCGCACGCTGGTGGGCGATGCCTCCGCGACGCGTCTCAACGACAACACCTTCCTGGTGTTCGCACCTGACGTGGCACGCATCGATCTTGATGCCTGGGCGCGCAGCCTGCGCGACGGCATCGGCAGCCATCCCTTCCCGCTCGCCGACCAGACCATCCGCCTGCGGGCACTGGTCGGGTACGCCGATCTCGTCCACGGCTACGACGATCCCGGCAGTGCACTCGCTGCCGCCGAACAGGCCTTGCGCGAATCGCGCGGCACGCCGGTCGGCATCGCCGTGCACATGCCCGCGCCGACCGTCGCACCCGGCGAAGCCCAAAGCGGTCTGGCCGACGATCTGCGCGATGCCCTTGCCGAGCAGCGCATCGAACTCGCCTTCCAGCCGATCGTCGCCGTCGCCGGTGGCGACGAGGCGCAGTACCAGACCCTGCTGCGCCTGCGCGGCCGCGATGGCGAACTGCATTCCGCCGCGCGCGTGCTGCCGGCCGCCGAACTCGCCGGCCTGCTGCTGGAGATCGACCGCCGCGTGATCGAACTCGCGATCGCGACATTGATCGAACGCCAGCGCGTCGGCAGCGCGATGCGGCTGTTCGTGTCGCAGTCCTCGCGCAGCCTGATCCAGGGCGGCTATGCGGACTGGTTGCTCCAGCAGATCGAATCGTCCGGCGTGCCGGGCGCATCGCTGGTCATCGACGTGCGCCAGGACGATGCGCTGATTCACGCGCTGTCGCTGCAGGATTTCTGCGCGCGCATGGTGCCGGCCGGCGTGCAGCTGTGTCTGGGCCAGTACAGCGCCAGCGAGGAAGCCGACGCGTTGCTCGCACAGCTGCCGCTCGGCTTCGTGCGCCTCGCCGCGCGCTACTCGCGCCAGCTCGACGAACCGCGCGTGCGCGATGAGATGCGTGTCGCCGTCGAGCGCGCGCACCGGCTCGGACTGCAGGTGATCGGCCAGCAGGTCGAAGATCCGCAGGCGGCGGCGACGCTCTGGATGAGCGGCATCGATTTCATCCAGGGCAATCTGGTCCAGCGCGTGGCGAACGTGCTCGACTTCGACTTCCACCACTCCGTGCTCTAGGTCCGCTGACGCATGATCGCGCGCCGTCGCCCGTCCGCTCTCGTGTTGCGCTGGCTCGCACTCGGCGCAGCCGGCGGCGCGGCGCTGACGATGGTGCTGGCCGCGCTCGCGGTGCCCGGTCCGTGGCAGGTGATCGCGCTGGTGCTCGCCCTGGTCGCGGTGGTCGCGTCGATCGGCGTCAGCGTGCACATGCACCAGGGCGTACGCGAACTCGAAGCCGCGGACGAGCGTCTGCGCCAGGACGAACTTGCACTGGGCGAGCTGCAGCGCGAACTCGAAGAGCGCACCGAGCTGGAGAAGGAACTCCGCCAGGCCAAGAACGCGGCCGAGTCGGCGGTGATGGCCAAGGGCGAATTCCTCGCCACGATGAGCCACGAGATCCGCACGCCGCTCAACGGCATCACGCCGATGCTCGATCTGCTGATGCACGCCAGACTCGCGCCCGATCACGCCGAACTCGTGCGCACCGCCTACATGTCGGCGCAGCAGATGCAGCGCATCGTCGACGACATCCTCGACTACTCCAAGCTCGAATCCAACAAGCTCGATCTGGAAGTCACAGGTTTCAATCTGCGCGAGCTGATGGACGGCGTGATCCAGGTGATGGAGCGCGCCGCGCAGACCAAGGGCCTGCGCCTGGGCCTGCAGCTCGATCCGTCCGTGCGCCTGTCGGTGCGCGGCGATCCGGTCCGCCTGCGCCAGGTACTGGGCAATCTGATCAGCAACGCGGTGAAGTTCACCGAGCGCGGCAGCGTGTCGGTGCAGGTGCGCCGGCTCGGCGAAACCGCAGCCCTGCACCAGTTGCGCTTCGAAGTCCGCGACACCGGCATCGGCATCAGCACCGAAGGCCGGTCGCGCCTGTTCCAGGCCTTCAGCCAGGCCGACGCGTCGACGACGCGCCTGTATGGCGGCACCGGTCTAGGGCTGGCGATCTCGCGCCGCATCGTCGAACTGATGGATGGCCGCATCGGCGTGGACTCCGAGCCCGGCGCCGGTTCGACGTTCTGGTTCGAAATTCCGCTGCGCAAGGCGCAGGGCGACATGCCGGCCGAAGACGCGAGCCCGCGCGACGGCCGCGCGTTGCTGCTCAGTGCCGATCCGCGCCTGCGGCTGCGCCTGAGCATGCTGCTGCCGAACTGGGGCCTGCGCGTGAGCTCGGTGGAGACCACGCAGGAAGCACTCGACCGTCTGCGCACCGCCGCGAACCAGGGGCCGCCGTGGGCCTATTCGGTCGTCGTCGCGGATCTGGCCGGCATGCGCAACACCGCGGTCGCGCTGTATCGCAACGTGACCCGGCAGGCGGCTTACGGCGATCTGCGCCTGGTGTGCCTGTACGGCGACGAGACGGTGTCCGAGGAACTGCGCCAGGGTGCGACGCTGCTGAGCCGGCAGTCGCCCGACGCCGATCTGCGCGAGGCCGTGCTCGGTACCGACAGCGCGCCGCAGGTGCCGGCCGAACCGCCGTACGCGCCGCCGCCCGACGTCTACGCCGCCGCACCCGAACCGCAACCTACCTATGAGACCACGCCGGCGCCCCTCCATGCGGCGCCGCCACCCGCCTTCGTGCCTGCGCCCGTGACCACGCCGGTCAGCGACGCCGCCGGCGATGCCGCGCGCAGCAGCGGCCCGCGCAAGCCGCGCGTGCTGCTGGTCGAAGACAATCCGGTCAATCTGATGGTCGGCCAGCGCCTGCTGTCGGTGCTGGGCATCACCTGCGACACCGCCAGCAATGGCGAAGCCGCGCTGCTGCGGATCGCGGCGTCGCGCTACGACATCGTGCTGATGGACTGCCAGATGCCGGTCATGGACGGCTACACCGCGACGCGTCGCTGGCGCGAGCACGAAGCCGCAGAGCGCATCACGCGCCGCCTGCCGATCATCGCGATGACCGCCAACGCGATGGCCGGCGACCGGCAGAAATGCCTCGATGCGGGCATGGACGATTACCTCGCCAAGCCGGTCACGCGCAGCGAGCTCGAACGTTGCATCTATCGCTGGTGGGATCCGGACACCGCACCCGCGGTCGTCGAACCCGCGACGCCGGCGCCTGCTCCGGTCAGCGAGCCGATGTCGGCCGCGGAGTGGACCGCGCCGACGCAGCCGCGTCCGCAGTCTCCGGACGAGGCCCAGGCCGAAGCCGAACAGATGGCCATCGCGATTCCGGCACCGTCACCGGCCGTGGACCGCGGCCCGCTGCCGCCGGTCATCGACCACGAGGTGCTCGACGACCTGCGCACCGTGCTCGGCGACGAGGTCGACCGCTTGATCGACGTGTTCCTCGACGATACGCCGCGCCTGCTGTCGGCACTGGAGAACGCGGTCGACGGGCCGGACTACGACGGTCTGCGCGATGCCGCGCATTCGCTGAAGTCGTCGAGTGCGAATCTCGGTGCGATGTCGCTGTCGGCGGCCGCGCGCCGCATCGAAGCCGGCGCCCGCGAGCGCAATCTCGAACGCCCGGCCGTGGCCGTGGCGCTGGTGTCGAACGAATTCGCGCGTGCGCGACGGATGCTGCGCGAAGGCCGGGTCTCGGGCATCACCTGAGGCCGACGCCCGCCGTGCGCGGGCGTGCGAACCGCGCCGGGCTCAGTCTTCTTCGAGCTGGCTCTGCAGATAGTTCTCGACGCCGATGCGAGAGACGAGATCGAGCTGGGTTTCCAGCCAGTCGACGTGTTCCTCTTCCGATTCGAGGATATCGACCAGCAGCTTGCGGCTGACGAAATCGCCGGCGTTCTCGCAGTGGGCGATGCCCTCGCGCAGCGTCGGCAGACCGTCCATCTCGAGCGCGAGATCGCATTCGAGCGTCTCGACGGGCGCCTCGCCGATGCGCAGCTTGCCCAGTGCCTGGAAGTTCGGCAGCCCCTCGAGGAACAGGATCCGCTCCGACAGTTTGTCGGCATGCTTCATCTCGTCGATCGAGGCCTTGTAGGCGCGCTTGCCGAGCTCGTCGAGGCCCCAGTTCTTCAGCATCTTGGCGTGCAGGAAGTACTGGTTGATCGCGGTCAGCTCGTTGTAGAGCGCCTGGTTGAGAAAGCGGATGACCTGCGCGTCGCCCTTCATCGAGGGATGCTCCTGATATCGCGGAATGCGCACACTCTAGCGATCCGTCGATGGCGATGACGGAACGCGAATCGTGATCATTAGTCGGCGCGGACCGGCGCCGCGCGGGTACCGCCTCAGGCGGCCGAGGCGATCAGCGGCAGATCGATGACCGGCGCGCGACGCGCGGCATGGAAATCGTCAAGCAGGCCCGAGGCCATATCCAGGCAGCTGCCGCAGGTCGCACCGCAGCCGGTGCGCATCGTCAGTTCACTGACTTCCCGGCAGCCATTGGCCGCGGCCTGACGGATCTGGGAGTCGGTGACGCCGTTGCAGATGCACACGTACAAGGCTGTGGTCCTGGCGGAAGGCTGGAGTGCCCATTCCGCCATAAACGAGAATCAGTGTCAAATAAGAACTGTTCAGCCCGCGCCATCATCGCGCCCGCGCACGGCGGCGTCGGGCGTGCGACGCGCGCCCCGGCGCTGCGGCCGACGGCTGCGCGGCCGGGTTTCGATCGCAGGCTGCGGGATCGCCTGTGCGCCGGCGACCTGCCGGGCGTACTTGGCCAGATGGCTGAGCGCGCTGGTGTAGACCCCGCGCTTGAACATCACCACGTGTTCGAGCGGATACCAGAAATCGACCCAGCGCCAGTGATCGAACTCCGGCGTCTCGGTGAGATCGAGCTTCAGATGTGCTTCTTCGCCGACGAACTGCAGCAGGAACCAGACCTGCTTCTGGCCCACGCAGACGATGCGGTCGTTGCGGCGGATCGCCCGTTGCGGCAGGCGATAACGCAGCCAGCCGGGCGTGGCGCCGAGCACGGCGACGTGTTCGGGCAGCAGCCCGGTTTCCTCGCGCAGCTCGCGATACATCGCCTCGAGCGGCGTCTCGTCGGTGTTCATCCCGCCCTGCGGGAACTGCCAGCCATCACGCCGGACCCGACGCGCCCAGAAGACGCGGCCGTCCGGGTGCATCAACACGATGCCGACATTGGGCCTGAACCCGTCCGGATCGATCACGATGCGGACTCCTAATGCGATTGACTTGCGTCACTGGCATCGACTCTGCCACGCGCCGCCCCGGGGAACAAGCCGGAACTGAACGCCGATACGCGGCCACAAAAAACCCGCCATCGGGCGGGTTTTCGGCGACGCGTTCGCGTTGGTGGCTATGGGTGGACTCGAACCACCGACCCCGTCATTATGAGTGACGTGCTCTAACCGGCTGAGCTACATAGCCATCGGTCGTGCGGAACTTCCCGCGACGAGCCGCGCATTCTGCCCAAGCCCCGGGCCTGCGTCAATCCGCGCATGCGGTCTGTCGCCGCCATCACCCCCCTCTTGCCGCCCGGTCGCCGACGCAGTCCAATGCGGCGATGCCCTCCCTAGTCCATGCCGGTCGTCGTCGTTTCATCGGGTTCGCCGGCGCGGCCGGCCTGCTGCCCTGGCATCTGGCATCGGCCTCGATGCCCGGGGACAGCGCGCAGAGCTGGATCCCCTACCCGGCGCTGGTGACGGACCTGCCGCGGGTCATGGCCGCCTTCGCAGTGCCCGGCCTGGCCATCGCGGTCGTCGAGGACGGCAAGGTGACCTGGCAACAGGGCTTCGGCGTAACGCACGTCGAGCGCGGCACGCCGGTGCAGGCCGACACCCTGTTCGAGGCGGCATCGCTGAGCAAACCGGTATTCGCCTACCTGGTGCTGCAGCTGGCCGATGCGGGTGTCGTCGATCTCGACCGGCCGCTCGTCGCCTATCGACGCCCGGACTATCTGGGCCGGCATCCATGGCTGGACCGGATCACCGCCCGCGATGTGCTGCGTCACACGACCGGCCTGCCGAACTGGCGCCCGCATCCGGCGACCGAACTGCTGGTGCCGCAGGCCGAACCCGGCACGCGGATCGACTATTCGGGCGAAGCCTTCGTCTGGTTGCAGCTGGTGATCGAAACGCTGACCGGCCAGAGCCTGGACGAGACGATGCAGGCGCGGCTGTTCGGCCCCGCCGGCATGCGCGACAGCAGCTACGCATGGAACGACGCGATGGCGACGCGATCGGTCCATGGTCACCGCGCCCATGACGCCGATGGCGCAGGCATGCCCACGCAGATGCTGCGCGAACAGTGGAGCGCGGCCCAGCGCATCGCCGGACGCGAGGGCAGACCGCTGTCGGCCTGGACCTGGGACGATGCCGCGCGTGCGTTGCCCGAGATCCAGGCCCACACACCGCCGGGGCTGGTCAACTGGGCGGGCGATATCCTCGCCAACGCCGCTGCGAGCCTGCGCACCACGATCCGGGATCACGCAACGTTCGTGTCGCTGGTGATGGCGCGCGGCGCGCAGCGCGCGTCGTGGGAACTCACCGAATCCACGCGCGCGGCGATGCTGACGCCGCAGCCGATCGGCGCGACGCCATGGAGTGCGAAAGGTCTGGGCTGGAACGTGGAGCCGACGCCGGGCGGTCCGGTATTCCACCATTCCGGCAGCAACGGCGGCATCTTCAAGACCTTCGCGATGGGCGATGCCGCGCGGCGCCGCGGCATTGTCGTGATGACCAATGGCGGCAGCGGCCAATACGTGTATCGGCGCATCGTGCGCGCTGCCGCCGGGCACGATCTGCTGGCATTCGATCGCTGACGCTACGAGTATTCGCGTCACGCGCGTGATGCATCTGGTGACTGCCCAACGAATAACGCCCGCATCTCTGCGGGCGTTTTTCTGGACGCGACGCTGGAATCAGCGCGTCGCCGCGTCGAGCCCCAGCTGGTCGAGCATGAAGGCGTACATCTCCGCCGACTCGCGGTAGCGACGGAAGCGGCCCGACTTGCCACCGTGTCCGGCTTCCATGTTGGTGCGGAACACGACCGGATGCGCGCCGGTGTTGAGATCGCGCAGCTTGGCCACGTACTTCGCCGGCTCCCAGTACTGGACCTGCGAATCCCACAGACCGGTGCCGACGAACATCGCCGGGTAGGCCTTGGCGTCGAGATTGTCGTAGGGCGAGTACTTCACGATGTAGTCGTAGTAGCGCTTCTCTTCGGGGTTGCCCCACTCGTCGTACTCGTTGGTGGTCAGCGGAATGCTCGGGTCGAGCATCGTCGTGACCACGTCGACGAACGGCACCTGCGACAGGATCACGCGGTACTTCTCCGGCGCCATGTTCGAGATCGCGCCCATCAACAGGCCGCCGGCACTGCCGCCGTAGGCCGCGACGCGATCGGGTGCCGCATACCCCTGCTTGACCAGATCGTCGGTCACGTCGATGAAATCAGTGAAGGTGTTGATCTTGTTGAGCAGCTTGCCGTCGTCGTACCAGGCGCGGCCCATTTCTTCGCCACCGCGGATGTGCGCGATGGCGTAGACCATGCCACGGTCGAGCAGGCTGACGTTGGTGACCGAGAAGCCCGGATCCATCGACGCGCCGTAGCTGCCGTAGCCGTACTGCAGCAGCGCCGCGGTGCCGTTTTTCTCGAACCCCTTGCGGTAGACCAGCGACACCGGAATGCGCTTGCCGTCGCGCGCCGTCGTCCACACGCGCTCGGTGACGTAGTTCGACGGCTCGTAGCCGATCACCACCTGCTGCTTGAGCTGGCGGCGCTCGCCGGTCCGCGTGTTGACCTCGAAGGTCGTCGCCGGCGTGGTCAGCGAGGTGTAGCCGTAACGCAGCCAGTCGGTGTCGGGCTCGGAGTTCACCGCCAGACCCATCGCATACGCCGGTTCGTCGGCCTGCACGAATTCGTCGCTGCCATCACGCTTGAGCACGCGCACGCGGGTCAGCGCTTCGGCGCGTTCCTCGATCGCGGTGAAGCCGTCGAACAGTTCGTAGCTTTCGATATAGACGTCATCGCGATGCGGCACGAAGTCGGTCCACTGGCGGCGCGAGGTCGCATCGCTGGGCGCGGTGACGAGCTTGAAGTTCGTCGCCTTGTCTGCATTCGTGCGGATCACCCAGCGGTCGCCGTAATGGTCGGCGTCGTACTCGACATCACGCGCGCGCGGCGCGAGCACGGCGAAGGTCTCGGGATTGTCGGCCGGCGCGTAGCGCGTTTCGCTCGACACGGTGCTGCCGACGCCGATGACGATGTACCTGTCGTCGCGCGTGCGGTCGATGCCCATGTAGAAGCTGTCGTCCTTCTCCTCGTACACCAGTACGTCATCGGCGACCGGCGTGCCGAGCACGTGCTTCTTCACGCGCACGGTCAGCAGGGTTTCCGGATCGTTCTCGACGTAGAACAGCGTCCGGTTGTCGTCGGCCCACACGAGGTTCGCCGACACGCCGGGAATCGATTCGGGATAGAGCTCGCCGGTCTCGAGATTCTTGAAACGGATCGTGTACTGGCGACGGCCGTTGGTATCGTCGGCGTAGGCGAGGATGCGGTTGTCGCGGGTCACGTCCCAGTCGCCGACCGCGTAGTAATCCTTGCCGTCGGCGAGCTGGTTGACGTCGAGCATCACCTGCTCTCCGCTGAAATCGGCCTTGGCGTTCGCGGTCTGGATCGACAGCGCATCGACACCGGCGCCATCGGCGCGGCGGGCGTGCACCGGATAGTCCTTGCCGGTCTCGAAGCGCGAGTAGTACCAGAAGCCGCGGTCACGGTACGGCACCGAGCTGTCGTCCTGCTGGATGCGGCCGACGATCTCGTCGTACAGCGTGTTTTCGACCGGCTTCAGCGACGCGAGCATCGCATCGGCATAGGCGTTCTCTGCATTGAGATACGCCAGCATCGCCGGGTCTTCGCGCTTGTCGTCACGCAGCCAGTAGTAGACGTCCTCGCGCGTCGCGCCATGCGGCGCTGTGACGGTGTGCGGGCGCTGTTCGGCGTCGGGCGGCGCCGGCGCGGTGGCATGTGCAGCAGGAGAAACACTCATCAGGCTCAGGCTCGTCAGGAACGGCGCGGCCAGAAACAGGGCCGCGCGAGGGAAAGATGTCTTCATAGGCGGGTCCACTCGCTGCCGATGCAACGCTGAAAAGAACACCGGCCGCGAAAGCGGCCGGTGCAGGATCGAATCACTTGCCCAGTTGCTGCCACAGGAACGTCAGATAGAGCGCGTCCATGTGCGCCTGCTGCCGGTTGTTGGCTGCGCCGCCGTGGCCACCCTCGATGTTCTCGTAATAACGCACGTCCTTACCGGCTTCGGACATCTTTGCCATCATCTTGCGGGCGTGGCCGGGGTGGACGCGATCGTCGCGGGTCGAGGTCAGGATCAGCGTCGGCGGATAGTCCTTCGCGGCGTCGAACAGGTGGTAGGGCGAGAAGGTGCGGATGAATTCCCACTCTTCCGGCTTGTCGGGATTGCCGTACTCGGCCATCCACGACGCACCCGCCAGCAACTGGTGATAGCGCTGCATATCGAGCAGCGGCACCTGGATCACGACCGCGCCGAACAGCTCGGGATACTGCGTGAGCATGTTGCCGGTCAGCAGACCGCCGTTGCTGCCGCCGCGGATGCCCAGATGCGCCGGGGAGGTGATCTTGCGCTGGATCATGTCCTGCGCGACCGCGGCGAAGTCCTCGTAGGCCTTGTGGCGGTTCTGCTTGAGCGCCGCCTGGTGCCAGCGCGGGCCGTATTCGCCACCACCGCGGATGTTGGCGACCGCGTACACGCCGCCCTTCTCCAGCCAGCCCTTGCCGACGCCGCCGGAGTAACCGGGGGTGAGCGAGATCTCGAAGCCGCCGTAGCCGTAGAGCAGCGTCGGATTGCTGCCGTCGAGCTGCATGTCCTTCGGACGCACGAGGAAGTACGGCACGCGCGTGCCGTCCTTGGACGTGGCGAAGTGCTGCTCGACTTCGTGCGTGCTGGCGTCGAAGAACGCCGGCATCGTCTTGAGCGTTTCCGGCGCGGCATTGCCGCCCACCTCGGCCAGCATCAGCGTGCTCGGCGTCAGGTAGTCGGTGACCGTCATCCACACCGCGTCGGACTCGTCGCTGTCGACGGCGCTCACTCCAACGGTGCCGAGCTCCGGCACGCCGGCCAGGGCGCTGCGCGCCCAGCCATCCGCGCCCGGCGTCAGCACGGTGAGCTTGTTCTTGACGTCCTCGAGCACGTTGATCACGAGGTGGTTCTTGGTCCACGTCGCACCTGCAAGCGAGGTGGTCTCGCTCGGCTCGAACAGCACGTCGAACTCGCGCTTGCCGCCCATGAAGGCGTCGAAGTTCGTCGCGAGCAGCGAGCCGGCCGGATACGTGCGGCCGCCGACCTCCCAGGCTTCGCGCAGTTCCAGCATCAGCCAGTCGTGGTGGACGGACTTGTTCGCCGAGTTCGGCGCGTCGATCTTGGTCAGCTGGCCATCGGCGCCGCGCAGGTAGAGCTCGTCGTTGTAGAAGGCCAGCGTGCGGCTGACGTAGTCACGCTCGAAGCCCGGCGTGTCGTCGTGCATCGCGGCGATGTACATGTCGTCCGGCTTGCCTTCGTAGACCAGCGTGGCCTGGTCCATCGACTGGCCGCGCGCGAGCTGCTTGACGATGCGCGGGTAGCCCGAGGAAGTCAGCGAGCCGTCGCCGAAATCGGTGTAGACGTAGACGTTGTCCTGGTCGATCCAGCCCAGCGCACCCTTGGCTTCCTCGCGGAAGAAGCCGCCTTCGACCCAGGACTTCGATGCGACGTCGAATTCGCGGGTGACGTCGGCGTCGGCGCCGCCGCGCGACAGCGCGATCAGGCAGCGCGTGTAGGCCGGACGCAGGCAGCTCGCGCCGTGCCACACCCAGTTCTCGCCCTCGGCCTTGTTGAGCGCGTCGAGGTCGAGCACGGTTTCCCACTTCGGCTGCGGCTTGCGGTACTCCTCGAGCGTGGTGCGGCGCCAGATGCCGCGCTCGTGGTTCCGGTCGCGCCAGAAGTTGTAGTACCACTCGCCCTGCTTGTAGACGGCCGGAATCTTGTCGTCGGAGTCGTAGATGCCCAGCAGGTCGGATTCGAGCTGCTTGAACTCGGGCGTCGCCGCCAGCTCGGCTTCGGCCTTGGCGTTCTGCGCGCGGACCCAGTCCAGCGCCTTCTCGTCGGTGACGGCTTCGAGCCACTGGTGGGGATCGGACACGGCGGCCTCCTTGGCAGATGCGGCGCCCATCGACAGGCCGGCGGCGATACCGGCGGCGAGGCAGAGCTTGGACAGTTGGGACATGGCGACTCCGGTGGCGCATGGACGGATAACCGTCAACGCTAGCACGCAGCAGGGCCGCAGGCCGCATGACCAAAGTCACGATCCGGCGGCACCGCAGGCCGCCGGCGTGGCTCAGCGCAGCAGCGGCAGCAGCCCGGCCGCGACCAGGGCCGCGCGAACCGAAATCCGCCCGCGGCGACGCGGCGCCGGCCGGCGCCGGGCCTGGGCAAGGCCTGGCCGACGCCGCCGCAAGACCGCTGACGAGGCCAGCTTGCGGCGGCGCGGCAGGCGACGCAGGAACAGGGCGAACCAGGCGACCGCCGGCATGCCGATCAGCCACAGCGGCGGCCAGCCGACCGCGGTGAAGCCGGTCCGCAGACCGGGAAACGACAGCAGCGCGACCGCGCCCAGGAACAGCGCGCCGACCAGCAGCGTGCGCAGGCCAGCATCGGCGGGGACATCGGCATCGGGCGAGGCGTGGGCGATACGAGACATCTGCGCAGCTCCTGTGGACGCGGTGATCGATGGCCCGGTTGGGCATGGCCGCAGTCTGTGCGGCGCGCATCTCATGGGCTGCGACCCTGGGCGCTGTCCGAGGAAACGATTGGAGCGCCGGCCTGGCGCCGGACCATGGCACCCCGTCGAAACCTGCCTGTGTCCTACGCGCGATGCGCGGCGCCGCCGCTCAGTAGCCGGCGTCGTCCAGCGCGCGCGCGGCCTGATGGCGGCCGATGTCGATCAGTTCGGCGGCACGCCAGAATTCGTAGAACTGGCAGACGTCGCGCGGAATGCGGATCACCAGTTCCGGCGGATCGAGCGCCAGCTGCACGCGCGAGATCTGCGCCTGCATGGTGTCGAGCGAGCGGGACATGACGTCGATCAAACCACTCGGCGCGACATCGGTATCGAGCTGCGCTTCTCCTTGACGCGCAGGAGTACCGGGCGGCTGCGAGGGCCAGCCGTGCATGTCGACCGCGATCAGGCGTGTCGCATCCGAGAGTCGGGTCGCAGCGATCGGCAGCGGCGCCAGCAGGCCGCCGTCGACCAGCGGCCGTCCGTTGACGACGTGCGGGGTGAACACGCCGGGGATCGCGAACGACGCGCGCAGCGCATCCCACAACGGGCCGTCCTGGATCCAGACTTCGCGCTGCCGCTGCAGATCGACCGCGACCGCGGTGAACTGCACGGGCAGGGTTTCGATCGGCGGATCGCCCACCACCTCCCGCATCGTCTCGACCAGGCGCGTGCCGGCGAGCACGCCCGCACGGCGGAAACCGGGATCGAGCAGGCGGATGAAATCCCGGCGCGACATCGCACGGATACGCGCATCGAATTCGCGCAGGCGACCGGCCGCATGGACGCCGCCGACCAGTGCACCGCTGGACGCGCCCGAGATCGTGACGATCGGAAAGCCGCGCTCCTCCAGCACTTCGATGACGCCGATCTGCGCCAGACCACGCGCACCGCCGGCGCCCAGCGCCAGAGCGACAGGCTCACGCGTTGTCATCGTGGCGACCTCAGCCTTCGTACTTCTGCAGCGCCATCATCAGCAACGAACGCGCCTGTTCGCGCAATGCGACCGGCTCGATCACCTCGGCATCGGCGCCGTAATGCAGCACGTCCATCAACAGTTCGCGCGCGCCGCTGTAGGGCACCTTCAGCTCGAAACGGCCGTCGGGCAGGAACCGGCCCTGCTGCTGCGAATGCCAGTGCTCGTCGGCGACCCAGCGCGCGGCCTTGGCGCTGAAGAGGATCGTCGCGATGCCCTTGGGCGGACCGGAAAAGATGCCGTAGCTGCCGGCCAGATGCGTGTCGAGCTCGGCATCGTCGATGTCGCGGGCATCGGCAGCGAGCACGCGCGCGTTGGTGATGCGGTCGACGGAGAAGCTGCGCAGCGCATCGCGGTCCTGGTCCCAGGCATCGAGATACCAGTTGTCGCGATAGTGGGTGATGCGCTGCGGCGAGACCGTGCGCTTGGTGCGCTCGTCGGTCGAGCGTGCGCGGTACTCGAACGAGAGCTGCTTGCGTTGCAGCACCGCCGAACAGACGTTGCGGAACGCGTGCTCGTCCATGCGCCGGCCGCGATGCGGAATCACCCGAACGCGCTGCACCGGCCACTGCTTGCCGGCGGAATGTTCGTCGAGCAGCTTTTCGATGCGTGACTGCAACGGTGCCAGTGCGCTCGACAGCACGCCGCCGCTGCTGCGCGACATCAGCTGCTGCGCCGCGAGCAGTGCATGCAGTTCTTCGGAACTGAGCCACAGGCCCGGCAGTTCGAAGCGACCGCCCTCGTCGGTGTCGTAGCGGAAGCCCGCGTCGCCATCGCCGACGATCGGCGCCATCAACGCGTCGCGCAGGAAGGCCAGATCGCGATAGACCGTTGCACGCGAGCATTCCAGCTCGTCCTGCAGCTTGGCCACCGTCACCGGATAGCGCGAGGTCTTGAGGATGCGATGCAGCGAGAGAATGCGTTCATATCGGTCCATGCGGCCGATTATGGCGCCAGTCGGCGGCGGCGGCGTGACCGCGTGCGGATAACCGGTGGTTAACGCAGGCCGCCGGCAGCCGACCCTAGACTCCGCCATCGGAGTTCGACCGGATCGACATGGCGCAGGGAATGCGGAAGGGGGCTGTCGGCGTCGCGCTGGCCGCGACGGTGCTGGTGCACGTGGGCGTCGCTTGGTGGCTGCTGGGCCTGCGACGGCCGGCGCCTGATCGCGTCGCGGATGCGTTGACGGTGATCTGGATCGAGCGGCCGCTGCCGATCGTGCCGCCGCCTGCCCCGCAGCCCGCGCCTGCGCCCACGACGTCCGGGTTCACGACGCCATTACCGGCGCGTGCACGACGCAACGACGCCTTGCAGGCCGTCGACGTAACGCGCCCGTCGATCGATGACGCAGCGCCTCTGCCGACCGCCGCTGCGCTGCTGGAACAGGCCGGTGACTGGGCGCGCCAGCAGGCGCCGGCCGCGGATTTTTCGCGCGATCCGCTGCAGCACCGGCCGATGCCCGCGGCGGACGGCCGGTTCGCGATGCGCGAGCCGGTGTCGGTCGAGGATGTCGTGATCGCGGTCGGCAAGCTGTTCGGTGGCGGCCCCAGCGATCCCTGCCCGCGCATCCGGCGCAACATCGCGAACCTCGGCACCGGCGGCGACGCGGAACTGATCAGCGAGGAAATCCGGCGCCTGCAGCAGGCCTGCCTGTAGCGCTCAGCGGCCGGCGAGTGCCTGTCGCACGCCGACCGCCACGCGCGCTGCCTGGCCGCGCAGTTCGGGCATCGCGATGGTTTCCCACAGGTCGCCGATGCGGGTCGCGCCAAGTGTCCACAGGCCCGGCACCACGTCACCGTTCGGATCGAGCACCTCTCCGTCGCCGCGGGTCGCCAGCCCCAGATCGAGTGGCCCGGGCGCAATCAGACCACGCGCGTGCAAGGCAGGCAGGAGCCGGCCCGGCGCGCGTGACAGACGCTTTTCCATACCGGTCGCATTGACGATGACATCGACGACCGTAGTGGTCGGCGTGCCACCACGTGGCGTCCAGTCGATGGCGACCCGACCATCGCGCGCTTCGATCCGCGACAGCCGCCCGGCCTGCAGCGAGAACACGCCGGCCGCGTCCATGTCGTCGACGATCGCCGCGACGCCGGGCGCGATGCGATGCCGGTGGATGTCCCATTGCCGCACCGCGTGGCGCAGGAAGCGGCGGCGTTCGGGGTCGGGCCAGGCCTGCCAGAGCGCGCGCACGTGCGGACGCAGCCGCTCGACTGCGTCCTGCCATGGACGTCCCTGCGCCACCGCATCGGCCCCCCACTGCCGCAGCATCCGCATGCGGGCACGCACACCGAGCGGCATCAGCGCATCGACACCGCCGGGCTGCGGCACGGTGCCCGGTGCATGTGCCAGCGGCATCAGGCCATTGCGCGAGATCGCCAGCACGCGCCCGCGATGGCCGTTCGCCTGCAGCGTCAGCAGGACGTCGACCATGCTCAGGCCCGCACCGATGATGCCGACGTCCGCGTCCGGCGCGATCGCGGCGACCGCTTCGTAATCCCACGCTTCGACCGACGCGAGAGCCCGCGCCCTGCCCGGCAGTGCCGCGGGCAGACTGCCGATGGCCAGCACGACCGCGCGTGCCTGCAGGCGCGCACCGGACGCGAAGGTCGCGATGAAGTCCGGACCCTCGCGCTCGAGATCCACGACCGCGTCCGCGTGCAGGGCCGGCGATGCGCGCGCGCCATGCGCATCGAGCCGCGCCTGCAGATACCGCCCGTAGACACGCCGCGGCGCGAACTGCGCGGCCAGCACCGCATCGTCGAGTCCGGCGGATTCCGGCTGCGTGCGCAACCAGGCGAGGAAATCGTCCGGCACGCCATCGAAGGCGCTCATGCGCGCGGCATTGACGTTGAGCAGGTGTTCGGCGCGGGGTGTCGAATACGCGACCCCGCGCGCGGGTGCGTGCCGGGGCTCGGCCAGCGCGACGCGCAGGCCGTCCTGATCCAGCAGATGCAGCGCCACCAGTGCACCACAGGCGCCACCACCGATCACGAGCACGTCGACCGATCCAGGCGAGTCGGGTGCGGGCACGGCTGCAGTCATGGAAGCTCCTGGCACGTCGGGATGCGCAGTATCCCATCCGCTTCCGTACCATGACGCGCCGCAGGGTGGCCGCAAGGCGACTCACCCGACCTCCGCAGCAGCACAGGCAGGCTTGGCCGGACTGCCCGGCGCGTGGCAGGCGCCACACTCGATGACGAAGGAGGCAGCGTGGATCTGTGGTTGACGCTGGCGGTGATGGCCGGCGCGGTGTTCCTGTTCGTGACCGAGAAGCTGCGCGTCGACGTGGTCGCGCTGCTGGTGGCCGCGTCGCTGCTCGTACTGGGCGTGGTCAGCCTGCCCGAGGCGCTCTCGGGCTTCAGCAACCAGGCGACGGTGATGGTCGCGGCGATGTTCGTGCTCAGCGGCGCCCTGCAGCGCAACGGCGCGCTGATCGCGGTGGGCGACCTGCTCGCGCGGATCCGCTGGCCGTGGCTGTTCCTGCTGGTGATGATGGCGCTGGTCACCTGCGTGGCTGCGTTCGTCAACAACACCGCGACCGTGGCGGTCTTCCTGCCGCTGGTGCTCGCGGCGACGACGGCCAACCGCTGGGCGCCGTCGAAATTCCTGATCCCGCTGTCCTACATGTCGCAGACCGCAGGCGTGTGCACCCTGATCGGCACCTCGACCAACCTGTTGATCGATTCGATGGCGCGCGAGACCGCCGGCATCGGCTTCACCCTGTTCGAGTTCGCCCCGCTGGGCATCGTGTTCGTCGGCATCTGCGTGCTGTATCTGATGACGGTGGGGCGCCTGCTGCTGCCCGACCGCGGCGTGCCCGGCAGCGAGAGCGCCGACCACATCGGCCGTTATGTCGCCGAGCTGCTGGTGGATGACGGTGCGGCGGTGATCGGTCGCCGCCGCGGAGAAGTGCTCGCCGATGCCGGCGACGATGTGGCCCTGCTCGCGATCCTGCGCAACGGCGTCGCGATGCGCGGACAGGACCTGAAGGTCGAGGCAGGAGACCGCCTTCTGCTGCGCGGGCTGTGGCAGGACATCGAGGCGACGCGCAAATCGCTCAAGCTCAAGTTCGACCACGTGGCCCGCGATCTCGACGGCGACGTCAACGCGGAACGCCTGCATGTAGAAACGATGGTGGCGCCGGGTTCGCATCTGATCGGCAATACCCTGGCCGGCATGCGGTTCGGCCACACCTACCGGGCACGCGTGCATGGTCTGCATCGACGTCAGCTCGGCATCCACACGCCACTCGATCAGGTGCCGCTGCACGTGGGCGACGTACTGCTGCTCGATGCACCCGCCAAGGCGATCGCCGATCTGCGCATCGACCGGGGGCTGATCGTGTTGGGCTCACGTGCGCAGCGCAAGGTCGATACGACGAAGGCGACACTGTCGGCGATCGTCATGGCGGCGGCGATTGCGGTTGCGGCACTCGGCTGGACGTCGATCGTGGCCTCTGCCCTGCTCGGCTGTATCGCGCTCGTGGTGCTGCGCCTGCTCGACCCCGACGAGGCCTACGAGGCGATCGACTGGCGCGTGATCCTGCTGCTGGCGGGGATCATTCCGCTCGGCATCGCCCTGCAGAAAACGGGCGGCGCGGCGCTTGCCGCCAACCAGTTGATCAATCTGGTCGGCCACTACGGTCCGACGGCCACGCTGGCGGCGGTCTATCTGATGACCTCGACCCTGACCGAGTTCATGAGCAACAACGCTTCGGCCGTGCTGGTGGTGCCGATCGCCATCGCCACTGCCGATTCGCTGGGCGTGGACCCCAAACCGTTCCTGATTGCGGTCGCATTCGCGGCGTCGACCAGCTTCGCCACGCCGATCAGCTACCAGACCAACACGATGGTCTACACCGCCGGCAATTACCGCTTCAGCGATTTCGTGAAGATCGGCATGCCGCTCAACATCATTTTCCTGATCACTGCGACGCTGCTGATCCCACGCTTCTTTCCGTTCTGACTGTGCAGCGCCCGGGCTCCATGGCACGCTGCGGACCGACGACCCGACGGGATGCCGGATGCGCCAGATGCTGAGGATCGCCGCGATGCCGCTGACGGGCGCCGGGCTGGGTCTGTTGATGTGGAGCGGCATGACGACCGCACTGCTGCAGTTGCGGCCCGAGGCGGCATCGACGCTGCACCAGTTGCAACTGCTCGGGCTGCTCCTCGGCGCGGTGTGCGTCGCCGCCGGTCTGCTCGCGCAACGCTTCGCGCGGCCCGCCGACCGCGCCGCGCCGCGCCGCGCGCGCGGGCTGGTGTGGATCAGTCTCGCAATCGCCGCACTGCTGGTGGTGCTGCTGCTGGCGGGTGCCTGGACCACACTCGGCCCGCTGCTGGTCGCGCTGGGTCTGCTGCTGTTGCTCGTCGCATTCGGCGCCGTGGCCGCGATCGCCAGTGGCTACGCCGCGCCGGCAGCGCCTGCACCCTGGCAGCAACCGCTGGTGCTGCCGATCCATCTGCTCCTCGCAATGAGCACCGGTCTCGCCCTGCTCTATGTCCTGATGGACCGGCTGTTCGTGTCCGGCAACGACGGGCGCACGATGCTGGCGACGCTGACCGGACTCGGCGCCTGTCTCGCGTTGTGCAAAGTTCTTTACTGGCGCGCCGTGGACCGGTTGCCCGGAAGCGACATTGCCCTGCCGTTCCGCGGCGCGCGCATCGCAGTCCTGGGCCTCGCCGCAGGCGCGCCGCTGCTGTGCTGGCTCCTGGCACTGAGCGGCAGCGTGCCGCCGCTGGTGCCATTGCTGCTGGCGACCGCCGCCCTGCTGGGCGCCGCCGCACTGGAACACCGCCTGTTTCTGGGCGAGGGCGAAGGCCGGCAGCGCGATGCCGGTCACGATTCCTGAAGCCCGCCTCGACGGCGATCCGCCGGTGATGGCAACTGCTACGCAGGCTTCGGCATAATCAAGCTGTAACCGCTTACATGAATGGCTGAAATGCTTGCTGGCTGGTGGCTGGCCATTGCGGGCCTGCCGATCTACACACAACCGCTCCCCGCCGCACCGGAGCTGCCTGCCATCGCCGCTGTCGCTGCGCGGCAGGTACCGCTGCGCCGTCCCTGCTACCGGCTGTCCTGCCGCGATGCGGAATGGACGGCCAGTACGGCGCGCCAGCGGATCTGGTCGCCGAAAGCGCCCGGCGTGCGTCCGCGCACCGTTGCGCATCCGCTGGTCAAGCTGCCGGACCGGCGTCTGGCGCCGCTGCATTCACCGTTCTCCAGCCGGGAATTCATCCGGTCCGGCGGCAATCACGTGAAGTGGGACACCCGCTACGGTCTCGAAGCGATCCGCAGCCCCGAGACCTCGTTGCGCATCGAATTCGGCACCGGCGTGCGGATCGAGCCCTACACCGACTTCGGCACCGCCGCGATGGGTCCGATCGCGACCGGCCAGCTGCAGCTGTCGCAGGAGCTCGGCAAGCGCGCGTCCTTCACCCAGGAAGTGCAGGTGGAGACCGGCCGCGAGAACACCTTCCTGCGGCAGACGCTGGCGTTCGATTACGAACTGTTCCCGCAGTGGACGCTGCGCTCGGACTTCGAACTGCGCCACGACACGCTGGGCAACGGCGGCCGCGGCAGTACCGACACCGAGGGCTCGCTCAAACTCCGCCGTACGTTCTGACGTCGCTGCCTACCTCGTAGGAGCAAGCCGCTTCGTAGGATGGGTAGAGCGCAGCGAAACCCATCACCCGGTCGGCTGGGTTTCCTAGCCCGGCAGAAACGCCCCCGCCCCCGCTTCCAGCAACAGCGACGCGACCCGCGCGCCGAGCGCATCGCCCTCGGCATGCGAGGACTCGCCGCCCGCACGCACCGCGCGGCCGTCCTGCGCCGACCCGACCAGCCCTTCGAGCCGCAAGCGGTCGCCGTCGAGCCAGGCATAGGCCGCAACCGGCACGTGACAGCTGCCGTGCAGCGCCCGGTTCATCGCGCGCTCGGCCTCGACGCAGCGCCGCGTCGGCGCATCGTCGAGGGTGGCCAGCAAGGTGTGCAGCCGCGGTGCATCGTCACGACATTCGATCGCGATCGCCCCCTGCGCGGGCGCCGGCAGCCAGTCCGGGGCATCGAGCCGCGCGCGGATGCGCGTCTCCAGGCCCAGCCGCTGCAGACCCGCACATGCGAGCACGATCGCGTCGTAGTCGCCGGCGTCGAGCTTGGCCAGCCGCGTGTTGACGTTGCCACGCAGATCCACGAGCTGCAGATCCGGCCGCCGCGCGCGCAACTGCGCCTGTCGACGCAACGACGACGTGCCCACGCGCGCGCCCATCGGCAGCGCGTCGATGCCGTCGAAGTCGTTGCTGACGAAGCCGTCGGCGTGATCGGCGCGGGCGAGGATCGCCGGCAACGCGAAGCCGGGCTCGAGCGCCATCGGCACGTCCTTGAGCGAGTGCACCGCGCAGTCGGCCTCGCCGGCCTGCATCGCGATTTCGAGTTCCTTGAGGAACAGGCCCTTGCCGCCGATCGCCGCCAGCGAACGGTCCAGCACTTCGTCCCCGCGCGTGCTCAGCGGTATCAGTTCGACCTCGAGGCCGGGATGGCGCGCGCGCAGGGCGGCGGCCACGTGTTCGCTCTGCCACAGGGCGAGCGGACTCTTGCGGGTGGCGATGCGCAGTCGATCCATCCGCCCATTATCGGCGATCGTCGCCGGGCCCGCTTGCCGCGGGATCAGAGCTGACGCACGGTGTCGCGCAACTGCGACACGCAGCGGCGGCTGACTTCCAGCGGCCGGTCGCCGTGACGCAGCACCGCGTGCACGTGACCTTCGAGATCGCGACGCAGTTCGACCAGCTCGTGCCGGGCCACCAGACAGTTGCGGTGGATGCGCACGAAGCGGTCGCCGAACTCGTCCTCGAGCGACTTCAACGATTCCTCGACCAGATCCTCGCCGCGCGCGTGATGCACGACGACGTACTTCTCCTCGGCCTGCAGATAGCGGATGTCCTCGACCGGAATCAGCCGCAGGCTGCCGCGCAGGCGCGCGCACAGATGCGTGCGCCGCTTGTCGCCATGTGTATCGCCATCGACCGCCACCTCGCGTCCGGCCGTGAACGTCCGCGCGCGCTCGACCGCGGCCTGCAGGCGTTCGGGCCGCACCGGCTTGACCAGATAGTCGACGGCGGCGGCTTCGAATGCCTTCAACGCATGCGCATCGTAGGCGGTGCAGAACACGATCGCAGGCCGCGGCTCGAACGCGCTCAGATGTCGCGCAACTTCCAGTCCGTCGATGCCCGGCATCGCGATGTCCAGCAGCACCAGCGCCGGATCGTGCGCGGCGCAGGCTTCGAGCGCGCTGCGCCCATCGCCCACCTCGGCCACGATCTCGATGCCGGCAAGCTGCGCCAGCAGCACCCGCAGACGCTCGCGTGCGAGCGGTTCGTCATCGGCGATCACGACCTTCATGGCGTGCGTCCTCCCGGGACCGGCGCGGCACCGTCCGTCGGCACCGGCACCTGGATGGTGCACGCATAGCGCCCGTCGTTCCACCCGTAGCGCATGCGCGTACGGGGGCCGAACGCGAAGCCGAGGCGATGGGCGATGCTGCGCTGGGCGTGTCCCGCACCCTGCGCGGGCGCGTTGTCGGGTGGCGGGGAAGGATTGGCGACCTCGATCTCGAGCACCCCCGCGTCCATCGTCAGCCGTACGTCGATGGTGCCGCCCTCGGGCAATCGCGAGATGCCGTGTAGCACCGCGTTCTCCAACACCGGCTGCAGCACGAGACGCGGCATCGGCAGCGTCCATGGCAGATCACCCTGCCTGTGCCAGTCCACGCGCAGACGATCACCGAGCCGCAGTTGTTCGATCGAGAGATAGCGCTCGGCCAGCGAAACTTCTTCCGACAGCGTCGACGTGCCTTCGCCTGCACCGAGCGCGGCACGGAACAGATCCGACAGATCGAGCACCGCGCGTTCGGCGACCACGGGATCGCGGCGCAGCAGCGTGGCGATCATGTTCATGCTGTTGAACAGGAAATGCGGCCGGATGCGCGCCTGCAGCGCATCGGCCTCGGCGCGCGCATGCGCGGCTACCTGCCCCTGCCACCGATCGATGACGTAGAAATAGCGCAGTGCGATGCCGGTGAGCAGCGCGACGACCGCACCACTGCCGCCGACGAACCGACCGAAGCCCGGCAACCCCGCCGTGCCGCCGACACTCGCGAACAGGCCGTGCACGATCGCCGAGGCGACCAGCGCGACCGCCATCGCCAGCGCGACCGCGATCGACGCGCCGAGGCGCACGGGAAAGCGCGACAGCAGCCGACGGCACGCGCACAGCAAGACCGAAACCGACAGCGCGAGCCACAACGCATAGCCGCTCGCGGAGACGAACGCCGACACGTCCCAGAGGGCGGCGGGGTTCGGCACCAGCAGCACCACGATGACCGTGAGCTGGGCGAGGCCCAGCATCGTCAGCAGGCGCGGCAACCGGCACAGATCCGGCAGCCAGAGGCCGTCGACTGCCGGCGCGGCCATGCTCAGCCGGCCGCGAACCGCGCGTCGAACCAGTCGCCGAGGGCGACGATTTCTTCGGCGCAGACCGAATGCGGCATCGGATACGGATGCCAGGCGACGTCGAAGCCGGCCTGGCGCAACCAGGCGGCGCTCTGTTCACCGGCGCCCAGCGGCACGACCGGATCCTGCGTGCCGTGCGCCATGAACACCGGCTGGCGCGTGGCGCCGTCGACGAGTGCAGCGCCGGCGTTGTGTGCCGCGGGCAGATACGTGGACAACGCGACCAGGCCGGCCAGCGGCACGCGTCGACGCAGGCCTGCTGCCAGCGTGACCGCGCCGCCCTGCGAGAAGCCCGCGAGCATCACGCGCGATGCCGGAATGCCACGCGCCGCCTCGCGCTCGATCAACGCGTCGATCTGCGCCACCGATTCGAGCACCCCGGCCTCATCGGCGCGGTTGGCGAGATCGAAATCGACGATGTCGTACCAGGCGCGCATGCGCACGCCGTTGTTGATCGTCACCGCGCGCACCGGCGCGTTCGGAAACACGAAGCGGATCGCGGGCCAGTCCTTGCGCAGAAGCTCGGGCACCAGCGGGACGAAATCGTTGGCATCGGCGCCGAGGCCGTGCAGCCAGATCACGCTCCACGCGGGTGCGGGGCCGGTCTCGCGTTCGATGCAGTCGAGCAGTGCGGGAGTCTGGGAATCCATGCGGGATCAAAAAACGTTAGGAGGCGCCAGTGTAAGCGCTCTGTCGCACGCGCCTAGCCGTGTATGACCGGCGCAGGCGTCGCGACCTCCGGATGCGCTTCGGCACGCAGCGCAGCGGCGCGCACGAGCACGTCGGGCGGCGCGTGTTCCTCTGGCGTCGAGAACAGTCCGGCGCGGCGCATCGCCAGACCGATGCGACGCGACGACGTGAAGCGCACGATCGGAATCGAACCGACGAGGCCGACGATCATCGGCGACATCCACAAGGCCAGGCCCGGCGACATCATCCACGCCCCCGCGCCCATGATCACGCCGAGCAGCGTGGTGCCGCGGTAATTGCGCCACAGGTCGCCCCAGGTCTGGCGCCCATCGTCGCGACGCTGCGCATCCCAGCCCGAATCGCGACCCGCCAGCACTTCGGCCACGCCGCGCGACTGCACGTACATCGTGATCGGCGCCATCAACGCGGCGAGCACGTTCTCGATCAACAGACTGACGAAGCCGCGGAATGCACCGCCGGCACCGCGGCGCATGCGTGCGTCGGCGAGCGTCGCGATGTAGCCCAGGACCTTCGGCGCGAACAGCATCACCATCGTCATCACGAACACGCCGAGGAAGCGGCTGTCGTCGATCGCCATCCAGTACTCGGCCGGCGACAGCCCTTCGGCGAACGCACCGTGCTGCAAGGGCACCGCCAGGCCGATCAGAACCAGCATCGCCCACAGCGGTGCAGTGAGGTAATGACCGATGCCGATCAGCAGGTGCCAGCGACTGACCCAGTGCAGGCCACGCGCGGGCAGCACGCCGCCGTGCTGCAGATTGCCTTGGCACCAGCGGCGATCGCGCACCAGCATGTCGGTCAGCGTCGGCGGCCCTTCCTCGTAGCTGCCTTCCAGCGTCGGCACCATGTGCAACGCCCAGCCGCCACGCCGGATCAGCGCGGCCTCGACGAAATCGTGACTCAGCACCGCGCCGCGGAACGGCGTATGGCCCTGCAGCTCCGGCAACCCGCCGTGCGCAGCGAACGCGGCGGTGCGGATCAGCGCGTTGTGGCCCCAGTAGTTGCTCTCCGCCCCATGCCACCAGGCCACGCCGTGCGCGATCACCGGACCGTACATGCGCCCGGAGAATTCCTGCATGCGCGCGAACACCGTCGCGCCGTTGACGATGACCGGAAGCGTCTGCACGAGCGCGACGTCGTCGTTCGCGTCCATCGCCGCCGCCAGCCGCACCAGCGTGTCCCCGGTCATCAGGCTGTCTGCGTCGAGGATCAGGAACTGCGGATACGCGCCGCCCCAACGCCGCACCCAGTCGGCGATGTTGCCGGCCTTGCGCTCGTGGTTGTCCTCTCGCAGGCGGTAGTAGAGCCGCGCCTGCGGCATCGCGTTGCGCAACCGCTCGAAGGCGATCACTTCGCGCCGCTGAATGTCCGCATCGCGCGTGTCGCTGAGCACGAACAGATCGAAATGATCGCCGCGCCCGGTCGCCTGCAGCGATTCGATGATCGCCTGCAGTCCGGCGAGCAGGCGCTCGGGATCTTCGTTGTAGGTCGGCATCAGCAGGGCGGTGCGCACGTTGAGCACCGGGAGCGGCGTCTGCGGATCGATTCCGAGTCGCGCCGGTCGCTTCATCAGCACCAGCACGAAGCCGGCGAGCGAGCTCGCGAAGGACTGCACGATCCACGCGAACAGCGGCACGAAGACCAGCAGCAACAGACCTTCAAGCAGATCGATCCCGCCGATGCGCAGCAGCCACCAGATCTGGTAGGTCGCGAAGATCGTCAGCACCGCCGCGGTCGTCACGATGAACGCGCGACGCCAGACCATGCCGGTCGGCGCGCTGGGCAGGGGCCGTGTCGTCAGGCGCCCTTCGCGCAGCGACTGGATCGGCATCGGCACCGGCGCCAGGTCGGGCATCGCCGGCAG
This sequence comes from Luteimonas flava, assembly GCF_036584485.1. Classification (NCBI taxonomy): domain Bacteria; kingdom Pseudomonadati; phylum Pseudomonadota; class Gammaproteobacteria; order Lysobacterales; family Lysobacteraceae; genus Luteimonas; species Luteimonas flava. The sequence goes on along the minus strand of NZ_JAZHBM010000002.1, from coordinate 516,627 downwards.
GTCGACGATGCTCACGCGCTCCACCGGTAGACCCACGTTTCGGAGACGGCAGCGCCACCACGATGCAGCCGCGCGCGCAGTTCGCTGCTCGTCCGCCCGTCAGGCGCGAACTCGAAGCCGACACGCCAGCCACCGCCCGGCCGCGCATGCACGACCGGATTGGCGATACGTCCGGTAGTCGCTGCCACTTCAACTTGTGGCGCGTCAGTGCCGATGTCGCCACCCTCGAAATCGATGACGACCAGTCGGATCGAACGGTCCTCACCCGGTCGTGCGCCTATCCGCGTCGCCGCGACGTGCGCGAGCGCCGGCTTCCACAGCTTGCTGGCGGTCCAGTGCAACCGGTAACGCCAGCGGCGCTCGCTGCCGGCTTTCAGCGCTTCGGCCGGGCGCCAGAACGCGACGATGTTGTCCTGGTACTCGTCGGCCGTCGGAATCTCCACTAGGTACACCTCGCCGGCGCCCCAGTCGTCGAGCGGCTCGATCCATGCCGAAGGACGCTTCTCGTAGCCGGCTTCCGCATCCTCGAAGTCATCGAAGCCACGCTTGCGCTGCATCAGCCCGAAGCCACGTGGCGTCCGATCCTGGAACCCGCTGTGCTGGATCGAAGACGGATTGTGCAGCGGTCGCCAGACCTGTTCGTCGGTGCCGGTCCACAGGCCGAGACCGTCTGAGTCGTGCACGGACGGACGGTAGTCATCGATACCGGTGCGATCGGATGCATCGAACTGGTACATGCTGGTCAGCGGCGCGATCCCGGCGTGCGCCAGATCCACGCGCGGGAACAGCCGCGCATCGACCTCGAAGACGGTGTCTTCGCCGGGCTGGATCCGGAACCGGTAGGCGCCCGCGATGCTCGGGCCATCCAGCAGCGCGTCGACGGTGATCGCGTTGCTGCCGGCGTCCGGCCGGTGCAGCCAGAACGCACGGAACACCGGAAATTCTTCTGGGCCCGGATCGCCACTGCCGAGCGCAAGCCCACGCGCCGACAGCCCGTACGCGAGCCCTTTGCCGACTGCACGGAAGTAGCTCGCGCCCAGGAACACGCACAGCTCGTCGAAGTAATCGCGACTGTTCAACGGCGCATGCAAGCGGAACCCCGCGAACCCGGTGGCGTCGTCCAGTGCCGGCGTGGGATTCGGGCTGTAATCGAACAACGATGTGGAGAACGGCAGCTCGCGCGCCAGGTCGCCTTCGACGACGTGCATCTCGACCCGCGGCTTGAACAGGAACCCGCGGTGGAAGAACTGGGCCTGGAACTCCACATCGTGGAGGTCACGCCACAACGCCTTGTCGGGGCGGTAGCGGAAATCCCGATACTGGTCGTAGTTGGCACCCGCGAGCGCCGCGGGCAACGTCGTATCCGGCGGCACATACGCGCGGGAAGCGAGCGCTCGCGCCAACTGCGCGACAGTTTCTGCATCGAACGGCGTGGACGCTGCGCCTTCTGCAGCCGCCACCAGCGCCGGCCACCAGCCACCCAACAGCGGTGCGGCCAAGGCCGTCTTCAGAACATCACGTCGTTGCACCGAAAGCCCACCGGATCGTATTCAGGTCCAGCGCAATGTAGCGGTGCAGGTGTAAGGATGTTGCGAAACACATGCATCGTGGTCGTGGCATCAAGAGCGCTTAGTCAGGATTGGAATCCCTCGCGCGGCATGGCGACCAGTTCCCCCGCCCTAGACCTGCGGATTGCCTCAACAGTACGTGCGTGCCGGAGCGGAGAACCGGACCATCGCCCGCCCAGCCAATCGCGCTTGCGTATTGTAGATGGTGGGCCCACCAGGACTCGAACCTGGAACCAAAGGATTATGAGTCCTCTGCTCTAACCATTGAGCTATAGGCCCGCGGCCGACAATCGTAACAAGTCGCCCGACACAATCGGAATGCCGGGATCCGGTACAGCAGCACTGGATCTGCGCAACGCCGACGCCAGACAAGGGATCAGTGCGCGATGTCATGCACGAAGGCGCGCGTTCCCACAGCCGAATTGTCGCTCGCGTCTGATCTCATCGGATCACTTCGCTCCCGATTATCTCTCGGCACTTGCCGACTGAATCCAGGCGGCCACGCCTCAGCGCCAGACTTCCCGACTTACTGACTTTCTAACGTCCTGACTTTCCCACATTCTCTCGCGCCATCGTCAAATGTCATGCAAAGAAAAACCCCCGCCGGAGAACCGGCGGGGGTTTTGGGTAAAAACCCTGGCGATGACCTACTCTCGCATGCTAGATGCACACTACCATCGGCGCATGTACGTTTCACTTCCGAGTTCGGAATGGGATCGGGTGGTTCCATACAGCTATAGTCACCAGGGAGAGGGTGGAGGGTCGCAGGTCGGTCCGGTGATCGGTCGCAGGGATGCGATCGAAAGTGGGACTGACAGCGCTCACGCTCTCAGAGGTTGGGAAGTAGCGAACATTTTTGACGACTCATTCGTGTCGTTGGCCAAGGATGCTTCGGTAGAAGCAACTTGAGGTTATATGGTCAAGCCACACGGATCATTAGTACTGGTTAGCTCAACACATTACTGTGCTTACACACCCAGCCTATCAACCACCTGGTCTTGATGGTTCCTTCAGGGGAGTCAAGCTCCCGGGAGATCTCATCTTGAGGCGCGCTTCCCGCTTAGATGCTTTCAGCGGGTATCGCTTCCGAACATAGCTACCCGGCAGTGCCACTGGCGTGACAACCGGAACACCAGAGGTTCGTCCACTCCGGTCCTCTCGTACTAGGAGCAGCCCCTCTCAAATCTCCAACGCCCATGGCAGATAGGGACCGAACTGTCTCACGACGTTCTGAACCCAGCTCGCGTACCACTTTAAATGGCGAACAGCCATACCCTTGGGACCGACTACAGCCCCAGGATGTGATGAGCCGACATCGAGGTGCCAAACACCGCCGTCGATATGAACTCTTGGGCGGTATCAGCCTGTTATCCCCGGAGTACCTTTTATCCGTTGAGCGATGGCCCTTCCATACAGAACCACCGGATCACTAAGTCCTAGTTTCCTACCTGCTTGATCCGTCGATCTCGCAGTCAAGCACGCTTATGCCTTTGCACACAGTGCGCGATGTCCGACCGCGCTGAGCGTACCTTCGAGCTCCTCCGTTACTCTTTGGGAGGAGACCGCCCCAGTCAAACTACCCACCATACATGGTCCCCGATCCGGATAACGGACCTAGGTTAGAACGTCAAGCACGACAGGGTGGTATTTCAAGGTTGGCTCCACCACAGCTAGCGCCATGGTTTCAAAGCCTCCCACCTATCCTACACAGACGAACTCAACGTTCAATGTAAAGCTATAGTAAAGGTTCACGGGGTCTTTCCGTCTTGCCACGGGAACGCTGCATCTTCACAGCGATTTCAATTTCACTGAGTCTCGGGTGGAGACAGCGCCGCCATCGTTACGCCATTCGTGCAGGTCGGAACTTACCCGACAAGGAATTTCGCTACCTTAGGACCGTTATAGTTACGGCCGCCGTTTACCGGGGCTTCGATCAAGAGCTTCGCCTTGCGGCTGACCCCATCAATTAACCTTCCGGCACCGGGCAGGCGTCAGACCCTATACGTCCACTTTCGTGTTTGCAGAGTCCTGTGTTTTTGATAAACAGTCGCAGCGGCCTGGTCACTGCGGCCCCCGATCGCTGTAGCCCGCATGGGCCACGATCAAGGGCGCACCTTCTCCCGAAGTTACGGTGCTATGTTGCCTAGTTCCTTCACCCGAGTTCTCTCAAGCGCCTTAGAATTCTCTTCCTACCCACCTGTGTCGGTTTACGGTACGGTCTGCATAAGCTGAAGCTTAGGGGCTTTTCCTGGAAGCGTGGTATCAGTCACTTCGCTCTAATGAGCTCGTCTCGGTGCTCGGAGTTAAAGGGTCCCGGATTTGCCTAAGACCCACTCCTACCGCCTTTCTCCAGGACAACCAACGCCTGGTAGACCTAACCTTCTCCGTCCCCCCATCGCACTTATGCGAGGTGCTGGAATATTAACCAGCTTCCCATCGACTACGCATTTCTGCCTCGCCTTAGGGGCCGACTCACCCTGCGTCGATTAACGTTGCGCAAGGAAACCTTGGGCTTTCGGCGTGGAGGCTTTTCACCCCCATTATCGTTACTCATGTCAGCATTCGCACTTCCGATACCTCCAGCAGACTTCTCAATCTGCCTTCGACGGCTTACGGAACGCTCCTCTACCGCGCACAACGAAGTTGTGCACCCCAAGCTTCGGTTTATCACTTAGCCCCGTTAAATCTTCCGCGCAGACCGACTCGACCAGTGAGCTATTACGCTTTCTTTAAAGGGTGGCTGCTTCTAAGCCAACCTCCTGGCTGTCTGTGCCTTTCCACATCGTTTCCCACTTAGTGATAATTTGGGACCTTAGCTGTGGGTCTGGGTTGTTTCCCTTTTCACGACGGACGTTAGCACCCGCCGTGTGTCTCCCATGCAGTCTGTCTTGGTATTCGGAGTTTGCAATGGTTTGGTAAGTCGCAATGACCCCCTAGCCATAACAGTGCTCTACCCCCAAGAAGATTCACATGAGGCGCTACCTAAATAGCTTTCGAGGAGAACCAGCTATCTCCGGGTTCGATTAGCTTTTCACTCCTAATCACACCTCATCCCCTACCTTTGCAACGGGAGTGGGTTCGGACCTCCAGTTGATGTTACTCAACCTTCATCCTGGGCATGACTAGATCACCCGGTTTCGGGTCTATTGCCCGCGACTATGCGCCCTTATCAGACTCGGTTTCCCTTCGCCTCCCCTATACGGTTAAGCTTGCCACGAACAATAAGTCGCTGACCCATTATACAAAAGGTACGCAGTCACCTCTTGCGAGGCTCCTACTGCTTGTACGCACACGGTTTCAGGGTCTATTTCACTCCCCTCTCCGGGGTTCTTTTCGCCTTTCCCTCACGGTACTGGTTCACTATCGGTCGGTCAGGAGTATTTAGCCTTGGAGGATGGTCCCCCCATGTTCAGACAGGGTTTCTCGTGCCCCGCCCTACTCATTTTTCATCGACATGGCCCTTTCGCATACAGGGCTATCACCTTCTATGGCCGGTCTTTCCAGGACCGTTTTGCTAGAACCATATCGACTTTTGGGCTGTTCCCCGTTCGCTCGTCACTACTCAGGGAATCTCGGTTGATTTCTTTTCCTACGGTTACTTAGATATTTCAGTTCACCGCGTTCGCCTCGTACAGCTATGTATTCACTGCACGATACCTCCTAGGAGGTGGGTTTCCCCATTCGGACATTACCGGATCAAAGCTTGTTGCCAGCTCCCCGATACTTTTCGCAGGCTACCACGTCCTTCATCGCCTCTGACCGCCAAGGCATCCACCGTGTGCGCTTATTCGCTTGACCATATAACCCCAAGTTGCCTCGGAGCCATACTTCTGTCGATGGGTACAAAGCATCGACGCAAATATAACGACTCAATTTACTAGGGACTCGAGGTCCCCGCCTTAGCCACACGACACGTATGAGTTCTTGTCTCAGACGCTCGCTACTTCCCTATTTTTCAAAGAACTGTCGTCAGGCCACAGTGCCTGTCGACATTCAAATCTGATGTGTGCGCAGCGATCGGTGAATCATCATCAAGAATGGTGGAGCCTGTCGGGATCGAACCGACGACCCCCTGCTTGCAAAGCAGGTGCTCTCCCAGCTGAGCTAAGGCCCCATGTGGTGGGTCTGGGAGGACTCGAACCACCGGCCTCACCCTTATCAGGGGTGCGCTCTAACCACCTGAGCTACAGACCCAGTCTTGCTTTTGATTACCAATCGTGCAGGTTACTTATGAGGACGCCTGGACAAGTCACGTGGTCTTGTCTCTAAAGGAGGTGATCCAGCCGCACCTTCCGATACGGCTACCTTGTTACGACTTCACCCCAGTCATCGGCCACACCGTGGCAAGCGCCCTCCCGAAGGTTAAGCTACCTGCTTCTGGTGCAACAAACTCCCATGGTGTGACGGGCGGTGTGTACAAGGCCCGGGAACGTATTCACCGCAGCAATGCTGATCTGCGATTACTAGCGATTCCGACTTCACGGAGTCGAGTTGCAGACTCCGATCCGGACTGAGAGAAGGTTTCTGGGATTGGCTTGCCCTCGCGGGTTTGCAGCCCTCTGTCCTTCCCATTGTAGTACGTGTGTAGCCCTGGCCGTAAGGGCCATGATGACTTGACGTCATCCCCACCTTCCTCCGGTTTGTCACCGGCGGTCTCCTTAGAGTTCCCACCATTACGTGCTGGCAACTAAGGACAAGGGTTGCGCTCGTTGCGGGACTTAACCCAACATCTCACGACACGAGCTGACGACAGCCATGCAGCACCTGTGTCACGGTTCCCGAAGGCACCAATCCATCTCTGGAAAGTTCCGTGCATGTCAAGGCCAGGTAAGGTTCTTCGCGTTGCATCGAATTAAACCACATACTCCACCGCTTGTGCGGGCCCCCGTCAATTCCTTTGAGTTTCAGTCTTGCGACCGTACTCCCCAGGCGGCGAACTTAACGCGTTAGCTTCGATACTGAGTTCCTAGTTGAACCCAACATCCAGTTCGCATCGTTTAGGGCGTGGACTACCAGGGTATCTAATCCTGTTTGCTCCCCACGCTTTCGTGCCTCAGTGTCAGTGCTGGTCCAGGTAGTCGCCTTCGCCACGGATGTTCCTCCCGATCTCTACGCATTTCACTGCTACACCGGGAATTCCACTACCCTCTACCGCACTCTAGCCTGCCAGTATCCAATGCAATTCCCAGGTTGAGCCCAGGGCTTTCACATCAGACTTAACAAACCACCTACGCACGCTTTACGCCCAGTAATTCCGAGTAACGCTTGCACCCTTCGTATTACCGCGGCTGCTGGCACGAAGTTAGCCGGTGCTTATTCTTTGGGTACCGTCAGAACAATCGGGTATTAACCGACTGCTTTTCTTTCCCAACAAAAGGGCTTTACAACCCGAAGGCCTTCTTCACCCACGCGGCATGGCTGGATCAGGCTTGCGCCCATTGTCCAATATTCCCCACTGCTGCCTCCCGTAGGAGTCTGGACCGTGTCTCAGTTCCAGTGTGGCTGATCATCCTCTCAGACCAGCTACGGATCGTCGCCTTGGTGGGCCTTTACCCCGCCAACTAGCTAATCCGACATCGGCTCATCTATCTGCGCGAAGCCCGAAGGTCCTCCGCTTTCACCCGTAGGTCGTATGCGGTATTAGCGTAAGTTTCCCTACGTTATCCCCCACAAATAGGCAGATTCCGATGTATTCCTCACCCGTCCGCCACTCGCCACCCAAGGAGCAAGCTCCTCTGTGCTGCCGTTCGACTTGCATGTGTTAGGCCTGCCGCCAGCGTTCACTCTGAGCCAGGATCAAACTCTTCACTTAAATGTTTCGACATCACCGAAGTGACATCTAATGCTTCGAGTGCAGATGTCTTTTCCAGAACTCGAACTACTCACCAGCATTTGCATGCTTTTGAATCTTTCTTGCTCTTTCTAGAACGTCTGCTAATGGACTCACGCCACCAGCCAGACGTCCGCATAAGTATCCTGCGCACACTGTCAAAGATCTGCGGAAGCGGCCTCAGCGCCTGCTTCCCACTGCTTCGTCGTTTCCTCCGAAGCGAGCCGCCCATGATAGCGCGGTTTTTGCTGCCGTCAACACCTCGTCGAGGGTGACTTTGAAGCGGCTTCCCCGTCCGGCCCGAAGGCGTTTCGTTGAAGCGAGCCGCACATGTTACCGCGACTTTCGAGTCTGTCAACACCGCGTGAAGGCTGTTGTCGTTCTCATCCCGCTTGGCCCGCCGCTCCGTAGAGCAGCCCGCCGTGCGGGGCGCGAATTATGCATAGATGAAACCGGTTTGAAAAGAGGCTGACACGGATTTCCGTATCAGACCGTTAAACAGCGCCACCTGTTCAGGGCGACGCCCGCAATGGCGCTATTCGACGGTGACGGACTTCGCCAGGTTACGGGGCTTGTCGACATCGGTGCCCCGCGACAGGGCCGTGTGATACGCCAGCAGCTGCACGGGGATGGTATGGACGATCGGACTCAACACGCCGACGTGCCGCGGCGTGCGAATCACGTGCACGCCCTCGGAGGCGCTGAAGTTGCTGTCTGCATCGGTGAACACGAACAGTTCGCCGCCGCGGGCGCGCACTTCCTGCATGTTCGACTTCACCTTCTCCAGCAGCGCATCCTTCGGCGCGATCACGACGACGGGCATCTCCGCATCCACCAGCGCCAGCGGGCCATGCTTGAGTTCGCCCGCCGGATACGCCTCGGCGTGGATGTAGGAGATCTCCTTGAGCTTGAGCGCGCCTTCCAGCGCGATCGGGTAATGCACGCCCCGGCCCAGGAACAGCGCGTGGTGCCTGGGCGTGAACTTCTCCGCCCAGGATGTAATCTGCGGCTCAAGATTGAGCGCGTGCTGCACGCTGCCCGGCAACTGGCGCAGATCCTCGATGTAGCCGGCTTCCTGCGCCGGATCGAGGCGACCATTGAGCTTGGCCAACGTCACTGCGAGCGCGAACAGGCCGACGAGCTGCGTGGTGAACGCCTTGGTCGACGCCACGCCGATCTCAGCGCCGGCGCGGGTGTAGAAGACCAGGCCGCTGGCGCGCGGAATCGCGCTCTCGGGCACGTTGCAGATCGACAGCGTGCGCGTATGGCCCAGCGACTTCGCGTACTTCAGCGCTTCCATCGTGTCGAGCGTTTCGCCCGATTGCGAGATCGTGACGATCAGATGCTTCGGATTGGCGACCGCGCTGCGATAGCGGTACTCGCTGGCGATCTCGACCGAACACGGCAGGCCGCTGATCGCTTCGATCCAGTAACGCGCGACGGATCCCGCATAGAAGCTGGTACCGCAGGCCAGGATCTGCACGCCTTCCACTTCGCGCAGCACATCGCCCGCATCCTTGCCGAACAGCGTGGGCTCGAACGCCGCTGCATCGATGATCGCCTCGATGGTGTCGGCCAGCGCGCGCGGCTGCTCGTGGATTTCCTTCTGCATGAAGTGGCGGTAGGGACCGAGCTCGAGCGACGCCAGCGAGACGTCCGACAGGTGTTCATCGCGAGTGACGTTGTCGCCATTGCCGTCGTAGACCTGCACCGCGGCACGGGTGAGGACGGCGGTATCGCCTTCTTCGAGGAAGATCACACGGCGCGTCGCCTGCAGGATCGCCGAGACGTCGGAGGCGACGAAGTTCTCGCCCTCGCCCAGGCCCACCAGCAGCGGACAGCCCATGCGCGCGACGACCATGCGATCGGGATCGCCCTTGTCGATCACGGCCAGCGCATACGCACCTTCGAGCCCCCGGACCGACGCCTGCAGCGCGGCCAGCAGATCGAGACCCTGCGACTGGTGGTGATGGATCAGGTGCGCGATGACTTCGGTATCGGTCTGCGATTCGAATACGTAGCCGAGTGCGATGAGCCGTTCGCGCTGCGACTCGTGGTTCTCGATAATGCCGTTGTGCACCAGTGCGAGGCTGTCGTGACTGATGTGCGGATGCGCATTGATCTCTGTCACCCCGCCGTGCGTCGCCCAGCGCGTATGACCAATCCCGAGTTCGGCCTGCAGACCGTCGGCAGCGGCCGCCGCTTCCATTTCCGCGACGCGGCCGGTACGGCGGACGCGACGGACTATGTCGTCGGTCACAACCGCAATACCCGCCGAATCGTAGCCGCGGTACTCCAGCCGCTTGAGTCCTTCCACGAGGACGGGCACTACATCACGCCCCGCGATCGCACCGACGATTCCGCACATCCGGCCAGCTCCTATCTGTTGAGCTCGCCATTCTAGCGGCGCAGCCCGCTGCCGCTTCATGGCGATATCCAGGACGTTCAGCGCATGGAGCTCTCGGCCGATATCGGCGGCCCGGTTTCCTGCCCGCCCCCCCCCCCCCCCCGAATCCAAGAAGAACAGCGCCGCGGTTTGGAGGTCTTTGCGCGAAGGGCTACGCAGCGGTGCCGACTTTTTGCACGACGTGCGCAGCAAAGGGCGGCCACCCGTGCAGACGGCGTCTTGGTACTCCAGCCCCTCTCCGGACTCCCGACACCCACAGACGCGACTCCTCGACGCTCGATTCTCGCGGTCCGCCGTCCGCCGCGGACGTCCGGACGGCGTGCGGACGCCGGACGGGGGAAATTAATCCATCTAAATCAATAGCTTGAGATTGGCACGGCATCTGCTTTACAGGGCGTATCCGCAAGAGATCGTCCGCATGTCCAACACCCCGTCCAATACGCCCCCCCGCCCTGCCGGCATCCGCGACACCGCCGGGCAGGACACCGTCCATGCGCGCTCGGGCACTTCGCGCCGCCGCCCCTGGCTGATCGGCGGTGTCGCGGGCCTGCTGCTGATCGGCGCTGTCGCTTGGTTGCTCACCGGCTGGGCCTCGGGCGCGCAGTCGGTCGATGCGCAGCGCCTGCGCTTCGCCGATGTGACCCGCGGCGATCTGGTCCGCGACATCGCGGCCGAGGGCCGGGTCATCGCCGCCAACAGCCCGACGCTCTATGCGATCTCCGGCGGCACGCTGACCCTGAAAGTGGTCGCAGGCGACCGCGTCGAGAAGGGCCAGGCGCTGGCCGAGATCGACAGCCCGGAGCTGCGCAGCAAGCTGGCGCAGGAAGAAGCGACGCTGGCCGGTTACGAAGCCGAGGCCGGACGCGCGGCGCTCGATGCGCAGTTGCGCCGCGCCGAAGCGCGCAAGGTGCTCGACCAGGCGCAGATCGACCGCACCGCAGCGGAGCGCGATCTGCAGCGCTATCAGCGCGCCTATGAAGGTGGCGCGGTCGCGCAGGTCGATCTGGCACGCGCGCAGGACACGTTGCAGAAGACAGAGATCGGCGTGGCGTCCGCGACCGAGGATCTCGGCCTGCAGGGCCGCGGCGCGGGGCTGGACACGCGCAACAAGCAACTCGTCGCCGAGCGCCAGCGCAGTGTGGTGATGGAAATGCGTCGCCAGGTCGATGCGCTGACCTTGCGCGCACCCTTCGACGGCATCGTCGGCCAGGTGCAGGCAGTGCAGAGCAGCAACGTCGCTGCGAACGCGCCGGTGCTCTCGGTCGTCGACCTGTCGGTGTTCGAGGTCGAGATCAAGGTGCCGGAAAGCTTCGCGCGCGATCTGGAGATCGGCATGCCGGCCGAACTGCGCAGTGTCGGTACCACGTATCCGGCGAAGGTGTCGGCGGTCTCGCCCGAAGTGGTCAACGGCGAAGTCGTCGCGCGCCTGCGCTTCGACGAGAACAGCCAGCCGCCGGGCCTGCGCCAGAGCCAGCGCCTGACCGCACGCATCCTGCTCGACACCCGCAAGGACGTGCTGATGGTCGCGCGCGGTCCCTTCCTCGATCAGGAGGGCGGCAGCGCGGCGTATGTGATGGATGGCAACACGGCGGTACGCAGGCCGATCACGGCCGGCGCCAGCAGCCTGTCGGCGGTGGAAATCGTCGAAGGCCTGCAACCCGGCGAGCGCGTCGTCGTCGCCGGTACCGATCTCTTCGACAACGCGGACCGCATCCGCATCTCCGGACTCTGATCATGCACACACGCATCGATGGCCCGTTTCCCGTCGCCTGGACCGCCGACGAACTCGCCAGCGCCGTACCGCGCCGGTTGTCGTCTGTCTTCGAGGCCGGCATTCCCGCCGACATGTCGCCCGGCACGCGCATGCCCGCCTTCGCACGCACACGCCGGCGCATCGCCGACCACGGCCTGCCGACCCTGTTCCGCGTCCGCTGAGCGCGACGCGCCTTCTCTTCCCAGTCTCACGTCACAGGACACATTCCCATGCTCGACATGCGCCAGGTCGCCAAGGTCTACCGCACCGAACTCGTCGAAACCCATGCGTTGCGCTCGCTCGATCTGCATGTCGCCGAAGGCGAGTTCGTCGCCGTCACCGGTCCGTCCGGCTCCGGCAAGACGACCTTCCTCAACATCGCCGGCCTGCTGGAAACCTTCACCGGCGGCGAGTACCGGATCGACGGTGTCGAGGTGCGCGGGCTCAACGACGATGCACGTTCGAAGCTGCGCAACGAGAAGATCGGTTTTATCTTCCAGGGCTTCAACCTGATTCCCGATCTCAATCTGTTCGACAACGTCGACGTGCCACTGCGCTATCGCGGCATGGCCGCGGCCGATCGCCGCCTGCGCATCGAGGAATCGCTGTCGCTGGTCGGCCTGGGCTCGCGCATGAAGCACTTTCCGGCCGAACTCTCTGGCGGTCAGCAGCAACGCGTGGCGATCGCACGCGCGCTCGCCGGCAGCCCGCGTCTGCTGCTCGCCGACGAACCCACGGGCAACCTCGATTCGCAGATGGCGCGCAGCGTGCTGGAGCTGCTCGAGGACATCAACGCACGCGGCACGACGATCGTGATGGTCACGCACGATCCCGAGCTCGCGGCGCGCGCGCACCGCAACGTGCACATCGTCGACGGCATGGCGACCGACCTGCAGGCGCTGCACGCGTCGCCATCGCCCGCGGCCGCATCGCGCGTTCCCGCAGACGCCTGAGGAGATCCGGCATGTTCGGTTATTACCTGCAGCTCGCGCTGCGCAGCTTCCGCAACAGCAAGGTGCTCACCGCCCTGATGGTGCTGGCGATCGCGCTGGGCATCGGCGCCAGCATGACCACGCTGACGGTGTTCCACGTGCTGTCGGGCGACCCGATTCCCGACAAGAGTGATCGCCTGTTCGCCGTGCAGCTCGATGCAGCCAGCATGGACGGCTACGTCGCCGGCGAGGAGCCGGACACCAACATCACGCGCTTCGATGCCGAAACGCTGCTGCGCGAGGCGCGTGGCACGCGCCAGGCGATGATGAGCGGCGGCTTTGTCGCCATCGCGCCGGATGGTGCACGCACGCCGTTCTTCACCGATGCGCGCTACACCTCGGCGGATTTCTTTCCGATGTTCGACGTGCCGCTCGCCTACGGACGGGCCTGGACCGCGGAAGACGACGCCGCTCGCGCCCGTGTCGCGGTGATCTCGGCCGAGACCAACCAGAAAGTCTTCGGTGGTGGCGACAGCACCGGCAAGACGTTGCGCGTCAACGGTGCCGACTTCCGCGTGATCGGCGTGCTCGGCCCTTGGATGCCGACGCCGCGATTCTGGGACCTGTCGCTGGACAGGTTCAATACGCTCGAATCGGTATTCGTGCCGTTCTCGGCCGCGATCGAACAGAAGCTCTCGCGCATGGGCAGCATGAGCTGCTGGGGCGACTCGGGCACGGATCCGAATGCGCTCAACGCGCCCTGCACCTGGCTGCAGTACTGGGTGGAGCTGCGGTCGCCCGCGGACGCGGATGCGTATCGCGATTATCTGAACAGCTATTCCGACCAGCAGCGCGCGGCGGGGCGGTTCGAACGCCCGAACAACATCCGTCTGCGCGACGTGCCGACGCTGCTCGACCACAAACAGGTCGTGCCCAGCGACGTGCGGCTGCAGCTGTGGCTGGCGATCGGCTTCCTGCTGGTATGCCTGGTCAACACCGTCGGCCTGCTGCTCGCCAAGAGCCTGCGTCGTGCATCCGAGATCGGTGTGCGCCGTGCGCTCGGTGCCTCGCGCCGCGCGATCTTCGCCCAGTTCCTGATCGAGGCCGGCGCGATCGGCGTGGCCGGCGGCGTGGTCGGCCTCGGCCTCGCCCTGCTCGGCCTGTGGGCCGTGCGCCAGAACCCGAGCAGCTACGCCGCGCTCGCCAAGCTCGACCTGACGATGCTGCTGACGACCTTCGCCCTGTCCATCGTCGCGAGTCTGCTGGCCGGCCTGCTGCCGGCTTGGCGCGCGATGCAGGTGACGCCGGCAATCCAGCTCAAGTCGCAGTGACCCAGACTTTCTCGAGGACTTCCATGGACATCCGCCCCATCCTCTCGACACTGCGCCGGCACAAGACCGCGGCCGCACTGATCGTGATCGAGATCGCGCTCGCCTGCGCGATCATCTGCAACGCGATCTATCTGATCGACCGCCGGATCGACCACATGTCGCGCCCCAGCGGCACGGTCGAGAACGAATTGCTGCGCATCCAGATGCCCGGCATCGACGAAACCGCCGACGTGGACCGCAAGGCCGGCATCCAGCGTGACCTCGCCGCCCTGCGCGCACTCCCTGGGGTCCGCCACGTCGCCGCGGTCACCCAGATTCCCTACGGCAACAGCAGTTCGACCAGCGGCGTGCGGCTCAACGCCGACCAGCGCAACAACACACTGCTTGCATCCCCGTATCTGGGCACCGAGGACCTGATCGACACCTTCGGCCTGCAGCTGATCGCCGGACGCAAGTTCAATCCCGACGAGTTCGTCGACATGGGCGACGTCTCGCGCGAAGGTGGTGGGGTCGGCGTGCCCGCCGCCATCATCAACCGGGCGATGGCCGAGCGCCTGTTCCCGGGCGAAGACGCGGTCGGCAAGCAGTTCTACAGCTGGGGCAACGCGCCGATCCGGATCGTCGGCGTCGTCGAGACGCTGGCCCTGCCCAATGACAGCAACGGCAGCGTCGACTCGACGATGCTGTTCCCGATCCGCGACGACTCCAACGGCATGAACTATGTGATCCGGACCGATCCGTCGCAGCGCCGGCAGGTACTCGATGCCGCGGTCGCCACGCTCAAGCAGATCGATCCCAACCGCGTTGCCGTCAACTCGGATCTGATGTCCGACCTGCGCGAGAAGTACTACCGCGAGGACCGCGCGATGGCGATGCTGCTGGTCGTGGTGTGCATCGCGCTGCTGGTGGTCACCGCGCTGGGCATCGTGGGCCTGGCCAGCTTCTGGGTGCAGCAGCGCAACAAGCAGATCGGCATCCGCCGCGCGCTCGGTGCAACGCGCACCCAGATCCTGCGCTATTTCCAGGTCGAGAACTTCCTGCTCGCGACGATCGGCATCGTGCTAGGCATGCTGCTGGCCTACGGTCTCAACCAGCTGCTGATGTCGCGCTACGAACTGGGCCGACTGCCGCTGATGTATCTGCCGATCGGCGCCATCGTGCTGTGGCTGCTCGGCCAGATCGCGGTGTACTGGCCGGCCAAGCGTGCGGCCTCGGTGCCGCCGGCGGTGGCGACGCGCAGCATCTGAGTGCGCGCCCCTGCATCGCCGGTTGCGTCCATCGCAGCCGGCGACGACCATGCCTGTCGGTCCCACATGCTCCCCTCGGAAATCCAGCACCTGATGCCCACGATCCTCGTCATCGACGACAACCCCGCCGTCGCCACCGCGCTGGAGGTGCTGTTCTCGTTGCACGACATCGCCTGCGAGCACGCGGCGACGCCCGACGCCGGCATCGCCCGGCTGCAGGCAGGCGGCATCGATCTGGTCGTGCAGGACATGAACTTCCATGCCGACACCACGTCCGGCGACGAGGGCATCGCCCTGTTCCACGCGATCCGGCGGTTCGATCCCGATCTTCCGGTGGTGCTGCTGACCGCGTGGACGCGGCTGGAATCGGCGGTCGAACTGATCCGTTCGGGCGCGGCCGATTACCTCGGCAAGCCGTGGGACGACGGCAAGCTGCTGGCCACCGTGAACACCCTGCTGGAACTGTCCGCGACGCGCCGGGCGCTGGATGCACGCACGCGCGACGACCGTCGCCGGCGCGACGCACTCGCGCAGGGCCGCGATCTGCGCGGCCTGGTCTGGGACGATCCGGCCAGCGAGACCACGCTGTCGCTGGCGCTGCAGGTCGCGCGCTCGAACCTGCCGGTGCTGATCACCGGACCCAACGGCGCGGGCAAGGAAAAATACGCGGAGATCCTGCATGCCAACTCCGGCGTGCGCGAAGGTCCCTTCGTCGCGGTCAACTGCGGCGCTCTGCCGCACGATCTGATCGAGGCCGAACTGTTCGGCGCCGAGGCCGGTGCCTACACGGGTGCGACGCGTGCGCGCGAGGGCAAGTTCGAAGCGGCCGATGGCGGCACGCTGTTCCTCGACGAAGTCGGCACCCTGCCGCCCGCCGGACAGGTCAAGCTGCTGCGCGTCCTCGAGACCGGACGTTTCGAACGGCTCGGCGGCAATCGCGAGCGCAGCGTGACGGTGCGCGTGCTCAGCGCGACCAATGCCGACCTGCCGGCGATGATCGCCGACGGCCGGTTCCGCGAGGATCTGTACTACCGCCTCAACGGCATCGAGCTGCGTCTGCCGCCACTGGCGCTGCGTCCGCGCGACATCCTGCCCTTGGCCAGGCACTTCCTCGATGGTCGCAAGCCGCTGTCGGCCGGCGCCGAACGCGCATTGCTGCAACACGGCTGGCCGGGCAACGTGCGCGAACTGCGCAATGTGATCCAGCGCGCCGAACTGCTGGCGCGCGAGTCGCAGATCGACGCGCGCGATCTCGCCCTGCCGGCCGCCGTGGTGACTGCGGTCGACGTGGATGTCTACGAGCCGGATCGCGCCGAGATCGAAGCGGCACTCGCGCGCAGCGGCGGTGTGCTGGCGCAGGCGGCCAGCGAACTCGGGCTGTCGCGGCAGGCGCTGTACCGGCGCCTCGACCGCCTCGGCATCCGTCGCGACTGACATGCGCTGGCAACAGCGGCTGCCGTTGACGGCTGTGGTCATGGCGATCGCACTGGCGCATGTCGCATTGGGCGCCGGAATCGCGGTGATGCTGCTGCGCTGGTGGGCACCCTGGATTGCGGTCGCTGCCGCCACGCTGTGCACGGTGCCGTCGCTGGTCTGGCTGCTGCAGCGCGCATTCGCGCCCTCGCATGCGCTGTTCCGCGCACTCGCCGGCACCGTCGCGAGCTATCGCGACAGCGACTACGGCTTCGGTGTGACGTGGCAGGGCCGCGGAGCGCTGGGCGACCTCGTCGCCGCGCACAACGAACTCGGCGAGACGCTGCGCGCGCAGCGGCTGTCGCTCGTCCAGCGCGAACTGCTGCTCGACACGATGGTGCAGAACACGCCGGTGGCGATGCTGCTGCTCGATCCCGCCGATCGCGTGGTGCATGCCAACCTCGCCGCGCGCCGCGCGCTCGGTGGCGGCCGCAAGCTGGAAGGCCAGATGTTCTCCGCCCTGCTGGCCGACGCGCCGCCCGCACTCGCGGATGCATTCGCACGCGGCGGCGATGGGCTGTTCACCATCGGCGATGGCGAGTCGGAGGAAATCCATCACCTGTCGCGCCGGCACTTCCGCTTGAACGGCCGCCGCCACGAACTGCTGCTGCTGCGGCAGATGACGACTGAACTGCGTCGCCAGGAAGTGCAGACCTGGAAGAAGGTCATCCGCGTCATCAGCCACGAACTCAACAACTCGCTGGCGCCCATCGCCTCGCTCGCGCACTCGGGCGCGGAACTGCTGCGTCGCGGGCAGACCGCGCGACTGCCCGACGCGCTGCGCACGATCGAAGAGCGCGCGCGGCATCTGGAAGGCTTCATCCGCGGCTATGCGCATTTCGCCAAGCTGCCGTCGCCGCGCCGCGAACCGATCCGCTGGCGCGCGTTTCTCGACCAGCTGCGGTCGCAGGTCCCGTTCGTGGATGCCGGTCCGATCGACGACGCTTTCACCGCGTCCTTCGATGCCGCCCAGGTCGAACAGGCGCTGTTGAATCTGCTGCGCAATGCGCACGAAGCCGATGGCGATCCCGCCGCCGTCACGCTTGGACTGCGACGCGCCATGGACGGCTGGCGCATCGACGTGCTCGACCGCGGACCCGGCATGAACGAGGCGGTGCTCGCGAACGCGTTGCTTCCGTTCTATTCGACCAAGCGCAACGGCACCGGTCTCGGCCTGGCGCTCGCGCGCGAGATCGCCGAAGCGCACGGCGGCCGCATCGCCCTGCTCAACCGCGAGGGTGGCGGACTCTGCGTGTCGTTGGTGTTGCCGGACTGATCCGCATCCCGGTCGCAGGCGCCACGTTCGGGCAGAATCGAAGGTCCGTTCCGCGGCGATTCCCGATGCGATTCCGACTCCGCACGCTCGCGCTGCTTCTGCTGTGTCTGGCGACTGCACCCGCATTCGCACAACGCGCGAAGAGTCTCGACGCGGTGCCCGGCCTGCTGACGAGTCCGGAAGCAAAGGCCGTCTGGGCCGAACAGATGGAAGGTCGTCCGGCGCCCGATCATCTCGGCACCCGCGAGCTGGCCGGCCTCGATGCCGGGATGCTGCGTCGGCTGCTGGTCCCCGATGTCGCAGACGGCCGCATCGTGCTGCTCGGCGCGCGACGCTGGGTGCAGCATCCCGGTCATGTGGTCGCACTCGTCTGCTATGGCGACGATGCGCCGCGCAGCACGCCCGCGGAGCCGAGTTGCGAGACCGGGGACACCGCGCAGGTGCTCGGTGTGTTGCGTGTCAGCGATGCGGGCGATGCGCAGCTCGTCGCGCGCCTGCGACTCGACGACGGTATCGCGTGGCCGCTGCTCTCCTGGGGTGGCGAGCAGCCACTGCGAATGGAAGAGGCCGGCGCAGCCGCAATCCCCGAACGTTGGGAGCGCTTCGACCTCGCCGCCTATCGTCTGTCGAATGGAGCACCCGCGCTGGGTCTGCGTGGCGGCTGGTCGGAAGGCTACGCCGGCGGCGGCGCGTTCTATTCGGCGCTGTATCTGTTCGAGTTGCGCGGCGACACCTTGAAGCAGGTGTTCGGCGCGGCGATGTCGATGTATCGCGACATCGCCGGCAGTTGGAACGACGACGGTACCCGTGAGCACGACATCGAGGAATGGGCCGGCGTACTCATTGTCGAACCGCGCGCGCATCACGGCCACCAGGATCTGCGTTTGCGCGAGCGCGGCGGTCGCGGCGGCGATCTCTACCGCTGGTCGCCAACCGCGGACGGCTACAGCCGCGTGGAATGAGGCTCAGCGCTTCTTCGGTCGCGACCAGCCCTCGACGACCGTCTGCCGTCCGCGTGCGACGGCGAGCTTGCCGTCCGGCACGTCGTTGACGATCACCGAACCGGCCGCCGTCGTCGCGTCGTGGCCGATGCGCACCGGCGCGACCAGCGCGGCGTTCGAACCGATAAAGGCGCGGTCGCCGATCACCGTCTTCGACTTGTTCACGCCGTCGTAGTTGCAGGTGATCGTGCCGGCGCCGATGTTGCTGCCGGCGCCGATCTCGGCATCGCCGAGATACGTCAGATGATTGGCCTTGCTGCCGACGCCCAGCGTCGTGTTCTTGGTCTCGACGAAGTTGCCGATGTGCACGCCGTCGGCGAGCACGGTACCCGGCCGCAGGCGCGCGAACGGGCCGATGGTGACCGCGCCTTCCGCGCGCACACCGTCGAGATCGCAGTGCGCACGCACTTCGGTGCCGTCGCCCAGGCCGACGTTCTTCAGGCGACAGAACGGACCCACCCGTACGCCGTCGCCGAGTGCGACCTGCCCTTCGAAGATCACGTCGACGTCGATCTCGACGTCGCTGCCGACGGTGACCTCGCCGCGGATGTCCACGCGCGCCGGATCGGCGAAACGCGCACCGGCCACGCACAGGGCGCGCACCGCGCGCAGCTGCCACGCGCGTTCCAGCTGCGACAGCTGCCAGGGATCGTTCGCACCTTCGGCTTCGAGCGGATCGGCAACCAGCACGATCTGCGCGGCGCTGTACTCGTCGGCGGCCATCGCGAACACATCGGTCAGGTAGTACTCGCCCTGCACGTTGTTGTCCGACGACAGACGCGTCAGCCACGCCTTGAGCGCAGTGGCTTCGGCGGCGAGGATGCCGGTGTTCACCAGATCGATGCGGCGCTGCTCGTCGCTCGCGTCCTTGTGCTCGACGATCGCGCCGACGTGGCCTTCGGGATCACGCACGATGCGGCCGTAGCCGGTCGGATCCTCCAGCTGCGCAGCCAGCACCGCGAGCCGCCCTTCGACCGACACCAGATGACGCAGCGTCTCGGCGCGCAGCAGCGGCACGTCGCCGTAGAGCACCAGCACCTGCGCGCCGTCGGGCACGTCGGGCATCGCCTGGCGCACCGCGTGACCGGTGCCGAGTTGTTCGCGCTGCTCGGACCAGTGCAGATCGGGCTGGTCGGCGAACGCGGCCTGCACCTGCTCGCCGCGATGGCCGTAGACGACGTGGATGCCCGCCGGCTCGAGCGCACGCGCAGCTTCGATGACGTGCCACAGCATCGGCCGCCCGGCGATCTTCTGCAGCACCTTGGGCAGCGACGATTTCATGCGCTTGCCCTCGCCTGCGGCGAGGATGACGACGTGCAGGGGTGCGGTCATGGGAGAACTCTGCGTGGAATGCGGAAATTCTAACGGCGGCGCGGGTAGGATGCCGTCGTCCGCCGCCCGACGGCCTGCCCGATCCACGGAGTCGAACCTGCGATGAGCCTGACCCGACAGGGGCGCGACTACCTGGCGATCGGCCTGTTGCAGTGGCTCGTCGACTGGGGCGTCGTCGTCGGCCTGACCCACTTCGGCTTGCCGGTGGCGCCGGCGAACGTCATCGGCCGCATCACCGGAGCGCTGATCGGCTTCTGGCTCAACGGCAAGCTGACATTCGCCAACGACCGCAACACGGTGGGCACGACGCAGTTCCAGCGTTTCATGATCATGTGGGTGTCGACGACGTTGTTCAGCACCTGGGCACTGACCCAGATCGACGACGTGCTCGGCCTGCGCTGGGTATGGGTCGCGAAGCCGGCGATCGAACTGGCGCTGGGCGCGGTGGGCTTCGTGCTGTCGCGGTACTGGATCTACAAGCGCTGACGCGAAGCCGCGCCACACGCGCTCGCGTCATGGCGTCGCGGGGGTCTGCACATTCGACTGGCGCAGCATCGGCAGCACGAGCTCCAGCGGCAGGGCGGGCACCGTGCCCTGATGGCCCGACACCGTGGTCGCGCGGAACATCGAATTGAGGATCGCCTCCTCGGTGGCATCGGCCACGGCGACAAACAGCGGCGTCATCGCGTCGTTGGACAGCACTTCGACGCGGTGCGTCACCGCATCGGTTGCTCGGCGCACGCCGGGCGCGGTCGAAAACGCGATCACGTAATCGCCCGAACCGTTGCTCATCGAGGCGCCGGTACGGCCGAGTCCGATCAGCGCACGCGTCGCGAGGCGGCGCAGCAGACGATCGTCGAGCGGCGCGTCGGTCGCGACGACGATCATGATGCTGCCGTCGCCGGTCGAAGGCGGCGCTGCATCCGGTGCCAGTGCGAGATAGGCCTGCGGATCCGGCAGCGCGTCGCCCACCGGCACGCCCGCGATGGTGAGGCGTCCACCGAAGTTGCTCTGCACCAGCACGCCGACGGTGTAGCCGCCGGCGTCGGGCGCGATCCGACGCGAACTCGTGCCGATGCCGCCCTTCCACCCGAACGCGATCGTGCCGGTACCTGCGCCGATGCTGCCTTCGTCGACGTTGCCGGTGGATGCGCCATCCAGCGCTGCGCGCACATGCTCGGCGCGCAACGGACGCGCGCGGATGTCATTGAGATATCCATCGTTGGTTTCGCCGACCACCGGATTGATCGAGCGCACCTGTTCCATACCCGGCAGCGCGAGTTGCCGTTCGACGAGAGCATCGGCCGCGCGCCAGACGCCCAGGGTGCCGGCCAGCAGGATCGGGGTTTCCAGTTCGCCGAGTTCCTGCACCTGGGTCACGCCCAGCAACTTGCCGAAACCGTTGCCGACGACGATCGCCGCCGGCACGCGCTCGCGGAAGAGATCACCGGGATGCGGCACGATCGCGGTGACGCCGGTACGCACCGCGTCGCCTTCGATCACGGTGGCATGGCCGACCTGCACGCCGGGCACGTCGACGAGTGCATTGCGCGGTCCGGGTTGCAGCGTGCCGATCACGATGCCGGCATCGCGCGCGCGCGGGCGCGAGGCTTCGGTCGCGAACGCGGACAGCGCCGCCGACAGCAGTGCCGCCGCAACGCAGGCCTTCAGAAGGTGTCGTCCCATCGCATCGCGTCCGCCGCCGTCGATGCGGCCATTGTGGCGCCGGGCCGCGGAAACCGGAATGTGCCGACTCCGGACACGGAAACGCCGGCGCGAGGCCGGCGTTCCAGATGCTGCGTGACGCGATACCTCAGTGCTTGAGGGTCTTGCGCAGACGCTCGAGCGCCTGC
The DNA here is from genome assembly GCF_036584485.1 of Luteimonas flava. Lineage (NCBI taxonomy): Bacteria > Pseudomonadati > Pseudomonadota > Gammaproteobacteria > Lysobacterales > Lysobacteraceae > Luteimonas > Luteimonas flava. The sequence continues at coordinate 494,624 of NZ_JAZHBM010000002.1, read as the reverse complement.
AGCTGGACCACGGCCTCGGCCAGCTTCTGCTGGGCCTCGGCGATGTCCATCGCCTCGCCGCGGCCGGCCAGGATGCGCTCGGCCTCGTCCTTGGCCGCTTTCACGGCGGCCTCGTCGATGTCGTCGGCGCGGATCGCGGTGTCGGCCAGGATCGTCACGACCTGCGGCTGCACTTCGAGAATACCGCCGCCGATCGCGAAATCGAGCACTTCGCCGTTGGCCTGGGTCACGACGACCTTGCCCGGCTTCAGGCGCGTGATCAGCGGCGCGTGGCGCGGCGCGATGCCGAGCTCGCCGAGCTCGCCGGTGGCCACGACCATGGTCGCTTCGCCGTGGAAGATCTCGGCTTCTGCGCTGACGATGTCGCAACGGATGGTGGTGGTCATGGCGGTCTCGCTCTGCTCGACGTGTAAGGGGGGAAGCGTAAGAACGGGCGCGTGCGGCGCACGCTCAGGAAGTGAGAGGTCAGGTACTGACGCCTGACACCCTCACGCCCTCACGGCTCTCAGGCCGCGATCTTCTTCGCCTTCTCGACCGCTTCGTCGATGCCGCCGACCATGTAGAACGCCTGCTCGGGCAGGTGGTCGTATTCGCCGTCGACGATGCCCTTGAAGCCGCGGATCGTTTCCTTCAGCGGGACGTACTTGCCCGGCGAACCGGTGAAGACTTCGGCCACGTGGAAAGGCTGCGAGAAGAAGCGCTCGATCTTGCGCGCGCGCGACACGGCCTGCTTGTCTTCTTCCGACAGCTCGTCCATGCCCAGGATCGCGATGATGTCCTTGAGCTCCTTGTACTTCTGCAGCGTCGACTGCACGCGCTGGGCGGTGTCGTAGTGCTCGTTGCCGATGACGTTCGGGTCCATCTGGCGGCTGGTCGAGTCCAGCGGATCGACGGCCGGGTAGATGCCGAGCGAGGCGATGTTGCGGCTCAGCGTCACCGTCGAATCGAGATGGGCGAAGGTCGTCGCCGGCGACGGGTCGGTCAGGTCGTCCGCGGGCACGTAGACGGCCTGGATCGAGGTGATCGAGCCGGACTTCGTCGAGGTGATGCGCTCCTGCAGCACGCCCATTTCCTCGGCGAGCGTCGGCTGGTAGCCCACGGCCGACGGCATGCGGCCGAGCAGCGCCGACACTTCGGTACCGGCCAGCGTGTAGCGGTAGATGTTGTCGACGAACAGCAGCACGTCCTTGCCCTTGCCGGACGCGTCCTTCTCGTCGCGGAAGTACTCGGCCATCGTCAGGCCGGTCAGCGCGACGCGCAGGCGGTTGCCCGGCGGCTCGTTCATCTGGCCGTAGACCATCGCCACCTTGTCGAGGACGTTGGAGTCCTTCATCTCGTGGTAGAAGTCGTTGCCCTCGCGGGTACGCTCGCCCACGCCGGCGAACACCGACAGGCCTTCGTGCGCCTTGGCGATGTTGTTGATGAGCTCCATCATGTTGACGGTCTTGCCGACGCCGGCGCCGCCGAACAGGCCGACCTTGCCGCCCTTGGCGAAGGGACACATCAGGTCGATGACCTTGATGCCGGTTTCCAGCAGCTCGGTGGACGAGGACTGGTCTTCGTACGACGGTGCCGACCGGTGGATTTCCCAGTGGTCGGTGGCTTCGACCGGACCGGCTTCGTCGATCGGGCGACCGAGCACGTCCATGATGCGGCCGAGCGTGCCCGGGCCGACCGGCACCGAGATGCCGCGGTCCGTGTTGGTCGCGATCAGGTTGCGCTTCAGGCCGTCGGTGGAACCGAGCGCGATCGCGCGCACGATGCCGTCACCGAGCTGCTGCTGCACTTCCAGCGTGATCTCCGTGCCTTCGACCTTCAGTGCGTCGTAGACCCTCGGTACTTCGTTGCGCGCGAACTCGATGTCGACGACCGCGCCGATGATCTGAACGATCTTGCCCTGACTCATTGCTGCATTCCTCTAGAAGAATTCTGGTGCGCGTACGGATCAGACCGCTGCGGCGCCGCCGACGATCTCGGAGATTTCCTGGGTGATCGCCGCCTGGCGGGCCTTGTTGTAGACCAGCTTGAGCGTGTCGATCAGCTTGGTGGCGTTGTCGCTCGCGGACTTCATCGCGACCATGCGTGCGGCATGTTCGGAAGCCACGTTCTCCATCACCGCCTGGTACACGAGCGATTCGATGTAACGCGTCAGCACGTGGCCGAGCACCGATTCGGCGTCCGGCTCGTAGATGTAGTCCCAGTCGTGCTTGACCACCTGCGTCTCGGCGGCCGGCAGCGGCAGCAGCTGGTCGAAGCTGGCCTTCTGGGTCATCGTGTTGACGAAGTGGTTGTAGGCGAGGAACACCCGGTCGACGCGGCCGTCGGTGTAGCCGTCGAGCATCACCTTGATGATGCCGACCAGCTGTTCGACTTCCGGCGTGTCGCCGATATGGGTGACGCTGGCGACCATGTCCACCTTCAGGCGGCGGAAGAACACCGTCGCCTTCTGGCCGATGGTCACCACGTCGACCTGCACGCCCTTGTCCTGCCAGGCGCGGATCTCGCCGAGCAGCTTGCGGAACATGTTGTTGTTCAGACCGCCGGCCAGACCGCGATCCGAGGACGCGACGATGTAACCGACGCGCTTGACATCACGCTCGACCAGGTACGGATGCTGGAACTCGGAACTGGCCTGGGCGAGATGCCCGATCAGCTGCTTCATCGCGTTCGCATACGGGCGCGATGCCTTCATCCGATCCTGCGCCTTGCGGATCTTCGACGCGGAGACCATCTCGAGCGCGCGCGTCACCTTGCGGGTGTTCTGCACGCTCTTGATCTTCGTCTTGATTTCTCTGCCGCCTGCCATATCCGCTCGCTTTGCTCGCTTGAGTGAGGGGGTGAAGGGAGCGCCCGCGATGCGGGCTCAGACGTCAGTGGACGCGAAACGCGCGACCTCTGACCCCCTCACTCCTGACCTTCTGACGCCTTACCAGCTACCGGTGGTCTTGAACTCGGAGATGCCCTGCTTGAAGGCGCCTTCGATCTCGTCGTTCCAGCCGCCGGTCTGGTTGATCTTGCCGACCAGCTCGCCCGCGGTGTTGTCGAAATGCGCGTGCAGGCCTTCTTCGAACGCGAGCAGCTTGGCGACCGGCACGTCGTCGAGATACCCCTCGTTGACGGCGTAGATCGTCAGCGCCTGGTGCGCGATCGACATCGGCTTGTACTGCTTCTGCTTCATCAGCTCGGTGACGCGCTGGCCGCGCTCGAGCTGCTTGCGGGTGGCTTCGTCGAGATCCGAGGCGAACTGCGCGAACGCGGCCAGCTCACGGTACTGCGCGAGCGAGATACGGATGCCGCCCGAGAGCTTCTTGATGATCTTGGTCTGCGCCGAACCACCGACGCGCGACACCGAGATACCGGCGTTCACGGCCGGGCGGATGCCGGCGTTGAACAGATCGGTTTCCAGGAAAATCTGGCCGTCGGTGATCGAGATCACGTTGGTCGGCACGAACGCCGAGACGTCGCCGGCCTGCGTTTCGATGATCGGCAGCGCGGTCAGCGAACCGGTCTTGCCGGTCACGGCGCCGTTGGTGAACTTCTCGACATACTCCTCGGACACGCGCGCGGCGCGCTCGAGCAGACGGGAGTGCAGGTAGAACACGTCACCCGGATACGCTTCGCGGCCCGGCGGACGCTTGAGCAGCAGCGAGATCTGGCGGTAGGCGACGGCCTGCTTGGACAGATCGTCGTACACGATCAGCGCGTCTTCGCCGCGGTCCATGAAGTACTCGCCCATGGTGCAGCCGGCGTAGGCCGAGATGTACTGCATCGCGGCCGATTCGGACGCGGTGGCGGCGACGACGACGGTGTGCGCGAGCGCGCCGTTCTCTTCGAGCTTGCGCACGATGTTGGCGACGGTCGAGGCCTTCTGGCCGATCGCCACGTAGACGCACTTGATGCCGGTCGACTTCTGGTTGATCACGGCGTCGATCGCCATCGCGGTCTTGCCGGTCTGGCGGTCGCCGATGAGCAGCTCGCGCTGGCCGCGGCCGATCGGGATCATCGAGTCAACCGACTTGTAGCCGGTCTGCACCGGCTGGTCGACCGACTTGCGCCAGATCACGCCCGGCGCGACGCGCTCGACCGGCGCGCTGAGCTTGGCGTCGATCGGGCCCTTGCCGTCGATCGGCTCGCCCAGCGCGTTGACGACACGGCCGAGCATTTCCGGACCCACCGGCACTTCGAGGATGCGGCCGGTGGTCTTGGCCACGTCACCTTCGCGCAGGTGCTCGTAGTCACCCAGCACCACGGCGCCGACCGAGTCGCGCTCGAGGTTGAGGGCGAGTGCGAACGTGTTGTTCGGCAGTTCGATCATTTCGCCCTGCATCACGTCGGCCAGGCCGTGCAGACGCACGATGCCGTCGGCGACCGAGGTCACGGTGCCTTCGTTGCGCGATTCGGCGCTCAGCTTGACCTTCTCGATGCGGGACTTGATCAGCTCGCTGATCTCGGAAGGATTGAGTTGCGTGGTAGCCATCGGGGGTTCCCTTGAGCCGGCGTTGCCGCCGACGTTGCAATTGAAAATCGTGTCAGTGCGTCAGCGCGGACTGCAGGCGCGCCAGCTTGCCCTTGAGCGAGCCGTCGATCACCACGTCGCCCGCCGAGATCACCGCGCCGCCGATCAGCGATGCGTCCACGGCCGTTTCGACCTGGACTTCGCGACCGAAACGACGCTTGAGCGCGGCGCGGATCTGTTCCACTTCTGCGTCCGGCAACTCGGCTGCCGACGTCACCGTCGCCAGCACGATGTGCTCGGCTTCGGCACGCAGTTCCTCGTACTGGCCGGCAATCTCCGGCAACTGCGCGAGACGGCCGTTGCTGGCCAGCAGCGTGAGGAAGCCGGCGAATTTCTCGTCGGCGCCCTCCGGTGCGAGCAGCGCGACGGCATCGTCGTGCGACAGCGCCGGGTGGCCGAGCAGCGCGGCCGCCTGCGGATCGGCAGCGACGCGGGCCGAGAACGCGAGCGCGTCCGACCACGGCGCGAACTGGCCGCCGTCACGCGCGATCGCGAACGCGGCGCGGGCATACGGACGGGCGATCGTCATGGCCTGGCTCATCGGACTCAGATCTCCGCGGCGAGTTCGTCGAGCAGCGCCTTGTGGGCGTTGGCGTCGATCTCACGCTTGAGCAGACGCTCGGCGCCGGTCACCGCCAGGCTGGAGACCTGACGACGCAGCTCTTCGCGTGCACGGGTGGCCGAGGCCTGGAGTTCGGCGTCGAACATCGCCTTCTGGCGCAGGCCCTCGGTGACCGCTTCGGCCTTGGCGGCCTCGACGATCTGGGTGCCACGCTGGTGGGCCTGTTCGATGATCTCGTTGGCCTTCGCACGCGCGGCCTTGAGTTCCTCGTTGGCGGTTTCCTGGGCCTGCGCGAGGGCGCGCTGGCTGTTGTCCGCCGCGGCCAGACCTTCGGCGATCTTCTTCTGGCGCTCCTCGATGGCACTGAGCAGCGGCGGCCAGATCTTGGTCGCGATGATCCAGATCAGACCGGCGAACGCCAGTGCCTGGGCAATTAGGGTCAGACCGATATTCATGGGCTTGTGACTGCCTGTCGTGAAGGGTTGGGCGCGCGGACGCGCCCCCTGTCATCCACCGGTGCGGTCATGCGCGAGGCACGCACCGCAACCGGAACGCCGGGCGGCTGGATCAGCCCGCGAGCTGCGCGGCGACCGGGCCGATGAACGGCGAAGCGAACGCGAACAGCAGGCCGACGGCGACCGAGATGATGAACGCGGCGTCGATCAGGCCGGCGGTGATGAACATGCGGACCTGCAGCACCGGGATCAGCTCGGGCTGGCGCGCGGCCGACTCGAGGAACTTGCCGGCCATGATGGCCAGGCCCAGACCCGCACCCAGCGCAGCCAGGCCGATCATGATGCCGATGGCCAGAACGGTCGAAGCCTGGATCTGGGCGAACGAGGTCAGTGCGATTTCCATTGTTTTCTCCGGAGCGGATTGCTTGGTAAGGGTGGAACCAGGGATTGGGGTGTCACGAAAGCGGTGTCGCGTGATGCCGGCGATCAGTGGTCGTCTTCAGCCAGGCTGAGGTAGACGATCGACAGCATCATGAAAATGAAGGCCTGCAGCGGAATGACCAGCAGGTGGAACAGCATCCAGCCCAGGCCGAGCACGCCGCCGCCGAGCACGCCCAGCAGGCTCGCGCCGCCGAGGACCCAGATCAGCAGGAACACGATCTCGCCGCCGAACATGTTGCCGAACAGTCGCATCGCCAGCGAAATCGGCTTGCTCAGCCACTCGACGATGTTGAGGATCAGGTTGAACGGCACCATCCACTTGCCGAACGGTGCGAACAGGAACTCCTTCGACATGCCGCCGATGCCCTTGGCACGCAGCGCGAAGAAGATCGTCAGGAAGAACACGCTGATCGACAGGCCCAGCGTCGCGTTGACGTCGGCGGTCGGCACCGGCTTCCAGTAATGCACGCCCAGCAGCTCGAGCGGCTTGGCGATGAAGTCCGCCGGAATCATCTTCAGCAGATTCATCAGCAGGATCCAGAAGAACAGCGTGATCGCGATCGGCGTCACGAGCTTGCTGGAGCCGTGGTACGTGTCGCGGGCCTGCTTGTCGACGAACTCCAGGCAGATCTCCACGAACGCCTGCCACTTGCCCGGCACGCCGGCGGTGGCCTTGCGGGTCGCCATCCAGAATGCGAACACCATCAGGCCGCCCATCAGCAGGGCGGTGATCAGCGTGTCCACGTGCAGCGTCCAGAAGCCGCCTTCGCCGGTCGACGCGGTCAGGTTCTGCAGGTGGTGCTGGATGTAGCTGGTTGGGGTCAGTTCCGCATCAGCTGCCATAAGATCGAAAACCCTGCCTGTGATTGGTTCAGTGCCTGGCCAGAGGCCGGGACATTGCGAGCAACTGCGCGAAGAGCGCGACGATGACCCCGGCGAGCATCGGAACCGGCGACAAACCCGCCATTCCCACGCCCAGCAGCAGAACCGCCACCACCACGACCCACTTCAACGCCACCCCTGCCAGCAGCCGCGCAAGCGCGCCTGTCGACGGATTGACCCCACCCCCCAGCGCGATGACGCTCGACAGCCAGCCCCCGAGTGCGATCGCCGCACCGCCGAGACCCGCCGCCAGCGCCCAGTCGGCTCCCTTTGCGAGGAAGGCGAGCGCCGTCACCGCGACTGCGACCGCCTGCCAGGCGATTGCGCGCTGTGCCAGCCGCCGACCCACTGCGACGGACGTCAACACTTCAAAGGATTCCACTGTCTGGAGGACACGGGGGCGTCGAAACGGCCCCGTCGAGCCGCAAAAGTATAGCAGTGGCGTCATTTGACCCACAACCGGCGGAGGTCCTGTTTCGGAATCCGCCGCACACCGGCCCCGGGAGACGACCCCGGCGACTGCGCATTCACAATTTTCAGTGGATTTATTCGCGTTCGGCCGGAACTTCCGCCCGCCGGGCGAGTCGTATCTGTGTGTCCGATCTGCCGTCCTTCCTCGTCGGTCCCGTCTGCAGATCGTCACCCCGAGCCCCGGCCCGCCCGCCGGGGCTCTTTTTTTGGGCGCCACGCCTGTGTCGCGTCGGGAACGGAAGCGAACGTCGGTCACATGACGACTTCACGTCGGAAAGACTGCGGTTTAACGAACATCGCACGCCTCTCCCAGGAAGACTCCCCCGATGTCACGACCCGCGTCCCGCTTCGCCCTTGCCCTGCTCTCCACCGCCATCCTCGCCACCTTCGCCACCGCGGCGCAGGCGCAGAGCCGTGACGACCGCTTCGTGCTGCGCCTGAGCGCGTTCAATCCGGAAGCCGAACTGGGCTTCTCCGGCGACGGCACGGTCACCGACGGCAGCGACACCGCGACATTCGGCTTCGACGAAAGCTTCGACACCGGCCGCGAATGGCGTCCGCGCGGCGCGATCGGTTTCCGCATCAGCGACCGCCAGGCACTGATCGGCAATTTCTACGACTACCGCCGCGACGAAACCTGGGAGTACGGCGGGAACGTGCTCGACACCGGCACGATCATCCCGGGCGGCGACGCGATCGAGATTCCGGGCGCGCGCATCGACGGGCGCCTGTCGTTCCGACTGGCGAACCTCAATTACGAATACGCCGTCGTCAAGAACGACAGCTTCGAGTGGGGCCTGGGCTTGGGCGTGACCTACGCCAAGCTCGAAGCCACCGCCAACGGCGCTTCGACCGGCACCGATCTGCTGGATCCCGAATTCGAGAGCGTGGGCTGGGAGCGCGACGGCGTGTCGCCGGGCCTGCACACCCGCCTGACCTGGACGCCGGCCGAGCGCTGGACCGTTGGTCTGGAAGCCCAGTATCTGGATACGACCTGGGGCAACATCCTCGACGAGGAAGGCCACTTCGAGCGCGGCGGCCTGCTGGTCGAATACATGGTCAGCGAGCGCGTCGGCATCCACGTCGGCTACGACTGGTTCCGCCTGAAGCTCAAGGACCAGTACCGCGGCACCGCGCGCGCACCGGACGGCATCGACGCAGGTCCGTTCCCGTATTCGGGCAACGTGACCGGCGATCTGAAGGTCCACGGCCCGATGGCCGGCGTGACGTTCCGCTTCTGAGTGCAAGCACCGATCCGCGCGCCGGACGACACGGCGTGCGGACATGGAAAAGCCCCGGCATGCCGGGGCTTTTTCGTTGGCGCGGACGTGCTGGCCTGCGCGCTTACTTCTTCTTCGGGATGTACAGGTCGGTGATCGTGCCGTCGAACACTTCCGCCGCCATCGCCACCGATTCGCTGAGCGTGGGATGCGGATGGATGGTGTGGCCGATGTCGGCGACTTCGGCGCCCATCTCGATCGCCAGACCGGCTTCGGCGATCAGATCGCCCGCATGTACGCCGACGATGCCGGCGCCGACGATGCGATGTGTGGCCTCGTCGAAGATCAGCTTGGTGAAACCCTCGGTGCGGCCGATGCCGATCGCGCGACCGCTGGCCGCCCACGGGAACTTGCCCACGCCGACCTTCAGGCCCTTGGCCTTGGCTTCGGTCTCGGTGATGCCGACCCACGCGATTTCCGGATCGGTGTAGGCGACCGACGGAATCACCCGCGCCACCCATTCCTTCTTCTCGCCGGCGGCGACTTCGGCCGCGAGCTTGCCCTCGTGCGTCGCCTTGTGCGCCAGCATCGGCTGGCCAACGAGATCGCCGATCGCGAAGATGTGCGGCACGTTGGTGCGCATCTGCGCGTCGACGGCGATGAAACCGCGATCCGACACGCGCACGCCGGCCTTGTCGGCGGCGATCTTGCCGCCGTTCGGCGTGCGGCCCACGGCCACCAGCACGCGGTCGAAGGTCTTCGTGTCCGGAATGCTCTCGCCGTCGAAGACGACGTCGATGCCGTTCTTGGCTGCCTTGGCTTCGACGACCTTGGTCTTGAGGTGCGCGGACACGCCCTGCTTCTTCAGGCGATCGGCGAGCGGCTTGACCAGATCCTTGTCAGCGCCGGGCATCAGCTGGTCGGCGAGCTCGACCACGGTCACCTCCGAGCCGAGCGCGTGATAGACCGTCGCCATCTCCAGACCGATGATGCCGCCGCCGACGACGAGCAGCTTCTTCGGCGTTTCGGCCAGTTCCAGCGCGTCGGTCGAATCCATGACGCGCGGGTCGTCCCACGGGAAGCCGGGGAGCTTCAGCGCCTGCGAACCGGCGGCGATGATGCATTGCTCGAAACGCACGAGTTGGGTCTTGCCGTCGCTGCCGGTGACTTCGATCTCGTTCGGCGACACGAACAGGCCTTCGCCGGTGACCACGCGCACCTTGCGCTGCTTGGCCATGCCGGTGAGGCCCTTGGTCAGCTGGCCGACCACTTTTTCCTTGTAACCGCGCAGCTTGTCGAGGGCGATCGTCGGCGCGCCGAAGTCGACGCCGTAGTCGCTGGCGTGCTTGGCCTGGTCGATGACCTCGGCCGCGTGCAACAGCGCCTTGGACGGAATACAGCCGACATTGAGGCAGACACCGCCGAGCGTTTCGTAGCGTTCGATCAGCACGGTGTCGAGGCCGAGATCGGCCGCGCGGAACGCGGCGGTGTACCCACCGGGGCCGGAGCCGAGCACGACGATGCGGCATTCGACATCGGCCTGGCGGCCCGAGGACGGTGCGGCCTTGACCGCTTCGGGTTCGGCCGGCGCCGCAGGCGAACGCGCGACCGGCGGATTGCTGCCGGGCGCGTCGCTCTTCTTCGCCGGCGCGTCTGCCTTCTTCTCGGGCGCGGCGGCGTTCGCGTCGGCGGCAGGCGCATCGCCCGCGCCTTCGACTTCGATCACCGCGACCACGCTGCCTTCCGACAGCGTGTCGCCGACCTTGACCTTCAGTTCCTTGATGACGCCCGCGCTCGAGGCCGGCACTTCCATCGTGGCCTTGTCCGATTCCAGCGTGACCAGGCTCTGGTCCTTGGCGACGGTCTCGCCGATGGCGACCAGCACCTCGATCACCGGCACGTCGTCGTAGCCGCCGATGTCGGGGACTTTCACTTCGAGGGTCTGGGCCATCACGGGTTCTCCGGAGTCTGTTGCGTGGGGTCCGACGCCGCGATGCGCGACGCCGGGCGGCGGGCCCAGGTCAGCGAATACAGATCGTGGCGGCGGTCGTTGAGGTTCTGCACGGTGCCGTCGTTGCGGGCGACGACGAGATCGTTGAGACGCAGGTCGGCGAACGCGACCTGCTCGACGTTCGGCGTGGTGTCGGCGGCGATGCCGTCACGCGCGAACGGAAAATCGCAGGGCGTCAGGATGCAGCTCTGCGCGTACTGGATGTCGAAGTTGTTGACGCCCGGCAGATTGCCGACGTTGCCCGACAACACCACGTAACACTGGTTCTCGACGGCGCGCGCCTGCGAGCAGTAGCGCACGCGCAGATAGCCTTCGCGGGTGTCGGTGCAGAACGGCACGAACAGGATCATCGCGCCCTGGTCGACCAGATGGCGGCCGAGTTCGGGGAACTCGCTGTCGTAGCAGATCATGACGCCGATCGGCCCGCAGTCGGTCATGATCGCCCGTGCGCTGTCGCCGCCGCCGATGCCCCACCAGGTGCGCTCGTTGGGCGTGGGATGCAGCTTGTCGCGCGTGTGCAGCGAGCCGTCGCGCAGGGCGACGTAGCAGATGTTGCGCACCTTCGCGTCAGGGCCGTCACTGGTCCGCGTGGGATGCGAGCCGCCGATGATGTTGATGTTGTGGCGCACCGCCAGTTCGCTGAGCAGCGTCGCGAAACGCTCGGTGTACCCCGTCAGCGCGAGCAGCGAATCCTGCGGCGACAGCGGCTTGTTCTCCACCGACAGCAACTGCAGCGTGAAGAGCTCCGGGAACACGACGAAATCGGCGCGGTAATCGGCGGCGATGTCGACGAAGTACTCGACCTGGGTGGCGAATTCCTCGAACGAGCCCACGCGGCGCTGCTGGTACTGCACGGTCGCCACGCGCACCGAATCGGGCAGCTGGCGCGCGGTGCCGGTGGTACGCACGTTCGGATCGATCTTGGGATTGCGCCACACCAGATGCGCGGCGTAGCCGCGCGATTCGCGGTCGGCCGGCTGGTAGTTGCGCAGCAGGCCGATGAACTCGAACCCGTTGCTGAGCTGGAAGCTCAGCGCGCGATCGCGGATGCGGCCTGCGCGCACGTCGGCGACATAGGCGTGCGCATCGTTGCCGTACGCCTTGGCGCGGCGCGAGAAGCCCGGCAGGCGGCCGCCGAACACGATGCCCTTGAGACCGAGCTCCTGGCACAGCCGCTTGCGCAGCTCGTACAGCCGGCGGCCGATGCGCAGACCGCGGTACGCGGGATCCACGCAGACTTCCATGCCGTAGAGCCAGTCGCCGGTGGTCAGATGGCGCGCGCCATACCCGCCGCCCGAAATCTCGGTCCAGCGATGCGGCGCCATGGCGCTCGCTTCATCGATGCGGAACGTCGCGCAGTAGCCGACCGCGACGTCCTCGTAGCACGCGACGAACACGCCCTGCGGGAACTGCGCGATCTGGCCGGTGAGCATCTCGGCGGTGTAACCGCCTTCCTCGCCGTAGACCGTATCCGACAGCGCGACGATCGCCGGAATGTCGGCGACCGTCGCATGGCGGACGGTCAGCCGCGCTTTCTCTCGCGTGGTGTCGCTGGTCACCGGCACGCTTACAGCAGCACGCGACGCATGTCGCCGAGCAGCTGCGCCAGCGTCGCGGTGAAGCGCGCCGCGGCGGCGCCATCGATCACGCGGTGGTCGTAGGACAGCGACAGCGGCAGGGTCAGGCGCGGCTGGAAGGCCTTGCCGTCCCAGACCGGCTTCATCGCCGACTTCGACACGCCGAGGATCGCGACTTCCGGTGCGTTGACGATCGGCGTGAAGCTGGTACCGCCGATGCCGCCGAGCGAGCTGATCGAGAAGCAGCCACCCTGCATGTCGGCCGGGCCGAGCTTGCCGTCGCGCGCCTTCTTCGCCAGCGCGGACATCTCCTGCGAGATCTCCATGACGCCCTTCTTGTCGGCATCGCGGATCACCGGAACGACGAGGCCGTTGGGCGTGTCGGCGGCGAAGCCGATGTGGAAGTACTTCTTGAGCGTCAGGTTCTCGCCGGTCGCGTCGAGCGAGCTGTTGAAGCGCGGGTACTGCTTGAGCACCGCCACCGAGGCCTTTATCAGGAACGCGAGCATGGTCAGCTTGACGCCGGCCTTCTCGTTTTCCTTGTTGAGCTGCACACGCAGCGCTTCGAGGTCGGTGATGTCGGCATCGTCGTGCTGCGTGACGTGCGGGATCATCGCCCAGTTGCGCGCGAGGTTGGTCGCCGAGATCTTCTGGATGCGGCCCAGTTCCTGGACCTCGATCTCGCCGAACTTCGCGAAATCGACCTTCGGCCACGGCAGCAGGTTGAGACCGCCACCCGCCGCTGCCGGCGCACCGGAAGCGGCCTTCGCGCCGCCGCTCTGCAGGGCACTCTTGACGAAGGACTGCACGTCCTCGCGGAGGATGCGGCCGCCCTTGGCGCTGCCCTTGAGCTGGGTCAGATCGACGCCGAGCTCGCGTGCGAACAGGCGCACCGCCGGGCTGGCGTACGGCACCTTGTCGGGGAAGATCGCATCGGCGTCGAACCGCACCGGCGGATTGCCACCGCCCGGCGCGCGATGCGCGATCGAGGCTTCGGCGATCTTGTCGGGCTTGGCCTGTGCCGCCACCGGCTCGATCTTATTGTCATCGGTGCCCTTGGCCGGCGCGGCGGCCGGTGCGGACGCCTCGGCAGGCGCATCGCCTGCGGCTTCGATGATCGCGACCACGGCGCCTTCCGACAGCGTATCGCCGACCTTGACCTTCAGTTCCTTGATGACGCCGGCGACCGCGGCCGGGACTTCCATCGTGGCCTTGTCCGATTCCAGCGTGATCAGGCCCTGGTCCTTCTCGACCGTGTCGCCGACCGCGACCAGCACTTCGATCACCGGCACGTCGTCGTAGCCGCCGATGTCCGGGACCTTCGACTCCTGCGCGCCGCCACCACCGGACTGCGCCTTGGGCGCCTCGGTCTTCGCGGCCGGTGCGGCTTTCCCGGCAGCCGGCGTGTTGGCAGCCTTCGGGGCTTCGCTCTTCGCGGGCGCTTCGGCCTTCGCCGGCGTCTCCGCCTGGGCACCGCCGCCCTCGGCCTCGATGATCGCGACCACGCCGCCTTCCGACAGCGTGTCGCCGACCTTGACCTTCAGTTCCTTGATCACGCCCGCGAACGGCGCCGGCACTTCCATCGTGGCCTTGTCCGATTCGAGCGTGACCAGCCCCTGGTCGACCGACACCGTATCGCCGACGGCGACCAGCACCTCGATCACCGGGACATCGTCAAACCCGCCAATGTCGGGAACGCGTGCTTCTTTCAGGTCGGCCATGCGGCCCTCCGGGCATCTCGTGACCCGCTATTGTGCGGCCCAGCCGGGTTTGCGCCAACTGTTGCATCGCGTACGGACGCGCATGGCAGCGCGTTCGCGCGCGCCCGCCGTCGATGACGGAACGCTGCGTCGCGATCATGGCGTTCGACGTGCGTACATGCAGTTTCCGGCGCTTGCATCGCGCGGAAGTCGCATCGACAGGCACTCGCGGATGAACCACGCAATCGGGTTCCCGAAGACCTCGTGAAGCGTTGCGAACGCTTCAGAAATCGCAAATCGCGGATTCAGCTTTCGATTGCGAGCATGGCGCCGCCTTCCCGCAGAGGAAGGTCGCAGCGCTGCCCCCCACGCCGCGACATGCCGCAACGCTGGACCCGCCACACGGTCCGGCCTTCAAGAAGGAGCACACCCCATGCTGAAGTCCAACAAGCGCGTTCTTGCCCTTGCCACCCTGGCCAGCTTTGCCGTCTCGTCGGTCGCGTTCGCCCAGGACGCCGGTGACACCGCGTCCGGCAAGCGCTTCTCGGTCGTCGGCGGCGCCACCCTGCTCGAGCCGACCAACCGCAGTGCCAACGACGGCGTCGAAGTCGACGGCGGCCCGGCGCCGACCGCATCGGTGTCGTACAACTTCACCGACAACATCAGCGCCGAACTGTGGGGCGCGCTCGACAAGTTCGATCACCGCGTCCGCAACGACGCCGGCAAGGTCGGCACCGTCGAGCAGCAGCCGATCGCGCTGAGCGGCCAGTACCATTTCGGCCAGGCCGACAACACCTTCCGCCCGTTTGTGGGTCTGGGCTATCACCACTCCAACATCAGCGGTGAAGACCTCAACCCCGGTGGCGAGCACGTCAGCCTGTCCACGCCGAAGGGCGCGATCGGCACGGTCGGCGTCGACATGAACATCACCCCCACCTGGTTCGCCCGTGCCGATGCGCGTTATCTGCGCAGCCGCGCGGACGTGAACCAGGCCGGCGTGTCCACCGGTCAGGAGCTCAAGCTCGACCCGTGGACCGTGGGTGTCGGTATCGGCGCACGTTTCTGATCTCTCTCCCAGAGTCGTGTGTCACGGAAGACCCGCTTCGGCGGGTCTTTTTTTATGCGGCATTTCGATGCGTACGATGCGCACGCCTGGCGGTTACAGCCAGCGCCCCAGCCGCCACTGCAGCAGCACCGCGTACATCGCGTGATAGCCGACCACGAGCCCGGCGACCGCGAACAGGCCGGCCGGCTCGCCGAGCGGCCCCCACGCGGCGAGCGCCGCGTAGTCGCCGCGCATGCGCTCCCAGGCCTGCCAGATACCGGCGAACACGCGCGCGACGACGACCAGCGTCAGCGCCAGCACCAGCCAGCGGTTCGGCGTGTACCAGACCTGGCCGGGACGATGCTCGACGCGCGTCAGCGCCCAGCCCAGACCCCCGAGCGCCAGTCCGGCGAACACGCCGAGCGCGGCGTACGGAAACGCGTGATCGACGAACAGCTGGGCGATGCCCATGCCGCCGAGGAACACCAGCGCGGATGCCGGAATCAGCCAGGCATTGAGCCGGGTCAGCCAGCGCGGCGGACGCCGGCGCGAGGTGCCGATGCGATAGCGGTTCCACAGCGCCAGCGGCCACAGCAGAAGCAGCAGCGCGAAGATGACGAGCAGGACCACGGCGAGCAACAGAAGAGGCATGGCGGTGTCGCGGATTCCGGCGTGTCGAAGGCGTCATGATCGGCGATCCAGCGCGCGACCACGATGAAAAGGGGCGCCTAGGGCCGCGGCGTGCCGTCGAGGCGCTTGATCTCGGCGTCCACCGTCCCGGCATCGGACAGCACTTTCTCGCGGCGGAACATGTACAGCCCGCTGGCGACGATGATGCCGGCGCCCAACCACGTCATGCCGTCGGGCAGCACCTGCCAGACGAACAGATCCAGCAGCACCACCCACAGCAGCGCGGTGTACTCCAGCGGCGCGACCTGGCTCGCTTCGCCCAGCCGGAACGCGTGCGTCAGCCCGACCTGCCCCAGCGCACCGGTCACGCCGATCAGCGCGAGCACCCACCCGTGTTCGCGCTGCAGCGGTTGCCAGTCCGGCCACGCCAGCGCACCGGCGAACACCGCCATCAGCACCAGGAACCAGAACACCAGCGCCTCGGGACTGTCGCGCTGCGCGAGCTTGCGTACGGTGATCGATGCGATGGCGTAACACAGCGCGCCGCCGACGACCGACAGCCCGGCCAGCGTCGCCATGCCCTCGCCCGTGGGCCGCAGCACGACCAGCACGCCGACCACGCCGAGCGCGATCGCCGTCCAGCGTCGCGGCCCGACCTTCTCGCCCAGCAGTGGCACCGCCAGCGCGGTGACCATCAGCGGCGACACGAAGACGATCGCGTAGGCCGTCGACAGCGGCATCCGCGCCAGGCCGTAGACGAAGCCGGCGATCATGCCGACGCCCAGAATTCCGCGGAGCAGATGCAGCGGCCAGTGGATGCGCAGCAGCGTGCCCGCGCGTCCGCGCAGCAGCAGCCAGCCGATGATCAGCGGCAGCGTCGCCAGGCTGCGGAAGGTCGCGACCTGGAACGCGGAATAGTCGTTGGCGATCCACTTCATGCCCGCGTCCATGCCGGCGAACGCGAGCACGGCGAACAGCATCCACAGTGCGGCGGCGCGGGCGTGGGTGGGAGCGGCGGAAGCGGACATGACGGCAAGCGATGCGGCGAATCGGGACGCGCATCCTCGCATGGCCGCCCCGGCGTGTCGGGGGATTGCGACGGTGCGGCCGGCCTGCTTTGATGCGCGGACATCGCCAAGGAGAGGCTCATGACCGTCGACACCCGTCCCGCCGACCTGCTGCGGGCGCTGCCCGCCGGCTCGATCCCCCGCCCGCCGGTCAAACCGCTTTATCTGCTGAGCCTGTGGCTGGTCACCGGTCTGTGCCTGGCGATGCCGCTGGTGTATCTGGGCACGATCGCCGGCGTCGCTTGGCTGGAGTACCGCTGGTACAGCGACTGGGTGCACGCCCTGCAGCCGGGCTTCCTCTGGGGCCGCGTCGTCGCCTGGACCTTGCCCGGTTTCGTCGGCGGCATCCTGCTGCTGTTCCTGCTCAAGCCCTTCGTGGCGCCGCGTCCGCGCGCGCGCGAGGAGATCGAACTGTCGCCGGCTGAGGATCCCGCCTTCGTCGAGGGCGTCCACGCGCTGTGCCGGGCGATCGGCACGCGCCCGCCGTCCTCGATCCGGCTCACCCATGCGGTCAACGCCTGGGTGCAGTTCGAACCCGGCCTGTGGGGCTTCCTGCGGGGCCATCGGCGGCTGACGATCGGCATGCCGCTGGTCGCGGGCCTGGAAGCCCGGCAGTTCGTCGGCGTGCTCGCCCACGAGTTCGGCCATTTCGCCCAGGGCGGCGGCATGCGCAGCTCGCACGTCATCAACCGCGTCAACGGCTGGCTGTGGTCGCGCGGCTACGAATGGGATGCGTGGGATGACCGCCTGCACGACTGGCGCAGCGACGCGGACAACGGCGCCTTCGCAGTCGCCGCATGGCTCGCCAGCGGGTGCCTGTGGCTGACCCGGATGCTGATGCGCGGCCTGTTCGCGGTCAGCTTCCGCATGAGCCGTCGACTGTCGCAGGAGATGGAATTCGACGCCGACCGCTACGAGGCCATCGTTTCGGGCAGCGACTGCTTCGCCACCACCGCGCTGCGCATGCGCGCCCTGATGCTGGCCTTCCACCGCGCCGACGCGCAGGGGGCGCATGTGTGGCAGCAGGGCCGCCTGGCGGCCGACCTGTCCGATGCGGTGATGGCATTTCTGCAGAAATTCAGCGCGCAGGACTGGGACGATCTGCGGCGCGCGCTGGACTCGGACGACACCACGCACTACTGGGCCACCCATCCGGCCGATGCTGCGCGCGTGGCCAATGCCGAAGCGTTCGGCGCCACCGGCCTGTTCCTGGAGGCGCGTCCGGCCCGCGACCTGTTCGCCGACTTCCCCGCGCTGTCGCGACGCGTGACCGCGCATTACTACCGCGGCATGGGTCTGACGTTCGGCGCGCGCAACCTCGTCGACACCGCGGCCGTCGTCGACATCGATGCCTTGCCCGAGGCCGATGCGCTGGCCTGGACGCGCTACACCGCCGGCATGCTCGTCGAGCCTGCGCGCCTGGAGCCGGACGATGCGACGCGGGCGCCCTATGCCGCGATGGCCTGGCAGCAGTGCGTCGACGAACTGCGTCGGATGCTGCCCGATGTCGCGCCGCTGTGGTCACGCAGACAGCGCGCGCGCCAGCGCCAGATCGAGGCCGCGCCGCGTGTCGCGTTGATCGATCTCGGCTTCGACGTCCCCATGCCCGACGGGTCCGCGGCGGACGCGGTCGCGCTGCGCACCGATTTCGCCGGCGGCGAGGCCGACAACACCCCCGACGCCCGCCTGCTCGAACGTCTGTCGGGCCTGTTCGCGAAACGGCTTGCGCACGCGATCGCGGTGATGCCGGACGTCGAGCGCGCCGAGGCCACGTCACGACTGGCCGCGCTGCAGGTTCTGCACGTGCACGCACGCCGTCTGCGCAGCCTGCATCTCGATGCGATGGCCTGCCTGCCGCTGTCGCGCGGCCTGCACGGCGACGAGCCGGCGCTGCGCGAATGGCTGCTGCGCACCGCCGCGCGCTATCGCACGGCCGTCGATGCGCTGATGGTGGCGCTCGATGCGCTGCCGCTCGACGACTCGCAGTCGATGGGACGACACCTGCGCGCGGGCTGCGGTCATCTCGCGGACGTCGACGACGGCCCGCTGTCCTACATGCGCGCGACGATGCCGCTACCGGAACTGCTCGACCGCCTGTACCGGCAGCAGCTGGCGCAGCTGGTCACGCAGGCCGATCTGCAGGAGCAACTGCACGGCATCCAGCCGATCCGGCTGGTGAATTTCGCGAAGACGCCGCCGGCCGCAGCACCGGCCTGAACATCGCCCCCGCCCCCGCCTGCGTCTGCGCAGGCGGGGGCGACCGTCCTCAGTCCGCCAGCGTCGCCGTGTCGATGACGAAGCGGTAGCGCACGTCGCCCTTGAGCATGCGCTCGTAGGCGGTGTTGATGTCGGCGATGCCGATGCGCTCGATGTCGGACACGATGCCGTGCTCGGCGCAGAAGTCGAGCATTTCCTGGGTCTCACGGATGCCGCCGATCAGCGAACCGGTCAGGCGACGGCGCTGCATGATCAGTGCGCCAGCGGCGACCGGGGCCGGCTGGTCGGGCACGCCGAGCAGGATCATCGTGCCGTCGACCTTCAGCAGCGACAGATAGGCGTTGTAGTCATGCGGCGCGGACACGCTGTCGACGATGAAGTCGAAGGTCTTGGCCAGCGTCTTGAAGGTGTCCGCGTCACGCGTCGCAGCGAAATCGTGCGCGCCGAGTTTCAGCGCGTCGTCGCGCTTGGATTCGGACGTGCTGAGCACGGTCACGCGCGCGCCCATCGCCACGGCGAACTTCACCGCCATATGACCGAGGCCGCCGAGGCCGACCACCGCGACTGCATCGCCGGCCTTGACGCCGAAGTGGCGCAGCGGCGAATACGTGGTGATGCCGGCGCACAGCAGCGGCGCGGCGGCGTCGAGCGGCAGCGACTCGGGCACGCGCAGCACGTAGTCCTGGTCGACGGTGATGCGGGTCGAGTAGCCGCCGTAGGTCGGGGCGCTGCCGTCGCGTTCCATCGCGTTGTAGGTGCCGGTCATGCCCTGCTCGCAGAACTGCTCCTCGCCCGCCTGACACTGCGCGCAGGACCGGCAGGAGTCGACGAAACAGCCGACACCAACCGCGTCGCCGACCTTGAACTTCGTGACGCCGGTGCCGACTTCGGCGACATGGCCGACGATCTCGTGGCCGGGGACCATCGGGAAGATCGAGCCGCCCCATTCGTCGCGGACCTGGTGCAGATCGGAATGGCAGACGCCGCAGAAGGCGATGTCGATCAGAACTTCGTTGGCGCGCGGGGCGCGGCGCTGGATCGTGGTCGGCGCCAGCGGCGTGGTGGCGTCGGCGGCAGCGTAGGCGGGGGTCTCGAACATGGCGGATGCCTCGTCATGGGCAGTCGGGGGGGCGTCCATTTTGCGCCCCGCTCCGCGCCGTCGGGATGGCGCCGGCGGAACAGCCCATACCGCCCGTGCGGTAATCTGCGCGCCTTCGTCCCACCTGCAGGTGCCCCATGCCGTCCTTCGATATCGTGTCCGAAGTCGACACCCACGAGCTGACCAATGCCGTCGACCAGGCCAACCGCGAACTGACCACGCGCTTCGACTTCAAGGGCGTCGAGGCCTCCTATGAACTCGACGGATCGACCATCAAGCAGTCGGCGCCGAGCGACTTCCAGGTGCAGCAGATGACCGAGATCCTGCGCCAGCGCCTGGCCGCGCGGAAGATCGACGTGAAGTGCCTGGAGTTCGGCGACATCGAGACCAACCTCGCCGGCGCACGGCAGACGGTCACCGTCAAGCAGGGCATCGAGCGCGATCTGGCGAAGAAGATCCAGAACACGCTGAAAGAGGCCAAGCTCAAGGTCGACAGCCAGATCAACGGCGACAAGCTGCGCGTGAACGGCAAGAAGCGCGACGATCTGCAGGCGGCGATGGCCCTGTTGCGTGGCGCGGATTTCGAACTGCCGCTGCAGTTCGACAACTTCCGCGACTGATCCGCATGTTCCCGAGCGCCGATCCGATCGCCGACACCCGCCTGTGGCTGGACCGCGCGGTGATCGGACTGAACCTGTGTCCGTTCGCGAAGGCCGTCGTGGTCAAGGACCAGGTGCGGTTCGTGCTCAGCGACGCGACGACGCCCGAGGCCTTGCTCGAAGCACTCGGCGAGGAACTGCTGCGCCTGCGCGATACGCCGGCCAGCGAGATCGACACGACGCTGATCGTGCATCCGCAGGTGCTGGGCGATTTCCTCGAGTACAACGACTTCCTCGACGAGGCCGACGGCCTGGTCGAGGCGCTGGAGCTCGATGGCGTGCTGCAGGTCGCGAGCTTCCATCCCGATTACCAGTTCGCCGGCACCGCATCCGACGAGATCGGCAACTTCACCAACCGCGCGCCGTATCCGACACTGCACCTGCTGCGCGAAGACAGCGTGGCGCGCGCGGTGGCGGCGTATCCCGAACCGGACAGCATCATCGACCGCAATCTCGCCACGCTCGAAACGCTGGGGCACGCCGGCTGGGCGCGATTGTTCACCGAAGCGAACTGAGGGCGGCAGGGCGCGCGACTGCGTTGCGTCCCCGGTTGCCGGCGCGATGGCGGATCAATGCGCCGGCGCGGTCTGCTCGGCGGGGTTCTGCAGTGCCCGCGGTTGTGGCGCCTGCTGTCGGTCCGCTTCGGATGCCTGCGCCGCGGCCTGATCGCGCGCAAAAAGTTGCGCCTGACCTTCAGCCAGCCATGCCTGCGCGCCCGGCGTTTCCATCAGTGCGGACGACGCCTGGTGTGCGGCCTCCGTATCGCCCTGTCTGACCGCCGAGAGCAGGCGCTCCAGTGCGGCGCCTGCACCCCCTGACAGCAGCGCGGACTGCGTCTGCAATGTCGGCGCTTCGGCCTTGCGCTCATGCGCGCGCAGCATGTCCCGTGCGGCCGCTTCCTGTTCGGCGACGTGGCGCTCCAGACTCGGCAGCACGGCCGACGCCATGCCGTGGCGAGCGACCGCTTCCGACAGCGCCGGTCTCGCCTCGCCTACCAGCTCGATCGCACCGGACCAGCTCTGGATGCCCCGCGATGTGCGCGGGTCTAAGCTGAGTGCACCGCCGACGATCACGCCGCTCAGGCCGCCGAGGCCTGCACCGGCAGTCGGTGCCTGCGCCGTCACCTGCGTGAGTTTCGCGCCTGCGACCTCGAAACCCGCAGCGAGCCGCTCGCCGACGTACACCAGCCGATCGCGCGCCTGGGTCCCGACCACGCCCGTCCCCGTCTGGACGCCGTCGGCGATGGTGCCGGCCAT
Source organism: Luteimonas flava (assembly GCF_036584485.1). Lineage (NCBI taxonomy): Bacteria > Pseudomonadati > Pseudomonadota > Gammaproteobacteria > Lysobacterales > Lysobacteraceae > Luteimonas > Luteimonas flava. The sequence continues at coordinate 472,816 of NZ_JAZHBM010000002.1, read as the reverse complement.
CTCGCGCCGGCCCTGCGCCGCGGCCCGCCCCTGTTCGATCGCGGCAGCGGCTTCGCGTCGGTTGCGGTCCAGCGCGGCATCGCCGCCCGTCTCGATGCCTTCCGCGCGCGCGTGCAGACCTTCGCGCCACGTGTCGGAGACCATGCCCGCGGCATCACCCATGGTGCGCAGGAGCGCGCCGCGGCCGTTCGCAGCAGTGGCCTGTGCCCAGCCCTGCGCGTGGTCGATGGCCGCCGCGCCCTGCGCGCCCACCATCCGCGCGTGTGCGGTGAATTCCCCCATCGCCCGTGTGCCCTGCGACACCACCACGCCGGCGCCTTGCCATGTTCTGTCGATATGCAGACCGGCGAGCGCCGTTCCGGTACGCGCGGCCTCGCCGGCGCCGACGAGTTCGTCGCCGATGACGCGCCCGCTGTCGGCAACGATCTGGCCTGCCTGCGCACCCGCGTTTGCACCGCGCGCGCCCATCGCCAGCACGGTCAGAAGTGGTCCGCCCAGCTGGTGCAGCTCGGCCACCGAGGCACGGTCTTCGCGCGCGACGAGCGTCTGCTCGTGATGCGTCATCGCCACCAGCGGTGGCATGCGTTTGCCTGCGGCCTCGGGCATGTCCCGGATCATGGACGCGGCTTCGCCGCGCTCGAGCGCTTCGAGCAGTGCGCGCACGGCGGGATGCGACGATTCGGGGATGCCCGGGAGCAGCCTGTGCTCGAGATAGTCACGGCCCGCCGGCGTGCTTTGCACAGCGGCTGCACTATTGGTGATCAGCATCGCCATCCGCTCGCGCTGCAGATCGCTCATGCCACGCACGTCCTGCTGCACGCCGTCGTTGAGGATTTCGCCATTCACCTGCCAGGCGGTGACGGTTTCGCTGGTGTCGAAGAGCTGCGCTCCCGGCTTGTCTTTCAGGAAGTTGGGCGCGGTGTCCGGATGCAGCCCTGCTGCGTTGAAGGTGACCGCGCGCATGCCTGTTACCGCCGATGCTGCCGAGGCCATCCCACCGCCCAGGCTGTGACCGGTGATCTCGAAATCGAGTCCTGCGCGCTTGAGCATTTCTGCCAACGCCATGGCGCGGGTGTAGTAGTCGGTTTCTAATCCGATCGACTGCGGCAGATTGTTGCCGACGAAATCCTCGAGAGATGTATCCCGCAGTTCGCCATTCTCGACGACATGGCCTCTCGACCCTTTGAAGGCGAGCGTCGGTCTGAAATCGGGTCCCAATACAGCGGGGTCCGGAACGTAGATCTCCGCCCGGAACCCGGATTCTTCGGGATGCAGCAAATCCAGGATTCGTCCATCGTCCAGTGGAAGCCCGGGAAGCACCTCGCGCAGCAGGCGAGGCGTTGCGCTGACGCGCAACCAGCCCGGCGGTGGATCGCCCGCACTCTGGGCCGCGTCGTAGCTGTCGTGAGACAGCCCAGCCATTTCCTGCGCGCGGTAGGTCGCCATGAGGCGATCCACATGGTTTGCTGCGCCACTCGATTCGCTGGAGCGCAACGCATCCAGCAGACGCTGGCGTTCCGCATGCTGCGTCGTCATGTTTCACCTCCGTCGTCGTCCCTGTCGGGAAGCGGAATCTGATCTTCGCTGTCTGGAAATCCGAACGTCGCCCGCATCTTCCGGAAGTGCTCCGGCATCGGCGGACGCTCGAAGCCATTCGCCAGCAACCAGCGCTGGCATTTGCGCTGCCATTCCGGGTCAGTCGGATTTCCCGGGTGCCAGAAGATTGCTTCGATGGCGTGCGAGTCGGCACGCTGCACCGGCTCGCTGAAGGAAAACTGCAATGAAGGGTCAGCGCCGCGCTCCAGCAACCAATGCGCCATTCGAAACCCGCCGAGACCGGTATAGGTTGTGAGGATCGTGCTGCCAGGCGACGCCTGCACATTGACGTCCGCACCTCGCTCCACAAGCAGTTGCACGTTCTGCCATTGGTTGCCCTGTACGAAAGCCTGGAACAGCAGCGCCTCGCGGTTCGAATTGCGTGTGTCCGGATCTCCGCCGTGTTCCAGCAGAATCTGCAGATAAATCGGGTCGTTCTGCCGGACCGCCCAGACCATCGCATTGTTGTGGCGGCGGGTGCCGCGATCCTTCGTCTCGTAGGTCTTGAAGACGTTCGGATCCGCACCGCTCTCCAGCATCGCGCGCAGCCCGTCGGGATTGCCGCGATAGATCGGCCACGCGAGCATCGGAATCCCGCCGTCGCGACCCCAGAACACGCCGTCGGGATCAACGCCTTCATCGCGCATCAGGCGACGGACCGCAGCCGCGTCGCCGCTGCCGGCCGCGACTGCCAGCGCCTGCAGTTTCGGATCTTCGAATACACGCGCGGCTGCGGTGCGTTCGCCCGTGGGGTCGGCCGGCGGCAAGGCCAGCACACAGCCGGACAAGGCGACGATCGACGCCACCAGGCTCAAGGCCCACCACCATTGCGTGCACAGGCTGCGCCACGGCGATCTGCGGGCGTGGCGACCTGACGGACCCATCGTGTCCATTCCGACCTCGGCGCTTCCATACGCGATCGAGGGTAACGCAGTCGCCGGAAGCGGCGCTGCCCGCACCGATGCAGGAAATTCCTGACCCGCGCGATGCGCCGGCTGACGGACTCGAACAGCGTCGCGATCAACACATAAAAATATGTTTATATAATGGCGATCCGCCCTGCCCGCGACACGCCCCATGCCGCACGACCACGACCACGATCACACCCACGCACACGGCCACAGCCACGCGCCTTCGGTCTCCGCCGCCAACGAACGCGTGGTGCTGACCGGCTTCGCGCTGACCGCGGGCTTCATGCTGGTCGAGGTCGTCGGAGGCGTGCTGTCGGGTTCGCTGGCGCTGATCGCCGATGCCGGTCACATGCTGACCGACGCCGCCGCGCTGCTGCTGGCCTGGGTGGGGTTCCGCATCGGGCGTCGCGCGTCCGATGCGCGGCGCACCTTCGGTTACATGCGCTTCGAAGTATTGGCCGGCCTGGTCAATGCGGTCACGCTGTTCGCGTTGGTGATCTGGATCGTGTGGGAGGCGATCCAGCGGCTGCGCAGTCCGGGCGAGGTGCTGGCCGGGCCGATGCTCGCGGTCGCGGTGGTCGGCCTGCTGGTCAACTGCCTGGTGTTCTGGATCCTGCATCGCGGCGACCAGTCGCACGTCAATATCAAGGGCGCGACGGTGCACGTGCTCGGCGATCTGCTCGGCTCGGTCGCGGCGATCATCGCGGCGCTGGTGATCCACTTCACCGGCTGGATGCCGATCGATCCGATCCTGTCGGTGCTGGTGTGCCTGCTGATCCTGCGCAGCGCCTGGGCGCTGCTGCGCAGCGCATTCGACATCCTGATGGAAGCCGTGCCGCCGGACATCGACATCGCCGTGCTGCAGGACCACGTGCGCGAGACCGTGCCGGGCGTTGCCGACATCGATCACGTGCACGTGTGGTCGATCACCTCGGGCAAGGTGCTGGCGACGCTGGAACTCACGCTGGCTGACGACGCGCAGCCGGCGCAGGTGGTGCCGGCGGTCAAACGCGCGCTCGCCGAGCGGTTCGCGATCGGCCACGCCACCGTCGAGGTCGTGCACGTGCCGCAGGCGCACTGCGCGCTGGAGCAGCGCCGGAAGCGCGATGCGCATGCGCACGAGCACGCACATCACCACGATCACGATCACGACCATGATCGCGACGATACGCACGCCCACCCCCACGCGCCGGACGCATCCGGGCCCGCGCGATGAGCGGCGTCGAAGATGCGCGGCTGGCACTCCTGGCCGAGACGTTCAAGCTGCTCGGTGATCCCACACGGCTGCGCGTGTTGCTGACCTGCCTCGACGGCCCGGTTGCCGTCGGCGACATCGCACGCCGCATCGGGGCCTCACAGCCGCTGGTCAGCCATCACCTGCGACTGCTGCGCGGCGCGCGGCTGGTGCGGGGCGAACGTCAGGCGCGCCAGGTGCTGTACGAGGCCGACGACGCACACGTGCGGGACATGCTGCTCGACATGCTCGACCACACCGGCGAGCACGCCTGACCGGATGCACGGGCGCGTTCACGCTGACGCAAGCCGCGCCGTCGACACTGGCCCGCATCACCTCCTGCCGAGCACCGCCCATGTCGATCCCGTCCCGAATCGCCGTCGCCCTGCTGCTGGTCGCGGGCGGCAGTTACGCGTGGTCGGCCAGTGCAGCCGATGACGCCTCCGCAGGCTTCAGCCGTTGCATGGACGCGGGCGGCGGCGTGACCGCGCGCATGCTCGACTGCATCGGCACCGAAACCAGACTGCAGGACGCGCGCCTCAATGCCGAATACCGGCGCACGCTGGCCGCGGTGTCGCCTGGCCAGCAGACGCGCCTGCGCGCGGCGCAACGCGTGTGGATCCAGTATCGCGATGCCAATTGCCGGTTCCGCGCCGATCCCGACGGCGGCACGCTCGCGTCCGTCGCCGCGGCGGAGTGCGTGCGCACGATGACCACCGAGCGCGCGAGCGAACTGGCGCAGTTGCGGCCGCAGACCTGAGTGTTGGGGCCGATGGGTGTCGCTGTCGCTCCGCCCATCCTGCGAAGCGCACATGACCTGACCGCAGGATGGGGCAAGCGACAGCGAAACCCATCGCATCGATCAGTCTGTTAGTTCCGCCGCCAACAGCCACGGCGCCAGCAATTCCCGCGCGTCGTCGAGCGATTCCACGATGCGATGCCCGAGCGCACGCACGGCATCGTCCGGCGCCAGCAGGTCCGGCACCTGCACCGCGGTCATGCCCGCGGCGAGCGCGGCGCGCACGCCGGTCGGCGAATCCTCCAGCACCAGACACTGCGCCGGCGCCACACCGAGGCGTTCGGCGGCGAGCAGATAGACATCTGGCGCCGGCTTGGGCTGCGCGACGTCGCTGCTGGTGCAGACCACGTCGAAGTAGCCCAGCAGACCTGCCGCTTCGAGTTTGCGCTGCGCCAGCGGCGACCGGGTCGAGGTCGCGACCGCGCGCGGCATGTCGTGCGCGACGAGCAGATCCAGCAACGCCACGATGCCCGGCCGGTGCGGCACGCCGCGCTCGGCAACCGCGACATAACGCGCATGTCCATCGGCGAGCAACGCATCGGCCGCCACGTCGCCGATCTCCGCGCCGAGGCGCGCACGGCACACGGCTTCGGTGTGGCCGATCAGGCACAGCCACCAGTCCGGATCGATGTCCGCACGCTGGTCCAGTGCAGCGGCGCGCAGCGATTCGAGGATCGCGCGCTCGCTGTCGAGCATCAGCCCGTCCATGTCGAAGATCACCGCCGCGGGCCGGAACGGCAGCGGCGCTTCCTCAGCCATCGGCGGTCATCAGCCGTGCGATGTCGGCGGCATCGAGCGCACGCCATGCGCCTTCCGGCAGGTCATCGAGCGCCAGACCGCCGACGCGGCTGCGATGCAGCGCGACGACGTGGTTGCCGACCGCGGCGAACATGCGCCGCACCTGGTGGTACCGGCCCTCGGTGATCGTCAGTCGTGCCTGCGTCGGCGACAGCACGTCGAGCACCGCGGGTTTGAGTGGGGTGTTGTCCGCTTCCAGCAGCATCGCGCCGCTGGCAAACAGCACGCCTTCGTTGCCGCGCAGGGGCTCGGCGAGCGTCGCCTCGTACACTTTCGGCAACGCGGCCTTCGGCGAGATGATCCGGTGCAGCAACTGGCCATCGTCAGTGAACAGCAGCAGGCCGCCGGTCTCGCGATCGAGGCGACCGACCGTCGACAGCACCGGCGATCGCAGCCGGAAACGCGGCGGCAACAGGTCGTAGACCAGACGCCCGGTGTCCTTGGTCGAACAGGTATAGCCGGGCGGCTTGTGCAGCAGCAGGGTCAGGCCCAGCGGCGGATCCAGCGCTTCGCCGTCGACGCGCACGTCGGCGTGGCCGACCTGGTCGTCGGCATACAGCACATCGCCTGCCGCATCGGTGACCCGGCCTTCGCGGAACATCCACGCAACCTGCTTGCGGCTGCCGTAGCCCAGGTTGGCGAGCAGTTTGACCAGCTTCATGCGCGGTGCCTCGCCGCAGTCGCGCGTGCGCGCACCGCGTGGATCACCTTGAATGCGCCGCTGGACGCGACCTCGTTGACCTCACTGAAACGCGCATCGAGTACCTCCTCGTACGGCAGATGCCGGTTGGCGACCAGCCACAACGCGCCGCCCGGCTTCAATGCGTCCGCGGCGGCGCCGATGAACGTGCGACCGATGTCGGGGCGGCCTTCGCGGCCGTGCGCATGGAATGGCGGATTGCTGACGATGAAGTCGTAGCCCGTCGGCACACCGGTGGTGACGTCGTGCCAGTGATAGGCCAGCGTTGCGCCCGCGCCGAGTGCATCCAGATTCCGGCGCGCCAGCGTCAGCGCGCGGCCTTCGGCTTCGAAGACGTCCAGCGCGGTAATGCCCTTGCAACGCTGCAGCAGTTCGGCCGACAGGTACCCGTAGCCGGCGCCCAGATCGGCGCCGCGCCCGGCCAGCGTGGTCGGCAGGTGCGAGGCCAGCAGCGCGGATGCGGGATCGATGCGGTCCCAGGCGAACACGCCCGGGCGGCTCTGGAAACGGCCGCCGAGCACGGCGCGTGGACGGTCCAGCGTGGCCCAGGTCTCGACCAGTGCGGTGTCGACGGTGTCGCCAGCCTGTGCCCAGAACACGCGGCATTTGTGCTTCGACAGCGCGCCGATGTTGCCGGCGAGACGGGCGAGATCGTCCTGCGCGGACTTCGCGCCCTCGTCGTTGGACACGCTGGCCAGCACCCAGCCGCCCGGCGTCACGGCCTGCAGCGCGCGCGCCAGCACCGCGCGCGATTCGTCACGCTGACGCGGTGGCAGCACCAGCACCAGCGGTCTGCGCGGCAATGCGACATCCCCGTCGTCACCGGGCAACACCTCGAGGCCGGCGCGCTGCAGGGCCACATGCAGCGGCTTGAGGCTCTGTTCGCAGACCAGACCCGGCCAGCGGCCACCGGTCGTCGGCACGCCCGGACGCGCGCGCAGGAACAGCGCACCCGCGTCGGGCCAGGCGAGCTGACGCTGTTCGAGCGGCAGGAACAGGGCGTCGAGGGCGGGATCGGACATGAAGAGGCGGAGACGGGACGGCCGTCGATTCTACCGGTCGCGCCACCGCGCCCGCGGAACAGTCGACCGCAATCGCCCGCGCCACGCCATCCGAACGCGAGGTTGATCCGCCGCGAACATGCGCGCCCGCACGATGACCTGACCGCATTCTCCCGAGGAGACCACGATGCCCATCCACGCCCTGTTCGTCGGCGGCACCATCGACAACAGCGAACTCGACCTCGACGGCGCCGAGCCGCCGGCCCGCTACCCGCCCGATTCCGGCAGCGGGCAGTCGCGCTACCACCTGCACGCGGTGGGACGCCGCGATGACGAGATCGTCTACGCGGTCTATGGCGGGCCGGACATCGCGCATGACGACGTGCAGCGCGTCAGCGAGGAGCGCGAGTACGCACGGCGGTTCGAGGCCCACGAGACGATCGTGGGCTGAGTTCGAAGCGCGTCCCGCGTCATTGCTGGGCGCGCGTGACCGTCACTCCTGCAACGCGCGCAGCGTCACCGACGGCGGCGCATCCAGCACCCTGCGCGTCGCCCACAAGCCGGCGAGTAGCGTCATCAGCACGCCGATACCGCCGCCGGCCGCGGCCAGCGCCCAGTTCGGTGTCCATGGCAGATCGAACACCCGCACCGCGATCACGCCGGCCAGTACCGAGGCCGCGATCGACGCGACGAGGCCGGCCAGCAGACCGATCGCCGCGAATTCCGAGGCCTGCGCCAGACGCAGCTGCGCCCGCTTGCCACCGAGCACGCGCATCACGCCGCCTTCGAGCAGGCGCTCGTCCTGGCTGGCACTGACCGCCGCCAGCAGCACCAGCACGCCGGCGGCGAGCGAGAACCAGAACACCACCTGCACCACCGTCGACACCTGGTCGGCAGTGCTGCGCACCTGGGTCAGCACCGCGTCGATGTCGACCACCGACAGGTTCGGGAACCGCTGCACCAGATCGGCGGTGAAGCGCGGCTTGTCGCTCGGCACCCGGACCGCGGTGATGTGGCTCGCCGGATACGCGTCCAGCGCCCCGGGTGAGGCGACGACGAAGAAGTTTGGCCGGAAGCTTTCCCATTCGATGCTGCGGAAGCTGGTGATCGGCGCTTCGAACCGCTGGCCGGCGATGTCGAAAACGATGCGGTCACCGAGCTGCCAGCCCAGATCCTTCGCGAAGCCTTCCTCGACCGAGATCTCCGGTGTCGCCGGCGCGGTCTCGCCCCAGAATGTGCCGGCGGTGACCCGATTGTCGTCGCGCAGATCGCTCTGCATCGACAGGTTGAACTCGCGCTCGGCGCGACGTTGCGCCTGACGGTCCTGCGCCTCGTCGCCGCTGCGCCCGGCATAGTCTTCGCCGCGCACCGGCTCACCGTTCCGCTCGACCAGACGCGCGCGGATCATCGGGAACAGCACCGGCGCATCGACGCCCTGATCGGCGATGAAGGCGCGCACGGGATCGAGCTGGTCAGGCTGCACGTTGATGATGAAGCGGTTCGGCGCGTCCTGGCCGATCGCGAGCTGCCAGCGGTCGAGCAGATCGGTGCGCACGAAGGTCAGCAGCAGCAGCGCCATCAGGCCGAGGCCGAGCGCGGTGACCTGGGCGACGCTGGTGCCCGCGCGCCGGCTCACATTGGCGAGGCCGTAGCGCAAGCTGCCGCGCAGCCGCGTGCGCAACGCACGCACCAGCAGGATCAGACCCCAGGCCAACAGCGCCAGTACGGCGAACGTCGCCGCGATGCCCGCGAGCATCGCGCCACCGAGCGTTGCAGAACCGGCCTTCCACCACAGCAGCGCGGCGAGGCCGACGAAGCCGGCACCGCCAACCAGCCAGGCGCTCGGCTCGAACCCACCGAGATCACGCCGCAGCACGCGCAGCGCCGGCACGCGGCGCAGTGCGAGCACCGGTGGCGCGCCGAACGCCATCAGCACGACGAGGCCGACGCCGTAGCCCTGCAGCGCCGGCATCAGCCCGGCCGACGGAATCGACAGGCCCAGCAGCGATTCCAGCCAGCGCCCGATGCCCCACTGCAGACCGAAGGCGATGACGACGCCCAGCGTGCAGGCGATCACGCCGAGCAGCAACAGTTCGCCGACGTGGATGCCGACCAGCGTGCGCTGCTGCGCGCCCATGCAGCGCATCACCGCGACGGAGGTCAGATGCCGCGCCGAATGCTGGCGTGCGGCCATCGCCACGGCGACCGCGGCGAGGATCACCGACACCAGCGCGGCGAGACCGAGGAAGCGACCGGCGCGATCAAGCGAGGAGCGCACTTCCGGACGCGCATCGCCGATGGTTTCCACGCGCTGGCCGCGGCCGAGATTCGCGCGCGCGGCGGTGGCGAAGCCGTCGACCGCGTTCGCATCACCGGCGATCACCAGGCGATAGCGGATGCGGCTGCCGGGCTGGATCAGCCCCGTCGCTTCGAGGTCGGACAGGTGCAGGAAGACCTTCGGCGCGACGTTGAAGTAGTCGATCGACGCATCCGGTTCCTGCAGCACCAGCGCGGTCAGGCGGAAGCTGCGGTCGCCGAGAAACACCGTGTCGCCGACCGACGCGCCCAGCGTGTCGGCGCCTGCGCGGCTCATCCATGCGGTGCCGGGCTCGGGCACGGCCTCGGCATCGCGTTCGACGCCATCGCCGCCGGCGATGCGGAAACTGCCGCGCAACGGAAAGCCGTCACCGAGCGCGCGCACGTCGCCCAATTGCAGGGTTGCGGTGTCGCCCGCGCCGACGCGGATCATGCTGTCGAGTTCGATCGTGTCGACGGCCTCGAGTCCCCCGGCGGTGGACGCCTCACGGATCGCACCGTCGATCGGCGCGTCGCCGCGCACCACCGCATCGCCGCCAAGCAGACGGTTGGCTTCGATCGCCAGCGCGCGTTCGGCGCGATCAGTGACGAAGCCGACCGCGGTCACCGCGACGACGGCGAGCACCAGCGCGGCGAACAGGATGCGGATGTCGCCGGCCTTGAAATCGCGGCGCAGCTGGCGCCACGCGAGCGCGGCGGTCCTCATGCGGTCATCGCCTCGTCGGCGACGAGACGGCCACTGTCGATGCGCAGGCGGCGCTTGCAGCGCTGCGCCAGGTGATCGTCATGGGTGACCAGCACCAGGGTGGTGCCGGCGTCGGCATTGAGCGCGAACAGCAGTTCGATGATCGACTGCCCGGTCGCGGTGTCGAGGTTGCCGGTGGGTTCGTCGGCGAACAGCAGCGACGGCCGGGTCACGAATGCGCGCGCCAGTGCCACGCGCTGCTGCTCGCCGCCGGAAAGCTGGCGCGGGTAATGGCCGAGGCGCTCGGCGAGGCCCACGCGCGCGAGCACGTCACGCGCCGGCGCTTCGACCTCGCGATCGCCGCGCAGCTCCAGCGGCAGCATCACGTTCTCCAGCGCGGTCAGCGACGGCAGCAGCTGGAAGCTCTGGAACACGAAGCCGACCTTCTCGCCGCGCACCCTCGCGCGGCCGTCCTCGTCGAGCGTCGAGATCGGCGCGCCGTCGAGCACCACGGCACCGGTGCTCGGCGTATCCAGACCGGCGAGCAGCGACAGCAGCGTGCTCTTGCCCGAACCCGAGGCGCCGACGATCGCCACGGTGTCGCCGTGGCCGATGCGGAACGCGACGTCCTGCAGGATGGTCAGCTCGCCCGACGGCAGCTCGACCCGCTTGCCCAGCGCCGTCACGTCGAGTGCATGACCGGCGCGTGCGGTTTCATCTTGCGTGGGGGTGCCGTCGTGCATAGATATCCTTCGATGTTTCGAACCAGCGCCGCGCGCGTCGCCAAGCAGCGGCGTCGCCGGACCGACCGGAGATGTGGGAATGACTGAGGGACCTGCGGCCGCGCGCCGCCCGATGCAAGCGCGGTGGATGCGCTGGATGATGGCGTGCCTGCTGGCCCTGCCCGTTCTAGCACAGGCGCAGTCGGCGTCGCCTGCAGCGCCGCCCGCCGGCGACGCGAAGACCCTTCTGGTCATGGGTGATTCACTCTCCGCGGGCTACGGCATGTCCGCTGGCGAAGGCTGGGTGTCGCTGCTGCAGCAGCGCCTGCAGCGCGAGGCGCCTGGCTGGCGCGTGGTCAACGCGAGCATCTCCGGCGAGACCAGTGCGGGTGGCGCGTCGCGGATCGCGGCGACGGTGGTCCGCGAGCAGCCCGACATCGTGATCATCGCGCTCGGCGCCAACGACGGCCTGCGCGGCCTGCCGCTGGCCGATGCGCGGCGCAATCTCGCGCGGATGATCGGGGCATCCCAGCACGTGGGCGCCAAGGTCCTGCTGGTCGGCATGCGCATGCCGCCGAATCTGGGCGCCGACTACACCCGCGGCTTCGAGGCCAACTACCGTCTGCTGGCGAAGACCTTCGACACCGCCCTGCTGCCGTTCCTGCTCGAGCCGATCGCCAGCGATCGCGCGAATTTCCAGGACGACAACCTGCACCCGACCGCGGCGGTGCAGGGGCAACTGCTCGACCACGTGTGGCCCGCGCTGCAGCCGCTGCTGGACTGAACGGGCAGGTGCCGCAGGCGGCTCGCGACGCCGCAAATGTAAGGATCGCGTGATGCATCCAGTGGGCCTCCGGTGCGCGTAGAGAGAGGTGAATCCGTCGCATCGTGCGGCGGGTCACCTCACCGTCTCCGGACGACTTTGAGAGAAACCACCATGAAGCGCACCCTGCTCGCCACGATGCTGCTCGCCTCGATCGCTGCCCTCACTGCATGCCAGAAGGACGCCGCCACCGATTCCACCGCCGCCACGACGCCGCCGCCTGCCGAAGCGCCGGTCACCGCACCGCCGGTCGCCACCGCCACGGATCCGGCGATGTCTGCCGAAGCCGATGCCACCGCGCAGACCGACAACCCGATGGTCGGCGGCGCGCCGATGTTCGCCGACCGCGACATCGTCACCAATGCCGCGACGTCCAAGGACCACACGACGCTGGTCGCCGCGGTGCAGGCCGCCGGTCTCGCCGACACGCTGAAGGGCCCGGGTCCGTTCACCGTGTTCGCGCCGACCAACGCCGCGTTCGAAAAGCTGCCGGCCGGCGCCGTCGACGGCCTGCTGAAGCCGGAGATGAAGTCCGACCTGACCAAGGTGCTGACCTACCACGTGGTACCCGGCAACGTCGATGCGGCGGCGCTGGTCCAGCAGATCCAGGCCGGTGGCGGCAGCGCCAAGCTCAAGACCGTGGAAGGCGCCGAGCTGACTGCGAAACTCGACGGCGACACCGTCACGCTGACCGATGCCAAGGGCGACGTGGCCCGCGTGACCACGGCCGACGTGCGTCAGAGCAATGGCGTGATCCACGTGATCGACACGGTGCTGATGCCGTAACGGCGGACGCACGGAGTGCGAAACGGGCGTTCCGTTTCGCAGCCATGGAAAAGGCGGCCTTCGGGCCGCCTTTTTTTTCTGCGCGATCGGTGTGGCTTATCGGGAGGGTGCGGCCGTCCCGTCCGCCGCACGCAGCAGTGGATACGGATTGACGGGCGTCCCGGTCCACCACTGTTTTTCAGGCGTCAGCCGGAAGATCGCGAAATGCAGATGCGGCGCGGCAGGATCGGCATTGCCGGTGCTGCCGACCGTGCCCAGCACATCGCCGCGCTTCACCGTCGCACCTTCCGCGAGGCCCGGCGCGTAGGCCTGCAGATGCGCGTAGTAGTACGAAAACTGTCCGCTGGGCTCGAACTGGTAGATCGTCAATCCACCGCGATCGCTGGTGAAGAGTTTCTCGATCGTACCGTCGGCGACCGCGAGCACCGGCATACCGGCCGGCGCCATGATGTCGAGCGCTTCGTGCTGGCGCTCGCTGCCACGCGCATCGCCGAACGTGTCGTGGATGTCGGTGATCGCGATGCCCTGTACCGGCAGCAAGAGACCTTCGGGCGTCTCTGCATCGACGACGGGTGCAACGGTGAGATGCGTTTTCGGCTGACTTGGCGGCGGCGTCGCGGCCGGCGCGTCGATCACCGCCGCAGTCGCCGGTGGAGACGCAACCCGGTCCGCCACATCGCTCTGACCCGTCTGCGCAGGCGGCGCTTCCACCGCGTCATCCACCCGGCTCACGCCCCGCTCGAACAGCGGTCCGCCCTGCCAGAAGAACCACGCGACATTGGCCAGCAGCAGCACCGCAATCAACGCGATCCAGGTTCCCGGCCGTTTCATGGCTTACTCCTCGAGCAGCGCAACCGTGCCCGGCTTGACCACCTCGGCGACGCGACGCGCGCTCCAGTTGGTCATGCGGATGCAGCCGTGCGACTGGGTCTTGCCGATGTTCTGCGGCTCGGGCGTGCCGTGGATGCCGTAATGCGGCTTCGACAGGTCGATCCACACCGTCCCGACCGGATTGTTCGGACCGGCCGGCAACGCGGCCTTCGCGTGCGAAGGATCGGCATCCCAGAACAGGTCCGGGTTGTAGTGGAAGGTCGGATCCATCGCGACGCCTTCGATCTTCCACTCGCCGATCGGCAGTGGATCGCGCTCGGTGCCGGTGGACGCGGGGAACTGCGCGTAGACCTTGCCGCCGGCATCGACCAGACGCACGACGGAATCCGACTTGCTCACGACCACGCGCGCAGGCTCGGCCAGCGGCGCGGCCTCGGCGACGTTCGGCACGACGATGCGCGTGCCGGCCTTGAAGTCGCTGCCGGGATTGAGCCGGCGCAGCAGCGCGGGCGACGCATGGAAGCGTTCGCCGAGTGCTTCGACGACGTTCTCGAACCCCAGGGCGTCCTGCTTCGACTGCGCCATCATGTCGTCGGGCACCGCGACGAACGGGCCGGCGACATCTTCGGCCGTCAGCGTATGCGCGAGCAGCGCGGGCGCAGCGTCGCCGGTCAATGCATCCCAGGTGCGCGCATCGAGTTCGCCGGTCGCCTCGATGCCGCGAAAGCGCTGGAACGCGGCAATCGCACGTGTGGTGTTGGTACCGCCGCGTGCGTCGATCTCGCCCGGCGAGAAATGCACACGATCGAGCAGCACCTGGGTGCGCAGCATCGCCGCATCGCCGGCGTCCATGTCCGCTGCGTTGACCGACTCGGCGGTCAGCGCCGAGGACGCTTCGGCGCTCTGCGCCGTGTCATCGCGTGCGGGCGCGTCCCGCGCGAATGCGGGCGCGGCGACCAGCAGCATGGCGAATGCGCAGACAGGTGCGCGGGCAGTGCGGATCCAGTGGGCGGGCATGGCGTCGTTCCTTGGGCTCGAGACGCCGCATCCTCACGGCGCGCGCGCGCCAGCCGCGTGAAGCCCCACCCAAAGCGTTCAGCGCGCCGGGCAGCGCAGCAGCTTCGAGTCGCGCCGCCACGTCGGATCGTTGGCGTAGGCGAACAGCAGCTGGCCGCCCTTGAGATCGTCGATCACCGCCTGCGCCACTTCGTCGCGCACCGCAGGACACCCCCAGCTGCGGCCGAGCCGGCCCTGCCGACGCGCTTGCACGGGATCCACGTAATCGGCGCCGTGCATGACGATCAGCCGCTCGCGCGCACGCCCGTTGATGCCGGGTTCGAGTCCGTCCATGCGCAGCGAATAGCCGTTCTGTCCGGTGTAGGTCTCGGCCGTCGCGAACAGGCCCAGGCTCGACTGGTAACTGCCCTCGACGTCGGAGAACTCGGTCGGTACGTTGTCGCCGCTGCCGCGTCCATGCGCGACATGCTCGGCATGCAACAGGCGCCCGGTCTGCACGTCGAAGATCCACATGCGCACGTCGGTCGACGGACGCGAGTAGTCGATCACCGCCAGCCGGCGTCCGACCTCGTGATCGCGCGCCGCACACGCGCGCGCATCGAGCGCGAGCGACAGCACGTTGCGATCGAGCGCAGGCGCGGCGGCGGACAGGGTTTCGAGCGTGGCGTCGGCAGCCTGCACGGCGGAGCAAGCCAGCAGGCCGACCAACCAGATTGGAGTGAGACGACGTGCGTACATGGTCGGAGCCTAACGCGCCGACCCCGCGCGGTGCGTCAACACGCGCCTTCCGCTGCTTCCCGATATTCGACCGCTCATCGGCTCGCGGGATTATTTTCCGATTAACCTTGCACGGCCGATAAAGTCGATGTATCGTGCGCGCCGATCCTTCAAACCGGAACGTTCTCCAACGGACCTCCCATGAAAACCGCACGCGCACACACCCTCATGCTTCGCCACCCGCGCTTCCAGCGCGCAGCGGAAGCGTGCGCGAAGCCTGCACTGCAGGCCGGACTGGACCGTATTCCCGACTGATCTCCACGTCCATGGAGATCGGCCACCCCGATCTCCGAGGCACGCGAACGCCCTCGGACACACAGCCGGGGGCGTTTTTCGTTTGCGCGTTCGCAAAAGCGAGCTCAATGAATCCGCAGGACCGACATTATCTTCCCGAGGCATCCGGAATCCAGGTTCCGATTATGGGAATCCAGCTGCGAGGCGTTCGCCAGTAAATGGCGTGGAACGCTGTGCCCCGATGCCGGGCACGGGCGGCGGACAAGTTCGGTCCTGCGTCAGGAATCGATGTCGTATGGCATCGATCGGCACATCGACGACCACGGGCCAGCGGTATGGATTGCAGTCCATCCGGTGCGCACGGCTCTGCCGCGGCGTATGCCGGCGCGTGCGAGGCGATGGACCGGAAGCGGGCGATAGCTCAGAGGGAGAGCAGCGGCGCAAGCCGAAGGTCACCGGTTCGAATCCGGTTCGTCCACCACTGGATAGCTCAGAGGGAGAGCATCGGTCTAGTCAACCGGGTGTCGCGGGTTCGACTCCCGCTCCAAGCACCATGACCTGTCACGTCATGACATCGGAACGCGAGTTCCACACCAGGACACGGTCTGCGCGGCGTGCGGTCCTCGACACGCTTCGGCGTGTCGCCATGCCGGGACCACCGCAGCAGACCCGTCGCCGGGCCCGCGTCCTCGAGGCGCGCGGACCGGTTCGCAACGCACGCAACCGCACTCCGTCGCGGCGCAGGCGTCCGGACCGTGTCTCCGCGCCGGGAGCACGCACGCTCCGCGACGGCGCTGCCAGGGCCGTGTCCACCTTCTTCGCGGAGTTCGCTCCGCTCCATCGCGCGCATCCGGTGCGATGTGCACGAATGGCCGTCGCGGGATCCGATCCACCGCGGCGGCACCACTCGACGGATCGGACCACCAGCGCCAAGAAAACAAGGAGAGAGTGCCGTGACCATACACAGCATGTTCTGGACCAGGCGGGTCGTAATCGGTGACGGCGAGCGCGGCCTGGTGTATCGCAACCGTCAGTTCGAGCGTGTGCTCGGACCCGGCATACATCGCATGTTCGATCCCCTCAAGCGGATCGAAGTGCGCACGTTCGACATTGCAGCGCCGGAGTATGCCGGTCACGACGTCGACGCGTTGATCGCCCGATTGGGGCCGGCGCTGCACGCGGACTTCGTGCAGGCCGACATCGGTGCCGACGAAGTCGGTCTGGTGTCCAAGCGCGGAAAACTGGAAGACGTGCTGCCGCCCGGTTCGCGCCGCCTGTACTGGCGCGGTCTGGTCGAGATCGCCGTCGAGCGCGTGTCGCTCGCCGACGGCCTCGCCGTGCGCGCGGACGTCATGCGCCGCCTGCGCCAGCTCGGCTCACTGTCGAAGGTCGCGGTCGTGCTGGACGTGCCGGCGGAATCGGCCGGCCTGGTGTTCGTGGACGGCCAACTGCTCGACACGCTGGGCCCGGGCGCCTACGCCTTCTGGAACTTCCAGAAGAACGTGACCGCCGAGGTGATCGAGCTGCGCGTGCAGTCGGTGGAAGTGTCGGGCCAGGAACTTCTCACGCGCGACAGGGTGTCGTTGCGCGTGAACCTCGCCGCCAGCATGCGCGTGACCGACCCGGTCGCCGCGCGCACGAAGGTGGCGAAGTTCGGCGAGCACCTGTATCGCGAGCTGCAGTACGGCCTGCGCAAGGTGGTCGCGTCGAGGACGCTCGACGAACTGCTCGGCGACAAGGCCTCGCTCGATGCCGACATCTTCGCGTACGTGCGCGGCCAGGTCGGCGGACTCGGCGTCGAAGTGCTCGGCGTAGGCGTCAAGGACGTGATCCTGCCGGGTGAGATGAAGGAGATCCTCAACGGCGTCGTGCAGGCGGAGAAGGCGGCCCAGGCCAACGTGATCCGCCGTCGCGAGGAGGCGAACGCCACGCGTTCCCTGCTCAACACCGCGAAGCTCGTGGAGGAGAGCCCGACGCTCATGCGACTCAAGGAGCTCGAGGCGCTGGAGAAGGTCACCGAGAAGATCGACAAGCTCACCGTGTTCGGCGGCCTGGACGGCGTGCTGAAGCAACTGGTGACGATGAAGTAGTTCACCCCGCGCGGCGCACGGACGCGTCGCGCGGATTTCGATGGAACGAGAAGGAAAGAAGCATGAACACGCGATACGAGTTTCTGCATGCCGAGGGTGCTACGCCGATCAAGGGCTGGGTGCGCGGCGTGCCGCTGGAAGACCGGGCGCACGACCAGCTGCGCAACATCGCATCGATCCCGTTCGTGGGGCCTTGGGTCGCGGTGATGCCGGACGTGCATCTCGGCAAGGGCGCGACCGTGGGTTCGGTGATACCGACCCGCGGCGCGATCATTCCGGCCGCGGTAGGGGTCGACATCGGCTGCGGCATGGCCGCGGTGCGGACCACGCTGCGCGCGAACGACCTGCCCGACAGCCTCGCGCAGATCCGCGCGGGCATCGAGCGTTCGGTGCCGGTCGGCAACGGCCGTGGTGGCGAGCACTGGAAACTGCCCGACGGCATCGCCACGCGCATCGCGCAGTCGGGGCTGGTGGAGCGGCTCGACGTGATCAAGCAGAAGCACCGCAAGGTGCGCACCGACAAGCTGGGCTGCCAGACCGGCACGCTCGGCGGCGGCAACCATTTCATCGAGCTGTGCCTCGACGAAACGGACGCCGTCTGGGTGATGCTGCACTCGGGATCGCGCGGCACCGGCAATCTGATCGGCACCTACTTCATCGAGCAGGCGCGCCAGCAGTTGGCGCATCGCGTCCTGGGTTTCCATCTGCCCGACAGGGACCTCGCGTTCTTCATGGAAGGCGAGCCGCTGTTCGACGACTACGTGGAAGCCGTTTCCTGGGCGCAGGACTACGCCCGCGAGAACCGCGAGGTCATGATGGCGCGGGTGCTCGCCGAACTGCGCCACCGTCTGCCGAAGTTCCAGCTCGAGAAGATGGCGGTGAACTGCCACCACAACTACGTCGAGAAAGAGACCCACGCGGGCCAGGATCTGTACGTGACCCGCAAGGGCGCGGTGAGCGCGAAGGCCGGCGAGCTCGGCATCATTCCCGGCAGCATGGGCGCGAAGAGCTTCATCGTGCGCGGGCTCGGCAACGCGGACAGCTTCCACAGCTGCAGCCACGGGGCCGGCCGTGCCATGAGTCGCACCGCGGCGCGCCAGCAGATCACGCTGGCGCAGCACCGGGAGGCGACCGCGCACGTCGAATGCCGAAAGGATGCGGCAGTGGTCGACGAATCACCGGCTGCCTACAAGGACATCGAGGCGGTCATGGCCGCGCAGTCCGACCTGGTGGAAATCGTGCACACGCTTCGGCAGGTCGTGTGTGTGAAGGGCTGATACGGCACGCGATGTCGCGCCAGGGCCGCTCCGGTTGGAGCGGCCCTTTTTTTTGCGGGTGCGTCGGCGCCGCACGGCCGCGCTTGACACCGGGCAAAGTGTATTGTTGTATTGATACACATGGACGCAAGCCTGCTCTCGATCCAGCCCAATGCCGCCGAGCCGCTGTACCGGCAGATCACCGGTCAGATCCGGCGGCTGGTCGCGGGCGGGGTGCTGCGACCTGGCGAGACCCTGCCCTCGGTCCGCGATGTGGCCGGGCTGCACGCGATCAACCCGATGACCGTGTCCAAGGCCTACAGCCAGCTCGAAGCCGAAGGCGTGCTGCTGCGGCTGCGCGGCAAGGGGATGGTCGTCGCCGATCTCGCCGCGCCACCCGATCTTGCCGCGCGCTGGGCGCTGATCGATCCCGCACTCGACGCGCTGGCACGCCAGGCGCGCGAACTCGAACTGCCGGCCGGGGCGCTGCTCGACCGGCTCAAGTCCCGACTCAAGGAAGACCTGCCATGAACGCGATACTCGACCGTTCCATCTCCGCTGTCGCCACGCCGGTTGCGTTCGGCGCTGCTGCCCCGCTCGCGGCGGACGGCCTGATCAAACAGTACGATCACGAGAACGTGCTCAAGGGCGTGTCTCTGACCATCGAGCCGGGCACGGTTCTCGGCCTGATCGGCCGCAACGGCGCCGGCAAGAGCACGCTGATCCGCGCGATGCTCGGTCTGATCGAACCCGACGCCGGCCACGCGACCGTCTGGGGTGTGCCGGCCCTGCGCCTGACCGATGCGATCAAGCAGCGGCTCGGCTATGTGCCGCAGCAGCCCGAGGCGATGGCGTGGCTGCAGGTCGGCGAGATGCTGGATTTCATCGGCCGCTTCTATCCGCGCTGGGATGCCGCCTACGTCGACGCCACCCTGGAACGCTGGCAGCTGCCCCGCAACCGCGTGCTGGCCAAACTCTCACCCGGTGAGCGACAACGCGTCGCGATCCTGCGCGCGCTCGCGCCGCGTCCGGAACTGCTGGTGCTCGACGAACCCGCATCGGCGCTCGATCCCGTCGGCCGCCGCGAACTGCTGCGCGAGATCGCATCGCGCGCCGGCGAGTCCGGCACCACGGTGCTGTTCTCGACCCACATCATGTCCGACCTCGAACGCGTGGCCTCGCACGTCGCGTTCCTGCACGCGGGCGAATTACTGCTGCACAGCGAACTCGACAGCCTCAAGGAACGCAATCTGCGCCTGCACGTGCCCGAGGCAGTTGCAGTGCAGCTGCGCGAGGATGTGCCCGGCGAAGTGTCGCGACGGCCGCATCCCTACGGAGGCCTGTCGATCACGGTGTTGCGCGGTGAAGACGCGCCCTGGCCCGACCTGCTCCAGGTGCCCGGCGTCCGCGCCGAAGCGCTGCCGCTGGAGGATCTCTTCATCGAGGTGTCGGCATGAACGCCGCCGTGATGCCGAAGCCGGGGTCCACCGGCGTGGGACCGGCGATCGCCGCGCTGCGCGCCTGCACCACGCTGCGTCACCGGTTCTGGATGCTCGCGGTGTACGTCGTGCTGCTGGCGTCGGCCGCCCTGCTGGGCGTTCTCGTTCCGTCCGACGACGCAGCCTCACGCGCCAACGGGCTGGCGTTCTTCGTCCTGATTGCCAATTTCTCGATCTGGGGCGGCTGGCTCTCACGCCTGCTGCTGATGCAGTCGCAGGCCGCCGGTCTGCGCACGCCCGGAATCACGGTTGCAGTGCTGTCTGCACTGGCAGGCGCCGCCGTTGTGACCCTGTTGCTGCCGGCCTCGCTCCTGCTCGCGCTGGGTGTCCCCCTTGCAACCGCGTTGGGTGCGGCGGCGCTGGGCATGTTCGGCGGCCTGTTGTTCGCGGTGCTGCCCTGGCCTGCCGCAGTGGCCCTGCTGACCCTGCCGGGGCTGTCGCGGGTGCTGGCAAGCGTCCTGCCGCCGATGGGCACCCCGCATCTGCTGGCGGCCGCCGTCCTCGGCGTCCTGGTGCTGGCCGCGTGCGTCCGCTCGATCATGCGAACGTCCGACCCGGCGGACATTCCTGCCTGGCGTCGTCCGGTGATGTTGCAGGCGCCCGGCGGCATGGTGGCGTGGACCGACTCGAAGATCGCCGCAAGCCCCGATGCGCCGCACGTCCACCAGGGCTGGCTGGTCGCGTTGCCTCGACCGGAGCACGCCGGGCCACACGCGCCGCGCGCGGCGATCGACACGCTGTTGGCCGGACCGATGGGATACGTCGCGCGGCGCGCGGTCCTGAAGCAGTGGGCGCTGCTGGCGCTCTGCGTCATCGCGGTGCTGGTGATTCCGTTCCGCGGCGACACGCCGATGGTGCGCGACGCGCTGCTGATCGGCGGGCTGGTCGGACTGTTCGCCGGTGGCTGGACGCTGGCCCTCCGGCTGGACCGGCAACGTCGTCGCGTCTCAGGTGAACTGGCCGAGTTGGCGCTGTTGCCGGGACTGGGCACGCCGGCCGAAGCCGCCACGCGACTGCAGCGCAGCGTCATGGTCCGGCTCGGGCAGTTGATGCTGTTCGCGCTCGCAGGCGTGTTGCTTCTGGCCTGGATCCGCGGCATCACCTGGCCGCATGTCGTGCTCCTGCTGGGTGTACTGGCCGGCACTTGTGCCAGCGGCGTGCTGCTGTGCGCGATCGCGCTCACCCGGATGGACGTCGCAAGCATGCGTACATTCTTCATCCTGCTGCCGCTGCTGATCGCTGGAATCGCGTCGGCGATGGTCGCCGTGATCCCGCTTCCTGTGGAATCGTCCCCTGCTGTCTGGGCAGCGCTCTGGATCACGCTGACGGCGACCTATCTGATGGCTGCACGCGTTTCGCTGCGACGCTTCCGCGCGAGCCCACACGCGTTTCTGCTGGACTGAACCGCCCGGATCCTTTGATTGCCGGTTAAGCCCACCCGGCGCATGATCGAACTCCAGTCATCCATCCTGCGCGCATCGCCCGCAGTCGGGAGTACCCGCGATGAATCGCCGATCCCTGCCCCTGTTGCTCGCCGCCGCGCTGAGCGCCCTCGCGATGCCGGCGCTCGCCGGCAACGACGTCACCGATCCGGAGCTGCCACGCAGCCTGACCGGCGACAGCCCTGTCGCGGTGCAGTGGACGGATCCCGAAGCGTTCTCCGACATCCGCCTCAGCGGCAATCGCTGGGAAGCGCGTCGCGGCGACTGGGTCGAGCAGATCGCCCGTTACGTGCGCCAGCGCGCGGAGCGCGAGCTGCCGGCCGGCAGCACGCTCGACGTGACCATCCGCGACATCCGCCGCGCCGGCATGTATGAGCCGTGGAACGGCCCGCGCTTCGACCACGTGCGCATCATCAAGGACCATTACCCGCCACGGATCGATCTCGATTTCGTGCTGCGCGACGCTGACGGCACCGTGATCGCCGAAGGCCCGCGCGAGCTGCGCGACATGGGCTTTCTCAACCGCGCGGGATCCGCGATGAACAGCGATGCGCTGCGTTACGAGAAGCAGCTGATCGACGACTGGCTGCGACGCGATCTGCGGCCTGCGATCGCGCAGCGCTGAGGTCTGTGGACTTGAAGAAGCCGCGCGATTGCGCGGCTTTTTTGTTGCGCGCGCATCGCCCGTTCTGGCGATGAGGATGCGCTTCGCTCGAGCGCCAGGCGCCTCGCGACCGGATTGTCCGCGTCGTGATCTCCGCGCGTTCGGCTACGTCAGCCGCGGTTCGCGCGTCCTCTTCTATTCACTCTGGATGTGACGCCGGCACGCACTCCGGTTTCGTTCGGCTTCCGCTTCCGTTTCGGCTTTGGCTTTGGCTTTGGCTTCGGCTTTGGCTGTTCGCTTTTGAATCGAGCCGTAGAGCGAGCCGAGCACCGGAGCCTGACGTGGCCGAAGAGCAGCCCATGTCTGAGCGCAGCGAGTTTGGGCTGCGTGCCGCGTCAGGCGAGGAGCGGAGGGAACCGATGCGGCTTCATCGCATCGGCTTGCGTCCGGCGAAGACGGTTTTGCTTACTTTTGCCAAGACAAAAGTGAGCCGCGCGACAGCGCGGAAGCCCTGTCTTTGATCTTCTCTCTCGGCGTTCATTCGTCTCCCTCAAGCCGAAGAATCAAAGTCGCAAAGCGACGAGCAAAGAAGCCGGAGCAAGTGCAGGGCTTTCGCCCGCTGCGCGTGCGAGTCCCTTTTGGATGGACCCAGAAGGAACCAAAAGGTCCCTTCGCCGGACGCGATCCGCCGCGATACAGCCGCGGTGGTCCCCTGCGCTTCTCGGGCAGCGGGGCACGCAGCCCAAACTCGCTGCGCTCAGACATGGGCTGCTCTTCGACCCCGCCGCCCTGCGATGCTCGGCTCGCTTTACAGCTCGATTCAAGTCAAAAGCTAGAGGCCAAGGCCAAAACCAAAGCACAAGACACAAAGCGGAAGCAGAGCAAGCCGACGGCTCAGCATCCGTCGAATTCAAAAAGAAAAGGCCGCGTGCGAACACGCGGCCTTTCTCATCAGATCCACCTGACGCGTGATGTCACCGCGTCAGTCACCGCCTTCGATGCATACGCACCGGAGGCGGTGCGTTCTCAACGCACGACGTTGAGGAAGTGGATATGCCGCTGGTACTGGTCGAGCACGTCGTGGATCAGCTCGTCCTTGCGCCAGCCCATCACGTCGTAATCCTGGCCGCCTTCGCGCAGATGGACCTCGCCGCGGTAGAAGCGGTCGGTCTCCTTCCGGCGACGGCGCGGATCTTCGAACATGAAGCTCGGCGGCTCGTACGGCACGGGGCGCACGGAGTAGAAGAAGTCCATCTCCTCGCCGTGACCGACCTGCAGCCAGACACGGCCGTCGTCGCCTTCCTCGACCGCGACTTCGAGGTTCTGCTTGCGCAGCTCCGCGGCCACGTCCTCGAACGCGGGTCTGACCTGCGTCTGCAGGAATGTAAGCACTTCCTTCTGCATCGGATGATGCGCGAGCGAGCGCAGACGGGCCTTCCAGTCGCCGCCCGCGCCGATTCCGACAGGTGCGACGCGTGCGTCGCGCAGGCTCGTGCGCTTGACCACTTCCAGACGCATCGCCCGCACCATGCCCCAGCACATCAGGATCATGACCACGGTGAACGGCAACGCGGAGGCGATCGTCGCCGCCTGCAGCGCGGCCAGACCACCGGCGAGCAGCAGTGCGATCGCGACGATGCCCTCGGCCAGCGCCCAGAAGATGCGCTGCCACACCGGCGACTCCTCTTCGCCCTTCGTCGTGAGCATGTCGATCACCAGCGAGCCGGAGTCGGACGAGGTCACGAAGAAGATCACCACCAGTGCGGTCGCCAGGCCGGACGTGATCGTCGAGAACGGCAGGTTCTCGAGGAACTGGAAGATCGCGACCGAACTGTCGGCCGCCACCGCGTCGACGAGCTGCGTTGCCCCGTCGACCATCACCATGTGCAGCGCGGTGTTGCCGTAGATCGTCATCCACAGGAAGGTGAAGCCCAGCGGCACCAGCAGCACGCCGATGACGAACTCGCGGATCGTGCGGCCACGCGAGATGCGCGCGATGAACATGCCGACGAACGGGGACCAGGCGATCCACCACCCCCAGTAGAACAGCGTCCAGCCGCCCAGCCAGGTGCCGCGGGATTCGTAGGCGTAGAGGTTGAACGTCATCGCGAACACGTTCGAGATGTACATGCCGGTGTTCTGCACGAAGGTCTGCATCAGATAGACCGTCGGGCCGGCGATCAGCACGAACGCCAGCAGCGCCACCGCCATGATCATGTTGAGCTCGGACAGACGGCGCACGCCCTTGTCCAGACCGCTGACGACCGAACCGGTCGCGATCAGCGTGATCAAGCTGATCAGGATCACCTGCGTCGTCGTGCCGACCGGCGTATCGAACAGGTAGTTCAGACCGGCGTTGATCTGGATCACGCCCAGACCCAGCGAGGTCGCCAGGCCGAAGATCGTGCCGAGCACGGCGAAGGTGTCGACCGCGTGGCCGATCGGGCCATGGATGCGATCGCCGATCAGCGGATACAGCGACGAGCGGATGCGCAGCGGCAGGCCGTGGCGATACGCGAAGTACGCCAGCGACAGCGCGACCACCGCGTAGATCGCCCACGCGTGGATGCCCCAGTGGAAGAACGTGATGCGCATCGCCTGTCGCGCGGCGGCGACCGTCTGCGCATCGCCGACCGGCGGTTCGGCGTAATGCATGATCGGTTCGGCGACACCGAAGAACATCAGGCCGATGCCCATGCCGGCGGCGAACAGCATCGCGAACCAGGTCGCATAGCTGTAATCGGGACTGCTGTGGTCGGGGCCGAGTTTCAGGCGACCGAAGCCGCTGATCGCGATGCCGACGATGAAGACCAGGAAGCCGGCGACCGTCAGCACGGTGAACCAGCCCGCCTCGTCGGCGACCCAGGTCTTGGCATGGCCGAACATCGATTCCATCGCCTCGGGGGCGATGAACGACATCACGATCAGCGCCAGCACGATCAGCGCCGAGGGATAGAACACGGGACCAAGAATGCGCGAGTGCCAGCGTTCTGGCGGCGCGGCCGGATCAGTGTCCGGACGCACGGTGGGATCGTTCATGGAAAGTCCTCATGACAGGACGCGACAGCGCGGTGACAGCGTGGATCAGAAGCAGCCGCGTCCAGGTGAAACCGCCGGCGACCGGCGGCGTATCGATGCGGCCGGGCAGCGCCCGGCCGTGGATCAGAAGTAGAAGCCGACGTTGACGTTGAGCCGCGAGTGCCAGCCGTCGTTGGCCGGATCGCGCACGCCGATGCCGGGGCCGCCGGCGAACCACATGTTCTTGCCGGCGATCCAGTCGACATAGGTCAGCATCACGCCCTTGCCGAAGCTGCAGCCGGTGACGTTCTGGATCGAATCGCGCAGCCCGGGATCGTTGCCGACCGGCAGGGTCGCGCTGGCGTTGTTGTAGCAGGTGATGCTGTCGAACCAGCCGGTGCGCTGCACGTCGTAGGCGACGTTGAACGTCGGCACGTCGGCCTGCGAGGCGATCTCGAACGGGAACATGAAAGCCGACATCGCGATGCGCGATTCCGGATTGTCGTAGCGGTAGCGCGCCCACTGCGCCTGCAGCGTCAGCGGACCGCGCACCCACTGCCCGTGCACGGCGGCGCCGGTGTGATCGTGCTTGCCACCATCGAAACGGTTCTCGATGCGTCCGGCGAAGGCCGATGCGCCCCAGGTCGTTTCCCACCCATCGGCTTCGCTCGTGTGCTCGTAACGCACGATGCCGCGTTCGCGCTCGCGGTAGGGCAGATCGTCCGTCGTCGCGACATCGAAGGAATAGCGGTCGAAGTTCGCGCCGGTGCCGTACTCGTCGCCCGCGAACACACCCGCGTGCCACTGGTGCGCGCCGGACTGGCGCTGCCACACGAGACCGAGGTCGTAATCGTCTTCGATGCCGAGGTAGTAGCCCGAACCGAACCAGAAACTGTGCGAGGCGGTGGGCAGAAGACCGAACGGCACCTGCTGGATACCGGCGCGGATGTCGGACGTGGCGCCGTCGCGGCCGTCCTCGAGTTTCCAGCCCGCGTAGGCGTGGTGCACGGCGTCGAATCCGTCGTACCAGCGGTATTGCAGCGAGAAGAACGCCGGACCGGCGTTGCCGCGTGCATCGACCCGCAACAGTTCGAGTTCGGGACCGCTGCTGGGGCCGTAATCGAGCCACCCGTAATTGAAGCGGACCGCGCCGCCGAGTTCGAAACCGGGTGTCTCGTCGGCGCCATCTTCAGCCGACACTGCGGGCGCCGCAGCCACGAAAACACCACACAACAACCACTTGAAACCGCGCGAAATCACGACGGGTCTGCCCTCCTCGATAGATTCGTAAACGCAATGCAGACCGGCCATCTTAACGATTTCTGCACGAATCCCCAAACGCGCGACGTTTCAAAACTGCGGAGAACGGCTTGAAAACAGGGGTTTTCACGCGTCCATGGATATGCAACGCGCACGCGCCTCCATCCGCCGGACGAAACGTCTGCAGGCGAAGGCACGGCGGGGAGAAAACTGTGATGGCCGGGCGCAAGGCCCGAGGCATGCGTCGCCACATGCGGGCGCTATGATCCATGAACGGCGATGATGCCGATGTGCAGGCACGTTCATGACCGTCTACGTCGACGATGCGGTCCATCCCTGGCGCGGCGAGCGCTGGGCGCATCTGCTCGCCGACACACTCGACGAACTGCATGCTTTCGCGGCCCTGCTCGGTATGCCGCGACGCGCATTCCAGGACCGCACCAGTGGCGCGCATTACGACGTGACAGCGGCGATGCGCGCGCGTGCAATCGCACTGGGTGCGATGCCGATCTCGCGCCACCACGATCGTGCGCTCGTGCGCGCGGTGATCGCGAATGCGCGCCGGCAGGGACGCGGCGAGGCGCCGTAGGTGAAGCCGGCACCCGGCGGCGGTATCCTGCGCGCAGTTTCCACACCGCAATCCGACGCCATGACCGATACGCCGCCCGACCATCTCTCCAACGATCCGCGCAGCCCGCACTACAACGAGGCGGCGATGAATCGCGGCATCGGCATCCGCTTCAACGGCAACGAGCGTCGCGACGTCGAGGAATACTGCGTCAGCGAAGGCTGGATCCGCGTCGCTGCCGGCCGCGCGCTCGATCGCCGGGGCCAACCGCTGACCGTCAAGCTGCGCGGCACCGTGGAACCCTACTTCCATCTGGAAGCCTGACCCGCCCATCCGAGGACGCGCCCGATGCAGTACCTGCTGCTGATCTACACCGACGACACCCTGCTCGACGGTCTGGCCGAGGGCGAATACGACACGATGATGCGCGGTTGCCTGCAGCATGCCGACGCGCTGCAGGCGGATGGCACGCTGCTCGGATTCCAGCAGCTCGAACATGCGAGCACCGCCAAGACCGTGCGCACGCGCGGCGGTCGCACGCAGGTGTTCGACGGTCCGTTCTCCGAGACCAAGGAAATGCTCGCCGGCTTCAACCTCATCGAGGCCGAGAGCGAGGAAGAGGCGTTGCGCATCGCGGGCGAGTTCCCGTGGGCGCGCACCGGCAGCATCGAAGTGCGCCCCGTGCGCGATGTCGGGCTTGTACGGACGCGCGTCGGCGCCTGAGCGCACGCGCGGCGCGTTGCGTCAGATCTGCACGCGATTGCGCCCGGACGCTTTCGCGACGTAGAGCGCGCGGTCGGCCACGTCGATCAACGCCTTCGCCTCGCGCGTGTCGTCCGGCCCCGATACCGCGCCGCCGACACTGACGGTGACCACCTGCGCCAGCGACGACGCGGGATTCGGCAGCGCCAACGCCTCGATGCGCGTGCGCAGCGATTCCGCCGCATGCCAGGCCTGGCCCGCATCGTGGCCGGGCAGCAGCACCGCGAATTCCTCGCCGCCGAAACGCGCCGCCAGGCCGTTGGCGTCCGCCGCCGCGGCCGCGCACACGCCGGCGATCGCGCGCAGGCATTCGTCGCCGTGCAGATGCCCCAGCGCATCGTTGAGCGCCTTGAAGTAATCGGCGTCGGCCAGCAGCAGCACCATCGACTGACCGGCGGGTCGCAAGCGACGCAGCATCGCGTCGAGCGCCTGGTCGAACGCACGCCGGTTTGCGATGCCGGTCAGGCCATCGACCATCGACATCTGCTGCAACCGCGCATTCGCGACTTCCAGCGCCGCGGCGATGCGCGCGAAATGGATGGCGCCGGCGATCTGGTCGGCGATCGCATCGAAGGCCTCGCGCATGTCGTCGTCGAAGAACGCGGAATCGGCGCTCTCGACATTGAGCACGCCGTGCAGACGCATACGGTGGCGGATCGGCACGAGGTATTCGGAGCGCACCTCGTGATTGCCGGCGAGATAATCCGTGTCGGTATCGACATCCATGATCAATTGGGGCTCGCCCAGACGCGCGCAGCGGCCTGCAGCACCGACACTGAGCGGCCACGGCCAGGTCATCGGCGACAGATCGATGGTCCCGGCCGAGACCTCCTGCACGAAGGCTTCGCCGGCCTCGTCGAGCAGGATGATGCTGACGACCGCGACCGGCAGTTCCGCCGCCACGACATCCACGATCCGCTGCATCACGCCGTCGAGCGCGCCGTCCTGCAGGGCCTCGCGCGAAACCCGCGCGAGGATGCGCTGCAGCGATGCGCGGCCGCCCGTACCGGCATGCCCGGCGCCTGCTCCTGCATCGCGCTCCCCCATCGCGTCCTCCCGGCCCATGGCCCCGGCGGCGTACCGCCCAGGCGCACTGTACGCCGGTCGATCGTGTGGCGGGCGCGGGTCAGCCGCCACGCGCCTCGGCGACGATCTGGTCGGTGATCGCCTGCACCTGTTTGACCGTCATCGGCGCGAAGATGCCCTGCCACGCGCTCGACGCAGTGTCGTAGGTCCGGGTCGCCGCAACCTTGCCGCCGGGCACTTCGATGAACTGCGCGCTGGCCTTGATGTGCGCATTGCCGGTCATCACGCCGAGTCCGTAGCGCGCCCCGGTGGAGACGTAGCGGAAGCTGTCGACACGCACCACCACGACCACACCCGGCGGGTCCAGCGACGCCGGCCGGCTGTCGCGCACGCTGCCCTGGATGCCGGCGGCGGTGGCGGACGTGCGGATCGCGTCGTTCCACAGGGCGCGGAAATCCGCCCAGTCCTCCTGCGCCCGCGCGGTAT
The DNA here is from genome assembly GCF_036584485.1 of Luteimonas flava. Classification (NCBI taxonomy): domain Bacteria; kingdom Pseudomonadati; phylum Pseudomonadota; class Gammaproteobacteria; order Lysobacterales; family Lysobacteraceae; genus Luteimonas; species Luteimonas flava. The sequence goes on along the minus strand of NZ_JAZHBM010000002.1, from coordinate 443,575 downwards.
CGCTGCCTTCGACGACCAGCACGACCTGGCGCACGTCGCCGTTGATCGCAACCGGATCGACGGGCGCGGCAGCGGGCCGTTGCACCGTCGCCGCGCACGCGGACAGCAGCGCGGCGGCACCGAGCAGAGCGAGCGAACGAAAGAGGCGCGGCAGACGCGCCGCGGGCGGAGTCACAGGGGTGTGGGTGTGCATGGCAAGGCCTCGTCGGATGGCTGGCATCGCGCGGCCCCGGACCACTCCCCCTGCGCAGCGTCCGGTGCGCGCGCTCTGTTTCTAGCGGGGATTCCATTCACGGCGGGTGAAAGGCGCCTGACTTCGAGCCATCCCCGCTTGCGGGCGCAGGTCGAGCGTCCCCTACAGCAAGCCGTCCCGCTTCACCGCCAGATAGCGCTCGACCAGCGCGGACGGCAGTTCTTCGCCGGTGACATCGAGCACGGCGATGCGGTGGTTGCGCAGTGCATCGTGCGCGGCCTTGCGCTGGGCGAGGTAACGGGCCGTGGCGCCGGCGCGGATGGCGTCGTCGTGGTCGTGCACGTCGGTCGACAGCACCTCGTCGAGCGCGCGTTCGCGCAGGGACGCGACTATCACCAGATGCCGTTTCTGCAGCATGCGTACTGCGGCCAGCACGTCCTCGATGTCCTCGTCGCGCAGATTGGTCACCAGCATCAACAAGCCACGACGGCGCTGGCGCAGCGACAGTTCGGTCGCAGCGGCCAGATAGTCGGTCGCGACCGCTTGCGGCTGCAGGTCGTGGCTGATGCACAGCAGCGTGTCGACTGCGCCCATGCCGCGTTGCGGGGCCATCCAGCGGCTCTCGCCGCCGGTCGCGAACAGGCCGACCGCATCGCCCTGGCGCAATGCGAGATAGGACACGACCAGCGCCGCATCGAGCGCGTGGTCGAAATGCGACAGCGCGCCATCCTGGGCGAGCATGCGGCGGCCGGTGTCGAGCACGACGACGAGCTGCTGGTTCTTCTCGTCCTGGTACTCGCGCGAGATCAGCTTGCGTGCGCGCGAACTCGCCTTCCAGTCGATCTGCCGCAGGCTGTCGCCGACGCGGTACTCGCGCATCTGATGGAAATCGGTGCCTTCGCCGCGACGGCGCTTGATGTGCGCGCCGACCAGGCGCGAGGCGCGGTCGGCGCTGAGCAGGGCGAAGCGCGTCAGCGGTGCGAAGTTCGGGAACACGCGCACCTGGTGCCGGGTGCCGGCGTCGCGCCGCTGGCGCCACAGCGCGAGCGGCGAACGCAACCGCAGCTGCACGCCTTCGAACACCGCCGCGCCGCGCATGTCGGGCTGCAGCGTGTAGTCGACGCGCGACACGGTGTCCGGCGCCAGGCGCAGGCGTCGCGGCAGGCCATCGACGCGCCAGCCCGGCGGATGCAGATCGAAGACCTCGAGATGCTGGACCTGTGGACCGCCCTCGAGTTGCAGCGACACCGGTCGCGCGATGCCGATCGGCCAGGCCTCGGCCATCGTGCGGACGACATCCGGGGTCGGTCGCCGCAACAGCAGCACGAGATCGAGGATCGACAGCAGCAGCAATGCCGTGCCGAACACGTTCCAGGGCAGCACCGCGACAGGCCACAGCGACGCGGCGACGCCGCCCATTCCCCAGACGACGAGCAGCACGACGAGCGCGATCGTCGGCCTCATGCGGGGCGGCTCATGTGCGGGCGTCGCGACGGGTGTCGAAACAGTTCAAGGTCCGTCGCGAGCGCCGCCAGATGGCGCGTGGTGGAGCGCAGGAGGCGCAGCGTGCATGTGGTACGCGAGCACGCCGAGCACCGCACGCGCGTCAGCTGGCAAGCGCAGCAGGACATTGCGCAGTTTCTCACTTGCGCGGCGCTTCCACGCGGGCCAGCAGCGCCTGCAGCACCTGGTCGGCATCCTGGCCTTCGATCTGCAGCTCCGGCGCCAGCGCGATGCGATGACGCAGCGCTGGCGTCGCGATCTCGCGGATGTCGTCCGGCGTGACGAAATCGCGGCCCGACAGTACCGCCTGCGCCCGCGCCGCGCGCACCAGCGCGAGGCTGCCGCGCGGGCCGGCGCCGAGAGCGATGCCCGGCCATTTTCGCGTGGCCGCGGCGATGCGCACCGCGTAGTCGATCACCGCCGCATCGACCACCGTCGCCGCGGTGCCCTGCTGCAGCGCGACGATCTCGCCCGGCTGCAGAACGGTTGCGAGCTGCGACAGGTCGAAATCGGCAGCGACCTTGCCGCTGCTGATCGCGGTGACCATCGCGACCTCGTCGGCATGCTCGGGATAGTCGATCAGCACCTTGAGCAGGAAACGGTCGAGCTGCGCTTCGGGCAGCGGATACGTGCCTTCCTGTTCGACCGGATTCTGCGTCGCCAGCGTCATGAACGGCGGCGGCAGTTCGAAGCTGTGGCCTTCGATCGTGACCTGCTGTTCCTGCATCGCTTCGAGCAGCGCGGACTGCGTCTTGGCCGGCGCGCGGTTGATCTCGTCGGCCAGCAGCAGATTGGTGAAGATCGCGCCGCGGCGGACCACGAAGGTCTCGCTCTTGGTGTCCCAGACCGCGTGGCCGCTGACGTCGCTGGGCATCAGGTCGGGCGTGAACTGCACGCGCGCGAAGTTGCAGCCGAGCACCGCCGACAGCGCGCGCACCAGCAGCGTCTTGCCGAGGCCGGGTACACCTTCGATCAGCACATGGCCGCCGGCGAGCAGCGCGACCAGGATCTGGTCGAGCACCTCGGGCTGGCCGATGAAGGCCTTGGAGACTTCATCGCGCACGGCGGCGACGCGCGCGGCAAGGGCCTCGCCGGTGATCGGCGCGGACGGGGGCACGGGCAGTTCGGTCATGGTCGGGCTCACAGGTGGTTGCGCATCTGGATCAGTCGGGCGATGCGCTGACGGAACGCCGTCGCATCATCGGGTCGGGGCGCCTGCAGCGCCTGGCGGACATCGCGTGGCGACACGCCCGTGCGCGCGGCGATGGCCTCGATGCCGGCCTCGCCTTCGAGCGCGGCGGCGAGTGGATCGCGCCGGCGCAGGCGATCGAGGAACGCCGTGCGCACCGCGTCGTAGAGCAGCGGCGCGCGGCCGTAGCGCACGAGATGTTCGCCACTCGCGGCGACGTGTTCGAGCAGCGCGCGCCGTGCGACCGGCGGCGCCGGCGATACCGGACCGAGCCGCTGCGTGCGCATCCACAACCAGGCGAGCAGCGCGAGCAGCAACGGCCCCCACGCCATCCAGCCGCGGGTGAGAATCTGGTACCACAGCGGCGGCACGCTGGCGGCGTAGACCAGATGCACGGTGCCCGCGCCCCAGTTCGGCGCCAGCAGCTGCCGGGTCAGCAGCGCGTGCGGCACTTCGCGCAGATCGGCGTTGCGCATGAAATCGAAGTCGGCGAGCACGTCGACTCTGCCGGCGCCATGCGCCAGTCGCGCGAACACCAGACCGTCCTCGCCGCTGTCACCCCATTCGAGCAGCGGCTCCGCATCGACGAGGAACCGGCGGCCGTTGCAGAACTCGACATGGCCGCCCTGCCCGGTCACCAGCAGCGGTTCGCACTGCGTGCGGCCGTCGACGGTGTGCACACCGAGGCGTTCGAGCAGATCCCAGGGACGCGCGGCATCCGCGCGACGGCGTGGCAACGGCGTGCGCACCAGCAGATGTCCGCCCTGTTGGACCCAGCCGAGCAGCGCTTCGACTTCCGACGGCAGCAGCGTGCGCGGTTCGCTGTAGAGCAGCACGGTGTCGCGCGGTCCCAGCGGCACGCTGGAGAGTTGCAGACGCTGACGCGAACGCGCCTCCACCCCATCGGCGCGCAGCGTTTCGCGCAACGCGTACAGCGGGTTGTAGGCGGCCTCGCCGCGCGGCGGCAGATCGACAGTGTCGGCCACGCGCTCGTGCGTATGCAGGAACCAGGCGACGCCCAGCGCGACGATCAACGCGCCGAGTGCGGCGAGGGCGATGCGGGTGGGCCAGCGCATCAGGCGGACCATCCGAAACGCGGCGCCAGACGCGCCAGCAGCGCATCCAGGCCGGCATCATCCGGCAGCCGTTGGCCGTAGGCGGCGCGCTGCCAGACGCGCACCATCTCGGCGAACGCATCGCGGTCTTCGGCATCGGGCAGGCGACGCGACGCGCGCAGCACCTGCGCCTCGGTCGCGCCCGGCACCAGGGTCACGCCGGCGCGCGCGACCATCGCCTCGACGCCGCCGCGATACAGCAGCGCCAGCGCGCGACGATGCCGGCCCTCGGCCCACAGCCGGCGCACTTCGGAGACCAGATCGGCGGGCAGGTTTTCCGGCGGCGGCGGTGCAGCTTCGACCACGATCTCGCTTGGTTCGCGCACCGGTCCCAGGGTGTCGCGCATCCACGGCCACCAGCGGCGCGCGGTCCAGGCCAGCACGCCGACGACGATCGCGAGCACCAGCCACAGACCGTACTCGGCGATCAGCGCGAAGACCTGCCCGATCGCGGCCAGCAGGCCGGTGTTCGGTATCGGCGGAGCCGTGTCGTCTTTCTTGTCCTCGTCCGCGTCCTTGCGCTGCCAGCGCGTGACCTCGCGCTTGTTGTCGAGCAGCGGATCGGCATACGCACGTTCGATCGCGCGCTGGAACGCGGCGCCGTCCTTGAGGCGTCCGAAGACCTGCGGGAGCGTCGGCGTCTGCGCCGCTTCGTCCTGCGCGACGTCCTGCTTGCGTTCGCCAGGCCGCCAGGTCTTGGTCGGATTGATCTCGCGCGTGCCGTCGTCGCCGGCGGTCGCCGGGTCCTGCGCCTGTCCGGAGACCGGCGCCAGCATCAGGCCGGCGAGCAGCAGCCCGAGCACCAGCGTCGCTGCAGGCGCCAGACGTGCGCGCAGGCGCCGGAACGCGATCTCCAGATCCCAGGCTTCCAGCTGCGTGCGACGGTTGAGATACAGACCGAAGCCGGCCCCGATGTAGAACGGCTCGACCAGCCCGATCGCCATCCAGAACGCGAGATTGCCCAGCACCTGCACCCAACGCGGCGGTTGCTCGGAGACCAGCGCCCACATCGCGCGCGCCGATTCGGACAGCAGCTCGGTGGGCACGAACATCAGCACCAGCGTCGACAGCGACAGCAGCAGCGCGGCCACGAACAACTGGCAGATCATGGTCAGCAGCAGCGCGTGTCCGCCGATACCGTCGGCGAGCAGATGGCGCCGCTGCACGAGCGGCGCGCCGGACAGACCTTCGAGCAGATCCACCGGCAGCGTCGCCGCGCGCCAGGGACTGAAGCGGCGCCAGGTCAGATGCCCGATCAGCGGCCGCCAACCCCAGCGCCATTGCGCATCGAGCGTCGCGCGCATGCCCGGCGCCGCACCGAACACCGCGCGCGACAGCACGAACAGCGGCACGCGATCGAACACCGGCTTGAGCCACCACAGCAGTAGCGCCGACAGCCACAGCTGGTCGATCGCCCAGCCCAGGGCGTTGAGCACGACGAACACCGGCAGCCCGAGCAGCAGCGACGGGCCCCAGATCGCGAGCGCGTGGCGGCGCACCAGCGCGTTGCCGAGCTCCATCGCTTCCCAGGCGGTGCGCGGTCGCAGTTCCACCTGCACGGTCTCAACGCGCATCGGCGACTCCGCGTCCACCGCGCCACAGCCACAGCCCGGTCAGCAGCCACAGGCCGCCACCGACACCGAACTTGACGGGATCGGGAATCGCGCCGGTCGACGACCAGAACGCTTCGACGAACGCCGCGAACACCAGCATGAAGAGGATGCCCAGACACAGCCGGCCGCCATCGCGACCCGCCTGCACCAGCGCATCGACGCGGCGCAGCTGACCCGGTGCGACCAGCGCGAGCCCGAGCCGCAGACCACCGGCACCGGCGATCACGATCGCGGTGAGCTCCGGCGCCGAATGGCCGACGACGAAGCGCCAGAACGGACCGCCATGGCCGATCGCCTGCAGATGTCCGGCGACCGTGCCGATGAAAATGCCGTTGAAGATCAGCACGAAGATCGTGCCGACGCCGGCGAGCAGACCGCTGGCGAAGGTGCGGAAGCCGATGCTGACGTTGTTCCAGATGTAGTAGCCGAACATCTCCATGTCGCTCTGGCTCTCACGCGCGAAACGCTCGGCCGCGCGCGCCGGGTCGTACATGCCTTCCATCTGCGCCAGCTGCTCGGGCGACATCACCCCGTAGGCGAGTTCCGGCCACTGCTGGATCAGCACGAACATCAGCACCAGCGGCACCGCGAACAGCACCAGCGCGGCCCACAGGCAGCCGCGTTGCGCGCGCACCAGGCGCGGGAAATCGGCGAGCAGGAACCGCAGCGCGTGGCGCCACGGCGGCGGTGGCGGGCGATAGAGCACGTTGTGGCCGCGCTGCATCAGCGCCTGCAAGCGCGCGGTGACCTGCGGGCTGTAACCGCGACGGCGGGCGAGCGCCTGCTGCTGGCACAGGCGTCGATAGCGCGAGGGCACGTCCTCGTCGACCAGGCCGTCCCAGTCGCGCCGCGTCGCACGCGCGCGGCGCGGACTGCCTTCGCGCGCATCGAGCCAGCGCTCGAACGCGTCCCACTCTGGTTCGTGACGGGCGACGAACGCGTCCTGCCTCATGCGCGCCGCCCCAGCAGCCAGTTGGCCACGCCCAGCAATCGCAGCACGCCGGTTTCGCCGCGGGCACCGGTGACTGGCGTGGCGAGGTCGGCCAGTTCCTGCTGGCGTTCGCCGGTCAACGCGTGCGCGCGTTCGGCGAATGCGATCACCGCGAGCTGCTCGTGCGCCTGCAACGGCGCGGCCGGTGCCTGCGGCGCGATCTGCAACGCGTCGATGCGCGTGCGCTCGCGTGGCGCATGGATCACCAGCGTGCCGGCGACCATGTCGCCGAGCCGCCGGCTCCAGGGATCGGCGAGGCTGGCGACCAGACCCGCGCCGTAGCCGAACGGCAGCATGTCGACGGTGCGCATCAGATTGCGCACGAAGCTCGCCATCCAGCCGATCGGCGCGCCGTCGGCCGAGACCACGCGCAGGCTCAGTGCGCGCTTGCCCGGCGTCTGCCCGCCGTACAGCGCTTCGAACACCACCGGATAGCCCCAGAACACGACGAACAGCACGATCATGTACAGGCCCGATCCGAACTTGCCGAGCATGCCGAGCACGATCGAGATCGCCATCAGCAGCGCGCCGCGGATCGCCAGATCGATCAGCCACGCCACCGCACGCGGCACCGGGCCTGCGGCCGGCAGACGCAGCGCGACGCCCTCGGGGGTGTGGACCTCGCGGACCGTATCGAGCATCAGGCGCCGCGGCTCCATGCGGTCATGCGCGAATGCGCGTCGTCCCGGTGCGTCATGCGTCGTGTCTGCCCCTGCGCTGCTCAGCCCGCCAGCGCGGCGAGGTATTCGTCCTTGAGACGCACGTAGTGCGCGGCGCTGTAGTACAGGCCTTCGATCTGCGCATCGTCGAGCTTGCGCACACAGCGCGCCGGATTGCCGACCCACAGCTCGCCTTCGCCGACCACCTTGCCCGGTGACACCACCGCGCCTGCGGCCACGAACGCGTGCTTGCGCACCACCGCGCCGTCGAGGACCAGCGCGCCCATGCCGATCAGCGCCGCGTCCTCGATCGTGCAGGCGTGGATCACCGCCTTGTGGCCGATGGTGACGTCGCTGCCGATCAATGTCGGGAAGCCGCCGCGCTTGGCATGCGGGCCGGCGTGGCTGACGTGGATCACGGTGCCGTCCTGCACGCTGGTGCGCGCGCCGATGTGCACGTGGTTCACGTCGCCGCGGATCACCGTCGCCGGCCACACCGACACGTCGTCGCCGAGCACGACATCGCCGATCACCGTTGCTGCAGGGTCCACATAGACGCGTGCGCCGAGGCGCGGGGCGGTGTTCCGATAGGGTCTCAAGTCCATCGCCGGAGTCTACCTGCGGCCCTGCCGGAATGCCGCGACGCCGGCGCTACACTGCGGAGATGGATGCCGCCCCGACCGATCCGACACCCGCCGCGACGCCGGTCGCCGACCTGCGACCGACCCTCGATGCCTTGCGCGCGGCCTGGCGCAGCCGTCGCCCGGATGCCGCGCAGCGCCGCGACGATCTCGCCCGCCTGCGCGCCGCATTCGCGCGGCGCCTGGACGAGATGGCCGACGCGATCTCGGCCGACTTCGGCCATCGCGCGCGCTCCGAATCGCTGATCGCCGACGGCATGACCGTGCTGTCGGAGATCGATGCGCTGCGCCGCCATCTGCGTGGCTGGATGCGGCCGCGCCGCGTCGGCGCCGGCTGGAAGCTGTGGCCGGCGCGCGCCGAAGTGCGGCCGGTGCCGCTGGGCGTGGTCGGTGTCATCGCGCCGTGGAACTACCCGGTGAATCTGGCGCTGATTCCGCTGGCGACCGCGATCGCCGCCGGCAACCACGTCTATCTCAAGCCGTCCGAACACACGCCGCGCAGCAGCGCGTTCCTGCGCTCGCTGCTGGCCGAAGTGTTTCCGGCCGACCGCGTCGCCGTCGCGCTCGGCGATGCCGACATCGGCGCTTCGTTCGCCGGCCTGCCGTTCGACCATCTGGTGTTCACCGGCTCTACCGCAGTCGGCCGAAAGGTCATGGCCGCGGCAGCGCCGAACCTCACCCCGCTGACGCTGGAACTCGGCGGCAAGTCGCCGGCGATCGTCTGCCCCGGCTATCCGCTCGACAAGGCCGCGTCGCGGCTGGTCACCGGCAAGCTGTTCAACGCCGGCCAGACCTGCATCGCGCCGGATTACGTGCTGGTCGATGCCGCGCGCCGCGACGCGCTGCTGGAGGCGCTGCGTTTCGAGGTGCAGGCGCGCTATGCCGATGCCGGCACCCGCGCGTCGGATTACACGCACATCGTCAGCGACGCGCAGCATGCGCGCCTGACCGGTCTGCTCGACGATGCGCGCACACGCGGACTGACCGTGCTGCCGCTGCTCGAGGTCGATGGCGCGCGCGCCCTCGCACCGACGCTGGTCGTCGAGCCCGGCGACGACAGCGAGGTGATGCGCGAGGAGATCTTCGGGCCGATCCTGCCGGTGATTTCCTACAATTCGCTCGACGACGCCATCGCCTTCGTCGAAGCACGCGACCGCCCGCTGGCGCTGTATCCCTTCGGCGATCGCGCGCAGGCCGAGGCGATCCTCGCGCGCACCGTCGCCGGCGGCGTGACCGTCAACGACACCCTGCTGCATTTCGCCGCGAACCGCCTGCCGTTCGGCGGCGTCGGCCCGAGCGGCATGGGCGCCTATCACGGCCGCGCCGGTTTCGACGCGATGACCAAGGCACTGCCGGTGCTGTGGCAGTCGCGCGTCGCGGTTACCGACTGGCTGCGACCGCCGTATGCGCGGATCGCGAAGCTGGTCGATTTTCTCGCGCGTTGACCCGCGGCAATCCGTACCAGCCGCGTTCGTAGGCCAGCGAGCCCCACAGCGCCTGCGCATGCGCCTCGCGTGCCAGCAGCGGCGACAGCGCCGCAGGCTGCAGGCGGCCCTGGCCCGGCACGTAACGGTACTGGCTCGGCACCTTGTCGGGCTGCAGCACCACCACATCGTTGCCCTGCAACCACGCGAAGTTGCGGTCGTACTGCATCAGCGCGCGCCCGGGCAAGCGCATCGCCGGATCGGCCAGATCGCGGCCGGTCATCGGCGTGGCATCGGCGATGCCGATCAGCGACAGCAGTGTCGGCCCGAGATCGATCTGGCTGGCGATGCGGTCGTCGCGACGCGGCGTGATGCCCGCGCCGAGGATCAGGCCGGGAATGTGGAAGTTGTCGACCGGCACCAGATCGCGGCCGAACACGCGCGAGTCGTGATCGGCGACGACGAGGAACACGGTGTCGTTCCAGTAGTCGCTGGCCATCGCCTTGTCGAAGAAGCCGCCCAGCGCGTGGTCGGCGTACTTCGCGGCATTGTTGCGCGTGGCCAGCGGCTGCTCGAACGGGGTGATGCGGCCGGTCGGGAATTCGAAGGGATCGTGGTTGCTCGAGGTAAACACGAAACCGAAGAACGGCTTCCCGTCCGCATGCAGGCGCGCGAATTCCTCGTCGGCGCGCGCGAACAGATCCTCGTCGGACACGCCCCAGGAGCCGACGAACGCCGGCGCGCGATAGTCGCGCTGCTCGACCACGCGGCCGAAGCCGTTGCCGAGAAAGAAGCCGCGCATGTTGTCGAAATGGCTTTCGCCGCCGTAATAGAACGTCGTGTCGTAACCGCGCCGGCGCAGCACGTCGGCGAGGGTGAAAAAGCCCTGCTGACTGCGCGCACGTTTGACCACCGCCTGCGCCGGCGTCGGCGCGAAGCCGGCGACCACCGCCTCGATGCCGCGCACCGAGCGCGTACCGGTCGCGTACAGCCGCTCGAACGCCCAGCCCTGTTCGCTGAGGCGGTCGTACTCCGGCGACAGCGGCCGCCCGCCGAGGCTGCCGATGAACTGCGCGCCGAGACTCTCCTCCAGCACGATCACCAGGTTCTTCGGCTTGCCGCGCCACACCGGCGCGCGCGCGGCGAGCGTCGGACGCTCGGGGTCGGTGAACGCCGAGGCCGGCAGGCCGGTGCCCGCCCGGACCGACGCAAGTACCGTCTCCGCCGGCAGTTCGCCGTACAGGGACTCGGCGGTCTCCTCGTGCTGCAGCCAGCCGCGCATCGCGAACGCCAGCGAGTAGAACGAGTTCAGCGGCAGCGCATTGACGGTGGGATTGGTGCTGAAGGCCAGCATCGCCGGATTCATCGGCCGATGGCCCAGCGTCGAGCGCACACCGAGCGCGCCGACGCCGAGCACCAGCACCGCGAGACCGGCGCGCAGCAGCACGCCGCCGGTCGGCGTCGGCTGACTGGGCCACCCGCGTCGTGCGAGCCGCAGGCTGGCCCAGGCGGCCGCCGCGGTCAGCAGCAGCACGCCGATGCATTCCAGCGGCCGGCCTTCAACGAGCATCGACAGCACTTCGCGCGGATAGACCAGATATTCGACGAACACGCGGTCGGGCCGCAGGCCGTACTCGGCCATGAAACCGGGCGTGGCGAGCTCGAGCCAGACCAGCAGCGTCGTCGCGAGCGCGAGCCAGCCCGCCGCGATGCGGCGCACCCAGCGCGCGTCGTAGACCGCAGCGGGCAACAACAGCAGCAACGCCGCCAGCGGCACGAACAGCAGGCACAGCGTGGCGACGTCGACGCGCAGGCCCTGCACGAGCACCGGCACCCAGCCATGGACCTCGTCCACCGCCGCCCGCTGCCACAGCGCCAGCCCCAGCCGCGACACGCCGAGCACGACGAGGCCGAGCATGGCCATGCCCAGCACCGGTTTCAGGCGCGTCATCGCAGTCCGTAGCGTCATGTCCGAATCCACCCGCCACGCGATCCGCGGCCCGTACAGGATCGACGCCGGCATGTCGGAAGCCTGTCGGAACGCCGCGCCGCCGCGCCGTATCATCGGCCGGCACGTTTTGCGCCCAGGACGAGAACCGATGCGACTGCTGGTGGTCGAGGACAACCGTAACCTGGTCGGCAACCTGTTCGACTACTTCGAGCCGCGTGGCCACGAGATGGACGCCGCGCCGGACGGCATCGTGGGCCTGCACCTCGCGGTGACCCAGCATTACGACGCGATCATCCTCGACTGGATGCTGCCGCGCCTCGACGGCCGCGCCCTGCTGCAGCGCCTGCGCGAACATGCGATCGACACGCCGGTGATCATGCTCACCGCCCGCGACGAACTGCCCGACAAGATCGCCGGTTTCCGCGCCGGGGCCGACGACTATCTGACCAAGCCCTTCGCACTGCCGGAACTCGAAGTGCGGCTGGACGCCGTGCTGGCGCGTGCGCGCGGCCGCCGCAGCGCGCGCACGCTGGAAGTGCACGACCTGCGCCTCAACCTCGACACGCTCGAAGCCAGCCGCGCCGGCCAGCCGCTGCATCTCTACCCCGCGGGCCGCAAGCTGCTCGAAGTGCTGATGCAGGCCAGTCCCGCCGCGGTCGAACGCCAGCAGTTGGAGCACGCGCTGTGGGCCGACGCGCCGCCCGATGGCGACATGCTGCGCTCGCACGTCTACGAACTGCGCCGCAGCGTCGACGGCCCGTTCGCGATCAAGCTGATCCAGACCCTGCCGCGCTACGGCTACCGGCTGGCGGCGCCCGCCGACACCGGCGCGCCGGCATGAGCCGCGCGCGCAGCCTGCGCAGCCGCATCCTGTACTGGCTGGCCGTCTACGCGCTGCTGCTCGCGGCCGGCGTCTCGCTGCACGGCTTTCTCGTCAACGAGTACGCCGAACGCCTGCTGTGGGATTCCATGCTCCGCACCGAGTTCACCCACCATCTGCAACGCAGCGCGGCGGATCCGTCGTATCGCTGGAGCGATTCCGACAGCCTGCGTCTGTACGTCAACGGCGGCGCGCCGCCGGAAACCGCGGCATTGCCCGACGGCATCCACGACGAGGTCGAGCTGCCGAACGGCACCGAGATCCTGGTGCTGGTCGAGCACGTCGACGGCGTGCGCCATGTGCTGACCCTCGACATCACCGACATGGAGCGCGAGGAGGACCGGCTCACGCTCTTCATCCTCGGCTCGTCGGTCGTCCTGGTCACGGTGATGGGCGGGTTGATGGCGCTGGGTCTCGGGCGGACGCTGCGGCCGTTGACCACGCTGGCCGGCGACATCGCCGCGCTGTCGCCTGATCGCGCCGGGCAACGGATCGTGCCCGAGACGCGCGCGAGTTCGGAGCTGCTGGTCATCGCCAACGCGCTCAACGACTACCTGCAGCGCAACGAGCAGTTCGTCGATCGCGAGCGCGCCTTCATCAACACCGCCAGCCATGAATTGCGCACGCCGATCGCGGTGATGTCCGGCGCCGCGGAACTCGCACTGGCGCCGCCCGACGTGCCAGCCGTGACCGCGCACCAGTTGCGCCGCATCCAGCGCACCGCCGACGACATGGACCGGATGATCGCCCTGCTGCTCGCGCTGGCGAAGGATCCCGCGCGCCTGCTGCAGGCCGGCCAGCCGATCGAGCTGGCGACGCTGCTGCCTGCGATCATCGACGACCACCGCCATCTCACCCGCGACAAGGCACTGGAGATCGTGCTGCACACGGCGCAGCCCTGCACCCTGCTTGCGCCACCGGCGGTCGTGCGTGCGACGGTCGGCAACCTGCTGCGCAACGCGATCGAACACAGCGACGGCGGCCGCATCGACATCGAACTGCGCGCCGACGCCACCGTCGTGATCCGCGATCCCGGCCACGGCATGACGCCCGAGCAGATCAGCGCCGTGTACTCGCGCATGGCACGCACCGGCGTGCCGACCGGCGACGGCATCGGCCTGGAACTCATCGCGCGCGTCTGCGAACACCTCGGCTGGGCGCTCGACATCCGCTCCTCGCCCGAAGGCGGCACCACCGCCACGCTGCGCATGCGCGCGACCGGCGAGGCGGCGGACGCTAGAATTCCCGGATGAAGATCGCCAGCTGGAACGTCAACTCGCTCAACGTCCGCCTGCCGCACCTCGAGCAATGGCTGCGCGATGCGCAACCCGATGTGGTCGGCATCCAGGAAACCAAGCTCGAGGACGCGCGCTTCCCCGACACCGCGCTCGCCGCGCTCGGCTACCGCACCGTGTTCGCGGGCCAGAAGACCTACAACGGCGTCGCCCTGCTCGCCCGCGACCGCGCACTCGACGACGTGCAGATCGGCATCCCGGGATTCGAGGACGAACAGAAGCGCGTGATCGCCGCGACCATCGACGGCGTGCGCGTCATCAACCTCTACGTCGTCAACGGCCAGGACGTCGGCACCGACAAGTACGCCTACAAACTGCGCTGGCTCGCCGCCGTGCACGACTGGGTGCAGCGCGAACTCGCCGCGCATCCGAAGCTCGTCGTCCTGGGCGACTTCAACATCGCCCCCGACGACCGCGACGTGCACGATCCCGCGGTCTGGAACGACGGCCACATCCTGACCTCGACCGCCGAGCGCGACGCCCTGCGCGGCCTGCTCGGCCTCGGTCTGCACGATGCGTTCCGCCTGCATCACGACGACGCGGGCGTCTTCAGCTGGTGGGATTACCGCCAGGCGGGTTTCCGCCGCGATCTCGGCCTGCGGATCGATCTGACGCTGGTGTCGGATGCGTTGCGGGATCAGGCCGTCGCGTCCGGCATCGATCGCGAACCGCGGACCTGGGAACGCCCCAGCGACCATGCGCCGGCCTGGGTCACCCTCTCGGACTGACGCGTCCCGCGGCGCTGCCGCAGGTCCGATGGCGTCAGCGTCGATACCCCGGGACGAAGAAAAAAGGCCCGGCAATGCCGGGCCTTTTTTTGACATCGATCCCGCTGCGATCAGCGCGCGCTGCCGCGGCGGAACAGGTTGACGATCGCCAGCAGGATGATCGCGCCGATCAGCGCGGTCAGCAGGAAGCCGATCCAGCCTGCGCCGAGCGAGACGCCCAGCATCGGCAGCAGCCAGCCACCGATGAAGCCACCGATGATGCCGACGACGATGTTCAGCAGGATGCCCTGCTGCCCGTTGGTGCGCATCAGGATGCTGGCGAGCCAGCCGGCGATGCCACCGACGATGATGTAGATGAGGAAGTTCATGCGGAATGCTCCAGTGCGGAACTCGGGAAATCGGGAAGTGGCGCGTGCAGGCCCGAAGGCCGGCGCCAGCATCCGGCCCGGTCCGTGACGGAGATGTCGGTATTCAGCCGGCCGAAGGACCGAACAGAGCGTCCAGCGCGGCGCGGGGCAGTTTGCCGGTCTCGTTGCGCGGCAGCCCGTCGACGCGGCGGATGCGGCGCGGCAGGAACACCGGATCCATGCTGGCCCGCAAGGCGTCCAGCAGCGCGGCATCGTCGAGTGCCGGGCTCGCCACGACCGCGGCCATGATCCGGCGCACGCCGGTCGCATCCGGCGTGGCGCTCTGGCAGATCACGCCGTCGCGGACGCCGTCGATGGCGAGCAGGCGGCGGGTGAGGTCGGCGAGCGAGGCGCGCTTGCCGGCGATCTCGATCATGTCGGCCTGGCGGCCTCGCAGTTCGAACCGGCCGGCGGCATCGAGTTCGACGATGTCGGCCAGCAGCCGCGGCTCGGGCAGATGCGGCGCGTGCACGAGGGTGCCGTCGGGCACGGGCTGCAGACGCACGCCGTCGAACGGGGTCCAGGCCTGCTCGAGCGCGGTGCGGCGGCGCGCGAAGATGCAGGTCTCGGTGGAGCCGAACAGTTCGCGCACCTCGCAGCCGAACCGCGCTTCGGCCTCGGCGGCCAGCGCCTGCGGCAGGGGCGCGGTCGCGGTGGCGATCGCGGCCAGCGGCGGCAGGGCGACGCCCGATTCGACCAGCGAGCGCAGATGCACGGGCGTGGTGACCAGCAACGGCGGACGCGGTGCATCGCGCAACGCGGCCGCGATGTCTTCGGGAAAGAACGGCCGCGCGCCGTGTACGGCGACATTGCCGAGCAGCGGCAGCAGGATCGAGAGCTCCATGCCGTACATGTGCTGCGGCGGCACGGTCGCCACGACCGGCAACGTGGCCGCGCCGTGCAGATCGGCGAGCGCGGCGAGGTTCTGCAGCGTGCAGGCGTGAAACGTAGCCCAGGTCTTGGGATTGGCGCCGGGCACGCCGGTGCTGCCGGAGGTGAATCCGATCGCGACCAGCGCGTCGAGTGCGATCTGCGGCACGTCGCCATCGCGCGTCGGCAGCGCATCGGGCAGGCGCACGTAATGCGGCGGCGCGGGCGCGTGGCCGACATCGTGCGGCGCGTCGCAGCCGCAGTCGTCGCGATCGCCGATGCAGTAGCTGTGCGGATGCCGCGCACGCACGTCGTCGATCGCACCGCGCGTGCGCGCCGGCGGCAGCAGCGTGGTCTGCCCGCGCAACGCGACGGCGCAGAACGCGACGAGGAAGCGGTAGCGGTCTTCGCAGAGGTTCAGTGCGAACGGCGCATCGGGCAGCAGCGCGGCGACGCCGCGCACGTGCGCGAGAAAGGTGTCGAGCGTCACCACGCCACCGGCGCCGAACGCGATCGTGCGCGACGGATCGCCGCCCACCAGCGGCCGGTACTCGCCTGCGCCCTGCAGGCCATCGATGCGCGACGCGCCCTGTTCCACACCCACTGCCGACATCGTGTTGCGACTCCGAAGATTGTTCCGTACGCCGTGTCCGGCCCGCGGAACAGCGGTTTTAGCTTACGCTGGACGGCCTGCGGGATGCCAAGTTCGGATGTTCAGCGAGGGATGTTCAGCGAAACCATGAGTCTGGCCGCCGGGGCGGTGCGCATCGCGTGGCGGGACTACCGCCGCGGCCAGTCCGCCGAATCCCTGGTGCGCCCCTGGTTGGCCGACACGCTCGGCCGCCCCGGGTCCGACCTCGTTCTCGACCGCGACGCACGCGGCCGCCCGCAGTTGCAGGTGCCCGGCCAACCGGGCCTCGACGCGAACTGGAGCCACAGCGGCGATGCCTTGCTGGTCGCACTGGGCGACGGCGTGGCGGTGGGCGTGGACATCGAATGGATGCGGCCCCGGCCACAGGCGATGGCCCTGGCGCAGCGTTTCTTCACTGCGGGCGAAGCCACGGCGCTGGCGACGCGCGCCCCCGACGCTGCGGAGGCCGCCTTCGTGCAGCTGTGGTGCGCGAAGGAAGCCGTGCTGAAAGCGCACGGGCATGGGCTCTCGTTCGGGCTCGACCGGCTGGAGTTCGCCGCGCGGGACGAAGGCTGGGCGCTGGTCGCCTGCGATCCCGCGCTCGGCACACCGGCGGACTGGCATCTGCATGCATTCGCGCCGTTGCCGGGCTATCTGGCGACGGTCGCCTGGCGGCGGGTGGATCGAGCGGGCGTTGGGGTGGCTGATTCGCAGATCTGATTCGCGATCAAGGTCGTCTCCCGACCTGCCAACGCGTCTTCACCTCTCCCTCTGGGAGAGGTCGGCGCGCACCCTCATCCGCCCTCCGGGCACCTTCCCCCAGAGGGGGAAGGACGAGGCGCACTGCAATCCGGACGTTCGAGCCCACTGGACACCCGCGCTCAGCAAGCGCACGCGAGGAAGCGGTCATCGGGCTCGATCCACAGACCACGCGCCGCACCAGCTTCTACAATGCGCGCCATGGAACTCTCCGACGACACCGCGCTGCGCGCCGAACTCGACGCCGGGCTGCGCACGCTGGGCCTCGCGCCGACGCTGGCCGACCCGCTGCTCGCCTATCTCGCACTGCTCGTGCGCTGGAACAAGACCTACAACCTGACCGCCGTGCGCGATCCGCGCGAGATGGTGGTGCGGCATCTGCTCGATTCGCTGGCGATGGTGCCGCACGTCGACGGCCTCGCCACGCTCGCCGATCTCGGCACCGGCCCCGGCCTGCCCGGCATTCCGCTGGCGATCGCGCTGCCCGGCCTGCACGTCACTCTGGTCGAGTCGAACGGCAAGAAGGCGCGCTTCCTGCGCGAGGCGGTGCGGCAGCTCAAACTCACCAATGCCGACGTCGCCGAATCGCGCATCGAAGCCGTCGACCGGCCCGGAGCGTTCGACGCGATCACCGCGCGCGCGCTGGCCACGCTGCCGGACATCCTCGCCGTCGGCGGCCATCTGCCGAAAGCCGACGGCGGCCGCCTGCTGGCGATGAAGGGCGTGCACCCGGCCGACGAGATCGCCGCGCTGCCGGCCGGCTGGCGGCTCGACACGGTCACCCCGCTCGAGGTGCCCGGCCTCGACGCCGAACGGCACCTGGTCGTCGTCGCACGCGCCTGAGCGGCTGTCCCGCAGCGCACGCGGGACATCCGCGACACCCGGCCGCGCATCCCCGGTTCATCTGCAACCGCTTCGCCCCGGTGATGCCGACGCGCGGCCGGATCGGTGTCCCCAAGCGACCCTTGGGGGGCATAATCCCCGGTCCGGCCGCCGCCCGCGGTGGCCGATTCCCTTCCTGAACCTCGCACGGAGCCCATGGCCCGCATCATCGCCATCGCCAACCAGAAGGGCGGCGTCGGAAAGACGACGACGGCCGTGAACCTGGCCGCGGCGCTCGCGCGCACGCCCAAGCGTGTGCTGCTGGTCGACCTCGATTCGCAGGGCAACGCGACCATGGGCTGCGGCATCGACAAGGGCGCCGTGCCGGTGTCGACCTGCGACGTGCTGCTGGGCGAGGTGGAGGCCGGTGATGCGATCGTGCAGACCGAGGAAGAGGTCGACCTGATTCCCGGCAACACCGATCTCACCGCCGCCGAGCTCGAACTGATGGGCGCCGACGATCGCGAGCAGCGCCTCAAGCGCGTGCTCGAACCGCTGCGCGCGCGTTACGACTACATCCTGATCGACTGTCCGCCGGCGCTGTCGCTGCTGACGCTCAATGCGCTGACCGCCGCCGATTCGGTGCTCGTGCCGATGCAGTGCGAGTACTACGCGCTCGAAGGCCTGACCGCACTGCTGCAGACGATCGATGCGATCAAGCAGAACCTCAATCCGAAGCTCGAGGTCGAGGGCGTGCTGCGCACGATGTTCGACGTGCGCAACAACCTCGCCAATGCCGTGTCGGGCGAGCTGACGAACCACTTCGGCGACAAGGTGTTCCGCACCATCGTGCCGCGCAACGTGCGCGTGGCCGAGGCGCCCAGCCACGGCCAGAGCATCGTCGGCTACGACAAGGGCTCGCGCGGCGCGATCGCCTATCTCGGTCTCGCCGGCGAAGTGATCCGCCGCCAGCGCGAACGCGACGCACAGAAGAGCAATCAGGACGCCACTGCCATGGAGACGCCGGCATGACCGCTGCGAAGACGCCCGCCAAGAAGCGCGGTCTGGGCCGCGGCCTCGAAGCCCTGCTCGGCCCGAAGGCCGCAGCCGAGGCGCCGGCCAGCCTGGAAGCGACCGAGCAGGACACGCTGCGCGTGCTGCCGATCGATGCGCTGAGCGCCGGCAAGTACCAGCCGCGCAAGCACTGGGACGCCGACAAGCTCACCGAGCTGGCCGAGTCGATCAAGGCGCAGGGCGTGATCCAGCCGCTGGTGGTGCGCGAGCGCCCCGACCGCACCTTCGAGATCATCGCCGGCGAACGGCGCTGGCGCGCGTCGAAGCAGGCCGGCCTGAGCGAAGTGCCGGCGGTCGTGCGCAACGTCGAGGACCGCACAGTCGTCGCGATGGCGCTGATCGAGAACATCCAGCGCGAAGACCTCAACCCGCTGGAAGAAGCGCAGGCGCTGCAGCGGCTGATCGACGAATTCGACCTCACCCACGCACAGGCCGCCGAGGCCGTCGGCCGCTCGCGCGCCGCAGTGTCGAACCTGCTGCGTCTGCTGGAACTGCCGCCGGCGATCCGCATCCTGGTCGAATCCAGGCAGCTGGAAATGGGCCACGCCCGCGCCCTGCTGACGCTCTCGCCCGAACTCGCCAGCAAGCTCGCCAGCGACGCCGTCGAGCACGGCTGGTCGGTGCGCGAAGTCGAACATCGCGCGCAGCAGTTCGCCGCCGGTCGCGTGCCGGGCGGCGACACGCGCACCGTCGCGCGCAACAAGGCGCGCCCGCAGGCCGACATCGTCTCGCTGGAGAACGAACTGTCGGAAACGCTGGGCACGCGCGTGTCGATCGCCAACGGCCGCGGCAACAAGGGCCGGCTGGTGATCCACTACGGCAATCTCGAAGCGCTCGACGGCGTGCTCGAGCGCCTGCGCGCGCAGCGCGCCTGAGGCGTCATCCGCCGGCGGGCACCGCCGGCCGCCGCAGCGGCGTCATCTCCACCGGCTCGCGTGGCGTCAGCCGCTTCTTCGGCAGGCGCGGCACATCGATGTCGGGCCGCGTGATCCGTTGCGGCACGCGGTCCACCAGACAGCCGCGGATCACGTAATCGCCGGTCACTGCGCGATCACTGCCGCTGTTGCGATACGCCACGAACTTGATCCGGCTGCCGCGGTCCGCATACAGCGGACCGTCCGCGGCAGCGGTCCAGATGATGGCGTCGTTCGACAACCGCATGTCGTACCAGCCGCTCTCGCCCGACACGCTGGCGGACAGATCGCCGGCCGACAATCCCGGCCCGCGCAGCGTGGCGCGGACCTGGCGGATTTCGAGATACCGGTTCTCGGGCACGAAGTCCGAAGACGCGCCGGCGCCGGTGACGTTCGCGCCCATGACGAAGGTGCCGCGGTTCTCGAACGGCTGCGCGCAGACCCGGCGCAGTGCCGGGACCTCCGGTCGCGGCAGGCGGTCGGCGATGTCCGGATCGCGTTCACGGCTGTCGGTCGGCGGTGGCGCGGCGGCGGCCGTCAGGCACAGCAGGCCCAGCGCGAACGCGGGCACGGCATGTCGCAGGCGGGATCGGGTCATGGCGGTCTCTCGGTCGCTGCGCGAAGCGCGATGGTGGGCTGGCGGTTGCGCGCGAATCCGGCCCGTTTCCCATCCAACGCAGAAAGCGCCACGAACGGTCCACCGCGCTGCGCACGCGTGTGCTGGAATTGTGTAACGCCGTGCGCAGCGCCTAGGCTGCGCGGATGCATCGCTTCGCCAACTCCCTGTCCTGGTCGCGCCGGCTGCTGCTGGCGCTGCTGGTGTTCGGGCTGATGGCAGCGCCGGTGCTGGTGGCGATGGGCAACACCTACGAGGCCTCGCACGGCGAGACCGCCGAGCAGCACGACCACGCACCCGACACGCACGAGGACGGCGGCGACCTGCTGCACGCGGTCGCGCACTGCGCCACCTGTGGCGCGCATACGCCCGCGCTCCCGCCGGTGGCATCGCTGCTGGCACCGCTGGCGATGTCGCACCCCGCATTGCCCGTGTCCGACTCCGCGCCCGCGCGCGTGCCCGATTCCCTGCTGCGCCCGCCGATTTCCGCATGACGCGCGCGCCGGCCTGAGGCCGGCTTTTCGTCATTCCGGAATTGGAGCGTTCCCATGTTGTTGCGATTGGCGGCCCTGGCCGCCCTCGCCGCTGCGCCGTGCCTCGTGGCCGCGCAGTCGGCGCCCGTACCCGTGCGCGCCAGCGCGCAGGCCCTGACCCTCGATGACGCGTTCGCGCGTGTCGCCGATGCCCATCCCGATCTGCGCCTGTTCGACGGCCAGCGCGCGGTGTTCGATGCCGAACGCGAGGTCGCCGCGCTGCGACCGCCGCTGGAAGCCGGCATCGAGATCGAGAACCTCGGCCGCGATGCGCCCGTGCGCACACTCGAGACCACACTGACGCTGGCCGGCGTGTTCGAACGCGGCGGCAAGCCCGATGCACGCCGCGCGCTCGCGCAGACCCGTATCGATGCGCTGGCCCTGCAGCGCGAAGCCGCACGCGTCGATCTGCTGGCCGACACCGCGCGTCGCCATCTCGCGATCGTCGTCGCCATGCGGCGCCTGGAAATCGCGCAGGCCGACGTCGCGCAGCGCACGCGCTTCGTGGCCGCGGCGCGCCAGCGCTTCGCCGCCGGTGCCTCACCCGAAGCGGTCGTGCTCACCGCACAGGCGGCGCAGGCGCAGGCCGAACTGCAGGCCGCCAATGCGCGACTGGAGATCGAGACCGCGCAGCGCAGCCTGTCGATGCTGTGGGGCGATCCGGAGGGTGGAGTCGTCGTCGCCGACAGCGATCCGCTGGCGCTGCCGGACATTTCCGACTTCGAGACGTTGCGCGCTTTGCTTGCGCGATCGCCGGAACTGCTGCAATTCAACGACAAGGCACGCATCGCCGAAGCACGGCTGCAGCTCGCGCGCAGCGACGCCACGCCGGACATCGGCTGGCAGGCCGGCATCCGCCATCAGCGCGAGAACGGCGACACCTCGCTGGTCGGCGGCCTCGTCGTGCCGCTGGGCAGTCGCGCGCGTGCGCAGCCGGCGATCCGCGCCGCAGCCGCGGAACTCGCACTGGTCTCGATCGAGCGCGATGCCGGTGATCGTGCACTGCAGGCCACGCTGGCCGACGCGCACGGCCGCTATCGCGTCGCGCAGTCGGCGGTCTCGCTGCTCGCGCGCGACGTGCTGCCGCGCCTGGATCGCGCCGCCAGCGCCACCGAGCGTGCGTGGCGCGCAGGCGCGGTGTCGTATCTCGAATGGTCGCAACTGCAGGACGCGCGCAGCGATGCGCTGCGCCAGCAACTCGACGCCGCCGAAGCCGCGCAGATCGCCCTGATCGAACTGCAGCGCCTGACCGGCCAGTCCCTCGTCGTCGCGCATGCGACGCCCGTCCCCTTCGAAGGAGACGCCCGATGAGGACGTTCCACCATGTCACTGCCGCATCGTTCGCGCTCGCCCTGTTGCTGCTGTTGCCCGCGTGCAGCGCACCGTCGACGCCGCTGGCTGCCGACACGTCCGGTGCGCCTGCCGATGCACCCGCGGACGCGCACGCCGATGACGGGCACGCAGACGAGGCGCATGCAGACGACGCCACGACCATCGCAGCCGACATCGCCGACGACGTCGGCATCCGCGTCGCGCCCGCCGCGGCCGGCACCATCGCCGACCAGCACGAAGTGCAGGGCCTGCTGACCACGCTGGAAAGCGGCAACGCCCGCGTGACCGCACGCTTCCCCGGGCCGATCCGCCGGCTGCACGCCGAAGTCGGCGACCGCGTGCGCGCCGGCCAGGCGCTGGCGACGATCGAGAGCAATCTCAGCCTGTCGACGTACACGGTCGCCGCGCCGATCACCGGCACCGTCCTCGCGCGCAACGCGTCCGTCGGCCAGAGCGCCAACGAAGGCGCGGTGCTGTACGAGATCGCCGATCTGTCGACGCTGTGGGTCGACCTGCATGTCTTCGGACGCGATGCCGAGCATCTCGCCGCCGGCTCGCCGGTGACGATCAGTCGCCTCGGCGACGGCGCGACTGCCGACACGCGTATCGATCGCGTGCTGCCCGACACCGCCACCGCGAGCCAGAGCACGATCGCCCGCGCCACGCTCGACAACGCCGACGGCCAGTGGCGCCCCGGCTCTGCCGTGCGCGCGATGGTCACCGTGTCGACCCAGCCGGCGGATCTCGTCGTGCCGCTGACCGCTTTGCAACAGATGGACGGCCGCGACGTGGTGTTCGTGCGCGAGGGCGATCGCTACGAGAAACGCACGGTGACGCTCGGTAGGCGTGATGCGCGCCAGGTCGAGATCGTCGAGGGCGTGGCGGTGGGCGAAGACGTGGTGATCGCACAGAGCTACACGATCAAGGCGGATCTGGAGAAGGCGGGGGCGGGTCATGCGCATTGAGGCAGCGGTATCGCGTGACATCCGTTCGGCCCGCGTGCTTCCCGCAACCCGCGCGCCCCGTCATGCCTGCGCAAGCAGGCATCCATTCTCGCTCTCGCTGGACGGATGTCGCGCCCACACGCAGTCCGCCGAGATCAGAATGGATTCCCGCTGCCGCGGGAATGACGGTGATGCGGCATCAGGTATCGCGACGTCATCGCGCACGCGCGGGGACGGCGTCCGGCTCACGCCGAGCCTCACCGTCTGCACGAGGCGCCAAGGCATCCGCTTCGTGAGCAAGCGCGACGGAACCCTCCATGCTTGAATCCCTCATCCACGCCTCCATCCGCCACCGCTGGCTGGTACTCGCCGCCACGCTCCTGCTCGTCGCCGTCGGCAGCTGGAGTTTCACGAAACTCCCGATCGATGCGACGCCCGACATCACCAACGTGCAGGTACAGATCAACACCGCCGCGCCGGGCTATTCGCCGCTGGAAACCGAACAGCGCGTGACCTTTCCGATCGAAACCGCGCTCGCCGGATTGCCGCGGCTCGACTACACGCGTTCGCTGTCGGCGTATGGCCTGTCGCAGGTCACCGTCGTGTTCGAAGACGGCACCGATCTGTACTTCGCGCGGCAGCAGGTCGCCGAGCGCGTGCAGCAGGTGCAGGGGCAGCTGCCGGACGATGTCGAGCCGACTCTCGGTCCCGTCGCGACCGGGCTCGGCGAGATCTTCATGTACACCGTCGAGGCCGAGCCGGATGCGCGCAAGCCGGACGGCACGCCCTACACCGCGACCGATCTGCGCACGCTGCAGGACTGGGTGGTGCGGCCGCAGATGCGCAATGTGCGCGGCGTGACCGAGGTCGACACCATCGGCGGTTTCGCGCGGGAAGTGCACATCACGCCCGATCCCGCGCTGCTGGTCGCGCTCGACTTCACGTTCGATGACGTCGTCACTGCGGTCGCCAACAACAACCGCAACGTCGGCGCCGGCTACATCGAACGCAACGGCCAGCAGCTGCTGGTACGCGTGTCCGGCCAGGTCGCCGATGTCGAAGCGATCGGCAACATCGTGATGGCGCGGCGCGATGGCGTGCCGATCCACGTGCACGATGTGGCGAGCGTCGGCGAAGGCCGCGAACTGCGCACCGGCGCGGCCACGCAGAACGGCGCGGAAGTCGTGCTCGGCACGGTGCTGATGCTGTTCGGCGAGAACAGCCGCACCGTGGCGCAGGCCGCGGCGCAGCGGCTGGAGGCAACGAATGCGAGCCTGCCCGACGGCGTGCGCGCAGTCGCGGTCTACGACCGCACGGCGCTGGTCGACCGCACCATCCGCACGGTCGCCAAAAACCTCATCGAAGGCGCCCTGCTGGTGATCGTGGTGCTGTTCCTGCTGCTCGGCAACGTGCGCGCGGCGCTGCTCACCGCGCTGGTGATTCCGCTGACGATGCTGTTCACCGTCATCGGCATGCGCCAGGGCGGCGTGTCCGGGAATCTGATGAGCATGGGCGCACTGGACTTCGGGCTGATCGTCGACGGCGCCGTGATCATCGTCGAGAACTGCCTGCGCCGCTTCGGCGAAGCGCAGCAGCGGCTCGGCCGCCTGCTCGATACGCGCGAGCGGCACGCGGTCGCGGCCTCGGCCAGCGCCGAGGTGATCCGGCCCAGCCTGTTCGGGCTCGGCATCATCGCCGCGGTCTATCTGCCGGTGTTCGCGCTCGAAGGCGTGGAAGGCAAGATGTTCCATCCGATGGCGATCACCGTCGTGCTGGCATTGACCGGCGCGATGCTCCTGTCGCTGACCTTCGTGCCGGCGACCATCGCGTTGCTGCTGCGCGGCCGCGTCGCCGAGCACGACAACCGGGTGATGCGCGCCGCACGTCGCGGCTATGCGCCCGCGCTCGACTGGGCGCTGCGACACGGACGCTGGCTCGTCGGCGGCGCGCTGGTGCTGGTGCTGGCCTGCGGCTGGCTGGCCACGCGGATGGGCAGCGAGTTCATTCCCGGCCTCGACGAGGGCGACATCGCACTGCATGCGATGCGCGTGCCTGGCACCGGCATCGAACAGTCGGTGGCGATGCAGCGCGCGCTCGAACGCCGCCTGCTGCAGGTGCCCGAGGTCGCACGCGTGTTCTCGAAGATCGGCACCGCCGAAGTCGCCAACGACCCGATGCCGCCGTCGGTCGCCGACACGTTCCTGATCCTCAGGCCGCGCGCGGACTGGCCCGATCCGCGCAAGCCACGCGCCACGCTGGTCGGCGAGCTCGAAGCCATCGCCGAGACCCTGCCCGGCAACAACTACGAGTTCACCCAGCCGATCCAGATGCGCTTCAACGAGCTGATCTCCGGCGTGCGCAGCGACGTGGCGGTGAAGATCCAGGGCGACGATCTCGAGCGCCTGCAGGCGGTCGCCACCGACATCGAACGCGTGCTGCAGGGCATCGACGGTGCCGCCGACGTGCGCATCGAAGCCGTCGACGGCCTGCCCTTGCTGGAGATCGCGCCCGATCCACGCGCGATGGCGCGCTACGGGCTCAACCCGGGCGACGTGCAACGCGTGGTCGCCGCGGCGATCGGCGGCGAGACGGCGGGCCAGCTCTTCGATGGCGACCGCCGTTTCGACATCGTCGTGCGGCTGCCCGAGTCACTGCGCGGTGATCCTGCAGCGCTGGCCGACCTGCCGATTCCGCTCCCGGGCGCCGCCGCCGACAGCGCCGACGAATCCGATCGCGGCGGCAGCTGGGCCAGTGGCACACCCCGCACGGTGCCGCTGCGCGAAGTCGCGACCATCGGCACGCAGCTCGCGCCGAACCAGATCAACCGCGAGAACGGAAAACGCCGCATCGTCGTCACCGCCAACGTGCGCGGGCGCGATCTGGGTGGCTTCGTCGGCGAGCTGCAGAGCGCCGTCGCCGCTTCGGTGACGCTGCCGACCGGGTACTGGATCGACTACGGCGGCACGTTCGAACAACTGGCGTCGGCCAGCCGGCGACTGTCGCTGGTGGTGCCGCTGACGCTGGCGGTGATCCTCGCGCTGCTGTTCATGGCGTTCGGCTCGTTGCGCGATGCGCTGGTGGTCTTCAGCGGCGTTCCTCTCGCGCTCACCGGCGGCGTGCTCGCCCTGGCGGCGCGCGGCATTCCGCTGTCGATCTCTGCCGGTGTCGGCTTCATCGCGCTGTCAGGCGTCGCCGTGCTCAACGGACTGGTGATGCTGAGCTTCATCCGCAAGCTGCGCGACGACGGCCTCGATCTGCACGCCGCGATCGTCGAAGGCGCACTCGGGCGCCTGCGTCCGGTGCTGATGACCGCTCTGGTCGCCTCGCTCGGCTTCGTGCCGATGGCGTTCAACGTCGGCGCCGGTGCGGAAGTGCAGCGCCCGCTGGCGACGGTGGTCATCGGCGGCATCCTCTCGTCGACGCTGCTGACGCTGCTCGTGTTGCCGGTGTTGTATCGGTGGGTGCATCGGCGGGCCGATCGGACTTGAAGTCGCGGGTCAGAGGGATGTGCCTTTTCGGCGGCCCGCACCCCGCGCGACCGACTGGCCCTTGAGCCCCTCTCCCTCAGGGAGAGGGGTTGGGGTGGGGGCGCTCTCGGCGACACAACGCATCGCTCACCGCCCGCCGCCGCCCCCACCTCCACCGCCCCCACCCGAAAACCCACCGCCCCCACTTCCCGACGAACTCCCGGGCGGCGACGCCGACGACGCGATCTGTCCGGTGAACCCGCTGCCGATCGCCTTGCTGAAACCGGCGATGTCGGAAATGCCCGGGGCGCCGTGCGCGCTGCTTCCGTAGTACCAGCCGATCGACGCGGTCGCTGCCGCCGCCGCGCTCGCGCCCACGGCGGCGGTGAATTTCTTCGTCCACGCATCCTCGACCTGCAGCGCCACCGCATACGGCAGCAGGACTTCGAAACGGCCCGCATCCAGCGTGGGCGCGTCCGCATCCGGTGCTGTCAGGCGCTGCAGATCCTGCTTGTCGGCCACGGTCAGATAGCGCCGGAAGCCTTCGATGCGGTCGCGCATGCGGCGGCCTGCGGGCGTCACCGTCGGCAGCAGGAACACGAACACCAGGAACACCACCACCATGACGATCAGCAAGGGCAACGCGAGCACAAGGCCCGAACCGGTGCCGATGCCGAACATCACCGTCGCGATCGAGAACACCGCCAGCAGCAGTGCCATCCACGCAATGCTGCCGCCGTTGTAGCGGTACAGGCCGCCGGGAAAGCGCGTGGCCATCGCCTGCTTGATGCGCACCCGGTGCGCGTTGAGGATGCGCACCATGCGTGTGGCGTTGCCGGGGTCGAAGGTCAGGGCATCGTCGTCCTCGAACAGGTCCGCCAGCAAGGCGGCTTCGCCCGGCGCAAGCGGTCGGCCCGGTCCGGCGGCACGCTGCACGCGCCAGTCGTCCTGCTTGAGCACTTTCTCGTCGCGATGGATGTCGACATGCCCGGCCACGGCCAGCGACAGCACGTCGGCCGAGAACCCGCGCGTGTCGATGTGCATCTTCTCGATGTAGCGCAGCGTGGCGGGCGACAGATCGTCGGGCGGGTCGTACTCGACCACCACCGGGCCTGCCTTCGGGTCGCGCCCCACCTTGCGCCAGCGCATCAGGCCGAAGGCCAGCATCACGATCAGTCCGGCCAGCGCGATCAGCGCCGCGCGGTTGTCGTCGAGCATCCAGCGCAGTCGCTGCGCGCGGGTCGGCTCGACGAACAGGCCTTTCGGAAACGACAGCACCGTGGTCAGCCCTTCTTCCGGCTGCAACGGTGCAGTCAGTGTCCAGCGCGCGGCGCCCGGACCGGTGACCTCGGCCGTGCAGGCCTGCGTCGTCGCACCCTGCGCGCCGGTGTAGCACTCGGCGGCCAGATCGGCGGCGGGGACGTCGCGTGGCAGACGCAGCGTCGCACCGCCGGTTTCGATCGGAAACGCCCAACCGTGGCCGATCGCGTTGAAGTACAGCTCGTCGTGCGTGTCGAAAAAGCCCAGCTGCCGCGACGTGCGAAAGCGCAGCGTGTACGTGAACGCCGCCGGCACCGGCAGAAAATCGTCATTGCCGGTGTTGATGCGCACGCCGTTCGACCTGTTTTCCAGAAAGAACGGCTCGGGCTGCCCATCGCGCGTGAGGCCCAGCATTTCGAAGTCGACCACGACCCGGTTGCCGTAGCGGTCGCGGTAATGCGTGGGGAAATCGCGATAGATACCGCGGCGGATCTGCTCGCCTTCCGCGCGGACCCGGATGCGCTCGGTCACGTCCAGACTGCCGTCGGCATTGAGCTGCAGATCGCTGTCGTAGGACAGGATGCGTTCCTGCGCCAGCAGCGGCACGGTGCACAGCAACAGCAGACACGACAGCAGCAGACGGATCATCGGGCGGTTCCCTGGGGATGGAACGCGCCGATGGAGTGCCCCGCGACGCGAATGCCGATGATCACACCGCAGGCGTGGCGGTGTCGCGCGAGCGTGCGTCCGGGAAGGCTCTACGCCGTGGACGACTCGGGCCATGCGAGCGCCGCATGTCGCTCGCTGATCGTTCTGCAGGGGATGACGCGGCCTGCGCCGGCGGCGCGCGAATGCGATGCCGCGATCTGCCATGGCCCGTCCCGGTGCGGCCACCATCATCGAGACGAGCACCCTCAGTTCGCGATCCGGCCGCAACCTGAAAAATGTTGCGATGCGGCTATCAGACAGATTCTCCGGTACCACACGAGGCTCAGCGGATCAGCGCACCGAATCCATTCAAACGCGTGCGACGATGCCAGATGATGCCTGTCATGAGGGGCGCACCGGTGCACGACAGCAGTGCGAATAAGCCGTGGACCGAGTAGAACGCGAGAAACGTCGCCGAAAGATCGGGCCAGAACATCAGGACGTAGAAGTGGACGTACGCGAAGAGCGCGCAGCTGCATCCCAAGACCAGCATGTGCTGGCGCGTCATGAGCCGGTTGAAGACGAACACCGCGGCGCATGCGAGTCCGACCGACATGGCGATTGTCGCGATCTTTTCCGCCGTGGAAAGCGCGCTGCCGAAGACACTGGCGATAGGTACGAGAAGATAATCGAGAATACGCGCGTAGCATGCGCCGAGCGCGGCCAAGACGACGGCGTTTCCGACGACCACTGCGATCCGTTTCATGCGCTGCATGCTGCATCCCTTCGTTTGTGCTCCAGGGCGGCGGACTGATTCGAATGATGACCAGCCCGCCGGTTACCGGCAGCACTGTAAAATGCCCGTCTTTTGCTCGCTTCGCTATTGGACGCCCCGCCCCGCCCCGCCTTCCGCGGCCCGACCTTCATCCGGCTGCTGGCCCGCCTGACCGACGACACGCTGCCGCAAGGCGGCCCGGCGCCGGCCGAGCGTTTGAGCCAGTGGATCGACTGGACGCGGGCGGTGGTGCTGTCGAAGGTGCTGGACGCGAAGGCGTCCGAGGCTGAACAAGACGCGCAAGTCGTTGATCGGGATGATGCGGCGGTGTGTGCCAAGGCACGGGCGACGCTGCTGGCGTCCATCACGGAAGCGCCGGAGTTGGTGATTCCGCAACCGCAGGCGGCTGTGGCTTCGAACGATGACGACGCCGATGCCGCACCGGCAGTTGCCATCGACTTCGCGCCGTTCCGCCAGCGGTATCTGGCACTGCAGCGGTCGATGCTGATCACAACCGGGCGATTGCGCGGCGATCTGCGTGACCGGTTGGCGCAGCGCTCCGCCGACATGGCGCGGCTGGCCGAGGTGGACGCGGTGATGGAGGGCGCGCTGAGCCCGCGCGAGCACGCGTTGCTCGGTGCGGTGCCGGCATTGCTCGAAACGCACTTCGAGCGGCTGCGCGCCGCCGCAGGTGTGTCGGCCACGGATCCGTCCGCGGCCTGGCTCGATGGTTTTCGCAGGGACATGCAGGGCGTGCTGATCGCCGAGCTGGATGTCCGTTTCCAACCGGTCGAGGGGCTGCTCGCAGCGCTTCGCACCCACTGACGCAGTCCTTATGTCCCCAAGCAGTCGCCACACCACTCTCCTTCCCGCGTTCGTGTTCGCCCTCGGCCTGGCCGTGGTCGGCTGGATCGCGATCGGCTACATCGGTTCGAACACGCTGGCGCTCGCCGTCACGCTGCTGATCGGCGCCTGTTACGTCGCCGGCGGGCTGGAACTGCTGCGCTACCGGCAGGCCACGCAGACGCTGGCCGATGGCGTGGCGCAGTTGAACGCACCGCCGGCGTCGCTGGGCGACTGGCTGGGCGGGCTGGACGCCGGTCTGCGCAATGCGATGCGCCTGCGCATCGAGGGCGAGCGCGTCGCGCTGCCGGTGCCGGCCCTGACGCCGTATCTGGTCGGCATGCTGGTGTTGCTCGGCATGCTGGGCACCCTGCTCGGCATGATGGTGATGCTGCGCGGCACCGGCATGGCGCTGGAGACGGCGACCGATCTGCAGGCGATCCGCGATTCGCTGGCCGCGCCGGTCAAGGGCCTGGGCTTCGCGTTCGGCACGTCGATCGCGGGCATCGCGACCTCGGCGATGCTGGGTCTGGCCTCGGCGTTGCTGCGCCGCGAACGCGCGCACGTCGTGCAGCTGCTGGACGTGGCCGCCGCGACGACGCTGCGCACGCATTCGCAGGCGCACCAGCGCGAGGAAACCCTGCGTCTGCTGCAGCAGCAGACCGAAGTGATGCCGGCGCTGGTCGAGCGGTTGGGCGCGATGATGGCGACGATCGAGCAGCAGCACGCCGCGTCGGGTGAGCGCCACGCCGCCAGCCAGGATGCCTTCCACGGCCGCACCGAAGCGGTCTACACGCAGCTGGCCGGCTCGGTCGAACGCGCGTTGCAGACCAGCGTTGCCGACAGCGCGCGCGCCGCGACGGCCGCGTTGCAGCCGGTGTTCGAAACGACGATGGCCGCGCTGGCACGCGAAACCGCAGCGCTGCAGGCGACGGTCTCCGACGCGGTCGAGCGCCAGCTGCAGACGCTGACCGCCGGCTTCGAAGCCTCGACCGCGACTGTGGCCGATCGCTGGCAGCAGGCGGTGGACGGCCAGCAGGCGTCGAACGAAACCCTGGCGCGCGATCTGCGTGGCGCGCTCGACGGTTTCAACACGACGTTCGGGCAGCGCGCGGACGCGCTGCTCGGCGACGTCACCACGCGTCTCGATGCGACGAGCGCGCAGACCACCGCGCTGCACGAGACGGTGACCGGCGCCGTCGACCGCCAGCTGCAAGCGCTGACGACCGGCTTCGACGCGTCGACGGCAAGCGTGGTCGCACGCTGGCAGGACGCGCTGGCCGCGCAGCAGGCGTCGCATGCCACGCTGACATCTGATCTGCGCAGCGCGCTCGACGGTATCGGCGACACCTTCGCGCAGCGCGCCACCGCACTGGTCGACGGCGTCGCTACGCGTCTCGACACGACCGCCGGCACGGTCAGTGCCGCCTGGCACGATGCACTCGCGAAGCAGGCCGCCACGAACGATGCGATGAGCGCACAGCACCAGCAGGCGCTCACCGCGGCCGCGGCGACGTTCGAAACCCACTCGGCCGCCCTGCTGCAGCAACTCGACAGTTCGCATGCCGGCCTGCAGACCGCGCTCGCCGCGCAGGATGCGCAGCGACTGGCCGCGTGGACCGACAGCCTCACCGCGATGGGCGCCGCGCTGCGCGAGGACTGGGCGCAGGCCGGCGCCGAGACCACGCGCCAGCAGCAGGCGATCTGCGACACGCTGGCGACCACGGCCGACACCATCGGCGCGCAGACGCAGGCGCATGCCAGCGAGACCATCGCCGAAATCTCGCGCCTGGTCGACACCGCGTCGGAAGCGCCGCGCGCGGCCGCCGAAGTCATCGCCGAACTGCGCCAGTCGCTGTCGGAGAGCATGGTGCGCGACACCGCGATGCTGGAGGAACGCACGCAGATGCTGTCGACGCTCGACACCTTGCTGAGCGCGGTGAACCACGCGTCGACCGAACAGCGCGCGGCGATCGATGCGCTGGTGGCGACCTCGGCCGATCTGCTCGAACGCGTGGGCACCCGCTTCACCGATCACATCGCTGCCGAGACCGGCAAGCTCGACGGCGTGGCGACGACGCTCAGCGTCGGCGCGGCGGAGGTCGCGAGTCTCGGCGAGGCCTTCGGCGCAGCGGTGGACGTGTTCGGCGAATCGAACCAGCAGCTCGCGACGCGCCTGCAGGGCATCGAGGACGCGCTGGAGAAATCGCTGGCGCGCAGCGACGAGCAATTGGCGTATTACGTGGCGCAGGCGCGTGAGGTGGTGGACCTCAGCGTGCTGGCGCAGAAGCAGATCATCGAAGACCTGCAGCAGCTGGGCGCAACGCGCGCCGCCACCGCATGAGCGTCGAGCTGGAAGGCGATCACGAATCGTCCGCGCCGATCTGGGCCGCGTTCGGCGACCTGATGTCGGTGCTGCTGGGCGCGTTCGTGCTGATCCTGGTCGGCGTGATCGGCGTGCAGCTGCAGCTGGAACTCAAGCTGGATGCGGAGATCGCCCAGCGCGAGGCCGAGACGCAGCGCCGCCAGACGCTGGAACAGGCGCTGGCCGCGCCGCTGGCCGCGGGCCGCATCACCCTGGTCGACGGCCGCATCGGGATCCGCGGCAGCGTGCTGTTCTCCGACGCGTCCGACCAGCTGCAGCCCGAAGGCCGCGAGCTGTTGCAGAGCCTGGCCGGGCCGCTGAGCGAGTATCTGGCGTCGCGGGACGAGATCCTGATGGTCAGCGGCTTCACCGACGACCGTCTGGTGCGCGACGGCAACCGGTTCTCCGACAACCTGGAGCTCTCGGCGCAGCGCGCCTTGAACGTGACCCGCGGCTTGATCGCCGCAGGCGTCCCGGCCGAATCGGTGTTCGCCGCAGCGTTCGGTGCGCAGCAGCCGGTGGGCTCCAACGCGGATGCGGAAGGCCGCGCGCAGAACCGCCGCGTGGAGATGGCGCCGGTGCCGCGCCTGCAGGCCGCTGCCCAGCCCGATGGCCGCTGATCGAATCGACATCGACGCGGTGCTCGACGGCTGGCGTGCGACCGGCGCCGACCGCATGGACCCGTTGCGCTTCCATCGCATCGCCGCCTTGCACCGGCGCGCATCCACGCTGCACGGCGCCGCGTGGCAGGCGCTCGATGCGACGCTGGCGGCGCGGATCGATGCGTATGCGCGCGATGTCGAACGCAGATCGCGCGACGCGCACGGTTCGGCGCCGACGCGCAGTGCGCTGGGCACACTGGTCGACGGCATGACGGCACGCGCAGAGAGCGCAGCATCGAATGCGGTCTATCCCGAGCTGCCTGCCGTCGACGACTTCCGCGCGCTGTGGTCGACGCTGCGCACCGGCAGCCAGGTCCGCAAGTCGCTGGCGGAGGTGCCGACCGGCGCCGGCCCACTGAACTCGGCCGCCCTCGCCCATCGCGCGCTGACCCTGATGGGCGGCCTGTCGCCGGAGTACCTGCGCCAGTTCCTGGCCTATGTGGACACGCTGTCCTGGCTGGAGACCCTGCAGGACGCCGGCGTGCTGACCGGCAAGGAGACCGCGCCAGCGGCGGGCGCGAAGCCCCGGGCGAAGCCGCGGGCGCGCAAGCGGGGCTGAGCCGGCTCCATCGACAAATGCCAATCGCCCAAACGCGTGGCTACCGGGGGCAACTCATGCCCTTTCACGCCAAGGCCTTGCGCGGCAAGGGGAATTTCAGCAGAATGGCCGGCTCGTTGCGTCCAGCCCATGGCGACATGGCCTGACCTGCCTTCCGGAAGCGCGATTCCCGGCAGTGGTGCAGCGAGAATTCCTTCCCGTACCGCGCGATGGCCACGCCATCGGGGCCGCCATCTCCCTGGCTAAGGGCGATTCCAATACTTCGAGGTGCGTAATGTCCCGAGTCTGCCAAGTCACTGGCAAGCGTACGACGCATGGCAACAACGTGTCGCATGCCATGAACAAGACCCGTCGCCGCTTCATGCCGAACCTGCATGAGCGTCGTTTCTGGGTTGCCAGCGAAAACCGCTGGATCAAGCTGCGTGTATCCACCAAGGCCCTGCGCACCATCGACAAGAACGGCATCGACGTCGTCCTCGCCGAGCTTCGTGCCCGCGGCGAAAAGGTCTGAGGAGTTAGAACATGGCAGGCAAGCGCGACAAGATCCGTCTGATTTCCTCGGCCAACACCGGGCATTTCTACACCACGGACAAGAACAAGAAGAACACCCCCGGCAAGATGGAGTTCAAGAAGTACGACCCCGTCGTCCGGAAGCACGTGATCTACAAGGAAGGCAAGATCAAGTGACGCAACGACCCGCGCTTCAGCGCGGCTGACGTTGCGTCATCCCGGCGCAGGCCGGGATCCAGTGTCTTCAAGCAGAACCCGCCGCGAGGCGGGTTTTGTGTTTGTGCGGCCCGCGCGCAACGCGCGTGGCTGCCGGTAGGTCATCCCAGCGAAGGCTGGGATCCAGTGCTTTCAATGCAGAACCCGCCGCAAGGCGGGTTTTGTGTGTCTGGGATTCGAGAATCTGGTGAAGGGCCCCAAGGCCCGCACAGCGCGCGACCCTCACCCCAACTCCTCTCCCAGAGGGAGAGGGGCTCACGGCGCCAGCGCGATTAGAGAACTGCAGGCCCGAAGAAACCGGTTCACCCATCCCCGCCACACCCGCATGCCACACTCGAACGCATGTCGAATCACGACCTGCACA
The DNA here is from genome assembly GCF_036584485.1 of Luteimonas flava. Taxonomy (NCBI): domain Bacteria; kingdom Pseudomonadati; phylum Pseudomonadota; class Gammaproteobacteria; order Lysobacterales; family Lysobacteraceae; genus Luteimonas; species Luteimonas flava. The sequence goes on along the minus strand of NZ_JAZHBM010000002.1, from coordinate 408,822 downwards.
TCGGCCTGTGGATCCTCGTGGCCGACTGGCTGATCCGGATCGCGGCCCTGCTGTGGATTCCCGCACGCACGCGTCCGTCGGCCGCGCGCAGCTGGCTCCTCCTGATCGGCTTCGTGCCCTTGCTCGGACTCCCCGCCTATCTGCTGCTCGGTCATCCGTGGCTGTCGAAGCTGCGGCGCGAGCGGCAGGCGCGGGCGTCGCGGCTGATCCGGCAGCGGCAGGCGCCCTTGACCGCGTTGCGCTGGTGTCCGCCCGATGCGTTCTCCGCGCCCGCCGATGCCGCGCGGCTGGTGGAGCGGCTGGGCGATTTCATGCCGACCAATGGCAATGCGGTCGAGCTGCTCGACCATTACGCAGGCGCCCTGCAGCGCCTGATCGACGACATCGACGCGGCGACGCGCGAGGTGCATCTGCTCTATTACCTGATGCGCGACGACACCGCCGGCCGCGCGGTCGCCGCGGCACTCGAACGTGCGGCACGCCGCGGTGTGCGCTGTCGCTTGCTGCTCGATGCGGTCGGTGCCAAGCCTGGACTGCGCGCGTTCCGACGCCCGCTGCGCGATGCCGGCGTCAGCGTGCAGGCCACACTGGCCGGTGGCCTGGCATGGCGTCGCAGTGCGCGGATGGACCTGCGCAACCATCGCAAGATCGCGGTGATCGATGGCCGCCTCGCGCTGACCGGCTCGCAGAATCTTGCCGATCCGGACTTCGTGCCCGGCCATCCCAACCGCGAGGTCGTCGCGCGCGTACGCGGGCCGGTGGTCGCGCAACTGCAGGCGCTGTTCGCCAGCGACTGGTACATCGAGACCGGCGAAGTGCTGGAAGTCGACGCGCCACCGATCGCGCCCAGTGGCCAGGTGCCCGCGCAATTGCTGCCGAGCGGTCCCGCGTATCCGTTCGAGAACGCGCGCGATGTGTTCGTCGCGCTCGTGCAGCGTGCGCGCCGGCGGGCGGTGCTGGTCACGCCCTACTTCGTGCCCGACGAGGCGACGCTCGGCGCCCTGCGTGTCGCCGCGTTGTCGGGCGTGTCGGTGCAGCTGATCCTGTCGGCGACCAACAACCAGCGCCTGACCGCGTGGGCGCAGGCCGGGTTCTACGACGAACTGCTCGCCGCCGGCGTGCGCATCGCGCTGTACCGGCCGCACTTCCTGCATGCCAAGCATCTGAGCATCGACGACGACATCGCGCTCGTCGGTTCGAGCAATCTCGACATCCGCAGCTTTATGCTCAATGCCGAAGCCGGCTTGCTGTGCTTCGACGCGGGTGTCGTGGCGCGGCTGCGCGAGATCGAGCAGGACTATCTGCGCGAGTCGGACGTGCTGGAAGCAGACGCGTGGGCGCGCAGGCCGACCTGGCGGCGCAGCGTCGAAGGCATCGCGCGCCTGGCGGATTCGTTTCTCTGACTCTAGCGGCGCGCTAGAAGCCGCCGCCTTCGTCGAGCCAAGTCTGCTCGTCCGGCGTACTGACGCGGCCGAGCGCGCGGTTGCGGTGCGGAAACCGCCCGAAGCGTTCGATGACGTCGAGATGGGCCTGCGCGTACTTGCGGTACTCGGCGTTGTCGACGTCGGCGAACAGCGCGACCGAACGTCGCTGATCGGCCAGGTCTTCCGAATGCTCGAACGGCAGGTAGACGAAGCCGCGCAGGTCGGCATCGAAGCTGCGGTCGTGGCCGGTGTCGATCATGCGCTGCGCATAATGGCGCGCGAGGCTGTCGGTCGCGAAGGCGTGGCCGCTGTCGCGGAAGATGTTGCGCGGAATCTGGTCGAGCAGGATCAACAACGCGAGTCCGCCCTCGGCGGTCTCGAGCCAGTCTTCCAGCTCGCGACGGCCCGCGGCGAAGTGCGCATCGCGGAAGCGCTCGTCGCATTCGCGGTCGAAAGCATCGCCGCCCTGGAACCATTTCTGCATGCCGGCCTGTCGCCAGAAGGCGACGACATCATCGGGTGTGATCGTATCCATGGCGCGCAGACTAGCGCGGCCGTCCAGACCGCGCACCACGTGTGGTTTCGCCGCCACGGCGCCCTATACTCGGCGCGATCATCCATCCCATCCATCGGAGTGCTCCATGACGCGTCGCCCGATCCGCCTGCTGCTGCCTGCCCTGCTCGTCCTGTCCGGTGTGATGCTGCTGGCCGCCTGCCAGCGTGGAGACGCCGACAAGGCGCTGCTCGAAGCGCCAGCCGTCGGCGACCTCTACGCCGCGCAGCTCAGCGAGTTCTCCGATTACGAATTCACCGACGACGCCGAGAAGCCGATCGATCCGGCCTACGGCCTGATGAAGGTCGTCTCCGCCGATGCCGCTGGCGTGGTGGTGATCACCGAGAACGCGGCCTCGGCCGAGAAGTCGGTGTCACGCAGCGACATCAAGGGCGATCTCTCGACGATCGAGTTCGACGAGAGCGAGCAGATCCAGATCGCCAAGGCCGATCTGATCAAGGCGCACGCCGATGGTCTGATCTACGCGGTGAAGCGCCCCGCGGCGAACTGAGTGAGTCGCGGTGGTGGTACGAAAAAGCCCGGCGAATGCCGGGCTTTTTCGTGGGCGCGCGTTCGATCATTGTGTCGAGTCCCTCTCCCTCCGGGAGAGGGATGGGGGTGAGGGCGCTTTTCGATGTACCTCACTACATGCCCTCACCCGACACACTTTGCGCGTCGACCCCGGATCAGGTCCGGGGCAGGCTCTCTCCCGGAGGGAGAGGTGCTCGATGCTCGAACGATCTCACCCTCTGGAGACGCTGCCCGGCGCTACTCGTCGAACCGCAGATGCCGCACCGACTTGCCGTGCCGGCGGATCAGCTTCAGTGCCTCGATACCGATGTTGATGTGCCGCTCGACGAAGTCCGCGCTCACCAGTGCGTCCGACGCTTCGGTCTTGACGCCTTCGGGAATCATCGGCTGGTCGCTGACCAGCAGCAGCGCACCCGACGGAATGCGATTGGCGAAGCCGGCCGCGAACACAGTCGCCGTCTCCATGTCGATCGCCATGCAGCGCATCGCGCGCAGGCGTTCCTTGAACGCGGCGTCGTGTTCCCAGACGCGGCGATTGGTCGTGTAGACGGTGCCGGTCCAGTAGTCGTGGCCGAGGTCGCGGATCATCGTCGAGACCGCACGCTGCAGGGCGAACGCGGGCAACGCCGGCACTTCGGGCAGCAGGTAATCGCTGCTGGTGCCTTCGCCGCGGATCGCCGCGATCGGCAGCACCAGATCGCCGAGCTGGTTCTTGCGCTTCAGACCGCCGCACTTGCCGAGAAACAGCACGGCCTTGGGCATGATCGCCGACAGCAGATCCATCATCGTCGCGGCATTGGGGCTGCCCATGCCGAAGTTGATCATCGTGATGCCGTCCGCCGTGGCGCTGGGCATCGGCCGGTCGAGACCGACCACCTGGGCGCCGGTGAGCCGGGCGAAGTGATGCAGGTAGCCGCTGAAATTGGTCAGCAGGATGTGTTCGCCGAACTGGTCCAGCGGCACGCCGGTGTAGCGCGGCAGCCAGTTCTCGACGATCTGTTCTTTTTCTTTCATCGTCTTCTTCTCCGTGTACGCGGCCATTCTCGCATGTGGCCCGCGGCGCTTCGCGGAACACGCCGCCGGTCCCAGCGCGCGCCGCACGGCCGCGGGTACACTCGGACGCTGTCGCACGCCGCCTCGCCGGCGTGCCGGGGAAATCCATCCGTCCACACGCTTTCGGGGAGTTACCGATGTCCCGCCTGTTGTCTGCCGCGCTCGCGGTCGCGCTTTTCGGTGGCTGCGCCACCACGTCCACGTCCGGCAAACCTGCCGCGTCGTCCGATACCTCGCACGTCGGTGCGACCGCCTACGCCAGCACCTATGCGCCGATCGCATCGGCGCCTGTGCTGATCACCAACGCCACCGTGCTGGTCGGCGACGGCCAGCGCCTGGAGGGCGCGGACGTGCTGCTGCAGGACGGGCGTATCGCCGCGGTCGGCATCGGCCTCGATGCACCGGCGAACGCGCAGCGCGTCGACGGCACCGGCAAGTGGGTCACGCCGGGCATCATCGACGTGCACTCGCATCTGGGCGTGTATCCGAGCCCCGGCGCCAGCGCGCACAGCGACGGCAACGAGATGACCGCGCCCAACACCGCGCAGGTCTGGGCCGAGCATTCGGTGTGGCCGCAGGATCCGGGCTTCGGCGCGGCGCTCGCGGGGGGCGTGACGTCCCTGCAGATCCTGCCCGGCTCGGCGAATCTGATCGGCGGCCGCGGCGTGACGCTCAAGAACGTCGCCGCGACGATGGTCACCGACATGAAGTTTCCCGGCGCGCCCTACGGCCTGAAGATGGCCTGCGGCGAGAACCCCAAGCGCGTCTACGGCCAGAAGGGCGGCCCGGCGACGCGCATGGGCAACGTCGCGGGCTATCGCGCGGCGCTGATCGACGCGGCCGAATACCGCCGCAAGCAGGCCGGCGATTCGCCGGGCAAGCGCGACCTCAAGGTCGAGACGATGGCCGGTGCGATGGATGGCGACATCCTCGTGCACATCCATTGCTACCGCGCCGACGAAATGGCGCAGATGCTCGATCTCGCGAAGGAATTCGACTTCAAGGTCGCCGCGTTCCACCACGGCGTGGAGGCCTACAAGATCGCCGACCGTCTCGGCGCCGAGGGCGTCTGCGGCGCGCTGTGGGCCGACTGGTGGGGCTTCAAGATGGAAGCCTTCGACGGCATCCAGGAGAACATCGCGATCGTCGACCGCGCGCCGGGTGGCTGCGCGATCGTGCATTCCGATTCCGACGAGGGCATCCAGCGACTCAACCAGGAAGCGGCCAAGGTCATCGCCAGCGCACACCGCGCGGGCATCGAGATCACGCCCGAACACGCGATTCGCTGGCTCACCGAGAACGCCGCGAAGTCGCTGGGCGTGCTCGATCAGACCGGCACGCTGACCGCCGGCAAGATGGGCGACGCGGTGCTGTGGAACGGCAACCCGTTCACCGTCTACGCGCTGGCCGAACAGGTGTGGATCGACGGCGCGCACGTCTACGACCGCTTCGATCCGGCGCGTCAGCCGGTGTCGGATTTCATGCTCGGCCAGGGCGCCGCCGCCAATGGAGGTGCCCGATGAGCCGCCGTCTGCCGCGCGCCGTGGCGCGCCTGATCGTCACCGGCGCGCTGCTCGCCGCCACCCTGCCGGTCGCCGCGCAGTCGGTGCTGATCCGCGGCGCGACCGTGCACACCGCCGGTCCGCAGGGTTCGTTGCAGAACACCGACGTGCTGGTGCGCAATGGCCGCGTGGCCGCGGTCGGCACGGGCCTGGCCGCGGGTGACGCGCAGGTCGTCGAAGCCAACGGCCGTCCGCTGACGCCGACGCTGTTCGGCGGCGTGACCGGCGTCGGTATCGAGGAAGTCTCCGGCGAGCGCGGCACGCGCGACGATCGCCTGTCGCTCGGCGAGGCCAGCGACATGGCCGTGCGGCCCGAGTTCGACGTCACGCTGGCGTTCAATCCCGATTCGATCGTGATTCCGGTCGCGCGCGTCGAAGGCATCGGCTTCACGCTGATCTCGGCCGGCAGTGCGAGTTCGATCATCGGCGGCCAGGGCGCGGTGATGCGTCTTGACGGCAGCGTCGATCCCGCCGGCCCGAAGGTGCTGTATCTCTCGCTCGGCGCCGACGGCGCGGAGCAGAGCGGATCCTCGCGCGCGGCGCAATGGATGCTGCTCGACCAGCTGATCGACGAAGCGCGTGGCCGCCTGCCGGCCGACTCGCACGTCGCCGCGCTGACGCCGGCCGGCAAGCGCGCACTGGCGCCCTATCTCGATGGACGCGGCACGATCGTCGTCGGCGTCAATCGCGCGGCCGACATCCGCCAGCTGCTGCGCTGGTCGAAGCGCCACAACCTGCGCATCGCGATCCGCGGCGGTGCCGAAGGCTGGCGCGTCGCATCGGACCTCGCCGCGGCGAACGTGCCGGTGTTCGTCGACCCGCTGGTGAACCTGCCGTCGGACTTCGATCAGATCGGCGCGACGCTCGAGAACGCCGCGCGCCTGCAGGCCGCCGGCGTGCGCGTCGGCTTCGCCCAGGCTAGCGACGCCTCGCACAACGCGCGCAAGCTGCGTCAGCTCGCCGGCAACGCCGTCGCGCACGGTCTGCCGTGGGATGCAGGCCTCGCGGGCCTGACGCGGGTGCCGGCGGAGACGTTCGGTGTCGGCGACTCCATCGGCACGATCGCGGTCGGTCGCACCGCGGATCTCGTGCTGTGGTCGGGCGATCCGCTCGACGTCACCAGCACCGCCGACCAGGTGTGGTTCGACGGCCGCGCGATCGAAATGCGCTCGCGTCAGACGGAACTGCGGGATCGCTATCTGCGTCCGGCAACGCCGGCGAACGAGGGTGGGTTGCCGCGGGCGTATCGGAAGCGTTGATGCTTGGGGCGCTCCTCATGGGAGCGCCGCTGTTGCCCGTCGCCCCAGCGGCTTTCAACGTACGAAGGTCCGGTCAAGCTGGGGCCCATTTCGATTTTCGCGATCAAGCCGACACCGCGACAGGCAGCATGACCTTCGTCGCTACGCTTGATCGCGAAAATGGATCCCAGCCTTCGCTGGGATGACGGGGCTCGGATTCTGGCGAGCGCCTGCTTCGGCGCGCGTGGACCTCAGCGCGCGTCCGCCGGAATCCCGTCCAGATCCGGATCGACCGCGAGCTTGCCGGCGATCAGCACCGCCTGCGTGCGGTTGGACGCGCCGAGCTTGCGCAGCACGGCGGTCATGTGCGCTTTCACCGTCGCTTCGGACACGCCGAGCTCGTAGGCGATCTGCTTGTTGAGCATGCCGTCGCCGAGCATCTGCAACACACGGAACTGTTGCGGGGTGAGATCGCGCAGGCGCGCGGCGACGTCGTGTTCGCCCGGGGACACGCCGGCGGCGGACGCGGCGGCTTCCGGCACGAAACGGTCGCCGTCGAGGACCTGCGCGACGGCGCGGGCCAGCGTTTCGGCATCGGCGGATTTGGGCACGAAGCCAGATGCGCCGTGATCGAGTGCACGGCGCATCACCGCCGGCTCCTCGCGCGCGGACACCATCAGCACCGGCAGTTGCGGGAACTGCGCGCGCAGATGCACCAGCGCGCTGAAACCGTGCACGCCGGGCATGTTGAGATCGAGCATCAGCAGGTCGGCATCCGGTTCGGATTCGACCATGGCGTACAGCGCATCGACGTTGTGCGCTTCACGCAGGCGCGCGTTCGGCACGGCGCGGGAGATCGCGCCGCGCAGTGCCTCGCGGAACAGCGGGTGATCGTCGGCAATCAGCAGGGTGGTCATTGGAGCGTGTGATGCCTTTGGAGATGTGATGCGTAGGTCGTCGGTGGCGTGCGGCGGGTATCGCGTGACGCCGCCCTGGCCGACCGCCAGGGCAAGGCGCGCGGTGCACGCCCCGCGCCACCGGCGGTCCACCCGGAGGGAAGCAGGGCGCCGCCCTGCTTCGCGCGCATATCCAAGGGCATCACCCGCTCCACCATCATGCCTGCGGGATGTACCGCTCCTTGACCAGGGCGTCGACGACCGACGGATCGGCCAGCGTACTGGTGTCGCCGAGCTGGTCGGGTGCGTTCTCGGCGATCTTGCGCAGGATGCGACGCATGATCTTGCCCGAGCGTGTCTTCGGCAGACCCGGCGCCCACTGGATGTGGTCCGGCGATGCGGTCGGGCCGATTTCGCTGCGCACGTGCTTGACCAGTTCCTTGCGCAACTCTTCGCTGTACTCCTCGCCGGCCTTGAGCGTCACGTAGGCATAGATGCCCTGGCCCTTGATGTCGTGCGGGAAGCCGACGACCGCGGCCTCGGCGACCTTCGGATGCGCGACCAGCGCGCTCTCCAGTTCCGCGGTGCCGATGCGGTGACCGGAGACGTTGATGACATCGTCGACGCGGCCGGTGATCCAGTAATAGCCGTCCTCGTCGCGGCGGCAGCCGTCACCGGTGAAGTAGCTGCCCGGATACGCCTTGAAGTAGGTGTCGATGAAGCGCTGGTGGTCGCCGTAGACGCTGCGCATCTGGCCGGGCCAGGAATCGGTGATAACGAGGTTGCCCTCGGCCGCGCCTTCGAGGACGACGCCGTTGGCGTCGACCAGCGCCGGCTGCACGCCGAAGAACGGTTTGGTCGCCGAACCGGGCTTGGTGTCGATCGCGCCGGGCAGCGGCGAAATCAGAATGCCGCCGGTTTCGGTCTGCCACCAGGTATCGACGATCGGGCAGCGGCTGTCGCCGACCACTTCGTAATACCAGCGCCAGGCTTCGGGATTGATCGGCTCGCCGACGCTGCCGAGCAGGCGCAGCGACTTGCGCGAGGTCTTCTTGACCGGCGCTTCGCCCTCGCGCATCAGCGCGCGGATCGCCGTGGGCGCGGTGTAGAAGATCGTGACCTGGTGCTTGTCGATGACGTTCCAGAAGCGCGAGACGTCGGGATAGTTCGGTACGCCTTCGAAGATCAGCGAGGTCGCGGCGTTCGCCAGCGGGCCGTAGACGATGTAGCTGTGGCCGGTCACCCAGCCGACGTCGGCCGTGCACCAGTACACGTCCTCGTCGCGCAGGTCGAAGATCGCCTCGTGCGTGTAGCTGGCGAACAGCAGGTAGCCACCGGTCGTGTGCAGCACGCCCTTCGGCTTGCCGGTGGAACCGGAGGTGTAGAGGATGAAGAGCGGGTCTTCCGCGTTCATGCGCTCGGGTTCGCAGGTGTCGGGCTGGTCGTCGACGACGGCGTCGTACCAGCGGTCGCGCGGCATCTGCATGTCGACCGCGCCACCGGTGTGGCGCACGACCAGCACGGTCTCGACGGTATTGGTGCCCGGCAGTTTCAGCGCCGCATCGACGTTCGCCTTCAGCGGCACCGACTTGCCGCCGCGCAGGCCTTCGTCGGCGGTGATGATGAGCTTGCTGCCGCAATCGGCGACGCGATCGGCGATCGAATTCGGCGAGAAGCCGCCGAAGACCACGCAATGCACTGCGCCGATGCGCGCGCACGCGAGCATCGCGACGGCCGCCTCGACGATCATCGGCAGATAGATGGTGACGCGGTCGCCCTTGCCGACGCCGAGATTGCGCAGCGCATTGGCGAGCTTGCACACGCGCGCATGGAGATCGCGGTAGCTGACGTGCAGCGCTGCGGTGTCGGGACTGTCGCCTTCCCAGATCAGCGCGGTCTTGTCGCCCTTCGTCGCCAGGTGCCGGTCGAGGCAGTTGACGCTGACGTTGAGCTCGCCGTCCTCGAACCAGCGGATGCGGAAGTCCTGCAGGTCGTAGCTGACGTTGCGGATCTTCGTCGGTGCCTTGAACCAGTCGAGGCGCTTGGCGGCCTCGCCCCAGAACGCGTCCGGGTCCTGCACCGAGCGCGCGTAGTCGCGCGCATAGGCCTCGGCGGTGATGGTGTCGGGACCGGCGAAACCGGCCGGCGCCGGATGGATTTCTGCGGGGTTGGACATCGGGAAGCCTCCGGGAACACGTCCGGCCAGTGTGCCGGATTCACCGGAGCGCCACGCTAGACCTTGGTCTAACCGGCGCGCGGCGGAGTATCGACCAATGGGGAATGGGCGTGCTCCGCTGCAACGTGCAGTCTGCGTGAAATGGATCGTGCCGCACTGGGCGCTCCACCCGTTCCGCCTTGCACCACTTGCTCACGCCATCCCTTGGGAGGGGAGACCCGATGACACAGATCAAACAGGTACGTCCGCGCCTTCTGGCAGCCGCCGTACTCGCCGCGCTCACCCTGCCCGGCGTCGCCTTCGCGCAGAGCGCCAAGGAACGCGAGCTCGAAGCGCGCGTCGCCCAGCTCGAAGCGATGGTCCAGCAGCTGGTCACGCAACAGCAGCAGACCGAAACCGTGGTGACCGAGGTCCGCACGGCCCAGGCCGCGCAGCCCGCCGCCCCCGTTGCCGGCACCGGCGCCGCCGCGCCGATCCAGACGACGACGATCACGCCGACCGCCAATCCCGGCACCAAGTTCACCGTGGGCGGCATGATCCGCACCGATGCGATGGTCACCAAGACCACCGACGGCGACATCGCCAAGGGCACCGCGGGCCGCGATTTCTACGTGCCCGGCGCGATCCCGGTCGGCGGCAATGCGCCCGACACGTATTCCGATGCGCATCTGAAGTTCTCGCGCCTGTGGTTCGACGCCAGCACGGTGCTCGATTCGGGCGACAAGCTCGGCGCGCGCGTCGAACTCGATTTCTTCGGCGGCGCGCTCGGCAATTCGGCGGCCACCAATACCTACGGTGCGACGCTGCGCCACGCCTACCTGACCTACAACAACTGGCTGGTCGGTCAGACGTGGTCGAACTTCATGGACACCAACGCGCTGCTCGACGCGGTCGATTTCGTCGGCCCGACCGACGGCGTCGCCTTCGTGCGCCAGCCGCAGCTGCGTTACACCAGCGGCCCGTGGGTGGTGTCGCTCGAAAGCCCGGAAACCACCGTGCAGCCCTTCGGCGGCGGCGCGCGCGTGATCGCCGGCGACAACAGTGCGATTCCCGACGTCATCGCCCGCTACACCCACAAGGGCGACTGGGGCCATGTCAGCTTCGCGGGCATGGCGCGGCAGCTCAAGTACGAACCCGTCATCGGCAACGACAACACCGACACCGGCTTCGGCGCGCAGGTCAGTGGCCTGGTCAAGTTAGGTGACAGCACCGACATCCGCTACCAGGTCAGCGGCGGCGAAGGCATCGGGCGTTACATCGGTCTGGCTACGGTGCAGCAGGACGTGATCGCAGACGGCGCCGGCAACATCAATGCGCTGGGCGGCTGGGCGGGCTACTTCGGCCTGCGCCAGGTGTTCACCCCGAAGGTCCGCGGCAACCTGTTCTATTCGCGCTCGCAGTGGGACAACGACACTGCATGGACCGGCCTGGGCGTGACCCGCAAGGTGCATTCGGTGCACGCGAACATGATCTGGTCGCCGGTGCCCAAGCTCGACTTCGGCGTCGAGGCGATCTGGGGCGAGCGCACGCTCGAATCCGGCGCCGACGGCGAGCTGATGCGCCTGCACACGATGGCCCGCTACTCGTTCTGATCCACCCGACAGGGACGGCCACGCGCCGTCCCTGTTGCGTTTCACCGCCGCGTGCGAGCGGCCCCCACCCGCACCACCGTCTGTTCCGCGACCGCATGCAGCACGCCTGACCGGGTCGCCGGCATTCCGCCGGCCCCGCACACATCACGAACGCTTCGGAGGGGAAGCTTCCCATGTCCAGCACGACCGCCAACCCGGCACCCAAGCCCGCGCTGACGAAGGGCCACAAGAAGGTCATCTTCGCGTCCAGCCTCGGCACCGTCTTCGAGTGGTACGACTTCTATCTGTACGGCTCGCTCGCGATCATCCTGTCGCGCCAGTTCTTCAGTGGCGTCAATCCGACCACGGGCATGATCTTCACCCTGCTGGCGTTCGCGGCCGGCTTCTTCGTGCGTCCGTTCGGCGCAGCCTTCTTCGGCAGCCTCGGCGACCGCATCGGCCGCAAGTACACGTTCCTGGTCACGATCATCATCATGGGCGTGTCGACGTTCCTGGTCGGCGTATTGCCCAGTTACGCGACGATCGGTATCGCGGCGCCGATCATGCTGATCGTGCTGCGTCTGGCCCAGGGCCTGGCGATGGGCGGCGAGTACGGCGGCGCAGCCACCTACGTCGCCGAACACGCCCCGCCGGGCAAGCGCGGTCTGTACACGGCCTTCATCCAGACCACGGCGACGCTCGGTCTGTTCCTGTCGCTGGCCGTGATCCTGCTGTGCCGCTGGCTTCTGGGCGTCGAAGCGTTCGAGGACTGGGGCTGGCGTCTGCCGTTCCTGGGTTCGATCGTGCTGCTCGGCGTCTCGGTGTGGATCCGCCTGCAGCTGGCCGAGTCGCCGTTGTTCCAGCAGATGAAGGCCGAGGGCAAGGGCTCCAAGCAGCCGTTCCGTGATTCGGTCAAGGGCGGCAACCTCAAGCTGATGCTGCTGGTGCTGTTCGGCGCCACCGCCGGCCAGGCCGTGGTCTGGTACGCCGGCCAGTTCTACGCGCTGTTCTATCTGCAGAGCATGCTCAAAGTCGATCTGACGGTGTCCTACCTGCTGATCGCGGCAGCACTGCTGCTCGGCACGCCGTTCTTCCTGTTCTTCGGCTGGCTGTCGGACAAGATCGGCCGCAAGAAGATCATCATGGCGGGCTGTCTGATCGCCGCGATCTCCTACTTCCCGATCTTCAAGGGCCTGACCCACTTCGCCAATCCGGCGATCGAAGAAGCCGTGGCCACGTCTCCGGCCCTGGTGGTGGCTGATCCCAGCACCTGCAGCTTCCAGTTCAATCCGACGGGTACGCGCAAGTTCACTAGCTCCTGCGACGTGGCGACCGCCGCGCTCGCGAATGCCGGTGTGCCCTACAGCGTGGAAGCCGCACCGGCGGGCTCGCTGGCCGAAGTGCGCGTGGGCAGCAATACTGTCGCGTCGTACGAGGCCGAAGGCCTGGCCGGCGATGCGCTCAAGACCCAGCAGGGCAGCTTCGGCACCGAACTGCGCGGCGCGCTCAATGCCGCGGGTTATCCGGAGAAGGCGGACACCGATCGGATCAACATCCCGATGACGATCTTCCTGCTGTGGATCCTGGTGATCTTCGTGACGATGGTCTACGGCCCGATCGCGGCGTATCTGGTCGAGCTGTTCCCGACCCGCATCCGCTACACCTCGATGTCGCTGCCGTACCACATCGGTAACGGCTGGTTCGGCGGCTTCCTGCCGGCGATCTCGTTCGCCCTGGTCGCGGCCACCGGCAACATCTACTACGGCCTGTGGTACCCGATCGGCATCGCACTGATGTCGCTGGTGATCGGCACGATCTTCCTGCGCGAGACGAAGGACGTCGACATCACCAAGTAAGTGCGGCACCCGCGCGGGACCACGTCTCCCGCGCGTTCCACCCGGACGCCGGCCCGCAAGGGCCGGCGTTCTTCGTTTCAGCGATCCGACGGCCGCGACGCATCGGCCAGCGACGCGGCCAGATGCTCGACGAACGCACGGATCCGCGACGACACGCCGGAGTTGCGGTAGTACACGGCGTGCACCTGCTGGCGCACGTCGAGTGTCTCGCTCGCGAGCACCTCCACCAGCCGCCCTGCGCGTCGATCGTCCTCGGTGGTGAAATCGGACAGGCAGGCGATGCCCGCGCCCGACACCGCGAGCGCGCGCACGGTCTCGCCACTGGATCCGGCGATCGTCGGCACGATCGTCAGGGCCTCGGCATCGGGGCCGTGCAGCGGCCAGACATTGAGATGCGGCAGGCCGGTGAAGCCCAGCACGGCGTGATCGGCCAGTGCCGCGACCGATGCCGGCGTGCCGTGCGCATCGAGGTAGTCCGGCGCGGCGAGCACCCGCAGCCGGCTGTCCATCAGATGCCGCGCGACGAGACTCGAATCCTTCAGCGCACCGACGCGGATCGCGATGTCGGTCCGATGCTCGAGCAGATCGATGGTGCGATCGCTGCTGGTGAGTTCCAGCGTGATCTTCGGATAGGCGGCACGGAATGCGGCGACGCGGGGCACCAGCACGTGCAACAGGAACGACGTCGCCGCATCGACGCGCAGCACACCCGACGGTCCGTCGCGCAATCCGCGCATGCGGTCCTCGGCAGCGTCCATGCGCGCGAGCACGTCGCGTGCGTCGTCGAGGAACGCGCGCCCTTCCTCGCTGAGCGCGATCCGCCGCGTGGTCCGCTGCAGCAGCGTCGTGCCGAGCTTGTCTTCCAGTCGACCCAGTGCCCGGCTGATGCCCGAAACCGTCTGTTCGAGCTGGCGTGCGGCCGCGGTGATCGAGCCGCTGTCGACGACGGTCACGAATGCCTGCAGTTCGTCCAGCGTGGTCTTCATGGCGATGTGCCGCAGCGGATCTGGCCCCGATTATTGACCAGAAATCAAAAGACATCTCCCGAATCGCCGGTTTCTGACCGCAATCGACACGCGCAGACTGGCCGCCTTCCCCACATCGAGATCACCCATGGACCTCTTCATCACCGGCGTGACCGGCTTCATCGGCGGCTCGCTCGCCACCGCCCTGCTGCAGGATGGCCACACGGTCCGCGGCCTGGTCAGATCACCGGACGCCGCGGCGCGGGTCGAAGCGCTCGGCATCGTGCCGGTGCTCGGCACGCTCGACGACCGCGAACTCCTGAACACCGAGGCGCAGCGCGCGGACGCGGTCATCAACGCCGCCAGCAGCGATCACCGCGGCGCGGTCGACGCGCTGCTCGACGGACTGCGCGGCTCCGGCAAAGCCTTCCTGCACACCAGCGGGTCCAGCGTCATCGGCGACGACGTCGCGGGCAACGCGCTGTCGCCGCACGTCTTCGACGAGGACACGCCGCTGATCGTCGAAGCCGGCAAGCAGGCGCGTCATGCGGTCGACACCGCGATCCGTGCCGCCGCCGGCGACGGTGTCCGCAGCGTCGTGCTGTGCAACACGATGATCTACGGCAGCGGCACGGGCCTGGCGCGCGACAGCGTGCAGATTCCGCCGCTGGTGCAGCAGGCGCAGGCCAGCGGCGTGGTGCGTATCGTCGGCAGCGGCGTCAACCGCTGGTCGAACGTGCACATCGAGGATGTCGTCGCGCTGTACCGCCTCGCGCTCGCGAACGCACCCGCTGGCGCGTTCTACTTCGTCGAGAACGGCGAGGCGTCCTACGCGGAACTGGGCGCGGCGATCGCGACGCGGCTCGGACTGGGACCGGTCGAATCCTGGACCGTCGCGCAGGCCGCGCAGGTCTGGGGCGAAGGCCATGCGCGCTACTCGTTCGGCTCCAACAGCCGCGTCCGCGGCCCGCGCGCGCGCCGCGAACTGGGCTGGGCACCGCGCCACGACTCGGTGACGCGCTGGATCGAAACGGAGATGCCGCTGGATTGAAACCGGCGCAATGCGGTCCGATCAGCGTTCGACCGGCGCAATTTCGATGCGCAGCGCGCGCCAGACCAGCCCGATGAACATGAGCAACGCGGCGAATGGATAGGCCGCCGCCACGCTCGAGACCAGTTGCGCGACGAGGGAGTCGTCGCGCAACGGTGCGAGCGACAGCACCCACACATCCGCAACCACGACGAGCGCGCCCATCACCAGCACGACGCTCCGCGCAAACGGGGACGCGAGCGAGCGCGACAGATGCCAAGCGGGCAGCAGGTACAGCAACGACAGCACGGCCGTCCACGGCGCCACCGCGTCCAGCAGGACGCGCGACTGCGAGGCGTCGCCGGGATGTCGCATGTGGCCCCAGAACGGACTGAGGAATCCGATCAGATTCACCAGCAGCACCGTGGCGAGCAGCGCGACGAGCAACCAGCCGACGGCGCGGCGCAGATGCGCGAGATGCGTCATGTCTTCCTCCCTGAAGCGGACCGGATCGATCACCGCCCGAGGATAGCAACGTCGGTTCCGGGCGCCAGGACGCAAATAGTGCGCAGGCGCCATCGAGCGCACGCCGCTCGCATCCATCGCGCGATCACGCGGGAGAACGCGCCGCTATTTCTGCGGCGGTGCCGCCAGCTCGCGTGCGTCGAGATAACCGTCGCGATTCGTGTCCTGCCGGTTGAACGTCGCGGCAATCCGGGCCATGTGCTCGGCCAGCGTCACCGGCCGGCCCTTGCCGCCCGGCAGTTCGTCGGCCGTCAGTACGCCATCGCCGTTGCGATCCATCTGGTCGAAGCCGTAACGCATCCACGCCTGGTAATCGGCGAGCGAAACGCGGCCATCGCCGTCGGTGTCCATGTGCTCGAGATACTCGGACGTACGCGTGACCTGCGCGCCGGCGGTGACGGCGACGAGCGCGCACACCGCACATAGCAGGCGGCCGGTCCGTGGCAGGACCGGCCGTCGTCTCGCGATCACAGCGTGCGGTTTCAGGCGTGCGCGCTCTGCAGCGAATAGCCCTTGAGCCGGGCCGAATACTCCTGCAGCGCGCGGATGCCGCTGGCCTCGGCCTCGCGGCACCACACCTGCAGGTTGTGCAGCGCTTCGCTGGCGTTCTGCGAACGTGCTTCGAGCAGCGCGGTCAGGCGCGCGCGATGTTCGACCAGCGTGCGGATGCGCGGACGCTGGTCGACCCATTGCTGTAGTTGCTGGCGCGCGTCGGGCTGCAGCCAGCGACCGTCGTCGACCAGGCCCTTGCGCAGCTTGCGCGGCAACAGCGCGCGCAGACGCGCGCCGGCGGCCTGCGCCTCTTCGCGCAGCGCGGGCTTGAGCACATTGCGCTGGTAATCGGTCATCGCCTGGAAGCGGTGCGCGAGCAGCGCGCGCATCGTATCGGTATCCGGCACGTGGATATTGGGACGGATGTCGAGCGACGGCGCGACGCGCAGCACCTTCGCCAGACGCACCGACGCCAGGCCCTGGATGACCGCCCAGCCGATGTCGAACTCCCACTTGCGCAGCGCGAACTTCGCCGAACTCGGGAATGCGTGGTGGTTGTTGTGCAGTTCCTCGCCACCGATCCACACGCCCCACGGCGTCAGATTGGTCGCGGTGTCGGTGGTCTCGAAATTGCGGTAGCCCCACCAGTGACCGAGGCCGTTGACGACACCCGCGGCCCAGAACGGAATCCACGCCATCTGGATCGCCCACACCGCGACACCCTTGAAGCCGAACAGCACGACGCTCAACAGCAGCAGGAAGGTCGGACCGAGATTGGCGTGCGGCGTGTAGAGCCTGCGCTCGATCCAGTCGCTGGGTGCGCCCTTGCCGTACTGCTCGATGTCGGCGCGCTGCGCGCGGGCTTCGCGGTAGAGCTCCACGCCCTGCCAGAACACGGTCTTGATGCCCTTGAAGCGCGGGCTGTGCGGGTCGTCCTCGGTCTCGCACTTCGCATGGTGCTTGCGATGGATCGCCACCCACTCGCGCGTGATCATCGACGTGGTGAGCCACGTCCAGAAGCGGAAGAAATGCGCGATCACGGGGTGGAAGTCGACACCGCGATGCGCCTGGCTGCGATGCAGATACAGGGTCACCGCGAAGATCGTCAGCTGCGTCACCACCAGCAGGTAGACGAGCATCGCCCCCCAGCCGAACTGCAGCAGGCCACCGGACAGGAACTCGAGAGTCGTAGAAGACATGGGCGCGTCAAAAAGGCGTGAACCCATGCATCATGGCGGCATCGCTGCCCCCTTTCCATCCCTCCGACAACGTATGGATGACCTCGCGATTCAGACTCGCTACGCGTGTCGCATTCATGCGACGGTGCAGCGCGCATCCGCATGAATCGGAGCCCTGCGCACCTGCTGGAGCTGGATCGCGCCACGGTGCGTCGTGGCACCCGCGCCGCCCTGGATGCGCTCGATCTGACAATCCCGCTCGGCCGGCATACCGCGATCCTCGGCGCGAACGGCAGCGGCAAGTCCACGCTGATGCAGCTGTTGACCCGCGAGGTGCATCCGCTCGCCCATGCGGACGGTCGCGCGCCGGTGCGCGTGCTTGGCGCGCATCGGTGGGACGTGCGCAGCCTGCGCGGACAGCTCGGCATCGTGACCCAGCGCCTGCACGAAGATCTGCGCACGCTGCCGTCGCTGACCGCGGGCGCGGTCGTCGCCGGCGCGCGCCTCGGTGCGATCGCCGACGCCAACGCAGCCGATCCGGCGCTGCATGCACGGGCACTCGCGGCGCTGCAGCAGATGCAGGCGGCGCATCTCGCCCGGCGTCGCTACGCCACGCTGTCTGCAGGTGAAGCGCGCCGCGTGCTGCTGGCACGTGCACTGTTCCACGCGCCGGCCGCCCTGCTGCTCGACGAGCCTTCGAGCGGACTCGACGTCGTGGCCCGCGCGCAGTTGATGACGCGGATCGGCGCGATCGCGCGCGCCGGCACCACGCTGGTGCTGGTCACCCATCATCTCGAAGAACTGGTCCCGGAGATCGGCCACGTTGTGCTGCTGCGCGCGGGCCGCGTACTCGCCGACGGCCCGCGCGAGCAGGTCTTGACCGACGCGCTGCTGTCGCAGGCCTACGACGCACCGGTGCGCATCCGCACCGATGCCGACGGCACGCTCGCGCTGACGATGGCCGGCTAGGCATCACCGCGACCAGCACTGGTCGCCCATCGCGCGCATCGCTTGCCCCGGGGCATCCGGTCTCACCCCAGTGCACCGGTCCGCGCGCGCTGTGCGATAGTCGGCGCGCATCACCGCATCACCGCTGTCCGTCTTGGCATACCGACTCTGGGAGGGGTTTCCATGCTCGAGCAACACGGTTTGTGGCTGGCACTGGGCTGTGCCGCCATCGCGATTCTCTACGGCGTGATTTCCGCCGGCTGGATCAACCGGCAACCTGCCGGCAACGCACGGATGCAGGAAATCGCAGGCGCGATCCAGGAAGGCGCCCGCGCGTATCTCAATCGACAGTATCTGACGATCTCCATCGTCGGCGTCGTGCTGTTCGTGCTGATCGGCGTGTTCCTGGGCTGGGCGACCGGCATCGGCTTCCTGCTCGGCGCGGTGCTGTCGGGCGCGGCCGGCTACATCGGCATGAACGTGTCGGTGAAGGCGAACGTGCGCACGGCCGAAGCCGCGCGCCGCGGCATCGGACCGGCGATGGACGTCGCATTCCGCGGCGGCGCGATCACCGGCATGCTGGTCGTGGGCCTGGGCCTGCTCGGCGTGGCCGGCTACTGGATGCTGCTGCCGCACTTCGGCATCGCCGGTGAGGCCGCGTTGCATGCGCTGGTGGGCCTGGCGTTCGGCAGTTCGCTGATCTCGATCTTCGCGCGTCTGGGCGGCGGCATCTTCACCAAGGGCGCCGACGTCGGCGCCGATCTGGTCGGCAAGGTCGAGGCCGGCATTCCCGAGGACGATCCGCGCAATCCGGCGGTGATCGCCGACAACGTGGGCGACAATGTGGGCGACTGCGCAGGCATGGCGGCCGATCTGTTCGAGACCTATGCGGTCACCGTCATCGCGACGATGCTGCTCGGTTTCCTGATGGCCCCGACCGTCGGTGCGAACGGCGTGCTGTATCCGCTGGTGCTCGGCGGCGCGTCGATCCTGGCATCGATCGTCGGCACGTTCTTCGTCAAGGTGCAGGCGGGCGGCTCGATCATGGGCGCGCTGTACAAGGGCGTGATCGTCTCGGGCGTCATCGCCGCGGCGCTGTTCTGGCCGATCACCACGCAGCTGATGGCCGACAACACGCACGGCGCGACCAACCTCTATCTGTGCGCGCTGATCGGCCTGGTGCTGACCGGCGCGATCGTCTGGATCACCGAGTACTACACCGGCACGCAGTACGCACCGGTCAAGCACATCGCGCAGGCGTCGACGACGGGGCACGGCACCAACATCATCGCGGGCCTGGGCGTGTCGATGAGATCGACCGCGATGCCGGTGATCGCGGTGTGCTTCGCGATCTGGGCGTGCTTCTCGTTCGCGGGTCTGTACGGCATCGCGATCGCGGCGACGGCGATGCTGTCGATGGCCGGCATGATCGTGGCCCTCGATGCCTACGGGCCGATCACCGACAACGCCGGCGGCATCGCCGAGATGGCCGAGCTGCCATCGGAGATCCGCGACATCACCGACCCGCTGGACGCGGTGGGCAACACCACCAAGGCGGTGACCAAGGGCTATGCGATCGGCTCGGCCGCGCTCGCGGCGCTGGTGCTGTTCGCCGACTTCACCCACAACCTGGAAGCGAAGTATCCGGGCACCGAGTTCCGCTTCGATCTCGCGGATCCCGCGGTGATCATCGGCCTGTTCATCGGCGGGCTGATTCCGTATCTGTTCGGCGCGATGGCGATGGAAGCGGTGGGCCGCGCGGCAGGCGCGGTGGTCGAGGAGGTGCGCCGGCAGTTCCGCGAGATCCCCGGCATCATGGCCGGCACCGCGAAGCCCGACTACTCGCGCGCGGTCGACATGCTGACGAAATCGGCGATCAAGGAAATGATTGTGCCCTCGCTGCTGCCGGTGCTGGTGCCGGTGGTCGTCGCGCTCGGCATGAACGCGCTGATGGGACCGGGCGCCGGCATCCGCGCACTCGGGGGCCTGCTGATCGGCACGATCGTCACAGGTCTGTTCGTCGCGATCTCGATGACCACAGGCGGCGGCGCCTGGGACAACGCCAAGAAGTACATCGAGGACGGCCACCACGGTGGCAAGGGCAGCGAAGCGCACAAGGCCGCGGTGACCGGCGATACCGTCGGCGATCCCTACAAGGACACCGCGGGGCCGGCGATCAATCCGTTGATCAAGATCATCAATATCGTCGCGTTGTTGCTGGTGCCGCTGCTTTAACCGAGCGCCTCACTTCGCATTGCATCTGACCCCTCTCCCTTCGGGAGAGGGGTTGGGGTGAGGGCCCGCCCCGAGCGCGTCTAAGCGAGCCCGCGAAAAAACACGTGGCACCCACGCGTCCACACGTTGATGGGTTTCGCTGCGCTCTACCCATCCTGCGAAGCGTGATCAGCAACACAGACGCGGTGATCCGGCGATGTATCCGATTGATGCGTCCCACGGCTCCATCGCTCGCCGGCTATTTCTCGAACGTCCCTGTCGCCATATCGAACCACGGCGTGCAAAGCACCTGCTGGTCCTCGGCGTAGCCGAAGTCGGCCTGCCAGACCTGCACGTCGCCACTGTCTTCTGACGCGAACAGACGCGCGTCGTCGGCGATGCCGACACCGACGCACCACTGCACCTGCGCGGGCGTCGAGGCGAGCCAGTTGGAGAAGCGGAAGGTGGCATCGACGCTCGCGCCCGGCTCGACGCGGCGCGCGAGCGGCGTGGGCGGCACGGTCGGCGCAGGTGTCGGCAACGCGCGTGCGACGTGCGAAAGCGTTGCGCGCGTGCCGGCATATTCGCGCAATGACGGCACACCGACAGCGCCGGGTGTCTGGCGCTTCGTCAGCACCGCATGGCGATCGCCACGGTCGAACACGACCAGCGGCACCGTGCCCGTGTTGCGGATCCGGTAGTCGACACGCACACCCTCGCCGTCGCGCGCGAACACCGCCTCCAGCACGACGCCTTCGGCATCGACGTGGGCGCGCGCGGAATCGCTGGGGGGCATTGCAGACCTCGAGGCAGGACTTGGGGACTCGCTGGACACCGCCGGTGCCGGCAGTACGGCGCAGGCAAAACACGCGACGGCAACGGCGCTGCGGACCGCAGCATGGTCCCGCAAGCGTGAGGGCGGCGCACTGATGCGCGCGCGAGGTGTCTCGATCATCGGCGCGTTGATCCCGTCGGCGTTTCACGACGCCCGATGCAGGCGCCCTGAAAGAAAAGGGGCGGTGCACGCATGCACCGCCCCCGCATCATTGTCAGATGTCAGAGCGCGTAGCTCGGACGGTCGGGCATGCCCAGCTCGCGGCGGATGCCGTTCTCGGTCAGGTGGATCGGGTTGTGGGTGATCGCACCGGTGCCGTCGAAGTCGTACGGCCTGGCGCTGGTCTCCAGTCCCACGGCCTGTCGTTCGGCATTGGGCACCTGGCCATTGTCAGGACCGGTGCCGCGATACGTGCCCTGCAGGAAGGTGCCGTTGACGCCGTTGTAGGCATGCGACATCTCGTGGAACAGCACCACCGACGGCGCCGGGAACGCATCCATGTGGAAGGACGGGTTGTAGCTGATCGTCACGTCACCGCCGGCGCCCGGGCGGCCGTTGACGATGTCGGCGTCATTGCTGAAGGTCTGGGCGTAGCCGTTGTCCTCGTTCGACAGTTCCTGGATCGTCACGGTGTTGCCCTTGGCCTCGGCGGCCTTGTCGAATTCCGCCATCATCTGCTGGCCGTTCGGCGAGGCGCGCAGGAAATCCAGTTCGGACTGCATGCGCTGCACGAAGGCATCGGAGCCCTGCACGCGCACGCCGCGATCGCCGACGGTGTTGTCGATCTCGACATTCACGACGGTCGGACGCGCGCCCGTCGCCGCGTTGACGATGTCGCTGGCTTCCGAATAAATCGTGGTCTGCGCGTTCGCGCCTTCGATCGTGTCGCTGCCGGCGCCGGCATAGACCGTCGTGCGCCCGTCGCCGACGTTGACCACATCGTCGCCGCCACCGGCGGAGAGAATGTCGAACGTGCCGCCGCCGTGGATCACGTCGTCACCGCGGCCGCCTTCGATGTAGTTGGTGCCGCTGCCGGCGTGGATGGTGTCGCTGCCGTCGCCGCCGTAGATCACGTTGACGCCGCTGCCGCCGAAGATCTCGTTGGTGCCGCCGGTGGTGTGGATGTCGTTGCGGCCGCTGCCGGTGGCGCGGATGGTGTCGTCGCCGTCTCCGCTGCTGATGCGGTTGTCGCCGTCGCCTTCGACGTTGATGTCGTTGTTGCCGTCGCCGGCATCCACGACGACGTTGACCTGGACGTTCGGCGCGACCTGGATGGTGTCGTTGCCGGCCCCGGTCCGCAGGGTCAGCTCCTGGCCTTCGGCCAGACGCACTTCGTAGCTCTCGCCGTTGACCGACACGTCCAGCGTGCCGTCGTCGCGCTGGCTCACGCCGACGTTGTCGTCGCCGGTGCCGGTGGTGAACACCACTTGGTCGCGGCTGATGTAGCCCTGCGCCTGGGTGCGCTCGCGGGTCACGTCGACCTGGGCGTCGCTGTGCAGCTTGTCGCTGACGACCGGCTTGCCGTCCGGCGTGCTGCCGGTGGTGCGTCCGGTGGAGTTGGTGCTGCCCCCGTCGATGCCGATCGCACCATTGGGCGCGCGCTCGGGCGCTTCCCGCGTGGCGATGTCCGGACCGTCGTCCAGACCCCCGATGTCGGCATGGTCGTCGACGCCGCCGGCAGCCGGACCGTCATGCGTATGCGTGTCGTTCGGGGCCAGCGGGTTCTGCCAGTAGCCTTGCGCGGCGGTGGCGGTCGGGGACAGCGAATCGAGCGTGGTCATCGGAACGGGCCTGCGTCTGCGGAAGTCGGTGTCCATATGTACGCCCCCGTATGGCACGACCATACTGGGGCGTACCCTTGGTCGGTGTCCGCGCCCGACGTTGCATCGGAAACCATCGCCCGCGATCAGCGCTGCGCCGCAACATCGTTGGCCGTAAAATGGGCGTCCTTATCGACCACTGGAAATGCATCGCTATGGGCCTTGGCTCCGTCTCCACCGGCAAGAACCCGCCGGACGAAATCAACGTCATCATCGAAATCCCGAAGGACGCCGAGCCGGTCAAGTACGAGGTCGACAAGGAAAGCGGCGCGATCTTTGTCGACCGCATCCTGTCCACGCCGATGCGCTACCCCTGCAACTATGGCTACGTGCCGAACACCGTCTGCGGCGATGGCGACCCGGCCGACGTGCTGGTGGTGCTGCCGCTGCCGCTGATCCCGGGTTCGGTGATCCGCTGCCGTCCGGTCGGCGTGCTGAAGATGACCGACGAGGCGGGCAGCGACGAGAAGATCCTCGCCGTGCCGGTGGACAAGGTGTTCGGCGGTTATGCCCACGTCGACGACCTCGACAAGGTGTCGGCCCACTGGCTCGAGCGCATCGGCCACTTCTTCGAGCACTACAAGGATCTCGAGAAGGGCAAGTGGGTGAAGATCAGCGGCTGGGGCGACGCGGCGGAAGCCAAGGCGTTGCTCAACGACGCCATCGCCGCCTACAAGGCCGAGTAATCGCTGCGACGGCGTTTCCGCCGTCACAGTTTGCGACACGCCGCCGAAACCCGCGCGGCGTGGTTGCTAACATCGCCGCGAGCCGACGCCACGGGGGTGCTGCGGCCATCCGGGGACGTCCTGCGTGCGCATTCTTTTCGTGGGTGGCGAGGACGGCCTGCCGTCCGATCTCGTTGCGCTCGTCGCGGACATGGATGCGACGTGGCAGGTGCAGCGCGCGTTCGATGGCGCGACCGCCCTGGCGTCGATCGCAGAGGCGTCACCGGACGTGGTGCTGGTCGCGCCGATGCTGCCCGACATGCCGGTCGACACCCTGCTCGGCCGGATCCGCACGCTGCACCCGGAAGCCTCGCGCATCGCGGTCGTCAGCGGTCAGCCGCCAGCGCGCCTGCTGTCGCTCGCGCACCGCTTCCTGCCCATGCCGGTCGGCGAGGCCCAGCTGCTCGAAGCGATCGCCAGCCTAGAAGAACTGCGCGAGTTGCTCGACAACCCGATGCTGCGCGAGCGCATTGGCCGGATCGACAGGCTCCCGTCACCACCGCAGACCTATCTCGCGCTGGCGAACGCGCTCGACTCCGACGACACCAGTGCCGCCGACATCGCGCAGCTGATTTCGGGCGATCCCGCCATCGCGGCCCGCGTCCTGCAGCTGTGCAACTCGGCGTACTTCTCGTTCGGCCGCACCATCACCGACCTGCGCTCGGCCGTGACCCGGCTGGGCATGGTGACGATGCGCGATCTGGTGCTGACCAGCGAAGTGTTCGCCTATGCCGCGCGCAGCGACCTGGATCGCCCGGCGATGCAGCAACGTGCATTGATGGCATCGCAGCTCGCGCGCCGCATGCTGCCGGAATCGAGCACCGAACTCGGCGCCACCGCGGCCCTGCTGGCCGACATCGGCCTGCTGTTGCCGGGCGTCCGCGACGAGCGCGCGCCCGTCGACAGCCAGCCGTCCGACGCATCGGGCCACACCGAAGCGGGCGCCTATCTGCTCGGGCTCTGGGGACTGCCGATGCCGATCATCGAGGCGGTGGCATTCCAGCGCGACCCGGTCCGCGCCGGCACGCGCAGTTTCTGGATCACCGGCGCCGTCCACGTCGCGACCGCACTCGCCTCGGGCGAGCCGGTACGCGAGGAGTACCTGCAGCGCACCGGCGTCCTCGACAGGCTCGACGACTGGCGCGCGCATGCCGACCGGTTGCGGGGCCTGGGGCAGGCGCAGGCCGTCTGACAATCGGCAGCGAGGCGTTCGGATCGGAACGCAGAGCGATTTGATCGGCGCGTGTCCCTGCCCTCGCCGCCAGGATGTGACCTGAGGCGGCGCACAGCCGGCATTCGAGGGTCGGCACATCGACGCGGCGCCCGCTTGCGCTCGAATCCGCGCGTCGACCGGCTTGCATCGAAACAGAAAAAGCCGCCCTCGGGCGGCTTTTTTTCAGCTGGAAGAGCGGTCCGCAGAGCGACAGCGCCCCACAGAACTACGGCCCCTTTCGGGGCCGTAGCGGATCACACAGGGCTTCGATGGATCAGAAGCGCTGGTTGTACTGCATGTACAGGAAACGACCGATGTCGTAACCGCCGTAGTAGGCCGAGCCCGAAGCCGGGTTCGAGTACATCGGCGCCGAGTAGTGCTCGAACACGTTGTTCGCACCGACCGAGACCGTCGCATTCCACGGCGCGGTCCAGCGGAACTGGACGTCGTGGAACGTGTTGGAGCCGATCTCGTTCTGCGGCGAGATGTTGCCGGACAGATCAGGTGCGGTGTAGTTCGGCAGGCTGCACAGTTCCGGCAGGCTGTCACCGTCGAGGCAGCTTTCCTTGACGCCGGAGTAGTAACGCGTGGTCCACGTCATGCCGAAGTCGCCCAGCTCCCAGCCCAGGCTCAGGTTCGAGCGAAGGCGGAAGTTGATGCCGCCGCCGCCCGAGAAGCCGTTGGACTGCGACGGCGGCGTCGCCGCATCGCTGTCGGTCTTGATCTCGTTCTTCGACACGTAGGTGTTGAGCCACGACGCGCGGAAGTTGCCGTAGTCGGTCGACAGCGCGTAGTTGACGTCGAGGTCGTAACCTTCCGTTTCCACGAAGCCGGCGTTGATACCAGCGTAGAAGAACGAGGTGATCACGCCGTTCGCATCACGCGTGAAGCGCGAGCCGGTCGGATCGGAACAGCGCGACTCGATGCCACGGGCGTAGCAGTCGTCGAGCACGGTCGTCGGCGCATCGCCCACGATCGTGTTGTCGATGCGGATGTTCCACCAGTCGAGCGCGACGTTCAGGCCTTCGACCTGCGACGGGCTGTACACCAGGCCGAGTGTCTTGCTGACCGACTCTTCCGGCGTCAGACCAGGGTTCGAGCCGGACGTGAAGGCACGGTCGGACTGCGCGGCCGGCGTTTCCGAGAAACCGCTCGCCGAATTGGCGCGCTGACGGAAGTTCGCCGGCACGTCGGCCAGACAGCGGGCGCTGCCTGCAGCGATACCGAAGCGCGTATCGCAGGGATCCGAGTAGGTTTCGAACGACTGCGATTCGCCACCGAACAGATCGTTGATGGTCGGCGCGCGGAAGCCCTGCGACCAGGTGCCGCGGACCAGCAACGCTTCGAACGGCTTCCAGGTGAAGCCGGCCTTGCTGTTGGTGGTGTCACCGAAGGTGTCGTAATCGGAGTAACGCGACGCGAGGTTGATGCTCAGTTCCTGCGCGAACGGGACGTCCGACAGCAGCGGGATCTGCAGCTCGCCGTAGATTTCGTCGAGGCTGTAGGAACCGCCGGTCGGGCCAGCGGCCAGATCCGTCGAGTCACCCGTCTGCGCGAGCGCGTCGGGCGAGAACGAACCGCGTTCCTGGCGATGCTCCACGCCGACCGCGAAGCCCAGGTCGCCGGCCGGCAGCTCGAAGATCGAACCGCTGAGGTTGGCGAAGTAGGCACGGGTTTCGGTTTCCGACAGCGCCTGGCCCGGCTTGTACAGATAGGCCTGCACATTCGGATCGGCGAGGCTGTTCTCGGCGGCATAACCGAACGGGATCAGCGGGTTCCACGGCGTACAGGCGTTGGGACCGGTGCCGAGGGTGATCGGGTTGGCTGCGGTACCGCACTGGACGACGCCGTCCGCGTTGCGGAACGACGGGCCGGTGGCACGACGGACATTCAGCGTGTTGAGATTACCCGTGCTGATCTGGACACCCTTGTTCTGGTTGTACAGATGGCCGACGTCCCAATCGAACACGCGGTTGTCGCCAAATTCGAACGAACCCTTCAGCGCGTTGCTGATGCGGAACGTCGTCAGGCTGTTGCGCACTTCGCGCGGCTGCTCCCAACCACGACGCGCGTAGTTCACCGCGACGCCGACCGGGTTGAACACGCTGCCGGCGGACAGACCCGAACCGCCTGCGACCGAAGAGTTCGCGAAGTCGGCGCTGCGGAACGGATAGCCGGCGTTACGCGCGAACGAATCGCGGTCCGAGTACAGCACGTCGGTTTCGAGCGTGATGTTGTCGGTGACGTCGATGATGGAGTTGAGGAACGCCGACTTGCGCTCGATGCCACTGTAGACGGTCGACTGCTCGCTCGGGAACGTCACGTCGCGCGCCGGATCCACCAGACGGTAGCTGGAGAACAGAGCGGGATTGAGATTGGGGACATCACGGCGCAGCGTGTAGTTCTGCCCGCCGAAGGTGAACTGACCTTCCTTGCGGGTGCCCGATGCGCCACCCGGGATCGGGTCGCTCTTCGGACCGGTCGGGAACGTATCCCGCGAGAACCAGCGGTCCGGCGCGAACACCGGGTCTTCCTTCGCATACTCGGCGCCGAAGGTCAGCGAGGTGCGCTCGCCCTTCGAACCGACGACGATGTCGTAACGCTCGACCGCGCCGTCACCCTCGCCCCACTGGCCGTAGTACGCGCCGACTTCGGCACCGTCGAAGTTGCGGCGGGTGATGATGTTGATCACGCCGGCGACCGCGTCCGAACCGTAAATGGTCGAGGCGCCGTCCTTCAGGATTTCGATGCGCTCGACCATCGAGGTCGGGATGCCCGAAACGTCCTGCAGACCGCTCGTGGTGATGCCCAGACGGCGACCGTTGACCAGCACCAGCGTGCGCTGCGGGCCCAAGTTGCGCAGATCGATGTAGGTACCACCCACGTTCTCACCGGAGCTCAGCGGCGCGGCGCGGCTGATGGCCGGCGAACCCGCCGAGGTGATGTTCTCGAGGATGTCGGCAACCGAGCTGTAACCCTGGGTCTCGAGATCCTGACGGGTGATCTGCAACACCGGCTGGGCGGTTTCCAGATCGACCTGGCGGATGCGCGAGCCGGTGACTTCGATGCGATCGAGGGTGGTCGGGGCTTCCGAGGTCTGCGCCTGAGCGAAAGCGGCACCCGGCACGATCGCGGTCAGGATCGCGGCTGGCAGCAAGCCCTTCCGCAGTGCGGGAGTGCGAAAATTCTTCAAAGTCTCTCTCCAGAGTGTGTGTGTTACTGAGGCGTTAAGACGCCATTCGCACGTTACGTCTGGAACGACTTCTAACGCCTTGCCGCTGCCAACCTCTCGCTTTGCCGAATCTGTCGTTTGGTCTGGACAGGCCGCCTGCTAGCGAGTTGGCTTCACACCCAAGTGTTAAGCCGATGCATCGATCTCGTTGGTGGTCCGCGCCCGCGCAGTGCGCTCAGCAACGCGGTAGCGGCTCGCCGGTGTTCCATGGTGGTTCTTGAACGCTCTGGCAAAGCTGCAGCAGTTGTCGAAACCGGTAGCGGCCGCCACCTCGCCGACCATCATCGAGGTCGTCCGCAGAAGCAGGGCAGCGCGTTCAAGACGTAGGCGTACCGATAGGGTCTGCGGGCTTTCGTCGTACAGCGCGTGAAAGGCCTTGGAAAAGTACCAGCTCGAGAAACTGGTGAGATCGGCGAGCTCGCTGATCCGGACTACCCGATCCGCGTTGCCCTCCAGATACAGATGCGCGCGCTGCATGCGGCCGAACACTTGGCGCTTGCGGCTCCGAGAGCGGCCCGGGCAGCGACGCACGCGTGCAGCGAGATCACGCTGGACGTAGGCCAGCTGAAGCAACAGCGGGCGAACCGTCAGCACGCCGCCGTCGGAATGTGCGGCTTCTCTCCACAGTCGGAACAGTGTCCGCAGCTCGCGCGTAGGTAGACGCCCTCGTCCCGCGTACAGGCTGCCGTCACTCAGCGACTGCAGTGATTCGAGTGCGCTGCTGTCGAGCACGATACCAATGCATAGCCCTTGGGGACCACTCTGGACCATGGGCGCCGATTCCTTTTCGAACGCCATCCAGTCGCCCCGACGCATGCGGAAACGGCCCTCTCGGGATTCGATCCAGCCATCGCCTCTCACCTGAATCCAAAGATTGAATGCGGGCGCGGACATCTGGATGCCACCCAGTCTCGAAGTTCCCAGGCACTGCGACGCCTGGTCCAGCCCTTCAAATGCCAGCATCTGACCGCGCGCGGCCCAAAGACTATTCGACATAGGTGCATCCTCATGATGGATGCGCACCTTTTGCCGTGTACAAAGAACCTTTGCCCGAAATCGCCACTAGAGTTTGCCGAAATCGTGGCGAATGAATTCACGAATTAGTTACGACGCTTTTTTTCTTAGTCCTATCAACCACTTGAGAAGACCCGCGTGCGTTGTCCGTGAGGACGGCAACGCCATGAACCCGATGTCGCTCCCGTCTTCGGAGGCCAGCGACAGGAGCCAAACGCCACGGTCAACAGAGAAGCCGTTGGTGGCGCTGTAGACCACGGGGTCCACGCACATGCTGTCGGTTTCGATGAGCTGGTCTCCCACAACATCGAACTGCGACATCCGAGAGCGACAGGAGGGCTGTACGTCCAGGTACGAGATGCTGCCGCGCTCGTTCAGCGACCAGCTCCGATAGCGCCAGCGCGATGGTATGGCACCGCTCAGACGCACGATCGAGGTCGCGTCAAGGGACGGTGGAATCGCCCACAGCCCATTTGCATCGAGCCGTGTGTAGAACAGCCTCCCGTTTGCACGGTCAAATCGGATCTGCGACACGTCGGCGATGCGTCCCTTCGCGGCCCACGTCTCGCGATCGTACGCAACCAGTGCCGTCCCACCTTCGCCAACTGCGCCCTCGATCACGAAGAGCGTCGAGCCGGGCCCATACTCCGCCTGGGCAGGCCGATCCGTCGGGATGTCTAGGCGTTCAACGCTGCCGCTGGCCGGCTCGATCTCGAGAATCATCGGCGCGTTGGCGTTGTCGAGCGCGGTCACCAGAAGGTGACGCCCGTCGGGCGACCAGATGGGCGGCTGCCGGGTGTCGGGACGCACGCCTTCTATCGGCCGGAGCGAGTCCGGTGCATCCAGACGTGCCCACCACAACTCGAACCGCCCTGCTCGATCGGAGGTGAACACCATCTGCCGACCGTCCGGCGAAAGCGTCGGTTGCGAATCCCGGCCTGAGGATGGAAACAGCCGGTGCCACGCTGCGCTTTCCGAATCCACGCGATACAGACCGAACTCCGGCCTGCGATGGACGAATGCCATCATGCCGTTGGCCGGCGAAATGGATGGCGTCTGCGCGTCTTCGATACCGAGATCCAGGACGGTGCCATCTTCGATCTGCGCGAGATACAGACGCGCTTCGCTGTCCACCCGCAGGCCGAACACCATCGCATTCCCGTCCGGCGCCCAGCTCCACCCGCGGAACTCCGCGCCCAGATGGGTAATCTGCTCGGGGATGCCCCCTTCGAACGGAACGCGCCAGAGATCGCCCATCTGGGGGTTGCGGATGAATCCGATCCAGCGGCCGTCCGGTGAAACCTGTGGCGCATAGTCGAGGTCACCCGCCGTGCCAGGATAATCGAGACTTCGCCAACGGCCGCTGGTCGGATCGAGAATGCGCAGACGCGTCTCACTGCCCGCCCAGGTCATGGTGCCGAACAAAAGCCCTCTGCCATCCGGCAGCCAGCTGAAGCTGAGCAGATCGCTGCCATCGCATCTTGCGATCTCCCGCTCATCACCTATGCCGGCGGCAGGCGCCAGGAGAACCCGGCAGGCGCCGTTTGCTTCCCAGCGTGCAAACGCGATCTCGCGCCCGTCCGGAGACCAGGCAGGCAGATCGTCGCGCGCGCCCGGCGGCGGTCGCGACAGCGGCCGCGGCGCGGCGCTCGACGTCGTCTGCACCATGATCGTCGACTGTCGCGTGGCGTCCCCTACACCGGAGGCAGAGTAGGCGATCATCGAAGCGTCTGGCGAGAGCGAGGGCGACAGCTCGAATCCCGCCGCATTGGTGATCAGTCGATAAGGCAGACTGACCGGCGATGGCCCGGGACTGCCGGCCACGACATCGCCGGCCACCCGCATTGCTTCGAAGGTCGTCCAGAGACCAAGCGCACTGATGAGCAGCACCACCATAGCAGCGACCGTCAGCAACCAGCGACGCCGAGTGCCGACCGGCCGCGGATGTTTCTCCGATGCAGGCAGCATCGTTTCGCCAGTGTCGTTTCCGGGCATCGACGCATGCGAAGACGGGACTGATCCAGGTTCAGGAATGACGTCGACGGAGACTGTCAGGCGATAGCCGCCCTTCGCGATCGTCTCGATGTAACGCTTGCCGGCCTCGGGGCCAGCGATGCCCGTACCGAATGCCTTGCGGAGCTGGGTGATCGCCTGCGTCAGTACGTCATCGGTCGGCAGCGTGTCGCGCCAGACCTCGGAGAGCAGTTCCGACCGACCGACGACAGCACCCGGCACGCGGGCCAGCATCCGCAGCACACCGATCGCTTTCGGCGTGACGCGGCGCGGACCACGCGCACCGGACATGAGGATTTCGCGCGTCGCGAGATCGACGACGCCGTCGCCCACGCGAAGACGCAGGGGCGTCGGCTCGTCGGGCGACATCGGGTTTGGCATCGGACCACCAGTTTGCAGGTGAGCGAGGGTAGCCAAGGCAGGCTGAATGAAGTGCAGTCTGGAGCCAGATTCCGCACAACGCGCGGGCCACAGGTCATGGACGGTCCCCGCGACCTCGGGTCCGCCCGAGGCTGTCGGCAGCGCGGCGGCACTCTAGTGTCCTTCGATCCCATGACAGGACATCAATTCCGATGGATGTGACCGCCACATCGTTCGCCCCGTCCCAGGCCAGCTGGTCGGCAACGGCCCCACGGCCCGAGGGCGCTGGCGCTTCGGGCGGACTCGCTGCAATGGGCCGCGATGCCCTCGACAGCCACATCACCGCCCGCTTGGATGCCGGCGAGCTGACCGGCTTCCTGGCCGAGACCGGTGACGCGGTCACCCTCGCCGAACGCAGCCCGGTGTTCGCCGACGAGCTCGCTCCGTTGCTCGGTGACATCCGGGATGCGCTGAATGCGTTGCCGGCGCAGGCGCTGTCGCGCGTCGAGCGGGACGCGGTCAAGGCGACGGTCGGCCGGATCGAGACCTATCTGGGCAGCGTCGAGTCGCCCGATGGCCCCGATGCGCCTGCCGAAGTCCCGGGCGGCGGACTCGAGGCACATGAGGAGGCCGGCGGGCACCTGATCGAGCGTCACGTCGGCAAGAGCGAGCAGTGGCTGCTCGACCGGGTGAGCCGCGACAACATCAGCGCGGCGTCCAGCTTCCGCGATCTGCCGGAGGCGGAGCGTTTCGTATCCGCGACGATCGCCGACCACCAGGCCCGCGTCGATGCCTGGGCCGACGGCAGCGGCGGCAACCGTCTGGTCATCGACACCACGTTCGACGCCAGCACCGGGATTTCGGTCAGCCGTGGCGACACCAGCGCAGTCGATGTGTTCTCGGTACGCCTGGTCCTGGAGCGTTCGAACCAGCTCGACATCGACTATAGAATCGTGACCGGCTATCCCAACAAGCCCTGACGAGTCGACGTCCCGATGAGCGCCTATCCGACGCTGGAAAACTTCTTCGCCGCCTACTTCCACCAGGACTGGGCGATGGAGCACGACACGCCGGAAGCGGTGATCGCCTATTACCGCGGCAGCGAAGCACCGGAGCAGGTGTCCCGCGCGCGCGCCGAGGCAGAGGCGCTGCTCGGCGAAGGGCTCGACGAAGACGCGTTGGGCCAGCGGATCGCCGCGCTGGGCAGCGAGTACGATCCGACCCGCGACGGCGCCACCTGGCGCGGCTGGCTGCAGCGGCTCGCACAGGACCTGGGCGCGGATCGCACCGACGCGTACTGAAGCTTGCATTGCACGCACAAAAAAACGGGCCGCAAGGCCCGTTCTTTTTCACTGCAGAAATGCGCCCCGCTTACATCGCCTGGGCGCGTGCGCCGGCCTGGTGCGGATAGTTCGCGAAGATCTCGGCAATCGTCGAGTTGATCCGCTGGGCACGCTGATCCGGCTTGTTGTTGGAGACGCGGCCGACCGCGATGCCTTCCCACACCAGACGCTTCGCGCGCGCATCGACCAGGTCGATGTTCATCGTGCCCTCGGTGTAGCGGTACACGCTGGTGCGCTCGTTCCAGTACGGCACCGCGAAGTAGCCGCGCGCGCGGTAGCTGTAGTAGTAGGCGTAGTCGACCGTCGGATAGCTGCTGACGTCGGTGCGGCGTTCCATGTAGGCATTGATGTTCACCCACAGGTCCGGATTGGCCTCGCTGTAGCGGTAGCCACGGCGTTCCATCTCGGCGCGCACCGCCGCCTTGGCGATCTCGCTGGTCTGGGTTTCGTAGCCTTCCTTCTCGATCGCCAGCGGCGTGTAGAAGGACCAGGTGCGGTACGCCGAGAAGTCGGCGCGCGGATCGGCCTCGGTGGTGATGCGCGGGCCGGTGGCACAACCGGCGAGCAGCACGAGGCCGCACAGCGCCACGAGCCAGGCGGCGACGCGGGACGTCGAAGTCTTCATATCGGATCTCCCTGTTCTGGGGCGGATCGTGACGCGCTGTCCCGATACCGTTACTGAACATACGCGGCGGCGTGTCGCGCGGATGCGACGGCCGAAGGAACGATTCATCCGGCCGTGGTGCATTCAGCCCGGGCGATAGACCTCGGCGCCCTGCGCGCGGAACTCCTCGGACTTTTCCGCCATGCCGGCCGCCAGCGCATCCCCGGTGTCGACGCCGTGCTCGGCCGCGTACTCGCGCACGTCCTGGGTGATCTTCATCGAGCAGAAATTCGGGCCGCACATGGAGCAGAAGTGCGCGGCCTTGTGCGCGTCTTTGGGCAGGGTTTCATCGTGGAAGGCTTCGGCCTTCTCGGGATCGAGGCCGAGATGGAACTGGTCCTGCCAGCGGAACTCGAAGCGCGCCTTGCTGAGCGCATTGTCGCGCACCTGCGCGCCGGGATGGCCCTTGGCGAGATCGGCCGCGTGCGCGGCGATCTTGTAGGCCATGATCCCGTCGCGCACGTCTTCGCGGTTCGGCAGGCCCAGGTGCTCCTTCGGCGTCACGTAGCAGAGCATCGCCGTGCCGTACCAGCCGATCATCGCCGCGCCGATCGCGCTGGTGATGTGGTCGTAGCCCGGCGCGATGTCGGTGGTCAGCGGGCCGAGCGTGTAGAACGGCGCCTCGCCGCACTCGCGCAGCTGCTTGTCCATGTTCTCCTTGATCAGCTGCATCGGCACATGACCGGGGCCTTCGATCATGGTCTGGATGTCGTGCTTCCACGCGATCTTCGTGAGCTCGCCCAGCGTCTCCAGCTCGCCGAACTGCGCGGCGTCGTTGGCGTCGGCGATGCAACCCGGGCGCAGGCCGTCACCGAGCGAGAAGGCCACGTCGTAGGCCTTCATGATCTCGCAGATGTCCTCGAAGTGCTCGTAGAGGAAGCTCTCGCGGTGATGCGCGAGGCACCACTTGGCCATGATCGAACCGCCGCGCGACACGATGCCGGTCACGCGCTTCGCGGTCAGCGGCACGTAGCGCAGCAGCACGCCGGCATGGATCGTGAAGTAGTCGACGCCCTGCTCGGCCTGCTCGATCAGCGTGTCGCGGAAGATCTCCCACGTCAGCTCCTCGGCGCGGCCGTCTACTTTTTCCAGCGCCTGGTAGATCGGCACCGTGCCGATCGGCACCGGCGAGTTGCGGATGATCCACTCGCGCGTTTCGTGGATGTGCTTGCCGGTCGACAGATCCATCACCGTGTCGCCGCCCCAGCGGATCGACCACACCAGCTTCTCCACTTCCTCGGCGATGCCGGAACTCACCGCGCTGTTGCCGATGTTGGCGTTGATCTTGGTCAGGAAGTTGCGGCCGATGATCATCGGCTCGCTTTCGGGATGGTTGATGTTGTTGGGCAGGATCGCGCGGCCGCGTGCGATCTCGTCGCGCACGAACTCCGGCGTGATCACCTGCTGGATGTGCGCGCCGAAGGCCTCGCCCGGATGCTGCTGGCGCAGCAGGGCATCGCGCACCAGTTCGAGGCGCTGGTTCTCGCGGATCGCGACGTATTCCATCTCCGGCGTCACGATGCCGCGGCGTGCGTAATGCATCTGGGTGACGTTGGCGCCCGCCTTCGCCACGCGCGGCAACGTGCGCGACGGAAACCGTACGTGGGCGAGCTTCAGATCGTGCTCGCGGCCACGGCCGAATGCCGAAGTCAATGCCGACAGCGCTTCGGTATCGCCGCGTTCCTCGATCCAGCGTGCGCGCAGCGGCGCGAGGCCCGCGGCGAGATCGATCGTGACGTCCGGATCGGTGTACGGACCCGACGGGTCGTAGACGGTGATCGGCGGATTCTCCTCGCCGCCGAACAGCGTCGGCGTGCGCGTCTGCACGATCTCGCGCATCGCCACGCGCAGGTCCGGGCGCGAGCCCTCGACGTGGATCTTGCGCGAGCCGGGGATCGGGCGCGTCACCGATCCGGAGAGCTGATCGGTCTGCTGCAGCAGCGTGGAAGGCACGGCATTCATGGCATTCGTCCTGTGGTGGCGACGGGAACCCGAGGGCGGGCTCTCCTTCTCGCGGACGAAGCGGCGGCGCGGGCCCGACGCACCCACGCCCGCTTACACATGCGGAAGACGGTTTTGCGGCAGGTCCTGCGAAGCTTCCCTACGCCGGTATCAGCCGGATCAGGTTCGAAGGGACTGTCTCAACCGACTGATGCCGGTACCCCCGCTTCGGTGCGGATTAGAGCATGACGCGCGCGCCTGCCCCAATAGCGTCGGTCGGCTTTCGGGCATCACGCAGCGTCCGGCGCGTGTGCACGCGCCGATCGTTACCGCGAAAACCGTTGACACTCCGCGCGACGCCGTGATTCCCTGCAGAAATGACGCACCGCACCAACCACCGCACTGCCCGCCTGATCGCCACCCCGGCGACCGTCGCCGTGCGTGCGGGCGCGGCGTCCATCACCACGCGCGGCACCATTACCGGCACCGGTACCACCGGCCACGGGATGTGGACGCGCGCCGCCAGTTGATCTGACCGCCCGCTCCGCATCCCGACCCGGGGTGCGGACGCCACGTCCCGCGCCCTGCCGGCTGCGGAGCTCCATGAGGAGTTCTCCGATGTCCGCTGTCGCGCCACTCGCTTCACCTGCCCCCGCGGCATCGGCCGCGCTCGCCTGCCACGTGCACAAGTTCGGCGGCAGCAGCCTGGCCGATGCCGCGCATATCGGCAGGCTCGCCGCGCTCGTGCCCGCCGACGCGCGCCTGCGGCCGGTCGTGGTCTCGGCGATGGCCGGCACGACGAATGCGCTGGTCGCACTCGGCGATGCGGCCGCTGCCGGGGTGGACTGGAAGCCGGGCTGGGAGGCACTGCGCCAGCGCCATCTCGAGACGGCGGACGCGTTCGAATCCGAAGCGGGTGGCCCGCTGCACGTCACGCTGGAGATGGAGTTCGCTGCGCTGGCGCGCGATCTGCAGGACCACGCTTCCGGTGTCGATCCGCACGCGCACGACGCGCGCCTCGCGCGCATCCACGGCTGCGGCGAACAGCTTTCGTCGCGGCTCGCCCAAGCCGCACTCGGCCCGGACTGGCACCGGCTCGACGCGCGCGAGGTGCTGGTCGTCCACGCCGCCGAGATGGGCGCCGTCGTCGACTGGGATGCCAGCCGCGCACGGCTCGCGACCTGGCGGCTCGCTCACGGCGCACGCGATGTCGTCATCACCGGCTTCGTCGCGCGAGATGCCGACGGCCGCGACACCACGCTGGGCCGCAACGGCAGCGATTACTCCGCGGCGATCTTCGCCAACCTGTTCGATGCCGACGCGCTGACGATCTGGACCGACGTCGACGGCGTGCTGTCCGCCGATCCGCGCCTGGTCCCCGACGCCGTGTGCCTCGACGCGATGTCCTACGCGGAGGCCTGCGAACTCGCCTATTTCGGCGCCAAGGTGCTGCACCCGCAGACGCTGGCGCCGGTGCAGTCGCGCGGCACGCCGGTGCGCATCCGCAACAGTCGCAATCCCGCAGCGCCGGGCACCTTGATCGCGCTGGAGGCCGCCCCCGCGGCGTCGCCGGTCAAGGGCCTGAGCCTGGTGCGCGATGTCGCCGTCCTCGAACTCGTCGGCAATGGGCTCGTCGGTGTGCCCGGCATGGCCGAGCGCATGTTCGCGGCGCTGCACGGCGCCGGCGTGTCGGTGACGATGATCTCGCAGGGCTCGTCCGAGCATTCGATCTGCTGCGTGGTGCGCGCCGAGCAGGCGACGCGCGGCCATGACGCGATCACCGCAGCCTTCGCCGATGCGATCGCCGAAGGCCAGGCGCAAGGGGTCGCGGTGACGACGGACCTGTGCGTGCTCGCAGCAGTCGGCGACGGCATGGTCGGCAGCCAAGGCGTCGCGGCGCGCCTGTTCGATGGACTCGCGCAGGCCCGCGTCAACATCCGCGCCATCGCCCAGGGCGCGAGCGAGCGCAACATCTCGGTCGCCATCGCCCAAGACGACGCCACACGCGCCTTGCGCGCCGCGCACGCCGCGTTCTGGCTGTCGCCGCAGACGGTCTCGGTGGGCGTCATCGGCCCCGGCAACGTCGGCCGCGCGCTGCTGGCGCAGCTGGCCGAGGTGATCCCGTCGCTGCGTGCGCGTGCCGGAGTCGATCTGCGCTTGCGCGCGGTCGCCAGCAGCCGGCACATGCATCTGAGCGATGCCGCACTCGATCCGGACGCCGCAGGCGCGCTGCTCGACGACCACGCGCACGCCTGTGATCTCGACGCCTTCGCCGCGCACGTCCGCGCCGACCATCTGCCGCACGCGATGATCGTCGACTGCAGTGCCAGTGATGGCGTCGCGGCGAAGTACGCGGACTGGCTCGCCGCCGGCATCCATGTCGTCACCCCGAACAAGCACGCCGGCAGCGGCGACTGGCAGCGCTATACACGGATCGCCGAGGCACGCGTCGCCGGTCACAGCCGCTTTCTGTACGAAGCGACGGTCGGCGCCGGCCTGCCGGTGATCGTGACGCTGCGCAATCTGCTCGATACGGGCGACACGCTGCACGCGATCGACGGCATGCTGTCGGGCACCCTGGCGTGGCTGTTCAATAGTTTCGACGGCAGCCGGCCGTTCTCCGACCTCGTACGCGAGGCGCGCGCGCTCGGCTACACCGAGCCGGACCCGCGCGACGATCTGTCGGGGCTGGATGTCGCCCGTAAGCTGGTGATCCTCGCCCGCGAAGCCGGCCGGCCGCTGTCGCTGGCCGATGTCGACGTCGAAAGCCTGGTGCCCGAAGCGCTGCGCGAGGTGCCGCTGGACGTGTTCCTCGATCGACTGTCCGAACTCGATGCGCCGATGCAGGCGCGTCTGGATGCCGCGCGCGCGGACGGGTGCGGGCTGCGCCACATCGCCCGGCTCGGCGCCGGCAGCGACGCGAGTGTTGGCGTGCGCGCACTTCCCGCCGATCATGCGTGTATGCATACACGCCTGACCGACAACCTCGTCCAGTTCACCACCGCCCGCTACGCCGAGAATCCGCTGGTCGTGCAGGGCCCGGGCGCCGGCCCGCAGGTCACCGCCGCCGGCGTGTTCGGCGACGTGCTCGCGATCGCCCACGCACTCGGTGCGCGCACCGGATGGCGCCACGCATGAGCGACAGGCCTGCATCCGCGCGCGCGTTCGCACCCGCGAGCGTCGGCAACATCGGCGTGGGCTTCGACGTGCTCGGCCATGTGATCGACGGCCCGCGCGACGTCGCCCACGTGCGTCGCATCGACACGCCCGAGGTGCGCATCGATTCGATCGGCGGCGCGGTCGAAGGCGCCGATCGCCTGCCTCTGGCAGCTGCCGACAACACCGCCGGCCGCGCGTTGCAATCGCTGCGCGCGGCGCTGTCGCTGCCGTTCGGCTTCGCGCTGACGCTGGAGAAAGGTATTCCGCTCGGCTCGGGGCTCGGTGGCTCGGCCGCGTCCTGCGTCGCGGCGCTGGTCGCGGCGAATGCATTGCTGGACGCCCCGCTGTCGCGCGAGGCGCTGTATCCGTTCGCGCTTGACGGTGAATCGGTCGCGTCCGGCGCGCGGCACGGCGACAACGTCGCGCCGATGCTGCTCGGCGCCGTCACGCTGTCGACCGCCGATCGGCTCATCGCACTCGACGTGCCCGACTGGCTGTTCGCCGTGGTCGTGCATCCGGACCAGGTGCTGGAAACGCGCCGCTCGCGCGCGGTGCTGGCGGACCCGTACGCACTCCACGACGTGGTGAACCACACCACGCATCTCGCGCTGTTCCTGACCGGCCTGCAGCGCGGTGATCGCGACCTCATCCGCGCCGGCCTGCACGACGTGCTGGTCGAACCCCGCCGCGCGCCGCTGATTCCCGGATTCGCTGCGGTCAAGGCCGCAGCACTTGCGCATGGCGCGCTGGGCGCGAGCATTTCCGGCGGCGGACCCAGCGTGTTCGCGTGGTTCGATTCGCGCGAAGCGGCCGAACGCGCTGCCCCTGCAATGCGCGCCGGCTTCACCGGTGCCGGCATCGAAGCGCAGGCCTATGTCTCGCCGGTCGCAGGTCCGCGCGCCGATCTGCTCGATGGAGACGCCGCATGAAGTTCGTCAGCACCCGCGGCGACGCACCCGCCGTCGGCATCGACGATGCGCTCGTCGCCGGTCTGGCGCCGGATGGTGGCCTGTACGTGCCCGAATCGATTCCGACGATCGATCTCGTCACCCCGCGTGCGACCCTCGTCGACACCGCCGTCACCACCCTCGCGCCGTGGTTCACCGGTTCGCGGATCGAGTCGCAACTCACCGAGCTCTGCGCGACGGCGTTCGCATTCGACGCGCCGCTGCGTCCGCTCGCAGGTCCGGGCGACCATCTGCTCGAGCTGTTCCACGGTCCGACCGCGGCATTCAAGGATTACGCCGCCCGCTTCCTCGCCGGCGCGCTCGGCGCACTGCGCGATCCCGCGGCGCCGGACACGACGATTCTCGTGGCGACATCAGGCGATACCGGCGCAGCCGTCGCCTCCGCATTCCATCGCCGGCCCGGTTTCTCGGTCGTGATCCTGTACCCGGACGGACGCGTGTCGCCGCGACAGGCGCACGGTCTGGAATGCTGGGGCGACAACGTGCATGCATACCGCGTCGACGGCAGTTTCGACGACTGCCAGCGACTCGCGAAGCAGGCGCTGTCGGATCCGGCGCTGCGCGCGCGCATCAAGCTGGGCACCGCCAACAGCATCAGCCTCGGCCGCCTGTTGCCGCAGGCCGCGTACTACGCGCATGCCGCCGCGCACCACAATGCCGCGACCGGCGAGGCGCTCAATCAGATCGTGCCGACCGGCAATCTGGGCAATGCGTCCGCCGCGTTCGTGGCGCGGGCGATGGGCGCGCCGCTGGGCGAGATCCGCTTGGCCTGCAATGCGAACGACACGCTGCCACGGTTCTTCGACGGCGCGGACTATGACGCCCAACCCACGCGCGCCACGCTCGCGAACGCGATGGATGTCGGCGCACCGAGCAACTTCGAACGGCTGCGCCACTGGCATGCCGACGACGCCGCATTGCGCACCGCGTTCGTCGCGCGCTCGGTGGACGACGCGACCATCCGTACGACGATCCACGAAGCGCCTGGGCGCCACGGCATCGTGCCGTGCCCGCACACCGCCACGGGCCTGCATCTGCTCGAAACCCTGCGCGCGGACGGCGATACGCGCGACTGGGCGGTCGTGGCGACTGCGCACCCCGCCAAGTTCGACACCATCGTCGAGCCGCTGGTGGCGCGCCGGGTCGACCTGCCGCCGGCATTGGCCGAATGCCTGGCGCGCCCGGCGCATGGCGTCGACCTGCGCAACACCTACGACGCACTCACCCGCGTGCTGGTCGGAGACACGGGCCGCTCCTGAGCGGCGATGCCCGCGGCCGACGCATGAAGAAGGGCCTCCACATGGGAGGCCCTCCGGTTGCAGTGCTTTACGGAACCGAAGTCAGTTCTTGTGGTCGGCGTGCCCGACCTTCAGCTGCGCGCTGTCGACGCGCTGGACGCCTTCGATCTCCCCGGCGATCGCCTTGGCGCGATCGATCTGCGCCTGCGACTCGACGTCGCCCGACAGGCTCACGATGCCGTTGGCGGTCTCGACACCGATGTCGAGGCCGGCAACGTCGCTCGACGCGAGCAGATCGGCCTTGACCTTGGTGGTGATCCACGTATCGGACACGGGCTGATCGGAATCGGTCTTCGCAGCGACGGTCTGGTCGCCGCGTTCCTGCATCTGCTGCGCAGCAGCCGTGCCCGAGATCAGCATCGCGCCGGCAATCGCGGCGCCCATCAGGGTCCTGTGCATCGTCTTCATGGCGTGTTCCTCGTGCATTCGTGTAGCTGGAGTGTGCGAACGCCTGCGTGCCGAGGGGGTGAAGCGCGGCCTGTTCACGAGGTACTGATCCCGCGCTTGTTATCAGCCGCTCATGAAGCTGACGGGCAAATCCGTGAACGACGACGACAACGTGCGCGCTGCGCGCCTCGCAGGACTGCGCTGGGTCAGCGACGACCTGCCAGGACTGAGCCGGCGCCGCGCAGGCAAGGGATTCAGCTATCGCGATCCCGATGGCAAGGCCGTGCGCGATCGCGCAACGCTCGACCGCGTGCGCATGCTCGCGATCCCGCCCGCGTATCGCAACGTGTGGATCTGCGCACTCGAGAACGGACATCTGCAGGCCACCGGTCGCGACGCGCGCGGACGCAAGCAGTACCGCTATCACCCGGACTGGAGCGAAGTGCGCGGCCACGGCAAGTTCGATCGCATCGTCGCGTTCGCGACCGCGCTGCCGCGTTTGCGCCGTGCACTGGGGCGCGATCTCAAACTGCCGGGCATGCCGCGCGACAAGGTGCTGGCGATCGTCGTCTCGCTGATGGCGCAGACCTTCGTGCGCGTCGGCAACGACAGCTACACGCGCAGCAATGGGTCGTTCGGTCTGACGACGCTGCGCAACCGCCATTTCGAACTCGTGCGTGGCGGGCGTGCGCGTCTGAAGTTCCGCGGCAAGAGCGGACAGGAGCAGGAGATCGAACTCGACGACGCGAAGCTGACCGCGCTGGTGCGCAAGGTGCAGCAGCTGCCGGGCCAGGCCTTGTTCCAGTACGTCGACGACGACGGCGAACGCCACGGCGTCGATTCCGGCATGGTCAACGACTATCTGCGCGAGGCGATGGGCGGCGCGTTCACGGCCAAGGATTTCCGCACCTGGGGCGGCACGCTGATGGCGTTCCGCCGGTTCGCGGCGATGCCGCTGCCCGAAGGCCGGAAGGGCGGCGAGCCCAGCGAGCGTGCACTGGCGACGCAGGAGAAGATCGTCATCGCCGACGTCGCCGATGCGCTCGGCAATACGGTCGCGGTGTGCCGCAAGGCCTACATCGATCCGGTGCTCTACGAGGCCTGGCGCGATGGCGGACTGCAGCGCGCGTCGGGCAACGCGCGCGGCGAACGCCAGTGGGAAGCGGCCGCGCTGAAGCTGTTGCGTCAGCGGCATCGCAAGCGTCCGGCGGGCAAACCGTTGTCGAAGTAACTGTTGACACGTCCGACACGGGCGTGTTTTTCTCGACTCCATGACGCAGCGCAACAACCCCCGCCAGACCGCCATCGCCGCACGCCTCCGCGTGCGCGACGTGCGCCTGCCGGTCGCGCTCACCTCGGCCATTCTCCTCGTACTCGTACTCCTTATTACCGTCCGGAATGGCGCGGGGATGGGGTTCGTGTAGCAAG
The DNA here is from genome assembly GCF_036584485.1 of Luteimonas flava. Classification (NCBI taxonomy): domain Bacteria; kingdom Pseudomonadati; phylum Pseudomonadota; class Gammaproteobacteria; order Lysobacterales; family Lysobacteraceae; genus Luteimonas; species Luteimonas flava. The sequence goes on along the minus strand of NZ_JAZHBM010000002.1, from coordinate 366,210 downwards.
ACGACACCCCACAAGGTCGAAAGAACCTGAACCCCGCGCCGAAAGGCGCGGGGTTTTTGTTTGGCCCCTCGCAAAACCTCCCGCACCAGAGCCCGTCCCGCCATGCATCGCCATCCCGCCGACGCCCGCAACCACCAGCAAGCCACGCCGAAAAGCGCAGCGCGTGCGTCGGCCGCGTGTCCGGAGGCATGCGGCGCCACCGCCTCCGCGACCGCAGACGCGGTGCATGCGACGGCCGGTCGGGACGGGGCAACGCCCTCGCCCGCCGGCCTTTTCCACATCCGGGCCTCACGCATTGCCGCGTGAGCCGCCCGCCCTCCCCCTTTCCACCCGCAGATCGGACACCACTACCCATGAGCAATGCCAACCCCACTATCGCCATCGTCGGCTACGGCAGCCAGGGCCGCGCGCACGCACTGAACCTGCGCGATTCCGGCTTCGACGTCGTCGTCGGCCTGCGTCCCGGCGGCCCGACCGAGCAGAAGGCGAAGGCCGACGGCTTCACCGTCAAAGCGCCTGCCGACGCGGTCGCCGATGCCGACCTGGTCGCCGTGCTGACGCCCGACATGGTGCAGAAGCAGCTGTATGCCGACGTACTGGCGCCGCACATGAAGCAGGGCGCCTGCCTGCTGTTCGCGCACGGCCTCAACGTGCACTTCGACATGATCGCGCCGCGTGCCGATCTGGACGTGGTGCTGGTCGCGCCGAAGGGCCCGGGCGCGCTGGTGCGTCGCGAGTACGAGATCGGTCGCGGCGTGCCCTGCATCTACGCCGTGCACCAGGACCCCACCGGCAAGGCCGAACAGCTGGCACTGACCTATGCCGCGGGCCTGGGCGGCGCGCGCGCCAACATCATCAAGACCACGTTCAAGGAAGAAACCGAGACCGATCTGTTCGGCGAACAGGCGGTGCTGTGCGGCGGCGCGTCGTCGCTGGTGCAGGCCGGTTTCGAGACGCTGGTCGAAGCCGGTTACCAGCCCGAGATCGCGTACTACGAAGTGCTGCACGAGCTGAAGCTGATCGTCGACCTGTTCTACGAGGGCGGCATCACCCGCATGCTGGAATTCATCTCCGAGACCGCGCAGTACGGCGACTTCGTCAGCGGCCCGCGCGTCATCGATGCGAGCGTCAAGGCGCGCATGAAGGACGTGCTGACCGACATCCAGAACGGCACCTTCACCCGCAACTGGCAGGCCGAATACGACGCCGGCCTGCCGAATTACAAGAAGTTCCAGCAGGCCGACAAGGACCATCCGATCGAGCAGGTCGGCAAGCAGCTGCGCGCCAAGATGACCTGGCTGGGCGAGCAGACCGGCGCGCCGGCACAACCGCAGAGCGAGGCCGCCTGATGAACGGCGCCCGCTGGCTGGTGCAGGCGCTGGAAGCCGAGGGGGTCGACACGATCTTCGGCTATCCGGGCGGCGCGATCATGCCGTTCTACGACGCGCTGCACGGCGCATCGTTGAAGCACGTACTGGTCCGCCACGAACAGGGCGCGGCGTTCGCCGCGAACGGGTTCGCGCGGGCCAGCGGGCGCGTCGGTGTCTGCGTGGCCACGTCCGGCCCGGGCGCCTCCAATCTGGTGACCGGCATCGCCGACGCGATGCTGGACTCGGTGCCGATGGTCATCATCACCGGCCAAGTGGCGACACCGCTGATGGGCACCGATGCGTTCCAGGAACTGGACGTGTTCGGCATGACCCTGCCGATCGTCAAGCACAGCTTTCTGCTGCGCAGCGTCGACGAATTGCCCAACGTCGTCGCCGAAGCCTTCCGCATCGCGCGGTCCGGCCGTCCCGGCCCGGTGCTGATCGATCTGCCGAAGGACGTGCAGATCGGTGATGCCGCGCATCTGGGCGCGCACATTCCCTCGACGGCCGATGTCATGCCGGCCTGCGCCGATCACGCGCTGCACGAAGCAGCCGCGCTGATCTCGCAGGCCGAGCGGCCGGTGGTCTACGGCGGCGGCGGCATCATCCTGGGCGACGCGTTGGACGCGTTTCGCGAGTTCGCCGATCTGACCCAGATCCCGACCGTGCTGACGCTGCGCGCACTGGGCGCGCTGCCGCCGGCGCATCCGGCGAATCTGGGCATGCTGGGCATGCACGGTTCGCGCGCGGCGAATCTGGCAGTGCAGGAATCGGATCTGCTGATCGTCGTCGGTGCGCGCTTCGACGATCGTGCGACCGGCAAGCTGGCGGAGTTCGCGCCGCTGGCGCGCATCGTGCATCTGGACGGCGACAGCTGCGAGGTCGGCAAGCTGCGCGCGGCGGACGTGTCGGTGTGCGGCGATGTCGCCACCAGCCTGTCGCGCCTGGGCGCGCCGTGCGCGGCGCAGATGCAGGGCCGACATGCGGCGGCGCGCACCGCGTGGCGTGATCTGTGCGCGCAGCGCCGCGAGAAGTTCGCCGCGCGTTACGACGCACCCGGCGACAAGGTCTTCGCGCCCGCGCTGCTGAAGCGCATGAGCGAACTGGCGCCCGATGCGACCGTCGCCTGCGACGTCGGCCAGCACCAGATGTGGGTCGCGCAGCACTGGCGCTTCGACCATCCGCGCAAGCACCTGACCAGCGGCGCGCTGGGTGCGATGGGCTTCGGCCTGCCGGCCGCGATCGGCGCGCAGATGGAAGACCCGTCGCGGCGCGTGGTCTGCGTCAGCGGGGACGGATCTTTCATGATGAACGTGCAGGAGCTGGCGACGCTCAAGCGCTACCGCGTGCCGGTGAAGATCATCCTGCTCGACAACTCGGCGCTGGGCATGGTGCGCCAGTGGCAGGAGCTGTTCTTCGAGCGCCGCTATTCCGAGATCGACCTGTCCGACAACCCGGACTTCGCGCAGGTCGCGCGCGCGTTCGGCATCCAGGCGTTGTCGGTCGACAAGGCCGCCGATGTCGAATCCGCCCTGGCCGCGCTGCTGGCCGCCGACGGCCCGGCGCTGCTGCACGTCGCCATCGACACCGCCGCCAACGTCTGGCCGCTGGTGCCGCCCAACCACAACAACGCGCAGATGCTCGATGCCGACGAGGCCACCTCGCTCGATGTCGGCGACGCCGTCGCGCCTGTCACCGAACCCGCTGCCGCCACGTCCGCCAAGGAATCGAGCCATGCGTTACCAGTTTGAAATGACCCTGCGCCGCGCCGAAGGCGCATTGGTGCGCGTGCTGGGCACTACCGAACGTCGCGGCTTCCGCCCGGTGTCGTTCGAGGGCGACGCGCACGCGGACGGCGACCGATGGAACCTGCGCATGACCGTCGAGGGTGACCGCGCCGCGATCGCCCTGCAGGGCCAGCTGGCCAAGCTCTATGACTGCCTGTCGGTGGAGGTGTCGCCGTGTCGTTGAACGCCACCGCCGAGGCGGCACCGGCGCAGGCACCGTCGATCGCGGAGACCGCAACGTCCGCGCGTCCGCAGGCCTGGTTCGACGGCGCGCTGTGCGACATCGACGCGCTGCAGGCCGGCCTGACCACGCATGCGATGCATTACGGCAGCGGCGTGTTCGAGGGCATCCGCAGCTACGCGACCGCCGACGGCGCCGCGGTGTTCCGCCTGCCCGAACACATGGCGCGCATGCGCGAAGGCGCGGCGCTGCTGGGCATGCGCTTCGATCCCGCGCAGGCTACCGAGGCGGTGCTGGCGACGCTGCGCGCGAATGGCCATCGCGATGCCTATATCCGCCCGCTGGCCTGGTTCGGCGAAGGCGGTTTCGGCCTGGATGTCGAGGGCCACACCGAACATCTGATGGTCGCGACCACCGCGACCCAGGTGCACCTGGGCGGCACCCGCGCTCGACTGGGCATCAGCACGTGGCGGCGCAATCCCGCCGATTCGCTGCCGCCGCTGAAGCTGTGCGGCGCCTACGTCAATTCCATTCTGGCCAAGCGCGAGAGCAAGTCGCGCGGTTTCGACGAGGCACTGTTCACCGATGCCGACGGCTACGTCGTCGAATGCACCGGCGCCAACGTCTTCATCGTCAAGGCGGGCCGCGTCACCGCGGTCCAGCATCGCGACGCGCTGCCGGGCATCACCCGCGACACGCTGGTGACGCTGAGCGGCGCCGAGTCGCGCGCTGTCACCATCGACGAGCTGTACGACGCCGACGAAGTCTTCGCCTGCGGCACCGCAGCCGAAGTGGCGCCGGTACACGGCGTCGAGGACCGCAGCTACGGCGACAACCCGGTCACCCGCGAACTGGCCGCGCTGTATGCGCGCGTCGTGCGCGGCGAGGCGGAAGTCGCGCGCGGCTGGCTGACGGCAGTCTGAGCATGTCCGAACCCGACGTAGGCCGCGCCCCGCGAGCGACCGCCAGTGATGTGCTGGCGGCGCAGGCGCGGCTGCGTCGGCATCTCGACGTGACGCCGATGCATTACGCCGAACGCTTCGGCTGCTGGCTGAAGCTCGAGAACCTGCAGCGCACCGGCTCCTACAAGGTGCGCGGCGCACTGAACGCATTGATGGCCGCGCGCGAGCGCGGCGACGACCGCACGGTGATCACCGCCTCGGCCGGCAACCACGCGCAGGGTATGGCGTGGGCGGCGTATCGCCTGGGCGTGCCGGCGATCACGGTGATGCCGAAGAACGCACCCGCGACCAAGGTCGCCGGCGTCGCCCACTGGGGCGCGACCGTGCGCCTGCATGGCGAGACCTACGACGAAGCCAAGGCCTTCGCCGCCGAACTGGCCGCGCAAAACGGCTTCCGTCTGCTGTCGGCGTTCGACGATGTCGACGTGATCGCCGGTCAGGGCACCGTCGGGCTGGAGATCGCCTCGGTGCTGATGCCGGACGTGGTCATCGTGCCGATCGGTGGTGGTGGCCTGGCCTCGGGCGTCGCGCTGGCACTGAAGTCGCAGGGCGTGCGCATCGTCGGCGCACAGGTCGAAGGCGTGGATGCGATGGCGCGCGTGCTGCGCGGCGATCATTCGCCGTTCTCGCCCGCGGCGACGCTGGCCGACGGCGTGCGGGTCAAGGATCCCGGCCTGCTGACGTGCGCGCTGCTGGCCGATCTGCTCGACGACGTGGTGATCGTGCGCGAGGCCGAACTGCGTGAAACGCTGGTGCGTCTGGCGCTGGAAGAACACGTGATCGCCGAGGGCGCCGGCGCGCTGGCACTGGCCGCCGGCCGCCGCGTCGCCGGCAAGCGCAAGGTCGCGGTGGTCTCGGGCGGCAACGTCGATGCCGGTGTGCTGGCGCAGCTGCTGTCGGACGTGCGTCCGCGCCCGCCGCGCAAGCCGCGCCGTCGCATTCGCGAAACCGCGCCCGAGGTGCCGGCCATTGCGGCCTTCGCACCCGCCGCGCACATGGCGACGCCGCGTCGCCGCAACGACCTCGCCGCATCCGCGCCGTCCGGAGGCGGCGAACCGCGACTTCGACGCGCGACCGCCGCCCGCATCGAACGCACGCCACACGCAATTCCCGAGGAACTCCCCGCATGACCGCTTCCGACACCATCCGGATTTTCGACACCACCCTGCGCGACGGCGAACAGTCGCCCGGCTGCAGCATGACCCCGCAGCAGAAGGTGGTGATGGCGCGCGCGCTCGATGCGCTGGGCGTCGACATCATCGAAACCGGCTTTCCGGCCAGCTCCGAATCCGACCGCGAAGCCGCACGGCTGATCGCGCGCGAGGTCCGCCGGCCGACGCTGGCCGTGCTGTCGCGCTGCCTGCCCGCCGACATCGAAGCCTCGGCGCGCGCCCTGGACGGCACCGCGAATCCGCGCCTGCACGTCTTCATCTCGACCAGTCCGCTGCACCGCGAGCACAAGCTGCGCATGAGCCGGCAGCAAGTGCTGGACATGACCGCGACCAGCGTCGCCCACGCGCGTCGGCTGATCGGCGATGTCGAGTTCTCGGCCGAGGACGCGACCCGCACCGAAGACGATTTCCTGGCCGAGGTGATCGCCGTCGCGATCGCCAACGGTGCGACCACGATCAACGTGCCCGACACGCTGGGCTATGCGACGCCGGAGGAAACCCGCGCGCTGTTCCAGCGTCTGATCGAGACGATTCCCGGCGCACGCGACGTGATCTTCAGCGCGCACTGCCACAACGATCTGGGACTGGCCGTCGCCAATTCGCTGGCCGCGATCGAAGGCGGCGCGCGCCAAGTCGAGTGCACGATCAACGGCATCGGCGAGCGCGCCGGCAACTGCGCGGTCGAGGAACTGGCGATGGCGCTGAAGGTCCGCAACGCGTTCTACACCCTCGACACGCAGATCGACACGCGCCGCCTGGTCCCGACCTCCCAGCTGCTGCGTCGCCTGACCGGCATGGCCGTCCAGCGCAACAAGGCCATCGTCGGCGAGAACGCATTTGCCCACGAATCCGGCATCCACCAGCACGGCATGCTGCGCCACCGTGGCACCTACGAGATCATGAATCCGTCCGACGTCGGCTGGCCCGATTCGAAGCTGGTGCTGGGCCGCCACAGTGGTCGCGCCGCGGTCGGCCATCGCCTGCGCGCGCTGGGGTACACGCTGGAAGAAGCGCAGCTGGAACAGGTCTTCGCCGCGTTCAAGGATCTGTGCGAGCGCCAGCGCGTGGTCGAGGACGACGATCTGGAAGCGCTGATGCACGGCGACGTCGACGGCCAGGGCTGGCGTCTGGCGTCGATGACCGTCAGCGACCGCGGCCAGCGCGCGAGCGCCCAGGTCGAACTGTCGGATCCCGAAGGCGGCAAGGTCAGCGAGAGCGCTCTGGGCGATGGCCCGGTCGATGCGCTGTTCGCCGCATTGGCCACTGCGACCGGCGTCGAGCTGGCGCTGGAGAGCTACCAGGTCCACAGCGTCGGCATGGGCCGCGACGCGCGCGGCGAAGCCAGCGTCAGCGTGCGCCACGGCGACGAGATCCACGAAGGCACCGGCACCAGCCGCGACATCATCGAAGCCAGCGCGCTCGCCTGGCTGGACGTTGCCAACCGTATCCTGCGCAGCGCGCGCGCCGCGCCGGCGCCGCAGGCCGCGCACGCCTGACGCACCACGCATTCCCTTTCGCATTCCGGACACACCGCCAGCAATGACTGCCAGACCGCCACGCACCCTGTTCGACAAGCTGTGGGACGCGCACATCGTGACCCCCGAGTCCGACGCCGCGCCCGCCGTGCTGTACATCGATCTGCACCTGATCCACGAAGTCACCTCGCCGCAGGCCTTCACCGAACTGCGCGCGCGTGGCCTCGTCCCGCGCCGCCCGGACCGCACCAAGGCGACGATGGACCACTCCACGCCGACGCTGCCGGCTGGCCCTGATGGCCGACTGCCCTATGCCAGCGAAGCGTCGGAAAAGCAGGTCGACACCCTGGCACGCAACTGCGCGCAGTTCGGCATCGAGCTGTTCGACATGTCATCCGACCAGCGCGGTATCGTCCACGTGATCGCGCCCGAACAGGGCTTCACCCTGCCCGGCATGACCATCGTGTGCGGCGACAGCCACACCTCCACGCACGGCGCGTTCGGCGCGCTGGCGTTCGGCATCGGCACCAGCGAAGTCGGCAACGTGCTGGCGACGCAGTGCCTGCTGCAGCGGCGGCCGAAGACGATGTCGATCACCGTCGACGGCCCGCTCGCGCCCGGCGTCGGCGCCAAGGACGTGACCCTGCACGCGATCGGCGTCATCGGCGTCAATGGCGGCACCGGACACGTCATCGAGTACCGCGGCTCCACCATCGAGGCGATGGACATGGAGCAGCGCATGACCCTGTGCAACATGTCGATCGAAGCCGGCGCGCGCGCCGGCATGGTCGCGCCGGACGACACCACGTTCGCCTGGATCGCGCGCACGCCGCGTGGTCCCAAAGGCGCCGACTTCGACGCCGCGGTCGCGCGCTGGCGCGAACTGCGCACCGACGACGGCGCGCGTTTCGACACCGAAGTCCGCATCGATGCTGCCGACATCCGCCCGACGCTGACCTGGGGCACGCATCCGGGCACCGCGATCGGCGTCGACGTGCCGGTGCCGGCCGCGATCGATGCAGCCGAACAGAAGGGACAGGACTACATGCGCGTCGTCGCCGGACAGTCGCTGGCCGGCATGCCGGTCGATGTGGTGTTCGTCGGCTCGTGCACCAACGGCCGCCTGCGCGACATGCGCGAGGTGGCGGACGTGCTGCGTGGCCGCCGCGTCTCGCCAGGCGTGCGCATGCTGGTCGTGCCGGGCTCGGAGATCGTCAAGCGCGAGGCCGAGGCCGAAGGCATCGATGCGATCGTCCGTGAGGCCGGCGCCGAATGGCGCGAGCCGGGGTGTTCGATGTGCATCGCGATGAACGGCGATCTGGTGGCGCCCGGCCAGTTGGCCGTGAGCACCAGCAACCGCAATTTCGAGGGCCGTCAGGGCCCGGGTGCGCGCACGCTGCTGGCCTCGCCGACGACGGCGGCCTGGGCTGCGGTGCGCGGCGTCGTGGCCGATCCACGCGAACTGTTCGACGACCGCCGGGAGGTGGCCTGATGTCCGCCGCGCACATTCCCGAGTTCCCGGTGCGCTCGGCCAGCGTGGTGCTGGCCCAGAGCAATATCGACACCGACCAGATCATTCCCGCGCGCTTCCTGTCGACGACCGAGCGCAATGGCCTGGGCAAGCACGCATTCAACGACTGGCGCTGGCGCGACGACGGCAGCGCGAATCCGGACTTCGCTTTCAACCAGCCGCACAATGTCGGCCGTGTGGTGCTGCTGGCCGGGCGCAATTTCGGCTGTGGCTCCTCGCGCGAACACGCGCCGTGGGCACTGCGCGATCTCGGCCTGCAGGTCGTGGTCAGCAGCGAGATCGCCGACATCTTCCGCAACAACGCGTTGAAGAACGGCGTGCTGCCGGTCGTGCTGCCCGAGGCGGTGGTGCAGGATCTGATGACGCGTCCCGACGACGTGCTGACGTTCGACATCGTCGCCCGCGAATTGCGCACACCGGACGGCACCGTCCACGCCTTCCCGCTCGAGGCGTTCGCACGCACCTGCCTGCTCGAAGGCGTCGACGAAATGGGCTTTCTGCTGGCGCGCGGCGCCGACATCCGCAACTACGAGGACACGCACCATGCACGCTGACATCGTCGTTCTGCCCGGAGACGGCATCGGCCCCGAAGTGACCGCGGCCGCGGTCGACGTGCTGCAGGCGATCGCCCAGCGTTTCGGCCATCGCTTCTCGCTGCACGAACATCTGATCGGTGGCGCCGCGATCGACGCCACCGGCAAGCCGCTGCCCGACGACACATTGGCCGCCGCGCGCGACGCCGATGCCGTGTTGCTGGGCGCGGTGGGCGGGCCGAAGTGGTCCGATCCCAACGCGAGCGTGCGCCCCGAACAGGGCCTGCTGGCGATCCGCAAGGCGCTGGGCCTGTACGCGAATCTGCGTCCCACCAGGCCGCATCCAGCCGCGATGGGCGCCTCGCCGATCAAGCCGCATCTGCTGGCCGGCGTGGACCTGCTGGTGGTGCGCGAACTGACCGGTGGCATCTATTTCGGCGACAAGACCCGCGATGCCGACAGCGCCAGCGATCTGTGCCGCTACACCGTGAGCGAGATCGAACGCGTCGTGCGCCGTGCGTGTCTGCTGGCGCGCGGCCGCCGCGGTCACGTGACATCCGTCGACAAGGCCAACGTGCTCGAGACCTCGCGGCTGTGGCGCGATGTCGCCAGCCGCATCGCGCGCGATGAGTTTCCCGACATCACCATCGAACACCAGCTGGTCGATTCGATGGCGATGCACCTGCTGTCGAAGCCGCGCGCCTACGACGTGATCGTGACCGAGAACATGTTCGGCGACATCCTGACCGACGAAGCCTCGATGCTGGCCGGCTCGCTCGGCCTGCTGCCCTCCGCATCGCTGGGCGAAGGCTGCGTCGGCATGTACGAGCCGATCCACGGTTCGGCGCCGGACATCGCCGGCAAGGGCATCGCCAATCCCTACGGCACGATCCTCAGCGCCGCGCTGCTGCTGCGCTATTCGCTGGGCCTGTCGCAGGAAGCCGCATGCATCGAACAGGCTGTGGACGAGGCGCTGGAGGCCGGTGTGTTCACGGCCGACCTGGCATCCGACGGCACCTCGGTGTCGACACGCGATGCCGCCGCCGCGGTGCTCGCTCGCATCGCGGCGCCCGCGCAGATCGCCGGATAGCGCGCCGCGCTCGATCGCGTACACCCCCACACACACGCCGCCAGCCCCGCGCCCGCCGCACCTGCGAGTCATCGATGCCCGAGTACCGTTCCAGAACCTCCACCCACGGCCGCAACATGGCCGGCGCCCGCGCGCTGTGGCGCGCGACCGGCATGCAGGACGACGACTTCCACAAGCCGATCGTCGCGGTCGCGAATTCGTTCACCCAGTTCGTGCCGGGTCACGTGCATCTCAAGGACATCGGCCAGCTGGTCGCGCGCGAGATCGAGCGCGTCGGCGGTGTGGCGAAGGAGTTCAACACCATCGCCGTCGACGACGGCATCGCGATGGGCCACGACGGCATGCTGTACTCGCTGCCGAGCCGCGAGATCATCGCCGATTCCGTCGAGTACATGGTCAATGCGCATTGCGCCGACGCGCTGGTGTGCATCTCGAACTGCGACAAGATCACGCCCGGCATGCTGATGGCCGCGCTGCGCTTGAATATTCCGGTGGTGTTCGTGTCCGGCGGACCGATGGAAGCCGGCAAGACGAAGCTGGCCGAACACGGGCTCGACCTGGTCGATGCGATGGTCGTCGCCGCCGACCCGGAGGCTTCGGATGAGAAGGTCGCGGCCTACGAGCGCAGCGCGTGTCCGACCTGCGGTTCCTGCAGCGGCATGTTCACCGCCAACTCGATGAACTGCCTGACCGAAGCACTGGGGCTGGCGCTGCCCGGCAACGGCTCGATGCTGGCGACGCACGCCGATCGCGAGCAGCTGTTCCTACAGGCCGCGCGTACCGTCGTCGAGCTGTGTCATCGCTGGTACGGCGCCGAGGATCCCACCGCGTTGCCGCGCGGCATCGCGACCTTCGAGGCATTCGAGAACGCGATGACGCTCGACATCGCGATGGGCGGCTCAACCAACACCATCCTGCATCTGCTCGCCGCCGCGCAGGAGGCCGAAGTCGACTTCGATCTGCACGACATCGACCGCCTGTCGCGCCGCGTGCCGCAGCTGTGCAAGGTCGCGCCGAACATCCAGACCTATCACATGGAAGACGTGCATCGCGCCGGCGGCATCGTCTCGATCCTCGGCGAACTCGCACGGGGCGGGCTGCTGCATGTCGACCAGCCGACGGTGCATAGCCGCACGCTGCGCGATGCCATCGCGCGATGGGACATCACCGTCACCGGTGACGACGCGGTGCGCACGTTCTTCAAGGCCGGCCCCGCCGGCATTCCGACCCAGACCGCCTTCAGCCAGGCGACGCGCTGGGACACGCTCGACGACGACCGCGCGAGCGGCTGCATCCGCGATGTGGCGCATGCGTACTCGCAGGAAGGCGGCCTCGCCGTGCTGCGCGGCAACCTCGCGCCCGATGGCTGCGTGGTCAAGACCGCGGGCGTGGATGCGTCGATCCACGTGTTCGAGGGCACGGCAAAAGTGTTCGAAAGCCAGGACGCCGCGGTAAAGGGCATCCTCGCCGACGATGTGCAGGCGGGCGACGTGGTGGTGATCCGCTACGAAGGCCCGAAGGGCGGGCCGGGCATGCAGGAGATGCTGTATCCGACGAGTTATCTGAAGTCGAAAGGCCTCGGCAAACAATGTGCGCTGCTGACCGACGGACGCTTCTCCGGCGGCACCTCGGGCCTGTCGATCGGACACGCATCCCCGGAAGCCGCGGCCGGCGGCACGATCGGACTGGTGCGCGATGGCGACCGTATCCGGATCGACATTCCGCAACGGCGCATCGAGCTGCTGGTCGACGATGCCACCCTCGCCGCGCGTCGCGCCGAACAGGACGCACTCGGCTGGAAACCTGCGGAGGCGCGTCCACGCAAGGTCACTGCCGCGCTGAAGGCGTATGCATTGCTCGCGACCAGCGCCGACAAGGGCGCGGTGCGCAATCTTGCGATGCTCGGCGACTGAGTGACACTTGCCCGCCGCAGTTCGATCGACGATGGACGCGCGCTGGTGTCGTATTGCCTGAGCGCCGACGACCACAGCGCGTTCGTGATCCAGGCCTTCGACTACGGCGCTCTCGACAGCCGCGCCACCGATGCGATCAGGGCGCGCGTCGCGTCCGAAGTGCGCAAGGCCGCCGGCGGGCGCTGATCTGCAGACGCGCGCGCCGGTCAGGCGCGTGCGTCGTCGTCCCGCTTCACCTTGAACCACGCCGCGTACAGCGCCGGCAGGAAGGTCAGTGTCAGCAGCGTGGCCACGGTGAGGCCGCCCATGATGGCGACGGCCATCGGGCCGAAGAACACGCTGCGCGACAGTGGGATCATCGCCAGGATCGCCGCGAGCGCGGTCAGCACGATCGGGCGGAAGCGGCGCACCGTCGCGTCGATCACCGCATCCCAGCGCGCGTGGCCGGCGGCGATGTCCTGCTCGATCTGGTCCACGAGGATGATCGAGTTGCGCATGATCATGCCGGCCAGCGCGATCGTGCCGAGCATCGCGACGAAGCCGAACGGCACGCGGAACACCAGCAGGAACAGGGTCACGCCGATCATGCCCAGCGGCGCGGTCAGCAGCACCAGCGCGGTGCGCGAAAAGCTGCGCAGCTGCAGCATCAGCAGCGAGACGACGACGAACAGGAACAGCGGCAGACCGGCCTTGATCGAATCCTGGCCTTTGCCCGAATCCTCGACGGTGCCGCCGGTTTCCAGGCGATACCCGTCCGGCATCGACGCGCGGATGCCGTCGAGCGTCGGCAGGATCTGCGCGACGACCGTCGGCGCCGTCACGTCGCCGCGGATGTCGGCGCGCACGGTGATCGTCGGCAGCCGGTCGCGGTGCCAGATGATGCCGTCCTCGAACGTCGGCTCCAGCCGGGCGATCTGGCCGAGCGGCACCGACTGCCCGTTCGAGGTCGGGATCGCCAGGCTTTCAAGCATGTCGAGCTGGCCGCGTTCGTCGTCCGGCCCGCGCATCACGATGCCGATCAGTTCGTTGCCTTCGCGATAGGTGCTGACCTGCAGGCCTGACAGCGAGCTCGACAGGAACTGCGCGAGGTTCTGCGAACTCACGCCGAGCACGCGCGCGCGCTCCTGATCGACCACCAGACGCACGATGCGGCTGGGTTCGTCCCAGTCCAGATTGACGTTGGCGACGTTCGGATTCGTGCGCACCTGGTTGGCGATTGCATCGGCGATGCCGCGCACACGCTCGACGTGCTCGCCCGACACACGCAGCTGCACCGGGTAGCCGACCGGTGGCCCGGTCTCGAGCCGCGTCACGCGTAATTGCAGTGCGGGGAAATGCGGCGCGACCTCGTCGGTGAGCCAGACGCGGACCTGCTCGCGCGCCGCGACATCGGTCGTCGTGACGACGAACTGCGCGAAGTTCGCCTGCGGCAGTTTCTGATCCAGCGGGAGATAGAAACGCGGCGAGCCGCTGCCGACATAGGACACGCGGGACTCGATGCCCGCGCGCGCCTCGAGCAGCGCGTCGAGCCGCGCGGCGGCGGCTTCGGTCGCGCGCAGCGAACTGCCTTCAGCGAGTTCCACGTCGACCATCAGCTCCAGCCGCGTCGAATCCGGAAAGAACTGCTGCGGCACGAAGCGGAACAGCAACAGCGATGCGACGAACAACGCCGCCGTCGCGCCGATGACGATCCAGCGATGGGTCAACGACCAGTCCAGCAACCCGCGGAAGCGCCGATAGAACGGACGCTGGTAGGGATCGTGGTCATGTGTCTGCGGATCCTTCGGCGCGAGTGCGAATGCGAACCGCGGCCAGCGCGTGGCCATGCGGCTGCGCGTGTCGCGCCAGCGCGCGGGCAGCGAACCGGGGCGCGGCGGCTGTGGATTGGCGAGATCGGGCAGCATCTTCTCGCCGAGCAGCGGAATGAACAGCACCGCCGCGATCCACGACACCACCAGCGCGATCGTCACCACTTCGAACAGCGAGCGCGTGTACTCGCCGGTGCTCGACGCGGCCGTCGCGATCGGCAGGAAGCCGGCCGCGGTGATCAGGGTGCCGGTCAGCATCGGGAACGCGGTGTGCGTCCATGCGTAGCTCGCCGCCGCGAGCCGGCTGTCGCCCTGCTCCATGCGCACGGCCATCATCTCCACCGCGATGATCGCGTCGTCCACCATCAGTCCCAGCGCGAGCACCAGCGCGCCGAGCGAAATCTTGTGCAGGCCGATGTCGAACTGGTCCATCGCGATGAAGGTCATCGCCAGCACCAGCGGAATCGACACCGCGACCACCAGACCGGTGCGCAGGCCCAGCGACACGAAGCTCACCAGCAGCACGATGATCACCGCTTCGGCCAGCACCTTGACGAACTCGCCGACGGAATCGCGCACCGCGCGTGGCTGGTCGGACACCTTGCGCAGCGCCATGCCGGCCGGCAGCGTCTCCTGCAGTTGCGCGAACTCGGTTTCCAGACGCTTGCCGAGTTCGAGGATGTCGCCGCCCTCGTGCATCGCGACCGCGATGCCGATCGCGTCCTGGCCCATGAAGCGCATGCGCGGCGCGGCCGGATCGGCGAAGCCGCGCTCGACGGTCGCAATATCGCCCAGGCGCACGGTGCGATCACCCGCGCGGATCGGAAAATCGCGGATCGCATCGACCGAATCGAAGGGGCCATCGACGCGCAACTGCACGCGCACACTGTCGGTTTCGAAGAAGCCCGCCGACGCCAGCGCATTCTGTTCCGCCAATGACTGCTGCACCGCCGCCATCGGGATGCCGAGCGTCGCCAGGCGTGTATTGCTGACCTCGATCCAGACCTTCTCGTCCTGCAGCCCGACCAGTTCGACCTTGCCCACATCGTCGACCAGCTGCAGCTCGCGCTGGATGCGGTCGGCGTAGTCCTTCTTGATCGCGTAGTCGAAGCCCTCGCCGGTCAGCGCGTAGATGTTGCCGAAGGTGTCGCCGAACTCGTCGTTGAAGAACGGGCCGACGATGTCCTGCGGCAGCGACGGACGCAGATCGGCGACCTTCTTGCGTACCTGGTACCAGAGATCGGGAATGTCGGCCGAGCGCATGTCATCGCGCGCATGAAACACGATCTGCGATTCCCCGGGGCGCGAATAAGAGCTCACGAACTCGTAGTCGCCGGTCTCCATCAGCTTGCGCTCGATGCGCTCGGTGACCTGCTGCGAGACCTGCTCGGCGGTCGCGCCCGGCCACTGGGTCTGGATGACCATCGCCTTGAAGGTGAACGGCGGATCCTCGGACTGGCCCAAGCGGCCGTACGAGAAAATGCCGGCCACCGCGACGACCAGCATCATGTAGAGCACCAGCGTGCGGTTGCCGAGCGCCCATTCGGACAGGTTGAAACGGCTCATCGCTGCGCCGCCTGCATGTGCGACGCGCGTTCTGCGAACGCAAGCCGGTTCATTCGGCTGCCGCCGGATGCGCCGCCTGCACCTGCACAGGCCGGTTCTCGCGATCCACCGGCGTCACCCGCTGGCCCTCGCGCAGCAGATGGCCGCCGGCCGCAACCACCAGTGCATCGGCCGCGAGCCCCGACAGCACCGGCACGCTGCGTGCGCCGTAGGGACCGGTCTCGACCGGCACCGAACGCACGATGCCCTCGGCACGATCGACCACCCAGACCGCCTTGCCGCCATCCGCGCCCGGCTGGATCGCGGTCAGCGGCACCTGCAGATCGGCGTCAGCTGTCGCCGCGGCGATATACACGCGGGCGCTCTGCCCGAGTTCGAGGCCTCCGACCGCATCGTCGGCGATCGCCACGCGCGCGGCGTAGGTGCGCGCCTGCGGATCGGCGGCCGCGGCGATCTCGCGGATCGTGCCCGGCACGCGGACGCCCGGCCGGTTCCACAGTTCGATCTCCGCCGGCTGGCCGATCGCGAAGCCGGCGATGCGCGATTCCGGCAACGCGATCGCGACTTCGCGGCCGTCGTCGCCGGCGAGCATGAAGATCACCTGGCCCGCGGCGACCACCTGTCCGGCTTCGGCCTCACGGCTGGCGATGACGCCATCGCGCGGTGCGCGCAGTTGCGTGTAGCCCGCCTGGTTGCCGGCGACGTCCGCCTGCGCGCGTGCGGCGCGCAGCTGTGCCTGCGCCGCGGTGTAGGCCGCGTCCTGTGCGTCCATCTGCGAGCGGCTGATCAGCTGCTGGTCCACGAGCGCGGCGTAGCGCGCACGATCGGTGCGGGTACGCGCATATTCCGCCTCGGCCGAGGCGACCTGCGCCTGCGCCGACTGCTGCTGCAGGCGCAGATCGCCGGGATCGATCTCGGCCAGCACCTGGCCGCGCCGCACGTGCGCGCCGGCATCGACATCGCGCCGCAGCAGTTGTCCGCCCACCTGGAAGGCCAGCGCGCTTTCCTCGCGAGCGCGGATCTCGCCAGGGAACGCGGACGCGCCGCTGTCGGCCGCCGATGCCGGCGTGACCACGAGCACCGGACGCGCCGCCGGCTCGGGCGCCGTGCTGTCACCGCAGGCAGCCAGGATCAGCGTGCAGACGGCGAGCACCGGCAGCGCGAGGCGGGAGGGGCGGATCGGGGTCAGGCGGCGCATGGCGACCGTCCAGCAGTGGGGATACGGAGCCGTATCGTATATTTTCAGAACTGATTGGTATAGTATTCCCCGCCATGTCGACGCGTCCGTCCTCGCTGCCCCCTGCCCCGACGCCCGAAAAGGCGCCGGCGGGTCCCGGCCGCCCGAAGGATCTGGCCAAGCGCGCGGCGATCCTCGAAGCCGCCGAGCGCATGTTCCTGCAGCAGGGCTTCGAAGGCGTGAGCATGGACCAGATCGCGGCCGAGGCCGGCGTGTCCAAGCTGACCGTTTACAGCCATTTCGGCGACAAGGACACCCTGTTCACCGAGGCCGCGGCGCGCTACTGCGAGCAGCAGATGCCCGATTCGGTGTTCGAGCCCGCACCGGCCACGCCGCTGCGCCAGCGCCTGCTGGAAGTCGCCGAAGCGTTCTTCGCGATGGTGTCCTCGCCCGAAGCCGTCGCCGGCCACCGCCTGCTGTGCACCCCGCAGATGGTCGAAAAGCGCCTGCCGCAGCGGTTCTGGAAGGGCGGTCCCGAGCGCGTGCAGTCGTCGTTCGCGGCGATGCTCCGGCGCCGGATCGAAACCGGCGATCTCGATCTCGACGAGGCCCTCGTGCCGACGGCGGCGGCGCAGTTCTTCGTGCTGCTCAAGGGCGACCTCCACCAGCGCATGGTGTTCGACTGCGACGACGCCGGCCAGTGCGCCGGCCAACGGCGCGCGCACCTGGAAGCCTCGGTGGACATGTTCCTGCGCGCCTACGGGCGTCGCTGAACGCGGTCACACGTGCCCGCTGCATGCCGTCTGGGCCGATGACTTCCGGCACTGCGTCCACTGCAACACCCCCGCGATGATGAACCCGCCCCCGCACCGCTAGAATTGCGGGCTGGCGAACGAAGGAACCCGCAATAATGACGATCGACTACGCCAAGGCCCGTGCGGCGATGGTGGAACAACAGGTCCGGCCCTGGGACGTGCTCGATGCGCGCGTGCTCGAAACGATCTCGCGCCTGCCGCGCGAGTCCTTCGTGGCCGAGTCGCGCCGCGCACTGGCCTATGCCGACCTCGAACTCCCGCTCGGCCACGGCGAGCTGATGCTCAAGCCCGTGGTCGAAGGCCGTGCGCTGCAGGCGCTGAAGCTCGAACAGGGCGATGAAGTGCTGCAGATCGGCACCGGCAGTGGCTATCTCGCCGCGTGCATGGGTTACTTGGCCCGTGACGTCGTCAGCCTCGAGCGTCACGACGACCTCGCCGACGCCGCCCGCGGCCGTCTGCAGGCGCAGGGCATCGCGAATGTCGAGGTGATCACCGCCGACGCCTTTGCCTGGAACACGGACCGCCGCTTCGACGCGATCTGCGTGTGCGGCGCGGTCGACGTGATCCCCGAGCGTTTCGTGCAGTGGCTGCGTCCCGGCGGCCGCATGTTCATCGTCCGCGGTCGCGCGCCCGCGATGGAAGCCGTGCTGGCGCGCCGCGAAGGCGAGGCTGTCAACGCGACGCGCATCGAATCGTTGTTCGAGACCGGACTCACCTACCTCGCAGGCGCCGCGCCGGTGCCGCAGTTCTCTCTCTGATCGTCCAAGGATCCTCCATGTTCCGCCGCCCCCTGTTCCTGTCGCTCGCACTCGCGCTGACGTCCAGCCCGCTGCTGGCCGCCGATCTCGTCCAGACCTACGAGCTGGCCCGTACCAATGACCCGACGCTGTCGATCGCCGAATCGCAGCGCCTGTCGACCAAGGAAGGCGCGGTCCAGGCCCGGGGCGCATTGCTGCCGCAGATCAACGGCAGCGCGTCGCTGACCGACAGCCGCGTCGCTGGCCAGTCCGGCAAGGCACGCACGCGCAGCTACGGTATCAATGCCGGCCAGGTGCTGTTCGACTGGGGCCAGATCGCGACGCTGCGTTCGCAGCGCGCGCTGAGCACGGCGGCCGACTTCCAGCTCGACGCCGACAACGACTCGCTGATCACGCGCACTGCCGCGGCCTATTTCGACGTGCTGGTCGCGAACGAGACGCTGGCCGCTGCCGAAGCCGCCGAGACCGCGTTCAAGCGCCAGTTCGACTTCGCCGACAAGCGCCTCGAAGTGGGCCTGGCCCCGATCACCGACGTGCATGAAGCCCGCGCCCAGTACGACAGCGCGCGCGCGAACACGATCGTCCAGCGCAACGCGCTGCAGGATGCCTACCAGGCGCTGGCCGAGATCACCGGCTCGGAAATCCGCGACCTGCGCGGCCTGCCCGACGATTTCACCCCGCAGCTGCCGGAAGGCCGCGATGCGGAGGCCTGGGTCGCCACCGCGATCGACCAGAACCCGCAGCTGCAGGCGCTGCGGTATCAGGTGACGGCCTCCGAGTACAACGTCACCGCAGCGAAGTCGGCCCACCTGCCGACGCTCGATCTGGGCGCCAGCTATGGACGCAGTGACAGCTGGGGCCGGACCAACGAGTTCTCCGTTGGTCGCGAAGGCGAGACCAACAGCATCGGCCTGACGCTGACCGTGCCGATCTTCAGCGGTGGCATCACCCAGTCGCGCGTGCGCCAGTCGATCGCCCAGCGCGACATTGCCGGTGACCAGTACGAAGCGCAGCGTCGCGCGATCGAACGCAACACCCGCAGCGCCTACCAGAACCTCGTCGCCGGCATCACCGAGGTCGAGGCGCGCCGTCTCGCCCTGGTCTCGGCCAACAGCGCCTACGAGGCCTCGCAGGTCGGCCTGGAAGTCGGGACGCGTACGGTCATCGACGTGTTGATCAACCAGCAGAACCTGTTCTCGGCGCGTCAGGCCTATGCCTTCGCGAAGTACAACTTCCTGCAGAGCCGTCTGCTGCTCGAGCAGGCCGCGGGCACGCTGGACATCGGCAACCTGCAGGACGTGAACCGCCAGCTGACCGTCGACGTCAACAGCGTCGGTGCGTCCACCGGCGCCGGCGCGGCGACTCCGCCGCCGCAGTAAGCGGTCCGGTCAGATCGACGACGGCGCGGATCGCAGGATCCGCGCCGTTTTCGTATCCGGCACCGGCAGATCGGACTCGATCAACGCCAGCGTGCGCGCCAGTGCGCCGCGGCCATTGGCGACGAGCGCACGGCCGGCCGCGGCCATCGCCTCGCGCGCGTGCGCATCGGCCAGCAACGCGGCGATGTGATCGTGCACCGCGTCGGCGTCCGCGCCGATGCGCAGCGCCTCCGCGCGGCCGAGCTGCTTCGCGATGTCGGCGAAGTTCTGCAGATGCGGACCGGTGACCACGGGCGTACCCACCGCGGCCGGCTCGAGCAGGTTGTGGCCGCCGATGTCCTGCAGGCTGCCGCCGACGAAGGCGACATCGGCGCAGGCGAAGAACAGGCCGAGTTCGCCGAGCGTGTCGAGCACGAAAACATCGTCGCCGGCATCGGGCCAGGTGGTCAGCGCGCGCGTGGCCACGCGCCAGCCCGCGTCGACGCCGAGCTGCATCGCGCTGCGGAAACGCTCGGGATGGCGCGGCGCCCAGATCAGCAGCAGGTCGGGCCAGCGCGTGCGCAAACGGCGGTGGATGTCGATAACCGCGGCTTCCTCCTCGGGATGCGTGCTCGCCGCGATCCACACCGGCCGCGCGCCCGCACGGCCACGGAAATCCGCGACCAGCGTCGCGATCTTCGCCTCGTCGAGGGTGATGTCGAATTTCAGGTTGCCGGTATCGATCACCGCCTCGCGCAGCGCGCCGAGCTTCACGAAGCGTTTGCCGTCGTCGGCCGATTGCGTGGCGACGCGGCGCACCGTGCGCAGCGCACGCCCGACCAGCGGGCGCAGCACGCGATAGCCGCGCAGCGAGCGCGCCGACAGCCGCGCGTTGACGATCACCGTCGGCACGCCGGCATCGCGGCAGCAGAACAGCAGGTTCGGCCACAGCTCCGTCTCGACGATCAGGCCGATCTGCGGGCGGAAATGGCGCAGGAAACGCCGCACCGCGCCCGACAGGTCATACGGCAGATACACGTGCTCGACGCGATCGCCCCACAGCGCGCGTACGCGCTCCGAACCGGTCGGCGTGATCGTGGTCACCAGCAGACGGCGCGCGGGATCGCGCGCGAGCAGTGCATTGATCAGCGGCGCGGCCGCGTTGACCTCGCCGACCGAGACCGCGTGCACCCACACCGGCGCGGTCAGCGGCGGCGTGCGATAGATGCCGTAACGCTCGTCCCAGCGCAGCAGGTACGCCGACTGCCGGAAGCCGCGCCAGATCAGGTGATAGACCGTGATCGGCGCGAGCACGACGAGCAGGGCCGAGTAGAGGCCGCGCAGCAGTCGTTCTGTGGTGTCGGCCCGCATCCGCACAGGATAGCGGATGCCTGCACGGCGCCACCTTCTACAATGGACCGATGTCGACGACGCCCCTGCCCCGCCCGCCGCTCGCACCCCGTCATTGGCCGGCGTGGATCGGCATCGGCCTGATGGCGCTGGCCGCGCGGATTCCGTGGCCGCTGCAGCGCGCGCTCGGTCGCGGTCTCGGCAATGCCTTGCGCATTGCGCTGGCGAGCCGTCGCCGCGTGGCCGCGCGCAATCTCGAACTGTGTTTCCCGGATCTCGATGCGTCTGCGCGCGAGGCGCTGCTGCGTCGGCACTTCCATGCGCTGGGCATCGGGCTGTTCGAGTTCGCGCGCGCCTGGTGGGGCTCGATCGCACCGTTGCAGCGCGGGCTGATCGTCGAAGGCGTCGAGCACGTCGAAGCCGCGCGCGCGGCAGGACGCGGCGTGATCGTCGTGTCCGGTCACTTCACCACGCTGGAAGTCTGCGGCCGTCTGATGTGCGACTACGTGCCGCTGGCCGGCATGTATCGCCCGCACACGGCGCCGGCGATGGAGTGGGCGGTGCGCCGTGGCCGCGCGCGGTACGCCGCGGCGATGTTCCCCAAGCGCGACGTGCGCGGCGTGGTGCGGCATCTCAAGCGCGGCGGCTTGCTGTGGTACGCCCCCGACCAGGATCCCAGCGGCGGCGATGCGGTCTACGTGCCGTTCTTCGGCCGCCCCGCGCACAGCCTGACCTCGACCCATTCGCTCGCGCGCCTGTCCGGCGCGGCGGTGGTGTTCTACCGCCACGTGCGCCGCGACGATGGCGGCTACACGCTGACGCTGTCGCCGGCGCCCGAGCCGTATCCGACCGCGGACGCGACCGCGGACACCGCGACGGTGATGGCCGGCATCGAAGACATGGCCCGCGCCGCGCCCGACCAGTACCTGTGGATCCACCGGCGCTTCAAGCGGCAGCCGGACGGTGGATCGCTGTACTGAGGCGAGGGCTTCACTACTCGGAAGACGGGTCGCGCGCAGCGACACCCAGCGTCACGAACCGACAGACCATCGCCTGCAGATGCGCGCGTCCGCTTCGACGACTGCGGTCGCGAGCGCGCGCATCACCGAGAGGGGTTCGCTGCGCTCGACCCGTCCTACGGACTGGCTCAGCGCAGCACGCCGTCTTCCGGCCGCACCGGTTCCACGCGTGCCAGCAGACTGCCGGCGTAGAGGGCCGACAGCAGCAGCGTGAAGCCGCCCCAGAACGTCGAATAGAACGCGAGATGGGTGTTGAGCGGGAACACCGTGACCACCAGCGCGAGCATCGCCGGGCGTGCCTGTTCGCGCGCCTCGGGCGTGGCGAAGCGCCAGGCGCGCCAGGCCATCGCGACGCCGGCCAGCCACATCAGCAGACCGATGAGTCCGGTCTCGCTGCCGATCTCGAGCACGATCTGGTGGGCGTGAAACGCAGGCCCGTCGCCCCAGGCGGCCATCTCGTCGGGACGTGGATCGCATCCGGGGAACGCTTCGCGGAAGCCGCGTGCGCCGACACCGTTGATCGGGTTCTCGCGAATCATGCACAGCGACGCGTCCCAGATACGGGCGCGGCCCGCGAGTGCGTCGTCGACGGCGGAGGCATCGGTCGAGAGTCCCATCGCGGTGCGCTCGACACGCTCGCGGACCTGCGGCGAAACGAGTGCCGCCACCACGGCGACGACGACACCGGCTGCGAACACCGCCAGCAGGCGGCGCCAGCCGAGCAGGCGCCAGCCCGACAGCAGCAGCACCAGCGCATAGGTCAGCCACGACGCGCGCGAACCGGCGAACAGCAGCACGATGCCGATTGCCGCGCTCGCGATCACCCAGCCGCTGGCGCCGAAGCGGCGACCGGCCCAGTACAGACCGAATGGCGACAGGCTCGCCAGCACCACGCCGAGTTTGAGATTGCAGGGGCCGAGCACGCCGCCGAGCCGGTCTGCGGCGGCAACCTGTTCGAGCGTGCACATCGGCCGGTTGCTGATCAGCTGCTTGAGCTGGTCGATGCCGAAGAACAGCGGACTGGTGCCGAACACGACTTCGGCCAGGCCGTCGAGCGTCCACACCGCGACGATCACGGCGAGCCCGCCGAGCGTGATGCGCCGACCACGACGCGTCGCGACCGCGGATGCCACCAGCCACAAAAACGGCAGATAACGCAGATCGACCAGCGCCTCGCGCAGCGCGCGTCCGACATCGACCGAATCCACCGCCGACAGCAGTTGCGGCAGCCAGTAGGCGAAGAACAGCACGCTGGTCAGCGCCCACGCGGGCGCGCTCAGCAACGCCGCGCCGCCACGGAATCGGGCCGCGAGCAGATGGATGATCGCGGCCAGCGCGCCCAGCACCATCACGCCCTCGGCGTAACCGGGCGCAGGCCACAGGATCACGAAGGCCAGCACCCAGTGCGGCGCCCAGCGCCAGCCGACGGGCCGCGGTGCCTGCGCGCCGGTCGTCGGCTCAGTTGTCGTCGTCGAACTCGTCATAGACCGCGAGGGTCGCCTCCTGCATCGTACGCAGCGTGTCGGGCATCGTACCGGCTCGCGCCGGCGCTCGCGTGACCAGCGCGCGTGCGGCGTGCGCCAGCGCGGCGCGATCGAACGGTGGCACCGCGCCTTCGGGCTGCAGCTGCGCGAGCAGTTCGCCGACGCCGCCATGCGCCCAGCCCACCACCGGCCGCGCACACGACAGCGCCTCGAGCACGGTGCGGCCGAAGGCTTCGGGTTTGCGCGAGAGTTGCAGCACCAGATCGCTGGCCGCGTAGGCGCGTGCGATCGCGTCGGTGGGCGCGGTCATCGCCAGCGCATCGCCGCAGCCCAGCGCCTGCGCTTCGCGTTCGAGCTCGGCGATGTAAGGTTCCCGACCCGCCTCGCGTGCGCCGGGCATCCACAACCGCGCATCGAGACCGCCGGCGCGCAGGTCGGCGAGCAGCGCGATCGCATCGTGATGGCCCTTCAGACGCGTGCCGCGCCCCGGCAACAGCAACAGCGGGCCGTCACCGCCGAGCTGCGGCCAGCGCGCGGAGACGTCGGCCCGCGCCGCCACATCGGGGCGCGGCGCGGGCGGAAACTGCGCGGGATCGATGCCACGCGGGATCACCCGCAGGCGTTCGCGCGGCGTCGCCGGGTAATGCCGCAGCAGGTAATCGCGCACGGTGTCCGACACGCAGATCACCCGTTCGCCGCGCGCCATGATCGCGCTGTAGCGCGACGGCGAATTGAGCCCGTGCATCGTGGTGACGAAATGCGGACGGCGCGCCGCGGGCATGCCGCGCAACGCCCACCAGCCGATCCAGGCCGGCAGGCGCGAGCGGGCGTGCACGATGTCGGCGCCGGTCTCGGCGAACAGGCGGCGCAGGCGTCGCACATGGCGCAGCACCCGGAGCGATTTCGCGCCGATGTCGAGCGTGACGTGGGTTGCGCCGGTCGCCTCCAGCGCAGGCACGAGGCGACCGCCGGCGGAGACGACGATCGCGCGGTGGCCCGCCGCGACCAGCGCCTGCGCGATCTCGATCGTGGAGCGCTCGACGCCACCCGACGACAGCGCGGGCAGCAGCTGGATGACGGTCAGCGGTCGACGCATGCGGGCGCCTGACGCGCCGGGATCAGTCGACGAGGACGAAGTGCGCGCCGCAGTACGGGCAGTCGGACTCGCCGTTCTCGGCTTCGATCGGCAGGTAGACGCGCGGATGCGAGTTCCACAGCGCCATCGACGGCAGCGGGCAGCTCAGCGGCAGATCGGCGCGGCGCACTTCGTAGCGCTGGGCGGCGTTGGCTTGCGTCGGGGCTGCGGTCATGACGGCGGGTTTCATCAACGTGGAGGCCGCCATTCTACCGCGCGGCCGTGCAGGACGGGCTCAGCCCGGCAGGGTGATCAGCAGCGCTTCGGCGCCCGCGGCCGTGGCGACGAGCTCGGCGTGGATGCCGGCGTCGTAGACGCCGAGCGCATCGCCGGCCGCCAGCGCGTGACCGTCGACGGTGACGCCACCGCGCAGGATCTGCAGCCAGTGCCGCTGCGTGGCGTCGAGCGTCAGGTCCAGATGCGCGCCGGGCGCGAGACGCGCACGGCGCAGCCAGGCCTGCTGGCGGATCGGCAGGCCGTTTCCTCCAGCTTCGGGCGCGGCCAGCAGTGTCCAGCCCTCGGCGCCGGCGGCGCGGGTGATGTCGGTTGCGGGCGGCAGATTGACCCGGCCTGGCTGGATCGCGATGCGCAGCACGCGTGCCCCGTCCACGCCGGCGGTCTCCATCGGCGTGTCGCTGGCGTGGCCGGCGCCGGTCCACGCCAGCGCGCCGGGTTCGAGCGCGACACCCTCGCGGACCAGCGTGCCCTCGAGCACCAGGGTGAGCAGTTCCATGTTCGCCACGCGCTGCGCGGGCACGGTCGCGCCGGGCGGCAGGTGTTCCTCGTTGAGCTGGCGCAGCGCGCCGAACCCCAGCCACTCGGGATCGTGGAAATCGCCGCTGGAGAACGTGCACAGGCGCGTGCGGGCGCCGAGCGTGGTGCGGCCGCGCTGGTCGGCGGGACGATGGACTTTCATGACGGTGGATCCGGAACGCGGAAACGAAAACGCCGGCGCACAGGAGACCCGTGCGCCGGCGTCGTGACGCGGAATCTTACTGTGCGGCAGGCGCGGCCGGGGCGGCGCCCTCGGCGACGACGGCCTCGGTGGTGATGCGCAGTTCGACGTCGTCGCTGACGTTCGGCGCGTACGCACCGACGCCGAAATCGCTGCGCTTGATCGTCGCCACGGCATCGAAACCGGCGGCGGCGCGCTTGGCCATCGGCTGCTCGCCGAACTTGTTGATCGTGACGTCCAGCACCACCGGCTTGGTGATGTCCTTGATCGTCAGGTCACCGGTGACCTTGAGCTTGTTGGTGCCGGCGCTCTCGACCGCGGTGCTCTTGAACGTCGCGTTCGGGAATCTGGC
The DNA here is from genome assembly GCF_036584485.1 of Luteimonas flava. Taxonomy (NCBI): domain Bacteria; kingdom Pseudomonadati; phylum Pseudomonadota; class Gammaproteobacteria; order Lysobacterales; family Lysobacteraceae; genus Luteimonas; species Luteimonas flava. The sequence goes on along the minus strand of NZ_JAZHBM010000002.1, from coordinate 340,419 downwards.
CGCGTCGAAGAAATCGGCGCTGCGCAGGTGGTCGTCGAAATCGCCGACGTGCGAGTTCAGACCCGACAGCGGCAGCGTGACCTCGACCGACGACGCACCGACGTTCTCGGCGTTGTAGACGATCTGGCCGGAGACCTCGCCGAAATGCGCGATCGGGTTGGAGAAGCCGAAATGGCTCCACTGCGCGATCACGTCGGTGTGCTTGGGATCGAGCACGTAGGTGCCCGAGACGCCGGTGATGGCGTCGGCGGCCGGCGCGGTGTCGGCCGGTGCAGCGGTCGCCGGCTGCGCGGGCGCAGATGCGGCGGGCGGGGTCGCGTCGGCCGGCGCCGCGTCCTGCTGGGCGCAGGCGGCGAGGGCAAGGGCGGCGGCAAGCGGGAGCAGCAGGTGGGCGGTACGCATGGACGGATCCTCGAGCGGGTGGTGGGTGGTACGGACGGATTCGAAGCCCGCGGGGTCGGCTGGCGACCGCGCGGGATGACACTCAGACGATGCGCGCGGCTTCGTCGAACGGCAGGCGCGGCGAACGCGGGAAGATCGTCGACGGATCGCCGATGCCGAGATTGATGATGAAATTCGACTTGATCGCGGTGCCGGCGAAGAACGCCTCGTCGACCTTGGCATTGTCGAAGCCCGACATCGGGCCGGCATCCAGACCCAGCGCGCGCGCGGCCAGGATCAGATACGCGCCCTGCAGGCTGCCATTGCGGAACGCCGGCACCTCGCGGTTCTCGCGCGGACCGTCGAACCAGCTCTTGGCATCGGTGTGCGGAAACAGGAACGGCAGCTTCTCGTGGAAGTCCTCGTCGTGAGCGACGATCACGACGACCGGCGCGGCCATCGTCTTCTCGTAATTGCCTTCCGAGAGCGCCGGCCCGAGCTTCGCCTTGCCTTCCGCCGACTTCACGAACACGAAGCGCGCCGGCGACGAATTGGCCGACGTCGGCGCGAACTTCAGCAGATCGTAGAGCTGGCGCAGCGTGTCGTCGCTGATCTGCCCGCTGAAGCCGTTGTAGGTGCGGGCGGTGCGGAACAGCTGGTCGAGCGCGGCATCGGGCAGAACATCGGTCATCAGGCAACCTCGATCGGATGGGGCCAGGCAGGGCCGCAGTGTAGAGTCCTGCGGCGGCGCGACGCGTGCGTCGGCCGGAACGGATGATCACATACGTGGAACGTCGACCAGGCGAAGAACGGGATTACGGACGGATCTGGGCGCTCAGCGATGGGCGCGCCGGCAACGCGCGTCAGGCCGAGGCGCTCGCGGCCGCGCTGTCGCCGCAGGCCGAGGCGCTGCATCTCGATCCGCATGCGCCCTGGCGCTGGGCCGCGCCGCGCCTGCTGCCGTTCGCGGCACACGCCTTCGGCAGCGATTACGCGGCACGCCTCCGCGCCGCACCGGACATCGCGATCGGTTGCGGCCGCCAGGCTGCGCTCGCAACGCGACTGGCCGGGCAGCGCGGCGCGCGCACGGTGCAGATCCTCGATCCACGCATCGATCCGCGGCATTGGGATCTCGTCGTCGTGCCCGAGCACGATGCGCTGCGCGGCGACAACGTGCTGGTCGCGCGCGGCAGCCTGCATCCGGTCGACGACGCCTGGCTGGCCGCCGCGCGTGATGCGCATCCGGCGATCGGCGCCCTGCCCGGCCCGCGCATCGCCGTGCTGCTGGGTGGCGATTCGCGGCATGGGCGTTTCGACGTCGCCGCGTTCCACGCCCTGGCCGACCGGCTCGATGCGATCGTCGCGCGTGGGGGCGGCAGCCTGTTGCTGACCGGGTCGCGGCGCACATCACCGGCCGTGCGTGCGGCGCTGCGGGCGCGTTACGCCGGACGCGCCGGCTGCGTCTGGGCGGACGATGGCGACGGCGCGAATCCGTATGCGGGCCTGCTGGGCTGGGCGGAACGCATCGTCTGTTCGTCGGACTCGGTGAACATGCTGTCGGAAGCCTGCGCGACGCGTGCGCCGGTGTTCGTGTTCGCGCCCGGGCCGCTCGACGGCCCGCCGCAGCGCTTCGTCGATGGCCTGATCGCCGATGGCCGCGCCCGTCCGTTCGGGGATGCGCTGCCGGCGTTCGACGTCACGCCGCTGCGCGAGACCGCGCGCATCGCAGCCGAGGTGCGTGCGCGGTTGTTCGCGATGCAGTGAGGGCTGGCGTTTGGCGCTTCGTAGGATGGGTAGAGCGCAGCGAAACCCATCGAGTAAGAAAAGGCGTCAGCGCAGTTCGAGCAGCTCCTCGAACCGGTCGATCACCGCAAGCGCGCCGCAACCATGCAGATCGAAGTCGCGCCGGTAGCCGTAGCCGACCAGCACCAGCGGCGCGCCGGCCGCGATCGCCGCGCCGGCATCGGCTGCCGAATCGCCGACCATCAGACACTGCGTGATGTCGACGCCGAAACCCTGCGCCAGATGCAGCAGCGGCAACGGATGCGGCTTGCGCTCGGGCAGGTCGCCGGCGCCGAGCACCGCGTCGAAACAGCCGTCGATGCCCAATGCCGCGAGCAGCGGCGACACGAACTGCGCCGGCTTGTTGGTGCACACCGCCATGCGCACCCCGGCGGCCTGCAGTGCCTGCAGCGTCGACGCCACGCCGGGATAGAGGCGCGGTTCGAGCAGCAGGCAGTCCTCGTAGTGACGCATGAAGCGCGGCATCACCGCGTCGGCCGTCCGCGTGTCGCCGGCGTGCTGCAGCGCCGATGTGATCAGCTGGCGCGCGCCGTCGCCGATCCAGCTGCGCACCGTGGCTTCGTCGACCTGCGCGTGGCCGAGCTCGGCCAGCAGGCGGTTGACCGCCGCAGCGATGTCGGACGCGCTGTCGACGAGGGTGCCGTCGAGATCGAAGAGCACGACGGGCCAGGGAAACGTATGCGGGGCGGCGGCTTCGGCCATGGAACACCTGCAGGGAACGGGGCCGCACAGTGTGCGGCATCGGCATTGCAACGCTGCGTTGGCCACCGGGGGTTCACCGCGCCATCGGCTTGGGCCTATGCTCGCGGCCGCGGCGACGCGCCGCTCGCAGGAGTCCACGATGTCGATCACCACCACCGCGACCACCGCGTCCAACGATGCCCCGCGCCTGTTGCGCTCCCTGTGCAACCACTGGCGGCACAAGTTCGAGATCACCCGCGACGACGAGGGGGGCCACGCCTTTATTCCGTTCCAGGGCGAGGACAACGGTGCCGACTTTTTCGTCGAAGACGACACGCTGCGCATCGTGCTGACCCAGCCCACCGCCGAAGACAGCGAGCGCTACCAGACGGTCATCGAGAACCACCTGCAGCGCTTCGCGCGCGACGAGACGCTGGCGTTCGACTGGCAGCCGGGCTGAGTGTGCTTTGAAGCCTCCCCCGCATGCGGGGAGAGGGCTCAAGGTCACCGGTACCGCGCTTCCATCAGATCCAGATCGCGCACCAGCTTGCGTGCGACCTCGTCGGAGATCTCGCGATGCCGCGCGAGCGCGTAGATGCGTTCGCGCTCGGCGTGCACGCCGGCCAGGCGCAGCGCACGCTCAGCGTCGTCGGCGCGGCGCAGTTCGGCCGCGTCCACGCCCAGCGTGCCGTCGCGGCGCAGGCGTTCCTCGTACAAGGCCATGACCCGCACCGCGGCGCTGGCGTAGAGGTCGGGATTGGCCTGCGCGGCAGGTAACGCGTGCTGCGCGCGTTCGACGGCGGCCACGGCGGCAATCGCGGCCTCGTGGCGGGCGCGATCGAGTTCGCGGTCGTCCTCGTCCTCCTCCGGCACTTCGAGACCGCGCAGCAGGCGCGGCAGCACGAAACTGCCGAGCAGCAGCGACAGGATGATCACCGCGGCGGCGAGAAAGATCGCCAGATCGCGGGTGGGGAACGGCGTGCCGTCGTCGAGCAGCAGCGGCAGGGTCAGCACACCGGCGAGGGTGATCGCGCCGCGCACGCCGGCCAGCGACATCGCCGCGACCAGGCGCACACGCGGCCGGGTGTCGTGGCGACCGCTGCGGTACAGACCGATCCGCAGCGAGACCCAGACCCATGCGAATCGCAGCGCGAACAGGCCGCCGTAGATCGCGAACACGTAGACCGCCAGCCACCACGGATCGACGTGGCCGGCCTCGCGCACCGAGCGCACCGCACGTTCGACGATCCACGGCAGCTGCTCGCCCAGCAGCACGAAGATGATGCCGTTGAGCGAGAACTGCACCGTGTCCCACACCGCGGCGCGCTGCACGCGCGTGGTCGCCAGCGCGCGACCGCTGAGTTCGACGTAGCTCATCGTCACGCCGGCGGCGACCGCGGCGAGAATCCCCGATGCGCCCACCTGCTCGGCCAGCAGATACGCACCGAACGGGGTGAGCAGGCTGATCAGGATCGGCGTGCCGGCCTCCTCGCCGAACACGCGCGAGACCATCGCATGGCCGCGGTTGATGCCGATCGTCAGCAGCACGCCCACCGCGACGCCCGCCAGCGCCAGCCACAGGAAGGTCAGCGACGCCGACATCAGCGAGAACGTCCCGGTCAGCGCCGCGGCGACGGCGAAGCGGAAACACACCAGGCCGGACGCGTCGTTGAGCAGCGACTCGCCTTCGAGGATGTGCATCACGCGTTTCGGAATGGGCGCGCGCGCGGCGATCGACGACACCGCCACCGGATCGGTCGGCGACAGGATCGCGGCGAGCGCGAACGCAACCGCCAGCGGCATCACCGGAATCATCCAGTGGATCAGCAGGCCCGCGCCGATGACCGTGAACACCACCAGGCCCAGCGCCAGCTGCAGGATCAGTCCGCGGTCGCGGAACAGGCCGCTCTTGGGAATCCGCCAACCGTCGAGAAACAGCAGCGGCGGCAGGAACAGCACGAAGAACAGGTGCGGATCGAGGGTGACGCCCTGGCCGAACACGCCGGCGATCGTCGCGCCCAGCGCGATCTGCACCAGCGGCAACGGCAGCGGCAGCCAGCGCGGCAACACGCGGGTCAGGTAACCGCTGGCGACCACGGCCAGCAGCATCACCAGGACGACTTCGATCGAATGCATTACGGACGCGGCGCGGGACGAGGCCGCCACCATAGCGCCGAAGCCGCCACGCGGCGCGCACACACGGGCCGTGCATCCGGGCGTGCCTAGAATCGGGCTCCCTCCTCCGCTCGATGGCCGCACGATGGACAACCCGCTGCTCGATCAGACCGGCCTGCCGCGCTTCGACGAGATCGAACCGGCGCACGTGCAGCCCGCGATCGACGCGCTGGTCGCCGAGGCCGAAGCCGCGCTTGCGCTCGCCGGGCGTGCGCAGCCGGTGACCTGGGACACCGTGGTCGCGCCGCTGGAGGACGCCACCGAGCGTCTGGGCCGGGCCTGGAACCAGGTCGGCCACCTCAATGCCGTGGTCAACACGCCCGCGATGCGCGAGGCCTACAACGCCGCGCTGCCGAAGGTGACGCGTTTCTTCAGTGCGCTGGGGCAGGACCAGGCCCTGTTTTCGGCCTACCAGGCGCTTTCCGACCAGGCCGACGCACTGGGTCTGGACGGTCTGCAGCGACGCGTGCTCGCGCATGCACTGCGCGATTTCCGGCTCGGCGGCGCTGCGCTCGACGATGCCGCGCGTGCGCGCTTTTCCGACATCCAGCAGGCACTGGCGACACTGTCGTCCGAGTTCTCCGAGCACGTGCTGGACGCGACGGACGCCTTCGCGGTGTACGTCGAAGACCTCGCCGAACTCGACGGCCTGCCCGAGGAAACGCTCGCCGCCGCGCGCGCCGCGGCCGAACGCGACGGGCGCGAAGGCTGGAAGCTGACGCTGCAGATGCCGTCCTATCTGCCGATCCAGACCTATGCGACCAATCGCGCACTGCGCGAGCGTTTCTATCGCGCCTACGGCCTGCGCGCCTCCGAGTCCGGCCCCGAGGCGCTCGACAACGGACCGCTGATCGCCCGCATCCTCGCGCTGCGCGAGGAAAAAGCCCGTCTGCTCGGCCACGCGAACTATGCCGAACTGTCGCTCGCGACCAAGATGGCGACCGCGCCCGACGCGGTGCTGGACTTCCTGCGCGATCTCGCCACGCGCGCACGCCCGCACGCCGAGCAGGACCGCGAACAACTGGCGGACTTCGCGCGCGAGCAGCTCGGCATTCCGTCGCTGGAACCCTGGGACATGTCGTTCGCCAGCGACCGCCTGCGCCAGGCGCGCTACGACTACTCGGCGCAGATGGTGAAGCGCTACTTCACCGAGGACCGTGTGCTGGCCGGCCTGTTCGACGTCATCCGGTCGCTGTACGGCCTGCGCGTCGAACGCGACGACGCGCCGGTGTGGCACGAGGACGCACGCTTCTATCGCCTGGTCGATACCGACGGCGCCCTGGTCGGGCAGTTCTATCTCGACCTCTACGCCCGCGAGGGCAAGCGCGGCGGCGCGTGGATGGACGACTGCCGCAACCGCCGCGCGACCGCCGACGGCGTGCAGACGCCGCTGGTCTATCTGGTCTGCAACTTCGGCCGCGGCACCGGCGGCCGCCCGGCGACCTTCACGCATGGCGAAGTCACCACGCTGTTCCACGAGATGGGCCACGGTCTGCACCAGTTGCTGACGCAGGTGGACACGCTGCCGATCGCCGGCATCAACGGCGTGGAGTGGGACGCGGTGGAACTGCCGAGCCAGTTCATGGAGAACTTCTGCTGGGAATGGGACCGCGTGCAGGCGATGACCGCGCACATCGACACCGGAGAACCGCTGCCGCGCGACCTCTTCGACCGCATGCGCGCCGCGCGCAATTTCCAGAGCGGCCTGCAGACGCTGCGGCAGATCGAGTTCTCGCTGTTCGACATGCTGCTGCATTCGGATTTCGACGCCGGCCGCGACGATGTGCTGGCGCTGCTCGAACGCGTGCGCGACGAGGTCGCCGTGACCCGCACGCCGGACTGGCACCGGTTCCCGAACCAGTTCAGCCACATCTTCGCGGGCGGCTACGCGGCCGGTTACTACAGCTACAAGTGGGCCGAAGTGCTGAGCGCGGATGCGTATGCGGCGTTCGAGGAAGCGACCGATCAGCTGTCGGAAACCGGCCGGCGATTCCGCGACGAAGTGCTGTCGCGCGGCGGCAGCCGGGATGCGATCGAGAACTTTCGCGCGTTCCGTGGCCGCGATCCGGATATCGCGGCGTTGCTGCGGCATAGCGGCATGTGATGCCCTTCTGCCGAAGGTGGCATGCAGCGGCGTCCCTCTCCCTGAGGGAGAGGGGCCACCTGCAACGCAAGTGGTGGGGTGAGGGAACGACGCCCGCAGTTGCCCCCTGACCATTCGCTCCCGCCCAACCCTTCCCCGTACACAGGGGAGGGCAGATGCACCGGCCCCGCTCATCTCGCACTGCCACGACACCCTCACGCCGCCGATGCGAGCATCCGCGCCGGTTCCCGCCGGAAAACGCCGCCATGCGTCTGCTCGTCCTGCTGTGTTCGATCGCGATGCCGGTCATCGCCTGGCTGTCGCAGACCGGTGTTTTCGGGCCCGACCAGGGCACGATCTCCGACCGCTATCCCACACTGCTGGTCGCAGCCGGCTACGCGTTCTCGGTCTGGGGCCTGATCTTCCTGCTCGATCTGCTCTATGCGATCTGGCAGACGACCGGCACGCGCCGCACCGACCCGCTGCTCGGCCGCATCGCGCCTATCGCCGCGCTCGGTTTCTTTCTCACCGCAATCTGGATGCCGCTGTTCTCCGCCGGGCTGTTCTGGGCCTGCGTGGTGGTGATCTTCGGCGCGTTGATGAGTCTGGCCTGGTGCGCCGTCCAGCTGTCGCGTCCCGGCAATGCGAGCCGCTACCGGCTGGCCTGGCTGGCGCTGTCGATCCATGCCGGCTGGCTGTCGCTGGCGGCCTTCCTCAACGTGGCGCAGACGATCGTCGCCTACGAGCTGCTGTCGACCAGCCGCATGCTCGGCTGGAGTCTCGCGCTATGGGCGATCTCGGCAGTCGTGCTGCTCGTGCTCAACCTGCGCATGCGCGGCAACATCGCCTATCTGGCGATCGCGCTGTGGGGCCTGTTCGCGGTGTGGTTCAAGCAGACCGAATGGCCGCTCACCGGCGCGGTGACGTCCGCCTGGGTCGCGCTGGGCATCGGCGTGGTGCTGGCGATCCAGACCGTCATGCTGCGCCTGCGCCACCGCTGAATCCGTCGCCGGCGCGTTCACGCGTCATGCGGGCGCACGTTGCGACCCTGTCGCCCCAGGACACGTCACAGGGGGTTCCATGATCCGCTCATCCATCGTCGCCGGCCTGCTCGCGCTCGCCGTCGCGCCCGCCTTCGCCCAGGTCACGACCTCGCCGCTGCAGCAGGCCGATGCGCAGCCCAGCGTCTCGTCGCAATCCGGTCGGCAAACTGGCGTGGTCACCATGGACCGCGACGACGGCCGCCAGGTCATCGTCCGGTCCTACGAGCCGCGCTCCGCGCAGGCCGACCAGTACCGCGTCGACTTCGCCGCCCTCGACGTGGATGGCGACGGCTACATCAGCCGGGCCGAAGCCAAGGCGCACCCGACGCTCGACGCGGAGTTCAACGCGATCGACAGCAACCGCGACGGTCGCCTGAGCCGCGAGGAACTCGCGGGCTGGCTGCGCTGATCGGTCGCACCCCGGACCGGCGCATCGCGATCCCGCTGCGCTAGCCTATGCCGCCGCCGGCAACCGGTCGGCGACGGAGTGTTCGCGTGCAAAAGACTTCCCATGACGACATCGAGGCGCCACGTCCGCGTGGCCCCCTGCTGGTCGGCGCCGTGTTCGTGCTGATGATCGGCATCTTCATCGGCGCCCTCAGCGCGACCGTGCTGCTGCGCATGAGCATCGGCTCGGCCGGCGATCTCAAGGCACGCGAGGCGATCGGTCTGCATGCGCTGCTCGAAACGCCCGGCGGCCTCGCGGCGCCGGACGTCTCGACCGAGCGCACGACTGCGGCCTTCGCCCACAGCTTCATCGTCAGCACTGCGGCGATCGATGCGGTGTCCTCGCTCGACGAACGTGCGCGCCTGGTCGACATCGCGCGCTGGATGGTCGCGACCGATGCGCTGTCCAACCGCGAGGATGCGGTGTCGCGCTGGGCGATGATCGCCGCGCGCTGCGTCGATGCCAACGCGGACGCGCCCAAGGACGCGGCGAACTGCGTACGCGACGAGATGCCGCACGACGTGCCGATTCCGGATCACGCCCGCGACTGACGCGCCGTCCGGATTCCGGACAGCAGAACGCCCGGCCGGAACCGGGCGTTCGGGTGACGCGGGGCGAAGGATCAGTCGCGCGACTGGCTGACGATGCGACCGTCCTGCGGATCGATCTTCAGATCCATGCGCTGGCCCTGCGCGTTGTCGGCCTCGGCCTCCCACATGCCGTCGTCGAACTTGACGTCTTCGATGCGGGTGAAGCCGCCGGCGGTCAGCTTGGCGCGGATGTCGGCCTCACCGAGGCTGGTCGCGCCTGCGGTCTCCGGATAGACGCGGCCGGTGGCCGGATCCAGACGCACGTCGATCTTGGTGCCGTTGGCGTCGGTGACGTCGGCCTTCCACACGCCGTCCTTGAATTCGACGTCGTGGATGTCGGTGTAGCCGCCATCGGTCAGTGCGGCGCGCACCTGGGTGCTGGTCATGGCGTCCTGGGCGACGGCGGCGCCGGCGGCGAGCGAGAGGGCCAGAACAAGGCCACGGATAGCGGTGGTGTGCTGCATCGTGACGCTCCTGCGTTTGGGGTGCGCGGAGTGTTCGGCGATGGCCGCGAAGTGCAGGTGAACGGGCGTGGCGCGGGGCAGGATCCGTTCACGCAGGGCCGCGCGATGACACGGTTCGCGGGATCGTGCGATCAGGCCGCGAGCAGCTGGCGCAGGTCGTCGACGAAGCCGGCGTAGGCCGCCGCCTGGGCCTGCGGATCGCCCTGCCGCAGCACCCAAGAGGGATGCACGGTGGCGAATGCGCGCACGCCATCGTCGCGCGTGCGCCAGATGCCGCGCTCCTCGGTCAACCGCACGCCGGGACCGAACACCGCGCGTGCCGCGCTCGCACCGAGGCAGACGATGCGCTCGGGTTTGACCTGCGCGATCTCCGCGCGCAGCCAGCCGTTGCAGGCTTCGATGTGGGCGACATCCGGCCGCTTGTGCAGGCGGCGCTTGCCGCGCGGTTCGAAGCGGAAATGCTTGACCGCATTGGTCAGATACAGAGTGCTGCGGTCGATGCCGAGCTCGTCCAGCGCGCGCGAGAACAGACGCCCCGCGGGACCGACGAACGGACGCCCGGACAGATCCTCTTCATCGCCCGGCTGTTCGCCGACGATCATCGTGCGTGCGCTGGACGGCCCCTCACCGAAGACGGTCTGCGTCGCCGGTTGCCACAGCGGACAGCGCCGGCAATCACGTGCGGATTCGCGCAGTGCCTCGAGTGTGCCGGCCACCACGGGTGCAGGCGCTGGTGCCGCTGGAATGCGGCGGCGCGGCGCCTCGTGTTCGCGCTCGGCCATCTCCCGCACGCGCAGGCCGGCATCGCGGACGAGATCGGGCAGGAGCGCGGCTTCCGGCAGATGCTTCCAGTATTTCTGCGGCATCTCGGCGCTCATCATCGTGGTGTTGAGCCGCGCCGGATTGAAGATGTTCGCGTAATAGGTGCGCCACAGATCTTCGCGCGCGTCTTCGGATGGCGCATCGGCGCGCACACCGCCGTCGGCGAACGCGAGCGTTTCGCCATCCCAGATCGCCGTGCGGTACGGCGTCACGATCGCCCAGCGCATGCCGGCGAAGCGGCGCGCGAAAAACGGGGCGACGCGATCGACGATGTGGTGATCGGGCTCGAACCAGGCGATGTAGCGGTCTGTATCGCCGGGCACTTCGCGGAAGCGCACGAAGGCCTTCATCTTGTGGCTGTCGCGGCGCACGGCCTGCGCCATCGTGGTCGCACGGTGCACGTCGGGATCGGATGCACGCTGCAGCAACGCACGCTCGCCTTCGGCGATGCGCCAGAGCATGCGGTAGAGCAGACCGTGCCGATCCTCGGCCCGGTTGCAGAGCACGGCGCCGGCGAGCAACAGGAATTCCGACGGCACGCGCGGAGCGGTGCGGTGCGCGGGCAGCGACGCGAGATCAAGCCCGCCGAGCAGTGAGCCCTGTGCACCGCCGCTCCAGTCGAGTCGTTCGGGTGGCAGGCCCGCACACAGCGCGGCGCGCGCGGCGGCGCGCCAAGCATGGGCGTCCCAGGGCGGGTCGATTCTCGCGGTGACGCGCTCGTGGGCGGGCGCGGCGCTCACGGAAGCTCAGCGCTCAGCGATCCGGCGCGATCCGTCATGGCAGCGACGCGACTCAGAACAGACTCGCCTGCCGCGGCTGCGGGGCGAGTTCGGCGCGCAGCCGCGCAGGGTCGTCGAGACGCTGGCGCGGATGATGGCCGGGGGTGATCACGAACGGCATGATCTTCTTCAGCGGCACGCGCAGACGGGCAAGGTCGTCGAGGCGCAGCGCGCCATGCGGGCGCGCCGAAATGATGCGCTCGACGTTGCGCGTGCCCAGGCCCGGCACGCGCAGCAGCATTTCGCGTGGCGCGCGGTTGATGTCGACGGGAAAGCGCGTCGGGTTGCGCAGCGCCCAGGCCAGCTTCGGGTCGACGTCGAGATCGAGCATGCCCGGCGTTTCGGCATCCACGTCTTCGGCTTTCGCCGCATCCGGCGTGATCTCGTCTACATCGAAGCCGTAGAAGCGCAGCAGCCAGTCGGCCTGATACAGCCGGTGCTCGCGCAGCAGCGGCGGCGACTGCAGCGGCAGATTCTTCGCGGCATCGGGAATCGGGCTGAAGGCCGAGTAGTACACCCGCCGCATCCGGTAGGTGCCGTACATGCGGTTGCTGGTTTCCAGGATGCTGCGGTCGTCGGCCGAATCGGCGCCGACGATCATCTGCGTGCTCTGCCCCGCTGGCGCGAACCGCGGCGCCTTGACGCGGCGCACCGTCACCGCCTGGCGCTTGACCCGACGCGCGTCCTTGTCCTCATCGATGCGCCACTTGAGTTCGCCCATCGCGCCGTGGATGCCGGCGTGGGTCTTCTCCGGCGCCAGCGCGGTCATGCCGGCCTCGGTCGGCAGTTCGATGTTGATGCTCAGGCGGTCGGCATAGCGCCCGGCCGCGGCCAGCAGCTCAGGCGCGGCATCGGGAATCGTCTTGAGGTGGATGTAGCCGGCGAAGCGATGGTCCTCGCGCAGGCTGCGCGCAACCTCGACCATCTGCTCCATCGTGTAGTCGCCGCTGCGGATGATGCCGCTGGAGAGGAACAGACCTTCGATGTAGTTGCGCTTGTAGAAATCCAGCGTCAACGTCACGACCTCTTCGGGCGTGAAGCGCGCGCGGCGCACGTTGCTCGACACGCGATTGACGCAATACGCGCAGTCGAACACGCAGAAGTTGGTCAGCAGGATCTTCAGCAGCGACACGCAGCGGCCGTCGGGCGTATACGAGTGACAGATGCCCATGCCCTCGGTACTGCCGATACCGCCGGTCTTCGACGAGTCGCGTTTGTTCGCACCGCTCGACGCGCAGGAGGCGTCGTATTTGGCGGCGTCGGCGAGGATCGCGAGCTTGTCGGTCAGGTTCACGCGCCTACGATGCCTGCAAAGTGTCTCAATCCATGAGACTGCGGCGTGGCGGACGCCGCTGCCGTGAGGGGGTTCGCCAAGGCCGCGTCGTGACGACGCATTCACGGAGCGTGGCCGCGCCGATCGGTAGCGTGGCCGCGGGCCTGTCGACCGGCAGGCCCTGTACGTGGACGACGGGGCTGCAGCAATCGACATCACGAACCGGCTTCGCCGCATCGCCGGCGTTCTCACCGTCGCCGCCCTCGCGACGCTCGTCACCGCCTGCGCGGGTCCGCAGTCCGCGCTGGATCCCGCCGGCCCGGCCGCCGCCGAGATCGCCCGCGGCTGGTGGCTGATGGCCGGTGCGTTCACGGGTGTCTGGGCACTGGTGCTGGTGCTGCTGTGGCTCGCCGTGCGTCGTCGCGACACCGACCGCGCGTTGCGCCGGCCCGAGCGTCTGGTGGTCTGGGGCGGGCTCGCGTTTCCTACCGTCTTGCTCGCTGCGCTGCTGGTCTACGGCAGCCTGACCAGTGCACGCGTGACCGGCGTCGGCGTCGAGCCCGATACGGTGGTCGAAGTCACCGCGCGGCAGTGGCAGTGGCATTTCCGGTATCGCGACGCCGATGGCCAGGTGATCGGCGAAAGCGTCGACGAGCTGGCCGTGCCGCTGGGTGCGATGGTCGAGTACCGCATCACCAGCGACGACGTGATCCACAGCTTCTGGATCCCGCGCCTCGGCGGCAAGATGGATGCGATTCCCGGCCGCGTGAATACCTTGCGCCTGCGCGCCGACCAGGCCACGCCGATGCGCGGCCAGTGCGCGGAATTCTGCGGCCTCGAACACGCGCGCATGGTGTTTCCGGTGCGCGTGATGGAGGCCGACGCGATCGAGGACTGGCTGGCCGCACGCGAGCCTGCTCCCGCCATCGAAGCCCCCGCGCCCGGCCATCCCGCCGGCCGCGCACCCCCGCGTCACGGCGCATCCGAGGACGTGCTGTGAGCAGCCTGACACCCGACCACACGATTCCCACGCCCGGCGACCAGCTGCGTCACGCCGAGCGCATCGCCCTGCTCGAACGCGTCTGGGCCAACGGCCGCGGTCTCGTCGGTCAGCTGACCGCGGTCAACCACACGACGATCGCGCTGCGCTTCATCGTCACCGGCCTGGTGTTCCTGCTGATCGGCGGCATGCTGTCGATGTTCATCCGCCTGCAGCTGTCGTGGCCCGGCCTGAACGTGCTCGACCCGGAGCGCTACGCGCAGTTCGTGACCATGCACGGCACGACGATGATGTTCCTGTTCGCGGTGCCGATCATGGAAGGCTTCGCGATGTACCTCATCCCGAAGATGCTCGGCACGCGCGACCTGCCGTTCCCGCGGCTGTCGGCGTTCGGCTGGTGGTGCTACCTGTTCGGCGGCATCTTCCTGTATTCGAGCTTCATCTTCGGCAGCGTGCCCGACGGCGGCTGGTTCATGTACACGCCGCTGACCGATTCGACGTATTCGCCGGGCAAGGGCGCGGATTTCTGGCTGATCGGCGTGACCTTCGCCGAGATCGCGGCGGTCACCGCGGCCGTCGAATTGATCGTCGCGATCCTGATCACCCGCGCGCCGGGCATGGACCTCACGCGCATGCCGCTGTTCGCATGGGCGGTGCTGGTCACGGCCTTCATGATCGCGTTCGGGTTTCCGCCGCTGATCCTCGCCAGCCTGTTGCTGGAGATCCAGCGCGCGTTCGATTTCGCGTTCTTCGAAGTCGCGCGCGGCGGCGATCCGCTGCTGTGGCAGCACCTGTTCTGGCTGTTCGGCCATCCCGAGGTCTACATCATCTTCCTGCCGGCGGCGGGCGTGGTGTCGACGATCGTGCCGACCTTCGCGCGCCGTCCGATCGTGGGTTACACCTGGGTCGTGCTGGCGCTGGTCGCGACCGGATTCCTGAGTTTCGGCCTGTGGGTGCACCACATGTTCGCGGTCGGCATTCCGCTGCTGGCGCTGGCGTTCTTCAGCGCGGCGAGCATGGCGGTCGCGATTCCGACGGGCATCCAGATCTTCGCGTGGATCGCCACGCTGTGGGCCGGCAAACCCTGGTTGCGCGTGCCGATGCTCTACATCATCGGCTTCTTCATCACCTTCGTCTGCGGCGGCCTGACCGGCGTCATGCTCGCGTTCGTGCCGTTCGACTGGCAGGCACACGACACGCATTTCGTCGTCGCGCATCTGCATTACGTGCTGATCGGCGGCATGATGTTCCCGATGTTCGCCGGGCTGTACTACTGGCTGCCGCTGGCGAGTGGACGCATGCCGTCCGAGTCGTTGAGCCGCAGCGGCTTCTGGCTGGTGTTCATCGGCTTCCATCTGGCGTTCCTGCCGATGCACATCACCGGTCTGGTCGGCATGCCGCGGCGTGTCGACAGCTACGCCATGGAGCTCGGCGTGCAGTGGCTCAACCTGCTGTCGACGGCAGCGGGCTTCGTGCTCGCGGTCGGCATCGTCGCGATCCTGATCGACGTGGCGCTGTGTTTTCGCCTCGGACGCCGCGGCACCGAGAATCCCTGGCAGGCCGGCACGCTGGAATGGGCGCTGCCGCACCCGGCGCCCAAGTACAACTTCGCCTCGATCCCGGTCGTCGACGACCGCAATCCGCTGTGGCACGACCCGGGCGTGGTCGACGCGACGCGGCGGACCGATGGTCTGCTCGGCGAAGCCGTCGAAGGCCGTCGCTGGATCCTCGGCACCGGCATCCAGTCCGCGCAGCCCGAGCAGGCGATCCGGCTGTCGAACTCGACCTGGTTCCCGCTGTTCGCGGCATTGACGATCGCGGTGCTGCTCGGTGGCTTCATCACGTCGCAGTACTGGCTGTCGATCCTGATGCTGCTGCCGCTGATCGGCCTGTTCCTGCGTTGGCTGTGGACGGTCAACGGCCGCGAAACCCCGCTGGAAATCGAAGTCGCGCCGGGCCTGCGCCTGCCTACGCAGGCACTGGCACGCAACGCACCGGGCTGGTGGGCGCTGGTGGGCACGCTGATGATCGTCGGCTCGCTGTTCGCCTCGTTGGTCTTCGCCTACTTCTATCTGTGGCTCAACGCGCCGGCCTGGCCCGGCGGCGGCGCCACGCTGACGGCATCGACACCGATGCTCGCCGCGCTCGGTGCATTGCTGGCGGCCGGTGTCGGCGCGTGGCGCATGCCGATCGCGTTGCGTGCCGGTCATGCACGCGCTGCCGTGATGTGGAGCGCGTTCGCGATCCTGTCCGCCATTGCCTGCCTCGCCCTGCAGTTGCCGGCAATCGCCGAGGCCGTCGGCGCGCCGCAGCGGCATGCCTACGGTTCGGTCGTGTGGACGCTGGCGGGATTCCAGGCGCTGCACATCGCGGTCGCGGTGCTGATCGCCGGCTTCGTCGCGCTGCGCATCCACCATGGCCACGTCGATGCGGTGCGCAGTCTCGAAGCGCGCATCGCGACCGGCTTCTGGCGCTACGTCGTGGCGCAGGGTCTGATCGTCTGGGCGCTGCTGCACCTGTTCCCGAGGTTCGCGTGAGCCTGCCCGTCGGCCTGACCCGCATGTCCATGCCACTGGTGGTGTGGGCTTTGCACTTCGTCGTGGTCTACAGCCTGCAGGGGCTCGCCTGTGCACGCGCCTTGTGGCGCGCGCCGGTGGCGGGCCTGGAGACGATGACCTGGGTGCTGTGGGCGCTGACCGTACTCGCGCTGGGTGTCATCGCCTTGTTCGGCGCGGGCGCACTGCGTGCCTGGCGCATCGCACGCGCACAGACCGATGGCCGCACCGAAACCGCGCGCCTGCATTTCCTCACCGCACTGTCGGCGCTCGTCGCCCTGATCGCCGCCATCGGCGTCGCCTTCACCGCCCTGCCGGTCGCGCTGCTGCCGACCTGCGCCTGACCCGGATTTTCGATGCGCAAGGATCTACGCCAACCCGTTCCCGATACGCAGAGCCACACCGTGGAGAGCGTGCTGGCGATCGCCAAGCACCCCATCCATCCGATGCTGGTGACGTTCCCGATCGCGTTCCTGTCGATGGTCGTGGTCACCGACATCCTCTACCTCTGGCTGGGCGCGCCGTTCTGGGCCGAACTCTCGTTCTGGTTCAACGTCGGCGGCCTCGGTTTCGGCGTGCTGGCCGGCATCGTCGGCACGATCGACATGATGTCGATCCGTGTCGTGCGCCGGCACGTCTCGGCATGGAACCACTTCATCGTCGCGGTGATGGTGCTGGCGATGGCCGCGCTCGGCGTGTGGCTGCGACTGCCCGGTCACACGGAGGCGGTGTGGCCGTGGGGCCTGCTGTCGTCGGCGACGATGGCGCTGCTGGTGGGCGTCGCCGGTTGGCTCGGCGGCACGTTGAGCTTCCGGCATGGCGTGGGTGTGTATGGGGATGAGGAGACGGAAGCGGACAGTGGGCGGGATGCGGTGGAGAAGCCGCCGGCGGAATAGGGTTGAGGTTTCGCGTTCGCTTCTGCTGTTTGCTTCGCCCTTGATGTTCGCCCCTGCTTTTGACGTCCGTAACGCTCTGGCCGCATGTGCGCAGACCCATCGGGCGCCGCACATGGATGTGCGGCGTTTTTCGACCGAGCCAGGATGGCGAGTCGAAAAATCCCGGAACGAATGACTGGCCGGATTTGCTCCCTCGGGGCTGGCCCTTTTCTTTGGTTCCGTTTCTTTGACTCGCATCTTCGATGCTCGCCCCTTCGGGGCCGGCTTCGCCGTTCGCACTGCGTGCGTAGGGTCAGCAAAAGAAATGAACCCGCTCGCCGCAAGGCGAGTGGAAGCGTTTGATCTTGCTCGCGACCGCAGGCGGAGAAAGCGAACAACAACGTCAACCGCTTTCGTCCGCTGACGCGGCCGAGTTCATTTCTTTTGGTTGACGCCCACACGCGTAGCGCGAACGGCGCAGCCGGCCCCGCAGGGGCGAGCATCGAAGATGCGAGTCAAAGAAACGGAACCAAAGAAAAACGTCTCCCCGACACGTCCACAGCCCGCGGCGTCATGTGCTCTGGGATTTTCCGACTCGGCATCCTGCCTCGGTCGGAAAACGCCGCCCATCCATGGGCGGCGCCCTCTGGGTAAGCAGCTATTCGACGCGTCACGTTTCAGGGAAGTGCCAGAGCGATCAAGAGCAGAGCAAAGCGCTACGGCCTCGCGGCGTCATCCTCGAGCCCGGGCACCACATCCTCCACATCGACAGATCGCGATGGCGGCGCCGGCAGATCGCCGAGCGTCTGCGGCTTCGCGCCGGTCAATCCGGCGATCAACAGCAACAACACCAGCGGCACCCAGCCGATGACGCGGAAGAACGTCGGCCCATGCCGGCAGCGGTCGTGGCCCAGCTCGTAAAGCAGCAGCCCCATGTACAGATGCAACAGCACCGCCGCCGCGACCACGACGAGCTTGAGCACCAGCCACGCGCCGCTGGGATTCCAGGCGATCAGGATGCCGCCGAAGGTGATCGTCAGCAGCGCGGCCGGGGTCATGATCCGGAAGAACAGCGTGTTGGTGACCGGGTTCCAGTACGCGGGGTCGGAATCGATCTCGCGGCGGTGCCGGGCGACGAACAGGCGCGGCAGGAAGAACAGGCCGGTGAACCAGACCGTCATCGCCAGGATGTGCAGGACCTTGAGCCAGAAGTACACCGGCGCTCCACGAATCGTCGAAGCGCGCAGCCTACGCGCAGGCGCATCAAGTCCGTGTGGCGTCGCGTGCATCTCGACGCGGTGTCCGGCCCCCGGCTGCTAGGGTCGTGCGCATGTCGCGTGTCGCTTCCCTCGTCCCGGTCACGGCCGGTCTGGCGCTGCTGCTGGTCGCATCGACGGCCGGCGCGGCGATGCCGGACGGTCCACCGCCGCCGCTCGGCTATGCATGGACGCTGTCGCCGTGGTCGCTGCTGCCGCTGGCGGCGGCCGCGCTTCTGTACGCCGCAGGTGTCGTGCGCATGCGCCGTGCATCTTCGATGACAGGCGCCGCGAACGCATGGCACGGCCCGCTCGCCTTCGCGGCCGGCCTGCTCGCGCTGGGCTTCGCGCTGGTCTGGCCACTGGACACGTTCGCGGCCTATGCGCTGTCGGCACACGTCGCGCAGCACATGACGCTGCTCGCGTGGGCGCCGCCGCTGCTGCTGGTTGCACGGCCCGGTGCGGTCGCGGCCCACGCGTTGCCGAGGGCGGTCTCGTCATGGCTTGCACACGTGCTCGCACGGGTCGGCAGATTCGCGCATGCACAGCTCGGCGCCGCGACGCTCGTCCATGTCGGCACGATGTGGCTGTGGCATCTGCCCGCGGCGACCTCGGCCACGCTGGCCAGCGAAACCTTGCACCGCACGATGCTCGCCAGCGTGCTCCTCGCCGGTCTCTGGTTCTGGAGCGCGGTGCTGCATCGGTTACGCACGCGCGACGGCGGCGCGACCGGCGCACTCGTCGCGCTGGTCACCGCGATGATGCTGATGGGGTTCCTGGGCGCGCTGCTGACGTTCTCGCCGCGGCTGCTGTATCCGGCCTATACCGATCGCGCCCTGCTCGCCGGCCTCGATGCGCTGCGTGACCAGCAGCTCGCCGGGCTGCTGATGTGGGTGCCGAGCGGACTGCCGTATCTGGTCGTCGGCATGTGTCTCGTCATCGCATTGCTGCGCACCGTGCAACGCGACGCATCGGATCGCCCCGCCGCGTGAGCCGTTCCCGTGCAGACCATGCGGCCGCGCGATGCACCTCGTCGCGGGATCGCGCGACATGATTCGAGCAGTGAGCCGTTGCGTCGATTAACGATGCGTGGACCCGCGTCGCCGCACACTGACCCGCCGTCGACGAGACCGCCATGTCCTCCGAATGGATCCATCTCGCCGCCATCGCGTGGCCGCTGCTGGTTGCGTTGATCCTCGGCATCGTCGTGCACTGGAGCCTGCGTGCGCTCGCACGCGTCGCCAGTCGACGTGCCCACGAGCACATGCGTGCGCGGATCGCCCAGGTCGTCGCCGTGCCGGCCGCGGTCGCGCTGCCGCTGCTGTTCCTGTCGCTGGCACTCGATGCCACACCGATCGATCCGGACCTGCTCGGCCAGCTGCGCCACTGGATCGCGATCGGCGGCATGTTGTGCCTGACCTGGCTGGGCGCACGCGTCGTCGGCGCGATCGAGGCACGCATCCTGCTCGAGCATCCGGTCGACGTGGAAGACAATCTCGCCGCGCGGCGCATCCAGACCCAGGCGCGGGTGATCAGCCGTGTGATCCAGGCCGGCGTGGTGCTGGTCGGCGTGTCGCTGGCGCTGATGACGTTTCCGCAGGTGCGCCAGGTCGGCGCGGGCCTGCTGGCATCGGCCGGCATCATCGGCCTGATCGCCGGCGTCGCCGCGCAGCCGGTGTTCGGCAATCTGATCGCCGGTCTGCAGATCGCGCTGGCGCAGCCGATCCGGCTCGACGACGTGGTGATCGTCGAGGGCGAGTGGGGTCGCATCGAGGAGATCACGTCAACCTACGTGGTCGTGCGCATCTGGGACGAGCGCCGTCTCGTCGTGCCGCTGCAGTGGTTCATTTCCAATCCCTTCCAGAACTGGACGCGCACCAGCGCACAGCTGCTCGGCACGGTGTTCCTGTGGCTCGACCACCGCGCGCCGATTCCGGCGATCCGCGACCAACTGCAGCGCATCTGCGAGGCCGATCCGCGCTGGGACCGCCGCGTCTGCGTGACCCAGATCACCGAGACCGACAAACACACCATCGAGGTGCGGCTGCTGGTCAGCGCGCGCAATTCCGGTGAACTGTTCGACCTGCGCTGCGCCGTGCGCGAAGGCATGCTGGCCTTTCTCGATGCCCACCACCCGCAGGCCTTGCCGCGCGTGCGCAACGAGGTGACCGATGGCGATGCACGTCGCGCGGCGACGCATGCGGTCGCGCCGGTGGACCACGCCAGCACCCGCTCGCCCGGCGCCGAAGCCGCCACGGAGACGGCGCTCGACGCGCATCTCGACACGGGCTTGCCATCCCGACCGGCACAGTGAGCCTTCGCATTCACGACGGAGACCCGCGATGAAGACCCGCACCCTCGGCCTCGGCGGCCCCACCGTCTCCGCAATCGGACTCGGCTGCATGGGCATGAGCGCGTTCTACGGCGGCCGCGGCAGCGATGCCGACGCGATCGCCGTCATCAAGCACGCGCTGGACCAGGGCATCACCCTGCTCGACACCGCCGACATGTACGGCCCGCACACGAATGAAACGCTGGTGGGCCGCGCGATCGACGGCCGCCGCGACGACGTCTTCATCGCGACCAAGTTCGGCATCCAGCTCGATCCGTCCGATCCGCATGCGCGTGGCATCAACGGTCGGCCCGAGTACGTGCAGCAGGCCTGCGAGGCCAGCCTGAAGCGGCTCAACATCGAAACGATCGATCTGTACTACCAGCACCGCGTGGATCCTGAAGTGCCGATCGAGGACACCGTCGGCGCGATGGCGCGACTGGTCGAGCAGGGCAAGGTGCGGCACCTGGGTCTGTCCGAAGCCTCGGCCGACACGCTGCGGCGCGCGGCCAAGGTCCACACGATCGCCGCGCTACAGAGCGAGTACTCGCTGTGGTCGCGCGATCCCGAGACCAACGGCACGCTGACCGCCTGTCGCGAGCTCGGTATCGGCTTCGTGCCGTATTCGCCGCTGGGCCGCGGCTTCCTGACCGGCACGATCCGCAACGTCGAAGACTTCGACGAGGACGACTACCGCCGCCATTCGCCGCGCTTCCAGGGCGAGAACTTCGACCGCAATCTCGCGCTGGTCGAATCGGTGCAGGCGATCGCGCAGGACTACGGCGTCACCCCGGGCCAGCTCGCACTCGCGTGGGTGCTGTCGCAAGGCGAAGATCTGGTGCCGATCCCGGGCACCAAGCGCATCGGCTTCCTCGACGAGAACATCGCCGCGCTCGACATCCATCTGACCGAGGACGATCTGGCCCGCATCGATGCGATTTTTCCGCCGGATGCGGCATCGGGAACGCGCTATCCCGCAGCGGGCATGGGCGCGTTGAACCGCTGAGGCGGTGGTCGTGCGGGGCGCGCACCTCGGGGCGCGTCCGGTTTTACCCACAGAAACTCAGCGCGTGGCGGCCTTCGCCGTGCCCTCGGCGTAGCGCCGCGCCACGACTGCGCAGACGATCAGCTGGATCTGGTGATACAGGATCACCGGCAACACGATCGCACCGAGTCCGCCGCTGGCGAACATCACCTTGGCCATCGGCAGGCCGGTCGCGAGACTCTTCTTCGAACCGCAGAACACGATCGCGATCTCGTCGGCGCGGTCGAAGCCGAGCCGGCGGGCGATCCACATGATCAGCGGCATCGCGATGCCCAGCAACAGCGCGCAGACCATGGCGACAGCGACCAGTGTCCACACCGGCGTCTCGCGCCACAGGCCCTCGATCACCGACGCGCTGAAGGCGGTGTAGACCACCAGCAGGATCGTGCCCTGGTCGGTCCAGCGCAGCACCGCGCGGCGGCGTTCGACCCAGCCCCCGACGACCGGCCGCAGCAGATGTCCGGCGACGAAGGGCAGCAGCAGAAGCAGCATGATCTTGCCGACCGCAGTGAACGGATGCGCCATGGCACCTTCGGCGCTGCCGACCAGGAGCGCCATCAGCAGCGGCGTCAGCGCCACGCCGAGCAGGCTCGACAGCGACGCGCTGCACACCGCGGCCGGCACGTTGCCGCCGGCCATCGACGTGAACGCGATCGACGACTGCACCGTCGACGGCAACGCGCACAGGAACAGCACGCCGACGTAGAGCTCGGGCGTCAGCAGCCAGCCCGACAACGGTTTGCCCAGCAGTCCGACCAGCGGGAACAGCACGAACGTGCACGCGAGGATCGTCAGATGCAGGCGCCAGTGCAACGCACCGGCGAGGATCGCCGCGCGCGACAGGCGCGCGCCATGCAGGAAGAACAACGCGGCGATCGCGATGTTCGTCACCACGTCCATGACCGCCGCCGCACGGCCCTGCACCGGCAGCAGCGACGCCAGCGCGACGGTCGCCAGCAGCAACAGGGTGAACGGATCGATGCGCGAACGCAGGGACATGCGACAAACTCCGACGTCGGTTGCCACCGGCTGCGGCGCGCCGGGCCGGCTATGGTCGCAGTCGTCGCCACCCGCGGCCAGCGGCGGCGACGCAACGGCGCGTCCCGGGTTCACACGATGGCAGCGCGCGCGTGTTCATAGTGCGGCTCCCGCCGCCGCCCCACGCATGATGCTGACCCTCACCTTCGCCGCAGTCACCGCACTGCTGGCCGTCGCAACCCTGATGCCGACCATCCGCAGCGGCGCGTGGTGGATCCGCGGTTTTGATTTCCCGCGTCTGCAGCTGTTGCTGCTGTCGGCGCTGATCCTGGTGCTGCAGCTCGTGCTCCATCCGATCGACGACCCGTGGACGATCGCGGTCGTCATCGTCAATGCGGCCTGCATGCTGTGGCAGGCGTGGTGGATCATCCCATACACGGGCATGGCGCAGGTCGAGGTCGAGGACGCGCCGGCCGATGCGCCCGTGCGCATCCGGCTGATGGCCAGCAATGTGCTGACGACCAACCGCAACGCCGATCCGCTGATCGCGGTGGTGCGCGCGCAGACGCCCGACGTGCTGATCGCGGTCGAGACCGACGCCTGGTGGGAAGCGCAGCTGGAAGTATTGACCGACGCGCTGCCGCACGTGCTGCGCTGCCCGCTCGACAATCTCTACGGCATGCACGTGTACTCGCGCCTGCCGCTGCACGATGCGGAAATCCGCTATCTGGTCGAGGACGACATCCCGTCGATCCACGCGACGCTGGCGCTCGACGGCGGCCAGCGCATCACCCTGCATGCCCTGCACCCGCGCCCGCCGAGTCCGACCGAGTCCGACAGCTCGGTGGATCGCGATGCGGAACTGGTGATCGTCGGTCGCGCCGCGCACGACGCGACGCTGCCGGTGATCGTCGCCGGCGACCTCAACGACGTGGCGTGGTCACGCACCACGCGGCTGTTCCGCAAGCTCAGCGGCCTGCTCGATCCGCGCATCGGCCGCGGCATGTACAACACCTTCCACGCGAAGCTGCCGGGCCTGCGCTGGCCGCTGGACCATCTGTTCCACAGCAAGCACTTCACGCTGGTGCGCATGCAGCGGCTGCCGGACATCGGTTCGGACCACTTTCCGATCCTGGTCGAACTCGCGCTGTCCCCGGGCGAGAACGACGCCGACGCCGGCCTCGATGCCGACGCGGACGATCATGCCGATGCGAACGCTGCGGTGGCGCAGTCGGGCGCCACGGACGCGGCGCCGGATATCCAGCGCTGACGCATCGACGTGGGGCCGGCGCCCCGACCCGGCGAATGCGTCGCGTCAGCGCTCCAGACGTGCCCGCAGGTCGCGCAGGTCACGCCGGGCGATGTTCTTCAGCGTTTCCTGGCGCCAGGCCTCGGCCGCTTCCTCACCGGCCGTCGCCAGACGGCGTTCGTACTCGGGCTGCATCTGTTCGCGACGCAGTTCGCGAATGCGGCGGTATTCGGTCTTCAGCGCCGACATGCGGCGGATCGGGCGGTCGGTGGGGATCGGCTGCAGCCACGCGGCCCGCTGGTCGGTATCGAGCACCGCGCTCGGCGGCTCGACGCTCGCACTCGCATCCGGCCCCGTTGCGCAGGCCGGCGCCATGCACACGGCGGCCAGCGACAAGGCGCAGCCCCATGCGGTGTAGACGGTTCGGCTGTCCATCGCACCCTCCCATGCGGTGACGGACAGCGGCACCGTAACAGGGATTCCGCGAACGGCGTGTTCAAACCGCGCGTTCAGCCAGAAGTTCAGCCAGCGCCGGGGCGCACGTCCAGTCCGAGCGCGTGGCCGATGACGCGCATGCCCTCGTCGTCGTCGCGCGGCGCCATGACGCCGGCGACGCTGTCGTCGCCCGTATCCCAGGTCCACAGCGTGTAGCCGGCCACGCGCAGCTGGTCGTAGGCGGTGTCGAGCAGGGCGTGGGTGGAGGCGCTGCCCAGCGCGACGTCGTCGGTCGGATCTTCGACGCCCCAGTCGATCTCCACGCGGAAACGTTCGGCCAGCGTGTCGATCGCATCGATCAGGGTCGCGCGCTCGTCCTCGGGCACGCGGAAACTCGCGCGCCAGTCGGTGGCGGATTCGAGCGCGGCCTGCACGGCGTCCTGCACGTCGTCGGCGCCGAGCGCTTCGCGGAATGCCTGGAACTGCTGGGTGGCCGCGTCCTCGTCGCCGGGGTTGATGCGCAGCAGCCACTGCCATGCGATCGCTTCGAGATCGCCCTCGTGCGCATCGTCCTCGCCATCGTCCCGCTCGGGCGCGCCGAAGGCGAAGTTGTCGTCGGGATCGAACTCGTGTTCGTGCGCGGCCATGGCAGGACTCGGAAGATCGGGCGGCGTAGTGTGCCGCGGCAACCGGGCCGCGGCACACCGGAGCGCCATCGGACCGGGCCTGCGGCTCAGCTTCGCGCAGCGGTCTTCTTGACCGCGCGCTTTCCGGTCCTGGCGGTGCGCTGCGTCGCGGCCTTCTTGGCCGCGGTCGCCTGCTTCGCAGCTGGCTTCGGCGTCGCGGCCTTGCTGGCCGCCTTCTTCGTGGTCTTCTTCGCGGCCTTCTTCGCACCGCCGAGGGCATCGGCGTGCGACGGCGGCAGCTTCGAGGTCTTGTTGGGGCCGCGCAGATTGACGATGCGGTTCTCGCCCATCACTTCCTCGCGCTTGGTCACGCGCGCGACGGCGAAGGCGATGGCCTTGCCGATCAGCGAACCCGGGCCGTCCCAGTACTCGGCGGTGTGCGCCTGCACTTCGATCAGCGTCAGCTTCGGATCGTTGACGCCGCGCGGGAAGTAGGCCTTGAGCGCATCGTTCCAGAACGCCTCGATCTTCGCCGGGTCCTCGTTGACGTAGGCATCGCCGGTGATCGACACGTAGGTGTTGCGGCCCTTGGACGCGTAGGCCAGGTTGACCTTCGAATTGCGCGCGATCTCGGCGACCTTCGGGCTGTCGGAGGCGACGAAGAACCACACGCGCTCACCGTCGAACTGCGCCTTCTGCGTCGACAGCGGCCGGCTCACCAGATAGCCACCCGGGCCCACGGTGGTGAACATCGTGATGTCGATGTCCTCGATCAGTTTCGCGATCGTCTGCGCGTCCTTCGCGCCCTTGCTGCTTCGCGTTGCCATGTGTCGCACTCCCGTCAGGAATCAGCGCGCAGTGTCGGCAGCGCGGCGGGCGACGGACGTGAAGGCGACGCGTCGACGGGTCAGCAGGTCGAGGGCGCCTCTGGCTGGCGACGCCGTTCGACGCGACGCGCCCAGGCGTAGATCAGCAGACCCGCGGCTGCGGTGGCAGCGCCGACGTAACCCGTCGACGTCCAGCCCAGTCCGGCGCTGATCGCGATGCCGCCGAGCCACGGGCCGAGCGCGTTCGCGGTATTGAACGCGGCATGGTTGGACGCGGCGGCGAGCGTCTGCGCGTCGCCGGCGACATCCATCAGCCGCGTCTGCAGCACCGGGGCCAGCGCGCCCATCGTGCCGACCGCGACGATCGCCGGCAGGATCGACCACGGCGCGGCGGTCGCGAGCGGGAACAGCAGCAGCACCAGCAGCGACCAGCCCAGGATCACCGGCACCGCGCGGAACTGCAGGCGATCGACCAGCCAGCCGCCGGCGATGTTGCCGAGGATCGCGCCGACACCGAAGGCCGCCAGCGCCACCGGAATCCACGACTCCGCCACACGCGTCACGTTGATCAGCGTCGGCGCGAGGTAACTGAAGACGCAGAACATGCCGGCGAAGCCGATCGCGCCGATCAGCAGCGCATACCAGACCTGCGAGGTGTTGAACGCGCGCAGTTCGCGCATCGGCGTCTGCGCAGGCTCGTCGGGATCGGGCGCGAGGAAGCGCGCGACCAGCACCACGGTCAGCACCGACAGCACCGACACCAGCGCGAACGTCCAGCGCCAGCTCAGCTGCTGGCCGAGCCAGGTCGCCAGCGGATTGCCGACGAGGATCGCGATCGACAGTCCCAGTAGCACGCGACTGACCGCGGCGCCGCGTTGCGCGGGCGGACTGACCGACGCGGCCACGAGCATCGCCACGCCGAAGTACGCACCATGCGGCAGGCCGGCGACGAAGCGCGCGACCAGCATCGTCTCGTAGTTCGGCGCCAGCGCGCTGGCCAGATTGCCGAGTGCATAGAAGCCCATCAGCGCCAGCAGCAGGCGACGACGCGGCAGACGCGCGCCGAGGATCGCGAGCAGCGGTGCGCCGACGACGACGCCGATCGCATAGCTGCTGATCAGATGGCCGACCGCGGGCTCGTCGACGCCGAAGCCGCGCGTGAGGTTCGGCATCAGCCCCATCATCGCGAATTCGCTGGTGCCGATCGCGAAGCCGCCCATCGCCAGCGCGAACAGGATGAGGGTGCGTGTGCGGCGATCGGGAAGCGCCGGTGCGGGGGCCATGGCCGGTCTCCGGTACAGGACTGACCATTATTGTGCATCGCAACATCAGCGTCACCGGCACGCGTCGACCACAGCGTTGCAGTGGCACCGACGGTTCAGCGACGCAGGCCTGAACGCGACGCGATGACGGCGACTGGACGCTCTGCCTTGGACAGTCCACGTCCCCTGTCCGTTGCGAGTCCGCGCATGTCCATCACCGCGTTCGGCCTGAACTGCACTCTCAAATCCGGCGATGCGCCATCGTCGACGCAGAAGCTGCTCGACCAACTGCTCGAGGCGATCGCCGGCCATGGCGCCAAGACCGGCAGCGCGCGCGTCGCCGACTACGACGTCAAGCCGGGCGTGCGCGCCGACGAAGGCGATGGCGACCAGTGGCCCGAACTGCGCAAGCGGATCATGGACGCGGAGATCCTGGTCGTGGCGACGCCTATCTGGATGGGCCACCCCTCGAGCATCGCCCAGCGCGTGATGGAACGGCTCGACGCGGTGCTCGGCGAGATCGACGACGACGGCGTGTATCCGACGTTCGGCAAAGTCGCTGTCGCCGCGGTCGTCGGCAACGAGGACGGCGCCCATCACGTCTGCGCGCAGCTCTACCAGGGGCTGACCGATGTCGGCTTCACGATTCCCGGCGGCAGCCCGCCGTACTGGGTCGGCGAGGCGATGGGCGCGGTCGACTACAAGGATCTGAAGCAGACGCCGGACAAGGTCGCCGAGACCATCGCCACGATCGCCTCGAACGCGGTGCATCTCGCCCGGGTGCTGCAGGCCCAGCCCTACCCGAAGCTGAAGCGCGGCGACGGGTGATCCGCATCGGCTGCGCGGGCTGGTCGATCGCATCCCGCGACGCGGCGTTGTTCGGCGCCGGCGACAGCATGCTGGCCCGCTATGCCACGCGTTTCGATGCGGTGGAGATCAACTCGTCCTTCTACAGGCCGCATCGCGCCACGACCTACGCCCGCTGGGCCGACAGCGTGCCCGCCGGCTTCCGCTTCTCGATCAAGCTGCCGAAGACGGTCACCCACGACGCGCGGCTGGCCGGCTGCGGCGCCGCGCTCGATGCATTCTTCGCTGCGGCCAGTGGCCTCGGCGAGAAACTGGACTGCGTGCTGGTGCAGCTGCCGCCGAGCGTGGCCTTCGACGCCCGCACCGCGGCCACGTTCTTCGCGATGCTGGCGCGGCGCTGGCCCGGTCGCGTGGCCTGCGAGGCGCGACACGCCAGCTGGCTCGTGCCGCAGGCCGATGCGCTGCTGGCGCGGCACCATGTTGCGCGCGTGGCCGCCGATCCCGCCCGTCACGGGGATGACGCGCGGCCGGGCGGCAGCGCGCGCTTCGGTTACTGGCGCTGGCACGGCCAGCCGAAGATCTACTACAGCGACTACGACGCCAAAGCGCTCGACGCGATCGCGATCGCGGTGCGCGCCGGGCCAAACGATGCCTGGGTGGTGTTCGACAACACCGCCGCCGGACACGCGATTCCGAACGCCGCCGCACTGCAGACGCGCCTGCGCTGACCTCCTCATCACGTCACCACGACACCCTGTGGCAGGATGCGCCGTCCTCACACTGCCGCACCCTTCGTGACGTCCGACGCGCCCGCCACCCAGCCCGAATTTCTGCCCGGATCGAGCGTGATGGCGCAGCGCATCGCGGCGCACGACTGGTCGACGACGTCGATCGGTCCGATCAGCGGCTGGCCGCAATCGCTGCGCACCGCGATGGGCCTGATGCTCGAATCGCGCTTCGCGATGTGCCTGTGCTGGGGCCCGGAGCTGACGCTGTTCTACAACGACGCCTACGCGCCCCACCTGGGCGCCAAGGAAGTGCACGCGCTCGGCCAGCCCTTGCAGACGATCTGGTCCGACGTCTGGAACGACATCCGCCCGCTCGTCGACAGCGTGTTCGCCGGTGTGCCCACGCTGCACGAGGACATGCCGCTGACGATGCAGCGCAACGGCTTTCCCGAAGAGACCTTCTGGACCTTCTCGTACTCGCCGGTCCGCGACGAGCAGGACCAGGTCATCGGCCTGCTCAACATCACCACCGACGTCACCCGCAAGGTGCAGAACGAGCGTCGCCTGCGCGCCGATGTGGCCCAGCTGGGCCGCATGTTCCAGCAGGCACCGACCTTCATGGCGATGCTGACCGGCCCCGAGCATGTGTTCGCATATCTCAATCCCGCCTACCAGACGCTGATCGGTGATCGTGGGGATGTGCTCGGCAAGCGCGTCGTCGATGCGCTGCCCGATGCGGTCCGGCAGGGCTATCTGACCCTACTCGACGAGGTCTATCGCAGCGGCAAGGCGTTCTCGGCGGACGGTGCGCAGTACATCGTGCAGACCACGCCCGGTGGCGCCTCGGCCGAGCGTTACGTGGATTTCGTGTTCCAGCCGATCAACGACGGTCAGGACGTCGTCGGCATCTTCGTCCAGGGCGTCGACGTGACCGCCCGGCATCTGTCGGACCTCGCGCTGCAGGCGCGCGAGGCGGAGCTCCGCAGTCTCAACAGCAACCTCGAACGCCAGGTCATCGAACGCGCACGCGAACGCTCGCTGACGTGGCAGGTCACGCCCGATCTGCTCGCCGTTGTCGATCCCGACGGCATCATCGAAACCGTCAATCCGGCCTGGGAACAGCTGCTGGGCTGGCCGGTCGAATCGCTCGTGGGCCATCGCTGGATGGACCACGTCAGCCCCGACGATCACCTGGTGACGCAGTCCGTGCTCGACACCCTGCGTGCGGGCAAGCCGGTGCTGCGCTTCGAGAACCGCTGGCGCACGCGCGCCGGCGGCCTGCGCACGCTGTCGTGGGTGGCGACGCCCGAGGGCGGGCGCTACTACTGCAGCGCGCGCGACGTCACCGACATCAACGCAGCCGCCGACGCGCTCGCCCGTTCGCAGGCGCAGCTGCGCACGCTGTTCGAAACCAGCTACCAGTTGCAGGGCATGTGCACGCCCGAGGGCATCGTCACCGACGCCAACCGGCCTGTGCTCGACGCCATCGGCGCGGGTTTCGAGGATCTGGTCGGCGTGCCGCTGTGGGACACGCCGTGGTTCAGCGGAACGCCCGGCATGCCGGCCCGGATCCGCGCGATGTTCGAACGCGCCGCGGCCGGCGAGACCGTGCGCGACGAGATCCAGCTGGATCTGCCGGGCGGGCGGCGCAGCCACGATCTGTCGCTGCGACCGATCCGGGAAGACGGCCGCATCATCGCCGTAGTGCCCGAAGCGATCGACACGACCGATCGACGCACTGCCGAAGAAGCGCTGCGCCAGTCGCAGAAGCTCGAAGCGATCGGCCAGCTCACCGGCGGCGTGGCCCACGACTTCAACAATCTGCTCACCCCGATCGTCACCGCACTCGATCTCGCCTCCGATCCCGACGCAAAGACCGAACGCCGCGCGCGCATGCTCGGCGTCGCCCGCCAGTCCGCAGATCGCGCGGCCACGCTGGTGCAGCGCCTGCTGTCGTTCGCGCGCCGGCAGCCGCTGCAGACGCTGGATGTCGACGTCGCGACGCTGGTCTCGGGCATGGCCGAACTGGTCGACAGTTCCAGCAGCCCGCGCGTGCGCCTCGTGCTCGACATCGCTGACGATCTGTTGCCCGCGGTGGCCGATCCGAACCAGCTGGAAATGGCGATCCTCAATCTCAGCGTCAACGCCTGCGACGCAATGCCCGAAGGCGGCACGCTGACGCTCGGCGCGCGCAATGCCCGCGTGTCCGATGACGCGCGCATCGCGCCCGGCCGCTACGTCGTGGTGTCGGTTGCCGACACCGGCGTGGGCATGGACGAGCAGACGCGCCAGCGCGCGATCGAGCCGTTCTTCTCAACCAAAGGCATCGGCAAGGGCACCGGCCTGGGCCTGTCGATGGCGCACGGGCTCGCCTCGCAGCTCGGCGGCCGCCTGACGATCGACAGCACGCCCGGCGCCGGCACCACCATCCATCTCTGGCTGCCGGTGGGTTCGCACCCCGGCGCCACATCCGAAGACGAGGACACGACCGTGAGCATCACTGGGGACAACCGCGGCACCGCACTGGTGGTCGACGACGAGGATTCGGTGCGCATGTGCACCTCCGACGCGCTCGAGGACATGGGCTATCGCATCGTCGAGGCCAGCTCCGCCGAGGAGGCGCTGCGCGCGCTCGACGATGGCCTGACGCCCGCCGTGCTGGTCACCGACCATCTGATGCCGGGCATGACCGGCGCCGAACTCGCACGCACCGTACGTGCACGTCTGCCGGAGACCGCGATCGTGATCGTGTCCGGCTACACCAGCATGGCCGACTTCGATCCGGGCCTGACGATCCTCAGCAAGCCGTTCCGCCAGCACGAGCTCGCGGCGAGCGTGGAATCGGCGAACGCGGCGATCCAGAACGCGGCCTGATCGCCGCGGCGGCGGTCGTCCACGCGCCACGATGCCCTTCCCCGCGCTCCGGCTTCAGCCCTACGGCAACCGCCACGGCGGCAGCGGCGTGCGCGCGTGGGCGATCACCGGCGACACGCTGTCGGTCGAATTCGTGGACGGCGTGGTCTACGACTACCGCCGGCAGGACATCGGCCCGCGATTGTTCACGGCCGCCTGCGCCGCCGCGCGCGCCGGCCGCGGCCTGTCGAGCTGCATCAGCCGGCATCTGCGCGAGCGTTACGCCGCGCGCCATGCCGACCGCGCCGCATGGGCGACCCACCGTCGCCCCGCGCCTGCCTCGACGCACCGCAGACGCTAGACCGCCTGGCTTTCGATGATCCGGCCCAGCAGGGCGTTCAGCTGCGCGAGGTGACCGGAGCCGGCGACGGTGGTCTCGTCGGAGGTCATCGCCACGGTGAGATTCAGCGACGGCACGATGTAGAGCATCTGCCCACCGTGACCCCACGCGTAACGCACGTCGTGCCCGCCGACCCGGCGCGCGAACCAGCCGTAGCCATAGCCGTCGCCGGTGTAGACCGAATGCGTGCGCACGACCCACGACTGCGCGATCCAGCTCGCTGGCACCAGTTGCGCACCCGACGCCGCGCGGCCGTGGTTGCGGTAGAGCTCGCCGAACGCCAGTAGCGAACGCGGCGTCATCGCCATCTGGTTGCCGCCGAAATGCAGGCCCTGCGGATCGGTATCCCAGGACGCAATCGCGAAGCCGGCCTGCGGGCCCAGCCATTCGCGCGCGAGCGTGCGTACCGGCTTGCCGCCGACCTTGGCGAGCACCGCCGACAGCAGATGCGTGGAGCCGGTCGAATAGATCATGCCGCCGCCCGGCGTATCGACGAAGGGCTGCGCGAGTGCATCGCGCACCCAGTCGCGCTGCCCGACCCAGCGCCCGTAGCCGCGACCGGACGTGGACTGCAGCCCGGCCTGCATCGACAGCAGATGGCCGATGGTGACCCGGGCCAGGCGGGGATCGGGATCGGCCGGCAGACGATCGGCCAGCAGCGGCGCGACCGGCTGGTCCGCGCCGTCGAGCAGGCCGCGCTCGATCGCGATGCCGACCAGCGCCGACATCACCGTCTTCGAGGCCGACTTGATGTTCGCCGGCCGCGTGGTCGACGCGCCCCGGTAGCCACGCTCGGCAATCAGTGCGCCGTCGCGTGCGACCAGCACCGTGCGCAGCGGCATCATCGCACTCGCATCGTCGAGCACGGCGTCGAGCGCTGTGCCGCGTGCGGCCGCGAGCGTCTGCGCGGATGCGGGCTGAGCGCTCATGCCGCCGACCAGCAGCGAAGCGAGTAACAGGGCGAGGATGCGATGCATCGTTCGAGTATCGACGCGACGCTGCAACCCGCGATGAAACCCGTGCTCAGGCGGCGTCGGCCGCGATCAGGGCCTGATGCGCGCCCACGCCCGCGAGCAGTCCCGACGCCACCGCGAGCGGCACGCTGTGCATCGGCTGGCTCAGATCGCCGGCCGCGAACACGCCGGGCACGCTCGTCTGCTTGAACGCGTCCACGCGCAGATGCGGACCCAGCGGACCCGTGTCCTGCGCGCAGCCGAGCATCTCGGCCAGACCGTCGACCGGTTCGACACGCGAGCCGACGAACAGCGCCTCGATCGCGATGCTGCGGCCATCACTCAGACGCACGCCGTCCAGCGCCGGCGCATCGCCGAGCAGTTCGACGACCGGTACGCGTTCCAGCGTCACGCCACGGTTCGCGAGCTTGCGCGCGTCGTCGGCGTCGGGCTCGAAACCGTCCTCGAGAAAACAGGTCGTCGGGCCCCAGTCGGGCAGCATCCGCGCGCGGTGCAGGCCCATCGCATCGCCGGCGAAGACCCCCAGCGCGCGGCCCGCCACCTCGAAGCCGTGGCAGTACGGACAATGCAGCACGCTGCGGCCCCAGCGCGCCTGCAGACCGTCGAGCGGCGGCAGCACATCGCGCACGCCGCCGGCCAGGATCAGCGTGCGGGCTTGCACCGTCTGTCCGTCCGCGAGCACGAGCGAGAACCCGTCTGCATCCGCGCCGGCCTCGATGGCCTCCCCCGCGATGACCGTCGCCGTGGGATAGCGCAGCAGCTCCGCCCGGCCCTGCGCCAGCAGCGTGGCCGGCGGCGTGCCGTCGTGGCCGAACACGTTGTGCACGGCGTCTGCGAACCGGTTGCGCGGCTGGCCCGCATCGACCACCAGCACCCGGCGCCGCGCACGCGCCATGGCCTGTGCCGCCGACAGCCCGGCGCTGCCACCCCCCACGATCACCGTGTCGTATCGCATCGCACACCTCACGTCACTTGAGTTGTTTCATGATGCGCGCCTGGCTCACTTCATGCAACTCGATAAGTGTCGAGACACGACTGCGGTATCGTGACCGCCCGCTCCGTTGCCTGCCCCATGCGCCCCGACAGCCGCCTCAGCCGCATGCTCCACGTGCTCATCCATCTGGCGGAGGCCGACGGCCGCGCGACGTCGGAGGAGATCGCGGCGATGCTGGGCACCAATCCCGTCGTCGTGCGTCGGACCATGGCTGGACTGCGCGACCACGGCTACGTGCGATCGGAAAAAGGCCACGGCGGCGGCTGGTCGCTCGCGACGCCGCTCGCCGACATCAGCCTGCTCGACATCCACGCAGCGCTGGGATCGCCCGCTCCGTTCGCGTTCGGCCTGGCGAACGACGACCCGGACTGTCTGGTGGAGAAGGCGGTCAACGCCCATCTCAGCGATGCGATGGCAGACGCCGAAGCGCTGCTCCGCGCACGTCTGGCCGCGGTGACGCTGGCCGACATCGCCGCCGATTTCCAGAAGCGCCTGGCGAGCGGCGGACGCCGCCGCGGCGCGCGCTGATTCTCGAATCCGGCGCTCTGCGCGCCACCGTGACTTCAAGCACGCGATGCCGCGCCGTAATGGCCCGATGCTCGCGGCCATGCAACCGGGAATGCTGCCCATGTCCGTCCATCGCGCCGCGCTCGTCGCAGGCCTGCTCGTCGCGTCGCTCACGGTGCACGCGTCCGACGGCGACACCACACCCCGGCTGTCCTCCGACCAGTGCGAAATCTCGACGCCGTACAACGTGCTCGTCGATACCGGCGGCGTGTGGCTCTATCGCGACAGCGGCGTGCCGAAGGAGATCTTCTTCCACGACGGCACGCTCAGCGTGGACCGCGCGTTGCAGACCGTCAGCGCCGCGGATGCCGCGCGGCTGCGCCGGCTGGAATCGGGTGCGCGCACGCTGATGCCGCAGGTCACCTCGGTGGCGCGCGAAAGCACTGGTATCGCGTTCGATGCATTGGCCGGGGTGGTCGAAGTGATGACCGGCAGTGCGCGCAAGGTGCGCCAGGTCGAGCGTTACCGCACCGACGCGCTCGGCTACATCGACGCCACGCTCGGCACCGGGCGCTGGGACCAGGACGTGTTCGGCGACGGCTTCGAATCGCGCATCGAGGACGCGGCCGAACGCATGACCGGCAGCCTCGGTCGCAGTGTGATGTGGCAGGTGTTCACGGGCCGCGCCGACCGCATGGATGCGCGCGCCGAACGCATGGAAGCCGATCTCGACCGCAGGATCGAAGCGCGCAGTGCCGCGCTCGAAGCGCAGGCTGACGCGTTGTGCACGCAGGTGCGCGAACTGCAGTCGATCCAGGCCGCACTCGACTACCGCCTCGACGGCCAGCGGCTGGTGATGCTGGAAGACGCGCCGCGCGGCGACGCCGATGCGTCGGTGTCCAGGACACGGTCCACGCCCTGATCGCCATGCGACACGCTCGCGTCTGCCTTCCGCCGGCAATCGCGTCGAGAGCGTTCAGCATCCCGATCTCGGTCCACGCGACGCGGCGTGGGACAATGGGCGCATGGGCGATTCCGACTCCACCTCGCCGGCCACACCCGCGGCCGACGCGCCGCCGCGCGCGCTGAACGACGCGCTCAAGGCCGACATCCGCGCCGCGTACGCGAAGCTGCAGGCGAACACGCCGGGCTTCAGTACGCGCCGCTCGCAGAGCGCGATGATCGGGCTGGTGTCGCGCGCGCTCGCGACCTCGGGCGGCATCGGCGTGGCCGAAGCACCGACCGGCGTCGGCAAGTCGCTCGCCTACCTGACCGCGGGCGTGCCGATCGCGCTGGCGACGAAAAAGAAGCTGGTGATCAGCACCGGGACGGTGGCGCTGCAGTCGCAGCTGGTGGAACGCGACATTCCGGCATTCCTCGCCGCGACCGGGCTGGAGGCCCGCGTCGCGCTGGCCAAGGGCCGCACGCGGTACCTGTGCACGCGCAACGCCGCCGAACTGCACGCCGAGCACAGCCAGGGCACGATGCTGCTCGATGGCGCCGGGCCCGACGAGGGCGGCGACTACGAGCGCCAGCTCTACGATCGCCCGCTGGCGCCGCATGAAGTGGACGCTGCGCGGCGCCTGCTCGAAGCGCATGCGGACCGGCAATGGGACGGCGATCTCGACACGGCGCCCGAACCCGTGTCGCCTGCATTGCGCACGCGCATCACCACGCCCGCATCGAGTTGCGCCGGGCGCCGCTGCAGCTTCGCCCAGCAGTGTCCGGTGCTGAAAGTCCGCAACACCGTGCGCGAGGCGCAGATCGTCGTGACCAATCACGCGCTGCTGCTGTCGTCGCTCGCGATGGGCGACATCGAGAACGGCCAGCCGCTGCTGGCGCCGCCAAGCGAGATGCTGCTGGTGCTCGACGAGGGCCACCACGTGGCAAACGTCGCGATCGACCAGGGCGCGGCGCGCCTGCCGCTGGCCGACATGGCCAAGCGCACCAGCCGCATGCAGATCCTGATCGCCGGCAGCTATCGGCTGGTCGACAAGGAACGCATCGGCACCTTGCTGCCGAACGAGGCGATCGAACTCGCATCGCGCGTGTCGAAGGGGCTCAAGGCGTTCCAGCTCGACGTCGACCGCGTCTGGCAGCCCGAGCCCGGCGACCGCGACCCGATGTGGCGCGCACCGCTCGGCCGTCTGCCCGAGGACTGGGCGCCCGCGATCGAAACCCTCGGCGACGACACGCGCGCCCTGTTCAACTGGGTGCACGCCGCGCAGCAGGCCGTTGCGCGGACCAAGCAGGAAGACCCGGCGCGCGAGAAGCTGCAGCGCAGTCTCGGCATGGCGCTGGAGATGGTCGAGCAGCAGCACGAGCTGTGGACCGGCTGGCGACGCGAGGACCGCGAAGGCGCACCGCCGATGGCGCGCTGGGTCACCGCGACACGCGATGGCGATCTCGCCCTGCACTGCTCGCCGGTGTCGGCCGCGCACGTGCTGCGCACCCTGCTGTGGAAGGAGATCGATTCGGTCGTGATGACCTCGGCCACGCTGACCGGCGGCGGCGATTTCCAGTCGTTCGCGATCGACACCGGCCTGCCCGATCACGCCGAGACCGCTTCGCTGCCGTCGCCGTTCGATCTGCCGAACCAGGCGCAGCTGGTGGTGCCGCAGTTCCCGGTGGCGCCCGACGATCGCGAAGGTCACCCGAAGGCCGTCGCCGAATGGCTTGCGCGCGAGCTCGACTGGCACAAAGGCAGCATGGTGCTCTTCACCTCGCGCTGGAAGATGGAGAAGGTCGCCGAACTGATGCCGGCCTCGCGCCGCGGCGCGATCCAGGTGCAGAGCAGCGGCAACAAGTCGCAGGTCGTCGCAGCCCACCTCGAACGCGTCGCCGCCGGCAAGGGCTCGGTGCTGTTCGGCCTCAACTCGTTCGGCGAAGGTCTGGACCTGCCGGGCGAGGCCTGCACGACGGTCGTCATCACCCAGGTGCCGTTCGCGGTGCCGACCGATCCGCAGACGGCGACGCTCGGCGAGTGGCTCGAAGCGCGCGGGCAGAATCCGTTCAACCTGATCGCGATTCCGCACGCGTTGCGCACACTGACCCAGTTCGCTGGCCGCCTGATCCGGACCTCGACCGATACCGGCCGCGTGGTGATCCTCGACTCGCGCCTGCTCAACCGCCGCTACGGCAAACGCATCCTCGATGCGCTGCCGCCGTTCAAGCGTGTGATCGGCTGAGCGCAGCCCGCAACACAGCGCATATTCCGCTTTCGATTTGGAAACCTCCCCCTCTGGGAGAGCGCCTGCCCCGGACTCGATCCGGGGTCGACGCGCATCGCGCGTCGGGTGAGGGCGCGGCGCTGCGGAAGGTACAACGACGCCTAGCTTTCCTCGAACAACCCCGCCTGCACCGGCAGCTCATCCGGCTCGCGGAATCCGCCGATCCCCACACCGACCAGTCGATACCGCGTCGACGCCGGCAGCTCCACGCGCTCGCGCAACGCCAGCGCGATCCGCGTCAGTTCCGCCTGCGACGCGGGCGGCGCATCCGGCGTGAAGCTGCGCGTGAGGATGCGGAACTGCGAGGTCTTGAGCTTCAGCACCACTGTGCGGCCGACACGCGCGGTCTTGCGCGTCGCCGCCCACGTCTTCTCGGCGAGCCGCTCGATCATCGGCGCCAGCGCCTCGAGCGGCAGATCGGTTTCGAACGTGTCCTCGGACGAGATCGACTGCACCGGCTGGTCCGGTTCCACCGGCCGGTCGTCGATGCCGAGTGCGCGCTGGTGCAGACGCACCCCGAACGTGCCGAAGCGCCGCTCGAGCGTCTCGCGCGACAGGCCGCGCAGATCGCCGACCGTGGCGACACCGAGCTCGGCCAGCTTCTTCTCCATGACCTTGCCGACGCCGGGAATCAGGCCGACCTTGAGCGGCAGCAGGAACGCGTCGATCTGCGCCGGCTTCACCACGTACAGCCCATCGGGCTTGTTCCAGTCCGAGGCGATCTTGGCGATGAACTTGTTCGGCGCCACGCCGGCCGAGGCCGTCAGCTGCGTCGCTTCGCGGATCTGCGCGCGGATCGCCTGCGCGGTCGCCGTCGCACTGGGCGAGGGAATCTTCGGATCGGTGACATCGAGATAGGCCTCGTCCAGCGACAACGGCTGTACCAGATCGGTGTGCGCGTGGAAGATCTCGCGCACCTGCCGCGACACGGCCTTGTAACGGGCGAAATCCGGCGGCACGAACACCGCGTCCGGGCACAGGCGCTCGGCGGTCACGGCCGGCATCGCCGAGCGCACCCCGAACGGGCGGGCTTCATACGACGCCGCGCAGACCACCGAGCGTGCGCCGCGCCAGGCCACGACCACCGGCCGCCCGCGCAGCGACGGATCGTCGCGCTGTTCGACCGAAGCGTAGAACGCGTCCATGTCGATGTGGAGGATCTTGCGCACCGCTGCATTATCGTCGTTCCGGTCGCACTGACTGCGTCCGGTCCACGATTCCTGCACGCGGATTCGACCCGCTGCTCACGATTGCCGGCGCAGGCTTTCTGCTCCCATCGAGGGAGCAGTGTCATGCCCCGCGGCGACAAATCGTCCTACACGGACAAGCAGAAACGACAGGCTGAACACGTGGAGGCTTCGGAGCGCGACAAGGGCCGGTCGAAGGCGGATGCCGAGCGCATCGCCTGGGCCACGGTCAACAAGCAGGATGGCGGCGGCAAGCAATCCGGCTCGGGCCGCAAGGGCCATTGAAGCCGCTCAGGCGTCGGTGCCTTCGACCGGCAGTCGCACGATCGCGACCGTGGCATCGTCCGGATCGGTGGTGATCGAGAATCCCAGTTGGCGGCACATCGCCAGCATCGTGGTGTTCTCGCGCAGCACCTGGCCTTCGACGACGCGCAGCCCCTGCCAGCGGGCGTATTCGATCATGATCCGCATCAGCCGCCAGCCGAGCCCGGCGCCCTTGAGGTCGGAGCGCACCATGATCCCGTACTCGCCGGTGTCGTAGTTCGCATCGGCGAGCAGACGCACCGCGCCCAGCATCTCGCCGGTATCCGGGTCGATCGCCGCCAGCGCGATCGAGCGCGCGTAGTCGAGCTGGGTGAGCCGCGCGATGAACTCGTGGCTGAAATGCCGCACGGCGCTGAAGAAGCGCAGCCGCAGGTCCTCGGTGCTGACCTGTTCGAAGAAGCGCCGGAACATCGCCTCGTCTTCCGGGCGTACCGGCCGCACGAAGGCCGTGTTCCCGTTCGACAGCGTGATCGTCCGCTCCCACTCCACCGGATACGGAAAGATCGCGAAGCGCGGATGGCCGCGACCCTTGTGCAGACGTTTGACCGGCGCGAGCGCGATGCGCGCGTCGACCGCGATCACGCCGTCGCGATCCGCGAGCAGCGGGTTGATGTCGAGTTCCAGGAGCTCCGGAATGTCGGCCGCCATCTGCGCGAGCTTCACCAGCACCAGCGCGACCGCGCGTTCGTCGGCTGCCGGCACATCGCGATAGGCCTTGAGCATGCGCGACGCGCGCGTGCGCCCGATCAGCTCGTGCGCGAGACGCAGGTCCAGCGGCGGCAGCATCAGGGCCTTGTCGTCGATGACGTCGACCGCCGTACCGCCGCGGCCGAACACGATCACCGGGCCGAAGGTCGGATCGTCGGCAATACCGGCGATGAGTTCACGCGCCTTGGGCCGCACGGCCATCGCATGCACGGTGACACCGTCAATTTGCGCAGCGGGCTGCAATGTGCGTGCGCGCTGCAGGATGTCTTCGGCCGCCTGACGCACGGCCTGCGGCGTCGTGAGGTTCAGGCGCACACCGTCGACATCGGATTTGTGCGGAATGTCGGCCGCGTCGATCTTCACCGCGACCGC
Organism: Luteimonas flava; assembly: GCF_036584485.1. Lineage (NCBI taxonomy): Bacteria > Pseudomonadati > Pseudomonadota > Gammaproteobacteria > Lysobacterales > Lysobacteraceae > Luteimonas > Luteimonas flava. The sequence continues at coordinate 300,353 of NZ_JAZHBM010000002.1, read as the reverse complement.
GACGCCACGCGCGAACAGTTGTTCCGCGGCCGCGACCGCTGCATCGGCGTCGCGTGCGCGCGAGACTTCGGCGACCGGAATGCCGTAGGCATCGAGCAGACGCGCGGTCGCCACCGGGTCGAGCAGACGATTTCCGGAGGCCAGGGCCGCATCGACGACAGAACGCGCCGCCGGCAGATCGACGACGAAATCGTCCGGCAGGCTCGGCGGTGTCTCCATCAGCGCCCGCTGCGCCTCGTGGTGACGCGCGAGATACATGAAACCCCGCACCGCATCGGCTTCGCTGTCGTAGACCGGAATGCCGGCGTCGCCAAGTGTCCTGCGCGCCTCTGGCTGGTCGCCATGCCAGACGGCGAGCACCGGCTTGCGCGCGCCGGTGCGCGGACGTGCCTGCACGGTGCGCACCACGGCATCCGCCACTTCATCGGGATCCGACAGCACGGTGGGTACCTGCATCACCAGCACCGCATCGTTATCGCGATCGTCGAGCAGCGCCTCCAGCGCGACCGCATATCGAGTGCCGTCGGCATCGCCGAGCATGTCCACGGCATTGCGGCGCGACCAGCCGCGCGGGAACGCGCCATCGAGCGCCGAAACCGTGGCCTCGGACAACGACGCGCGGGTACCGCCCAGATCCACCAGGCGATCGAGCGCGAGCATGCCGACGCCGATGCCGTTGGTCATCACCGCGAGTCGGTTGCCCGGCACGCCGCCCAGATGCGACAGGGTTTCGGCGGCCGCGAACAGTTCGTCGAGCGCATGCACGCGCAGCAGTCCCGCACGCCGGAACGCGGCGTCGTAGACGGCATCCGGCGCTGCCAATGCTGCAGCGTGGGTGATCGCCGCCGTGTCGCGTCGCGCATGCCGGCCGGGTTTGACCACGACCACCGGCTTGGCGCGCGCCGCCGCACGCGCGGCGGACAGGAACTTGCGCGCATCACGCACGCGCTCGACGTACAGCAGGATCGCGCGGGTATGCCGGTCGGTCGCGAAGTAGTCGAGCAGGTCGGCAAAGTCGACATCGAGCGCGTCGCCAAGCGAGGCCACGGCGGAGAACCCGATGCCCCGCGGCCGGCTCCACTCGATCATGCCTGCCGCCACGGCGCCGGATTGCGAGATCAGGGCGAGATCGCCGGGGATCGGCGCATGCGCGGCGAAACTGGCGAACAGCTTCGCGTGTGGCGCGATCACGCCGAGACAGTTCGGCCCCACGATGCGCAGCCCGCGCGCGCGCGCGACTTCGGCCAGCGCGGCGTTGTGCGAACCGGTGCCTTCGCCCATGTCGCGCGTCAGCACGATCGCGGCCTTGGCACCCGCGCTGGCCGCGGCATCCGCGATGCCTGCCACGTCCGCCGGCGGGACGGCGATCACCACCAGTTCCGGTACGAACGGCAGCGCCGCCAGCGACGGCGACGCTTCGACGCCATCGATCGACGCATAGCGCGGATTGACCAGACCGATCGGCCCCGCGAACCCGCCGGCGCGCAGCTGCTGCAGCACCAGCCGCCCGAGTGACCGCGCGCGCGGACTCGCGCCGACGACGACCACCGACGCGGGATGGAACACGGACTGGAGTGCGTACGTACTCATCGCGGCATGCGCGGTCATTCAAGACGAGCGCAGACGATACACGAGCGTCCGTCTGCGATTCCGCTCGATCGCCCCGCGGGATTTCGCCAGATGCCGTTGCCACAGGCGCATCATCATGCGCGAGCAATGCTTCGTAGGATGGTTCGAGCAACGCGGAACCCATCGAAGAACTGGCGGGCGATCTGGATTCCGACGCGGATCGCGCCACATGAAACTCGTCCACGTCATCCGACTCACGGACTCGACACATCAACTGCAGACGAATCTGATCGAAGCCGCGATTCACACACAGCCGGACCGCTCACGACTCTGTTCATCGCGCATCGGCTTCAACGCCTCGAGCGCGTCGTCTAAGCTGCCGCCATGAGCGACCCAGACGATTTCCAGCTGCGCATCCGCCTCGGGGAGATGATGCTCGGCCCGGGCAAAGCCGATCTGCTCGATGGCATCCGGCAGACGGGTTCGATCTCAGCGGCCGGTCGCCGCATGTCGATGAGTTATCGCCGCGCCTGGCAACTCGTCGAACAGCTCAACCTGTACTTCGGTGCCCCGGTCGTCGCCACGCTGACCGGCGGACGCGGTGGCGGTGGTGCGGAGCTCACCGCGCTTGGCGAAGATATCCTGTCGACCTACCGCCGCATACAGCAACACAGCGCCGCCACGATCGCCGACGATCTCGCCCACTTGCGCGATCTTCGCAAATAGCGATGCGACAACTTCCGCTTTTCCCGCAGGCGCGACCCATCGTGTTCTCGCGCCTCAAAAGCGCACAAGCACGCTCTCGTAGGATGGGAAGAGCGAACCGAAACCCATCGCCCGTCGCCCCGATCCGCCTGATCGCCTGAAGCCTCGAGTCCCGGCGCGCCGTAGCAAGACAACACAGCGCCTTCCCTCGAGCAGCTGATATATCGCATGCGCCTCCATTCGCAGCCGGATTCTGAGCGAACGGAGATTATCTAGCGACACCCGACGACTAAATATTCTCGCGTCATGTGCTGACAACTGACTTACTGACGCCCTAACGCCCTGACTTTCCCACTTTCTCACTTTCCCACGTTCTCTCGCGCCATCGTCAAATGTCATGCAAAGAAAAACCCCCGCCGGAGAACCGGCGGGGGTTTTGGGTAAAAACCCTGGCGATGACCTACTCTCGCATGCTAGATGCACACTACCATCGGCGCATGTACGTTTCACTTCCGAGTTCGGAATGGGATCGGGTGGTTCCATACAGCTATAGTCACCAGGGAGAGGGTGGAGGGTCGCAGGTCGGTCCGGTGATCGGTCGCAGGGATGCGATCGAAAGTGGGACTGACAGCGCTCACGCTCTCAGAGGTTGGGAAGTAGCGAACATTTTTGACGACTCATTCGTGTCGTTGGCCAAGGATGCTTCGGTAGAAGCAACTTGAGGTTATATGGTCAAGCCACACGGATCATTAGTACTGGTTAGCTCAACACATTACTGTGCTTACACACCCAGCCTATCAACCACCTGGTCTTGATGGTTCCTTCAGGGGAGTCAAGCTCCCGGGAGATCTCATCTTGAGGCGCGCTTCCCGCTTAGATGCTTTCAGCGGTTATCGCTTCCGAACATAGCTACCCGGCAGTGCCACTGGCGTGACAACCGGAACACCAGAGGTTCGTCCACTCCGGTCCTCTCGTACTAGGAGCAGCCCCTCTCAAATCTCCAACGCCCATGGCAGATAGGGACCGAACTGTCTCACGACGTTCTGAACCCAGCTCGCGTACCACTTTAAATGGCGAACAGCCATACCCTTGGGACCGACTACAGCCCCAGGATGTGATGAGCCGACATCGAGGTGCCAAACACCGCCGTCGATATGAACTCTTGGGCGGTATCAGCCTGTTATCCCCGGAGTACCTTTTATCCGTTGAGCGATGGCCCTTCCATACAGAACCACCGGATCACTAAGTCCTAGTTTCCTACCTGCTTGATCCGTCGATCTCGCAGTCAAGCACGCTTATGCCTTTGCACACAGTGCGCGATGTCCGACCGCGCTGAGCGTACCTTCGAGCTCCTCCGTTACTCTTTGGGAGGAGACCGCCCCAGTCAAACTACCCACCATACATGGTCCCCGATCCGGATAACGGACCTAGGTTAGAACGTCAAGCACGACAGGGTGGTATTTCAAGGTTGGCTCCACCACAGCTAGCGCCATGGTTTCAAAGCCTCCCACCTATCCTACACAGACGAACTCAACGTTCAATGTAAAGCTATAGTAAAGGTTCACGGGGTCTTTCCGTCTTGCCACGGGAACGCTGCATCTTCACAGCGATTTCAATTTCACTGAGTCTCGGGTGGAGACAGCGCCGCCATCGTTACGCCATTCGTGCAGGTCGGAACTTACCCGACAAGGAATTTCGCTACCTTAGGACCGTTATAGTTACGGCCGCCGTTTACCGGGGCTTCGATCAAGAGCTTCGCCTTGCGGCTGACCCCATCAATTAACCTTCCGGCACCGGGCAGGCGTCAGACCCTATACGTCCACTTTCGTGTTTGCAGAGTCCTGTGTTTTTGATAAACAGTCGCAGCGGCCTGGTCACTGCGGCCCCCGATCGCTGTAGCCCGCATGGGCCACGATCAAGGGCGCACCTTCTCCCGAAGTTACGGTGCTATGTTGCCTAGTTCCTTCACCCGAGTTCTCTCAAGCGCCTTAGAATTCTCTTCCTACCCACCTGTGTCGGTTTACGGTACGGTCTGCATAAGCTGAAGCTTAGGGGCTTTTCCTGGAAGCGTGGTATCAGTCACTTCGCTCTAATGAGCTCGTCTCGGTGCTCGGAGTTAAAGGGTCCCGGATTTGCCTAAGACCCACTCCTACCGCCTTTCTCCAGGACAACCAACGCCTGGTAGACCTAACCTTCTCCGTCCCCCCATCGCACTTATGCGAGGTGCTGGAATATTAACCAGCTTCCCATCGACTACGCATTTCTGCCTCGCCTTAGGGGCCGACTCACCCTGCGTCGATTAACGTTGCGCAAGGAAACCTTGGGCTTTCGGCGTGGAGGCTTTTCACCCCCATTATCGTTACTCATGTCAGCATTCGCACTTCCGATACCTCCAGCAGACTTCTCAATCTGCCTTCGACGGCTTACGGAACGCTCCTCTACCGCGCACAACGAAGTTGTGCACCCCAAGCTTCGGTTTATCACTTAGCCCCGTTAAATCTTCCGCGCAGACCGACTCGACCAGTGAGCTATTACGCTTTCTTTAAAGGGTGGCTGCTTCTAAGCCAACCTCCTGGCTGTCTGTGCCTTTCCACATCGTTTCCCACTTAGTGATAATTTGGGACCTTAGCTGTGGGTCTGGGTTGTTTCCCTTTTCACGACGGACGTTAGCACCCGCCGTGTGTCTCCCATGCAGTCTGTCTTGGTATTCGGAGTTTGCAATGGTTTGGTAAGTCGCAATGACCCCCTAGCCATAACAGTGCTCTACCCCCAAGAAGATTCACATGAGGCGCTACCTAAATAGCTTTCGAGGAGAACCAGCTATCTCCGGGTTCGATTAGCTTTTCACTCCTAATCACACCTCATCCCCTACCTTTGCAACGGGAGTGGGTTCGGACCTCCAGTTGATGTTACTCAACCTTCATCCTGGGCATGACTAGATCACCCGGTTTCGGGTCTATTGCCCGCGACTATGCGCCCTTATCAGACTCGGTTTCCCTTCGCCTCCCCTATACGGTTAAGCTTGCCACGAACAATAAGTCGCTGACCCATTATACAAAAGGTACGCAGTCACCTCTTGCGAGGCTCCTACTGCTTGTACGCACACGGTTTCAGGGTCTATTTCACTCCCCTCTCCGGGGTTCTTTTCGCCTTTCCCTCACGGTACTGGTTCACTATCGGTCGGTCAGGAGTATTTAGCCTTGGAGGATGGTCCCCCCATGTTCAGACAGGGTTTCTCGTGCCCCGCCCTACTCATTTTTCATCGACATGGCCCTTTCGCATACAGGGCTATCACCTTCTATGGCCGGTCTTTCCAGGACCGTTTTGCTAGAACCATATCGACTTTTGGGCTGTTCCCCGTTCGCTCGTCACTACTCAGGGAATCTCGGTTGATTTCTTTTCCTACGGTTACTTAGATATTTCAGTTCACCGCGTTCGCCTCGTACAGCTATGTATTCACTGCACGATACCTCCTAGGAGGTGGGTTTCCCCATTCGGACATTACCGGATCAAAGCTTGTTGCCAGCTCCCCGATACTTTTCGCAGGCTACCACGTCCTTCATCGCCTCTGACCGCCAAGGCATCCACCGTGTGCGCTTATTCGCTTGACCATATAACCCCAAGTTGCCTCGGAGCCATACTTCTGTCGATGGGTACAAAGCATCGACGCAAATATAACGACTCAATTTACTAGGGACTCGAGGTCCCCGCCTTAGCCACACGACACGTATGAGTTCTTGTCTCAGACGCTCGCTACTTCCCTATTTTTCAAAGAACTGTCGTCAGGCCACAGTGCCTGTCGACATTCAAATCTGATGTGTGCGCAGCGATCGGTGAATCATCATCAAGAATGGTGGAGCCTGTCGGGATCGAACCGACGACCCCCTGCTTGCAAAGCAGGTGCTCTCCCAGCTGAGCTAAGGCCCCATGTGGTGGGTCTGGGAGGACTCGAACCACCGGCCTCACCCTTATCAGGGGTGCGCTCTAACCACCTGAGCTACAGACCCAGTCTTGCTTTTGATTACCAATCGTGCAGGTTACTTATGAGGACGCCTGGACAAGTCACGTGGTCTTGTCTCTAAAGGAGGTGATCCAGCCGCACCTTCCGATACGGCTACCTTGTTACGACTTCACCCCAGTCATCGGCCACACCGTGGCAAGCGCCCTCCCGAAGGTTAAGCTACCTGCTTCTGGTGCAACAAACTCCCATGGTGTGACGGGCGGTGTGTACAAGGCCCGGGAACGTATTCACCGCAGCAATGCTGATCTGCGATTACTAGCGATTCCGACTTCACGGAGTCGAGTTGCAGACTCCGATCCGGACTGAGAGAAGGTTTCTGGGATTGGCTTGCCCTCGCGGGTTTGCAGCCCTCTGTCCTTCCCATTGTAGTACGTGTGTAGCCCTGGCCGTAAGGGCCATGATGACTTGACGTCATCCCCACCTTCCTCCGGTTTGTCACCGGCGGTCTCCTTAGAGTTCCCACCATTACGTGCTGGCAACTAAGGACAAGGGTTGCGCTCGTTGCGGGACTTAACCCAACATCTCACGACACGAGCTGACGACAGCCATGCAGCACCTGTGTCACGGTTCCCGAAGGCACCAATCCATCTCTGGAAAGTTCCGTGCATGTCAAGGCCAGGTAAGGTTCTTCGCGTTGCATCGAATTAAACCACATACTCCACCGCTTGTGCGGGCCCCCGTCAATTCCTTTGAGTTTCAGTCTTGCGACCGTACTCCCCAGGCGGCGAACTTAACGCGTTAGCTTCGATACTGAGTTCCTAGTTGAACCCAACATCCAGTTCGCATCGTTTAGGGCGTGGACTACCAGGGTATCTAATCCTGTTTGCTCCCCACGCTTTCGTGCCTCAGTGTCAGTGCTGGTCCAGGTAGTCGCCTTCGCCACGGATGTTCCTCCCGATCTCTACGCATTTCACTGCTACACCGGGAATTCCACTACCCTCTACCGCACTCTAGCCTGCCAGTATCCAATGCAATTCCCAGGTTGAGCCCAGGGCTTTCACATCAGACTTAACAAACCACCTACGCACGCTTTACGCCCAGTAATTCCGAGTAACGCTTGCACCCTTCGTATTACCGCGGCTGCTGGCACGAAGTTAGCCGGTGCTTATTCTTTGGGTACCGTCAGAACAATCGGGTATTAACCGACTGCTTTTCTTTCCCAACAAAAGGGCTTTACAACCCGAAGGCCTTCTTCACCCACGCGGCATGGCTGGATCAGGCTTGCGCCCATTGTCCAATATTCCCCACTGCTGCCTCCCGTAGGAGTCTGGACCGTGTCTCAGTTCCAGTGTGGCTGATCATCCTCTCAGACCAGCTACGGATCGTCGCCTTGGTGGGCCTTTACCCCGCCAACTAGCTAATCCGACATCGGCTCATCTATCTGCGCGAAGCCCGAAGGTCCTCCGCTTTCACCCGTAGGTCGTATGCGGTATTAGCGTAAGTTTCCCTACGTTATCCCCCACAAATAGGCAGATTCCGATGTATTCCTCACCCGTCCGCCACTCGCCACCCAAGGAGCAAGCTCCTCTGTGCTGCCGTTCGACTTGCATGTGTTAGGCCTGCCGCCAGCGTTCACTCTGAGCCAGGATCAAACTCTTCACTTAAATGTTTCGACATCACCGAAGTGACATCTAATGCTTCGAGTGCAGATGTCTTTTCCAGAACTCGAACTACTCACCAGCATTTGCATGCTTTTGAATCTTTCTTGCTCTTTCTAGAACGTCTGCTAATGGACTCACGCCACCAGCCAGACGTCCGCATAAGTATCCTGCGCACACTGTCAAAGATCTGCGGAAGCGGCCTCAGCGCCTGCTTCCCACTGCTTCGTCGTTTCCTCCGAAGCGAGCCGCCCATGATAGCGCGGTTTTTGCTGCCGTCAACACCTCGTCGAGGGTGACTTTGAAGCGGCTTCCCCGTCCGGCCCGAAGGCGTTTCGTTGAAGCGAGCCGCACATGTTACCGCGACTTTCGAGTCTGTCAACACCGCGTGAAGGCTGTTGTCGTTCCCGTCCCGCTTGGCCCGCCGCTCCGAAGAGCAGCCCGCCGTGCGGGGCGCGAATTATGCATAGATGAAACCGGTTTGGGAACCCTTGGCGCACGATTTTTTTCTTGACGCTTCAACGGCGCTTGCCGAAGGTGGCTGCAGTCCACCCCGTCGGTACTTCCATGCGCGCTCTCCGTCTTCTTCTGCTCTCTCTGCTTGCCTCCTGTCTGCTGCCCGCCTGTGCGAGTGGCGGCGACTGGGTGGAGCTTGCGGGCAACCGCTACACCGTCGAAATCGCGGCGACCGACGAGGCACGCGCGCGCGGCCTGATGTTCCGCGACACGCTCGAAGAGGGGCACGGCATGCTCTTCATCCATGACAGCGAGGCGCCGCAGGCCTACTGGATGAAGAACACGCGTATCGCGCTCGACATCCTCTACTTCGACGATGCACGCAGGCTGGTGTCGCAGCAGCGCGACGTACCGCCATGTTCTGCCGGCAACCGCTGCCCGCCCTATCCGAGCACCGGTCCCGCGCGCTATGTGCTGGAGCTCAATGCAGGGGAAGCGCAGCGCATCGGCCTGAAGGACGGTGAGACGCTGACGCTGTCGCCCTCAATCCCGGCGCCCTGAGCCCAAGTCATCGCGATCCAGTGGCCACGCAGGCATCCACGCCATGAGTGATGCAGTGCAATTGCCCGAGTGGGCATCGTTATCGGGCACCGCGGATGCCGCGGTGCCCCTGTTCGCGTGCGCGCTGCTGATCGCCCGCGACGAATACCCCGCGCTGGACGCCGCGCATTGCGATGCGGTGCTGGAGTCGCATGCCCGGCATCTGCGGATCGAGGTCGACACGATCGGGCAGACGCCGCTGAAGATGCAGGCGATCAACCGGCATCTGTTCGAGGAGATCGGCTATGCCGGCAACCACGACACGTATTACGACCCGCGCAACAGTTATCTCAATGCGGTGATCGAACGGCGGCTCGGCAATCCGATCCTGTTGGCCGTGGTGCAGATGGAGGTCGCACGCCGGCTCGGCGTGGTGCTGGACGGCATTTCCTTCCCCGGCCACTTCCTGGTCCGGCTGCCGGTCGGCGACGGCATGCTGGTGATGGACCCGTTCAACGGCGGTCGACCACTCGACATCGAGGAACTGCGGTCACGCGCCGCGCCGCACGTCGACGGCGGTCCGCCGGACGACGACACGCTGGCCCGGCTGCTGCGCCCGGCCACGCCGCGGATGATGTTGATGCGGATGCTGCGCAACCTGCACGGCACTTACGCCGAAGCCGAGGACTGGGCCCGCGCCGTGCGCTGCGCCGATCGGCTGCTGTCGCTGGCGCCCGATGCGCCCGATGCCTTGCGCGATCGCGGCCTGGGCTATCTGGCGTTGGGCCATGTCACCGGTGCGCGCGAGGATCTGGGGCAGTACGTGGTGCGGTACCCGGACGCGTCGGATGTGGATGCGGTACGCGAGCAACTGGTCCACATCGGGCGCACACGCGACCGCGCGCACTAGTCAGATGTCATCGGCCCCGCGCATGCGGCCTCGCGGATGACCCGCCCTGAAGTTCAGCTCAGAGCGTCATCATCTCGAAGTCGTCCTTGGTGACGCCGCAGTCGGGACAGGTCCAGGTATCGGGCACGTCCTCCCAGCGCGTGCCCGGGGCGATGCCCTCGTCCGGAATGCCGACGGCTTCGTCGTAGATGAAACCGCAGACCACGCACATCCATGTCTGGTAGGCGCTCTGCGTCGTCGGATCGTTCATCGGATAATGACCACATGCGGCATTGGAAACGGAGCCGCATTGTCCCATCGCGCTCCCCCCACCGGAACCCACGTCGATGAACGCCTCCCCGTCCGCGCCACGCGGCCTGTACCTGCTCACGCCCGACGAGCCCGAGACCGCCCAGCTGCTGGCCCAGGTCGCGGCCGTGCTGCCGCACGCCACGTGGCTGCAGTACCGGAACAAGCGCGCCGATGCCGCGTTGCGCCGGGCGCAGGTGCAGGCCCTGCTGCCGCTGTGCCGTGCGACCGGTGTGCCGTTGATCGTCAATGACGACTGGCGGCTCGCCGCCGATCTCGGCGCGGACGGCGCGCATCTGGGCGAAGACGACGGCGCGCTGATCGATGCACGCGCGGCGCTGGGTGCCGACGCGATCCTCGGCGCCTCCTGCTACGACGACATCACCCTGGCGCAGCGCGCGGTCGAGGCCGGCGCCAGCTATGTCGCCTTCGGCGCGTTCTTTCCGTCACCGACCAAGCCCGATGCCCGCGTGGCGCGCAAATCCCTGCTGCGCGATGCGGAAGCGCTCGGCGTGCCGCGGGTGGCGATCGGCGGCATCACGCCGGAGAATGCGCGCCAGCTCGCAGCCGCCGGCGCCGATCTCGTCGCCGTCATCAGTGGCGTGTTCGCTGCACGCCATCCGGCCGCCGCCGCGCACGCCTACCGCGCCGCATTCGGCCTGTGAACCTTTTTCTTTCTGGAGTCTCCATGGATACGTCCCACTCGCGTGCCCTGTTCGAACGCGCCCGCACGCTGCTGCCCGGCGGCGTCAATTCGCCGGTGCGTGCGTTCAAATCGGTCGGCGGCGAGCCGTTCTTCGTGCAGCGCGCCGACGGCCCCTATCTGTTCGACGTCGACGGCAACCGCTACATCGATTACGTGGGCTCGTGGGGCCCGATGATCGTCGGCCACAACCATGCGAGCGTGCGCCAGGCGGTCAAACGCGCGATCGGTGACGGCCTGTCGTTCGGTGCGCCGACCGAAGCGGAGATCACGATGGCCGAGCGCCTGACCGCGCTGGTGCCGTCGATGGAAATGGTGCGCATGGTCAATTCGGGCACCGAAGCCACGCTGTCGGCGATCCGCCTCGCGCGCGGCGCAACCGGGCGCACCTGCATCGTCAAGTTCGAAGGCTGCTACCACGGCCACGGCGACTCGTTCCTGGTCAAGGCCGGCAGCGGTGCGCTGACACTCGGCGTGCCGACCTCGCCGGGCGTGCCCAAAGCGCTGGCCGATCTGACGCTGACGCTGCCCTACAACGATTTCGACGCGGCGACCGCGCTGTTCGACGAAATGGGCGCGGACATCGCCGGTCTGATCATCGAACCCGTGGTCGGCAACGCCAACTGCCTGCCGCCGCGCGACGGCTATCTGCAGCATCTGCGCGACTTGTGCACGCAGCACGGCGCGCTGCTGATCTTCGACGAGGTGATGACCGGCTTCCGCGTCGCGCTCGGCGGCGCGCAGGCGCGTTACGGCGTGACGCCGGATCTCAGCACCTTCGGCAAGATCATCGGCGGCGGTATGCCGGTCGGCGCCTACGGCGGGCGTCGCGACCTGATGGAGCAGATCGCGCCGGCCGGGCCGATCTACCAGGCGGGCACGCTGAGCGGCAATCCGGTCGCGATGGCCGCGGGCCTGGCGATGCTGGACCTGGTGGCGGCACCGGGTTTCCACGATGCGCTCGAAGCCAGCACGCACCGGTTGTGCGACGGTCTCGAAGCGGCGGCGCGCGATGCGGGTGTGCTGTTCACCACCACGCGCGTTGGCGGCATGTTCGGTCTGTTCTTCACCGATCAGCCGATCGTCGACACCTATGCGCAGGCCGTCGCTTGCGATACCGCTGCGTTCAACCGCTTCTTCCACGCGATGCTCGAGCGCGGCGTGTTCCTCGCGCCATCGGCGTTCGAAGCCGGCTTCATGTCGTCGGCGCACGACGCCGCGGTGATCGAGGCCACAATCGAAGCGTCACGCGATGCGTTCGGGGATATGTTGAAGCCATGAGCCAGCGGGGCGACACGCCGGAGGAGTTCGACCCGCAGGCCAGCGTGTTCGAACGCGACTTCCTGCCGGCGCGCCCGAGCGGACTGCGTAACCGGTTCTACCGCCTGCTGTTCCATCACGAAACCGCAAGCGAACGGAATTTCGATCTCGCGCTGATCGTGACGATCCTTGTCAGCGTGATCGTGGTGCTGCTCGACAGCGAGCCGTCGATCAAGGCGCGCTGGCATCACTGGCTGATGATCGCCGAATGGGTGTTCACCGTCCTGTTCACGATTGAATACGGCCTGCGTTTGTGGGCCGTGCGACGGCCGCTGCGGTATGCGACCAGCTTCTTCGGCGTGATCGATCTGCTGGCCATCCTGCCCAGCTATCTGTCGCTGATCTTCGTCGGCAGCCAGTACCTGCTGGTGATCCGCGTGCTGCGCCTGCTGCGCGTGTTCCGCGTGCTCAAGCTGGTGCAGTACTCCAGCGAGGCGGGCGTGCTGATCACGGCACTCGCGCGCAGCCGGCGCAAGATCGCGGTGTTCGTCTGCACGCTGATCACGATCGTCATCATCTTCGGCGCGCTGATGTACGTCATCGAGGGCCCCGAGCACGGATTCACCAGCATCCCGACCGGCATGTACTGGGCGGTGGTGACGATGGGCACCGTCGGTTTTGGCGATATTTCGCCGGGCACGCCGCTCGGGCGATTCATTACCTCGATCCTGATCCTGATCGGCTACAGCATCATCGCGGTGCCGACCGGTATCTACACCGCGGAACTCGCGAGCACGCTCCGGCCGAGGCGACGCCACGTGCGGTGCCGCGAATGTGGTTTGCAGGACCACGAGCAGGAATCCTGGCACTGCCGTCGTTGCGGGAGCGGCCTGCCCCTGGAAGAACCGACGCAGTGACCCCGCCGCCGCTGCGGCTGGTGCTGTTCGACTTCGATGGCGTGCTGGCGCGCTACTCGCACGCGACGCGCCTCGCGCACCTCGCCCGCGTCGCCGGCTGTACGGCCGCGCGCGTGGCGGAGGTGGTATTCGACTCGGGACTGGAGCGCGCCTACGACAGCGGCACGCTCGATACGGACACCTATCTGCAGCAGCTCGGTGCAGGCCTTGGCTGCACCATCGATGCGGACCTCTGGATCGCATCGCGATGCGCGGGCACACAGGCGGATCCGATCGCACTGGAGCTCGTCGCGTCGGTCGCATCCCGGGTGCAGGTCGGCGTACTGACCAACAACGGCGCGTTGATGCGCGATGCGATTCCCCGCATCGTCGCGCCGCTGTTCCCGATGCTCGAAGGCCGCGTGCTGTGCAGCGGCGTCCTCGGCGTGCGCAAACCCGACCGCGCGATCTTCGAGCGCGCACTCGCGCAGTTCGACGTGCGCGCGCAGGAGACGCTGTTCGTCGACGACCTGTTCGTCAACGTGCAGGGCGCACGCGCCGCGGGCCTGCACGCCGACACGGTGGTCGACGTGCGGTCGATGCGGACGGTGCTGCGGCGTTACGGGCTGGTCTGAGTCGACGCCAGCGCTACTCGCAGATCGGCCGCCATGCGATCGAGCAGTGCGAATGGGGTCGGCGTTGGCGCTCCCTCCCGATAGATCCGCAGCAAGCCGTCACCCGCCATCCGCGGTTGCACGTGCAGATGCACGTGCGGAACTTCCTGTCCGCCGGCCTCGCGGTTGGATTGCCACAGGTTGAGGCCGTCGGGTGCGAACGCCACATCGGCCGCGCGTGCGATGCGGACAGCGATCCGCATCAGCTGCGCGGCGGTGTCCTCGTCCAGGTCGAACAGCGTTTCGACGTGGCGGCGCGGCACCACGAGCACGTGCCCGGGCACCGCCTGGCGCAGGTCCATGAAGGCGATGACCTGATCGTCTTCGTGGACGAGATTCGCCGGCAGCTTGCCTGCGAGGATCGCGCAGAACGCGCAGCCGTCCGCAGTGGACTCAGCCGGCGGCGACGGCATCGGCGATCGCCGCACGCAACCGGACCAGGCCGTCGGTGATGTCGGCGTCGGTGATGTTCAGCGCCGGTACGAACCGCAGCACGTCGGGGCCGGCCTGCAGCATCAGCAGGCCATGGCGCGCGGCGTGGTCGAGGATCGTCGCGGCCTTGCCGGCATGCTCGGGACGCAGCACGGCGCCGAGCATCAGACCGCGGCCGCGGACTTCGGAGAACAGGCCGAACTCGGCATCGAGTGCGGCGAGACCGTCGCGCAGCGCGCGTGACTGGCGTTCGACGTTGGCGGCGATGTCCTTTGATGCCAGCTTGCGCAACGCAACGCGCGCGACGGCGGCGGCGAGGGGATTGCCCCCGAACGTGGTGCCGTGATCACCGAACTGCATCGCTTCGGCGACCTTGGGGCCGGCCAGCAACGCGCCGATCGGGAAGCCGCCGCCGAGCGCCTTGGCCAGCGTGACGATGTCGGGGACGACGCCGTCCTGGGGATGCGCGAACAGCGTGCCGGTGCGGCCCATGCCGCACTGGATTTCGTCGAGCACCAGCAGCGCATCAAAGCGATCGCACAGCGCGCGTACTGCGGCCAGATAACCATCGGCGGCGGGCATGACGCCGCCTTCGCCCTGCACGGGTTCGAGCATCACCGCGGCGACGTCGCCATCGGCCATCGCGGCTTCGAGCTGGGCGATGTCGTTGAAGTCGACATAGCGGAAGCCGCCGGGCAGCGGCTCGTAGCCGGCCTGGTACTTGGGCTGTGCGGTCGCGGTGACCGCGGCCAGCGTGCGACCGTGGAAGCTGCCGCGTGCGGTTACGATGACGCGACGGTCCGGGCTGCGGCCCTGCGCGGTGGCCCACTTGCGCACGAGCTTGATCGCGGCCTCGTTCGCTTCGGCGCCCGAGTTGCACAGGAAGGTGCGCGTGGCGAAACCGCTGGCCTCGACCAGTTCGGCCGCCAGCCGCAGCGGCGGTTCGCTGAAGAACACGTTGCTGGTGTGCCACAGCTTGCCGGCCTGTTCGGTCAGTGCGGCCACGAGATCGGGATCGTTGTGGCCGAGGCCGCAGACGGCGATACCCGCCGACAGGTCGACGTACTCGCGGCCTTCGCTGTCCCAGACGCGCGCGCCGTCACCGCGCTCGAGCACGAGCTCGCGGGGCCGGTAGACGGGCAGCACGTGGCGCTGGGCGAGGGCGATGAGATCGGCGGCGGAGGACATGGTCGGCGGCTTCGATGGGACGTGGGGCGCCGATTGTACGGGGGTGGACGCGTGCGACGCCGAACGATCCGCGGACGACGGCAGAGGATGCCAGGCGGAACAGATGCTGTTGTCTGGACGCTATGTGATGGATCCCCAGCCCTCACCCGACGCGCTTCGCGCGTCGAACTCTTCCGGAGGGAGAGGTGCTGGGTTGCGTCTCGGACGCAGGTGTTTGCGAAGCGGAGCCCTTACCCCAACCCCTCTCCCGGAGGGCGAGGGGCTCCGAGCCGCGCTCAGTCGAGAAACAGATCCGGCAACAGCGGCTGCGCGGGATCGATCGCGTAGGCGTCGAGATCGGTGATGCCGGCTTCGGCGAGGACTTCGTCGTCGATCAGGAAACGGCCGTGGAAACCGGCGGCGTCGCGGACGAGGATCGCGTGCGCGGCGTCGCCCATGATCGTCGGGCTGCGTCCGTTGCCGCGTTCGACGCCGGGAATCATGTTCAGTGCGTCGGTGCCGATCAGCGTGCGTGGCCACAGCGCATTGACCGCGACGCCCTGTGGCCCGAACTCGGCCGCGAGCCCCAACGTGACGAAGCTCATGCCCATCTTCGCCAGCGTGTAGCCGGTGTGCGGCGCCCACCACTTCGGATCCAGCGACGGCGGCGGGCACAGGGTCAGGATGTGCGGGTTGGGGGACTTCTGCAGATGCGGCAGGCAGGCCTGCGCGCACAGGAAACTGCCGCGCGCGTTGACTTCCTGCATCAGGTCGAACCGCTTCATCGGCGTGTCCAGCGTGCCGCGCAGCCAGATCGCGCTGGCGTTGTTGACCAGGATGTCGATGCCGCCGAAGGCATCGACCGTGGCGGCGACCGCGGCGCGCACCTGATCTTCTTCGCGGATGTCGCACTTGAGTGCCAGCGCGCGGCCACCGGCGGCTTCGACACTGCGCGCGGCGCTGTGGATGGTGCCGGGCAGCTTGGGATTGGCGACCTCGGACTTCGCGGCGATCGCGACGTTCGCGCCATCGCGCGCGGCGCGTTCGGCGATCGCCAGGCCGATGCCGCGCGAAGCGCCGGTGATGAAAAGGGTCTTGCCGGCGAGTGTCGACATGCGGCGGTCCTGTCCTGCGATGGAGTCATCGCCATTATGCGCGCGGGGTCTCCGACACGTTCAGCAAGCGGCGCGATACTGGGGCCTTTCCCGCCGCAGGATCCGCCGATGCGCCACGTTGCCGCCCTCGCGCTGTTCGCCCTGACCCTGACCGCGTGCGACGCCGCGCCGCCGGCCACCGCGCCCGCAGCGCTGGCGCCTGCAGCGGAGACGCCGACGCCTGCGCCGATGGACGCGCCCCCGCCTGCCGTGGCGGCCGACGACCTTGCGGCGGCAGCCGACGGCGACCTCGTCGTCAGCGCGAAGTCGGTCTGGCAGGGCGATCTGTCGCCGTGTCGCACCGGCACGGCGGATGTCGACGACTGTCTGCTGTCGACGATGCGCGCAGCAGGCGCAGCCCCAGAGGCCATCGCGGCCAGCACGCGGCTGATCGCACTCGACAATCCGGGGCATGTCAGCGCCTGGCGCGAGGTCGAAGGCGTTGGACACGCCGAGATCACCTATCCGTTCCGCGCGAACACCAACCAGGGTCTGTGGCTGGTCGATGCGGACGGGCGTTCGGTGGATGTCGACGAGAACGTGCTGCCTGCGGGCGCGGTGCGTCTGCGCGGCGAACTCAAGCCGTTCCTCGATGCGCATCCCGATGCGATGCCGTTCGCGCCGGCGCAGGCAGTCGGCAGCGAAGTGCTGCCCGACGGCGGCGTGCGTCTGCGCTTCGATGTGCCGATGCGCACCTGTCACGCCTGCGAAGACGTCGGCACGCTCGAACTGGGCTACGACTTCGACGCCGACCGTCGCTACCAGGGCCGCAGCGTCATCGCCCTGCGAGAGGCCGACTGAGGCGTAGAACCTGCTCAAGGTCCGTCGCGAGCGCCGCCAGATGGCGCGTGGTGGAGCGCAGGAAGCGCAGCGTACGTGTGGTACGTGAGCATTCCGAGCACCGCACGCGCGCCAGCTGACAAGCGCAGCAGGACATTGAACAGGTTCTCAGGGCTTCGGCCCCTGCCCTTCATTGTCTTCCCACTTGAGGATCTTCCGCGTGACCACGCGGTAGACCGGCTTTCCGGTACGGAACCAGACATCGCGCAGCCATGAGGTGCGCTTGAGCACGCGCTTCTCAACCGGCGTCAGCGACGCGCGGCAGTACATGCGCTTGTGCTTGAGCAGATGGCGCAGATCCTCGCGGGCTAGCAGACGCATCCAGCGCGAACGTGGATTGCCGCGCACCGCGAGCTGGAAATCGATGATCGCCGGGCGTCCGTCGTCGAGCACCAGCCAGTTGGCTTCCTTCGCGAGATCGTTGTGGGCGAGGCCTCGGCGGTGCAGGCCCTGCAGCAGCCGACGCGCGCGGCGGAAGTAGACAAGATCGCCGTGCGGCGGGCGCTGGTACATCGCGTCGCCGGACATGTAGCTGCGATCGAGCTGGCGCCCGGTCCAGGCGAGCAGCTGCGGCACGTCCTGCATGCCGGCCACCGCCGCCAGCCCGCGCGCTTCGCGCCGGGCCAGCCACCACGCCGGCAGGCGCAGCCACAGCGGCACGTGACGCAGGTCGCGGCGCACGAACAGACCGCCGTCTGCGCCGCGCATCAAGGAGATGCGGCCGAAGCTGTCGGACTTCAGCGCTTTTGCTTCGGTGGCCCTGGCGGCCCTGGCATCGTGTGCGGACATCGCGTCATTGTACGGAGCGACGGCGGGCGCGGCCCGGGGCGATCGCTCCGGCGTGGGCCCACAACGTAATCCGCACCGATGCACCGCATGCGTGCGAGGTTTCGCGATCCTGCGCCGCATATCGATGCAGCGTGGCCCTCGCACAAGGCCATTGCCCCATCGTGGTCCGGGGACGGTCATCCACCGCTGTCATAATGGCCGGATGCTCACTGACTTCTTCAACAGCCTGGTGACGTGGGTGGGCAACCACCCGGTCGCGGCCGGCCTCGTGATCTTCCTCATCGCGTTCTGCGATTCGGTGATCATCCTCGGCGCGATCGTCCCGGCCCTGCCGATCCTGTTCGCGATCGGCGTGCTGATCGGTCTGGGCGAAATTTCCGGCCCCTACGCGGTGGCCTGCGCCGCGCTCGGCGCGATGGCCGGTGACGGCGTGAGCTACTGGGTCGGCCGTCGCTGGGGCCACGGCCTGCGCACCGTGTGGCCCTTCAGCAAGTATCCGCAGCTGCTCGACCGCAGCGAACTCGTGTTCCGGCGCAATGCGATCAAGAGCATCCTGGTCGCGCGCTACGTCGGGCCGATCCGCCCGTTCGTGCCGGCCATCGCCGGCATCGCGCACATGCCGATGCGCCAGTACCTGCCGATCAGCTTCGCAGCCTGTCTGTCGTGGGGTGCGCTGTTCCTCGCGCCGGGCTGGCTGTTCGGCGCGTCCTATGACGCGGTGGCTGCGGTCGCCGACCGTCTGGCGCTGGTGCTCGGCGCGCTGCTGGTGGTACTGGCGCTGGCCTGGGCGATCGTCATCTACAGCTACCGCTGGTTCGATGCGCATGCCAATTCACTGCTCGCGCGTCTGCTGGCGTGGTCGCGCGCGCATCCCTGGCTCGGTCGCTACGCGATCGCGCTGGTCGATCCCAAGCGCCCCGAATCCGCATCGCTGGCGATCCTCGCGGTCTGTCTGCTGGCGATCGGCTGGGCCTGCTTCGCCCTGCTGGCGACGGTGATCATGCGCGGCGAGCCGCTGCTGATCGACCAGACCGTGTTCCAGTTCATGTACGAGCTGCGCAACCCGCTGGCCGACCGCCTGATGGCGGGACTCGCGTCGATCGGCGACGTCCACGTGCTCGGCCCTGCGGTCGCATTGACGCTCGCGTGGCTGATCTGGCGCCGGCGCTGGCTGGGCGCCGCGCACTGGCTGGCCGCCCTGGCGTTCGGCATGGCGCTGACCGCGCTGCTGGGCGCGGTGATCGACATGCCCAAGCCGCCCACCGTGCACGGCGGCTTCGGCTTCCCTGCGGTCGAGATCACGATGTGCACGATCGTGTTCGGCTTCTTCGCGGTGCTGATCGCACGCGAACTGCCCGGCCGCACGCGCGTGTGGCCGTATCTGGTGTCGGGCGTGGTCGTCGCGGTGCTCGGTTTCTCGCGTCTGTATCTAGGCGCGCACTGGCTCAGCGACATCGTCGGCGGCATGCTGCTGGGCATCGTCTGGCTGCTGGTGCTGGGCATCGCCTACCGGCGCCACGTCGAGCGCTCGTTCTGGATGCGTCCGGTCGCGCTGATCTTCTACATCACCTTCGCCGTGGCCGCGCTGTGGCATGCGCCGCGCGCGGTGGATCCGCTGCTCGCGAAGTTCGCGCCCAAGCCGTCGACGGTCACGCTGTCGGCGCAGGACTGGTGGGCGTCGGACTGGGCGCGGTTGCCGGGCCAGTTGCGGGAGCGTGATCCCGCCCATCGCTGGCCGCTGGATCTGCAGATCGCCGGCCCGCTGGCGCCGCTGCAGACGCAGCTCGAGGCCAAGGGCTGGCGCGTGCAGCCGCAGGCCGACTGGATGCGGGTGATCAATCTGCTCGACGACAGCGTGCCGCAGGCCGAACAACCGGTGCTGCCGGCGACGCTGGACACGCTCGCGGAAACGCTGCTGATGCGCCGCGACGGTGATGCGGACCGGGTCGAAGTGCTGCGTCTGTGGCGCGCCCCGGCGGTGCTCGACGATGGCACAGAGCTGTGGATCGGTACCAGCCAGTCGATGCTCTATACGCGTCCGTTCAGTGCCTTCGGCCTGTGGCAGCCGCAGCCCGATGCGCACGGCGTGCACCGCGGTCTGCGCGACGTGCTCGAAGCCTTCCCGTCGCGCGAGGACGTGCACCCGCAATCGGGCGTGCCGACGCTGCGTGTGCGCACGGCGGACGGCTCACTCGTCGTCGACGACATCGACCAGCCGTAACAGGGTTTCCAGCCGCTCGTCGGGATCGTCGAGCTGCAACAGCTGCTGGCGATGCGGCTGCTCGAGCGGCAGCAGTTCCGCGAGCCGCCAGCCCACCCAGGCCGCATCGTCGAAGTGCGGCTCCGGGAACGTCTGGTCCGCGCCGTCGATGTGTTCGAGGATCTTGCGCAGCACCACGCCGAGCAGCGCATGTTCGGGCTGCAGCTCGATCGAGGGATCGGCGGCGCACCAGTCGACATCGGCGATGATCAGGCCGCTGTCGCGCACCCGCGTGCGGCGCACGTGGAACCGGCGCGCACCGCGCACGCGCAGCGTCAGCAGGCCGTCGGCGCCGGTGTCGAAATCCTCGATGCGGGCTTCCGTGCCGACGCCCGCGGGCGTCGCCGGCGCGCCGGCCTCGTCGCCGTCGAGGATCAGGCAGATGCCGAATCCACTGCCGCGACGGCCGCATTCGCGGACGAGATCGAGATAGCGCGGCTCGAACACGCGCAGGCCGAGCGCGGCGCCGGGCACCAGCACGGTGCGCAACGGGAACAGCGGCAGGGAAGTGTCGTCTTGCATGCGTCCAGTGTACGCAGGCCGATGCGAAACCTCAGTCGCGCAGGCGTTGCGCAAAGCGACGCGGTGCGCCGTCGAACCCGCCGTTGGACATGAAGACCACATGGTCGCCGGGCCGTACGCGCGCGGCGAGGTCGGCCAGCAGCGCATCGACATCGGCCACCGCGCGCGATTCGCCGCGGACGGCGGACACCACCGCGCCCGCATCCCAGGCCAGCTCCGGGCGATGCAGGAACACCACCACGTCGGCGAGATCGAGCGACGGCGCCAGCGCATCGGCGTGTGCGCCCAGACGCATCGAATTGCTGCGCGGCTCCATCGCCACGACGATGCGCGCATCGCCGACCTTCGCGCGCAGACCGGCGAGCGTCGTCGCAATCGCGGTCGGGTGATGGGCGAAGTCGTCGTAGACGGTGACGTCACCCGCGCTGCCCAGCACTTCCATCCGCCGCTTGACGCTGCGGAACGCGGCGAGCGCCGGCAACAGTGCCGCGATATCGACGCCGACCGCCGCGCAGGCCGCGAGCGCGGCGAGCGCGTTGAGCACGTTGTGATCACCGAGCAGTGGCCATTCGACCGTGCCGACCGACACGCCACCGCGCAGGATCTGAAATACGCTGCCGTCGTCGCTGCGCTTCACCGCGCACCATTCGAACCCGGCGTCGAAGCCGAAGCGCTCGACGGGCGTCCAGCAGCCCATCGCCAGCACTTCGCCCAGGCGCGCGTCGTGGCCGTTGACGATCAAGCGTCCGCGCGCCGGCACCGTGCGCACCAGATGGTGGAACTGGCGCTGGATCGCGGCGACATCGGGAAAGATGTCGGCGTGGTCGAACTCGAGGTTGTTGAGGATCGCGACCGTCGGACGGTAGTGGACGAACTTGCTGCGCTTGTCGAAGAAGGCGGTGTCGTATTCGTCGGCCTCGACGACGAACTCGCGTCCGCTGCCGATGCGTGCCGACACGCCGAAGTCTTCCGCGACGCCACCGATCAGGAAGCCCGGCGCGCGGCCCGCGGCTTCGAGCAGGTAGGACAGGATCGTCGTCGTCGTGGTCTTGCCGTGGGTGCCGGCAACGGCGAGCACTTCGCGGCCGGGCAGCACGTTGTCGCGCAGCCACTCGGCGCCGGACGTGTAGGCGCGTCCGGCGTCGAGCACCGCTTCCACCGCGGGATTGCCGCGCGAGAGCGCGTTGCCGACCACGACCTGGTCGACGTCGTCACCGATGTGCGCCGGGTCGTAGCCCTGGTGCAGCGTGATGCCCAGCGTTTCGAGCTGGGTCGACATCGGCGGATACACCGCCTGGTCGCTGCCTTCGACCGCGTGGCCGAGTTCGCGCGCGAGCGCGGCGACGCCGCCCATGAAGGTGCCGGCGATGCCGAGGATATGAAGTTTCACGACGCGGAATTCCTGCAGGGCGGCACAGTCAACGACAGGCGACGCGCGTGCGATCAGGCCGCCGCCTGCTCCCGACCGATCGCCTTGACGATGCGGTCGAACACGTCGTCGAGCGATCCCACGCCGTCGACGACGGTCAGCTGGTCGTGCTCGCGATAGAACGCGATCACCGGCGCGGTCTGCTGGTCGTAGACGTTGAGGCGATGGCGCACGGATTCGGGGCTGTCGTCGGCGCGGCCTTCGGCCTGCGCGCGGCCGGCGAGGCGCGCGATGATCTGTTCGTTATCCACTTCCAGCTGCACGGCGGCATCGAACGGCGTGCCGAGCTTGACCAGCAGCGCGTCGAGCGCGGCCGCCTGGGCGAGGTTGCGCGGGTAGCCGTCGAGGATGAAGCCCGACTGCGTGTCGTCGCGCGAGAAGCGGTCTTCCAGCATGCCGAGCAGGATCTCGTCGGAGACCAGATCGCCGCGCGCCATGATCGCCTTGGCCTCGAGGCCGAGCGGCGTGCCGGCGGCCACTTCGGCGCGCAGCAGATCGCCGGTGGAGATGTGCGGCACCTGCAGATGGTCCTTCAACCGCGCCGCCTGCGTGCCCTTGCCCGAACCGGGCGCACCGAGAAGAACCAAACGCATCGAACGCTCCTGCAACTGTGGGGGACCGCGCCACCGCTCCGACGTACACTCGAACGACACGGCGGCGGACGGCCGCGCCAGCTTACCGTATCCCGCCTCAGGCCATCGAAAGGACACGTGCAATGACGTCCGGAACCCTGCTCTACGCCCAGTCCGGCGGTGTCACCGCCGTCATCAACGCCACCGCGTCGGCGGTGCTGCAGGAAGCGCGCAGCCGGCGGGTCAAGGTGCTCGCGGCGCGCAACGGCATCCTCGGCGCGCTGCGCGAGGATCTGGTCGATGCGTCGAAGATTCCGCTGGCCACGGTGCGCGCGCTCGCGCACACGCCGGGCGGGGCATTCGGCTCGTGCCGCTACAAGCTCAAATCGATCGAGGCCGACCGCGCCAAGTACGAACGCCTGATCGAGGTGCTGCGCGCGCATGACGTGCGCTGGTTCCTCTACAACGGCGGCAACGACTCGGCCGACACCGCGCTCAAGGTCTCGCAGCTCGCCGCGCAGTTCGACTACCCGCTGACCTGCATCGGCGTGCCGAAGACGATCGACAACGATCTCGCCGTCACTGACTGCTGCCCGGGCTTCGGCTCTGCGGCGAAATACACCGCGGTGTCGGTGCGCGAAGCCGCGCTCGACGTCGCGGCGATGGCCGACACCTCGACCAAGGTCTTCGTCTACGAGGCCATGGGCCGGCACGCCGGCTGGCTGGCCGCCGCCGCGGGCCTGGCCGGACAGGGTTCCGACGACGCGCCGCAGATCATCCTGTTCCCGGAACGCGACTACGACGAGGCCGCCTTCCTCGCCCAGGTGCAGCGCGTCGTCGAGCGCGTCGGCTGGTGCGTCGTCGTCGCCAGCGAAGGCATCCGCGACAAGGACGGCCGCTTCGTCGCCGATGCGGGCGGTGGGCAGGACGCGTTCGGCCACACCCAGCTCGGCGGCGTGGCCTCGCATCTCGCCGGCCGGGTCAAGGACACGCTGGGCTACAAGGTGCACTGGACGCTGCCCGACTACCTGCAGCGCTCGGCGCGGCACGTCGCGTCGAAGACCGATGTCGACCAGGCGATGGCGGTCGGGCGCGCGGCGGTGCAGTTCGCCCTCGCCGGCCGTAACGCGACGATGCCGTCGATCAGGCGCACCTCCGATGCGCCCTACCGCTGGACGATCGAGGCCGCGCCGCTGGAGAAGGTGGCCAACCACGAGAAGATCATGCCGGCCGGCTTCATCCGCCGCGACGGCTTCGGCATCACCCCGGCCGCGCGGCGTTATCTCGAGCCGCTGATCCGCGGTGAAGCGCCGCCGCCGTACGGCCGCGACGGGCTGCCGAAGTACGCGACGGTCGATGCGCCTGCGGTTGCGAAGCGCCTGCCCGGCTGGACGGGCTGATCGATCCGTCTCGCGTTCAGCCGCGTGGATTGAATCCGCGCGGCAACGCCCGATCTAGAACGCATGCCCGAACTGCCCGAAGTCGAAACCACCCGCGCCGGTCTGGCGCCGCACGTGCTCGGCCGCACCATCCGCAGCGTCGTGCTGCGGCGGCCGGACCTGCGCTGGCCGATCGCCGGTGAAGTCTCGACCGTGCTGCCCGGCCAGCGCGTCGAGGCGATCCGCCGGCGCGCGAAATACCTGCTGCTCGACACCGGTGCCGGCAGCGCGCTGCTGCATCTGGGCATGTCCGGCAGTCTGCGCGTGCTCGATCCGGACGTGCCGGTGCGCACGCACGACCACGTCGACATGACGCTCGATTCCGGGCAAATCCTGCGCTTCAACGATCCACGCCGGTTCGGCTGCCTGCTGTGGCAGGCGCCCGGCGACACGCATGACCTCCTGCGCGATCTCGGCCCGGAACCGCTCGACGACGTCTTCGACGGCGACCATCTGTTCTTCGCCAGCCGTGGCCGCCGCGCGCCGGTGAAGACCTTCCTGATGGACCAGCGCATCGTGGTCGGCGTGGGCAACATCTACGCGGCCGAGGCGCTGTTCGCCGCGGGCATCTCGCCGCTGCGCGATGCCGGGCGCATCTCGCGCGAACGCTATGCGCGGCTGGCGGCGGAGGTGAAGCGGATCCTGGCGTATGCGATCAATCGCGGCGGCACCACCCTGCGTGACTTCATCAGTCCCGATGGCGCGCCCGGTTACTTCGAGCAGGAGCTGTCCGCGTACGGGCGCGGCGGCCTGCCGTGCCCGGCCTGCGGCACGCCGCTCCGGCAGGCGCTGGTGGGCCAGCGCGCGACCGTCTGGTGCCCGCGCTGCCAGCGCTGATGGCCTGCCGCGCCCGGTCCCGGATAAGCGCTATAGTCGCGGCGCGGGGCGAGGGCCGGGCATGCACGAGGGTCAGGTTGCCGAGATCACCCAGTGGTTGGATGCCGCGCGCGGCGGAGATCGCGACGCGCTCGATCGCGTGCTCGCCACGCTCTACCAGGAACTGCACCAGATGGCCCGGCGCCAGCTCGCCGGCCAACACGGGCATACGCTCGATGCGACCGCGCTGGTGCACGAGGCCTACCTCAAACTGATCGGTCGCCACGAGGCGCGTTTCGACGACCGTGCGCATTTCTTCGCCTATGCCGCATCGGCGATGCGCAGCGTCGTCGTCGACTACGCCCGGCAGCGGCTCGCGCAGAAGCGCGGCGGTGATCTGCACCGCGTCACCGAGCTACCGGAGAACATCGAAAGCGGCCTGCGGCTGGACGAGGACACGCTGGCGCTGGATATCGCACTGACGCGGCTGGCCGCGGTCGACACAAAACTGGCGCAGGTGGTCGAACTTCGGTACTTCGCCGGTCTGTCGGAACTGGAGATCGCCGCGTTGCTGGACCGCTCCGAACGCAGCATCCGCCGCGACTGGCAGAAGGCGCGGATGTACCTGCTGGCGTCGTTGCGGGAAGACTGAGCGCCGCGCATGGACAGCGCGCGCTGGCAGCGGCTGTCCCCAGCCCTCGACGCGTTGCTGGAACTCGATGACGACGCGCGCGCGGCGGCGCTGGCCACCGTCCGCCTGGACGACCCCGCCTTCGCTGCCGAGCTCGAAGCGCTCCTCGCGCTGGACGCCGAACGCGAGGACTTCCTCGCCGAACCGATCGTCGCCGCACTGTCGGGCATGCTGCCCGGCCGCCACGTCGGCCCCTACGAACTCGAACGGCTGCTCGGCGAAGGCGGCATGGGCCAGGTCTGGCTCGCACGGCGTGCCGATGGTCTGTACGAGCGCCGCGTCGCGCTGAAACTGCTGCGGCCCGGCCTGGCCGATCCCGACCTGCGCCTGCGCTTCACCCGCGAGCGGCAGATCCTCGCGCGGCTGGAACATCCGCACATCGCGCGCCTGCTCGACGCCGGCATCAGCGCCGACCAGCAGCCCTATCTCGCACTCGACTACATCGACGGCGAGCCGATCACCGACTGGTGCAGGCGCCACCAGCCGGGTGTCGCGGACCGCATCCGCCTGTTCCTGCAGGTCTGCGACGCGGTCAGCCACGCGCATACGAACCTCATCGTGCACCGCGATCTCAAGCCTTCGAACATCCTCGTCACCGCACTCGACGATGTGCGGCTGCTGGATTTCGGCATCGCCAAACTGCTCGACACCGCCGGCCAAGCGCCGGAACACACGCGTACCGGCGTGCGCGCGTTCACCCTGCACTACGCCGCGCCGGAACAGATCCGCGGCGAGCCGGTCACGACGATGACCGACGTGTATTCGCTGGGCGTCGTGCTCTACGAACTGCTGTCGGGGCGCAAGCCCTATCAGCCCGCACGCATCACCGATGCGCAGTGGGAACAGGCGATTCTCGATGCCGATCCGCCCAGACCGTCGCAGACGTTGCTGCGCAGCGTCGACGATGGCGTGGAGCCGGTGCAGCGCAAGCGCATGGCGCGCGCGATCGCCGGCGACCTCGACACCATCGTGCTGCGCGCGCTCGAAAAGGCGCCCGCCGATCGCTACGCGTCGGTGGAGGCCTTCGCGCTCGACCTGCGGCGCTGGAGCGACGGCAAGCCGATCCTGGCCCGGCCGCAGCGGCTGTCGTATCGCGTGGGCAAGTATCTGCGTCGGCACCGCTGGGCGGTGTCGAGCGCGGCGCTGGTGGCGTTGACGCTCGTGGCCTCGATGGTCGCGGTGACCTGGCAGGCGAACCAGGCGATCGAGGAATCGGCGCGCGCGCAGGCGATGCAGGATTTCGTCGTCGGTCTGTTCGAGCAGGCCGGCGCTGCGGCCGGCGGTGCGCCACTCGACATCCGCCAGCTGCTCGAAGCCGGCGTGCAACGCGGCGATGCGGAGCTCGCGCACCAGCCGGTGGCACGCGCCGAACTCTACGGGATGATCGCGCGCCTGCGTCTCGGACTCGGCGATTACGATCAGGCGCTGGCGCTGCTGGAACGGCAGTCGGCCGTCGTCGGCGGCATGGCCGATGCACCGCCCAGTCTGCGCCTGCAGTCGGCCAGCGACCATGGCCGCACGTTGCGGTTGCTCGGCCGGCCGCGCGACGCGATCGCGGCGATGCAGCCACTGCAGGCGCTGGCGCTGCAGCGCGAACAACTGCTGCCGCGGCAGGCGGCCGAGCTGTACACGCAGCTGGGGCGCGGCCGGCGCGACATCGGCGAGCCCGAAAGCGCGCGCCTGCTGTTCCGGCGTGCGCTCAAACTGCGACGCGACAGCGCGGTGCCGGACGAAGCCGGCACGATCGAAAGCCTCGCCGATCTCGCCTCGCTGCACAGCGCCGCCGGCGAGATCACCGAGGCGCTGGCCGGGACCGATGCCGCGCTCGACCGCCTGCGAAAGCGTCTGGATCCGCGCCATCCGCTCGCGGTCGAACTGCTGCGCACGCGCTGCGCATTGCTGCGCGCGGACGGTCGCACGCGGCCGGCCGAAGAGAGCTGCCGCGAGGCGCTGTCGCTCGCGCTCGCACTGCACGGCGCGCGCCATCCGGCCACGCTCGATGCGCGCCGGCAACTGGCCGCCCTGCACGTCGACCAAGGACGCTTCGCCGAAGCCGAAGCGGAGTTCCGCGATGCGCTGGTCTGGACGGTCGCGCGGCTCGGCGCGCGCCATGCCGACGTCGCGCGCATCCACAACAGCCTCGGCATCGTCGCCTGGGAACGCGGCGACGAGGACGCGGCGCTGGAATCGCTGGCGCGCACCGTCGACATCTGGCGCCAGACCAGCCCCAACGCGATGCTCGCCGACGGTCTGTTCAATCACGGGATGGTGCTGCACGCCGCAGGGCGGGACGCCCAGGCGCAGCCGCTGCTGCTCGAATCCCTCGCGCTGCGCCAAGCGCGTTTCGGCCCGCGTCACGGACTGGTCGGCGACACGCTGCGGATGCTCGGCGAAGTGGAAGCGGCGCTCGAGCCGGGCGCCGGCACGCGCCACCTAGGAGACGCGGCCACCATCACCGCCGAGGCCTACGGCGCGCAGCATCCCAACGCATTGCGCGCGGCGTTGTCGCGTGATCGCATCGCCGCGGACGCCGGCGATGTCGAGGCACTGGCCGGACTGGACCGCCTCGCCCGCACGCCGCCCGACGACAGCGAACTGCGGAAGATCGCCTGGATCGCGCGCGCCCATGCCGCCGCGCTGCGCTGCGCCGCGCCCGGTGCGCTGCGCGCCCGGGACGACCTCGCAGCGCTCGCCACCCAGGTCCGCGCTGCCCAGCCGGAGGGCGGCGCGATCAGCCGCGACATCGAGGCCGCCCGCAAGCGCTGCGGTGTGCTGCTGGCCAGATTCTGAAGCCCTGGGCACGCGCTCGCCCGGTCTTCCTGCAATGTCGCTCTGGTGCAGGAATCGGTTGGACTCACCGGCAACCTCAGGCAGCTTTCAGAAAACTCTCATAGCCCGTTTCTCAAAGCACATGCTTGTATCGGAACGTCGGGTGCGAATGTGATCCCTGTCGCGCCTGCAACGTGAATTCCTGGTCGCAACGTCCGAATGGAGATCGCATGCATGAAACGAATCACTGCTCTGGTACTGGTTGCCTGCGCATCATTCTCGACACTGGCTATTGCCGCGCCGCGTGAAGCCAACAAGAGCAACGTCGTCGAGCAAGCGCGATATGCCGCGACGATATCAAATCGCTGGGGGAGCGAGATCCAGCGGCGCTATGGCATCTCCGCGAATGAATGGACCGAGCTGATGATGGGCACCTTCAGCGCGTCCGACATCGACAACCTTCGCCGCGCCGCTGCTGCGCCGACGTTCGACAGCATGTCCGGGGCACTGTTCGGCGGGAGCTCGGCATCCAATCGTAACGATGTCCGACCGTTGCAGCTTGGCTCCACCGAAAACAGTCTCGTGTTCACTCCGCTTCCGCCCTGTCGTATTGTCGATACCCGTGTCGTCGGCGGCCCGATTCCGGCGATGGGCACGCGCAGTTTCAGCGGCTGGACGACAGGTGACTTCACCGCCCAGGGCGGTGCAACGACCAACTGCAACATTCCGGAAAATGCATCCGCTCTCGTTGCAAACGTCGTTGCAGTCAACGCGGTCCAGTCTGTTGGCTACCTGACCGTCTTCCCTTCCGACACGCCGCAACCAAACGCGGCATCGCTCAATTTCAGTGAATCCGACGTCGCCAACAACATCGCGCTCAAACTCTGCCGCCCCGGTTGCCCGACACAGTTCTCGACCTTCTCGACATCCCAAACCGATTTCGTCGTTGACGTGTACGGCTATTACATGGAGCCGCCAGCCACAGCGCTGGACTGCATGGTGCAGACGCAGACGGGCAGCCTGCTGAACGGGTCTCTCAACCCTTCCGCGACTTGCCCGGCGGGCTACACGTCGACAGGCGGCGCCTGTGGCGGGCCCATCGGATTGACCGTAGCCAGCTCGCATCCCACCGTTGACGGCACGGGTCGTCCGAACGGCTGGACCTGCAGCGTGACGGCAGGTGTGTTGGGAGGGCTGCTCGGTTACCGCGTTGATGCAACGTGCTGCCGTGTTCCCGGCCGCTGAAGCCTAGCTTGCCTCATTGAAACGGGCGCACGAGATCGTGCGCCCGTTTCTGCGTCCGCGGGTCTGACCTCACTGCCGGGCATCGGGCACATGGGCCGCCGCGAGACGCTTCGGTGCTGTACTCCGAGCGGCTTTTGTCGCCTTCCTGGAACGCTGCCATAATCGTCGGCCGGCGATTACGCACCACACGCACGCGTGTCGACCCTGGATTTTCCGCGCAGCCGCCAAGGATCCCGCACGTATGCACACGAGTTCAATGCGTCACATGCGAGACGTCCTGTCGCGCTATCTGGACCCCGCTCTCGGCCTGACGATTGCGGACATCGGAAGCTATGACGTCAACGGAAGCTACAAGGATCTGATCGGCGACACGAGGTGGCAGTACACGGGTGTGGACCTCGAGCCGGGCCCCAACGTCGATATCGTCATGACCTCCCCGTACCGTCTGCCCTTCAAGACCGCTTCGATGGATGTCCTGCTCTCGGGTCAGGCCCTCGAGCACATGGATTTCTTCTGGGTCAGTTGGCTCGAGATGATCCGCGTCGTGAAGCCGGGAGGCCTGATCCTGATGATCGCCCCGTCCCGCGGTCCCGAGCACCGTTATCCAGTCGACTGCTGGCGCTTCTATCCCGACGGGTTCGACGCGCTGGCGCGCTGGGGCGGTGCCGAGAGCCTTGAGATCACGACGGACTGGCAGCCGGATGAGGATCCGGAGAGTGCACCTTGGGGTGATACGGTCGGCGTTTTCCGCGTTACCGGCGCCGGTTGGCGCCACCGCCTCGCACGCTATCTCATCCTCAGCCTGTCCCGCCGCATGCTGCGCAGCCGGTTGGGCACGACACGGCCATCCCACGGCGGACACGATCTCGGGCCCAGCGAAGCCAAGTGAGGCTTTCGCGCCTAGATCAGAGCAACGGTGGCTGCACCGGCTCGATCCGCCCTTCGCCGCGCACGATGCGCTTGAACTCCGCGCGGCTCACCGACACGTAGCGCTCGTTGCCGCCGATCTCGACCTGCGGGCCGTCCTGCACCGCATAGCCCTGCTCGTCGACGCGCACGGTCATCGTCGCCTTCTTGCCGGTGTGGCAGATCGTCTTGATCTCCGTCAGTTCGTCGGCCCAGGCCAGCAGATGCCGGCTGCCTTCGAACAGCTCGCCGCGGAAGTCCGTGCGCAGCCCGTAACAGAGCACGGGAATCCGCAGCGCGTCGACGACTTCCGACAGTTGCCACACCTGCGCCTGCGACAGGAACTGGGCTTCGTCGACGAGGACGCAATGCAGGCTGCCGTCGCCGTCGACCAGCGCGCGGATGCGCGCGAGCAGATCGTCGTTGCGATCGAACGCGATCGCATCGGCCGACAGCCCGATCCGTGACGCCACCCGCCCCACACCCGCGCGATGGTCGAGCCGCGGGGTCAGCAACGCGACGCGCATGCCGCGCTCGCGGTAGTTGTGCGCGCTCTGCAGCAGCGTCGTGGTCTTTCCGGCGTTCATCGCCGAGTAGTAGAAGTACAGCTTGGCCATGGGCCCATTCTACCGGCGGCCTTCAGGCCCGGCAGAGGTCCGGCCGCTACAATGCGCATCGCTGAATCCAGTGGTCCCGATGCACGGTCTCAACCCCCAACAAGCTGCGGCCCTCGGCCACATCGAAGGTCCGTTGCTGGTGCTCGCCGGCGCGGGCAGCGGCAAGACGCGCGTGATCGTCGAGAAGATCGCGCATCTGATCCAGTCAGGCCGCTACCCGGCCAAGCGGATCGCGGCGATCACGTTCACCAACAAGTCGGCCAAGGAGATGCGCGAGCGCATCGCCAAGCGCATCCGCGGGGATGCGGCCGACGGGCTGACGATCTGCACCTTCCACGCGCTCGGCCTGAAGATGCTGCAGATCGACCACGCCAAGCTCGGGCTGCGGCGCGGGTTCTCGATCTTCGATGCCGACGACAGCGCGTCGCAGATCAAGGATCTCCTGCCGGGCGTCAAGCCGGACATGATCCAGTTGCTGCAGGGCCTGGTGTCGAAGGCGAAGAATGCCGGCCTCTCGCCGGAACAGGCGCATGCGGTGGCGATCAGCGCGCGAGAGTTCGAGGCGGCGGCGCTGTACGCGCGCTACCAGGAGCGCCTGACCGCATTCAACGCGGTCGATTTCGACGATCTGATCCGTCTGCCGGTCCAGTTGCTCGAATCCGATGACGACGCGCGCGACGCGTGGCGCGAGCGGATCGGCTATCTGCTGGTCGACGAGTGCCAAGACACCAACGACGCGCAATACCGCCTGCTCAAGGCGATCGCCGGGCCGAAGGGCAACTTCACCTGCGTGGGCGACGACGACCAGAGCATCTACGCCTGGCGCGGCGCGAATCCGGAAAACCTGACCGCGCTGGGCACGGACTATCCGACCCTGCGCATCGTCAAGCTCGAACAGAACTACCGCTGCAGCAACCGCGTGCTGCGCGCGGCGAACGCACTCATCGCCAACAATCCGCACGAACATCCCAAGACGCTGTGGAGCGCGCAGGCCGATGGCGAGCGCATCCGCATCTGGGAGTGCCGCGACAGCGCGCACGAGGCCGAGAAGGTGGCCGGCGAGATCCAGTTCCTGCAGTCCTCGCGCCAAGTGGAATGGAGCGAGTTCTGCATCCTGTTCCGCAGCAACCATCTCTCGCGCCCGCTGGAAAAGGCACTGCAGTTGCTGCGCGTGCCGTATCACCTGAGCGGCGGCACGGCGTTCCTCGATCGCGGCGAGGTCAAGGACGCGATGTCCTGGCTGCGCATGCTGGCCAACCCCGACGACGATTCGGCGTTCCTGCGCGCGGTGCAGTCACCGGCGCGCGGCGTCGGCCAGACCTCGCTGGCGCGACTGTCGGAACTCGCACGTGCGGCCGACATGCCGATGTCGCGTGCGATCGAATCGATGGGCCTGCTCAAGCAGTTGCCGCCGCGCGCGGCGAATGCGCTCAGCGAGTTCGGCGATGTGTTGCGCGGGCTGCGCGAGGACGCGCGCCGGTTGCCGGCCGGCGAACTGGTGCGCGAACTCAACGAGCGCTCCGGGCTGATCGCGATGCTCAAGGCTCAGTGCAAGAGCGACGAGCTGTTCCGGATCCGCTCGGGCAACCTCAACGAACTGGCCGACTGGTTCGAAGGCGCACGTGGCGCCGGGCCTGGCGAACTCGCCTCGCAGCTGGCACTGCTGAGCCACGCCGACAAGGGCGATCCCGGCAACCAGGTGCGGCTGATGAGCATGCACGCGGCCAAGGGGCTGGAGTTCCGCTACGTCTTCATCATCGGCATGGACGACAACACGCTGCCGCACGAGTCGAGCATCGACGAGGGCCGCATCGACGAGGAACGGCGTCTGCTCTACGTGGGCATCACCCGCGCGAAGGAGCAGCTGTGGCTGAGCCATCCGCGCGAGACCCAGCGCTGGGGCCAGAAGCTGCGGCTCACGCCGAGCCGGTTCTTCGAGGAACTGCCCGCGGCCGAAGTGCAACGCGACGGCGCCGATCCGGTCGCCGACGCGGCCCGCAAGCGCGAACGCGCCGACCACGGGTTCGCCGCGATCCGCGCGCTGCTCGACAGCTGATTCCGCTCAGCCGGGCAGACGCGCCGTCAGGGTGTCGAGCGCCTCGCGCAATGCGGCGACCTCGGCCTCGAGCGCGTCGACGCGCGCCGCCAGACTCGCGTCGCCGGTGGATTCTCGGGCGGGACCAGCCGCGGCGATGGCGGCTACATCGACCGGCCCGCACAGCAGATGTGCATAGCGGTCCTCGCGGCGTCCGGCGGGCGGCGGAATGCGCACCGCCAGCCCCTTGCCGGCCAGACGCTCGAGATGATGGCGCGCATCGTCGGCATCGGCGAAGGGGTGCATGCGCTCGCTGCGCGTCACCAGTTCGGCGAGCGTCTGCGCGCCGCGCAGCATCAGCAGCGCGATCAACACGACCTGCGGCTGCGGGACATCCAGCGCCGTACCCAGTACGTGCTCGTGCCGCTCGGCGCGCGAGGAGAACGACTGCCGCGCGAAACGGTGGCCTTCCAGTTGCCGAAGCGCGTGCTGCACGTCGCCGAACGAGGCCGACATCACCGGATCACGCGCGGTCTTCTGGTTCGCCGCCGATTGCGCGGCGTTGACGGTCAGCGGATAGACATCGGGCGTGGTTGCCTGCTTCTCCACCAGGCAGCCGAGCACACGCGCCTCGATCGGGGTGAGTCGGGGCCAGCGGTCCGGGTCCTGCGCCTGCTCGTCCATGGGAATTCCAGCCTCGAAGGGGGCGACAGGATGCGCCCCCCATGCCGGCCTGTCATGTTCACGGCGATCGCGGCCGTTAAACTCGCGTGTTCACACGATGACGACGGACCCGCCCATGCGCCTGAACGCACCCGCCCTCACCCTGCTCGCCAGCGCGCTGCTGCTGGCCGCCTGCAAGCCGACGACGCCTGCGACCGCGCCGGCAGATGCCGCTGCAGAAGCAACGCCGACTACTCCAGCCGCGCAGGCGCCGGCCGCCACCGATCCCAGCGACAACCTCAACGCGGTGCTGTGGATCCAGCGCTCGGAGGAGTACCGCGCCAACAGCCTGTCGATCTTCCGCGCCGCCGCCGATCACCTCGACGATGCGCTGGCCGAGAAGAACTGGGATGCGCTGGTGCCCGAAGAGCGTGAGCTGATCGGCGACGCCACGGCGCTGCCGCCGGCGGTGATCATGGACATCGACGAGACCGTGCTCGACAACTCCCCCTACCAGGCGCGCCTGATCCAGAACGGTCTGGAGTACGACGAAGTCACCTGGGCGCAGTGGGTCGCCGAGAAGAAGGCCAAGCCGGTGCCGGGCGTGCTGGAGTTCGCCAAGGCGGCCGAGGCCAAGGGCGTGACCATCCTGTATCTGTCCAACCGCGCCCAGCATCTGCAGGAGGCGACGCTCGCGAACCTGCGCGCCGAAGGCCTGCCGGTGAAGGACGAGAGCGTGTTCCTCGGGCTGGGCACGTTCGTGGAGAACTGCGAGCAGAACGGCACCGAGAAGACCTGCCGCCGCCGCCTGGCCGGCCGCGACTACCGTGTGTTGATGCAGTTCGGCGACCAGCTGGGCGACTTCGTCGACATCCTCGCCAACACACCTGACGCCCGTGGCGAGCTGCTCGACACCTACGGCGACTGGTTCGGCGAGCGCTGGTGGATGCTGGCCAATCCGAGCTACGGCGGCTGGGAACCGGCCCAGTTCAACAACGCCTGGGATCAGCCCACGGGCGCCCGTCGCGAATCGAAGCGCAACGCACTGGAACTGGCGAACTAATCGAATCAATCACTTGCAACATACTATTTCAAGTGTTGCATCAGGTATCCGGACGCGGTAGCCTGCGTTCGCCACACCATAGTCCTCCGGCTCTGCCGGCTTGAAGGGAGACGCAAGTCTCCCTTTTTTTATGGTGCGACCGCGGTCCCAGAACGGCGCAATCTAGGGTCGACCCCAGGGTGTGATGGCGCCTCGCGACGCCTACCCTCGGGCAAGCCGTCATCGAAGCGGACGCCGGCCCACTTTTTCCGCCTGCCATCCAGCCCCCGGAGGCAACGGTGTCACTCCTTCCCGATCCGCTCGGATTGTTCTCGTCTTCGGCCTCGTCCTCACGCGGGCCCGGTCTGGTGCCCGGTCTATTCCAGGCGCTTCGGTCGAACTTCGGCCAGCAGATGCAGACGATGCCGCAGCAGCAGGCGCAGAGCATGTTTCCAGGCGCCAACCTCGGCGCTGGCCAGCCGGCGGCTGGCAACGCCGCAGCGGGCCAGACGCCCGCCGGGCTGCCCACCATCAATCTGCCGGGAGGCCTCTCGATCGCACCGCCGCCTCTGCCGTTCTCAGGCAATGCCGGCAGCGCTGGGAACCTGGCGCCTGCACCGCAGGCGAACAGTGGCGGACTGATCGGCACCGCAGGCAACGTCCTCAACAGCGTCACAACCTCGCTTCGCAACATCCTGAGTCCGCCAGGACCGACGCCGGGCGCGTTGCCACCCAATTTGCCGTCGCCCGGCGCCGCGACGGGCGCTCCGCCCGGCCTGGGCAATGCGCCTGGCCTCGGCAACCTGCCAGGCAATGTCGTCAACACCGCAGCGAACGTGGTGCGCACGGTCGCCAATGCGCTGCCCGGCGCACCGACCGCGGTTTCGCAAGGGACGAACCCGGTTGCGACCCAAGCCTCGTCCACCCCGCAACCGACGGGCTCGATGCAATCCGCCCCTGCGCAGACACTGGCGCAGTCGCAGGCCGTGCCCGCGCAGCAGCTTGCGACCTCTGCGCAGGCCATGGCCCAGCCACTGCAGTCACAGCCCGCCCCGACCCAGCCGCAGAGCGCCAGCACGCTGGCGCAACAGGCGTCGTCACCACCCGCTCCGCAGCAGGCGCAGCCTGCGCGGACGGACGCCGCGTTTGCGACAGCCGGTAACCCGGCCGCGGATCGTGCGGGGGTTCCGCAACAGGCACAGCCGCCCGTGCAGCCCAACGTGCCCAGCGCACCGCAAGGCGCCGCCCTGCTCGCAGCTGTACCGCTGGCCACGACCGTGGCGCAGGCGCCGGTCGCACAACAGCTCGCCGGCAATCCGCAGGCGCAGGTGTCCGGCAGTCCCATTGCTGGCACGGCCTCGCTCGATGCCGGTGGCCCGGTCCGCGCCGAGTTGACGGGCGCCGGCACCTACACGCTGGATGGACCTGGCCTGCGTCGACGCGGACGCATGAAGGTCGGCGCGCAGGACCTAGGCCAGTGGATGCTCGCGGCCGCGCAAGGCCGGCTGCATCTCATGCGTCCCTACGACGACGACACGCCGCGCCAGGTCGCCAAGGTCTTCCAGCAGATGTTCTGGGTGCTCGCGATCGTGGCCTATGGATGCCTGGGCCTCGTTCTCGTCAGCTTCCTGCTGAGCCTCGGCGAACTGCCCGCCGCGCCCACACTGCGTCGCTGGACGGGCGAGTTCGCATGGGCGGGACTGCTGGCCGCTCTCGGTGCTTGGTGGCTGGGTCGACAGCTCATGCGTGCGCAACGGCCACCACCCGATCCGATCCGTCGTTAGTGCCTGCTCCGCAAGAAAAGGGCGCCGCATGCGGCGCCCTTCTTCTGCCTCGATCTACCGCTCTTCAGCGCGTGACGAGCCCCCCCTCGCCGAGCGTGACGCGCTGCAGATCCACACCGTTGCCCTGCAGGCCCTGGCGCACGCTCGCCGACAGCGCAGTCAGTGCTTGACGGTTACCGTCACGCTTGAGCGTCTGATACGTCAGCGCGGAGACCATCGTCAGATAGGCGGTCCGCTCGGCCTGCGCCTGCTTCGCCGCATCCGACATTTCCGCGACCTCCGGGACAGCCGCGAGCGGTCCGATCAACTGCCGCCGCACTGCCCGCTGGCCGGCCGGCGATTGGCGCGAATCGCGGTCGTTGACCACCTCCCAAGAGATCAACAAGTGTGCCGCCAGCACATCGCCGAGATTGGTCGGGTCGTAACCGTAGCGGCGCAGGATCTTGTCGAACTCGCGCAGCATCTCGCCCGAGCCGATGACCTTCTCCAGATCCGCCACCTGCTGCGGATTGCGTCCGAAGGCGCGGATCGTTTCCTGCTGCACGCGCGCGCTGACTGCCGCGTCGCGGCGGAACGACAGCGTCTCCACAGCCTGCGCATCCACCTGCGCGGGTGCAGGTCGGGAAATGGCCTGCTGCAACGCGCGCTGCACCGCTGCGTCGCCGTCGGCTGCGTGGACCGATGTCGCCAATGCGCACGCGCACAGAAGCGCTGACGTCCAGACGATCCAACGGGAACGGGCGGTCGCACGATGCATCTCGGTCATGGCGGAACTCCTGTGATCTGAAATCTGCATGCGGGATTTCGCTCCCCGCATGTCGAGCGGAACCTGCTGCGACGACCGCTCAACGTTCGACGAATCCGTCGCCGGTCAGGGTATAGAGCGCGAGATCGTTGTTGGACTGGCGCAGGAAATCCTCGCGCACTGTTTCCCGGAACGCAGCGATGCTGCCTGCGTCGCCGGATTGCCTGACACGCGCGTTCTCGCGCATCAGAACCGCTGCCAACAATTCGTAGAGCCGGCGCTGTCGCTGACCTTCGGGGGAACGTTCGAAATCAGCGCCCTTGGTCCAAAGCGACTGCATCTGCTGTTTCAACCCGCGCACCTGCTCGGGCGATGCGCGTGATCCGTCGTAAGCCTCCCAGGATGCGACGAACAACAACACGTTGGCCGGGATCAACTCGCCCCGGGTCAGCCCGCTCACCCGGTAGCGCGCCTGCAGCAACGCGTCCGCATCGCCCGATCCGACGAATGTCGCAACATCGTGCACGGGCAAGCTGGTCAGCTGTGAGTAACCGGCCACGAAGTCACCGTCGATTCCCGAAACATCCGTTTCGCGCGCGCTGGAAACCTCGCCACGCGCCGCGGGCACCGACTCTCCTGCGGAGAACCCTTCGCGATAGGCCTTCATGAAATCCGCGTCGAGTCGCTCCGGATCAACGTCAGCGTTTTCGACCTCGGCGCCCGTCGCT
Organism: Luteimonas flava; assembly: GCF_036584485.1. Lineage (NCBI taxonomy): Bacteria > Pseudomonadati > Pseudomonadota > Gammaproteobacteria > Lysobacterales > Lysobacteraceae > Luteimonas > Luteimonas flava. The sequence goes on along the minus strand of NZ_JAZHBM010000002.1, from coordinate 262,088 downwards.
GCGGACTCCGCAGAACTGCCGGAACAGCCCGTCGTGAATCCGAATCCCATCAGGAACAGCGCAAGGCCGCTGAAACGCATCGACCACCGCATTCAATCGCGCTCGGCGCGCGCGTCGCGCCGTCCCATCTCGGAGGCCCACGCATTCGCGCTGGCGACGCCATCGGCTGCAACGCGCCGCGCATACTCGCCGCGCAGCTCCGCCAGGTGTGCGTCACGCGACTTGCCGCTGCCGGCGTAATCGGCATCTTTACCGCGTTCGGAATCGCGCAGATTCTCGGAGGTATTGCGCATCGCGGATTGCGACAGGGCGTTCTGCCCGTATCCCATGCCCAGATCGAGCGTGGCGCCCGGATCGTACTGGGCCATCGCCAACGAAAGAGGCGCCGAGGCGCACAGCAACACCATTGCCAGACGGCCTGTCCGCCGCGGACCTATGGCCCGCTGCTGTGCAGGTACTCCGGATCTTGAACGTGTCATGGCGTTTCTCCTGGATGGACCCCGGCCGGATGCTCGCGCGACATATGTCAGCACGATGTCGTGACATACACCGCCCCACCGGAAACGAAGAAGGGCAGGTGCCAAGCACCTGCCCTCCGGTATCGCAACCGCCCGATTACTGCTTGCGGGCGTTCGCTGCCAGACCTTCACCGATCGACTTGATCGCGGTGGAGATGGTGTTCGACAGCATGTTGAACATCTGCGATTCGGCTTGGAACTCGGTCTGCGTGGCGCTGAATTCCTGCGCGTCATCCTTGCCGGTCAGGCCGTTCAGCTTCTCGCTGAGATCGTTGAGCTTCTGGGCCTTCTCGCCGAGGATGCTGCCCATCGCCTTGGCGATGGCCACCAGCCAGCTTTCACCCTTACCACCCTTGCCCTCGCCGCTGATGCTGTCGAGGCCGGCCTGGGCGATCTGCAGATTCACTTCGAAGTTGACGCTCATTGGACTATCTCCTGGGTTTCAAAGTTTTGGAAAACACATGAATCCGTTCGATGGGCCGATTCCGCTGCGCATTGCGTCTGCTGCAATCAGGAGATTCGAGCCACATACCGCTGATGGATCAATCCTGCTCGTCGCGCTGGGGACCGGCAACTAGGGCGTACCCTAGAAATGCGCCGATTCCTCTATTCAGTTCATGCCGCAGTGCGTGCGTTGCCGCCTTCCTGCGCGGCCAGCCATCCACGCGCCGCCTCTTCACCCTGTTCGCGAGAAATGCGCGCGAATTCGAGGGCACGCTTGACGCCGGGATTGTCGAACACGCAATAGCTTTCGGCGAAGGCCTGCTCGACTTCTTCGCTGCCTGCCTGGTCCACCAGACCACTGGCATGCAGCACACCCAGCGTCTGCGCCAGACTCGCGCGAATCTGCGACGCATCGGTGGGGTCCTGCAACGAGGACATGTTGTCGAGCGACTGTTCCATCTGGGCCAGCATGCTTTCGCGGCTTGCGGCGTCGATGTCGCGCTGCTCGCGAAGTTCCGTTTCGAAACGCTCGAGCAGCGACGCGCGCAGTGCCTTGAAATCGGTGGACGGATTGGATGCGGATGACGACATGCGCTCGAACTCCCTTCTTGAGTGCAATCCGACCGGGCATCGTCTGCTTCGGGTCGTATCGCGGATACGGTTGCGTCAGGCTGCAGCCTGGATGATGAAGCCTTCGTGGACGGCGGCTGCGGCAACCGCCTGCGCCGATGATGCCGCTCCAAGGCGTTCACCGCATCTAGGTCAGGCCCTAGGAACGCGACATCGGCATAGATAACGAAAGAAGCCTGCAGGTGTGGCCTGCAGGCTTCTTCGATACAGCACTACGATCACAGGGCGAGCGGGCAGTGCTCAGGTGGCGGGGGTCTGGACCGAGGTCAACGAATCCACCATCCGCCTTGCATCCGCACCCTCACGCTCACCCATCTCGCGGGAGCGTTCGCCCAACCAGGCATCCGCGGCTTCCCTGCCATCGCGTTCGCTGCGCTCTTCGTACTCGGGCACGAGTGCCTTGAGTTCGAGTTGCACCGCTTCAAGACGTTCGTCCATATGCCGGATGAGGGTGTTCTCGTCATCCGCATCGATCGCACCCTGCTGCCGGAGCTGGGCAAGACCGTCGATCCACGCTTGTCGCTGGGCCTGCTGGTCGTGCATGGATTACTTGCCGCCGAAGTTGATGTTGAAGCCACCCTTGAAGCCTTCGGTGACGGCATCCTGTGCCGACTGCGGCAGGCCGAGACCGTCGAACAGGCCGCTGAGGGCCGAATCGAAGAGCTGACCGACGAGGTCACCGAGAAGATTGCCGATGATGCTGCCGAGAGGGCCACCGAAAGCGGTGCCGATCAGAGATCCGATGCCGGAGAAGACGTCGCTGGACATGATGAAACTCCTTTGGATTGAAGAGAAAACAACACTTGAATCTGTGCGCGCCGTCTCTACCTGGATGAATGACTTGCGCGACTACAGACGCAGTGTCTTCCCAACGCATCGCCGAGACAGCTAGGTCGTACCCCATCTAGGGTCCGCCCTAGCTCACGCGCTCTCCACGCGATCGCGATCGAGCGCGCTATAACAGGCGCATGCCGACGAAACCGACCGCATCTGTCGATGTAGCAGTTCCCACGCCACCTGCGTTCTCCCGCGACGACCTGCCCGCGGAAGGGCGTGATTATCCGACTGACGAACACCTGCGCTCGCGACGTCTGCGACTGCATGGATTCGCGTTCCGCCACGTGATCGATCTATTGCAGCTTGGCCGCGAAGAACGCGTCACGCGGATGCTGCTCGACGATCCGATCGCCACGCTCGACGATGCGATGGGCCTGGTCGTCTGGGCCAACAAGCTGTATCGCGAGCGGCCGGGCCTGGGCTTGTGGCATACACGCGAGCGCTCGGGTCGCTTCATCGGACTGTTCTCGCTGACGCCCAGTGGCGATGCGGGCGACGTCGCGATCGGCGTGCGGCTGCTGCCGTCTGCCTGGGGTCGCGGTTACGCGATCGAAGGTGGCGCGGCGCTGTGCACGCACGCATTCGAAACGCTGCAGCTGCCCGCGCTGATCGCGCAGTGCGCGCCGGAGAACCGGTCGGTACCGCCGCTGCTGCTGCGCCTGGGGTTCGACGAGATCGAAACCGGCGAACAGTTCGGCAATCCGGCGCGCCGCTTCCGCCTGGCGCGCGAGGACTGGCACGGCCTGCGACCGCGGCGGGCCGGCGCGCGGAACGAGGAATCTCCACAGGAGTGATGCGTGTGGGACAGGCCGCCGCGCCACCGCTCGGAGGCGGCGCGGCGACGGATGCGTCAGCTGTGGTAGTGCGGATCGATCGTCAGCGTGCCGAGATTCTGCTCGGCGAAACGCTTGGCCAGCTGCGGGCCTGCTTCGCGGATCGCATCGAAGCTCTCGCGCGAACGGCTGTCAGCGCGCAGCACCCAGCCGTCGGCGCTCTTGCTCAGCAGCAGATCGGTGCCGGGCAACGTGGCGTCGGACATCCGCAGCAGCACTTGCCCATCGCCGCCCGGATCGCGGGCATCGTGCACCGCCATCTGTCGCACGTGCTTTTCCATCATGTCGAACAGCTGGCCGGCATTGGACGCCGCAGCGGCGGGCGCAGCCGCAGGCGCGCCATCGCGCAACGCCATCTGCGCCTGCAGGATCGCCGCCGATTCCATGCCCGGGGTATGCAGGCTGCCGAAGCCGTTGTCGTGCTGCTGGCGGAACGTGCGCGCATCGACGACGTCGGTCAGCGACTGGCGCGACTTGGCGGCTTCCTGCTGGCTGGCCAGCTCCGCCATCTCGCCTTCCTTCAGCTCGCCCTCCCCCTGCAGCAGACCGCCGCTCGAGAGTTCGGACTCACCCTGCAGACCCTGCATGTCGCCGCGGGCCTGCTGCATCATCGAGCGGAACTGGTCTACACGCTCCCGCGGCGGCGTGTCCTTGGCGTCGGCCTTGGTTTCGCGGTCGACCTGCCGGTTGCGCGCGGCCTGGTCCGGCGGTCTGGATGCGGAATCGTTGCGCTGCACGCTCATCGTCGTCTCCTCGTGTCCGTGACTACTGCTGCCGCGCCGCCATGTAGCGCGCCTGCATCAGGTCTTCGTTGGTCGCCTCTTCCTGCCGCTCGAACAGCCCGCGCTGCTCGCGCTTCCACAGATCCCGGCGCTTCTCCAGTGCGTCCTGCCGCCCCTTGGCGCGGAAGAACGCATCGCGCGCCTCCTGCAATACGGTCTCGGCCTGCCGCACAGCCTCTTGGGCCTTCGACAGGCGCTGTTGCGCACCGACGATCTGCTCGCCGAGCAGATCGATATGCGCCTCGCGCTGCGTCAGCGCGGCGGGCCAGGGCACGCCGGACGGCGGCGGATCGAGCAGACGCGCACGATGACCGCTGCGGTCGCGCTCCAGACCCGTCAGTTCTCCCTGCACACGCGTGCAGGCTTCGATGCACTGCTGCAGCGCGCGCTGCTTCTCCAGCACCACCAGACGCGCCGCTTCGGTGCGGTGTTCGCGCAGTTGCAACAGCGTCTGGAGCGGATAGCGTTTCATCCGAACAGCTTCCGCAGTGCGCCGGACGAGGTGTCGAACGGCACGAGTTCGTGTTCGGACTGCTGCAGCAAATTGCGGATCGGACCGATCTTCTCGATCGCGATATCGGCGTCGGGGTCGGTGCCGCGCTTGTACTCGCCGAGCTGCAGCAACAGCTCGATGTCCTGGTGCTTGGCCAGATACTTGCGCAGCTGGCCGGCAGCGCGCAGATGCGGCTTGTCGACCACGCGCGGCATCGTGCGGCTGAGGCTGGTCAGCACGTCGATCGCCGGGTAGTGGTAGGCCGCGGCCAGCTTGCGCGACAGCACGATGTGGCCGTCGAGAATCGAGCGCACTTCCTCGACGATCGGATCGCCGCCGTCTTCGTCTTCGGCCAGCACTGTGTAGAACGCGGTGATCGAGCCCTTGTCGTTGTTGCCCGCGCGTTCGAACAGCTTCGGCATTTCGCTGAAGACCGAGGGCGGAAAACCGCGCCGCGCCGGTGGTTCGCCGATGGCGAGGCCCACGTCGCGCAGCGCACGCGCGAATCGCGTGACCGAGTCGACCAGCAGCAGCACGCGCTTGCCCTGATCGCGGAAATGCTCGGCGATCGCGGTGCCCACCCACGCCGCGCGGCTGCGCTCGAGCGCGGGCCGGTCGGAGGTGGCGACGACGACGACCGACTTCGCCAGACCTTCGGCGCCGAGGTTGTCGCTGATGAACTCGTTGACCTCGCGGCCGCGTTCGCCGACCAGCACGATGACGTTGACATCGGCATCGCCGCCGCGGGCCAGCATGCCCAGCAGCGTGCTCTTGCCGCCGCCGGCGACGGCGAAGATGCCGATACGCTGTCCTTCGCCCGCCGTCATCACCGCATCGATCGCGCGGACGCCGGTCGAAAACGGCCGGTCGATCAGCTTGCGCGACAGCGGATTGGGCGACGCGGCATAGATCGGCGCGTCGACGGTCGCGCCCAGCGACCCCTTGCCGTCGATCGGCGCGCCGTGTGCATCGAGCACACGGCCGAGCAGTCCCTCGCCGACCGGCACGGATGCCTGCTTGCCGGTCGCGTAAACCTCGGTCGTCGAGGCGATGCCGTCGAGCGGGCCCAGCGGCGTCAGCAGCGTGTGCTGCCGCGCGACACCCACCACTTCGGCCGCGAGTTCGAAATCGCCGTCGCCGGGATTGCGCAGATAGCAGAGTTCGCCGATCGCCGCGCGCAGACCCGTCGCCTTGATCAGGGTGCCGTAGGCCTCGCTGACGCGGCCCACGCGCTCGATCGCCTGGACCTGCCCGAGCGCATGCAGCAGCGGATCGCTGGCGACCGCGCCGGCGCCGAGATCGTCGAGCAGCGACAGGGTCGGTCCCGAATTCATGTGTTCGCCACCGCGCTCGCCTGCGCCAACGCCGTGCGGATCGCCTCGATCTGCTGGCTGACGCCGGCGCGGACTTCACCGGCTTCGGAGACCACCACGCAGCTCAGCGGATCCAGACTCTCGTCGTCGACCAGCTCGATCACGCCGACGCCCGGATGCGCCTGGCGCACCGCGCCGAGACCCTGCTCCACGCCTTCGCGTGCATCGGGATGCACGCGGATCATCAGGAACTGTTCGGCCTGCGCGGATTCGACCGCGCGCATCACCAGCGTCGGCACGACGGTGGACGCATCGAAGTCCGGTGCGATGCGTGCGACGATCGCACAGGCGAGATCGCCGATGCGGCCGACCGCGTCACCCAGTACGCGCGCGCGGCGCTCGTTGAGTGACGCGAGTTGTTCGGTCATCTGTTGCTTCACGCGCTCCAGGCCTTCCGCGAAGCCTTCCGCGTAACCCTGCTCACGCGCCTTCTGCACTTCGGCCTGCGCCTCGTCGTAGAGCGCATTGACCCGCGCGAGCAAGGTGTCCAGCTCGGCCAGCGACTGCCACTCCGCGGCACGCACGATCGGCGCGGACACGCCGCGACGGAACTCGCGACGTTCGAACACCACGGCGGCGTTGGGCGCGCGTCGGGCGGGCGTGGCGGAAGCGGCGTCTGGGGTCGGCATGCAGGCTCCGGAGCGGGAAGTGGATCAGGCGGCGACGGCGCGATTCTGGTGATGCGTGTGGACGACGAGCAACGGCTTCTCCGGCAGATGCGCCCGCGGCAGTTCAGCCGGTGGATAGACCAGTTGCGCCCAGTCGGCGAGCGCCGGCTCACGCTGGCGCGCCCATGCCTGCAATTCCGCGCGGCCCTGCAGCTCCAGCGCTTCGAACAGACGCGGGCCGAAGGCGTCACCGCTCGCCAGTGCGTCGGCGAGCGCCGACGCGAGCCGACCCTGCAGCGATGCATCGACCTTCGCGTCCCAGACGCTGCGGTCGAGTGCCAACAGGTAACTGCTGCCCAGTACGGCCTTGATGCGTTTGACCGCGTCGCGCCCGACCTCCGCGCGGATCGCCGGCGCGTAGGCCAGCACGCCGAGATCGCGATGCAACCCGCTCAGCCGCGCACGATTCCAGCGTGCCACCAGACCGGAGAATCCGTCCGGCGATGGTGCCAGCAGGTGCGCGGCCGGCCCGTCCGCGAGCGCACCAGCAAGCAGCCGGCGGCCGAGACGGCTGGACCGGGCGCGCTGCAACAGCGCGTCGTCCAGATCGTCTCCGCCGGCACCGTGCCAACGCGGATCGACCTCGGCGAGCAGCACATCCAGCGACATGGATCAGCCCTGCCAACGTGCCGGCGGGGCCTTCTCGGCGGCGACGGGCTTGCGGGCCTTCAGGCGACCGGCGAATGCAAAGGCGACGGCCAGCAAGGCCACCACCAGCGCGGCGATGACGATCGCCATCGGGCTCACGGCCGACAGGGCCATCGCGGTGCCGGTCGACGACGTGGCTTCCGGCGGCGCCGGCATCGAAACGAACTTCACCGAGACCTGGTTGATGTCGGTCAGGCCCTCGACGCCGTCCTTGACCACGATCTTGATGTCGGCCTCGCGGTCGCGGACGTTCGCGCCGGGCTGCTCGAAGATCCACACCGCGGCCGACGTCTTGCCGTTCGAGCCGCCGAGCGGATCACGCTCGGGGAGTGCCAGATGCACGCGTGCCTGTGCGACACCCGGCAGCATCGTCAGCGTCTGGGTGATTTCCTGCTGCAACGCGTGCAGATACCGGCCGCGCTCGTCGGTGGCCGACGAGGCGAAGCCTTCCTTCTTGAAGATGTCGCCGAGGTTCTGGTAGTTCTGCCGCGGCAGACCGCGCGAGCCGAGCACGGCCATCGCCTGCGGAATGTCGCCCTCGGAGACGAACACGTCCCAGCCCACCTTGGTCGCGGACGGCTTCTTCTGCGCCTGGATGCCCGAGCCGATGAGCGCGCCCATCATCTCGTTGGCCTGACGCTCGTCCACGGCGCTGTAAAGCGCAGTACCGCCGCAACCGGCAAGCAGCAGGCAGGCGAGCAGCATGCCCATCCACGCGGACCATCGTTTGGATACGCAGAGATTCGAAACGCGCATGCCGGTCACCTCTCGATCAGGACTGCTGGCGGAACAGCTGCTGGATGCCGTCGGACGTCCGGTTGGCGACGTTCGAAGTCATCTCGCACTGGAACAGGAAGTGGTGCGATTTCATCGTCATCTCGATGACCTGACCCGGCGTGAGTTCGCCGGAGTTCTGGGTCATCGTCTTGGCGAGGTCCTGGATGCTCGATGCGCCGCCGTTGAGGTTGTCCATCGCGGACATCACCATGCGCATGCCTTCGGACGGCTCCGATGCACCGGTGCTGGCAACGCCCTGCGGCGCGTTCGCCGTAGCGGCGGAACTCGCGCCTGCGCGGTCCATCGCCTGCGAGAACTGTCCGACCTCGTACGCGGCGGCGACCGGCGAGTGTGCGCCGGCACCCGATGCCCCCTGTGCCGCGGCTTCGAGCCCAACGGCCTGGATCGCGTCGACCATGATCTTCTCCTTGCTGCTGTTGTCTGCGGGAGTCGCTTACTGCTTGCGGCCCAGCGTCTCGAGTGCCTGGCCGACGCTGTTCTGCGAGGTCGAGGCGTTGTTGGACAGGAACTGCATACGCAGGCTCTCGGCGGTCAGCTGGACCACGTTCGAGGGCTGATCGCCACCCTGACCAATGACGTCGGAGAGATTGGTGATCTTGGTCGCCTGCTGGTCGAGGGTCTGGCCCCACGCGCGCGACATGGCTTCATACCAGCTCGACGAGCTCGCACCACCGCCGCCCTTGCGGACGCCGTTGTCACCCTGCATCGAAGCGCGGCCGATGAAGCTGCCGATCTGATCGTTGGAAATCGTGGTCATGGAATTACTCCTTGCGACGGTCTGAAAGTGGATACAGCGTTGGATTCGATTCGAACTGCGTACGACTTCAGTGGTTCGACGATGCGGGCGCGCGCGCCGGATCGCCCACCGGTACCTGTGCGATCCGGTTGCCGGTGTTGACGTTGGCGACCACCGAAGCGAAACGCGGATCACCGGGTTCCGCGCCCTGGGCGCCAGCCTCTGCGGTCGCCGTTGCAGCGGCGTCTTCCTCGGGCGTCGGCGCCGGACCGGGAATGACCTTGGTCAGCTCCCCGTTGGCGCCGAGCACGTGGGCGAACTCGCCGATCGAGATCAGCTTGCCCTTGCCGGGAATCATCTCGCCGGTGACGAAGCGCTGCCCGTCGGACGACAGCAGATGCGGATTCTCGCCGCGCACGATCTGCACGATGTGCGCCTCCGGCGGCGCCTGCGGCTGTTCCGCCTCGCCCTGCGACAGCAGGCCGGTGGGCGTGCGGGGCAGGATGCGCTGTACGCCCGGAATGTCGGCGATCGCACGCGACTGCGCGAGGCGCTGGATCTCCGCGCCGTCCTTGAAGTCGCCGACGACTTCGACATCGCCGTTGCCGACGTAGCGCGCCTGCACCGGAATCGACTGGCCGCGGAACATCTCGGCCACATCGCCGGCGATGTGTTCGCCGGTGCGGATCTGCAAGGTCGCGTCGATGTTCTCGGCGCGCACCTGGTTGCGCAGGCGCTCGAGCGTGGCGCTGTCGTCGACGGCGCCGGTCACCGTGGCGCCGCCCTTGGCGGCATCGGTGATCTGCACGTTGGTGACGCGGTGTTCCTGCAGCAGCGCAGACAGACGCTCACGCTGGTCAGGGCCCTGGTCGGGCGCGGGCAGCACGGCCGCGAAGATCGCCAGGGACGCGAGCGACAGCGCGGCAATGCCGCCGATCCACGGCAATTTGCGCACGAAGCCGTTGCGCGGCGCCTGCTCCTCGTCGTTCGGTGCGAATACCGTGACGAATTCGTCCCACGCCGGATCGTTCTCGCGACCGAAGGCAATCACGGCGTCACCGATGCGCACCTGCTGCACCGCGGACAGTTCGACGGGATCGCCGGGATGGATGTCCTGCGCGCCGACCTTCACCGGCGCATCGAGCGCACGGACGAGGAAGCGGCCACCGACGAGACTGATCAACGCATGGTGCGCCGCGACGGCGTCGTCGGCCAGCACGATGTCGCAGTCTTCGCCGCTGCCCACGAGGATCATCTCTTCGTCGGCGAGCACGCGGCTGGCGCCGGCATGCAGGCCATCGACGATGCGCAGCACGTTGTTCGACTGGTGTTGGGTATGTTCGGTCATGTCAGTCCTCTCATCGCCTGCACGGCATCTGCCGCCGGAACTCCGGCGAAGACGGCGCGCACGCCCCTAAATGATGCGACTCGGTCATGCATTGATCTGGCCCGCCTGCACGATGCGCAGGTCCGGTGCGAGTTCCTGGTACGACAGCACCGGCAGATCGAAGAAATCGACCTCCATCAGCTTGCGCAGGTGCCGGCGCACATCCAGCGAGCACAGCAGCACCGGCTTGACGCCTGCCGCCTGACGGCCCAGGTGCGCACGCACCTCGTTGCCCAGACGACCGGCCAGTTCCGGCGAGATCGCAAGCTGGCTGGCACCGCCCGCCACGCGGACCGATTGCCGCAACTTGTCCTCGAGTTCCGGATGGATCAACAGTACATGCAGCGTCCGTTCCGCATCTGAATAGCGATCCGCGATCTCGCGCTTGAGCGCGACGCGGACGTATTCGGTCAACAGCACCACGTCCTTCTCGCGGCCACCGACATCGGTGATCGCCTCGAACGCATCGCGCAGGTTGCGCACCGGCACGCCTTCTTCCGACAGGCGACGCAGCACATCGGCCACGCGCTGGGGCGCGACGACGCGCAGCATCTCCTTGACCAGATCCGGATAGTCGCGCTGCATCTTGGCGAACAGGTTCGAAGTCTCCTGGATGCCGAGGAAACCACCCATGCGCCGGCGGATCGCCGCGGTCATATGGGCACCGAGCACTTCGAGCGGCGGCTGTGTGCCTTCGCCGCTCTGTACCCATTCGCCCGCGACCACGGCCGGGTAGAAGCCGGGCAGCTTGTTCGCATTCGCTGCGGTCGCCGCTTGCGGCTGCAGCATCGCATCGCTGCGCAGGCGACCGGTGGCGATACGTGCGCCGAACGCGGTCAGACGGTACTCGTCCTCGCCGAAGGTCGACACGATACGCAGCGACGGCACCGGCACCGGCACGCCGTATTCCTCGCGCAGACGCTGGGCGATGTCGACTGCGCGCGCCTCGAGATTGTGCGCACCCATCGACTGCGCCAGCAGCGGCGAGACCTGCAGCTGCAGCGGCGCGGGCGGCGCCAGATCGTCGTGATCGACCGACGCATGCACGTCGGCGACCACTTCTTCGTCGGTCACCCGGAACAGGCGGCGCAGCAGTTCGAACTGGTAGCGGTAGTGGTAAGCGCTGAAGGTCAGCAGGCCCAGACCCAGCACCAGAAACACCGGCCACGGGAAACCCGGCACCAGCGTCATCAGCAGCGCGAGAATGCCGGTGATCAGGATCACGCGCGGCTGGTTCGACACCTGCCGGGTGATCGCGTCGCCCAGATGACGGTCGTCGATCTCGCCAGTGGTGCGCGTGACCACCAGACCGGCGGCGATCGTCGCGAGGATCGCCGGAATCTGCGACACCAGGCCATCGCCGATCGTCAGGATGCTGTAGACGTGCGTCGCTTCGGCCAGCGGCATGCCGCGCTGGAGCACACCGATCGCCAGACCGCCGAGCAGGTTGATCAGGATGATGACGATGCCGGCGATGGCATCGCCCTTGACGAACTTCATCGCGCCGTCGAGCGAGCCGTGCAGCTGGCTTTCGGTCTCCAGCAGGCGGCGCTTGCGACGCGCTTCGTCCTTGTCGATCAGGCCCGCGCGCAGATCGGAGTCGATCGACAGCTGCTTGCCCGGCATCGCGTCCAGCGTGAAGCGGGCGGCGACTTCGGCCACGCGCTCGGCGCCCTTGGCGATGACGATGAACTGGACGACGGTGATGATCAGGAACACCACCATGCCGACGACCAGATTGCCGCCGGCGACCAGCGTGCCGAAGGTCTCGACGATGTGACCGCCCTCGGCGTGCAGCAGGATCGACCGGGTGATCGCGATCGAGATCGCCAGCCGGAACAGCGTGGTCAGCAGCAACACACTGGGGAAGCTGGAGAACGCCACCGGCGTGGGGATGTAGATGCCCAGCAGCAGCAGGCCGAAGCCGATCGAGATGTTGACCGCGACCAGGGTGTCGATGATCACCAGCGGCAGCGGCAGGATCATCACGCTGATGATCGTCACCGCGGCGAAGGCCAGGATGATGTCGCTGTAGCCCAGCTTGGCGCGCGGCGCTGCGCCGGCCGGCGCCCCGGTCAGGGTGGCGAGAAAGGCCTTCACGAGGCCACCCCCATCGCCGGACGGACACGCATCACGCAGTCACGGGCACGCATACGGAGACGCGCGCCGGAAACGGCAGATCCACACACTCTGGTGTCCATTCGGCGCATAAGCCCCTGCCCTCGTGCGTCACATTGTGCCCCTGTACGATAGTCGGCCTATGTTATGTACAGGTCAATTCGATGTTGCAAGGAGGTTCCAGCCAAAGTGTCGAATCGGTGTGAAAACGGTTCCGTTCCGGGTGTCGCCGGATAAAAACCCAAGCGTCACAGGGACTTAACGATCACCGTCGATATTGGACAGTGAATGCGAAGTGGCCAGGGAGGCCGCCGACGCGGGGGCTTCCAGATCTTCGGTATCGAGATCTGTAATGAACGTCACAGATTGCGCCCCCACGCCAATCGCGAACACCCGGCCGGCGCGCGACTTGACCAGCACCACGCGCTCCCGGGGTCCCACAGGCAGAATCTGCAGCACCGTCAACGGGGCATCGGTCCCCGACAATCCGTACCGCCGTCGTACCAGCCGGAGCAGGAACAGCAGGCCCGCGATGATCAGAACGAGTGGAATGACGATGGCGAGCAACTCCCCGACGAACGAGTCACTCGGCGTACGGGCGGGCGCGGCGGCCGCTTCTGCGGTCGTGGCGAGCAGCACGGCGGGGACGATGAGGGCGGAGCGGAGTCGGGCGACGCGGATCATGGGTTCTCGCGGAAGGGACACCCTGCTGGTGCGCCGTCACGTTAGCAGTCAAACGATGTCGCGCATCGCATGACGCCGCCGACCGGAACCCGGCGCGCGGGCCCGGCGCGCACTGCCGCCACGGCCACCGACGATGGCGCCAAGGCGCTGACCGAAGTCCTCGAGGCGGTGCCGTTCGCCTGCGCCGCGTTCGACCGCGCCACCGGTGTGCGGGTCGCCGCCAACTGCCGGTTCGAAGGCGATCTGGGCACCCTGCCCGGCCATGCCCAGCGCGATGCGCTGCTGGCGACGCTGTACGGCGAAATCACCGGCGAGGCCCGGGGTGAGGAAGTCCGCGCGCCCGGCAGCGGGCGCTGGTATGCGCTGCACTGGCGCGACCTCGACTGCGGCGGCCGTGCGCTGGCGCTGCTGACCGCGGTCGACATCAGCGAACGCATCGAGACCCTGGATTCGCACAAGACGCAGCAGGAAAAACTGCTGTTCACCTCGCGGATGATGTCGGTCGGCGAGATGGCCGCGACGCTCGCGCACGAGCTCAACCAGCCGCTCGCGGCAATCGTGAACTACCTCAACGGCAGCCTGCGTCTGGTCGACCAGGCCGGCGGGCCGGTGCAGGTCGAACGCGCCCTGCAGGCCGCGCGCACCCAGGCCGAACACGCCAGTGCGGTGATCGCGCGCGTCCGCGAGTTCGTCCGCGCCCGCGAGCCACGGCGCGACGCCCAGGACCTGCCGCTGATCGTCGACACCGTGCTCGAACTGCTGCGCCTGGAGGCCGAACGCCTGCAATTGCGTGTCGAACTCGCGCTGGCACCGCAACTGCCGCAGGTCTACGCCGACCGGGTGATGGTCGAGCAGGTGCTGCTCAATCTGGTCAAGAACGCGATCGAGGCGATGCGCGAAGTGCCTGCCGCGCAGCGCGGCCTGCGCATCGAGGCACGGGTGAATCTGGACGGCGACGTCGAGGTGCGCGTCTGCGACCGCGGCCCCGGCCTGAGCCAGGCCGAAAGCGAACAGCTGTTCTCGCCGTTCTACACCACCAAGTCGGACGGACTGGGCATCGGCCTGGCGATCTGCCGTTCGATCATCGAATACCACGAAGGCCGGCTGTTCTTCGAGGCCAGGGATGGCGGCGGTAGCGTGTTCGGGTTCACGCTACCGACCCCGGACAGGAGGATCTGACGCGTGACCGGCATCTGTGTCTATCTCGTCGACGACAACGACGGCTTCCGCGATTCCACGGCCTGGCTGCTCGAGACCGCGGGGTTCGAGGTCCGCGCGTTCGCATCCGGCGCGGCCTTCCTCACCGTGTTCGACAGCACCCGCCACGGCGACGGCGAGTGTCTGGTGTCCGACATCCGCATGCCGGAGATGAGCGGCCTGCAGTTGCAGGACGAACTGCTGCGCCGTGGCTCCACGCTGCCGCTGATATTCGTGACCGCGCACGGCGACGTGCCGCTGGCGGTGGAGGCGATGCGCAAGGGCGCGTCGAACTTCCTCGAGAAGCCTTTCAGCGACGATGCCATCGTCGACTCGATCCGCAACGCACTGAGTCGCGAACGTGCGCAGGCAGGCTCGCCGCAGGGCGCCGCGCTCGCGAAGCTGAGTCCGCGCGAGCGGCAGGTGCTGGATCTCGTCGTCGCCAGCAAACCGAACAAGATCATTGCCGACATCCTCGGCATCAGTATCAAGACCGTCGAACTGCATCGGGCCAACATGATGAGCAAACTCGGAGTGCGATCCCTCCCCGAACTGATGAAGGTGGCGCTGGGCCATGGCTGACGCGAACGCGGTTTCCCTGTCGCACGGGTCCTCGCACGCGCCGCTGCGCGAGCGCCTGCCGCGGCTCTCGCCGACCCAGGCCGACGTGCTGCGCGGCCTGCATGCGCGTGCCCGGCAATGGACCACGCCGACCGGCATCCTGCGGCTGCGCAGCGGTCGATCGCCCGCGGTCGCGACCCTCGACGGCGGCGTGTTCGAACTCGACGCCGACGGCACCCGGCTTGCGCTGCAGCTCGCGTCGTCGCCGCGCGTCGACGACGACGGCCTGCACTGGCAGGACCGGCGCGGCCGCGCGCGCGTGCTGGCCTGGAGCCTGATGCACGAGACGACGCTGGTGCAGATCAGCGACGCGCTCGGCACCTCGCTGCTGCCGCTGCCCGATGCGCCGGTGACCGCCCCCGACAGCGACGTCATCTGGCTGGACCTCGATTTCACGCCCGCCGATGGCGGCGCCGCGGTCAGTGGCGCGCTGCGCGCCCCCGCGTCCTGGTTGCAGGCCCTGTTCGCCCGTACGGATGCCGATCCGCGTCCGCCGATCGATCCGGGGCACTGGCGCCAGCTGCCGACGGTCGCGACGATCGCGATCCTGGCGCCGCCGCTGACACGCGCCGACGTCCAGAGTCTGCGGCCCGGCGACGTCATCGTCGTCGGACACGTCAAGATGCCCCCGCTGCACGCCAATGCCGTCGGTCTGCGCTGGCCGGTCCGATCCGGACCGGACGGATGGCGCATCGACGGTCCGCCCACCCAACGCCCCCGCCACCAGGAGACGCCCCGCATGAGCGAGACCGACGCCGCCGAAACACCGCAGACCGAAGACACCCCCGCCGTCGAGGATCCGTCCGGCCGCCTGCCGGTCGAGGTCGAGTTCGACGTGGGCAAGGTCGAACTGCGCCTGTCGGACATCGCCGGCCTGCAGCCGGGCTACGTGTTCGCGCTGCCTGCGCACCTCGAAGGCGCCAACGTCACCATCCGCGCCAACGGCCGCGTCGCCGGACAGGGCGAACTGGTCGCGGTTGGCGATACGCTGGGCGTCCGCCTGCTGTCCTGGAGCTGATGCATGGATTTCAGCACGTTCTCGCCCGCCCTCGTCCTGGTGACGGTGGTCAGCCTCGCGCTGGCCCCGTTCGTGGCGGTCATGGTCACCTCGTTCACCAAGATCGTCGTGGTGCTGAGCCTGCTGCGCAACGCACTCGGCCTGCAGCAGGTGCCGCCGAACGTGGTCATCAACGGCCTGGCGATCGTGCTGTCGATCTATGTGATGTATCCGGTGATCCTGGACGTCAACGAAGCGGTGCAGGCGCGCCTGGAAGGGCGCCCGCCACCGGCGTCGGTGCAACGCCAGATCGACGCACGTGCGCAGCAGCAGGCGGTGCGTGAGGGTCGTCCGATCGATGTGCGTCCTGCGGCGACACCGGCGCCTGCCGAAGCGCAGACGCCTGGGCCGACGAGCCCGGCCGCGGCCGACGCGCTCGCCGCCGAAGCGCAGGCACAGGGCACGCCCGAAGGTGTCGATCCGATGTTCGCCGCGGTGCGTGGCGGTTCAAGCAATGATCCGCGCGAAGAAGACGCTGCCGAACAGCCCAGGGGTCTGGCCGAAGAAGTCACCGGCGGCACGGCCACTACGGGCGGCGGTGCGCCTGCGGCGGCGGGCGGCAGCTTCGACACCAACCGCATGCTGACGATGATCGATGCGGGCAAGGAGCCGCTGCGCACGTTCCTGATCCAGCACTCCAGCGATTCCGAACGCGCGTTCTTCCTGCGCAGCGTGCAGCGCATGCTGCCGCCCGAGCGTCGCGACGGCCTGACGCCCGACGACTTCATCGTCATCGTGCCGGCCTTCACCGTCAGCGAGCTCACCGCCGCGTTCCAGATCGGCTTCCTGATCTTCCTGCCGTTTCTGATCATCGACCTGGTGGTCGCCAACATCCTGCTGGCGCTCGGCATGATGATGCTGTCGCCGACGACGGTCTCGCTGCCGTTCAAGCTGCTGCTGTTCGTGCTGATCGACGGCTGGGCGAAGCTCGTGCACGGCCTGGTGCTCACGTATGGAGTCACCACATGAGCGACGTGCTGGAGTTCACCAAGGAAGCGCTGTGGCTGGTGCTGCTGCTGTCCGGCCCGCCGGTCGCCGCGGCCGCGCTGATCGGCCTCGTCGTCGCGTTCCTGCAGGCGGCGACCCAGCTGCAGGAACAGACGTTTCCCTACGCGCTGAAATTCCTGGCGGTGGTGATCACGCTGTTCATCACCGCCTCTCTGATGGGCGGCACGCTGTACGTGTTCGCCGACCGCATCTTCATCGATTTCCCCGGCCTCGTCCGACGCTGATGGACTTCGGCTCGAATCCGATGCTGGCCCTCGCGCTGACGCTGCCGCGCATCGCCGGCGCATTCCTGATGCTGCCGTTGCTGACCACCGAGACGGTGCCGGCGATGGTGCGCAACAGCTTCATGGTGAGCCTAGCGATCGTTGCGATTCCGATCGCGCTCGCCGGCGCGCCTTTGATCGAAGCGGCCGGCACCTCGCACTGGTCGTTGATCGTGCTCAAGGAAACCTTCATCGGGATCTCGATCGGCTTCTGCTACGGCATCGTCTTCTGGGCGATCAGTTCCGCCGGCGTGATCATCGACACCCAGGTCGGCATGTCGATGGCGCAGATCTTCGACCCGATCCAGGGCCACCAGACCTCGCTGCACGGCGAGTTCCTGTCGCAGTTCTCGACCTGGCTGTTCATGGCCAGCGGCGCATTTCTCGTGTTCCTCGATCTGTTGATGACGAGTTACACGGTCTGGCCGGTGCTGAGTTTCTTTCCCGACCTTCGAATGAGCGGGATGGCGTTGTTCGTCGGGCAGTTCGGCTATCTGATGACCGCGATGCTGCTGATCGCCGCGCCGGCCATGGTGATCCTGCTCGTCATCGACCTGTCCTTCGGCCTGGTCAACCGCTACGCCCCGCAGCTCAACGTCTTCGCACTGACGATGCCGATCAAGGCGTGGCTGGCGACGGCGATCATCCTGTTGATGATCGGGGTGTTCGTGGAAATCGTGATGACGCGGCTGGTCGACAACAGTGGCTTGATCGAGGCGCTCAAGCACGCGTTCAGTGCGACTTAGGCGCTGCAGCGCTTCAGCGCTTCAGCGCGCGCTCCCGCATCGGGCGCCGGCTCCGACGTTTAGCTAGGCTCTGGACTTTAGCTTCGCTTCTGCTTCTGCTTCTGCTTCTGCTTCTGCTTTCAGCTTTTGACTTGAATCGAGCCGTAAAGCGAGCCGAGCACCGGAGGCTGACGTGGCCGAAGAGCAGCCCGTGTCTGAGCGCAGCGAGTTTGGGCTGCGTGCCGCGTCAGACGAGGAGCACAGGGCACCGACGCGGCTTCATCGCGTCGGCTCGCGTTCGGCGAAGGGACCTTTTGGTTCCTTTTGGGTCCATCCAAAAGGGACTCGCACGCGCAGCGGGCGAAAGCCCTGCAATTGCTTTTCGCTTCTCAGCCTTGGCGCTGGATTTCGATGCGCCGTCAGACGAAGTGCTCGGAAGGCGAAGATCAAGTACAGGGCTTCCGCGCTGTCGCGCGACTTACTTTTGTCTTGGCAAAAGTAAGCAAAACCGTCTTCGCCGGACGCGATCCGCCGCGATACAGCCGCGGCGGTCCCCTGCGCTTCTCGGGCAACGGGGCACGCAGCCCAAGCTCGCTGCGCTCAGACATGGGCTGCTCTTCGACCCCGTCGCCCTGCGATGCTCGGCTCGCTTTACGGCTCGATTGAAGTCAAAAGCACGAGCAGAAGCAGAGGCAAAAGCGAAGCAAGGCAGGCAAAAGCGAGCGCGCTTGGCGCGCTCGAAAAGAACCAGCAAAAAGAAGCGGCGCCTCGGCGCCGCAACCCATCCCTATCGCATTGGATCCCGCGGATCCTCGAGCCGCTCCACGACCGACGGATCATCCGCCAGCGGCGGCGGCAACGCCTCGGGTTCGGCCAGCCCGATCTCCTCGCGCATGTCCGGCGGCGGATTGAATTCCGGCGGCTCGGGACGATGCTCGCCCATGCGCACGCCCTCGGCCCAGTACAGCACCTGCGCGACGGCTTCGAAGAAATCGTCGCTGATGTAGTCGTCGATCTCGACGCGCGCATTGAGTCCGCGGGCCAGCGGCACGTTCTCGAGGATCGGCACACCGGCTTCCTCGGCGACGCGCTTGATCTCTTCGGCGACGTGGCCTTCGCCCTTGGCGACGACCAGCGGCAGATCGTCGCCCTGTTCGTACTGCAGGGCGACGGCGATGTGGGTGGGGTTGGTCACGATGACATTCGATCCTCGGACGGCATTGAGCATGTTCTGTTGCGACCATTCCTGGTGCAACTGCTTGCGGCGCTGCTTCACGTAGGGGTCGCCTTCGTTCTCCTTGACCTCCTGCTTGATGTCGCGGCGGCTCATGCGCAGCTTCTTCATGTACGAGTACTTCTGGTACGAGGCGTCGACCGCGGACACGAAGAAGAACACGAAGATCGTCCAGATGCCGATCCACTTGAGGGCGTGCCAGATGGCGCTGCCGATCGCGGCGGGTTGTGCGAACGGCAGCTGCAGCAGGTTCGGCAACATGCCCCACAGCACAAAGCCGCCGATGGTCAGCAGCGCCGCGCTCTTGAGAACGCTTTTGATGAGCTCGACGAGGTTGTCCATCGAGAACATCTTCTTGACGCCGCTGACCGGATTCATCTTCGACAGGTCCGGCGTCACTTTCTTCATCGACAGGACCGGGCCGACCTGCAGGAACTCGACGACCAGGGCCAGCAGCACCGCGAGCAGCAGCAGCGGCAGCGTGACCGCCAGCAGGGTCTGCGCCGCAAGCGGACCGATCGTCCGAAGCGCGATGTCGAACGGCTGGTTCATGACGTTCAGGCTCTGATCGAACAGCCCGCTGATCCGCCGGAACATGTACCCCATCAGCATCCAGCCACCGGCCAGCCAGCCCATGATGAGCACGGTGCTGGTCAGCTCCCGGCTCTTGGCGACGTTGGCGTCCTTGCGCGCGTCCTTGAGCTTCTTGCTGGTCGGTTTTTCGGTTTTGTCGGCGCCCTCGTTCTCTTCGGCCATCCGCACTCCGATCGATCGAATGCGCGCGGGTTCGCGCGGTTCGAGCGGAGGCTAGCATGCACGGGTGACGCATCCGTTCGAGCTGGAAACCGGGACGCGCGGGTGAAGACGACGTGGTCGCGCGCGGCGCTGTCCAACCGGGATTCAGCCGCGGGGCCCGGCCCATGCGGGTTGGCCGACACCCTAGGGACAGCCCGAGATAGCCGTTCCATGGCACCAGCGTTACAGTCCCGCCATCGCCGCAGAAGCGGTCCAGTCCCCCAAGGGTTTTCAGGCCTCCGTTCCGATGAGCAGCATGCCTTCCGACGTCAGCTTCAATGCCGCCAGCCTCGACCGGCTGGGTGGGCATGTCGCGTTCGACGATCTGCGCCAGCAGCCGGGTGCCGATCTCGCACCGGCCGATGGTGGCTATGCGGATGCCCCGCGCGGCCCGCAGGCTGACCCGGGCGAAGATGTGCTCAACGTCGCCGCCTGGGATGGCGTTGCTGCCGGCAACCGTCAGTTGCCCGGCGACCTAGCGTTCGAAGCGCGCCTGTCGGCGATCGATCTGTCGCAGGCGGCCGACCAGGGCGCCGACGCGATTCTCGACGCACTCGTCTGAGTTTCCTGCGCAGGCCCGGCCAGCGGCTGGGTTAAAGTCCGGGCGCCTCGACTTCCGTGCCTGACGCTGGTGCTCCGTCCATGAATGCCGTTCCCTCCGCGCAGTCGCTGCGCGTCGCCGCCGATCGCATGGTGTCGGCGCTGGCGGCGCATGCCGATCCCGAGTACCGCCTGACCGTGCTCAAGCGGCTGGTGCGGCGGCTCGGCGAGGACCGGTATCCGGTGTTCCTGCGTCTGCTGGGCGTGGTGGCGGAAAGCGACGACACCCGCGCGCAGCGTCTGCTCGCCGACACGATCGGCACCGCGCTGCGGCGTATGGATCTGCCCGGCGGTGCGCTGAGTTCCTGGGGCGCGACCCGCCTGCCCGACAGCGCCGCGCCGGTCTCCGCCAGCGATTTCTCCGGCCAATTCTTCGGCGGGACCCCGCGCCGCATGCTCGGCCCGGTCGAATACCTCACCGTCTGGCACCTGCAGCGCACCCAGCGCACCGCGCTGTCGGCCGAGACCTTCCACACCAGCCTGTCGCGGATGATCGCGCTGCTGAACCAGTCGGAAGACGCCCGCACGCTGTATCCGCAGAAGCTGGCCGTCGACGCGCAGAACGAGCTCGAAGGCGCTTACACCCGCGCGACCCGCGAGCGGCTGGCGGCGATCGCGACCGCCTGGAAGGCCGGCCGCAGCCCGGACGAGATCGCCCAGGCCGCGCTCGATGCCCGCGCCACCGACACGCCGCACGGCTGGGTGCTGCGCGACCTGTAACGGTCGCGCTTGTCCGGTCATCGACCGGCTTGCAAGATGGGGTGTCCGGCTTCGCAGGAATCCATTGCATGTCCCTCTCCGCCCGCACGCCCGACGCGCGTCGTCGACGCCGCCGCGCAGGTGCCGTCACGGTGCTGCTGCCGCTGGTGCTGTGGCTGGCGGCCTGCCAGCGCGACGAGACGGCCGAGGCCGCGCCGGCCGTCGGTGGGGCGACGCCGGTGGAAGCGGTGACGCTGCTCACGGCGCATCTGCGTGCCGGCGATCTGGCGGCCTTCGCGCGGGATGCGGCCACGCCCGAACTGCGGCCCGAACTCGACGCCGCCTGGCGCGCCGGGCGCACCCGCTGGCCGCTCGACGAACTGCCACTGTCGGCGCAGTTGCCGTCGGTCCTTGCAGCGTTGAGCGCGCCGCAGGCCGAACGCGTGCTGCTGCAGACCTTCAACCGGCAGTTCGCCGGCGCCGAGCGCGAGATGCGTTCGGCTGCGGTCGGACTGGGCGGGTTCGCCATCCAGTATCTGGAGCAGGGCGGCGATTTCAGCGAGGACGAACGCGCGCATTACACCCAGCTGATCGCCGCGGCCAGCGACTGGGCCGGCGCCGCGCCACTGGCCGACCGCGTGCGCGCGCAGGAGACGATCTCGGCGCTGGTCGCCGCTGCGCGGGCCGGCGGTATCGCCAGCGATGCCGCGCTCGGCGCCGCAGGCATGCAGGCCGGGCTGACCGGGCTGTCGCCGCTGTTCACCGCCGGCAAGCTGCGGCTGGCCGCCTATGGACTGGATCTGGACCAGACCTTCGACAGCGTGGAGGCCACGCTCGAGAGCCAGACCGGCGAAGCCGCGCGCGTGCGCATGCGGTATCAGCTGGCCGGTCGCCCGGTCGACGCGGTGATCGCCGTCGAACGCCATGACGGCCGCTGGTACGTCAGCGACTTCCTGGCCCATGCCCGCGCGGCCGCGGCGGCGCCTGCGGCAGCCGCGCCCGCCGCTGCGCCGGCGGAACCCTGAGTGGGGCGCCGCAGGTGCGGCCCGGACGGGCCGCTTGGGCATAATGCCGACGATGCCTGATCAACCGACCCTCGAGTTCCCGGACGGCGACGCCACCGGGCGCACCGACCACCGCCCGGCCGACGCCGTGTCTCCGCCCGCGGCCTCCGGGCCTGCGCCGGATGTCGCGCCTGCGGACGATGCCGCGGCGCCCGCACGTGACGCGGCCTCTGCCGACGACGCCCCGGTAACCGCGCCCGTCGCGCCGAGCACATTGCCGGTGCCGCTGGCCGCGCCGCGCCGCGCGGTGCGCCGTCCGTGGTGGGCCGGCCTGCTGGGCTGGCTGATGGGTCCGTGGATCGGCCTGAAGGTGGAGCCGCAGACGCCCGAGACGCTCGTCGACCATCGCCCGGTCTGCTACGTGCTCGAGGACTACGGCCTGTCGAATGCGCTGATCCTCGAACGCGCATGTCGCGAGGCCGGCCTGCCCTCGCCGCTGCAACCCCTGCCCGGCGATCCGCTCGGCCGCAAGCGCGCCTATGTCGCGCTGTCGCGGCGCAATGCCGGCGGCGCCTTGGCGATGGCCACCGGGCAGCCGCAATCCAAGGCGACGCATTCCGAATCGCTGGCGCGCCTGCTCGAGGCGCATCGCCGCGACCCGGCGCTCGACGTGCAGGTGGTGCCGGTCTCGATCTTCGTCGGCCGCTCGCCGGACAAGAACAACGGCTGGTTCGCGGTGCTGTTCTCCGAGAACTGGACCATCGTCGGTCGCTTCCGGCGCCTGCTGGCGATCCTGCTCAACGGCCGCGACACCCTGGTGCGCTTCGCCGAGCCTGTCGACGTGCGCCCGCTGCTCGCCGAAGGTCTCGACGCCGAGCGCACGGTGCGCAAGCTCTCGCGCGTACTGCGCACCCACTTCAACCGCGTGCGCGAAGCGATCATCGGCCCCGACCTCTCGACCCGCCGCCTGCTGGTCGACAAGGTGCTCGCCTCGCCCGCGGTCAAGGACGCGATCGCCGACCAGGCGCGCCGCGACAACAGCAAGCCCGAGG
Source organism: Luteimonas flava (assembly GCF_036584485.1). Lineage (NCBI taxonomy): Bacteria > Pseudomonadati > Pseudomonadota > Gammaproteobacteria > Lysobacterales > Lysobacteraceae > Luteimonas > Luteimonas flava. Next base: position 238,884 of record NZ_JAZHBM010000002.1, on the reverse strand, counting down.
ACGCGTGGAAGAAGGCCCACGCCTACGCCTACGAGATCGCCGCCGACTACTCGCACCCCGTCGTGCGCTCGGCGAGCTACCTGCTGACCACGGTGTGGAACCGCATCTTCCGTGGCGTGCTGGTGCACCACATCGACACGCTCAAGGCCGCCGCGCCCGGACACGAAATCGTCTACGTGCCCAGCCACCGCAGCCACATGGATTACCTGTTGTTGAGCTATCTGCTCTACAACCGCGGCATCGTGCCGCCGCACATCGTGGCCGGCATCAACCTCAACCTGCCGGTCATCGGCACGATCCTGCGCAAGGGTGGCGCGTTCTTCATCCGCCGCTCGATTCGCGGCAACGCGCTGTATTCGACCGTGCTGGCCGAGTACGTCGCCCAGCTCGTCGCCGGCGGCTATTCGATCGAGTACTTCGTCGAAGGCGGCCGTTCGCGCACCGGGCGCCTGCTCGCGCCCAAGGGCGGCATGGTGTCGATGACGCTGCGCGCGTTCCTGCGCCAGCCCAGCCGGCCGGTGCTGTTCCAGCCGATCTACGTCGGCTACGAGAAGCTGATGGAAGGCAGCAGCTATCTCGACGAGCTGTCGGGCAAGAGCAAGAAGAAGGAATCGATCTGGCAGCTGCTGTGGAGCATTCCGCAGGTGCTCCGCTCCAACTACGGCCAGGTGGTGGTGAACTTCGGCGAGCCGATCGCGCTGGCCGATGTGCTCGCCGAACACGCGACCGGCTGGGACGGCAACGCGGTCGCCGACAGCGAGCGTCCCGAGTGGCTGTCGCGCACGGTCGACGTCATCGCGCAGAAGATCAACGTCAACATCAACCGCGCCGCCGACGTCAATCCGATCAACCTGCTGGCGCTGGCGCTGCTGTCGACGCCGAAGCACGCGATGGGCGAAGCGGATCTGCTCGCGCAGATCGCGCTGTCCAAGCAGTTGCTGGTCGACGTGCCGTATTCGGACCGCGTCACGGTGACGCCGCACACGCCGCAGGAAATCGTCGCGCACGGCGAAGAGATCAACGTGCTCGAACGCGTCGCGCATCCGCTGGGCGACGTGTTCCGCGTCGACGACGAGAAGTCGGTGCTGCTGACCTACTTCCGCAACAACGTACTGCACCTGTTCACCGCCTCGGCCTGGATCGCGTGCTGCTTCCTGCACAACCGGCGCATGAGCCGGCACACGCTGCTGCGCCTGGGCCGCACGATGTATCCGTTCCTGCAGGCCGAGCTGTATCTGCCGTGGGACGAGGACACGTTCGCCGAGCGCATCGCCCTGACGCTGGAGACCTTCGAGCGCGAAGCGCTGCTCGAGCGCGTCAGCGACGAGGACGACGGCATCTATGCCCGCAACGCCGGCCAGACCGACGAAGTCTTCCGCCTGCGCGCGCTGAGCCACCCGCTGCAGCAGGCGTTCGAGCGCTACTACATCGCGATTTCCGTGCTCGCCAAGAACGGGCCGGGCACGCTCGGCGCCGGCGAGCTCGAAAGCCTGTGCCAGCTCGCCGCCCAGCGCCTGTCGCTGCTCTACGCCCCGGCCGCACCGGAGTTCTTCGACAAGTCCCTGTTCCGCGGCTTCATCCAGAAGCTCCGCGAACTCGGCCTCGTCAAACTCGACGGCAACAGCAAACTCGTCTTCGACGACCGCCTCGCCAACTGGGCCAAGGACGCGAAGGTCATCCTCGGCCGCGAACTGCGGCACTCGATCGAGAAGGTGAGTCCGGAGGCGGTGAAGCCTGCGGAAGCAGCAGTCGCCGTCGCCGAGTGACGTGGCCGCTTCGTCCGCGCGGCGCGCCGACGGCGCGACCGATGTCCCGCAACCTCATTCCAGCGAACGGGCTGGGGGGGCCATCCCGGTCTTCGCGGCGCGCCGGGTCGCCGTTGCGGACGCAGGCTGTATGACCGGCAATACCGTCGAGATCGTCGGCATGTCCTGGGCAATGCTGACGCAGGCAATGATCTTTGCCTCCCGTGCGGCCAGCTTCATCGCTGCCCGCGATGCGCATCCCGGGCCGATGCGCTTTACATACACGCTGCCCGTCAGTCGCAAGGGCCAAGCAAGCTGAAACCGGTCAAGTACAGTCGAATCCCGCTTCGATCTGATCCGGGGAACTGGCAGTCGAGGCGCACGTCGTGAACTGGAAACGCATCGCTACATATGCAGCGTTGTTGTTTGCCGCCCAGCTCCTGCTCGGGTTCTTCGAGGGATACTGCCTGCCAGCCGATTGGAACACCGCTCTGGCCAGCAGTCTTGCCTCCCTGGTTGTGTGCAGCGGAATTTTTGCCCACCTGTCCGCGAAGCAGACATCCAGGCCTTTTGTCCACGCCTGGGCCGCGCTGATGCTTCAGGTGTTTGCCGCCGTCGTGGTGTCGCAGGTGTTTCGCGTCATCCTCGATCCTGTCGAGCACCCCTTCGCCGTGTTGGAGTGGCTGGTCCTCATTTGCGCATTGCTGATCGGCACTGCAGCAGGCACCCTCTTCGGACGCAGTGCCGGTACGCAGGACGATTTCTGACCGGGTGTCTCCGACCCACTTCGCACGCTCGGCCCGAAGGTGCATCGAACAGACCACATGTCGCGCCCGATCTCCCATCAAGAAGCGAAACTCGTCGCGCGCGTTCTGGCCGTCGGCGCCAAAGTGCCGCCCGGCCCCGCGCTGATCGCGTCCATTCCCGCGCTGAGCGTGACCGCTACCTGCAGATGTGGCTGCGCCACCATCTGGTTTGGTCCCGATGGTGACGCCACCGTCGGCCACTTGCTTGCCGAGGCGCCTGCCTCCATCGATGGCGCCTCCGTTGCCGTGATCGTCTGGTCACAAGGCGATGCGATCGCGGGCCTGGAAATCATCGGCTACGAGGCGTCCGGACTTCCCGGCCCGCTCTCGGTGACCGGCTACGGTGATCCCTGAAACCTGCGCGAGCCAACGCCGGCCCATGGCTGGATCAACGCAATCCCGGAGGCGAGACACATGAATCTGGAAACGATCGAAATCAAGGCGTTCGTGCCAGCGCGCGAACTCGCCGAATCCATGGCGTTCTACGAGGCGCTTGGCTTCGAGACGACGTTGGAATCGCACGATCTCGCATACGTCCGTTTCGGCGCGACATCATTCCTGCTGTCGCAGTTCTACAACCCGGAACACGCGCACAACTTCGTCATGCACATGCTCGTCTTGAATGCAGACGACTGGCACCGCAATGTCGAGGCGTCAGGTGTGGTCACGAAATTCTCGGTTCGTCTGAGTCCGCCGGACGATCGGCCTTGGGGAATCCGGGACTTCACACTGATCGATCCGACCGGTGTGCTCTGGCGGATCGGGCATGTCATTCCTGACTGACCCGCGTCCTCTCGACCCGTCCGCCCGTCCGCCCGTCCGCCTTGAAGGTTGCCGCCGATGTTGAAGCGCTCCGCTGCTTCTCGTATCAGCCGCTCGCATTTCGCTGGTGTCCTGCTCCTGCTGCTCGCGTGCCTGCCGGCCACCCGTGCGGTGGCATGCGCGGATCCGCCCAAGGCAGTCTTCCGGGAGATCGTGGCGACCGCGCCGACGGTCTTCGTGTTCCAGCTGACGAGTGCGTTCGAAGTCGAGAGGTCATTGGGAGGCGCCGCGCGCACCCATCATGCAGTCGGCCATATCAAGGTGCTCGATGCCCTCAAGGGCAATGCGGACGCTTTCAAGATGATCACCTACAGCTTTCGCGACTGCGGTTCGACACGCATGAGCGTCGGCCAGATCTATCTGGCAGCGACGTCGCAAGAGGGACCGCTTCTGGCGCTATGGGGAACGGAACAGGCGATCCTGGATCTCTCGCTCGACTTCTACCACGAGGCCACCAGGCGATCGCCTGCGGTCGATATCGTCAGGCGCATCGTCGACGGCGGTGCAGTGCCGGTCGACTTTCCACGTGAAGCACTGCTTCGCCCACTCGATGTCTATCCGGATCCAGTGCCGCCGGAGACGCGGGACTGAGCGCACGCGCACGTGTCTGGACCGATGTCGCCGCTGCCTCGAGATAGCGCAACCGGCACCTGCTCTCTGTCCGCAGATGCCGGCGTTCCGCCTCAGGCCGGCTCGTCCGGAATCATGTCCGACTCCAGCCGGGCGATGCAGTCCTTGAGCTGCAGCTTGCGTTTCTTCATGCGCTGCATCGCCAGCGCTTCGGGCGCCGGGGTGGCCTGGAGTTCGGCGATGGTGCGGTCGAGATCGCGATGCTCGGTGCGCAGCCGCAACAGCAGCGCGCTCCGGCTCGGGTCGATGTCGGGCGTGTCGGTCGACATGCGGTGCAGCTTATCGCAACACCGTGCCGGTCCGGCGTCTTGGCGGCGTGCGGCGCCGCTGAGACAATGCGGTGCGCCGTGCAGGGGGCCGGCGCGACGCCGGCGCGTGCCGCGTGGTGCCCACCTGCGGCAGCCCCGGCCGCTTCGCCAAGGAACCAGGATGTCCCTCCGATCGAACCGTCGCGCATCCGCGCGCCTCGCTGCGCCCCTGCTCGCCCTCGCCGCGCTGGCGGCCACCGCCCAGCTCTCCGCACAGGAGAAGTACGACGGCTACCTGTGCTGCAACCTGCGCAGCGACGGCAGCTGGATCAGCGACAGCAACTACGCCGAGAACGGCAAGCGCGTGATCCCGGTCGGCACGCCGACCAGCGTGACCGGCTATGGCCGTCACCGCGTCAATGTACGCATCGACGGCGCACGCCAGTCGATCGGCAACGACTACAGCCGTGACATCGCCCTGCCCGACTTCGCGAAGCGCTACGTGGTGACCGAGGATCCGGCGGCGAAGATCGCCACGTATCCGGCCAAGGTCCAGGACGCGATCAAGCGCGCGAAGATCACCCCCGGCATGACCCGCGAACAGGTGCTGATGTCGCTGGGTTATCCGATCAGCAGCGAGAACCCGGATCTGGACGCGGAGCTGTGGCGTTACTGGATGAGCAGCTTCGCCGAGTTCCAGGTGCAGTTCGACGGCAGCGGCCGCGTGCGCGAGATCACCACCGATCCCAATACGCGCAATCTGGTGTGGGTGCCTTGAGACAAGCCGCATCGGATTGAGCGTGGAACGAGACAGGCGCCGGAAGGCGCCTGTTTTCGTTGAGGTGACGCGACTGACGCTCGACGTACCAGGCCACTTGATGGGTTTCGCTGCGCTCTGCCCGTCCTGCGGGTGCAGCTTGTCGCTCAGGGATCGACGGGTTGCAGATGGAGGCGGTTTGCATCGAGGTGCAAACGGTGGGTCAGCGCCAGCGCATCGAGCACGGCAGGATCGTGACTGACCACGACGAGTGCGCCGGGCCAGCCACGCAGCAGCGCGACCAGCGCATCCACGCTGTCGAGATCGAGATGGCTGGCGGGTTCGTCGAGCAGCAGCAACGGCGCGGCCGGCTGCGCCCATGCGGCGGCCGCGATTGCGACCCGCATGCGTTCGCCGCCCGACAACCGGCCCAGCGGTTGGCGCGCCCGCGCGCCGGTCAGGCCGAGCAGCGCAAGTCGCGTTGCGGGCACGTCCATCGCATCGGCCTGCATCTGCGCGGCCAGCCAGTCGAGCGCCGGCATCGTCTCGGGCAGGGTCGCGAGCGTCTGGTCGAGCGACTGCACCGGCACGCAGGCCTCGACGGTGCCGCTGGCGAGCCTCGTCTCGCCGCGCAGCGCGCGCAGCAGCGTGGTCTTGCCGCTGCCGTTGCGCCCTTCGAGTCCGATGCGCACCGGGCCGAACGCATCCCATGTCAGCGCCTGCACCGGCGCGGCGGCGACGGGATGCGCGCCGTCGAATCGCAACACCCGCCGCGCGACCGGCAGCATGACCTCGGCGTCGACGAACTCGGGTGGCGGCATCGCATCGGTCGCGGCGAACGCGTCACGCACCGCGGCGTCGCCATCGGCGAGACGCTGCGCCAGTGCACCGCGCGTGCGTCCGGCATGGCGTTCGGCATTGCCCTTGGCGTGGTCCAGCAGCAGCGGGGACTGGTTGCTGTCCTCGCGCATCCGCTGCCCGCGGGCCTGGCGCTGGTCGAGCCGCTGGCGTTCGCGTCCGACCGCGCGTTGCGTCCGCGCGCGGTCGCGCCGTGCCTGTGCGAGTGCATCCTCGGCCTGACGACGCGTGGCATCGCGCGCGGCGCGCCACGCGTCGAGTCCGCCGTCGATCCATTGCAGCCCGTCGCCACGCAACTCCGCCAGCCGCGGCATCGCGCGCAGCCACACGGGATCGTGGGTCACGATCAGTAGGGCCCCTGCGCGTTGCAGGAACTGCCGGCACCAGGACGCGGACGCGTCGCCATCGAGGAAGGTGCTGGGCTCGTCGAGCAGCAGCACGCGCGCAGGGCACCACGAGGCCGCGAGCAGACGCAGCTGCTGGCACTGCCCACCCGACAGCTGCGACGGATCGGCTGTCGGCGCGAGACCGGAGAGGCCCAGCGCTGCGAACGCATCCTCCAGTCGCGTTTCGAGCGACCAGTCGTCGTCGACGCATGCTGCATCGTCCGCGTCGCCATGACCCGCCAGCAGCCGATGCAGCGCATCGAAACGCGCGCCCAGACCCAGCAGATCGACGACGCGCGGCGGCAGTGGACCCGGATGCTGCGTCAGCAGCTGCAGACCGCCGGCCACTTCGACCGTGCCGGCGCGTGCGCCCGCGGCCAGCTGCCGGAGCAGCGTGGACTTGCCGGTGCCGTTGGCACCGACCAGCGCGCTGGGGCCGTCGGGCAGCACCAGCGAGAGAGCGTCGTAGAGCAGGCTGCCGTCGTCGCGCGCGGCGGACAGGCCACGGGCGCGCAGCGCGGCCACGACGGCAGGAGAGACAGACAGCGACGCGGAACGCGTCGGGGAGACGGGCACGGACATGGAAGACCTCGCGGACATGGGGACGCGACCCGGTCGGGTCGTCGGGCTCGATGTCGGCTCAGTGCTTCACGTCATTGCGCTCCTGGAGAATTCGTTGCACGCCACGTGCCGCAACGGGCGGCCACGCGATCGGCGTGCAGTCTACGACCGCGCGCCGCACCGCCGCATTAACGCGCAGTGCGGACGGCGCAGGCGAACGGATGCCCGGCCATCCGCACGTGCCGGCGATCAGTCGCCGCGTACGAAGGTCCCGATCGGCACGTCGCCATCGACGAAATCCAGCGTGCGGCCCACGGTGCCCGGCGCGTCCAGCGCGGCAGCGGCGACCGCCGCCACATTGGCGCGCGAGACCGGCGTGCCGCTGTCGGCCTCCGTCCCGTCGGCGACACGGCCACTGCCGGCGTCATCGGTCAACCGGCCCGGGCCGAGAATCGTCCAGTCCAGCGCGCTGTCGCGCAGATGCGCATCGGCGGCGGCTTTCGCTTGCGCATAGGCGAAGAAGCCGTCGTCCGGTGCGATGCCGTGGTCGAAGCCGGCGCCGATGTAGGACACCATCACGTAGCGCCGCACGCCGGCGCTGGCCGCGGCGTCGATCGAGCGGATCGCCGCATCGCGATCGACCGCATAGGTGCGCGCGGCATCGCCACCGCCTGCGCCGGCCGACCAGATCACCGCGTCGTGGCCTGCGAGCTGCGCGGCGATGGCATCGGTCTGCGCGTGCTCGATGTCGAAAACGACCGGCGTCGCGCCGGTGTCGGCGACCGCGTCGCGGTGGGCCGCGTTGCGGAACAGCGCGGTCACGGCGTGTCCGCTTCCGGTGAGGCGCCGGGCCAGCTGCAGGGCGACGCGGCCATGGCCGCCGATGATGACGATGCGCGACATGTGCGCTCTCCGTTCAACAGGAATGGCGTCGCAGCCTGGCATGGCGCGTGTTGGCGCGCGGTCGCGGGGATGTTGCCGTACGGCCGATTGGAGCGCCCGGTAAACTGGCGCGATGAGTACCGTCCTGCCCCTGCACGAACCGCTGTCGCGCGCGCATGATCCGCGCCATGACGCGCCGGCCGTGCACAGGCTCGGCAAGCGGCTGCGCCACCAGATGGGTCGCGCGATCGCCGACTTCGGCATGATCGAGGCCGGCGACAAGGTGATGGTGTGCCTGTCGGGCGGCAAGGACAGCTACACCCTGCTCGACATCCTGCTGCAGCTGCAGTCCAGGGCGCCGGTGGCGTTCTCGATCACCGCGGTCAACCTCGACCAGAAGCAGCCCGGATTTCCCGCGCACGTGCTGCCCGACTATCTGGCATCGCGCGGTGTCGACTTCCACATCATCGAGCAGGACACCTACTCGGTCGTCAGCCGGGTGATCCCTGAAGGCAAGACGATGTGTGCGCTGTGCTCGCGCCTGCGTCGCGGCGCGCTGTATCACCACGCGGAGCAGCACGGATTCACGAAGATCGCGCTCGGCCATCATCGCGATGATCTGGTCGCAACGTTCTTCCTGAACATGTTCTTCCACGCGAAACTCGGCGGCATGCCGCCGAAGCTGCGCAGCGACGACGGCCAGCATGTCGTGATCCGTCCGCTGGCCTACGCGGCCGAAGCCGACATCGCCGCGTATGCGCAGGCCAGGGCGTTCCCGATCATCCCCTGCACCCTGTGCGGCTCGCAGGAGAACCTGCAGCGCAAACAGGTGCAGAAGATGCTGGAGGCCTGGGAGCGCGAGACGCCCGGACGCATCGAGACGATCGCGCGCTCGCTGGGCAATGTCAGCCCGTCGCAGCTCAGCGATCCGGCGCTGTTCGATTTCCGCATGTCCGGTGCCGGCGCGGCGCCTGCCGCGATCGACGCCTGGTTGCCCGACGCGCCGCACGCGCCGATCGACATCGCGATGCGGGAGGCATGACCACCGCCATCCGCGCCGCGTCGACGCGGCGCCGGCCGTCCACGCCTGTCCACGCGCGGCGCAGGCCCGTATCCCGCACGTTCTGACGCCACCGCGTCCCTGCGGCGTCCCTCCCCACTTCCAATGGACTCATCAGCCCCATGTTCTTTCGCAATCTGACCCTGTTCCGCTTCCCCACCAACCTCGACCTGTCCGAGCTCGACGCGCGTCTGGCGGAATTCCCGCTCAAGCCGGTCGGCCCGCTGGAGATGTCCTCGCACGGTTTCGTCTCGCCGCTGGGTCGCGAGGCCGAAGTGATGGCGCACCGCATCGAGGACACGATCTGGGTCACCGTGGGCGGCGAGGAAAAGATCCTGCCCGGCCCGGTGGTCAATGAGCTGCTGTCGCGGCGCATCGAGGAATTCGAGGAAAAGCAGGGCCGCAAGCCCGGCGGCAAGATGCGCAAGCAGATGAAGGACGACCTGCTGCAGGAACTGATGCCGCGCGCGTTCGTGAAGCCGGTGCGCAGCGATGCGTTGATCGACCTCCAGCACGGCGTGGTCGCGGTGAACTCGTCCAGCCGCAAGAGTGCGGAAAACCTGGTGTCGCAGATCCGCACCGCGCTGGGCAGCTTTCCCGCGCTGCCGCTCAATGCCGAGGTCTCCCCGCGTGGCGTGATGACCGGCTGGATCGCCGGCGAGCCGCTGCCCGACGGCCTGACGCTGGGCGAGGAATGCGAACTCAAGGATCCGTCCGACCAGGGCGCGATCGTGCGCTGCCAGCGTCAGGATCTGCAGTGCGAGGAGATCACCCGCCATCTCGATGCCGGCAAGCAGGTCACCAAGCTCGCGCTCAATCTCGACGACCACGTCTCGTTCGTGCTCGGCGAGGATCTGATCGTGCGCAAGTTCAAGCTGCTCGACGGCGCACTGGATTCGCTCGAGCACACCGAGAACGACGACATGCGCGCCGAACTCGATGCCCGCTTCGCGCTGATGCGCGGCGAGTTCAAGCGCCTGTTCACGGTGCTCGAAGGCGCGCTGAAGCTGTCGAAGGCGGAGTGATCCTGCTGTCCGTGGGCGCATGCGTGCGTCCACCGCAGACCACCGCGCGGCGTGCGCGCACTACAATCCGCGCATGCCGTCCCTGTCGCGCCTGTTGTCGCGTTCCGCGAAGCCCGCTTCGATCCAGCGCGACTCGCTCCGTCTGACGCTCGAGGACGGGCGCGAGATCGAGGTGCTGCGCGTGCGCGATCCGCGCGCGCGGCGCATCCGTCTCAGCGTCAGCGAACGCGGCGCGCGTCTGACCCTGCCGCTGCGCGCGAGTCTCGTCTCCGGCGATGCCTTCCTGCAGCAGCACCGCGCGTGGCTGGCCGCGCAGATCGCGGCGCATGGCGAAGCGGCGCCGCTGCAGCGTGGCGTGACCACGCAGCTGCCGCTGCGCGGCGTGTTGCATCCGCTGCACTGGGGCAGCGGGCGGTTCAGTCATGTGCGCATGGACGACGACGGCGCGCTGACGTTCGTGTCGCCCGAGCACGCCGGCCCCGCCGCGCTGCAACGCGCGTTGCGCGAGTTCTACGAAGCGCAGGCACGTGCCGACATCGGCCGCTGGCTGCCGGCCTATTTGCCGGGCCTTCCGCGCACGCCCCGGCGCATCTGCCTGAAAGTGATGTCCTCGCAGTGGGGCTCGCTCGCGCCGGACGGCACGCTCAATCTGGATCTGTCGCTGGTGCTCGGCGCGCCTTCGGCGTTCGAATACGTACTGGTGCACGAGCTCTGCCACCTGATCCACGCCGACCATTCGCGCCGGTTCTGGAGCGAAGTCGAAGCGCGCTGCCCGGCCTGGCGCGACGCGCGCGACTATTTCCGCGACCACGGCCGCCGGCTCAAGGCCGATCTGCACGCGCTGCTGGCCTGACCCGGAAGTTTTCGAGCCGCCCGGTGGCCGCTTCCGGGCCGCGCTCGCGTTGACCGGAATGTGCGGCCGGTGCCGCCGGAGAACGCGATGGTCCGCCCGTGCCTGGCCCTGCTGCTCGTCGTCCTGCTGCCCGGCTGCCGCCAACCCGGCGACGCGCTGGGCACGACGATCCGCTTCGATGCGCGCGGCGACCGGGTCGCAGCGACGCCGGTGCCGACGCGGGCGACGTCGCTGGCACTGCCTGCGGATTTCCCGCGCGACGTGCACCTGCCCGCGCGCTACGCGATCGACACGCTGACCGACATGCCGGGCACGCAGATCATCAACCTGCTCGCCGACGGCGAGGTGGTGGCGCTGTCGCAGGAAACCCGGCGGGCGATGGAGCACGACGGCTGGCAGCGTCGGCTCGTCACGCATCACGGCGAGGACAGTGCGGTCCTCGCGTTCGAAAAGGACGGTCGCAGCGCGCTGTTCGCGTTCGACCGCAACCAGCCGGCGCAGCCGTCGGAGGATCCGGGCGTGATCGTGAGCCTGCAGCTGCAGGACGGCACCGCGCGGCTCTGAAGGACGCAGTCGAAAGCCGTCCGACGACGCGGGCGCTCAGCGCTGCAGGAAATCCCCGATCGCGGCGGCGACGTCCGCGGGTTGTTCCATGTGCAGGTGGTGGCCGCCGGTGATGACGGTGAGCGCGCCGTCGGGCAGCAGACGCGCGCGGCGGGAGCGGTCGGGTTCGGGCAGGTAGACCTGCGGCGGGTCGGCGTAGATCACGCGCGTGGGGCATTCGATGCCGGCGATCAGCGCATCGACCTGGCCGGGCGTCATGCGCACGGCGGTGGGAATCGTCAGACGCGGATCGCTGCACCAGACGTGGCCGCCTTCGACCGGCTGCACGCCACGCTCGACCAGCAGGCGCGCGACGGGTTCGCTGAGCGCATTGACCCGCATGCGCGCGCGGATCGGCGCTTCGAGATCGGGAAACACGCGCAGCGGACGCGTGCCCAGGCTGCGCGAGGACATCACCGCTTCGCGCAGGCGCGGTACGGTGTCCGCTTCGCTCTCCGGCAGAGCGCCCAGCGCTTCGATCGCGACCAGCCGTTCGATACGCTCGGGGACCGCCGCGGCCACGAGACTGGCGATGCCCGCGCCCATCGAATGCCCGAGCAGCGCGAACCGGTCCCAGCCCAGCGCGTCGGCGATGTCGAGCACCTGGTGGACCGCGCCGACGAAGGTGTAATCGGTGCCGACCGGCATGTGCACGCTGCGGCCGTGGCCGGGCAGATCCGGCGCGACCACGTCCAGGCCGTCGAAGTACGTGGACAGCGGCACGAAGCTCGCGGCGTTGTCGAGCCAGCCGTGCAACGCGAGCACGCGACGTGCGCCGACGGTGCCGAAGCGCAGGCCGCGCACGGTGCCGATGCCGATCTCGACCTCGAACGGCTGCGCCTGCGCGACGCCGCTCATGCGCGCACCGCCAGGTCGCGACGCGTCAGCGTGGCCAGCGCGCGCGCATGCGACGGCGCGTCGTTGAGACAGGGGATGTAGCGCAGGTCCTTGCCCCCGTGCGCATGGAAGATCTCCGCGTTCTGCAGCGCGATCTCCTCCAGCGTTTCCAGACAATCCACCGCGAAGCCCGGACACACGACGTCGATCACGCTGATGCCATCGCCGCCCAGCGCCTTGAGCGTCTCGTCCGTGTAGGGCTGCAGCCACGGCTCGCGACCGAAGCGCGACTGGAAGGTCAGCATCGCCGCGTCCGGCGCGAGGCCCAGCGCCTGCACGATCGCATCGACGCTCGCGCGGCACTGCAGCGGATACGGATCGCCGGCATCGGCCAGCCGCTGTGGAATGCCGTGGAAGGAGAACAGCAGGCGCTCGCCGCGGCCATGGACGTCCCAGTGCGCGCGGATCGATCCGGCCACGGCCTCGACCCAATCCGGATCCAGGTGATAGTCGTCGCGCATCTGCGCGATGCCGGTGGCGCCGAAGATATCGTCGACCACGTCACGCACCGATGCCGTCGTCGTCGTCGAGTACTGCGGATACAGCGGCAGCACCTGCACGCGCGCGTGACCCGCATCGCGCAGGCGGGTCAGCACGCGGCGCAGCGACGGATTGCCGTAGCGCATGGCGTAGACCACCTCGGCTTCGGGTATGTCCGCCTGCACCGCGTGCGTGAGCCGCGCGGTGTGGACGGCGAGCGGCGAGCCGTCCTCCATCCACACGCCGGCATAGAGTTTCGCCACACGTGGGGAGCGGAACGGCAGGATCACGAAGTGCAGGATCGGGCACCACAGCCAGCGGGTCAGCGCGACCACGCGATGGTCGTGCAGGAATTCGGCGAGATAGCGGCGCACCGCTTTCGGCGTCGGCGCGTCGGGCGTGCCGAGATTGACGAGCACGACGGCGTCGCGCGCGGCGTTCGGAGAGGGGGATTCGGACATCCCCATAGAATGGCAGGCGCACCGGCGCAATGGCAGCGTCCGGGTGCTGCGGAAAAACTCATGTGCGATTCATTGCACCGTCACTAGCCTGAATCCGTTCTGCGTGCGCATGTCAGCGCGCGTCCGATTCGCGCCCTTGCCCCGGAGCCACCATGACCCGTCCGTTCCGCCACACCGTGCTGGTTGCCGCCCTCGCCACCGCGTTCGTCGCAGGGCCTGCCGTCGCCGGCCCGACCGAAGACGCCCGGGCGCAGAACGCGGTGCGCGTGCTCAACGAGATCCAGGCGATTCCCGAATCGGGCATCCCCGACAAGCTGCTCGACGAAGCGCGGGCGATCGTCGTCATTCCCGACACCATCAAGGCGGGCCTGATCATCGGCGGCCGCCGCGGCCACGGCCTGATGTCGGTCAAGACGCCCGAAGGCACCTGGTCCAGCCCGGCCTTCGTCAAGATCACCGGCGGCAGCATCGGCTTCCAGGCCGGCGTGCAGTCCTCGGACGTGGTGCTGGTGTTCCGCAACGAGCGCAGCCTGGAATCGATCGTCAACGGCAAGTTCACCCTCGGCGCCGATGCCGGCGTGGCCGCAGGCCCGGTGGGCCGCAACGCGGCCGCGCTGACCGACGGCCAGCTCAAGGCGGAGATCTGGTCGTGGTCGCGCGCGCGCGGCCTGTTCGCCGGCGTCGCACTCGATGGCGCGGTGCTGCAGATCGACGACGACGCGAACATCGCCGTCTACGGTCGCACCACCACGCCGCGCGCGATTCTCGAGAACCGCCCGGGCACCGCGCCGTCGAGCGCGGTCGTCGATTTCCGCGACCGTCTGGAAGAAGCCAGCGCCACCGCGCGCGTCTCGCGGGGCGGCACCGCGGTGCCGGTCGCACGCAGCGCGCAGCAGCCTGCGTACACGCCGGCGATCCAGAACGTGCCCGAGACCACCACCGCGCCCGTGCAGCCGCAGCAGGGCCAGCCGTCGACGCAGGGCTTCCAGAACGTCGACGACCAGCCGGCGACCGTCGAACCGCTGCCCGAATACTGAAGTGCAGCGCGCACCCGCACGCTGCGTGCGGGTGCGGTGCGTTATCCTGCGAGACCACCCGCAGCTCCCGGAATCCCGCCATGGGCAGTTTCAGCATCTGGCATTGGGCCATCGTCCTCGTTGTCGTCCTGCTGGTCTTCGGCACCAAGAAGCTGCGCGGCGCCGGCCGTGATCTCGGCGAAGCGGTGAAGGGCTTCAAGAAAGGCATGCACGACGACGAGACGCCCGAGCGTCTCGACGACCGTTCGCGGCAGGACGCCGCGGCCCGCGAGGCCGACAGGACGCGCCACGACGACCTGCCGCCGCGCTGACGCGGACAGCGCTCGATGTTCGGAATCGGTACCGGCGAATTGATGATCATCGCGCTGGTCGCGCTGATCATTCTCGGTCCCGAGCGGTTGCCCAAGGCGGCCCGTTTCGCAGGCCTGTGGGTGCGTCGTGCCCGGGCGCAGTGGTATTCGGTGAAGTCGGAACTCGAACGCGAACTCGCCGCCGAGGACCTCAAGCGCAGCGTGCGCGATGCCCAGCGTTCGATCGCGGACGTCGGCACCCAGCTGCGCGATGCCGAGCAGCACGCACGCAGCAGCCTCGACGACGTGCGCAAGGAAGCCGGCGATCTGGTCGCCCAGGCGCGCCGCATGTCCAGCGAACCCCCGGCCACGCATCGCAGTCTCGACGCCCTGCCCGATCCCGCGCCGCCGGCGGAACCGCCGCTGCCGCCCGACGCGATCGCCGGCGATCCCACCCGCCCGCCCGTCCCGGCGACGGCCACCGCCGACGAGGAGACCGATCGTGGCGCTGCACGCTGACGAAGACGGCGGCGAAGGCAGCCTGATCGACCATCTGATCGAACTGCGCATGCGCCTGATGCGCGGTCTGGCCGGTACCGGCCTCGTGCTGCTGTGCCTGCTGCCGTTCGCCAACAAGCTCTACGGCCTGCTCGCCCAGCCGCTGCTCGACAAGTTGCCCGAAGGCGCGCACCTGATCGCGATCGAAGTCGCCTCGCCGTTCTTCGCGCCGCTGAAGCTCGCGTTCTTCACCGCGCTGGTCGTGACCATGCCGTGGCTGCTCTACCAGGCCTGGGCCTTCGTCGCGCCGGGCCTTTACAAGCGCGAGAAGCGGCTCGCGATGCCGCTGCTGGCGTCGGCGGTCGCGCTGTTCTACATCGGCTGCGCGTTCGCGTTTTTCCTCGTGCTGCCGTCGGTGTTCAAGTTCCTGACGCTGGTGACGCCCGATGGCGTGTCGATGATGACCGACATCAACGCCTATCTGAACTTCGTGCTGGTGATTTTCCTCGCGTTCGGCCTGAGCTTCGAGCTGCCGGTGGCGCTGGTGATCCTGGTGCTGCTGGGCTGGGTGACCACCGACCAGCTGCGCGAGGCGCGCGGCTATGCGGTCGTCGGCGTGTTCGTGCTGGCCGCGGTCATCACCCCGCCCGATGTCGTCTCGCAGCTGATGCTGGCGATTCCGATGTGCCTGCTCTACGAGGCCGGCATCATCGCCGCGCGCCTGCTCGCGCCCAAACCCGACGCGGTGCGCGACGAGGCATGAGTCCGCCGGTCGCCGCGCCCACGCCGTTGCTGCGCCGCTACACGGCGTGGTCGCTGGATGCGGCGGCGATCGGTGTGCTGGTCGTCGCGCTGATGCACCGGCGCCTGTGCGAAGCACTCGAGACCTGCGGACGCGCGATCGATGCACTGGCGCAGGCGATGGCCGCACTGATGCAGCAGACACTCGACCTCGCCGCGTCGCCGGCCGCGCTGTGGCAGGCGTGGATGGCGGATCCTGCGCTGCAGGTCGCGATCACCGCGCTGGCGCTGGCGATCACCTCGCTGACCCTGCCGACGATGGCGCTGTTCGCGCTGCTCGCGCTGGTGTGGTTCACCGGCTTCGAGGGCTCGCGCTGGCAGGCCACGCCGGGCAAGCGCCTGCTCGGCCTGCAGGTGGTCGACGACGACGGACTGCCGCCGGGCTACGTGCGCGCCGGCCTGCGCACGGCGGCCGGCCTGCTGTCGTGGGTGAGCCTCAACATCGGCCATCTGATGGCCGCACGTGCGCCGCGCTACCAGGCGCTGCACGACAGGATCGCCGGCACACACGTGGTGCGGCTGACCGATGCCCCGATGCCGATGCCGGCCCGTCTGTGGCTGGTGCTGCAGCCGCCGGTGTTCTGCCTGCTGCTGGCGCTGCTGATGCAGCAGCTCGACCGGAGCGTCGCCGCCGCGCTGGACGCGACGCTCGGGCTCTGACGCGTCGTCAGAGTTCGATGCGGCTGTTGTCGGGGCTGCCGGCACCCGGCGTCGGACCACCGGTCGACGCGTCGTCCTGCGGACCACAGACGTCGCGCCACATCGCGTACATCGCGCCGAACATCACGATGTAGAGGATCAGCAGCAGGATCAGATACAGCGGCAGCACGAGCAGCGCGGCGAGGCCCGGATGCACGAGGCTGGCGACGACGCTGATGATGGTCACGACCATCGCGAACGCGAGCATCAGCGCGAAGCCACCGGCCATCGCGATCGCAGCGGCCACGACCACCGGCAGCACATTGCGCAGCGCACCGCCGAGGCCGTCGGTGAACGCCTGCAACACCGGACGCCCGCCGAGCGCGACCTGGCCCAGGCCGATCGCGTAGACGGTCGCGTAGTAGACGCCGAAGAAGATCGCCAGCGCCATCAGCGGACCGATGCCGGCCGGCGGCAGCGGCAGATCCGGCGGTGTGGCCGGCCCGGTCTGCGCGCTCATTTCCTGGCTGATGGTCAGCACCTGCATGTACCAGTCGACGACGCCGTCGCCGAACGCACTCACCAGCGCGTAGAACGTGGCGATGTAGAGCGCGCCCATCAGCACGCCGAAGCCGATCAGGCGCCCGGCGTTGCCGCCGGTGAACACCGCGAACAGGTCCGTCGGCTGCGCGGGACGCCCGTGCTCGGCCGCGTCGATGACGTGCAGCACGCCGGCGATCAGCAGCGGATAGACGATGATCGACACCAGCGACGTGGCGCCGATCAGCATGACCTGGGTACTGGCATCGAGCCCGAACGCGAGCTGGGCGATCGCCTGGAACACGTTCGGCACCAGCGCGAGCAGCGCCACGATCGCCGTCGCGCCGTACACCGCGCGCGGATTGGACCGACCCACATTGACGCCCTGCACGATCCACTTCCAGCCGTGGCCGGCCCCTACCGTCCGAGTCGTCATTTCCGCCGTATTCCAGGTGTCTGTCGCGTGGACGCGCCACGAAGGGCGTCATCGTATCGCATGCATTGGAGACGCCGCTGGGATGCGCTGTGTGTTCAGCCGCAATGGCGGCGGTTTGCTTCGGGGGACCCCGCTCGCTTCCGACAACAGCGGTCGGTGCGCGGCGGGCGCGGGCAGCAGGCAGCGAGGCTCGAAGCTTCCGCGTCCACGCCGTCATTCCCGCGAAGGCGGGGCTTTCAACGGACGCATGTCCGGTAATCCATCTTGATCTTGTTCTGGCTCTGGCCCTTGGCTCGGCTTCGGCTTTCGCCTTGGCCCTGGCTTTGGCTTTTGGCTTTGGCTGGCGGCCTTTGACTTGAATCGAGCCGTAGAGCGAGCCGAGCACCGGAGCCTGGCGTGGCCGAAGAGCAGCCCGTGTCTGAGCGAAGCGAGTTTGGGCTGCGTGCCGCGTCAGGCGAGGAGCGGAGGGGACCGACGCGGCCTCATCGCGTCGGCTCGCGTCCGGCGAAGGGACCTTTTGGTTCCTTTTGGGTCCATCCAAAAGGGACTCGCACGCGCAGCGGGCGAAAGCTCTGTACTTGCTCGATCTTGTTTGCTCGTCGCTTTGCGACTTTGATTCTTCGGCTCGAGAGATGCGAGTCAACGGCAAAAGCGAAGATCAAAGACAGGGCTTCCGCGCTGTTGCGCGGCTTACTTTTGTCTTGGCAAAAGTAAGCAAAACCGTCTTCGCCGGACGCGATCCGACACGGCTGCGCCGTGCCGGTCCCCTGCGCTTCTCGGACGACGGGGCACGCAGCCCAAACTCGCTGCGCTCAGACATGGGCTGCTCTTCGACCCCGCCGCCCTGCGATGCTCGGCTCGCTCTACGGCTCGATTGAAATCAAAGGCTGAAAGCCAAAGCCAAAGCCAAAACCGGAGCCGGAGCAACCGCAACCGCGAAGCAAAAGCCGAGCGACGCAATGTCCCTGGATGACCGGACATGCGTCTGTTGAAAACCCCGCCTGCGCGGGAATGACGGCGACAGCATCAGTCGCGCAGCAACGCGCCTGCGAAGCGTACGAACCGCTGCAGCACCGCCCGCGCCGCCGGCGCCGCCCGCACACCCGCGACCAGTGCGACCGGATCGAGCCCTTCCTGGTACAGCGGCCCCGAGCGCGCGCGGATGTAGCCGCGCATGTGAGTGGCGCTGAACTCCGGATGGAACTGCACGCCCCAGACGCGCTCGCCCCAACGGAAGGCGTGGTGCGGTTCGAGTGCGGAATGGGCGAGCAGGGTCGCACCGTCTGGCAGGCGCAGGACGCTCTGCAGGTGCGTGGTCTGGGCGAGGAACCGTGGGCCGGCGGCGGCGAACAGCGGGTCGTCGGACGCCGCCGCGTGCGTGTCGATGTCGAGCGTGCCCATCTCGCGACCGCGCGGGTTGGGGCCAACTTCGCCGCCGAGCGCATGGGCGATCAGCTGGTGGCCGTAGCAGATGCCGAACAGCGGGACGCCGGCATGCGCCGCGTCGCGCAGCCAGGTGGCGCTGCGCTCGCTCCAGTCGGCGCGGTCGGTGACCATCGCGCCGGAACCGGTGACGATGACGCCGGCGAAATCGTGCGCATCGGGCAGCGCGGCGCCGTGTTCGACGTCGACCACCACTGCGTCACGTTCCGACAGACCGGCAGCGACGCGGATCCAGTGCGGAAAGCCGCCATAGCGGCGCATCGAGGGCACGGGCTGGCCGGTTTCGACGATCAGGAAGCGGCGGTCGGACGACATCGAGGGGCAGCCGGAACAGGAAGACGGCGCAGCGTAGCGGATCGGGACGGGTGGGCGTTGGTCTGGGATCGCGCCTCGATGCCCCTGCCCTCACCCGACGCGCCTAGCGCGTCGACCTCTCCCGGAGGGAGAGGTGCGCAGACCGTCGCGTATCGCGCTCGCAACAAGTCCGCGCCACGACGCACGAGCCCCTTACTCCCGCGGCGGCAGCACCGTCATCACTTCTTCCACCGTGGTCACGCCTTGCGCGACCTTCTCGGCACCGGCCATGCGCAACGTGCGAAGACCTTCGCCGACGGCGGTCCGGCTGAAGCCCGACAGCGCCATGTCCGGCTGGATCTTCGCGCGCAGCGCGGGCGTGATCGGCATCAGTTCGTAGATGCCCACGCGGCCGAAGTAACCGGTGTTGCGGCACTCCAGACAGCCGACCGGTCCACAGGCGGTCTCCGGCGGCGGCACGTCGCTGTCGGGGCCGAGCAGCGCGCGCCAGCCTTCGGGATCGACCGGCTGCGGCGTCTTGCAGTGGCGGCACAGGGTGCGCACCAGGCGCTGGGCGAGCACGCCATTGAGCGTGGAGGCGATCAGGTAATGCGGCAGGCCGAGATCGAGCAGGCGGGTGATCGCCGACGGCGCGTCGTTGGTGTGCAGCGTCGACAGCACCAGGTGGCCCGTCAGCGAGGCCTGCACCGCCATCTGCGCGGTGTCGAGGTCGCGGATCTCGCCGATCATGATGATGTCGGGATCCTGGCGCAGCAGCGTGCGCACGCCCTGCGCGAAGGTCAGGTCGATCGCGTTGTGGACCTGCATCTGGTTGAGTTCGACCGAGACCATTTCGATCGGGTCTTCGACGGTGCAGACGTTGACGTCGTCGGACGCCAGTTTCTTCAGCGTCGAGTACAGCGTCGTCGTCTTGCCCGAGCCGGTCGGACCGGTGACCAGCACGATGCCGTGCGGACGTGCGACGAGATCGTTCCACGCCGCCGCCTCGCCGGCATCGAAGCCGAGGTGTTCGATCGGCTTGAATGCGGTGTCGGGGTCGAAGATGCGCATCACGACCTTCTCGCCGAAGGCGGTCGGCATCGTCGACAGACGCATCTCGACCTCGCGCCCGCCGGGCGAACGCGTCTTGATGCGGCCGTCCTGCGGACGCCGGCGTTCGGCGAGATCCATGCGGCCCAGCACCTTGATGCGGCTCACCGCCGCGGTCATCACCGGCGGCGGCATTTCGAAGACCTTGTGCAGCACGCCGTCGATGCGGAACCGCACGCGGCCCACGTCGCGGCGCGGTTCGAGATGGATGTCGGAGGCGCGCTGCTCGTAGGCGTACTGCAGCAGCCAGTCGACGATGTGGACGATGTGGTGGTCGTCGGCGTTGACGTCGCCCGAGCGGCCCAGCTCGACCAGCTGCTCGAACGTCGGCGCGTTGCTGCTGGTCTCGCGTCCGTCCTTGGCGCCGCGGATCGAGCGCGTGACGCCGAAGAACTCCATCGTGTAGCGGTGCAGATCGAGCGGATTGGCGACGACCAGATCGATCTCGCGCCGCAGCAGGCGCTGGATGTCGGTCAGCCAGTCCAGCGCCAGCGGTTCGCTGGTGGCGATGCGCGCGCGGTCGGGCGTGACCTCGACCGGCAGGATGCGGTGGCGCTTGGCGTAGGCGTGCGAGAACAGATCGGTGACATCGCCCACCGCGATCTTGGTCGGATCGATGCGCAGATAGATGTGGCCGGTGGCCTGCGCCAGCCATTCGGTCAGCGCTTCGAGGCCCAGTTCGGTGCCGGGCCGGCGCGCCGACGGCAGCTTGAGATTGGCCAGCAGCACCAGCGGATGCACGGTGTCGAGTCCGCGCGTGTTGCGACCACTCGCGCGTGCGCGATCGGCATCGGCCGGCGTCAGCAGGCCATCGGCCAGCAGCGCGTCGATCACGGGGTCGAGGGTCAGGCGGCCCGGCGGCAGGCGGCCACCGAAGACGGCGGGCGCACGGGTGCCGGTCGAATGCTGCGGAGCGCGCGGATCGTTCAAGCCGGGTCCTCCAGGGCGCACGGTGCGTCGGGCGCTTTGATGCGGCCCGCTATACTAGCGCGCCGCCGCAGACGCGATTTTCCCGATGACCGGACCGACGTTCCAGGAGCTGATCCTCACGCTCAACACCTACTGGGCCAAGCAGGGCTGCGTGCTGATCCAGCCGCTGGACCTCGAGGTGGGCGCGGGCACCTTCCATCCGGCCACGTTCCTGCGCGCGCTCGGCCCCGAGCCGTGGAATGCCGCCTACGTGCAGCCGAGCCGCCGCCCGACCGACGGCCGCTACGGCGACAACCCGAACCGCCTGCAGCGCTACTACCAGTACCAGGTGGCGATGAAGCCGAATCCGGACAACATCGTCGAGCTGTATTTCGACTCGTTGAAGGCGCTCGGCATCGATCCGCAGGTGCACGACCTGCGCCTGGTCGAGGACAACTGGGAATCGCCGACGCTCGGCGCCTGGGGCCTGGGCTGGGAGGTCTGGCTCAACGGCATGGAGGTCACGCAGTTCACGTATTTCCAGCAGGCCGGCGGCATCGAGTGCAAGCCGGTGCTGGGCGAGATCACCTATGGTCTCGAGCGCCTGTGCATGTATCTGCAGAACTGCGACAACGTCTACGACCTGGTGTGGACGCACGGCCCCGACGGCACGCCGGTCACCTACGGCGACGTGTATCACCAGAACGAAGTCGAGCAGAGCGCCTACAACTTCGAACATGCGAACGTGGAAGTCCTGTTCCGCCGCTTCGACGAATGCGAGGCCGAGGCGCTGAAACTGGTCGAGCTGGGCCTGCCGCTGCCGGCCTACGAGCAGGTCACCAAGGCCAGCCACAGCTTCAACCTGCTCGATGCGCGCCGCGCGATCAGCGTGACCGAACGCCAGCGCTACATCCTGCGCGTGCGCACGCTGGCGCAGGGCGTGGCCAAGGCCTACTACGCACAGCGCGAAGCACTGGGATTTCCGGGGCTGAAGCGCGGGACCGAAACTGCTTGAGCCCCTCTCCCGCCCGCGGGAGAGGGGTTGGGGTGAGGGCGCTTTTCGCGCACTGCCATTAAAGCGCCCTCATCCGGCGCTGCGCGCCACCCCGTATCAACTACGGGGCATGCTCTTCTCCCAGAGGGAGAAGGGAATTTCTTCTGGATCGAATCGCCATGACTGACATGCATCCCCTCCTCATCGAACTCGGCACCGAAGAACTGCCGGTCAAGGCCCTGCCCGGCCTGGCGCAGGCGCTCTTCGACGGCGTGATCGCGGCGCTGGACAAGCGCGGCGTCGCGGTCGACCGCGGCGATGCGAAGCCGCTGTACACGCCGCGCCGTCTCGCGGTGCTGCTGCCGGGCGTCGCGCGCGAGCAGCCCGAGCAGCGCTCCGAAGTGCTGGGGCCGTATCTGAGCATCGCGCTCGATGCAGACGGCCAGCCGACGAAGGCGCTGCAGGGTTTCGCGGCGAAGACCGGTCTCGACTGGACGGCGCTGGAGAGAACCAGCGACGCCAAGGGCGAGCGTTTCGTGCATCGCGCGGTGACGCCGGGCGCCGCGACGTCGGCGCTGCTGCCGGACGTGCTGCACGAAGCCATCGCGGCGATGCCGATTCCCAAGCCGATGCGCTGGGGCGCGCACGCCTATGCGTTCGCGCGGCCGGTGCACTGGCTGGTGCTGCTGCACGGCGACGCCGTCGTCGACGCCGGGCTGTTCGGCGTGCGCAGCGGTCGCACGAGTCGCGGCCATCGTTTCATGCACGACGCCGCGGTCGAGATCGCGGCGCCCGGCGATTACGTCGAGGCGATGCGCAGCGCGAAGGTGCTCGTGGACGCCGATGCGCGTCGCAGCCGGATCGTCCAGGAAGTCGACGGCGTCGCCCGCGCGCTCGGTGGCGATGCGCGCATCGAGGCAGACAATCTCGAGCAGGTGAACTGCCTGGTCGAATGGCCGAAGGCCGTCGCGTGCACGTTCGAGCACGAATTCCTGGCGGTCCCGCAGGAAGCCTTGATCGCGACGATGGAAGCGAACCAGAAGTTCTTCCCGGTGCTGCAGGACGGGCGGCTGACCGAACACTTCATCGGCATCGCGAACATCGAATCGCGCGATCCGATCGAAGTCGCCAAGGGCTACGAGCGCGTGATCCGTCCGCGCTTCGCCGACGCCAAGTTCTTCTTCGACGAAGACCTCAAGCAGGGCCTGTCGGCGATGAACGACGGCCTGAGCACCGTGACCTACCAGGCCAAGCTGGGCAGCGTGGCCGACAAGACCCTGCGCGTCGCCGCGCTGGCCGAAGTCATCGCGCCGCAGGTCGATGTGGATGCCGCCCTCGCGAAGCAGGCCGCGCGGCTGTCGAAGGCCGATCTGCAGTCGCGCATGGTCAACGAGTTTCCGGAACTGCAGGGCATCGCGGGGCGCTATTACGCCAAGCAGGATTCGGCACTCGCCGGCCTGTCCGATGACGATCGCGCGTCGTTGGCGAACGCCCTCGACGAGGCCTGGCAGCCGCGCTTCGCCGGCGATGACATCGCGCTGTCCCCGCTGGGCAAGGTGCTGGCGATCGCCGAGCGTCTCGACACCTTGGCCGGTGGTTTCGCGGCGGGTCTCAAGCCGACCGGCAACAAGGATGCATTCGCGCTGCGGCGCAATGCGCTGGGTCTGGCGCGGACCTTGATCGAGAGCGGCTTTGATCTTGATCTGAAGTCGCTTTTTGTCGATGCACATACGCTGGCGATCGAAGCGGTATCGAAGACAGCCCTAAAAGCGAAGGTTGCAGCAGCGAACGAGGCAATCGCCAAAGGCGCCGACGTCAGCACCTCACAGTCCAATCAGCGTGCGCTTTCCATTGGAGAAGTCGACGAACTCTACGACTTCATCCTCGACCGCCTGAAGGGCTACTACGCCGACAAGGGCGTGACCGTGCAGCAGTTCAACGCGGTCGCCGCGCTGCGGCCGAAGTCGCTGTACGACCTCGACCGCCGCATCGATGCCATCGGCACCTTCGCCGCATTGCCTGAAGCCGACGCACTGGCCGCGGCCGACAAGCGCATCCGCAACATCCTGCGCAAGGCGGACGTCGCGATTCCCGGCGACGTCGATCCCGCGCTGCTGCGCGAGCCGGCCGAGGCCGCGCTGGCGGAAGCCGTGGAAGCGGTGCATGGCGAAACGGGGCACGCGCTCGCGTACGGCGATTACGTGTCGGTGCTGACGCAGCTGGCGCGACTGCGGCCGCAGGTCGATGCGTTCTTCGACAGCGTGATGGTCAATGCCGACGATGCCGCGCTGCGCGCCAATCGTCTCGCCCTGCTCAAGCGCCTGTCCGAGCGCCTGGGCAGCGTGGCTGCGATCGAGCATCTGTCGAGCTGACAGGGGCCGTCGTGGGAGCGCGCGCGATGGGGCTTTTGCACCGAGTCAATCGCGCGCAAGCGCGCTCCCACGGGATATCGAGGCTTGCCCGTTAATCGTCTCTTGACGCGCCTCCGGTATCCTCGCGCGATGCCTCGTGTTCACGTGTGTCTCGCCGCCGTCCTTCTCTTGTGTTCGTCGGCCGCGGCGCACGCTGCGCGTGTCGAACGCGTCGACATCGTGGGCCTCGACGAGGAGATGACCGAGAACGTCCGCGTCTCGCTCGGTCTGCAGGATGCGGTGGGCCGCGACATCTCCGGCCGGCGCATGGGCTATCTGCTGCGCGAGGCCGAGCGCGAGACACGCAAGGCGCTCGAACCGTTCGGGTATTACTCGCCCACCATCGACGTGCAGCGCAGCCGCGAAGGCGACGTGCTCTCGGTGCGCGTGGTCGTCGATCCGGGCCAGCCGGTGCGCGTGCGCAACAGCGACATCGCGATCATCGGCGAGGGCGGGCAGGACCGGTACCTGGCCCGCGACATCGCCCGCTTCGTGCCGAGCGAAGGCGCGGTGTTCAACCATCCCGAATACGACGCGAGCCGCAACCAGCTCAGCCGCCGCCTCACCGAGCGCGGTTACTTCGACGCCGAGTTCGCCTCGCGCCGCGTCGAAGTCACGCGCGCGGATTTCGCCGCCGACATCGACGTGGTCTGGAACAGCGGCGATCGCTACAACATGGGCGCGACCACGTTCGAGCAGACGCCCGAGCAGGTCATCAACGACGATCTGCTCGAGCGCCTCGTCTACTGGGAAGAAGGCAGTTACTACCACCAGGGCCGTATCGACCGCCTGCGGTCGTCGCTCGGCCGGCTGGACTACTTCTCCGACATCGACATCGAGCCGCAGGTCGACCAGGCCAACGAACGCCGCGAAGTGCCGGTCAAGGTCACGCTCACCCCGGCCAAGCGCAGCATATACACCTCGGGCGTCAGCTACGGCACCGACAGCGGCGCCGGTATCCGCCTCGGCGTGGAGCGCCGCTACGTCAACATGCGCGGCCACAAGGCACTCGCGCAGCTCGACTACGCGCAACGCCGCAAGACGCTCACCCTGCAGTACCGCGTGCCGGCGTTCGCCTGGCTCGACGGCTGGTACACGGCCAGCCTGCAGATGGCCGACGAACAGACCGACTACATCGATTCGCGACGGGTTGAACTGGTGGGCAGCCGCAACGGCCAGTACAACGAGTTCCTCAATCTCGTCGCCTCCCTGCACGTGCTGCGCGAGCGCTGGGCCTATGCGCCCGAAGAAGATCCGGACAATCCGGTCGTCGATGACGACGAGTTCGCCGGCGCGCTGTACCGCTACGCCACCTTCGCCTATCCCTCGCTGCGCGCCGAATACATCGACGTCGACGATCGCCTGTTCCCGACCAGCGGCATCGGCGGTTCGGTGATGCTGCGCGGCGGCCTCGAAGGCGTGGGCTCGGACGCTTCGTTCGGACAGGTCCACGTGCGCGCGAGCTGGTTCAAGGGGATCGGCGAGCGCAACCGCCTGATCGTGCGCGGCGAGCTCGGCCACACCTTCACCGACGTGCTGGTCGGCATTCCGCCCAGCCTGCGCTTCTACGCCGGCGGTGACCGCAGCATCCGCGGGTACGACTGGCGCGAGGTCGGCCCGCGGATTCCCGCGCGCGATGGCCGCCGCGCATTCGCGATCGGTGCCAAGAACGTGGTCACCGCGAGCGTCGAGTTCGAACGCTATTTCACCGACACGATCGGCGCGGCGGTGTTCGTCGACAGCGGCGACGCCTTCGACGGCACCTCGCCGGAATGGCGCACCGGCGTCGGCATCGGCGCACGCTACAAATCGCCGGTGGGACCGCTGAAACTCGACATCGCACGTGGTCTCGACAACCCCGATTCGTCGTTCACGATCGGCCTGTCGATCGGCGCGGAGTTCTGACATGGTGTTCGGTCGTCACCGTCTGCCCAACGATCTGACCCCCGAAGAGCGCGAGGCGCGCATCGCCGAACTGCGTGCACGTCGCCGCGCGCGGGCGCGCAAGCTCGCGATCCGCAGCGCGATCGGCATTGCCGCACTGATCGTGCTGCTGATCATCGTCGTGTGGTGGCTGCTGACCACCTTCGGCGGCCGCGATTTCCTGCTCAACCAGGTCGCCTCGCGCCTGCCCGCCGGCACCGAACTGACCTGGCGCGCGGCCGAAGGCCCGGCCTCCGGCCCGTTGACGATGTACGACGTGCGCTACGTGCAGCGCAGCTGCCCGGATGTCGAAGAACAGCCGGTCCCCTACGGCGAATGCGACGAACCGCGCGTGCTGGTGTTCGAGGCCGAGCGGGTGACGGTGGATCCGGCGGTGATGCCGCTGGTCGGCCGTCGCCTGCGGCTCGACGTACTCGACATCGACAACGCCGTGCTGTCGATGCCGCCGCCGGTCGACACCCCGTTCGAGCTGCCGCGCTGGCCCGACTCGTTGCCGCGCATCGATCTGCCGCTGTCGCTGCAGGCCGACACGATCCGCATCGACGGCTTCCGCGTCGAGCAGGCGGGCGAATCGCTGATCGACATCCGCAGCGTGCGCGGTGGCCTCGACGCGCAGCAGGGCGAACTCAATCTCGCGAACGTCGTCGTCGACAGCGACCGCGGCCTGTTCACCGCGAACGGCGTCTACGCGCCCGATGACGACTACCGCATGGACGTCACCGCCAGCGCGCTGATGCCCGCGCCGCCGGCGCGCACGCGTCCGCGCATCGGTCTGGTCGCGCGTGGCGATCTGTCGCGCCTGGACATCGCCGTGGTCGGTCATGTGCCGGCACCGCTGAAGGCTGTGGTGACGCTGCGTGGCCGCGAGAATCCCGGCTGGGCGCTGCGCGCCGACAGCACGCGCCTCGATCCCGCGTTGCTGATGGGCAGTGGCGAACCCGGCACACCGTTGGCGTTCGACATCCGCGCCGATGGCCAGGGCGGCGCCGCCGAATTGCAGGGCAATGCCACATACGGCGAAGCCGACGCGAATCCGATCCGCGTCGTGCTGCAGCCTTCCAAGGCGAAGCTGGAAGACCAGCGCCTCGATCTCGACCCGCTGGTCGTCGATCTCTTCGACGGCCGGGTCACGCTGCGCGGCTTCGCCGACGTCGCCGAGCCGGGCGACGTGCGCTTCCGCTTCGCGACCAATGCGCGCGGCCTGCAGTTCGGCGCCGATCCGGACGCCGCCGAACCCGCGCCGCCGATCACTGCCGACGCCGATCTGGGCATCGCCGGCAGCACCGCTGCGTGGGCCGCGATCGGCAAGGCCACCGTCGAACGCGACGGGCTGCGCGCGAATGTGGACTTCGACGGCCGCGGCGACGCGGAGCGCATGCGCCTGCAGACCGCGCGCGTGACGATGCCGACCGGCACGCTCGATGCCAGCGGCGACGTCGCCTGGGCGCCGGCGCTGCAGTGGGATCTCGACGCGACGCTGGCCGGGTTCGATCCCGGCTACTTCGCGCGCGACTGGAAGGGTGCGGTCAACGGCACATTCGCCACGACCGGCAACACCCGCGACGACGGCGGCCTGGAAGTCGCAGTGGACGCCAGTGATCTGGGCGGCACGCTGCGCGGGCGCCGGCTCGATGGCCGCGCGACGTTCGCGATGCACGGCCCGGCCACCGCTGCCGGAGACGCCGGCCGCACCGATTTCGAAGGCGAGGTCGCGCTGTCGCTCGGCGGCAGCCGCGTCGATGCGACCGCGACCGTGACCGATCGCCTCGACATCGACGCGACGCTGGCGCCGTTGCAGCTCGCCGACTTTCTGCCCGATACCGGCGGCGTGCTGCGCGGCACCGTGCGCGTGACCGGCGCGCGCACCGCGCCCGACATCGCCGCCGATCTCACCGGCAGCGCACTGCGATACGGCGACTACGCGGCGACCAGCGCGCGCATCCAGGGCCGCCTGCCGTGGCGTGGCGACACCGGTTCGCTGGACGTCGTCGCGACCGGCGTCAATGCCGGCATCGCCCTCGACGAAGTGCGCCTCGCGGCGCGCGGTGCGATCGAGAAACTCCAGCTCGACGCCAGCGCGCGTGGCGAGATCGGCACGGTGGACCTGTCGGGCAACGCCGAAAGCCGCAACGGCAACTGGCAGGGCACGCTCGCCAATCTGCGCCTCGCACCGGCCACCGGCGCGAGCTGGGCGCTGCAGTCGCCGGCGCAGTTCCAGCAGATCGGCACGCGCTACACCTTGACCGAAAGCTGCTTCGCCTCCAGCGGCGGCGGCTCGCTGTGCGCGAGCGCGGACTGGCCGCGTCAGGGCGTCTCGATCACCGGCACCGACCTGCCGCTCGCGCTGGCGACGCCGTATCTGCCCGAGCAGGATGGCGGCCGTCCGTTCGTGCTGCGCGGCGAGATCGCACTGGAAGGCAGCGCGCGTCCGGTCGGCAACGGCTTCGTCGGCAGCGCGAGCATCCGCTCGGCGAGCGGCGGCGTGCGCACGTCGGAGCGCGCGCGCAACGACGTGGTGACCTACGACGATTTCCGCCTCGACGCGGAGTTCGATGCCAACCGCCTCAGCGCGACGCTGTCGACGACGCTCAACGAAGTCGGCCGCGTGCAGGCGCAGGTGACCAACGGCTGGGATGCGTATTCGTCGCTGTCGGGTTCGCTGGTCGCCAACGTCGAAGACCTGACCTTCGTCGAGCTGTTCTCGCCCGATATCGTCGAACCCACCGGCCGCCTCACCGCGGACGTCACGATCGGCGGCACGCGTTCGCAGCCGACGATCGGGGGCCAGGCGCGTCTGGCGGATTTCTCGACCGAGATCCCGTCGCTGGCGATCGCGCTCGAAGACGGCAACATCAATCTCGACGCGCTGCCCGACGGCACCGCGCGCATCGCCGGCAGCGTGCGTTCGGGCACCGGCACGCTGAACATCGGCGGTGGCATCGGCTGGCAGGGCGAAGGCACGCCGGTCGTGTTGACGGTCAGCGGCACCGACGTGCTGGTGGCCGACACCAGCGACATGCACATCATCGCGTCGCCGGACATCACCGTGCGCTACACCGCGCTGCAGCCGCTCAACGTCACCGGCAAGGTGTTCGTCGACGTCGCGCTGCTCGACCTCGAACGCCTGAGCGAAGGCGTGTCGGTGTCGCCCGACGTGGTCGTGCTCGATCCGGTCGACCCGGAAGAGAACAGCACCGCGTCGGCGCTGGAACTCGATCTGACGCTCACCGTCGGCGACAACGTCGGCCTGCGCGGCTTCGGCTTCGACGGCCGCATGAAGGGCCAGCTGCGCGTGCGCGCGGTGCCGGGCCGGGAGATGACCGGCAACGGCCGCCTCGCGGTCGACGGCCGCTACAAGGCCTACGGCCAGGAGTTGCGGGTCACGCGCGGCAATCTGGTCTTCAACAATGGCCCGGTGTCGGACCCGATGCTCGATGTGCGTGCCGAGCGCCGGATCGATGCCGAGGACATCACCGCCGGCATCGACGTCAGCGGCCGCGCGTCGGCGCCGCAGGTCAACGTGTGGACGAATCCGTCGAGCGACGATTCGCAGGCGCTGTCGTATCTCGCGCTGGGCCGTTCGGCCTCCAGCCTGACCAGCGACGAAGGCCAGCAGATCGACGCCGCCGCGGCCGCGCTCAACGCCGGCGGCAACCTCGTCGCGGGCCAGCTCGGCAGCAAGATCGGCCTCGACAACGCCGGCATCAGCCAGTCACGTGCACTGGGCGGCAGCGTGCTAGGCTTCGGCAAGCAGCTTTCGCCGAAACTCTACGTCGGCTTCGGCGTGTCGCTGCTCGGCACCGGCCAGGTGCTGACGCTGAAGTACCTGCTGCGCGCAGGCTTCGACGTGGAGATCGAATCGAGCACGCTGGAGAACCGCGGTTCGGTGAACTGGCGGCACGAGCGGTAGGAATCTAGCGAACGATTCCGCTTGGCGCGTCGTCCCAGCTGACGCTGGGGCGACGGTCGAAAGGAGTGCGCCATCGATTCTTCGACCACCCAGACGCCGCCGGCTGCGCCAACTTCTCTACCCCGTCATTCCGGCGAAAGCCGGAATCCAGTGACTTGGGGCTTCGACGAAACGCTGAAGACGCTGGATTCCGGCCTTCGCCGGAATGACGGGGATTTTCTGGGGCTTCCGTCAAGACGAGCCCAGCGGATCCTTGCAACTCGAAGCATCAACGCCCATCCGGCAACGCGATCGTGTCCTCACGGAACACCGCGACATGCGGCACGCCGTCGGCGCCGATCCAGCCGCGGTACATGCCCGGCGTGTTGAACGGGAACGCGACACGGCCGTCGGCGTCGAGTGCGATTGCGCCGCCGTCGCCGCCGGCACCCGGAATCAGCTGGTCGATCACCGCGTCAGACGCCACGCGGATGTCGTCGCCGCGCAGGCGCACGCGCGCGCAGATCTCGTGCGCGGCGGCGGTGCGGATGTAGTACTCGCCCCAGCCGGTGCCCGACACCGCGCAGCGCGCGTCGGCCCAGGTTCCGGCGCCGATGATCGGTGCATCGCCGACACGGCCGTAGCGCTTGTTGGTCATGCCGCCGGTCGAGGTGCCCGCAGCCAGCAGGCCATCGACGTCGAGCGCGACCGCGCCGACGGTACCGAAGTACGGCCGCGCATCACCGGTCAGCACCGAGGCCTGCGGCTGCGCCTTGCGTTCGGCGTCCAGTGCGCGCTGCAGCTGCTGCCAGCGACGCTCGGTGCGGAAATACGCCGGATCGACGAGTGCGATGTCCTGCGTCTTCGCGAACGCTTCGGCGCCCTCGCCCACCATCATCACGTGCGGCGAGGACGTCATCACCGCATCGGCGAGCAGGATCGGATTGCGCACGCGCGACACGCCGGCGATCGCGCCGGCCTGGCCGCTGGCGCCGTCCATCACCGCGGCATCGAGTTCGTTGCGGCCGTCGTGGGTGAACACCGCGCCCTTGCCCGCGTTGAACATCGGCGCGTCCTCGAGCACGGTGATCGCCGCCTTGACCGCATCCATCGCCGGGGCGCCCGCCTGCAGCTCCGCGTGGCCCGCGCGCAGCGCGGTTTCGAGCGCAGCGCGCGCTTCGGCCAGACCCGCTGCGTCGAGATCGCCGCGTTCGACGCCCGCGCCGCCGTGGATCGCCAGCACCACCGGCACACCGGCCGATGCCGGCAGTTCGCGCAGGCGGCCGCTTTCGACCGCATAGCTCTGGCGCGACACCGCGTTCTCGACCCGGCCCGTCGGCAGATGCAGCACCGAACCGGTGCCGGCGCCGACGGTGTCCACGCGCGCGATGCGCAGCGGCTTGCCGCGCTGCTGCACGTCGGTGAAGCCGCCACGCACCACGAGTGCGCCGCTCTGCGGCGTGGTCGCGAAGATGCGCGAAGTGCCATCGCCTTCGACCGCGACGGCCGCGTCTTCGTCGACGCCCAGACCGATCACCACGCGTCCGTCGCTCATCGTCTCCGCTTTGGCGATGAAGGCGAGCAGCCGGCCGAGCCGGTCGCGCTCGCGGAAGTGCGTGTCGGTGACCACGCCGCGCAGCAGCGGCACCCGCAGGAAATCGCGCTCGATGGTGTTGGCATCGCCGAGCGGGTTCGACAGCGCCTGCGGGCTGCGCAGGCTGCCGCCGTCCATCGCGCCGTAGAGGAATTCGCCGAGGATCGCCAGGCCCGCGCTGGTGCCACCGATCGGCTTGCCGGCCGCGATGTGCGCGTTGAGCGCGTCCTCGACCGGCGTGCCCTTCCAGAAATTCACGTAGTTGGACTGGTCGCCGCCGGCGATGAAGATGCCGTCCGCCTTCGCCAGACTCGCGAGCACGGCCGGATCGGTCGAGGCCTCGCGGCTGGAGAACACGAAGGTCTCCACCGACGCGACGCCGCCGACATCGTTGTGGAACTCCTCGCCGATCTCGCCGGCATAGGACGCGCGCAGCACGACGACGTGGCCGTGTCCGGCCTTGCCGAGGAACCAGCGGATCGCCTCGTAGTTGCGGTCGCCGCCGCCCATCAGCAGCAACCCCGGCGTCGGCGCCGACGGCGTGGGCAGCGCGGTGTCGCCGATCACGTGGCGCTCCACGCCGGCCGCCGATGCGACGCCCGCGACGCCGAGCCACAAGGCCAGCGTCCACTTCATCCCCGTCTTGCGCATTGCCCTGCTCCCCGTGAGTCCGGCGCGGCGATCGCCACGCGTGTCCGATTCGATGACGAACGAGGGCGTGCAATCCCCCCGCTGCCGCAACGCCGCCGCTTCCGCTATGTTGCGGCGACATGACCGCCGCCCTCGATGCCTGGTTCGTCGAAGAGATCCTCGTCCACGAGGGCGCGCTGCGTCATTATCTCGCGCGCCACTGGCCGAACGCGGAAGAGCGTCACGATCTGCGCCAGGAGGTCTACACGCGCGTCTACCAGTCCGCTGCCAACGAACTCCCGCGACATCCCAAGGCCTTCCTGCTGACTACCGCGCGGCATCTGGTCGTCGACCGTGCGCGGCGCGGGCGAGTGGTGTCGATCGAACCGATGGGTGATCTGGAGCCCTTGCACGTCCTGGTAGACGAGGTCTCGCCGGAACGCTGGTGCGGCGGGCGACAGGTGCTGGCGCGTCTGTCGGATGCGTTCGACCGTCTGCCCGCCCGCTGCCGCGAGGTCGTGTGGCTGCGACGGGTCGAAGAGCTGTCGCAGCGCGAAGTGGCCGAACGGCTGGGCATCACGGAGAAGACCGTGGAAAAACACATCGCCAAGGGCATGCGGCTGCTCGCCGACCGATTCCTCGGCAGCGACGACGCACCGCGCACGCGCAGGGACGCCGATGTCCATCACAGGGATGCGGACGATGACGCACGCCAGGCCGACTGACGCCGGCGCGATCGAAGCCGCCGCCGCCGACTGGCTCGCCCGTCGCGATGGCAGCGCGTGGACGGCCGGCGACGATGCGGAGCTCGCGATATGGCTGGACGCGGATGTCGCGCACCGGGTCGCGTTCCTGCGGTTGCAGGCGGTGTGGGCGGAGACCGCGCGGCTGCAAGCGCTGGGCGCCGGCCATGTCGGTGCAGGCATGCCACCGCGCGTCCTGCGTGGCGAAGCCGGGCACACGTTCGACGAACCCGCCGCGCTGCGCTTCGCACCGCGTGCGTCGCCGCCGCGGCGTCGGCATGGCCTGTGGATCGGCGCCGCACTTGCCGCCTGCCTCGCGCTCGTGGCCGGCGGCGCGTGGTTCGTCACCGTCCCGATCGATCCGGTCGATGTCCGCACCGCGACCGGCATCACCCGCACGGTTGCGCTGGCGGACGGTTCGCAGACCACGCTCGCCAGCGACACCGCGATCGAGGTGCGCATGTCGCGGCGCGAGCGCCGCATCGCGCTGACCGCGGGCGAAGCCTTCTTCGAGGCGGCCAAGGATCCACAGCGCCCCTTCGTCGTCGAGGCCGGCGACCGCCGCGTGGTCGCGGTCGGCACGCGCTTCTCCGTCCGGCGCGAACGCGACGCCCTGCGGGTCGTGGTCACCGAAGGCACGGTGCGGCTGGAACCGCTCGGCGACGACATCCGCCAGCCGACGACCCTGCTGCCTGCCGGCAGCGTCGCCACGGTGCGCCGCGACGCGGTGCTGGTGCGCAGCCTGTCGCTGGCGGAGGTGGAAGAACTGGTGGACTGGCGCAGCGGACGCCTGGTGTTCCGCGATACCGCGCTGACCGACGCCGTGGCCGAGTTCAACCGCTTCAACACGCGGCAGATCGTGATCGCCGACACCACCGTCGGCGCGCTGCGCATCGGCGGCAGCTTCCGCTGGGAAAACGCCGAAGGTTTCGTGAGGCTGCTTGAGCGCGGGTTTCCGGTGGAGGCGGAGTACGGGCGGGAGCGGATCGTATTGCGGGCGCCGTGAGGGGCGAGGGGTAAGGAAGTAAGTGTGTGAGGGCGTAAGGGCTGCACACCCGTTGCGGACGAAGGCAGTGCAGCGGATCCAGAGCGCGTCCTGATTTCCGCGGGCGCTCTCTGCCCTCACCCGACGCGCTGCGCGCGTCGACCCCGGATCGGGTCCGGGGCAGGCTCTCTCCCTGAGGGAGAGGTGCTGTTTCTCCCGCAAGTGAACTGCCACGCGCTGTCTCTGACCTCGGCTGAGACATCGAGCCCCGCTCCCTTTGGGGTGAAGCGGCACGCTTGCGAGCCACTGGCTCGCGTGCCGATGAACGCCCTCGCGTCGACGCGAGGGCCGGGGCGCGGAGCGGGGGTTGGGGTGAGGGCGACGATCGCGACATAGTCGTTTCAAGCGCAAGCAAATCCATCTGGACTTGCCATACATGTCGACCCCGATCGAGTCAGGGGCAGGCTCGCTCCCGGAGGGGAGAGGTGCTTGTGATTCTTACGTTGCGGCACGACGCGAATCCCGCCCCCGAAGCGCCAAGCACACCACACCGCGGGGGGATTTCCCCGCCTCGTTCGTCGAGTTGGATTGGGGAGGCGCCGTCCGGGCGCCACGAAGGGGAAGGTCTTGCATCGCTCACGTCCATTGCGCGCGGTCCTGCTCGCGCTTGCCTGCGCCACCGCGCTGTCGGCGCAGGCCCAGACCGCTCCGGTCACCGCCGTACCGGCCGGTGATCTCGCCTCCGCCCTCGACGCCTTCGCGCGACAGTCCGGCGTGCAGCTCGTCTATCGCGCCGATCAGTTGCGCGGTGCGCGCACGCGCGGTATCGAAGCCGGCCTCTCGCCGCAACAGGCGCTCGACCGGCTGCTCCAGGGCAGCGGATTCGTCGCGCAACGTGATGCCGACGGCGCGGTGCTGGTCGTGCCGCAGCCGCTGCTCGCGCAGACCGGACGCGCAGCGCCGCCGCGCCCTGCGGCCGCACCGCCACCGCCGACGCCGACCGCCGCCGCGCCGGTCACCGAGCTGCAGACCTTGCAGGTCACCGGTTCGCGCATTCCCCGCGCCGAGATCGAAGGCCCGGCGCCGATCACCGTCATCACCGCCGACGACATCGCCGCCGGTGGTTTCACCTCCGTGCCCGACGTGATGCAGGCGCTGACCCAGAACGGTGGGCAGACGCAGAGCCAGCAGTCGGCCGGCGGCGCGGACTTCGCGCCCGGCGCGCAGCAGGTCGATCTGCGTGGCCTTGGCCCCAACCACACGCTGGTGCTGGTCAACGGCCGCCGCATCGCCGACTTCCCGTTGCCGTTCGGCGGCCGCAGCAACTTCACCGACGTCTCCAGCCTGCCGCTGGGCATGATCGAACGCATCGAAGTGCTGACCGGCAGCGCGTCGGCGATCTACGGCTCGGATGCGATTTCCGGCGTCGTCAATTTCATTCTCAAGCGCAAGGTCGACGGCACCACGCTCGACTACCGCTATGGCCAGACCGAACGCGGCGACGCGGAATCGCATCGTCTCAACCTGTCGGGCGGCTTCTCGCGCGGCGCGCTGGATGTCGTCGCCGGCTTCGAATACCGCCGACAGGAACCGCTGTGGGGTTTCGATCGCGCACAGCAGGACTCGACCTTCGACGGCCCGACCGAAACCTCGCGCCTGCCGCAGCGCACGTTCCTGATCACCGATTACTACGACGACTACCTCGATCCGGGCGAGGACACCTGCGACGCGTTGTCGAACCTCAACGAGGGCACGGTGCAGTACGCCTTCCGTCCGCGCTACGGCTACTACTGCGGCAGCGACCGCTCCGTCGCCTACCGCACCGTCCTCAGCAAGCGCGACGGCATCAACGGCTACGCGTCGCTCACCTACGCGTTCGAGAACGGCAGCGAATGGTTCGCCGATCTGCAGGCGGGCCGCCATGAAGTCTCGCTGTTCCGCGCGCCGCGCAGCTGGGCGCTGATGACGCCCGACGGCGTGGAGCACGACTACTTCTACAACCAGAACACCGAACAGCTGGAGTACTGGCAGCGCCAGTTCACGCTCGAGGAAATGGGCGGGCTGCGCACCGGCATGGTCGAGACGACGCAGAAGACGCTCGGCGTGACGACCGGCCTGCGCGGCCGCTGGCCCGGCGACTGGGACTACGAGCTCGCGCTGTCGCATTCGCAGTACACCGCGCGGATCAGCTGGCCGCAGATCGTCGCCGAACGTGCGAACACGCTGTTCCTCGGCCCGCTGCTGGGTTACGACGAGGACGACTATCCGATCTACGACGCCGACCCGGCGCGCATGTACCGGCCGCTGTCGCGCGCCGAGTACGACAGCATCTTCGCGCGCACCACCTACCACCCGGAATCGGAAAGCCAGACGCTGGCGATGACGCTGACTCAGGGCGAACTGTTCACCCTGCCCGGCGGCGCGGCCGGCTTCGCTGCGACCGCGGAAATCGGCCGTCAGTCCTACGATCTCAAACCCGATCCGCTGGCGACGCAGTACTACTACTACAGCTGGAAGGATTCCGACGGCGCCGGCAGTCGCAACCGCTGGGCGCTGGCCGGCGAGCTGCGCATGCCGGTCTTCGAACGCCTGAATCTCAGCGTCGCCGGCCGCTACGACCAGTACCGGTTCGCCGGGCGCGACCCGGGCAAGTTCACCTGGAGCACCGGTCTGGAGTGGCGACCGGTCGACAGTCTGCTGGCGCGCGCGTCCTACGGCACCGCGTTCCGCGCGCCCGACCTGCACTACGTGTTTGCCGGTCCCGGCAACGACGAAACCTCGGGCGTGGATTTCTGGCGCTGCGCGGTCGAGGAGCCGGACACCGATCCCAGCGACGACTGCAGCTATTCCGACGAAGGCATCATCCGCGGCCGCAGCGGCAGCCCCGACCTCAGACCCGAAACCAGCACCTCGTGGACGGCGGGTTTCGTGTGGTCGCCGCTGTCGAACGCGGACCTGTCGGTGGACTGGTTCGACATCGACATGCGCGACCAAGTGCAGGACCTGCGCGTGAACACCGTGCTGCGCAACGAGGCCGACTGCCGCCTCGGCGTGCAACCGGTCGGCTCGCCGCTGTGCGTGGACACGCTCTCGCGCATCACCCGCCTGTCCGACGACAGTCTCTACAGCGTGTTCGTCAACCCGATCAACATCGCCCGCGAACGCACCAGCGGTCTCGATGTCAGCGGCAACCTGCGCTTCGAAACCGGCATCGGCCTGTTCCGGCTCAACGGCGGCTACACCTGGGTGCGCACGCACGACATCCAGCAGTACCCGGACGAGCCGGTCGTCGACATGTTCGCGATCAACAGCGGCTACGACATCCCGCGCACGAAGGCGACGCTGCGGCTGTCATGGGAACGCGACGCGTGGCAGGCCTCGATCCAGGGGCGCCGTCTGGGCCGCTTGCCAAACGACGATTCCTATTTCGAAATCTGGGATGCCGAGTCGGGCAACGATCCGTGGATCGGCGCGACCTACCGCTACAACGCGAACGTGCAGTTCAACTTCACCGACGCCGCGCAGCTGTCGCTCACCGTGGTGAACCTGTTCGACAAAGCGCCGCCCTACGATCCGACGTCGACCGGGTATCCGTACTACGACATCGCGTGGTTCGACACGGAAGGCCGGACGTTCTATGTGCAGTACACGCACAAGTTCGGGGGTGTGGCGGCGCGTTGAGATGTGACGTCGCCAAGCCCTCCCCCGCAAGCGGGGGAGGGTTGGGAGGGGGCGAACCATCAGCGCCGAGCAAAAAGCAACGCAAGCGTTGAGCGGCAAATGGCGCCCACTATCAAAGCGCGCCTAACCCTTGCCCCCATCCCAACCTTCCCCCGCAAACGGGGGAAGGGGTCTACTTCGCCTAATCAACCGCCGCCCAGCGCCTGTCTCAAAAACGGCGCAGTCTTGCTCTTCTTCGACTTCGCCACCTCCGCTGGCACGCCCGCCGCCACGACGTGCCCGCCGGCATCGCCCGCGCCCGGGCCCATGTCGATCAGCCAGTCGCTGGCCGCGGCCACGCGCATGTCGTGTTCGACCACGACCACCGTGCTGCCCGCATCCACCAGCCCGCTCAACTGCCGCATCAGCGTGTCGACATCCCGGGGATGCAGGCCGGTCGTCGGTTCGTCGAGCACGTAGACCGTGCCGCGGCGCTGCGCACGTTGCAGTTCGCTGGCGAGCTTGATGCGTTGCGCTTCGCCGCCCGACAGTTCGGTGGCCGGCTGGCCGAGCCGCAGATAACCGAGTCCGACTTCCAGCAGCACCTGCAGCGGACGCACGATCGCCGCGTCGTCGGCGAAGAACTCGGCGGCCTCGGTCACCGTCATCGCGAGCACGTCGGCGATGTGCTTGCCGCGCAACGTGACTTCGAGTGTCTTGGCGTCGTAGCGGCTGCCCTGACAGGTCGGGCACGGCGCGTAGACGCTGGGCATGAACAGCAGTTCCACGCTGACGAAGCCTTCGCCGTCGCAGGTCGCGCAGCGGCCCTTGGCGACGTTGAACGAGAACCGCCCGGCGTCGTAGCGACGGCGTTTCGCAGCCGGCGTATCGGCAAAGCGTTTGCGCACATGGTCGAACAGGCCCGTGTAGGTCGCGAGATTCGAACGCGGCGTGCGGCCGATCGGCTTCTGGTCGACGCGCACAAGACGCTTGATCGCCTCCGCGCCGCCTGCGATGCGTCCGTCCAGCGGTACTTCGACACCGCGCTCGAGCGGATCCAGCGGCGTGTCTTCATCGCCACCGCCCTGCCCCAGATGCGCGCCCAGCAGTTCGACCAGTGCCTGGCTGACCAGCGAGGATTTGCCCGAGCCGCTGACGCCAGTGACGGTGGTGAACACACCGAGCGGAATGTCGACGTCGAGATCGCGCACATTGTGGCGACGGATGCCGCGCAGCTGCAGCCAGCCGTCCGGAGTGCGCGTGGTGTGTGCGATCGATGCAGCGTCGTCGTCCAGATAACGCCGCGTCGACGAGGCTTCGATCTTCGACAGCCCGGCGAGCGGTCCGCTGTAGAGCACCTGCCCGCCATGCTGGCCTGCTGCCGGGCCTACATCGACGATCCAGTCGGCATGGCGGATCACTTCGATCTCGTGCTCGACGACGAACAGCGAATTGCCGGCAGCGCGCAGCTGGTCCAGCGCGCGCAGCAGCGCCTGGGTGTCGGCCGGATGCAGGCCAGCGGACGGTTCGTCCATGACGTAGACCACGCCGAACAACTGCGAGCGGATCTGCGTGCCCAGTCGGAGCCGCTGTAGCTCGCCGGGTGACAGCGTCGGCGTCGCGCGGGCAAGGGTCAGATAGCCGAGGCCAAGATCCTGCAGCACCTTGAGTCGCGCGAGCAGATCCTGCGCGATGCGCTGCGCGGCCAGTGCCTGCTCGGGGTGCGCTTTCGCATGCGTTTTCCCGGCCGCAGCCGGCGCCAGCAGATCGGCGAGCTCATCGAGCGGACGCTGCGAGAACGCGGCGATGTCGAGGCCGGCGAAAGTCACCGACAGCGCCTCGCGCCGCAGCCGCTTGCCGTCGCATTCCGGGCACGCGGCGCTGACCAGATACTGCGCCGCGCGCTTCTTCTGCTGCGGACTCTGGGTGTTGGCGAAGGTGTGCAGCACATGCCGGCGCGCACTGGTAAACGTGCCCATGTAGGCCGGTTCGGTCTTGCGCTTGAGTGCGTCCTTGACCTCGTCGAGATCGAAACCGGGATAGACCGGCTCCACCGGCTGCTCGTCGGTGAACAGGATCCAGTCGCGGGTCTTCTTCGGCAGCTTCGACCACGGCACGTCCACGTCGATGCCGCGCGTGGTCAGAATGTCGCGCTGGTTCTGGCCGTGCCACGCGCCCGGCCACGCGGCGACGGCGCGCTCGCGGATGGTCAGCGAACGGTCGGGGACCATCGAGGCTTCGGTGGCGTCGTAGATGCGGCCCAGGCCATGGCAGGTCGGACAGGCGCCCGCCGGCGTGTTCGGCGAGAAGCCGTCGGCATAGATGATCGCCTGCCCGCGCGGATAGTCGCCGGCGCGCGAGTACAGCATGCGCAGGGAATTGGAGATCGTGGTCAGGCTGCCGACCGAGGAGCGTGCGGTCGGCGTGCCGCGCGCCTGCTGCAACGCGACCGCAGGCGGCAGGCCCTCGATCGAATCGACCTGCGGCACGCCGGCCTGGTCGATCAGCCGGCGCGCATAGGGCGAGATCGAATCGAGATAGCGCCGCTGCGCCTCGGCGAACAGCGTGCCGAAGGCCAGTGAGGACTTGCCCGAGCCGGACACGCCGGTGAACACCACCAGCGCATCGCGCGGGATGTCGACGTCGACGTCCTTGAGATTGTGTTCGCGCGCGCCGCGCACGCGCACGCAGTCGGCGATGGCGTGTGCGACGGGATCCGGAGTCTTGGCAGTCATGGCGACGATTATCCGCTGTGTTGCGTGACTGTCGTCGATTCCGAATGGGCGCACTGCACGGTGCGCTCACGACGGCGCGCCCACCCTCGCGTCTCATCCCCCGGAGCCCAACCCATGGCCAGCAAGACGCCAGCCCCCGCCACGTCCCGCAAACCGCCGTCCACCGGCAAGACACCCGCACGCGAGGCCACCGATCTGCGCGGCGAAGGCGACGAACTGCAGCAGCAGGCCGGCGGCACGCATCCGCAGCTGACGACGAACCAGGGCATCCCGGTCGCCGACAACCAGAATTCGCTCAAGTCCGGGGGTCCGCGCGGCCCGACGCTGCTGGAGGATTTCATCCTCCGCGAGAAGATCACCCACTTCGATCACGAGCGCATTCCCGAGCGCATCGTGCACGCCCGCGGGACCGCGGCACACGGCACCTTCGAGCTGACGAAGTCGTTGTCGCAGTACACCACCGCGCGCATCCTCACCGAGGTCGGCACGAAGACGCCGGTGTTCACCCGGTTTTCCACCGTCGCCGGCGGCGCCGGCTCGGTCGACACACCGCGCGACGTGCGCGGTTTTTCGGTGAAGTTCTACACCCAGGAAGGCAACTGGGATCTGGTCGGCAACAACATCCCGGTGTTCTTCATCCAGGACGCGATGAAGTTTCCGGATGTGGTGCACTCGGTGAAGATGGAGCCCGACCGCGGTTTCCCGCAGGCGGCCAGTGCGCACGACACATTCTGGGATTTCATCTCGCTGACCCCCGAATCGATGCACATGATCATGTGGGCGATGAGCGACCGCACGATCCCGCGCTCGCTGCGCACGATCGAAGGCTTCGGCGTGCATTCCTTCCGCCTGCTCGACGCGGACGGCAACAGCACCTTCGTGAAGTTCCACTGGCGCCCGACGCTGGGCATCCAGTCGACGGTGTGGGACGAGGCATTGAAGCTGCAGGCGGCCGACAACGACTTCCACCGCCGCGATCTGTTCGAGGCGATCCAGGCCGGCGATTTCCCCGCCTGGGATCTCGCGGTGCAGCTGTTCACCGAGGAAGAGGCCGACGCGTTCCCGTTCGACCATCTCGATGCGACCAAGCTGATTCCCGAGGAACTGGTGCCGCTGCAGGTGATCGGCCGCATGACGCTCGACCGCTGGCCGGACAACTTCTTCGCCGAGACCGAACAGGTGGCGTACTGCCCGGCGAACATCGTGCCCGGCATCGACTTCAGCAACGATCCGCTGCTGCAGGGCCGGCTGTTCTCGTACCTCGACACGCAGCTCTCGCGCCTGGGCGGACCGAACTTCCACCAGATTCCGGTCAATGCGCCGAAGTGTCCGTTCGCCAACAACCAGCGCGACGGCCACATGCAGATGCAGGTGCCCAAGGGCCGGGTGAACTACGAGCCGAGCTCGCTGCAGGCCGACAGCCCGCGTGCCTCGCGCGAGGCCGGCTACCGCCATCACGCGACCGTCGACGACGGCGTCAAGGGCCGCGTGCGGCCGGACAGCTTCGCCGACCACTACAGCCAGGCGCGCCTGTTCTTCCGCAGCCAGAGCGCGATCGAGCAGGCGCACATGGCGAGCGCGCTGGTGTTCGAACTGTCGAAGGTCGAGACGGCGCACGTGCGCGAGGCCATCGTCGGCCATCTGCGTCATGTCGATCCGACGCTCGCCCAGCGCGTGGCCGACGGTCTCGGAATGGATGCGCTGCCGCAGGCGCCCGAGGCGCGCGTGCAGCCGCAGGACATGGCGGTCTCGCCCGCGCTGCGCATCATCGATCGCATGCGCGACACGCTGCAGGGCCGCTGCGTCGGCATCCTGGTCCACGACGGCTCCGATGCCGCCACGGTCAAGGCGCTGCGCAAGGCCGCGGAAGGTGCGGGGGCGATGGTCAAGATCGTCGCGCCCAAGCTCGGCGGCGCCAAGCTCTCCGACGGCAAGCGGATGCCGGCCGATGGCCAGCTCGCCGGCACGCCGTCGACGGTGTTCGACGCCGTCGCCATCGTGCTCTCGGCCGAAGCCGGCAAGCTGCTGTCGCGCGAAGCAGCCGCGGTCGACTGGGCACGCGATGCGTTCGGACATCTGAAGGCGATCGCCGCCGATGACGGTGCGCAGGCCGTGCTCAAGGCCGGTGGCATCGCCAAGGATGCAGGCGTGCTCGACGCGGCCGACACCAAGGGTTTCATCACCCAGGCGAAGACGCGTCAGTGGGATCGCGAGAAGAAGGTGCGCATGCTGGCCTGAGCCGGCGTGTCGGGTGGGGCGTTGCCGAGTGGCGCGCCCCGTCCGCTCGATACGAGACAAAAAAAGGGTGCCTTGCGGCACCCTTTTTCGTGGACATGTGGTGGGTGTGCGATCAGGCCGCCGCCGCGCCCGTCACCAGTGCAGGCGCGTTCGCCGCCGCGACTGCCTCGGGGGCCGGCGCCGCCGGCGGGTCGACAGGCTCGTAACTGCCATCCGCATTGCGCACCCGCAGGATGCAGCCGCGTTCGATCACGCCGCGCACCACCTCGTCGCGCAGCGCGGTGGCGCGGCTCAGGTACGTGGCCAGCGTCT
Source organism: Luteimonas flava (assembly GCF_036584485.1). Lineage (NCBI taxonomy): Bacteria > Pseudomonadati > Pseudomonadota > Gammaproteobacteria > Lysobacterales > Lysobacteraceae > Luteimonas > Luteimonas flava. The sequence goes on along the minus strand of NZ_JAZHBM010000002.1, from coordinate 195,678 downwards.
GGCCCTGCGTGTCGGTGAGCACCCAGAAGCGCAGGCCCATGTCGTATTGCAGCGTGTAGGTACTCATCCGTGTCTCCGCGATCATCAGCGTCGATATTCGGGTGCGCGGGATCGATCAGGCGTGAATCCGGCGGGGTCATCTTCGATCGCATGCGCACGACACGTGCGCATGCGCAGGTCGTTCATCGGAACGCCCGTCGCCAGGCGGCCTCGCGGTGCGTCAATGCGCGGGTGCCGCGCGCCTGCGCCGTGACGTCAGCACCTGGCCGACGATCGCGGTCAGCAGAATGCAGGCGTTGGTAACGATGAAGACCCAGTCGCCGACCAGTGCGCTGTAGGTCACGAAGCCGACGGAGGCGGTGATCTGGCCGACGAACAACCAGTGGGACACGCCTTGCGCGCTGCCATCACGGAGCTGCGTCGCAATCTGACGGATCAGCGTCGCCAGCAGCACCGCGGAGGCGGCCCAGCCGATGACCTCAGGCGGCATGGGCATCCGGCGCGGCGCCGAAGTCGACCGCAGCTGCTTCGAGCACCGGTGCGGCGAGCAGACGCGTGCGCGCCTCCAGCGCGAGCAGATAATCGGCAAATCCGCCCTGCGCGCGCGCGACGCGCCGTGCGCTGGTGATTACGACGGGTGTCGCACGCCGGGCGATCAGCGCGCCGGCGCGATGCAGCGCATCGACCATGGCCACATCCTCGTGCGCGGACAGGGGCGGAAATCCGCCGCAGCGCAGATACATCGCTGCACTGAAGCCCATGTTCGCGCCGTGCACGTGCGGATGGCCGTCGCGCTGTTCTTCAGCGGTGCCGAAGTGCATGCGCACGGTGTCGTCGTAGTCGAGCCAGTCGTCGACGGTGACGATGCCGCAGAACGCATCGGCGGCGCAGGCGAGCTGGCAGGCCAGCCAGTCGCGCGGCACGCGCGAATCGGCGTCGGTACACGCCACCCAGCGCGCGCCCAGACCGATCACGAACGCCGCGCCGGCCGCACGTGCGAGGCCGACGTTGCCCTCCTGCACGACGACGGCGCGCACACCGCACGCGGCGACGATCGCGGCCGTACGATCGCTGCAGCGGTCCAGCGCCACCACGATCACCACCGCTTCGCCGCCGAGCGCATCGCTGAGCGCGGCGAGCTGCACGGACGCCAGGCATGCGGCGATGCAGGCTTCCTCGTTGTGCGCGGGAATGACGACGCCGATCATCGCAGGCCCGCCCGTTGCGCCACCGATGCGGCGTTCAACGCCCAGCCGTCGAGTCGCACATCGGCGTCGCCATAGCCGAACACGCGTTGCATGCCGAGTTCGCGGCGCAGCAAACGATGCACGTCACGGCCCGACTGCGGCGCCTGCGCGAACGGCGCCAGCCAGTGGCAGGCGACCAGCACGCCATCGCCGCGCAGACTGGATTTCAGCCGATGCGCCATGCGCGTCAGCGTGTCGGCATCGAGGTAGTAGCCCACCTCGCTGAAGACGATCAGATCGAACAAGCCATCGGGCCAGGTGTCGGGATGCCGCGCCTGGCGCACGTCGACGTGGGCGTGCGCCTGCGTGCGTTCGGTCGCCAGCGCGACGGCGCGTGCGCTGAGGTCGGTGGCGATCAGGCTGTCGCAGCGCGTTGCGAGGTCGGCCGTCAGTTCGCCGTTCGAGCAGCCGATTTCCCAGACGCGACCGAAGGTCTGGGCCGGCAGACTCGCGAGCAGCAGCGCGCGCTTGCGCGCCTCGTACCAGCGCTCGCGATAACCGAAGGGATCGTCCTGCGCGTAGATCGCATCGAAATATTCGCTGGGCGTCGCGGCGCTCATGGCAACACGACTTCGAAATCGCGATCGAACCGTGCGAGCACATGCGGCGGCAGGATCGGCGCCGGCATGCCGGGCGCGTCGTCCTGCAGTTGCGACGCGAAGCACGCGAGCGCCGCCGCCTTGGCGCGGCAGGCTGCCTGCGTCAGCACGAGGCGCTGCGCGCCCGGCAGCGGCGATGCCGGCGCATCCGGCGAGAGCCAGTGCCAGGCCCAGACCGGAAACTGTGCGACTTCCGCACCACATTGCGCGGCAGCACGTTCGACCGCGCGCGCTGTCGCCTCGTGATCGGGATGCGCGTCGCCGCGCCAGGTCGTCAGCACGCGGTCGCGTGTCTGCAGCAGCGGCGCGAGCGCAGCGACGAGCGCGTCTTCGCGCTCGGCCACGCGTCCGTCGCCGATGTCGAGCGTGTCGATCGCGTCGGCGTCGACGCCCAGCAGGGCCAAGGCGCGTTCGAGTTCCTGCCGGCGCACCACGCGCAGATGCGCCGGCGGCCATGCGGGTGCGTCGGGATAGCAGGCTTCGCCATCGGTGACCGACACCACGCGCACCGGCAGATCGATCGCGCGCGCGGTAGCGATCAGGCCACCACACCCCAGTGCTTCGTCATCGGGATGCGGCGATACCACGACCAGTCGCGCGATGCCGTCGAGCCAATCCTGTGCGGCGATGGACGGCAATGCGGCCAGCCAGCGGGAGCGCTGCCATGCGGATTCCGGGATGCCCGCGCCCGCGATCCGCGGCGTGTCCTGTATCGCGTCCATGCTCACAGCTGCCATGTGATGTCCCGCGCCTGCGCCGCGACGCCGAGTTCCGCCCAGTCGCGCTCGGCATGACTCTGGCGCAGGAACGTCGTCAGGTCGGCGCACCGCAGTGCATGCGCGCCGTCTTCGCACAGCGGGCCGGGGCCGAGCGCGCGCCCCACCCGGTCGATGACCTCGGTCGCCGTGCGTTCCACCACGCTGCGCACGCGGGTGATCGCGGTCGCGTGGGGCGCATCGGGATCGTGATCGATCGCGGCGGCGGTCTCGCGCAGCAGGCTTGCTGCCGCGGACAGCGCCATGTCGATCGCGCCGAGGTGGGCCATCGCGTGCGGATTGTGCGCGGCGCGCGGATGGCGACGCAGCGTCTCGGCAATCGCCGTCGCTGCACCGAACCAGCACGCGGCGATGCCACCACCGCCATGCCAGAAACCGGGTCGCGCCAGATAATCGCCAGCCGCGCCGACCTGCACCGCGGCGACATCGCGGAACTGCAGGCGTCCGCTTTCAACACGCGACATGCCGACCGCTTGCCAGTGCCCCGGCAGCACCTCGATTCCCGGTGCGGCACGCATCACCTGCACCAGCACGCGCGACTCGCCGATGTGCGCGGTGACCAGCGCCGCATCGACGAGATCCGCGCCCGAGCACCAGGCCTTGATGCCGTTCAAGCTGCCGATCCCGTCCACACCCGGCGTGAACTCCAGACGCGCATCCGGCGGTTCGGCGGCCCAGACCGCATGCAGCAGCGCGCCATCGAGTGCGCGCTCGGGCGCGCCGAGTTCGCTCAGGATCGCCAGCGCGTCGTAATGCGCCTCCAGCACCTTGATGCCGCAGACGTCTTCGGCGGCGATGTCCGACAGGTGACGCCAGCGCGTCAGCGTGTCGCCATGGCCGGGCAGCGGCAGCGAGGCGTGGCGCGCCATCGCATCGCGGACGAAGGCGAACAGCGCAGGCGCGCACGCGACCGACGCCGCAGACGGCGGCGTTGAAGAGAGAGGGGGCACGGAAGATCCAGAAGAGGTCTTGCGGCCACGTTGCGCCTTCGGAGGTGACAGGCGCGCGAGTCGGGCGCGTTCATGGCGTCAGTGCGACACCGTGCGCGTTCGATTCCCGTCGATCACGCCCGCTATGTGCGCTGGCGAACATGCCGAAGCGGTGCGCGGCGCACTCCACGCACCGCGCCGAAGCGGATCGCCGGTCAGCGCACCACGCGCACGCCGCGCAGCGTCGGCGCGCCGTCGACGACGTCGGTCCAAACGATATAGGCCTGTCCAGCGACCGCCTGCAGCTGCGGAAAGCCGGTGCCGCGACCGCGGCCCTGCGGACGCGCGACTTCGATGCGCTCGTACTCGGTCGCCAGATCCGGGCTGCGACGCGACAGCCACAGCGACTGCGCACCGGCGGCGTCCTCGCGCAGCCACAGCGCCCAGGCCTGCTGCCCGTCGAGTGCGACGGCGACGCGGCCCTGCACGGCTGCATCGGCGTCGAGCACGACCGGCGCCGCGAACGTCGTGCCTGCATCGTCGCTGCGTGCGATCTGCACCTGCGGCGTGCCGGTCTGCGCGCTGTACCACGCGACGACCACGGCGCTGTCCACAGCCGCCACATCCGGACCGTTGACCGGACAGGCCGGCATCACCCAGTTGTCGGCGTGCACGGCCGTCGGCGTCGTCCAGGCGTCACCCTCGCGGCGCGTGACCATGATGTCGCGCACTTCGCCGTCGCTGCGTCCGCGATAGACCAGCAGCGGTCCCTGCGCGGTGACCGCAGCGGCGGTCTGGCAGCAGTCGCAGACGCTGGCGTCGATTTCCACCTCGCCGGTCTTGCGCAGCGCTGCGTCGAAGTGCGCGGCGCGCAGCGTCATCGGCCGGCCCTCGCCGGGCGACGCATGCCCTTCCGGAGAATCATGGCCCGCGTGGCTCGCGCCGACGGTGTTGCGACCGTCGAGCCAGGCGATGCCGATGCCGTCGCCCTGCGGCCACATCGACACGAAGCCGTGCTCGGTCTGCGTGCCGTCGTCGTGCGGCACGGTGTAGGCGCCCCAGTTCGCGCCGCCGTCGCGCGAACGCACCAGCGCGATGTCGTAGGCATACGGCGCCTCGCCGTTCTTCTGCAGCCAGTGCGCCCACAGCGCGCCGTCGGCGGTGGCCTGCACGTGCGGCGTGTCGGCCCAGTTGACGAACATGCGGTTGCCGATCGCGATCGTCGTCGGCGCGTTGCGCCAGCGCTGCTGCGCGGGATCGAAGCGCGAGAACTGGAACACGTGCCGGCGCCCTTCGCGCGAGTTCACCCAGCTCAGCATCAGCACGCCGTCGGGGCCGGCGACGAGATCTGGCGACGCGGAGCCGGCGCCGGTTTCCGGCAATGCCCAGTCGACGATCTCGCTGGGCGCGGTGACATCGCTGGTCGCGGTGCGCGCGGCGGTCTGCTCGGGCGCATCGCTGCCACAGGCCGCGAGCAGCAATGCAGCGGTCGACACCGCGAGGACGTTGCGCAGGCGCGAGAGGCGTGCGGGGCGATCGAAAGCAGACATGCGCCAGGCTCCACGTGAGCGTCGGATTCAGTGCGCAAGGTTACCCTCCCACGCATGTACGCGCGTCCACACACCCGCCCATGAGCGTCATCGTCGCCCGCTACGCGGACCCGATCGAAGCGCAGATCGCCTGCGGTCTGCTGCAGGCCGAGGGTATCGACGTGCATCTGGGCGATGCGAACATGGCGCTGGCGAACTGGGAATGGCGGCTGGCGATCGGCGGCGTGAAGCTGCACGTGCGCGATGACCAGTTCGAACAGGCGCAGGAGGTCATCCGCCGCCTCGATGCCGGCGAATTCCAGCTCGGTGCCGAAGACGATCCCGAGGCGGACGCGCCGCTGCCGGCCACGCGCGAGAGCGGCTCCAGCCGCCTGGCGTGGATCGCGCTGATGCTGTTCCAGATTCCGCTGCCGTGGCGCCGGCGCCGCGACTGAGTCGCACGCTGACTGGACCCGCTTGTCAACGGGTACCGCCGACAGGACCGGGTTGCCACAATCGCCGCGCGGCGCTGCTGCCGCGACCCGATGTGGAACCGATGTCCAAGCCTGATGCCGCCCTCGCCCGTCGAATCGCCGACACCATCGCCGCCGAGATCGGCGCCCAGCCCGCGCAGGCGATCGCCGCGATCGCCCTGCTCGACGAAGGCGCAACCGTGCCGTTCATCGCGCGCTACCGCAAGGAAGTCACCGGCGGACTGGACGACACCCAGCTGCGCGATCTCGAAGTGCGCCTGTCCTACCTGCGCGAACTCGAAGACCGCCGCGCGGCGATCCTGTCCAGCATCGATGAGCAGGGCAAATTGACGCCGGAACTGCGCGCCGACATCGAAGCCGCCGACAGCAAGGCGCGCCTCGAAGACCTGTACCTCCCCTACAAGCAGAAGCGCCGCACGCGCGCGCAGATCGCCCGCGAGGCTGGACTGGAGCCGCTGGCCGACGGCCTGCTGGCCGATCCCACATTGGTGCCCGAGACCTTCGCTGCCGGGTTCGTCGATGCCGACAAGGGCGTCGCCGATGCCAAGGCCGCGCTGGAAGGCGCGCGCGCGATCCTGATGGAACGCTGGGGCGAGGACGCGACGCTGCTCGGCGAGCTGCGCACCTGGCTGGACGCCAACGGCGTGATCCGCGCCAGGGTCAGCCCCGGCAAGGAAACCGCGGGCGAGAAGTTCCGCGACTACTTCGACCACGCCGAACCGCTGGCGAAAATTCCCTCGCACCGCCTGCTCGCGCTGTTCCGCGGCCGGCGCGAGGAGTTCCTCACCCTCGAACTCGAACCCGGCAACGATCCCGAACAGGGCAACGCCTACGCCGAAGGCCGTATCGCGCGCCATGCCGGCATCGCCGCGCAGTCGCGCGCCGCCGACACCTGGCTGCTCAACGCCTGCCGCCTCGCATGGCGCGCGAAGATCCATCTGCATCTGATGATCGATCTGTTCGGCAAGGCGCGCGAGAAGGCCGAAGCCGAGGCGATCAACGTCTTCGGCGACAACCTGAAAGACCTGCTGCTCGCGGCGCCCGCCGGGCCGAAGACCGTGCTCGGTCTCGATCCGGGCATCCGCACCGGCTGCAAGATCGCGGTGGTCGATGCGACCGGCAAGCTCGTCGCATCCGACACGATCTATCCGCACGAACCGCGCAAGCAGTGGGACCAGTCGGTGCACACGCTGCGCAAGCTGTGCGCCGAACACGGCGTGCAACTGATCGCGATCGGTAACGGCACGGCCTCGCGCGAGACCGATCGTCTCGCCGCCGAGGTCATCAAGCTCGCGCCGGAACTCAAGCTGCAGAAGATCGTGGTCAGCGAAGCCGGCGCATCGGTGTACTCGGCGTCGGAAACCGCGGCCAAGGAATTTCCGAACCTCGACGTGTCGATCCGCGGCGCGGTATCGATCGCGCGGCGCCTGCAGGATCCGCTGGCCGAGCTGGTGAAGATCGAACCCAAAGCGATCGGCGTCGGCCAGTACCAGCACGATGTCGACCAGTACCGTCTGGCGCGCGCACTGGATGCGTGGGTCGAGGACTGCGTCAACGCGGTCGGCGTGCACGTCAACACCGCGTCCGGTGCCCTGCTCGCGCGCGTCGCCGGCCTGTCGAGCGGTGTGGCCGAGAACATCGTCATGCATCGCGATGCGAACGGACCGTTCAAGCGCCGCAAGGATCTGCTCAAGGTGCCGCGCCTGGGCGAAAAGACCTTCGAGCAGTGCGCGGGCTTCCTGCGCATCGCAGACGGCGACGAACCGCTGGATGCGTCGTCGGTGCACCCGGAAGCTTATCCGGTGGTCGAACGCATCGCCGGCAGCAGCGGCCGCGACGTGAAGCAGATCATCGGCGATGGCGCGTTCGTGCGCGGACTCAAGGCCGAACAGTTCACCGACGAGAAGTTCGGTGTGCCGACGGTGCGCGACATCCTGAAGGAACTCGAGAAGCCGGGCCGCGATCCACGCCCGGAGTTCAAGGCCGCGGTGTTCGCCGACGGTGTCGAGGACATCAAGGACCTGCAGGTCGGCATGATCCTGGAAGGCGTGGTCAGCAACGTGGCGGCATTCGGTGCGTTCGTCGACATCGGCGTGCACCAGGACGGCCTCGTGCACATCTCGGCGCTGTCGGACACCTACGTCAAGGACCCGCGCGACGTGGTCAAGGCCGGCGACATCGTCAAGGTGAAGGTGCTGGAGGTCGATGTGCTGCGCAAGCGCATCGCGCTGACGCGCCGCCTCGATGATGTGCCGGGCGAGAAACCGGTCCGTGATGCGCGCGAAGATCGCACTGCATCGCGCGGTCCCGGCGGTCCGCGGGGCGGACGTCCTGCAGGCAAGCCGCAGACCGCGGCCGCACCGGGCAACAACGCACTCGCCGACGCGTTCGCCCGCGCACGCGGGCGCTGATCGAACCCACGGCGTCCGGGCATGCGACACGCCCGGACGCTGCGATCGGGTCATTCGAGATTCTGATCCGTGCCGGCGTCTGCGGCGCAGACGCGCCGCAACGGAACGCGGTGGATCATCCGGCCTCGGCAGCCATCTGGTTGCCGCCCGCTTCCGCGAGCAGGGTCAGCTTCTCGTCGGTCGCCTTCTCTTCATCGAGCGTGGCCTTGAGCAACTTGACCGCATCCGTGTGGCCGAGCTGCTTCGCCAGTGCGCACAGCGTGCCGTAGGACGCGATCTCGTAATGCTCGACCTTCTGCGCGCCGCCGATCAATGCGGCATCGCGCAGCGGCCCCTTGTCCATCGATTCGATGACGTCCTTGCTCTCCTCGACGAGGCCCTCCATTGCCGCGCACTTGATGCGCTTCAGGCGTGCACCCAGCAGTTCGACCACCTGGTCGAGCCGTTCGATCTGGACGTTGGTCTGCTCGAGATGCAGTTCGAACGCGGCGGCGAGATCGGGGTTGTGCGTCGCGCGTGCAAGTTTCGGCAGCGCCTTGGCCATCTGTCGCTCGGCGGAGTGCGTGTCCGAGAGTTCGTGGATGAAGAGGTCTTCGAGCGTCTTGATCGTCATGGCGGGTTGTCCGGTGTGGAGGGTGCGGATGCACGCCGCGCGTGGTGGCCACGTGCAGTGCGGTTGTGCGTGATTGAGATATTGCGTTGCGACGTCAGCCCGACAGCGGCTCGTCCGGTCGTGGCGCGCGGAGCCGGAATCCGGTGCCGGGCATCGTCACGATCAGGTGTTCGTCGAAGCCGTCGTTGAGCGTGCGGCGCAGCTGGTACATGTGGCTGCGCAGCGAGTCCGAGCGCGGCAGTCGCGAGCCCCAGATCGCGGACTGCAGTTCCGCGCGCGTCACCACCCGCGGGTGATGCCGCATCAGGGTCGCGAGAATCTTCAGGCCCACCGGCAGCACCGGCAGTTCACGGCCTGCGCGGGTCACGCATCCGGTGCCGGGATCGACCCGCAGATCGTCGAGCGCGATGATTTCCTTCGCGACCTCGGCCCGGCTGCGACGCAGCAGCGCATCGATGCGTGCACCGAGTTCGGCGGGCGCGAAGGGTTTGATGAGGTAGTCGTCAGCGCCGGCACCGAGTCCTGCCAGCTTGGCGTCCAATGTGTTCAACGCCGACAGCATCAGGATCGGTGCAACCGGATGCGCCGCCGCGCGCAACTGCCTGCATACCTCCACGCCGTTCATCCGCGGCAGCGTGACGTCCAGCAGGATCGCGTCGTAGCGTTGTGCGCCGACGAGATTGAGGGCCTCGATACCGTCGTGCGCGTAGTCGACGGCGAAGCCGCGACGGACCAGCCATTCGCCGGTCAACGAGGCGAGGTTGGCGTCATCCTCGACGATGAGGATGACGCCGTTGTCGTTCCTGGACGTGTGCATGTTCCCTGGGACTCTGGATGTGCCGGAGATGGCGACATTCCAGTGATACGCGCCGCCGCCCGCTGGGCCGTGACGCATGCGCATACACGAAGCACGCCGTTCATCGGAATCACGTCCGCCTCACCGGCGCGCGCCGTCCGTGCGGTGCCGTGCACGATGCGCGGGCGCGGTCGCATCGATCAGACGCGCAGCTCGGCCCACGTCGGCGCGTGATCGCTGGCGCGCGGTTCCAGTCGCACCCACCGATCGACACCCACCGATTCGATGCGCTCCGCCAGCACGGGATTGAGCAGCAGATGGTCGATACGCAGGCCGCGATCGCGTTCGGCGTGCTGACGGAAGTGGTCCCAGAAGGTGAAGACCTGTTCGTCGTCGAAGACCTCCGCCAGCGCGTCGGTCCAGCCCTGCTTCAACAGCGCGACGTACGCCTCGCGGACCTCGGGCTGGATCAGCGCGTCCTTCTTCCAGGCCTTCGCGTCGTAGACGTCGTTGTCGGTGGGAATGACATTGAAGTCGCCGACCAGCGCAGCCGGATGTGCCAGATCGACCAGCGACTTTGCGTGCCTGTGCAGGCGCTGCATCCACGCGAGCTTGTAGTCGAACTTCGGCCCCGGCTGCGGATTGCCGTTGGGCAGGTACAGCGCGCCGACGATGATGCCGTGCACCGCGGCCTCGATGTAGCGGCTCTGCGCGTCGTCAGGATCACCCGGCAGGCCGCGCCGGCTTTCCACGGGTTCCACGCCGCGCCCGAGCAGCGCGACGCCGTTCCAGGCGCGTTGCCCGTGCCAGATGGCGCCGTAGCCGGCGGCCTCGAGTTCCGCAGCCGGAAAGGCCGCGTCGGTCGCCTTGAGTTCCTGCAGCGCGACGATGTCAGGCGCCTCGTGCGCCAGCCAGGCGAGCAGGTTCGGCAGACGCGTGCCGATGCCGTTGACGTTGAACGTCGCGAGCTTGAGGGTCTTCTTCCTGGCCATGCGGGGCATCCGGTCGACAGCGTGGCTGCCGTTCTACCGCGCGGCAGGTGACGGGCGCTGCTACCGGGGCAATGCCGTCCTGCACCACAATTGCCGCATGCCATCCCATCGCCCCTGCACGTCGCTGGACCCCATCGCCCTGACCGGGCCGGACGGCATGCCCTGATGGCGACGCCGCGTTCGCTGTGGCGCCTGGCCCTGCGCGTGCTGCTGTGCATCGCCATCGCCGTGTGCGTGCTGTGGGGCATCGGCGCGCTGTGGTACCAGGCACCGCTGCGCTGGCTGTGGCTGGTGCCGTGGAGCGTTCTCGGCATGGCGACGCTGCTGGCGGTGGCCGGCCGCATGACGCGCTCGCGACGCCGTCGCGTCATCGGCGCTGGCCTCGTCGCCGCGCTGGCGCTGCTGGGCTGGTGGCAGACCGTACTGCCGATGCACGACCGCGACTGGGCGGACGACGTCGCGCGCCTGCTCGATGCCGACGTCGACGGCAGCCGCGTGACCCTGCACAACGTCCGCAACTTCGACTGGACCCGCGACGACGATCCGGCGCCGCGCTGGGAGACGCGCACCTATGATCTCGACGGACTGGCGTCCGCCGATCTGGTGATGTCGTACTGGATGGGCCCGGCGATCGCGCACACGCTGGTGTCGTTCGGCTTCGACGACGGCAGCCGCGTGGTGTTCTCGCTGGAGATCCGCAAGGAACGTCACGAATCGTTCTCGGCGATCGGCGGTTTCTTCAAGCAGTTCGAGGCGGTGCTGATCGCGGCCGACGAGCGCGACATCGTGCGGGTGCGCAGCAATGTGCGCGACGAGGACGTCTATCTGTACCGGCTGGCGATTCCGCGCGCACAGTTGCGCACGCTGTTCCTCGCCTACGTCGACGAGGCCGGCACGCTGCAGCAGGCGCCGCGCTTCTACAACACGGTGACCAGCAACTGCACGACGATCGTCTTCGACGTCGCCCGCCACATCGCGCCGGGTCTGCCGCTCGACATCCGCCTGCTGCTGTCGGGTTACTTCGGGCAGTACGCGCATGCGCATGGCGGGCTCGCCGGCCGGGGCAGGTTCGATCAACTGGAAGCAGCAGGCCGCATCACCGACCGGGCGCGCGCCGCGGATCGCGATCCCGATTTCTCCCGCGCGATCCGGCGCGGCGTGCCCGGCATTCCGGAGGCCGAGACCCGATGACTTCGCACAACCCCTCTCGATGGATCCGCAGCGCGATGAGCCTGCTGCTCGTGCTGTCGCTGGTCGGCTGTTCGCTGGCGATGGTCGACGTGAAGTCGATCCCGCCGGGCGAATACATCGCGATCAAGCGCGGCGACATCCTCACCACCGGCGAGCTCAGCGCCGCGACGCGTGAGATGCTGCGCGTGGCCGGCCTCGACGATCGCGCCTGCGCGCGTCCGCAACACGATTGCCTGCAGGCGCTGACGGCCGTGCACGACGTCAACGACGAGCGGCGCATGGCCGCGTTGACCGAACTGTGGGTGCAACGCGCCCTGTCGCTCGCGCCCAGGCGCGACGCAGCGCCGTCCGACGCGCAGCTCGACGCGTGGTTCGAAGTCGCGCGCCACGCCTACGCCTATCTGTTCTTCAGCGCGCGCACGCCCGGCGAGCGCGCCTTCGAGGACCGGCAGACGCAGGTCCGCGACTACTACAACCTCGCCACGCAGGAAGCGGCGACCGCGCTGTTCGCCCGCTACGCAGGCGCGCCCGGCGCCGAGGGCGAAGCGCTGCAGCAGGCCGGCTGGACGATCCGCACCACGCTCGAGGGCGTGCGCCTGCCCGATGGTGTGGACCTGCCGGAAGAACTCATCCCGGCCTCGTCGCTGCAGTTCGCCGGCCTGCGCAGCGTGTACCGGCGCGACGGGTTCGGTGCCGAACTCGTCGCGGTCATGCAGCCCGATCCGGTGACCACGATCGTCGTGCCCGATGCGGAGGTCACCGCGGACACGCCGCACCGTCGCCAGCGCCCGCAGCGTCGCGATTTCAGCGAGATGCCGTCACCCGCGTTGACCGTGCTGCTGCGCTTTCCGGCGGACGATCTCGCGCAGCTGATGGCCACGCGCGAGGTCGCGTTGAGCGTGCACGATCCCTACGTCGACAGCGTCGCGCAGATGCATGGCCAGCAGGTGCCGCTGGCGGCGAACTTCACCGCCGGCTACGGCCTGTGGCTCGCGCGTTCCGGTTTCGCCACACAGTCGCTGCGCACACTGTTCGGCCGCGACCACGGCATCGACCGGCCGCATCTGTACATGATGCAGCCCTACGATCCGGACCGCCGGATCCTGCTGATGCTGCACGGGCTGGCGAGCAGTCCCGAAGCCTGGGTCAATGTCGCCAACGAGGTGCTGGGCGACGAGACGCTGCGGCAGAACTTCCAGATCTGGCAGATCTACTACCCGACCAACATGCCGATCGCGCTCAACCATGCGCAGATCCGTCGTACGGTCGACGACGCGCTCACGCACTTCGATCCCGACCGCCGCGCACGCGCGTCGCAGGACATGGTCGTCGTCGGCCACAGCATGGGTGGCGTGATCGCGCGGCTGATGGTGTCGTCGTCGGGCGATGCGCTGTGGGACGCAGTGACGGCGAATCGCGAGATCGCGCCCGGCGATCTGCGCCGCGTGCAACGGCGGCTGTCGCCGTTCCTGCGCTTCGAGCCGATGCCGCAGATCGAGCGCGCGGTCTTCATCGCCGCGCCGCATCGCGGCACCGACATCGCCGGCACGCGCGCCGGCCGCTGGATATCACGCCTCGTACGCCTGCCACTGACGTTTCTGGAGAACTTCGACGACGTGCTGCAGACGCTCGCCGGCAGCGCGCAGACACCCGATGGCAGCACCGGCCGCATTCCCAACAGCATCGACAACCTGAGCGCCAGCGATCCCTTCGTCCGCGCCGCCGCAGATCTGCCGCGCGCGCCGGGCGTGACGCTGCACACGATCATCGCCCAGCGCGATCCCGCGGTGCCGCTGGCGCAGTCGAACGACGGCCTCGTGCCCTACGCCAGCGCGCACCTCGACGACGCGGTGTCGGAGAAGGTCATCGCCTCCGGCCACAGCGTGCAGGAGACCGCGCCCGCGATCCTCGAACTGCGCCGAATCCTGCACGAGGACGTCGCGGCACATCCGCTGGACTGATCGTGTCTAGCGCGCCATCGCCAGACGCAGCGGTTCGCGATGGCGTCGGCTGCAGGGCACGACGGTGCCGTCGTGCAGATGGACTCGCGCGTCGCCGCTGTCGAGCGGTTCGATCGACGCGATCCGGTCGACGTTGACCAGATGGCTGCGATGCACGCGCAGGAACAGCGCGGCATCGAGGCGGGATTCGAGTTCGGCCAGTGTGCTGCGCAGCGGATAGACCTTGCCGCGCACGTGCAGGTTGGCGTAGTTGCCCGCGGCCTGCAACCATTCGATGTCGTCTGCGGCCACCAGGAATTCTCGGCCGAGCTTGCGGACCAGGAATCGCGAAGGTCGCTCGACCGGCTCCACCGGCGCGCTGTCGTCGTCCGGCGCTGCCAGCAGCGAAGCTTCGCCCTGCAGGCGACGCACCAGCAGGCGGTAACCATGCAGCACGACCACGATGCCGAGAAAGGTGCGCGCATCCTTCAGGTATTCGTAGACGAAGGCATCGCCGAAGACATAGCTGCTGCCGTGCCAGGCGTAGACCAGCTTGCGGATGGCCACCATCAGGCCGACGTGCAGCATCGACCAGACCACGCTCGCCAACGCGTACAGCGGCAGCCGCCGTCGCCAGTTGTCCAGATGCACCGGCCAGCGCGCGGTGAACCACACCATCGCCGGCACCAGCATCAGCAGCGCGACGGCGCTGCTGCCTTCCCAGCTCGCCACCTCCCACGCGGCGTAGTCCAGGCCGAGGCGCTCGACGTCCATCCACGTGGTCAGGCTGTTGCCCAGCCCGGACAGCAGGTAGGTGATGAACCAGTAGCCGACCTCGACCGGTCGGCGGATGGCGAGATAGCGCTCGGCCCCGGTGGGCGGCGCATGGGGGCGTGCGGACATGCGCGCATTCTAGGCAGCCGGCGCGCGCCCGCCCGTCCCGTTCGTCCCTGCCGGCCCCCGGTTCGTCCCCGAAGACGCGCCATGAAGCCCCTGACCGGACTGCGCTGCGATGCGACCCGGCACCGTGTCGGCCTCTTCCGCATCGCAGCCCACCATGGACCGACGCCACGACATCGACACGCTGCGCGTGATCGCCCTCGCCTTGCTGATCCTCTATCACGTGGGCATGGTCTACGTGGTCGACTGGGACTTCCACATCAAGAGCCCGACATTGCTCGGCTGGGTCGAGTGGCCGATGGTGCTGGTCAACCGCTGGCGGATGTCGCTGCTGTTCCTGCTGTCGGGCATCGCGCTGGGACTGGTGCTGGCGCGGTCGTCACCGGCGCGGCTGATCGGCAATCGCAGCTGGCGCCTGTTGTTGCCGCTGGCGTTCGGCATCCTCGCCATCGTGCCGGTGCAGGCCTGGTGCGAGGCGCGGATGCTCGGGACGTATGACGCCGGCTTCGGCACCTTCCTGCTGCGTTACCTGCAGCTGCGGCCGTGGCCGGCCGGCACGTTCACCGGCGCCGAGTACGGCTTCACCTGGAACCATCTCTGGTATCTGCCGTATCTGTGGGTCTACACGCTGCTCGCGCTGCTGGCCCTGCCGGTGTTGCGCGCGGTGGGCGGTGCGCGCGTCGCGCGATGGCTGGCCACGCGAGGTCGCTGGCTGCTGTGGACGGTGCCGCCGCTGTGGATGCTGTTCGCCATGGTCGTGCTGGCGCCACGCTTCGAATCCACGCATGCCCTGATCGGCGACTGGTTCAACCATGCGCACTATGGGGTCGCGTTCGCGTTCGGACTCCTGATCGCCCGGCAGGCGCCCATATGGGACGCACTGCTGGCACGACGCTGGACGCTGACGACGTACGCGCTGCTGGGCGGTGGTGTCCACATCGGCCTGCGTGCGCTCGGGCGGCTGATCGATGCCGGTCTCGTGTCGTCCGAACCGTTCCTGCGCCTGATGCCGTTGGTCGCCTGGGATTTCCTGTCTACCGTGGCGCACGCGATCTACTGGTGGGCCGCGCTGCTCGCACTGCTCGCCTGGGGCGCCCGTCTGTTGAACCGGCCGTGGCCGGGACTGCGTTACGCCAGCGAGGCCGTGTATCCCTGCTACATCCTGCACCAGAGCCTGATCGTGCTCGCCGCGTACTGGCTGATTCCGCTGCACCTCGGACCGGCGTGGGAACCGCTGCTGGTGCTCGCGATCACCGTGGCCGGCTGCGTGTCGATCCACGAACTGCTGATCCGCCGCATCGGCTGGGTGCGCCCGCTGTTCGGACTGCCGCTGCGCCCGCGTGCGCCGACGAAGGCGCGCCCCGAGGACGCGACGTTGCCGGCGCTCCGCGCGCCCTGAGCATCGATGCAGACGCGCGTCGGGTCAGGCGTGTGCCGCGCCGCGCATGCGGCGCCGGAGCCATCCCGCCACAGCGGACACGAGCGCCGCCGGAATGGAAAGCGCCGCCGCGTAGAGCACACCCGCCAGCAGCAGCGGCCCGGCGCCCGATACCGCGATCACGACCGGCACCTGGACGAACACCACGATCAGACCCCAGAGCCAGGCCCGCGTCGGCATCACGAATCCGAGGACGGCGGACAGCAGCAGCGCGCCCGGATACACCAGCGTCCAGAACGCGTCGGCATCCCAGGGTTCCCCCCCGCGCAGCGCACCGGACACCGCGGCCCAGTACGCGATACCGGCGACGGCCGCGATGCACGCGCTGACGAGTACGGGTCTTTTCGTCATGCCTGTGGTCCTCCTCGATCGGAGTCCGTACCAGACCACAGTCGTGCGGAACGAACGATGATCGCGATATGCAACCTCGGTGATCGCAGGCCTGCGGGCGTCAGTCCGCCCACTCGACGTCGGTCGTGAACACGATCGTCAACCAGCGGTCGGGCGTGTCGTGGCCGATGTGGGCACCGATCTCGTCGCGCAGACGGTCCCAGTCCTCCAGTGGACGCGGCGGCGCGCCGGCCGGCACGATGAAGGCCAGTTCGATCTGCCGGCCACGCCCGACTCTGGCGACGTACGCGCGGTGATCGACGAACCCGTACTGCGCGACGATCGCACGCGCCACGTCGTCGACCTGGGCCTTCAGATCGGCCGGCGTGATCAGCAGGATGTCCGCCAGCGCACGCCGGATCGTGGCGATGGGAATCGGGATGATCACCAGGCACACCAGTGCCAGCACCGTGGGGTCGATGTAGGGCGAGATCCAGGCCAGTTCCGTGCCCTCGACCGCGACGCCCACGACGAACGCGACCAGCAGCGATGCCGTGATCGCGCCCGACATCAACCAGCCTTTCGCATCGAGCGCGACGAAGTCCGATTTCAGTCTGCGGTTCGTGCGCAGGCCCAGCAGCCCCATCCCGAGACAGATGCTCAAGGTCAGCACGGCGTAGACGATCGCCTGATCGAAATTCAGCGCGCGACCGCCCGACAACAAGACGCCGATGGCGGTGATGAACGCGTAGACCGCCGCGCCGGTCAGCAGCAGCCCGTTGACGCCGAGCACCATCGGCTCGAGATGCCAGAACCCCATCGTGAAGCGCTGGACCAGGCGACGGCCGCCCGCACCCGCGGCCGTGGACGCCGCGATCAGATTGGCGACCAGCAGCGCCACCGATGTCATCACGCCATCGACGAGCGAATACACGCCGTCGAAGACGATCGAGAACGAGCCCGACAGCAGACCGAAGCCGATGCCCAGCGCCGACACCACCACCGTGGCCGCGATGGACAGGCGCAGCGCACCCGCCTCGGTGTCGGGACGGAATCCGGAACGTCTGGAACCACTGGACATGACACACCCTGGAACGAAGCGTCGACGACGACGCGTGACCCGCAGGAGCGTTGCTCAGGCCGCGTGTGTGCGCCGTGCGCGTTCCAGATGCACCAGCAGCAGCGAGATCGCTGCCGGCGTCATGCCGGGAATGCGCTGCGCCTGACCGACGGTGAGCGGTCGCACCTGCACGAGCTTCTGCGCGAGTTCGGCCGAAAGTCCGCGCACCTGCGCGTAATCGAAACTCTCGGCGATCGCCGTGGTTTCCTGGCGCTGCTGGCGTTCGATCTCGACGCGCTGCCGGTCCAGATAGCCGGAGTACTTGGCTTCGATCTCGACCTGCTCGGCGACATCAGCTTCCTCGACCCCGGGACCGATCGCGGGCACACGCATCAGATCCGCGTAGCCGAGTTCGGGACGACGCAGCAGGTCGATCCCGTTGCTCTCGCGGCGCAGTTCGATGCCCAGCGTCGCGACGACATCGTGGCCGATCGTGTTCTGCGGCGACGCCCACAGGCTACGCAGACGCGCGGTCTCGCGCTCGACGCTTTCGCGTTTGGCATCGAAGCGCGCCCAGCGCGCGTCGTCGACGAGACCGAGACTGCGGCCCGCTTCGGTCAGGCGCAGATCCGCATTGTCCTCGCGCAGCTGCAGCCGGTACTCGGCGCGGCTGGTGAACATGCGGTACGGCTCCTTGGTGCCGTGCGTGATCAGATCGTCGACCAGCACGCCGATGTAGGCCTGGTCACGGCGCGGGCTCCACGCATCGAGGCCGCGCACCTGACGCGCGGCGTTGACGCCGGCGAGCAGGCCCTGCGCGGCGGCTTCCTCGTAGCCGGTGGTGCCGTTGATCTGGCCGGCGAAATACAGGCCGGCGACGGCGCGCGTCTCCAGCGTGTTCCTGAGCCCGCGCGGGTCGAAGAAGTCGTATTCGATCGCATAGCCGGCGCGGGTGATGTGCGCGTGCTCGAAGCCGGTGATGCTGCGCACGAGCGCCAGCTGCACGTCGAACGGCAGCGAGGTCGAGATGCCGTTGGGATAGATCTCGGCGACATCGAGGCCTTCGGGCTCGACGAAGATCTGGTGGCTGTCCTTGTCGGCGAAACGCACCACCTTGTCTTCGATCGACGGGCAGTAACGCGGACCGATGCCTTCGATCTGGCCCGAGTACATCGGCGAGCGGTGCAGCGCGCCGCGGATGATCTCGTGGGTGCGTGCAGTGGTGTGCGTGATCCAGCACGGCGCCTGCCGCGGATGGTCGTCGCGTGTGCCCATGAAGGAGAACACCGGACGCGGATCGTCGCCCGGCTGGATGGTCATCGCGGCGTAGTCGAGCGTGCGGCCGTCGATGCGCGGCGGGGTGCCGGTCTTCAGACGGTCGACGACGAACGGGCGCTCACGCAGGCGCGCGGCGAGCGTGGCGGCAGGCGGATCGCCCGCGCGGCCGCCGGCCGATTGCGCCTCGCCGATGTGGATGCGCCCGGCGAGGAACGTGCCGGCGGTCAGCACCACCGCCGGCGCGTCGAAGCGCAGGCCTGTCTGGGTGATCGCGCCGCGGACGGCGTCGCCTTCGATGACGAGGTCATCGACCGCCGACTGGAAGACCGTCAGATTCGGCTGCGCTTCCACGGCGCGGCGCACGAACGCGCGATAGAGATTGCGGTCGGCCTGGCAACGCGTCGCGCGCACCGCCGGGCCCTTCGATGCATTGAGCCGACGCCACTGGATGCCCGCCGCGTCGGCCGCGCGCGCCATCACGCCGCCGAGCGCGTCGATCTCGCGCACCAGATGGCCCTTGCCGATGCCGCCGATCGCCGGGTTGCAGCTCATCACGCCGATGGTTTCGACATTGTGGGTGAGCAGCAGCGTGCGGGCGCCGGCGCGCGCGGACGCAAGCGCGGCCTCGGTGCCGGCATGGCCGCCGCCGACGACGATGACATCGTAGCTGTGGAAGTCGTTGGACATGGGGCAATTATCCGCGAGTTCGGCGGCGCACGTCAGACACCGCGCCACAGTTGGCACAGTTTCTGCGTGGTTGTGGGCGCACCCGCAGCGGCAAGCGTCTGAAAGGGGGGCGCGGCCGGAATTGGAACAGGGCTGGCCAAGTACGCTGCGGGGAAGCACGGGGCCGGATGTCGGGGGACATCCGGCCCCATCTTTTTGGGGCTCGTGACCGGCGCATCGGGGGAGATGCGCGGATCAAGAGCCGACACCCGGCGGAGGCGGAACAGGGGGGATCCGGTATTCCCCCGCCGGGCGTCGACAGCTGGTGTGACCATTTCGTCGGAAACCGACGCAGCCGGTCACTCGGGCGCAAGCTTCCTCCGCCGCTCCAGCCAGCGCAAGCCCTAAATCGGCTCGACTTCCCGGGGTGTGATCGTGGTCCGCCTTTCGCCGCGCGGGCTCGGACGCGATTCGGTGCGCGCCGGCGGCGGGCGGCTCACGGGCGCGGCCTGCGGCGGACGCTGGAATTCCGGACGCGACGGTCGCTCGGGTCGCTGACCTTCCGGCCGCCCCGGTCCATCCCCACGCGGCGGACGACCACTCCAGCCACCGCCGGGACGACCCGGACGACCGGCCTCGCCACCGCTGGGCGGACGACCGCCGAAGCCTGGACGATCCGGTCGGTCGGGACGACCGGCCCATGGGCGATCAGGGCGGTCCGGGCGCCCCATGCCGGGACGATCGGGACGGTCCGGTCGTCCGTCCCCCCAGCCGGGACGATCGGGGCGGTTGGGACGACCGTCGCCCCAGCCCGGACGGTCGGGCCGGTCCGGGCGCCCGTGCCCGTACGGCGGACGATCGGGACGATGCCCGCCCGGACGACCGGGATACACCGGACGCACGATCACCGGCGGCGGCCGGTAATAGCCGCCGCCGTAGCCGTAGGGGTAGCGGTTCCACGCGTCGTAGCGCCCGTAGGGCACGCCGTAACCCGCGCCGCCGTACCAGCCGTAGCCGCGGCCGTAACCGAGGCTGCCGTAAGGCGCGCCGTAGTGACGGTAGGTGGTGCCGGGCGAGCCGTAGTAGTAATCGCCACTACCGCCGCGGTAGCCGTAGGTCGCACAGCCGGCGAGCGTCATGCAGGCAACGAGCAGAAAAGCCTTGCGGATCATGTCGGTCCACCCCTGTCGATCAGGGAGCCAGAATCCGCCCGCCGCATTGAATCCGCCCTTAAGCGTTTCGACCACGTGCGGGTCGCTTCATCCCGAGTCCGGCCTGTGATTCGCCGGGGTCGCTCCGTTACGCTTGCGCCATGACGGACACGATTTCCCTGCCGACGCCGGACGATGTGCTGGCCGCGGCCGCGCGCATCGCCGGCCACGCGCATCTCACGCCGGTGCTGCGGGCCCGCACCCTGGACGATGCGGCCGGCTGCACGCTGCAGTTCAAGGCCGAACATCTGCAGCGCGCGGGTGCGTTCAAGTTCCGCGGGGCCACCAATGCGGTGTGGTCGCTGGGCACGGACGCGGCCGCGCACGGCGTGGTGACGCACTCCTCCGGCAACCACGGTGCGGCACTGGCACTGGCGGCCGCGTCGCGCGGCCTGGTCTGCCACGTCGTCGTGCCGGAAGGCGCGGTGGCGGCGAAGCTCGCGGCGATCGCCGGCTATGGCGCCGTGCTGCACCACTGCGCGCCGACGCTCGCCGCGCGCGAGGCGGCCTGCGAACGCCTGCGCGTGCAGACCGGCGCGACGCTGATCCATCCCTACACCCACCACGACGTCATCGCCGGCCAGGGCACGGCCGCGCTGGAACTGCTGCACGCGGCCGGGCCGCTCGACGTGCTGGTGGTGCCGGTCGGCGGCGGCGGGCTGGCCTCGGGCACGGCGCTGGCGCTGCAATACGCGTCGCCGGCCACGCACCTGGTGCTGGCCGAACCGCGCGGCGCCGACGACACGCTGCGTTCGCTGCAGGCGGGCGCGCGCGTCGACACGCTCGTGCCGGACACCGTCTGCGACGGACTGCGCGGCCTGCTGGGCGCGCCGAACTTCGAGATCCTGCGCGCGCATCGCAGCAGTGATGGCACGCCGGTCGAGGTGGTCGCGGTGGACGATGTGGACACCGTCGCGGCGATGCGCCGGATCGCGGTGCACACCAAGCAGCTGGTCGAACCGTCGTCGGCCATCGCGCTGGCCGCCGTGCTCGCCAACCGTTCGCGCTTCGCCGGTCTGCGCGTGGGCCTGGTGCTCAGCGGGGGCAACGTCGATCCCGACCGCCTGCCGTGGCTGTCATGACCGGCGCGCGCCGTCCATGAAGCGCAAGCGCGGCCCCATGCGCCGCTTCTTCCGTTGCGTCGTCTGGCTGGTGCTGCTGCTGGCCATCTGGCTGCTGGGCGTGGCCGCGTGGATCGTGCACGTGGGCAATCGCGACGAGGCGGGGCCGGCCGATGCCATCGTCGTGCTCGGCGCGGCCGCCTACGACGCGCAACCGTCGCCGGTGTTCGAAGCCCGCATCGATCACGGCCTCGATCTCTATCGCGCCGGCCATGCGAAGACGCTGATCTTTACCGGCGGCTACGGCGGCGCGAAGGCGCGCTTCTCCGAATCGCAGGTCGCGCGGCGGTATGCGTTGCGTCGGGACATTCCCGAATCGGCGATCCTGATCGAATCGCGTTCGCGCACGACGCTGGAAAATCTCGTCGAGACCCGGCGCCTGTTGCAGGACCATCGCCTGCATCGCGTGATCATCGTCAGCGATCCGCTGCACATGGCGCGCGCGCTGCGCGCCAGCGAACGGCTGGGTATCGACGCGCTCGGCTCGCCCACCCCATCGACGCGTTTCCGCACCTTCCGCACCCAGCGCGAGTTCCTGCTGCGCGAGGTGTACTTCTTCCATCGCGACCTGTGGGACGCGGCCCGAGAGGCAATCAGACGATGACCGGAACCCCACAGGCCACCGCACTGCAGCTGGTGCAGGCCTACTACGCCGCGTTCAATGCCGGCGACCGCGACGCGATGCTCGCGCTGCTGACCGACGACGTCGCGCACGATCTCAACCAGGGCGCACGCGAAACCGGGCGCGCGGCCTTCGTCGCCTTCATGCAGCGCATGGACGCGAGCTATCGCGAGCGGCTGGAAGACATCGTCGTCATGGCGTCACTGGATGGCGCACGCGCCGCTGCCGAGTACGTGGTGCACGGCGCCTACATCGCCGACGACGCCGGCCTGCCGGCCGCGAACGGCCAGCGCTACGTGCTGCCGGGCGGCGCGTTCTTCGACATCCGCGACGGGCGCATCGCGCGCGTCACCAACTACTACAACCTCGAAGACTGGATCGCGCAGGTCGAATGATCGCACCGACGCATGCGCTCACCAGCGCAGGATGAAGTGCGCGAATCCGGGGATGTCGTTGGGCGTGTACTCGGCCCGGTACCCACGCGACGCCAGCATCGCCACGGTCTCCTCGAAGCCCGCGTCGGTCATGCCGCGCACGTCGACGGTCCATTCGAACGTCCGCGCGCCGCTGAAGGGGCGACTCTGCAACTGCTTGAGCAGATCGCGCACCACCTGACGTGGCGTGCGCACGCGCCCGGGAGGCGCCGGAGGAACCGTCGCGTCTTGCATGAGGCCACTGCCTTTCGTGATCGTGCACGGACGCGAATGCCCGCGGTCGGCGAGCACGATCAATCGGACTGGACGGACACCGAACAGTCGGGCTGGATCAGGCGTGGAATACACGCAGGCCGCGCTCCCGTCGCACTCCGAACGCAGTGCGCCGGATGGCCGGCGTGTGAAGAGCGTTCAGTGTACGCGAGCCACATCGATCCCGATATGACGATCGGACGACGCATCACGCGATCGCCCGGCGCATCACACACCCATCGAATCAACCGGCCGGTTGCGCGTCCGCGACGAGGGTCAGACCTTCGTTGAGCAGCCAGCGCGTCGCGAGCACGCGTTGCGGTTGCGGCTGGTCCTTGAGCACGTCGACCATCTGCCGGAACGAACGGCAGCGCGCCTGACGACTCGCATCGTCGGTACCGGTCGACGTCAGGCCGAGCATGAAACCATCGTGCAGCAAGGTCGCGGTGATCGCCGCGGACCGCAGCACCTGTTGCGCCACGGCGGGATCGTAGGTCTGCGGCTGTCCCTGCAGACCGCTCATCGCGACATTGGTGAACGCATTCGCGAAGCGGTTGCGGCTGGCCGGGCCGAGCGTGTCGACGGTGCGCTGGAACGCGGCGAGATCGCGACGCGCATCGGGCTCGAACAGGGCGCACAGCGCGCGCGATTCCTTCGGCTCGCGCGAGGACTGCAGCACGGCCTGGAACAGGTCGTCGACCGACTGCGCCGAGGCGCGACGCAACACGTCGCCGCCGGTCGACAGCACCGCGGCCGGGTCGAGACGCGACAGGTCGATTTCGTACTGCTGCGCGGACGCGATGCCCGGCGCGGCGAGTGCGAGACACAGCAGAGGTGCAAGGACGATCCGGCGCATCGAAGACTTCCCGTGGGCCCGACGGGCCGATGGATGCGAGTCTATGCAGCGCAGGCTGAATGTCCGAGGTGGCGGCGCATCGTCGTCGTGCCGCAGAAGCGTCGCCCTCAGGCGCCCATGTAGCGCCCGGGCCGGTGGTTGAACAGCAGCACCAGATTGAGCACCAGCACCCCGAGCGCGGAGTACAGCACCTGCGCGGGCGGCACGATCGTCAGCGCGACCAGCATCAGCACGGTGTCGAAGCCCATCTGCAGCTTGCCGGCGCTCCAGCCGCGGCTGCGCTGCAGCCAGACCACGACGATGCCCACGCCGCCCAGACTCGCGCGATGGCGGATGAAGGACAGGATGCCCATGCCCACCAGTGCGCCGCCGAAGATCGCCGAGAACGCGGGGCTCATCGATTCGAACGGCGCCCAGCGCGGAATCGCGTCGGCGACGAAGCCGGTCACGCCGACCGCGAGAAAGGTCTTGAGGGTGAATTCCCAGCCCATGCGCCGCACCGCGATCCAGTAGAACGGCAGGTTGATCAGCACGAACAGCAGGCCGAAGTTCCAGCCGCTGGCGTAGTGCACCAGCAGCGACACGCCGGCGATGCCGCCGACCAGCAGGCCGCCGGTGGCCAAGATCGACATGCCGAGCGCGCCGACCAGACTGGCCAGCACCAGGCCCTGCACGTCCTCGACCAGCGTGTGCCGCTGTGCCGAAGGCTCGGGCGCGGCCACGGCGACGGCCGCTTCGGCTTCGGCGGCGTCGTGCGGATCGGGCTGGGACGGTTTGGCGTGGATGGCGGACACGGGCGCGAACGGTCGATGTTGCGTTGCAGCATAACCGACCGCCATCGAATGAACGGTGACGCGGCCGCCGGATGTCCGTTCCGCCGGCCGCGCAGGACACGAAACGGGCGCCGTTAAATGTAATGTTATTACATGATAGAGTGCCGGCCCGTTCAGCCACGCTGCCCCGTCCGCGCATGAAGATCCACCGCCTGTCCGCCGCACTGCTCGCCCCGATCGCTGCTGCCCTGATCTCGCCCGCTGCACACGCCCAGTCGCAGGGCGCCACCACCACGATGGGGCCGGTGCACGTGCACCAGGCGCGTGGCCAGCTGACCGCCCACGAAGTGCTGACGTCGGTCGACGTGCTGGGCGCCGAGCAGATCGAAGACAAGACGGTGACGCAGAGCTGGGAACTGCTCGGGCAGATGCCCGGCATGCAGCTGACCGAGACGCGCCAGGGCGCGGAGTCCGGCAAGGTGAGTTTTCGCGCGTTCAATGGCGAGGGCTATCTCAATGCCATCAAGACGCTGATCGACGGCATTCCGAGCAACGTCAACAGCGGCAACCAGCGCTTCATCGACATGCTGTTTCCGCTGGAGATCGACTACATCGAAGTCGTGCGCGGCACCAACGATCCGCGCTACGGCCTGCACAACATCGGCGGCAACATCAATTTCAGCACGAGTCAGGGCGGTGACTACACCGATGCGCGCCTGACCTACGGCAGCTTCGACACGCGCGAGGCGCAGATCGCAGTGGGCCGCGAGAGCGGCGGCTTCGCGCAGAACTATTTCATCGGCGCGCAGGCCTCGGACGGCTATCGCGACCACGATGCGTCGGAGAAGTATTCGCTGGGCGGCAAGTGGTTCTACGGCAGCCTCGACGACGGCATGCGCATCGGCCTGACCGCGCGCGCCTATCGCCAGGAGGCCGAAGAGCCGGGCTTCATGACCGCCGAGGAACTGGCTGCCGACCGGCGCGGTTCCAAACGCCGCAATGCCAACGATGGCGACGACCGCGAGATGCGCCAGATCGGCGTGCACATGGATCTGAAGCTTGCCGAGAATCTGGTGCTCGGCAGCAAGCTCTATTACAACCGCTACGAGGACGACCGCCGCGTCACCTTCAGCGATCTGCCCACCGGCAATGCGCCGCGGCAGCGTCGCGTCTGGGATGAAAAGCAGACCGGCATGCTCGCCACGCTGACCTGGGTCGCCAGCGACACGCTCACGTTCGAGAGCGGCGCGAACTACGAGCAACAGCGCAACGGCTACACGCGACAGCGTTTCAACTACGCCGAGCCGACCGATTTCGACGCGCCGCCCGCACGCGTGCAGAACGACGACTTCCACAGCTTCGACAACACCGGCGCCTACGTGCAGGCGATCTGGAAGCCGGTCGATGCCCTGAAGATCGTGCCGGCCTATCGCGTCGACCGCTTCGATGGCGCGACGCATCTGGCCGGTGGCGTGCGTGCGCCGCTGCAGGACTACGGCACCATCGGCCAGCCCAAGCTCAGCGTGGTCTATGCGCTGTCGCCGGACACCAACCTCTACGCGAACTGGGGCCGCACCTTCCAGGTGCTGACCGGCTCCACGCCGCCCGCGTATCTGACGCCGGGTCAGATGGCGATGCAGCCTTCGACCAACACCGGTATGGAGGCGGGTCTGCGCTTCGCGCCGTTCGCCGGCAGCCAAGCGCGCATCGCGGTGTGGCAGCAGGATGCCGAGAACGAGGTGTCCAACATGCCCGCCACCGGCACGACCGTGGTGCTGGGCAAGACCCGCCGACGCGGCGTGGATGCGCAGATCGATGCGCAGCTCGGCGAGCGCTGGACGCTGCGCGCCTCGCACGCGTATCAGGAAGCGAAGATCGAACGCGACGGCCGCGCTGCCGGCCTGTCGATCGAAGGTAACGAGGTGGCGGCGACGCCACGCACGATCAGCAATCTCGGTGTGGACTACCGCGCCAGCGATGCGCTCGCGTTCGGACTGCAGGCACGCGCGCAGGGCGATTACTACCTCGAAGAGCGCAATGTGACGGAGAAGTTCGGCAAGTTCGCCGTGCTCGATCTGAGCGCGAAGTACCAGATCAGTCCACGCCTGAGCGTCGACTTCCAGGTCAGGAATCTGACCGACCGCGAATACGCCTACGCCTGGTACGACAGCTTCTTCTGGGAGACGGCGCGGCCCATGTTCTCGCCCGCGCCGGGCCGCAGCGCCTTCGTGTCACTCAGCTTGCGGTTGTAGCGATCAGATCGACCACGCACGGGACGCCGTGCATCCGGATGGGATGCACGGCCGCTGCAAGCCTGCCTCTCAGAAGCTGTATTTGACGTGGGTGTGCACGCGCTGCAGATCGCCTTCGAGGCCGTTCTCGAGGCGCCGGTCGGCCCAGCTGATCTCGCCGCCGATGTCGAGCTTCGGCGCCGGCGAATAGATCATGTTCACGCGGAACGACTGCGCGCGCTCGGTGACGAAGCCGCCGGTGAGCAGTGCGTCGTTGTCGAGCGAGGCGATCGAGTAGACGACGTTGCCGCGCAGCTTGGCGTTGAACGCATGCCGCCACGCGGCGAATCCGCCGTAACCGCTCTGGCTGTGCAGGCCGCCGTCGGCGTCGAGCACGGTGTCGCTGCCGAGCGCGAAGCCGAGATAGCGACCGATGCCGTCGCCGCCGCTGACCATGTAGCGGATGTCGTCGCTGGCGCCGAGGTTGAAGCGGCCCGACACACTGAGCGCCGCGCCCGATGCGGTCGCGTCGCCGTTGCGGAAGCTGCGTGCCAGACCGGCGACGGTGAAGTGTCCCCAGTCGCCGCGGGTGATCCAGCGCGCGGTCACGTCGGGCGCACGATTGTCGCCACTGTTGAAGCGCGCGGCCTGCGACAGGTACGGCGTGACCGTCGTCTGCGGATTCTCGATCGACACCGACCACGGTCCACGCGTGTAGCGCACCTGCGCCTGGCGGTTGAATACCGTGCCTTCCGAGGGCCCGGTGAAATCGACGGTATCGGGCAGCGCAGCGACGTCCTGGAAATTCGACCAGGTCTGGCCGGCGAGCCAGCCGTTGTAGCTGACGTAGGCCTGCCGCAGCGTCAGCGCATAGGTGTTGGTGATGGTCTCGTTGCCGGCGAATGCGTTGCTGCCGCCGCCGTACATGTCGGCCTCAATGTACGCCTTGAGGGTGTTGCCGCTGTCGGTCAGCGTGTCGGCGCCGAACGAGAACCGCGAGAACTGCGCGTGCAGATCGCTGTAGGTGCTGCGCGCGCCCTGCCCGTCCGCGGCGACCGGCGTCGCGCCCGGGAAGTAGAACAGGCGACCGGCCGAGCCGTCGGCGATCTTGCCGTCGCTGGTACTGGTCGTCATCGCATCGAGCTTGATGAAGCCGCCGAACGAGAACGTGGTGCCCGGCGCCGCGCCCGGCATCGCCACGGTCTTCTGCGCCGGCGCCGCTGGGACGGATGCGGCTGCTGTGGCGGGCGCCGTTGCGACAGGTGCCGACGACTGTGCGACCGCCGGCGACACGGCGGTGCCGCCGTGCGCTTCGAGCAGCGCGCGCAGCTCGCGCATCTCCTGCTCCATCTGGCCCAGACGCGCTTCGACCGCGGCGACGTCGATGTCCTGCGCCGCAGCGGGCGCCGCGCAGGCGGCCGCGAGGGCCAGGGCGAGCGACAGGCGCGCGCCCTTCCGGTTCGATCTCAACATGAAGCTCCCCTCCCAGGGCGACAGCCGGCGCCGGAATGGCGCCGGACGGAACGTGTGTCGTGAATTCAGACGAAGCGCAGGCCGGTCGAGCCGAGGCCGTCGATGCGGACCTGGACGTGGTCGCCGGCCTCCACCGCGACCGCGGCCGTGATCGCGCCCGACAGCACGACGCTGCCGGCGGGCAGCGACTGCCCCCGCGCATGCAGCATGTCGACCAGCATCGCGACCGCG
Source organism: Luteimonas flava (assembly GCF_036584485.1). NCBI lineage: Bacteria > Pseudomonadati > Pseudomonadota > Gammaproteobacteria > Lysobacterales > Lysobacteraceae > Luteimonas > Luteimonas flava. Next base: position 167,285 of record NZ_JAZHBM010000002.1, on the reverse strand, counting down.
CGCGCGGGATTGCCGAGCACCGCGGCGCCCGCACCGACCTCGACCACCTGGCCGTTCTTCTCGAGCACCACGCCGATCGATTCCAGATCGCGGCCGTCTGCGTTCGCGGCCTTCGAGCCGATCACGTAACGCGAGGCCGACGTGTTGTCGGCGATGACGCTCGGCAGGTCGAAGCGGAAATTCTCGTAGCGCGAATCGATGACCTCGATGGCCGGCAGCAGGCAGGCGGTCGCCGCCAGCACCTGCTCGACCGTGCAGTCCGGGCCCTGCAGGGCGTCGCGCATGACGAAGGCGATCTCGGCTTCGACCTTGGGGTGGATCAGCGCCGCGGTCTCGACCGCCGCGCCGTCGTCGACCGCGTTGTCGCTGCCGAGGAAGCCGTAGATCGGCGTGTCGACGCCCATCTGTTCCATCTTGGCGAAGGACGTCAGACCCATCTTCATGCCGACCAGTCGCACGCCGCGCGCGAGCTTGAGCGCACGCAACGCGTCCTGCACGCGGTAGGCCGCTTCGGTATCGAGATCCGGCTGCGCGTCGGTGACCTTGACCACGTCGCGCACGTCGCGCTCGGCGTCGTGCAGCAGCGTGGCGATCTCTTCGATGGTGGCGGGCGACAGGCTCATGCGGCCACCTCCGGCTGCGCGCCCGCGGTGCCGCGTGCGCGCGCCACGTCCAGGGCCACGTCGACGATCATGTCCTCCTGACCACCGACCATGCGCCGCTTGCCGAGCTCGACGAGGATGTCGACGGCGCTGATGCCGAAGCGCTGCGCCGCGGCTTCCGCATGCCGCAGGAAACTCGAATAGACGCCGGCATAGCCGAGCGCCAGGGTTTCGCGGTCGACGCGCACCGGACGCTCCTGCAACGGACGCACGATGTCGTCGGCGGCGTCCATCAGCGCATACAGATCGCAGCCGTGCTGCCAGCCGAGCTTCGAGGCCGCCGCGATGAAGACTTCCAGCGGCGCGTTGCCCGCGCCCGCGCCCATGCCGGCGAGACTGGCGTCGACGCGGTCGCAACCTTCCTCGACGGCGACGATCGAATTCGCCACGCCCAGCGACAGGTTGTGATGCGCGTGCATGCCGGTCTGCGTGGCACTGTCGAGCACGTCCTTGAACGCGCGGAAACGTTCGCGGATCTCGGTCATGCCCATCGCGCCGCCGGAGTCGACCACGTACACGCACGAGGCGCCGTAGGACTCCATCTTCTTCGCCTGCGCGGCGAGCGCGGCCGGCTCGGCCATGTGGCTCATCATCAGGAAGCCCACCGCATCCATGCCCAGCGTGTTGGCCGCCTCGATGTGCTGGCGCGCGACATCGGCCTCGGTGCAATGCGTGGCCACGCGCACCACGCGCGCGCCGGCGGCGTAGGCATCCTTCAGATCGTGCACGGTGCCGATGCCGGGCAGCAGCAATGTCGCGACCCGGGCGTTCTGCACGGTTTCGGCGACGGCCTCGATCCACTCCAGATCCGAGTGCGCGCCGAAGCCGTAATTGAACGAGGCGCCCTGCAGGCCGTCGCCGTGCGCGACCTCGATCGAGTCCACGCCGGCCTTGTCGAGGGCCGCGGCGATCTGCCGCATCTGCGCGACCGTGTATTGATGGCGCACTGCATGCGAGCCATCGCGCAGGGTGACGTCCGAGATGTAGAGCGTCTTGCCGCTCATGCCTGCGTCTCCTGCGGTGCGGCCTGCAGCGTCGCGGCGATGCGTTCGCCGGTCGCGAGCGCGGCCGAGGTCATGATGTCGAGGTTGCCGGCGTAGGCCGGCAGGTAATGCGCGGCGCCTTCGACCTCGAGGAACACCGACGTCTTGAGGCCCGTCATCGGGCCGAGTCCGGGCACATTGACCGGCTGTTCGATGCGCTCGAACTGCACGGTCTGCTTGAGGCGATAGCCCGGCACGTCGCGCGCGACGCGCGCCACCATCGCTTCGATCGCCGCTTCGACGCGCGCGGTGTCCACGTCCTCGGACAGCACGTAGACCGTGTCGCGCATCAGCAGCGGCGGCTCGGCCGGATTGAGCACGATGATCGCTTTGCCCTTGCGCGCACCGCCGACTGCTTCGATCGCGCGCGAAGTGGTTTCGGTGAACTCGTCGATGTTCGCGCGCGTGCCCGGCCCAGCCGAGCGGCTCGAGATCGACGCGACGATCTCCGCGTAATGCACGGTGGCGACGCTCGCCACTGCGGCGACGATCGGAATCGTCGCCTGCCCGCCGCAGGTCACCATGTTGACGTTGCCGGCATCGAGGTGCGCATCGAGATTGACCGACGGCACGCAGTAGGGGCCGATCGCCGCCGGCGTCAGATCGACGACGCGGATGTCAGGCCGCGCCGCGCGCAGCACCGCGTCGTTGTGGACGTGCGCCGCGGCGGACGTCGCATCGAACACGATCTGCACGTCGTCGAACGCGGGCGACATCGTCAATCCGTAGACGCCGGCATCGCAGGTCTCGACGCCCATCGCGCGTGCACGCGCGAGGCCATCGGACGCCGGATCGATGCCCACCATGGGGCCCATGGACAGTGCCTGGCCGTGGCGCAGGATCTTGATCATCAGATCGGTGCCGATATTGCCGGAACCGATGACGGCAGCCTTGACGGGCATGTGTGACTCCTTGAAGCGATGAAGAACCGGACGCGCGACCGCGCCCGATAAGAAGGGGGACGCCGCGCAATCAGACGAAGTGCAGATCCACCGCGCCGATGCCGCCGACGCGCAGGCGCAGGTGGTCGCCGCGGACGACCGGGGTCAGCGGTACGAGTGCACCCGAAAGAATCGTGTCGCCGGCCTTGAGGCCACTGCCCAGCCGGCCCAGCTGGTTCGCCAGCCACACCACGCAGTTCAATGGCGAGCCGAGCGCCGCGGCGCCTGCGCCGGTCGAGAGCAGCGCGCCGTTCTTCTCCAGCGCCATGCCGCAGGTGCCCAGATCGAGTCCGATCGGCGACACGCGCGCCTCGCCGGTGACGAAGGCCGCGGCGGAGGCGTTGTCGGCGACAGTATCGAGAATGCCGATCTTCCAGTCGCGGATCCGCGAGTCGACGATCTCGAAACACGCCGACACCGATTCGGTCGCCAGCAGCACGTCGTGCAGCGTGACGCCGGGACCGGCGAGATCGCGCTTGAGATGGAAGGCGATCTCGCCTTCCGCACGCGGCGCGATCATGCCGTCGACGGGAATGGCGCCACTGCGCGAATGGTCCATGCGATCGGTCAGCACGCCGAAGTCGGGCTGGTCGACGCCGAGCATCCGCTGCACGGCCACGCTGGTCAGACCGATCTTGCGGCCCACGACCGTCTCGCCTTCGGCGAGCCGATGGGCGATGCCGGCCTGCGCAATCGCGTACGCGCCGGCGAGATCGAGTCCGTCCACGCGACCGGTCAGCGGATCGATCGGCTGGCCACTGCGCAGCGCCGCGTGCAGGGCATCGGCGTGCGTCGAGATCGCTACGGTCATGCCGCAGTCTCCGGCGCCGGATCGCTCTTGAGCCGCGCGCCGACGGCGAAGCGGTTCGCCGGGACTTCGTGGACCATGACGCGGATCGACGGCAGCGGCGCATCGAGGGTCGCGCTGACGACGCGCGCGACTTCGCGGATGCAGGCTTCGATGCGTTCGGAATCGCGGCCTTCGACCACGGTGATCTGGATGACGGGCATGGGGTTCTCCAATCGGTGTCGGGTCAGGCGAGCTCACGGCCCTTGGTCTCGGGCAGGCACACCCAGACGATCAGGCCGGCCAGCGCGAAGAACGCGGCCGTCGTCACCAGTCCGCTGGTGACGCCATAGCGCGTGGAGATGAAGCCGATGAGGAACGGCGCGACGGCGGCGATCGCGCGGCCGCCGTTGTAGACGAAGCCCTGCGCGGTGGCGCGGATCGTGGTCGGGAACAGCTCGGCGAACGTCGGGGCGAATCCGCTGTAGAAGCCGGTGCCGAAGTAGGCGACGACCACGCCGAAGACCATCAGCATCTCGGGCGACCGGATGGTCGCGAAGATCGGCACGACGAGCGCCGAGGCGAGGAAGAACAACAGGAAGGCTTTCTTGCGACCGATGCGGTCGGCGATGTAGCCGAAGGTGATGAAGCCCGCGGCCGCGCCGACCTGCATGATCACGATCCAGATCGTCGACTTGACCAGATCCAGGCCGGGGCCGCCCTCGGCGACCGGCGTGGCCAGGTACGTCGGGATCCAGGTGAACAGTCCCCAGTAGCCGCACATCGCGGCCGTGGTGAACGCCAGGCCGATCCAGGTATTGCGCGCGTAGGGCCCGCCGAACAGCTCGCGCACCGTTTCGCCGAACGTCAGGCGCCTGGTCTGGCTGAGCCAGATGTCCGGCTCCTTGACGTGGCGGCGCACGTAGAACGCCAGCAGCGCCGGCAGCAGACCGACCGCGAACACCCAGCGCCAGCCGGCGACCGGAATCACCAGCGCCGCGACCACCGCGGCGGCCGCGTAACCGGCCGCGAATGCGCTCTGCACCCACGCCATCACCTTGCCGCGATGCTTCGCCGGCCAGGTCTCGCTGACCAGCGCCGAGCCCGCCGACCATTCGCCGCCCACGCCGAGGCCGACGATGATCCGGAACAGCATCAGCTGGCCGAGCGTGTCGGCCAGACCGCACAGCGCAGTGCCGACCGAGTAACAGATGATGCTGAGCATCATCGACCGTGCGCGTCCGAGACGGTCGGCGAGGAAGCCGAACACCAGCCCGCCCGCGGCCGTCGCCATCAACGTGGCCGACATCACCAGACCGGCCGAGGACTTGTCCATGCCCAGATCGACGATCACGTACTTGATGACCATCGCGAACAACATCAGATCCATGATGTCGAGCATCCAGCCGAGATAGGCCGAATTGAACGCGCGCCACTGCTGCTTGCTGGCGCCCTTCCACCAACGCTCGCCGCGGGCGTTGCTTCCCATCTCCGCACTGCTGTCTTGAGACATCGCACGCCCTCCCGAGCGAGTTGCAGCAGGTCTGCACCTGCATGACTGGTCTGTCACGTTTGTATCGTTGATCGATACTCGTGTATCAATATACAATAAGTCTCGATCAATGATCCACATCATTCATTTCGTATCGACAGTCGATACAGATGAGTCTCACGAGGAGTTCCTGCATGCGCGCGCTGACCCTGCGTCTCTACGAAGACCTGTTGCCTGCGGGCTGCCCGCCCGTCTTTCTGCCGGCGACGCCGCGTGCGCTGTATGTGGTGGACGGCGGCCTGACGCTGGAAGGTCCGGACGATGGCCAGTGGCTGACCGCCGGCACCGCGCGCGTCTCCCAGGACTGCACCACGCTCATTGGCGACCAGACGGATACACGGATCTGGAGATGGGAGCTGACGGAGGCATCGACACCTGCGGCGCCTGCGTTGCCGTCGGCGCCTTCGACGTCGACCACATTGAAGCTGGAAGCCGACGTCGCACTCGACCCGCGCTTCGACTGGCTGATGCGTTGCGACGAGGTGGGCTTTCCGCCCGGCGGCGTCGCCCTGACCCACGTGCACCAGGGCCCGGGCATCCGCATCTGCGCGAGCGGCGAGATCTCGATCGAGACCCAGGGCACGCGACACACGCACGCACCGGGCGAGGCCTGGTTCGAACTCGGGCCTGCGCCGGTGCTCGCGCCGACCACGGAAGACACCCCGACACGGTTCGTGCGCTGCTTCCTGCTGCCGCGCGCGGTGCGAAGCCGCAGCTCGATCCGCTACGTACGCCCCGAAGACGCGGACGCACCGAAGGTGCAGACGTATCGCGTGTTCGCCGAGCGCGACATCGACCTCCCCGCCTGAAGGTGCGCGGGTTACCCTCCGACGGCGCACGTCGCGCGAACGGCTTCCTGAGACACGTCACCGACCCATGCAGAACGCAGATCCCTCCACCGATCTCGGCGATGCCGCACTGCCGACCGCCGTCGTTTCGCTGAAGGTCATCGAGGCACTGGCCAATGCGCCGCACGGTCTGGGCGTGACCCAGCTGTCGAACCTGCTAGGCATGCCGAAGGCGCGCGCGCACCGGCATCTGAGCGCGCTGCGCGAGCATGGCTACGTGACCCAGGACGCGACCAGCAACCACTACCGGGTCGGCTGGCAGCTGTATCTGCTGGGCCGCGCGTGCGTGGGCCGCTTCGATCTGATGACGCTGGCCAAGCCCGCGCTGCAGCGCCTGCGCGACGAGGTCGGACAGACCATCGTCATCGCCTCGTACGCGGACGACTCGGTGATCGTCATCGACTTCCTGCGCGGCACCTCGCCGATCGAGATCACGCTGCGACCCGGCAGCCGCTTTCCGCACAACACCAGCGCGCAGGGCAAGGTGGTCCTCGCTTTCGGCCCCGACGATGTGCGCGACGGCTTCCTGTCCGCGCCACTGGCGCAGAGCACCCCGCTGTCGATCACCGATGCGAACGCACTGCGCGCGGAGATCGACACCGTCCGCGCACGCGGCTGGTCCGATGCACCCGAGCAGTTGTTCACCGGCATCAACGCGCTCGCCGCGCCGTTGTTGCAGGCCGACGGCTCGCTGTTCGGCACGCTCGCGATCGTGGGCTCGATCCACTACCTGCCGGCATCGGCCGATCCGCAGCACGTCGAATCCCTGCTGCGGACCTCGCGCGAAATCTCCGCGATGCTGGGGTTCCAGACGGACTGAAGCGCCGCCCGCGAACGCGGGTCGAACCGGCCGTGGCGAATCGATCCAGGCCGTCGGAATGACCGCCGCCTGCATGCCGCGCCGCATCTCGCCAAGCCCCCGGCGATGGCACAGACTACGCGCCTCACCTCGACCGGCTGATCGATATGCATGCCTGGCTGCGACGCAAGGACATCAACCGGATCACCGAGCATGAGGAGGGCCGTCGTCTGGTCCGCACGCTCGGCTGGCCGCACCTGATCGCGCTGGGTATCGGCGCCATCGTCGGCACCGGCATCTACACGCTGATCGGCGTCGGCGCCGACAAGGCCGGGCCCGCGGTATTGCTGTCTTTCATGATCGCGGGCGTGGTCTGCGCCTGCGCCGCGCTGGCCTACGCCGAGCTGTCGACGATGATGCCGGCGGCCGGCAGTGCCTACACCTACAGCTACGCGGTGCTCGGCGAGGCGATCGCCTGGGTCGTGGGCTGGAGCCTGATTCTCGAGTACTCGCTGGTGGTGAGCACGGTCGCGGTCGGGTGGTCGGGCTACTTCGTCGGCTTCCTCGAGTGGCTGCAGACGAACTTCGGCTGGAACGTCACCCTGCCCGCCGCGCTGGCGGCCGGGCCGCATGCCGGCGGCGTACTCAACGTGCCGGCCATCGTCATCACGTTCGCGGTCGCCGGCCTGCTGATCGCGGGCACGCGCGAAAGCGCCACGCTCAATGCGGTGCTGGTGGTGTTCAAGCTGATCGCGCTCGGCGTGTTCATTGCGGTCGCGCTGCCGGCGTTCGATGCGGCCAACCTCGAACCCTTCATGCCGTTCGGCTTTCCGAAGTCGCTCGGCGCCGACGGCGTCGAACGCGGCGTCATGGCCGCGGCCGCGATCATCTTCTTCGCGTTCTACGGCTTCGATGCGATTTCCACCGCGGCCGAGGAAACCAGGAACCCCGGACGCGACCTCTCGATCGGCATCGTCGGCTCGATGGTCGGCTGCACGATCATCTACATGCTGGTCGCGCTGGCCGCGGTGGGTGCGATGAGCTTCGCGGTGTTCGGCAAGAGCGCCGAGCCGCTGGCGCTGATCATGCGCGAGCTGGGCCATCCCACCGCTGCGCTCGCGATCGGCGTGGTCGCGATCATCGCGCTGCCGACCGTGCTGCTGGCGTTCTTCTACGGCCAGAGCCGCATCTTCTTCGTCATGTCGCGCGACGGTCTGCTGCCGCGCGGCCTGTCGAAGGTCAATCCGCGCACCGGCACGCCGGTGGCGATCACGCTGTTCACCGCCGTGCTGGTCGCCGCGCTCGCAGGCGTGGCGCGGCTGGACGAGATCGCCGCGCTCGCCAACGCCGGCACGCTGGCCGCGTTCACTGCGGTGGCCGTCTGCCTGCTGGTGCTGCGCCACCGCGATCCCGAACGTCCGCGCGTGTTCCGCACGCCGCTGGCGTGGGTGGTCGGACCGGTCGCGATCCTCGGCTGCCTGTATCTGTTCTGGAGCCTGCCGTCGCGCACGCAGCTGTGGTTCCTGGCGTGGAACGTACTCGGCGTCGTGGTGTATCTGGTCTACTCGCGCCGCAACAGCGTGCTGGCGAAGGGCGGCGTGGCGTAACGCGTCACCACGTGCGGCGACTCAGTCGGCCTTGCGTCGCCGCACCGGAATCGCACCGGCATCGAAACGCGCCAGTTCTTCCGCACCCTCGCGGATCGGCGCGCCATGCGGCGGCGACCACGCCATCGCGGTGATCCACTCCCAGCTCGCCGGCAGACCCTCGGTCGTTCGGAACTGTTCGTAGTGCGCGGCGGCGGCGGCGAAGCGCGCGCGCCCCGTCAGTGCACGGCGCCGCTCGACGAGCGCGTTGGTCGCACCGATCGCGCGCTGCTCGCGCATCAGCGCGGTCATGTCCGGATGCCAGTGCACGGCGACATCGCGGTCGACGACGGGATTGCGGAAGCCCGCGCGCATCAGCGCATCGCCGAATTCGGCGATCGAAGCGAACGGACTGACGTGCGGCTGCGCATCGGCGACGCCGAAGGACTCGCGCAGTTCGATCAGTGTCTGCGGCCCGAAGGTCGAGACCAGCAGCAGGCCGTCGGGCTTGAGCACGCGGCGGAAACCGGCGAACGCCGACGGCAGGTCTTCCACCCACTGCAGACAGAGGTTGGAGAACAGCACGTCGACGCTGTTGTCGGCGAACGGCAGCAGGCGCAGATCGGCGCACACGCGGTCGACGGGCTTCTGCAGGCCGAGACGATCGCGCCAACCGGTGCGGACCGGCGCCTGCTGCAGCATCGACAGCGAGAGATCGACCGCGACGATGCGCGACTTCGGCCACCGCTGCCGCATCGCCAGCGCGGCATGCGCCGGGCCACTGCCGACATCGAGCACGACGCCCGGCACGCGGTCGTCGAGATACTCGAGCGATTCGAGCAGCTGCGCTTCCACGCCATGTTGCAAGGCGGCGGCGCCGGCGTAGCTCGTCGACGCGCGCGAAAACGCGCGGCGGACCTGGCGGGGATCGAAAATCGGTTTCATGCGGCGTCGAGGAATTCGAGCAGACGCGCGGCGACCGCGTCGGCGTGGGTCAGGAAGGGCGCGTGCCCGGCATGCGCGACGGTGTGGGCGACGGCGCCGCTTGCGAGGGCAGCCGAAGCTTCCATCGCGCGCGGATCGACGAGGCGGTCGCGACGACCGGACATCCACAGGCTGGGCACCGAAAGCGCCGGCAGGTGTGCGCGCAGATCGGTCTTTTCCAGCAGGCCGAGTCCGTCTGCGAGCACATGCGCAGCCGGCTCGCCGCGTGCGAACACTTCGGCGCGCAGCGCGCGCAGTTCGCTGCGCGCATCGTCGGACCCGAAAGCCTCCAGCGCGATGAAGCGGTCCAGCGTGCCGCGGTAGTCGCTGCGCAGACCCTTGGCGAAATCGCGGAAGATCTCCGGCGACATGCCATGCGTCCAGTCGGGACCGCGCACGAAACGCGGGCTGGCGCACAGCATGACCAGTGCGGGTACGCGATCGGGATGCAACGCCGCGGCCTGCAATGCGATCAGGCCACCGAGTGACCAGCCCAGCCACGGCGCGGGCGGCAGCGCATCGACCAGCGCATCGACGACGGGATCGATCGCCAGTGGCAGCGTGCTGTCGCGGCTCAGGCCGTGGCCCGGCAGGTCGACGAGATACAGCGTGCGCTGCGATTCGAGGCGCTCGCGCAACGCGGCGAATACGCCGCCGTGCATCGCCCAGCCGTGCAGCAGCACCAGCGGTGCGCCTGTGCCTGCCACTTCGATGTGCAGGCCGTGCGGATTGTCCAATGTGTTCATGCGCCCTTGTCTCCACGCAACGCTTTCGTGCGACGCGCGCTGCCGGCCGCGGGACGTGCGACGACGATCGCGAACGCCACGATGCCCAGCGTCACCACCACCGCGCCGATCAATGCACGGCCCTGCGGCCACGCCTCCTGCAGGAACAGCGCACCGAGGAACGCCGCGAACAGCAACTCGGCCGCCTGCATCGCCTCGGCCGCGCCCAGCGCGACCGGGTTGTTGCGGACCATGCCGGTCGCCTGGAAGAACAGGATGGTCGCGATCACGCCGGCGCTCAGCGCCACGCCTGCCGCCAGCCACACCTGTGACATCGACGGCGTGCCAGCCTCACTCCAGGCGAACGCCGCGACCAGCAGCCACAACGGCTGGCTGGCGAGCGTGAGCCCGAACACGCGCTGGGTGGCATTGAGGTCTTCGCCGGTGCGTTCCAGATGCAGCAGCAACAGACGATTGCCGAGCGGATACGCGACCGCCGCGGTCAGCACGCACAGCAGTGCGATCCAACCCGCGCGATCGAGCCCGGGACCACCGTGACCAAACTGCATCAGCAGGACGCCGACGAGGATCGCTGCGGCGATGCCGAGTGCGGCAGGCGGCACGCGGCGGCGCGCATCGCGATACAGCAGCGGCGCGCACAACATGCCGGCGATCACCGTGAACTGGAAACTGCCGGCGACCAGCCACGCCGGCCCGCTCGATGCCGCGAACGAGAGCATGCAGTAGAACAGCAGAAAGCCGATTGCACTGCAGCGCAGCCACGCCCACGGATGCGCGGCGATCGCGCGTAGCACCGGCTTGGCGCCGCCCTGCAACGGCATCAGCGGCAGCAGCAACGGCAGGGTGATGAAGTAACGCAGGCACGCCGTCCACGCCCAGTGCCCGCCGCCGCTCGCGCTCGCGCGGTTCAGCACGTAGGTCATGGTGAAGAACAACGCGGATGCGAGTGCGATCCCGACCGCGAGCAGGGCGCGGCGGGCGTCGTGTTGCGGTTCGATCATGGCGTCGGAACGGCAGGTGCGGCTGCAGTCACCGGTGGCAGCGCATCGCGTGCGGCGGCGAGTGCATCGACCAGCGCATCGACATCGGCATCGGCATGCGCGGCGCTGAGCGTGACGCGCAGACGCGCCTGACCTTCTGGCACGGTGGGCGGGCGGATGGCGGCGACCCAGAAACCGGCCGAGTCCAGCGCGCGCGACAGTGCCAGCGCCGTCGCGTTGTCGCCGCAGCGCAGCGGCTGGATCGGCGTGTCGGACGGCATTAGGTCGAGCCCCCGACGCTGCGCACGTACGCGGAAGCGCTGCACCAGTGTGGTCAGCCGTTCGCGGCGCCAGTGCTCCTGGCGCGCGATCCGCACCGCGGCCAGCGCGGCGCCGGCGACTGCGGGGGGCAGCGCGGTCGTGTAGATGTAGGGACGTGCGGTTTCGGCAAGATGGCCGATCAGATCGGCATCGCCCGCCAGCACCGCACCGCATCCACCGAGCGCCTTGCCCAGCGTGACCAGCTGCAGTGGCACCGCGTCGATGTCGAGCCGTGCATCGGCGACGCTGCCGCGGCCGTCGGGACCGAGCACGCCCACGCCGTGTGCATCGTCGACGTACAGCAGCGAATGCTGCACGCGCGCGACGATCGCCAACTCGCGCAGCGGCGCGACATCGCCGTCCATGCTGAAGATGCCATCGGTCGCGAGGACCGCGGCGCCGTCGGGCACGGTGCGCAGCTGGCGCAACGCACCCTGCGCATCGGCATGCGGATAGCGGCGCAGACGACAGCCGGCGAGCCGCGCGGCATCGATCAGGCTGGCATGGTTCAGACGGTCCTGCACGCAGGCATCGCCTTCGCCGAGCAGCCCCTGCAGCACCGCGAGATTCGCAGCGAACCCGCTGCCGAACAGCAACGCCGCCGGCACCTGCAGCCAGTCGGCGATCTCGCGTTCCAGCGCGTCGTGCAGCGCGTGGTGGCCGCTGACCAGATGCGAGCCGCCACTGCCCGCGCCATGCAGCGCCGCGGCATCCTGCAGCGCGCCGGAGACCTGATAGTGCGAGGCGAGGCCGAGGTAATCGTTGCCACAGAAGTTCAGCAGCCAGCGCGTGTCGCGGCCGTTATCGAGCACTTCGCAGCGCATGCCGTCGCGACGCGTGACCGTGCGCCGCACGCGACGTGCCTGCGCCTGCGTGCGGGCATCGCGCGCATCACGCGCACGCGTGCGCAGATCGGGCCGCTCAGGCGCCACGGCCGGCCCAGATCGCCAGGGCGCCCATCGCGATCGCAGGCAGCACGACGAGACCATTGATGGCGACGCCAGCGCGAGCCGAACCGTCGAGCTTCATGCGCGTGGCGTCCTGCGCATCGGACACGCTCTTGTGCGCGAGCAGCAGCACCGCAACGAACAGCGCGCCGGCGAACAGCACATGCGCACCTGCATCGCGGAAATACAGCACGACGCCCCAGACCAGCACACCGACTGCAGCCAGACGTGCGATCGCCAGCAGCTTCGACTGCCCATCGCGCACCGTCAGCGCGAATCCGCTCAGACCCACCAGCGCCAGCAGCACCAGATAGGCCCAGGCGAACCACGGAATCATGCGGCGAAACTCCGCGGGTGCTGCGGCAGTTCGATGATGTCGACGTGGGCCGTGCCGGGGTGATCGTGATGCTCTGCATCGACGTGCACCTGCATCGGCCGCAGGCCCAGACGCGCGAACAGCGCCATGTCGCGTTCGGTATCCGGGTTGCCGGTGGTCAGCAGCTGCTCGCCGTAGAAGATCGAGTTGGCGCCGGCAAGAAAGCACATCGCCTGCAGCTCGTCGCTCATGTCCTGACGTCCGGCCGACAACCGCACCATCGAGCGCGGCATCAGGATGCGCGCGACGGCGATCGTGCGGACGAAATCGAAGGGATCGATCTCTTCCGTGCCGTGCAGCGGCGTGCCTTCGACCTGCACCAGCCGGTTGATCGGCACCGAGTCCGGATGTGAGGGCAGATTCGCCAGCGTGCGCAGCAGGCCGGCGCGCTGGCGCCCGGTCTCGCCCATGCCGACGATGCCGCCGCAGCAGGTCTTGAGGCCCGCGTCGCGCACGTGTTCGAGCGTGGTCAGGCGGTCCTGGATCTCGCGGGTCTGGATGATCGAATCGTAGAACTCGGGATCGGTATCCAGATTGTGGTTGTAGTAGTCGAGGCCCGCGTCCTTGAGCGCGCGCGCCTGCTCGCCGGTCAGCATGCCGAGCGTGGCGCAGGTTTCCAGACCCAGCGCCTTGACCTCGCGGATCATCGCCGCGACCTTCGGCACGTCGCGGTCCTTCGGGGAACGCCAGGCCGCGCCCATGCAGAAGCGCGTGGCACCGGCGGCCTTGGCCTGGCGGGCCTTCTCCAGCACCGCGTCGGTCTCCATCAGCTTCGTCGCCTGCACGCCGGTGTGATAGCGCTGCGCCTGCGGGCAGTAGCTGCAGTCCTCGGGGCACCCGCCGGTCTTGACCGACAGCAGCGTGCTGACCTGGACCTCGGCCGGATCGAAATGCTGGCGGTGCACGCTGGCGGCGCGGAACAGCAGTTCGGGCATCGGCAGCGCGAACAGCGCTTCGATCTCGCTGCGCGACCAGTCGTGACGAAGGGGGGTGGGCTGGCCGGCGGCTTCGCGGGCGTGGCTGACAACGGACATGGCGATCTACCGACGGTGACGGCGGGACAAGCCCGGCAGTCTGGAAAGCATGCCCGGCGCTGTCAACCAGAATCCACCCGCCCCGGTTGACGGGCGTTGGCGCCAGTGGCTCCGCGGCCTGCTGCATACCGCGCTTGTAGGAACCGAACTTCGTGGGAACTTCCGGCCCATAACGTGAGAACTCACCCACCAATTGGTGAGAATTTCCGGTCAGCAGGGGGCCAGCGGCAGGCATGAGCTGCCTGGCTTCAAGTCTTTTTGGACCGCAACCGCTTCCGAGTGGCGGGTTCGGCAACCGCAACTTCCAATTCCGAATCCAGCCACTGCGCGGCGATATCGGGGTCCGAATGACCAAACGTGACACGCAGGCCGAACAGCCGCCCAATGCTGTCGAGCGTTCCAACGGTCGGATTGCCTTTACCACTCTCGATGCGCTTGAGCGTCACCAAGCTCATATCTCGATGCTTGGCGAATTCCTCTTGGGTCAGCCCGCTGATCTTGCGCATCTGCTTGACCGCCTGCGCAATATCCAGCCGACCGTGCGCGATTTCCATCGCCAACATATCGAGACGCTTGCGGATCGTAGAGGGATCAGGGTGACGGCGCGGCACGGCAATCAATGTCCTGGAGCTTTGGAATTTGGTATCCGATCGCGGTCTTGCAGATCTCAACGATGTCCGCGTCAGCGTCACGGAAGCGCAGTTCATGCGGCAGTGCTGGAAGCACATCTTCACCAAACGACCTCAGCACCCCGGCCGCATGCGCCTTGACATCATCGTCGAGCGCCAAGGTTTCCAGGATCTCGTTCCAGTTGTCTGTGCTGCCCCCGTTGGGCAGGCGCCATTCGCAAGTGCGAGAGATCAACGCGCGATCGAGATACATGGGTCCAAAGTCGTACAACGGCGTCAGCTGGACAGTGCCGTCGAGATTCTGCTGGACCGAGGTGTTGCGCAGATGGTTGTCGGGATTGCGTAGCGCGCGGTTGAGCACGTCTCGGCACAGGAACTCGGCCACCGCCTGCGCAGGGTCGGACGCCACCTGCGCCAGACGTTCGGTAAGCGCAAAGAGCGACGCGCTGCGGGCGAACCCGTGGTAGCCAATAAGCGCTGCCAGCGTCTCCTGATGAAGCCGGCGCACACTGCCAGCCGCATCGACCTCTCGATCAAAACGCCGCAAGAACAGCATGTCGTCTCTGTACTCGGGCGCATCGATCGTGCGAATGCCGCACGCGGCAGCTGCCTGCAGATAGATGCTTTCGTGGCGCAGAATTCGCTGATCATCCGCATGCGTTCCGCGCGAAAGCTTGACGATCCAATGCTGTCGCGCATGCTCGTCCGCAAGCCCCACGTCAGGAAACCAACGTCCCTCCTCGTCTTGCGTCAGCAGGAACTTCGGAGCGATGCCCTGAACACCTGGGGTGCCCGCTGCAAGCATGTTGTACATGCGCAACTGATCGACGAACGTCTCCGACCGGTCGTGCATTTCCTGCGTCGTGAACCCTTCCGGCCGCATGCCCGCAGTGTGCTGATTGTAGAAATCGACAGCGGTATCCAGACGGAGCCGGCCGATAGGCGCGAAGGCGCCGTGCTGCGCCAGATAGAGATCCTGCCTGCTGCTGTCGCTGGGCACGTTGAGTAGGCCGGCGATGTGATCACGGCCGCGGCCCTGTGGCACCAAGTCCCAAAGGAACGCCAATGGCGTCACAGCTTGATCGGTCCAGGTGCGTCGCGTCAGTTCGACAGGCAAGGACAGCGCGACGCATGGCGGGTTCTGGAGCGGCCCGAAGACGTAGCTCGCCTCATATCCGAACTGCACCAAACCATCGTCCACGGTCAGGCTCGCGGCGCGATGCCACGTGCCCTCGTGGAAAAGTTCAATGTAGCTGTCCATGCACTAAAATTAGTACATCAAAGTATACTTTTCAAGTCACACAAGACTTACATTAGATAACTTAAGTTATCTATTAAGGCGCCGAGGGCATCCCACCGGCAGGGTCCGACCGGGGCCCAGGCAGCGGCGGCGTGTGCGACTATCCACCCATGGTCCAGCACTGCATCCCATTTCGAATACGGGCGTGAACCTCCAACGCGTTCACGCCCCTGCTGCTTACGTTGGTCATAGCGCCGGCCTTATACACCGGTGAAAGCACGCGCCAGATAAGCGCGGCCACGTCGGTTCGATTCCGACCAGGGGCACCACGTAGGATCCGTGATGCACTACTTATTCCTTGATACAGAGTGGGCGGATGAGGCCGGCCGCGATCTGGTGAGCCTGGCGCTCGTCAGCGCCGACGGTGCGCACGCGCACTATGTCGAGATCGATCCATTGCCCGGCAATCCGAAGCCCTTTGCCGCCGATGTCGTCTACCCGCTGCTGCAGCGAGGTGCGTACGCACGCGAGCGGAGCGCGATGGCCAAGTCGACCGTCGATTTCCTCATGTCGTTCGAGCCCGCCGCGGTACTGGCAGACCATCACAACGATCTACGGATATTGCGCGACCTGATTGAGCCGGCCGCCGTAAAGCGGCTGCTGATGCGCGGCACGATGCTGACCCAGATGCTCAAGGACCGCACGATGCGCGAAGCGGGTGAACGTTGGTTTGCCGCTGACCCTGCCCGCCTGGCGCGACGCCACCACGCCCTTGTGGACGCGCAGGCCTTGCGACACGCGTGGATCGAGATGACGCAGCGAGCGCCGCACGTTCGCACGCCATCGGCCTGACACGCGCATACGCATTCGGGTTCGGGCAGCTGCGCTCTCCCAGCGTCAGTTCCGTTCCTGATCGCCCGTTCCGCTTTCGGCCTCGCATTCGGCCGCGGCCTGTGCGCGCCAGATTCGAGCAGGCTGCGGCGGATCGAGCGCGGCCAGCTTCAACAGCTCCTGCGGATAGGCGGTTGGGCTGTGCTCCATCCAAAGTCCTAAGATCGCCGGCAGACGCGTGCCTGCGTTGTTGAAGATGCCTTCGAGCTTCGCGGGCTGCCAAACCCGTGCATCCAGCGCAGCTGCCAGCTCGCGCCAGCCCGCGAGCAACGGCAGGTTGCGCAAGCACGCCTCATCGAACGCTGCGTTCGTCACGAAGGCTGCTTCCTGTGCAAGCGCCTTGTCGCGCGAGCGCTCGGCTTCGAGGAAGGTCACCAAGGCCAACGTCAGCCAGTCGATCTGGCGCATGCCTTCCGCGCCAGATCGATCTTGCAACGCAGATCTGAGATTCGACAGATCGGGAATGCGCGCAGTCGATACATCGGTAGAGCCTGCATCCAGCGAGGTCTGGTCTTGCATCCACAGGTGCTTGCGGATGCTGCCATCGAGGGTGTTGAGCGCGTGGAGGACCGCCAGCTGATACTCGCCCTCGTTCTTGCGGGTGTTCAGAAGCTGGAAGATCGGGTGATGCGCCCAGAAGATCAGGGGCACCTCCGGCAGAGCCTCTTGGAACCCTCGCAGCACATGGGTGAAAGCGGCTTTGCCAGACCGCAATCGCTCCACCACTCGACGCGGCGCCTGGATGCTGCCCGCGCGCTTGAGAATCCGCTTCTCCAAAGACGCCGGGTGCCATTCGTCCAGTGCCACGGCCAGCGTGGTGAACGAGGCCAGCGCTACGGACCGGCCGAGACCACCTCTCCAGCGGTCCCGCTGCAGCGCCTGCGGGATTGGCATCGGCCGTACCACATCCAGCGTCGGAAAGTTGCTCTTCAAGTCGCACACAACAGGGGCGCGCGCGCGCGCGCGGGCTGCCTATCGTCGCAAAGAACGTCCCACTGGCGTTACATCCCGTGACACCTCACGAAAACCCCTCGTCCAACAGCGGCGTCGACGCGCGTGCGGAGGCGCTTGAGCGCTGGCTCATCCTCGAACTGGGCCCAGTGATCAAGGGTGCCAATCTGCGCCGACTGCTCGGCTATAGCTCAGCCGAAGCCTTCAGGCAGGCGATCCACCGGAAGAAGCTGCCCATCGTGCTGCGCAGGCTTCCCGGCCAGACCAGCTGGTGCGCGGCGACGCGCGACGTGGCGGTGTGGATGGCGCAGGCAGAAGCCAGCCTGGCAACCGAGGCAAAGCCTCTTTCCGATATCCCATCAAACCCCGACAAGGACACCGCATGATCTGAACTCGACCACGTATCCACTGCTGAATTTCCGGGGCCGGAAAAGCACTAAGGCCGAACACGTGATGTTCGGCCTCAGAGTTGTCTAACAGCTTGGCGGCTGTTGATGACTCTATGTGCTTGTAGCGCGGCTGTCAACGCCTGCGCGTCCTCCTGGATCACACCTCCTCAAACGCACGCGGCACGCGCCGTGTGCCAGGACGATCCTATGCACGCACAACCTCTGTTTCGGGGTGCGCACGCCTATGCGTATGCGCCCAAGATCCCGCAATGGCCCTCGCCGCCATCGCACCACACCATCAGCTGGAGATGGCCTGCCGACGGACGCGTGCGGATGCGCTCGTTGGTCAGTCGAGCGGCCATGCGTCCCATCTTCCGCTACCCAAGCTGGACGTTGCAGCGAGAGGTACAGCTCGAATCCCTCTTGGAACATCGGGTGGCCGTCCTGCTCGATGCGTGTCCGCGCGTGCTGGCCTTCGCCGAGCAGCCTGCCGAGCTGCGTCTCCGACATGGCGGCGAAATCTTTCGCCACGTCCCGGACTTTGCTGTGGTCGTCGAGGAAGGACCGCAGTTCCTCGAAGTGAAGTTCTCGAAGTACGTCGATACTGCCCTCATCGAGCGCACCGCACGCATCACAGCAGCGCTTGAACCGCTAGGTGTCGGCTATCGGCTGATCACCGAGCACGACATGCCCGCGAAGGTCCGCGAGACCAATGCACGACTGCTGACGATGCGCGCCCGCCTGTGCCCGGCGGGCGTTGCCACCCTCCTGCTCACAGAGCGCGCTGCGCAGCTGCAGCAGCCGACGCTGGAGGCCTTGGGTTGGACGTCGGCGGCAGATGCCCGTGTCCTGGCGGCGGCGTTGTTGGAAGGACGCCTGCACGCTGACTTCAGTGCAACGCTTTGCCCGGCATCCCCAGTCTCGCTGCAGTCGAGCACGGAGGGCTGGCTATGGGGCTAGCCACTCTCGAAGCCGGGCAGGATTTCTGCATTGACGGCGAAGCGTATTTGCTCACCCGTGTCCTTGGGACCGACCGAATCGAGTTCCAGCACCGCAGCTCATCCAGCTACTCGGAGAAAGATCAAGACGAGCTGCTGCAGCTCTATGCGCTAGGCCGCCTTCGCTTCGGCCCGCCCGAAAGTCAGCCCACCCCCCTGCAGACGGCTGACAGCAAATCGCGACGGTCCGTCGCCAACACGGTCAGCCTGCTGAGCATGAAGGAGGATCTTCGAGCGCTGACCCTGTTGCGGCTGCATTTCGTTGAGCGACTCAACGCCGTGCCGATGACGCGGACGCAGCTGGTGCCAGCGATTGAAGTGCTCTGGAACGCGCTGAGCAAAAGCGACAAGTTGCGGATGCCCCAGCCGCCCCCAGCCAGCACCGTGTGCCGGTGGATCAAGCGTTGGCGTGAAGCCGACTGCACGATCGGCAGCCTGGTCAATCGCAACTTCAACCGCGGTAACCGCCGACGCCGTCTCCACGAAACAGTGATCGGAATCATCGTCGACTGCATCGAAACGATCTACATGCGCCCTGAACGGCCGTCGATGTCGCAGTTGCGTCGTCGCATCAACGGCATGGTGGCACTGAAGAACGTCGCCCGCGTTGATTCGGAGAGGTTTCCGGCTGTCAGCGAAGACGCGATCAAGAGGCAGCTGCGCTGCTACTCCAAGTACGACGTGTATCGCGCTCGCTACGGACAGCACGCGGCGCGCGTCAAGTTTCGCGTATCGGGTGTAGGTGTGCCTGCGGAACTGCCCCTGCTGCGTGCTGAAATCGACCACTGCCTGCTGAATGTCTTCGTCGTCGACGAAGTACGGCGGCTTCCACTCGGCCGTCCTTGGCTCACGCTCATCCTCGACTCTTGCACACGCATGGTCCTGGGATATGCATTGAGCTTCGACCAGCCCAGCGGAATGACTGTCATGCGCGCGCTCCGGCACGCGGTCATGCCCAAGGCCCTCAATCCCTGCCATCGAAATGCTTGGCCGACGTGGGGACTGATGCAGGTCATCGTGGTCGACAACGGCCTGGAGTTCCACGGCGACCAGTTGGTCTTCGCCACCTCCAGCTTCGGAGTCACGGTGCAGACGTGTCCGCGCCGGCACCCTTGGTACAAGGGCAAGGTCGAGCGTTGGTTCGGAACAGCGGAGACCGGACTCATCTCCCAGATCGCCGGCCGCACCTTCAACAGCGTGGAGAACCGCCAGGACTACGACAGCGCTGGCAAGGCGGTGCTGGGGCTGGAGACGCTTCGCAAAGTGGTGGAGATGTGGATCGTCGACGTCTACCACCAAACACTGCACCCGGCGCTGGCCGAGACACCACAGCAGTGCTGGAACCGGCTCATCCCCGAGGTCCAACGCCTTCTTCCCGACTCCAGCGCGTGGACGGATGCGGCGTTCGGCAAGCCGGGGTCGCGCACGCTCGGGCATGAGGGCATCAACTACGACTCGCTCTTCTACAACAGCGAGGAAATGGGCGCTCTACGTCAACAGTTCGGTCATCGCTTCCGCATCAGCATCGTGATCAACGACGAAGACGTCGGTTACCTCTACGTCCTTCATCCTGCGTCCGGCGAGCCCATCCGGGTGCCCGCTGTCGCGGCTGACTACGCCAACGGAATGACTAGATGGCAGCATCGTCGCTGCAAAGCCTATGCATTGGAGATGGGCAAGAACGCCGAAGATCCTGTCGCGCTCGCGCAATCTTATGCGGCGATCCAGGACTTGATCGGGCAGGACATGCTGCTCAAACGATCCAAGTCCCGCATGAACGTTGCACGCTTCATGCAGCTGGCGGTTGCTCCGAAACGAGATGCACCCACCGCTTATCTCGATACGTCTGATGAGCAGATTCCAGACAGGCGTTATAGCGCCGCATCTACCGCAGTCGAACCCGCACTGCCCGAAAAAGCGGCGGTCTCGGCAAGGCTGAGGAACCCATCGGACGACGATGACGATCCCATTTTCTTGCTCGACTCCGATACCCACACACACGGCATCCAAGGACTCGTCCCATGAGCGTTGTACCGACCATTGATCCTGCCAACACGATCAAACACATGCGCATCAAGACGGGCGCGTTCAACACGATTCAAGCCTGTCTTCGAGAAGCCCTAGACGAGGCGGGTACGACCGCAACGCCCTCGTGCAAGCACATTGTCGGCCGATCGAGAACCGGTCGCTCTTTTGCACTGCAGTGCTTTGAAAGCGAGTTTCCCGTACGCCGCGAGGCCCACGGGCTGCGAAAGGAAGTCATCTACGTCCAGACCCCTTCCGATGGCACGGTAAAAGGCCTCATGAGCGAAATCCTGTGCGCACTGGGTGATCCGAAGTACAACTCTGGCACCGCGCAGAACATGCTCGCCAGGCTCCGCCTCCAACTCGATGCGGTGGGCTGTCGTCTGATCATCCTCGATGAATTCCAGCATCTTGTTGACAAGGGCCAACGCAGGAAACTGGGCGCAACCATCGACTGGTTGAAGCTCCTGGTGGAACGTGCGCGATTCAGTCTCGTCGCCGTTGGCTTGCCAGACTCGGTGACGATCATTGATCGCGACGAGCAGCTGCGCAATCGCTTCGACACCACGATCGAAATTCCGATCTACACCTGGTTCGACAAAGAATCGCGGAGACAATTCCGTGCACTGCTCGGCACCATCAAGCGTCACATCGAGCCTTTCGAGACGGTTGATCTCGTGGAGCCTGACATCGCACAACGCATGATGCTGGCAGCTAGCGGTCGCATCGGCCTTATCGCACGAATTTTCGATCGTGCGATCAAGACAGCGGTCTCAAACGAGACGCGCACTATACGGCTCGAAGACCTTGACGCCGCCTATCGACTCGCGGTCCGCAACTCGGCTCGCTGCACCGTCGAGGGCGGCCCGTTCTTCGCGGCTCTCACGGACCATAACGTCCGCACACTTTGGGCGCAACTTTCGGATGCTGCGGATTTGGGGGACATCGACGCGGCGCATTGTGGAAGCCTCTCAAGCGCCAGCGGAGCTGCCGCGCTCGAGACGAAAAAGTCCGCCAATCCAACACGTACGACATCGACGAGGCCTAAGACACGCAAGGCGCACGATTTGGAAATGGGGAGAGCGCTGGGATGAGAAAAGGCACTTTCGCATTAGATCCCACGATCGATGCGGTCCAACCTTTGGTGGTGACACCGCCACCTGATCCGAGGGAGAACTACCTCGGTTACGCGATGCGCTTGTCAGCCGCCAATGGCTACACATCGCCGACCGTCGTATTCCCGTCTTCCGACCACCTGCAACGCCAAACCTTTCAACACGATGTTTACGCGCAAACTTTCGCAACGCTTGCTTGCCTCAGCTCAGCCCAAACAGACCGATTGTCCCTACTTATGTCCTCGGGGACGTCAAGCATGCGCTCCGCCCGTTTTTGCGGCAGGGATCTCGCGTTCTATCATCACAAGGTCTGCGTCGCCTGCTTGAAGTCTGATGGCATTTTTGACGCGAGTTGGCACCTGACGCTGATGACGCATTGCCCGATCCACCGAACCAGGCTTACCGGCGTCTGCGCGTCGTGCGGACTCAGCCTAAAGATACGCAGAAGATTGGCGTTGCTATGTAAGTGCAAGCAGGAATTGGTCGGTGACACGTCAGCTGAGTGCTCGCCAGCACGCGCCCAACTCTTCGCGCTCATGCGAGCAAGCTTCTTGCGCCTACCGCCGATGGCTCCACCGCCCGAGAATTTGGCCTGTTTTGCCGAGGTGCCCCCGGCTGATGTCATGATGCTGGTGAAACGAATGGCGGATTTCGTCGACCGAAGTCGCCATCCTACGGTGCTTTGCCCGCATCAAGGAATGGATGCCAAGCTGGAGGCCGTCGCTCAGGCGTTCGACCAATGGCATCTCGGTTATCCGCGTATGCATGGTTGTCTGACGCATTACGACCCGCCCGGACGCAGGCGACCGCTTTCTGATTACTCATGGTTCGCGGCATCCAGCCTCCACAAAGAGTCCAACTGGGGAGCACTGGAATTCATTCGTCACAAGCTTCTACCGCACGTATCCAATGGCAAGCCCGAACGAGTCAATCTGCACCAGAACAGCGGCTCGGAGGACCTGGTGTCTCTGGATGCTGCGGCTGCACTGCTCGGTGTAGAGCCTGCACGCATTGAGACGATGGTTGCGCGTGGAATCGGATTTCGGCGGCATCATTGCCTCAAACAAAGAACGCGGTGGATCGACCGTTCACAAATGGACCTGTCGAAACGCTCGTCGGAGGCGGGCTTGACTGCCGAGCAAGCTGCGCAGCTGATTGACATGTCGCCTGAGCTCTTTGAGCGGTTGGCGCGTTCGGAGATCTATCGCGGTCGGCATGTCACAACGACCGGAGGGCTCTACGCGTCCGAAGATGTCAATTGTTTGCAGAAACGCCTTCGCGCCATTGGTCACCTCCGGATCGGTCCTGGACGCGGCACCGCGATTTCCCAGATTGGGCATAAGTGCACAGTCACCCAACTCAATCTGGCTGCGAAGCTGAAGCGGGCGCTGTGTGAACACCAAGCCCTGATCGCGATGTAGGCCGTCTGTTGCACAACTTACTGTCCACCAAGTTTGCGGCGGGGCTGCGCCCCGCCGCAAGGACTCACTCCTTCTTTCCACCCTTCTTATCGGGCGCTTCGTGCGCTGGGCGTAAACCGGCGAAACGGCAGGACATCCTTGGTAGGTGTGGGCCGAGGCGCGCGCAAGTGCTGTTGTGCGAGAGCGCCGAGCTTCTAAGCCAAGCAATGTAGGACTATCACCCATCGCCCGATGGGCATCTCCCCAATCAAGCCTATCTCGGTACCTCGAATTGACGTCCGATTTCGGCCAGAAGCGGTCAGAACGGCGAACGCATTCCTTCCTACTATCAAGTGGTGAAGCGCCTCATTCTGTCGGCGCTGCCGTCGCACCAGACGAGTTATCTTCGGAATATTTCAGTGCTCTTTCGCACCCCTTGAGCGTCATACTCGCCGTCGCCTTATCGCCGAGCGAGCTCCATGAAGCGCCGAAAGCCACCCACTCGAATGCGTTCCACTTGCACGCCGTCAAAGCCACCCGATGCCGCTCGTCCGGAGGCGGAGATCCTCGCCGAGCTCCAAGCGGTGTGTGCGCAGCCGGGCTACCTCCACGCGTTGGCCTACTTATGCTTTCGCGACAACATGATCTTTTACAGCGAGGAGCTGATCGAGCAGGACATGCACGCCATGCGCAGCCCGGAGCGGTTGTCGCGAACCGAGATATCTACGCTGGTCGGGCTGATGCTGAAGTCGCCGATCGACTGGGCACTACCTCCGCCGCATGCCCAGCAGCGCTACGTCGAAGATAGCGACCGGCTTCTCGGCGAGCTGCACCAAGCCTTGTCCGCAGCCTTTTCGCTTAAGGACGTCATTGCTGGCCGGGAGCGCGGCGAAGAAATCAACCCATTCGACTCGGGCGCCGTGATGCGCGAGCCAATCTTCTACGGCGCCGAATCTGCCTACAACTTCCAGTACCTGGACTTTGCGGTCCAACGGTATGCAGCTGATGCGGTGTGGCTAGAGAACAACGTCGGTTTCACTATCGAACAAGCTTGCGCGGTGGCGGAAGCCATCGACCGCGTGAATGGCGAGAGGTTGGAGAAGCTGCGCGACGAACTGATTGGCTTGCACCCGGATCAGTGGACCATGTTGCCCGCGTTCACCGCGACGCCAGCGGAGATTGCGCCTTATGCCGGGCTCAATCCAGAGATGGTTGAGCGCATCTTGCTCGCCTTCACCGTGCCAGAGGGTGAACTCAACGAGCGCTTTGTCGGATTGCAGGATTTCAACGTAGTCGCTGCGAAGCCACTTCTCCAGGGGCCAGCTGGCAAGTTCGTGTGTCTGCAGAGCTACACGCTGGCCGAATCGATCTACGAGTCACCATTCTTCTGGATGCTCCCCGACAAGGCGTACCAGCCCCAGCGCGACAAGCATCGGGGGGAATTTACCGAGAACTTCGTCGCCGAGCGCTTGGCTGCCGTCTTTGGCGCGGATTGTGTGCTGACTAACGTCGAAATTTGGCAGGGCAAGACCAAGGTAGGCGAGATTGATGTACTAGTGCTGTGGGCCGACCGAGCCATCATCGTCCAGGCCAAGTCCAAGCGGCTGACTATCGAGGCGCGCAAGGGCAACGACCAGATCATTCGAGATGACTTCAAGAAGAGCGTGCAGGACGCCTACGAACAAGGATTGGACTGCGCCCAGTTCTTGGGTGTCCCGGGCAACCGGCTCGCGCGGGTAGATGGGACGGACGTCGAGTTGCCGGAAGAGGTCACCGAGATCTTTATGTTCTGCGTAGTCAGCGATCACTACCCAGCGCTTAGCTTTCAGACCCGCCAGTTCTTGAAGACTCGGGAGGTCCCGCGCGTTCGTGCGGCCTTGGTCACCGACGTATTCCTCATCGACGTGCTCACCGAACTGTTGGCGACTCCGCTGTACTTTTTGAGTTTCGTCTCTCGGCGCGCGCGCTATGCCGAGCAGCTCCTTGCCGCGCAAGAGCTGACAATTTTGGGCTACCACCTCAAGAAGAACCTGTGGTTCGAGGAAAAGCTATCGATAGTGCACATCGCCGAGGACTTCACGTCCGGCGTGGACGTCGCGATGGCCGCGCGGCGACGTGGATTGCCTGGGCTAGCGACGCCCGAGGGCATCCTGACGCGCTACGAGGGAACTG
This sequence comes from Luteimonas flava, assembly GCF_036584485.1. Lineage (NCBI taxonomy): Bacteria > Pseudomonadati > Pseudomonadota > Gammaproteobacteria > Lysobacterales > Lysobacteraceae > Luteimonas > Luteimonas flava. Next base: position 141,869 of record NZ_JAZHBM010000002.1, on the reverse strand, counting down.
CACTCGGGCGCATCCTCAGCCAGATCCGAGCGCGACCGGAACCTGCTGTGTTGGACCAAGGATTCCAGCTTCTCGAGATGGGGAGCGAGGCCTTAGACGACCTCAGCCGGATGATTGACCGGCAGGCCCAGCGCTCTGCGCAAGACGGGCAGCCACACAGTCTGGCGCTTATGTTTCCCGACCGTAGCGGGTTCACCGCCTTGATCAGCGGCGAGGCCGATGCCGAAGCGATGAGGAACCTATCCGCGCTTTGCGTTCGCCGCAAGTACAAGCAAAAGGCAGACCTGTGGTTCGGCATGTGCCTCATGCCGGGAGACTCCGAGCTGCGCTTCGGCCTGCGGCTGGCCGCGCCTTGGACGCAGGACATTGCGCTCGATGCCGCCACGGGCGGGATGCCCGAAGCTATCCAGCCGAAAGTGGCACACGAGCACTTGGCCCGCAGAGCACGCGGCGCCCCGAAAGTCGGTCGGAATGACCCTTGCCCGTGCGGGACCGGGAAAAAGTCGAAGAAGTGCTGCGGGCGATGATCGTCCGTTGTGGGCCGGAGGCAGCAACCTGGCGAACGTCTGCTGTTGGCCGTTATCGGACATCGTTCTACGAGCCCCAACATCAGAGTTACGAGCCTCAAGAAGCTACGTCGGTTTAGACGAACTGTTACCGCCGCTCTCGCGTTCGGGCGCCCTAGTGCAGCATCACCGTACAGTCGAATCCAGAACGGTGAAGTCATGAGGTTGGCGCGCCCCGGCATGGTCAAGGAATGGCCAGCAGCACTCTGAGGCGCCTCCTGAGATCGTCTTGCGATGCCAGTAGTCGCGTGACCGTTTCGACGTAACTATCCTTGTCCGACGAAAACGCAGCCGCGACATGGCCAACGATGCCTTTGTCACGAATGGTGCGCAGAATATCCATCAGTCCTGCCGACAGGTCTAGCGCGCTGTCAATCTGGGCGGTTGCCAGTGAATAGGCGAGCACCGGATCAGCCGCGGCGATAGCTTCTGTCGTAGCTTGCTTTAGCGCACTGAGCGAGTCTCCCTCCCGCCTAATCGCGCGAATCTTGCGACGTACCTCGTACTGCGCCCGCTCCGCGATGAGTGCAGCGCGGGAACTGCTGACGGAACGCCGAATGCGGTCGCAGGCGTCTGCAATTCGCGCATCGCGCTCATGTACAGGGATGCTCACCTCCGTCATGTACGCGCTCAAGCAGTCGGGCACTACAAGCAGATTCTCTACTGCTGCCACGGGCAGCGGATAGACGCAGTTTTTCCTAAGTCGATCGACCAGTGTGCTCGACCGATCGTCACGGTCGATGATGCCGGCTGCATCTACGCGATGCAGCGCCGGGTGCGCGCGTAATCCACGCACAGTCTTTTCGACCTGCTCGCAATTTCCGCCGGGAACGACGTAGCGCTCGGGGAAAAGAATTTCAAAAATCCGGACGTCGTAGCTGCCCGCCGTCCCTTCCACAAATAACGCTTGCCGGCGAGCACCCATGACTTTGAGCACAAGGTCGGCGTGGACATCTTCGATGCTGGGAGCTTCGTCCCAGACCCAGCGGCCCGCTACGTGTGCACTAGCTGACCCCATATAAACGCCAGTTGTATTTGAGACTGGAGGCGAAGCTTCGTAGTCGTAAAGCACGACGATCGACGCGTTCACGCGACTAGCTGCGAATGACAAGTCATGAGTGATGTAAACAAATGATGCATCAGGCCGAACCGCTTCCAACGTATCCCAAAGCAACGAGTGAATGCTTGGATGGAGGTGTAGCTCAGGCTCGTCGATAACGATAAGCGCGTTCTCCGGCGCCAGCAGCGCGTGTCCGATAAGGTAAAAGCCAACGCGCTCACCATCACTCAATCGAGAGGCTGGGTACGTGTTCTGCGCTCTGGGCTGACGTGCTAGAACAACATGGTCTTCTATAAGCAGTTCCCGCTCTGGGAAAATCTTCTCCCAAAGATTTTTAAGGATTGTGAGAGCATCTGCCTGCGGCTGCGTTGGAAGGCTTACGCCCGCCTGACTCTGCTGCCACAGCGCCGCAGCTAACTGCGCACGGCGCGCGTACAGAGCGCCAAGAAGCACCCCGAAATCATTGAGCTGCCCTACCACCGGGTCGCCTTGGACGCGACTCGGACCGCTGCTCATCTCGTTGCCTTGGAGCAAGTTTGAGTTTGCTCTTTGGGCGTCCAACCGCTGCACTTGATCGGGCATAGCTAATACGCGCTGTGCGCTTATGCGATATGCCCGACGATCGGACGTTCCCCCAAACGAAGTCGAGACGCTGTTGGGGCTGGCCGACATTGGGTTTTCCAACCAAGCACCCAAGCGGGACTTTCCCGAGCCATTGGCACCTACAACGACAACTACACCGTCATGCTCGATCTCGGACAATCCTGATCTTGCTGGGTTGGGCATTGCTAGAGCACGAGAAGGCATTGAGACTCCGCCAAGCGAGCTGGACTAGTTAGTGGTGGTGCGAATTCTACGCAGCCGATCGATTGTTGAGGCGACGATCGCGGTCGCCGGCTGATGGCTCTGGGCGCTGCTCCAGGCCGCCTCCAACCATGCCGCCGTTAGGCTCGTACTATAAATTACTTCGTTCGAAGCCTGTTCTTTCGCCTTCAGTGGCGTCTGGTGCTCCAAGCCTGTCGCAATGAGCTCCGCCTCTAGAAGAATGAGCCGCTCTCGCGGCAGATGGATGCGCATATGCGCGTAAGCCAGCGATTCTCGTCGAGTCGGCGTGGCAACCGCGGGGAGTGACAGAGGCTGCATTGCAGCTCTAGCTCGCTCCCGTCCGCTATTGGCCGGAAGCGGACATCGGTGACGAGAACTGCGTGGACTGATCTTCCGGTGCAGAGAGACTTTAATTTAGAGAGCTACGTCCGAGAGCTGCGTTCCAAGCTTGCAGCGCCGAGTTCGCAGGGTGTGCAATAACGTCTAGCATTGAGGTATGAAGTTGTTGAATTCTCAAGGTCATACAAGGAGCAAGAATGGACGGAGAGGTCACATACGATGAAGTCTGGGCGGCCGCCAATTCTCTTAAATCTGAGGGAGCTCAAGTGAACACTGCGACTGTCCGGCATCGCTTGGGCGACATCGGTCACTTCGAAGTCATCCATCAAGCATTGGAGCTGTGGCGAGCAGGCTCGAAAAGCTAGGAGCTATGTCGCCTCACGGCCAGAAGGGTACGCCAAAGCGATATCCGCCCCAATTGCTTACTCCGTGACGATTCGATCCAATGGTCGTACGACCCCTTGCCTCCTTTTCCAGTCTTTATGTGGATGAGCCCTGTCACAGGCTCAGATACTGATCCTAAGGGTCATGCACTCGGAGACACGAATGAAATCCCCGATCTGGCAGTACAGAAGCCAAACCCAATCCGCTCCTCTCTTATCGACAGTGTTTGGGAACAGAGCCTGCCCGTGCTGTGAAGACAGCCCATCGCTCTCGGTCACTGATCGGAAGGATGAATCTGACGGCCGAAGGCACTCCCAGTACATTAAGGTCATGCGTTGCGATTCTTGCGGCTGGTGGTTTGTGTCCAAGGACACTTGGGACAGTTCATGCGGATCATTACCTGAAAGCGCAATTCGAATTCTCACCGCAACAGGAGCCGCTCTACACACATTTTCTTCGGGGCCAGACGAGCAGCAGTTGGCCGCTCTCGAAAGCGAGATTGAAGCGCATCTACTTGGTCGCGGCTCTTCAACTCAATGGGCTGCTCTAGAAGATGCGACCAAGGGCGTGTTCCGCGAATTCGGTTACGAGGCCCGCGTGACCGCAAGATCAAAGGATGGGGGTATTGACGTCATCGTTGATCATAATTATCACGGTGATGTTTACGCTCAGGTAAAACACACCAAGAACAAGGTTGGCGTGCGTGTACTCAGGGAACTTATTGGAACGATGGCAGTCAATGGCACCACAAACTCTCTGCTCGTAACCTCGTCCCATTTCACTCGCGACGTGGAAAGAGAGCGAGCTCTCGCTGCGCAGAAAGGTTTTGTGGTCGAGCTCGTAGATGGTGGCCGTTTTCTTGCATCGCTGAATTTGGCCTATCGACGCAGCCCGCCCACGATTAGCGAAGTGATGGCTGTTGCCGAGCCAACCGTGGAGCTAATCCGTGGCGAGGTCGACCTTTGACTTCCAGACGCCCAACCCATTATTCAAACGGACCTGCGCGAGAAACCGCGCAGGGCCGCTCAGTTCAGCCGTTAGATGGCCGCTACTGCCCGAAAGCAGAAATCTATTCTTGTCTCGACAAAACGCCCAGGCCAAGACTTTTTTTTGTTAGCGAAGAATCCAGTTGAAGGCGCTAAGAACCAGGCTTCTCAACGGCCACATGGGCGCAAGCAGCGCACGGTCCCCATCCAAGGCTCTAGTCCGCGTCGCTGGCAAAACCTTTGGATGCTTGACACCATCCAATGCCCGTCCGACGCTCAGCACATGAACTTCGACCTCTCCCCATTCGGCGTTCGCGAGCTCACCGCGCTTATCACCGCTGCCGAGAAGCGCAAGTCTGCGCTCGCTCGCCGCCGCCCAATCAATATCGTGCGCGCCGAGCTGATCGCATTCGCTGCCAACGCTGGCTACGAGATTGCTGAGCTCCTCGGAACGCGAGCAGAAGCGCCTACCGAGAAGCGCAAGAAAGCCGCACGCAAGACTGGCAAGGTCGCCGTGAAGTATCGCGACCCGGAGAACCGCCGGAACACTTGGACGGGGCGCGGCAGTCAGCCACGGTGGCTACGTGAGAAGGTCAGGCGCGGCCAGAGCGCCGCTGATTTCCTTGTCCAAGGCCTAGCGATGCCAACGGCAAACACGAAGTCGATTGGGAAGCGGACCGTTTTCAAGCAGGCCTGATTTGCCCCTCTTCTGTGCCGCCTCGCTCGACAGACCGCACACCGCAACGAAGTCCCTGCATCTCGCTAGCTCTGCAAAGGCGACTTCCCGGTCAGGACACGGATTACCCAATCGCTGACGCGCGTCTTTTTCGGGGACGTTCCGAACTTCAAGTTTCCGATACCTTGCGGGCTGACGCCTAGCGGGAAGCGCGGCGCGCGCCCGTCCTCGACTAGATCTCCTGGATAGTGCGGATGATCCAGGCAGGAAGCGTCATCTATGCCAAACGCCTTCACGGCCGCTACGGCTTCGACGCACCAGCGGCCGACATAGAGGAATTTCTCAAGCGGATAGATCTGCACGTCGCCAAAGTGATACCACCAGAGATGCTCGTCGTTGTTCTGCCGAAGCTCCTGATACCAATGCTCAACGAATTCGCGAAGTAGCGCTGGTCGATCGGGTTCAGGCGCCTCAATGGCGCGGAGCAGCCGCGCGTACGGTCTAGGATGCAAGACGCCCTGCCCGATCATGCGATCTGAATGCTTGGCCGAAATCACGCGATCCAGCAGCTCATCCTCCCCCTCGCCACCGACAAGGCTGAGCAGTCGAGTCCACTGCGCATCCGGAACATCGAGAGCAAGCGCGAGTCCCACGAGCCGAAAGCACCAGTCGTAATGACTCAGGCTCTTGAGATCGAATGCCCAGTCTCTGCAACTCGTGAGCCTTTCCTGAGCGCAGATGGCATCCGCCAGACGGTTAGATCGCTCCCACATGTCCAGCAGGGTTGGAAAGTAGCGCGCCACTTTGGCGATCGAATCGCCCTTGGCGTAGAGAAACAGCATCGCATCAAGGCAACGCGTCGCGGCGTTGAATGCGAACTGAGGCTCGTAGACGGGGTTCTCCAATCGATCGCCTGCCATGCGCAGGCTCTTAGCGATGGCGTCATCCAAAGAGCGGGACCATTTGTCCCAATACCAATTGCCGGCATCAATCCGAAGTCTAGGTTGCGCTGTCATTGAGATCTCTCACGCCGATCGATCATGGAAAATCGAGATCAGACATCGAGGCTACCCGACTTCCCTGCCGCGTCAAACGCACGCAGCACAACCGGATAAGAGTAGCGAAGACCGTTCCGCCGACAACCCACTTGTCCACGCTAAGGCGACGAACGTGAGTAACGCACTAAGGCTTCGTTTCATCTGCGGCTATCTGGGCAGGCGCCCACCTTGGTGAGGATCCAGAGTGGCAGGCTGGCTAGGTTTCGCAACGGGCATCCGCGTGTGATGTGAAGACGCTCGCTTCTGCTCAGATCTGACTTGAATGGCGAATAGGCGGACGTCTGCTTCCGGCCAGTAGCAGACATCGGCTCGGTGGCTGCTTCCGACCCAAAGCAGACATACGAAGGGTGCCGCCCCCGATTCTCAGCGCAGTTTCACTCGATCCAGCGAGTCATCCACGGTCAAACTCGACTAACCGCCATCGAAAGGCGAGCATGACGAGCCAGTCTGATCTCGGCGTAAGACGCACCCCCAGATCCAAATTGATCGTTAGGGAAAATCCTGCAAGGACCGGGGGAGTCGGGTGATAACATCCCGTGGCAGGCTTAGAACCCACGGGCCTGAATACTTCTCCGGGGGGGGAGAGCGATGACGAGCCAAGAGGAAGGCTCCGCGTCGATTGAGATCGAGGCGTGGTTGAACAGCAAGACCAGTTGGTTGCGGGCGGCCGCGCATGATCTGATCACCCACCGGCGCATGCCGGATGAGACAGGCATCGACGCGTTGGCAGATCACTGCCTGCAAGAAGCCGCAAAGGTGTTGAGCCAGGATTCCGCTCTGCTGGTGCCCGGTGCCATTGCCGGCACCCCGGGGCGCGCAGGACTGCGATTGGAGCGGCTGTTCGATATCCGCGGTGTCAATGCGTTGGGCGATCAAGCCCAGCTCAAGCTGGGGGACGCGGACTTGACGATCGTGTATGGCCCCAACGGGTCCGGCAAATCCGGCTACGCGCGCTTGACCAAACATTTGTGCGGGGCGCGCTTGGCGGGTCCTATGCATGGCCACGTCTTTTTGGGCGCCACCGAGAAGCCCGCTGCGACTGTGGAAATCAGGGCGATTAATGAAGATGGGCCGGCGGCTGAAACGTCCGAGTTCGCGTGGGATCAGGCGAATGGGCCGTTGCTCGAGCTGAAAGCGATCCCGGTATTCGACACCGTGACGTCCGTGGAGTTCGGCGACAACGCGACATCGGCCACGCACATGCCTCGGTCCATGGTGTTCATGGGGCGTCTCATCGAGATCTCCGATCGCGTTGGCGCCAACCTGCGCAAGCGAGCGGATCTGCTGGTGAAACAGTTGCCGCAAATCGACGCGGACCTGTCCCAATCGCAGGCGGTTGTGACGCTTCGGGGGCTTCTGAAGCCTAAAACCCAAGACGCGGCCATTGACGCCGCTTGCAGCGTGTCCGACCAAGAGCGCGTGGAACGGGTGACCTTGGAAGCGGCCTTGGCGCAGGCCAACCCGGCCGAGCTCCATACCAAGGTGGTCAAGCAGTTGGAGCAGCTCGCCAAGAACAAGCAATCGGCGCTGGATCGAGAAGGAGCCACCTCCGCCGACCAAGTCAGCGCAATCATCGCTGCTCGAGCAGGGGCCATCGGCAAGCGAACGGCGGCTAGCGCGCACGCCACCGCGTTCTTCGACAAGGTGCCGCTGAAAGGCGTTGGAGAAGAGGTTTGGCGCCGCTTGTGGGCGGCTGCAGAAGCGTATTCAAAGGCCTCGGCGTACCCGGATCACGAGCACCCGAACGTCGACGAAGGGGCGAGGTGCGTGCTGTGCCAACAGGAACTCGGCGCCGATGCCAAAGCGCGCATACTCGGGTTCTCCGAGTTTATTCAGAACCAACTCCAAGCCGACGCAGCGGCCGCCGAAACGTACGTCAGCGACCTGGTCCAGACATTGCCGGTCACACCCGACGAGCAGGTGTGGGCCACCGTGAGCCAAGCCATTGGCTTGGACGTGGCCGTTGGCGAATCAGTGCGAATGGCCGTGGAAGCGCGAACCAGTGCTTTGAAGACAGCCTCCGACGTGGCCGACGTCCCCATTGTGGATTGGTCGGTTTGGCACGCCGCGCATGCCAAACGGACCGCAGATCTGGAGCTGGAACGCGATCAGCTTGCTGGACTGATTGACGTGGAAGGCAGGAAAGCCAGTCAGGAGCGGCTGCTCGAGCTGCGGGGTAAGGAGTGGCTGGCTGCAAACGTTTCCGCCATCAAGGCCGAGGTCAAACGCCTGACCGTGGTCGCGAGGCTTGAGACGGCCATCCGTCTGACGGCGACGAACACGCTCACGACGAAGAACAACGAGATCGCCAGCGCAGAGTTGGCCCAAGGGTTCTGCGATCGCTTCAACGCAGAGATGCGAAAATTGGGCGGCAAAGGCTTGCCCGTGGTAATGAACCACAAGTCACAAGGCAAAGGCCGATTCACGTTCTGCGCGGAACTGCTAGCTCCCAAACAGGACGTCCACAACCGCGAGGTGTTGAGCGAGGGCGAGCAGCGGCTCATTGCCTTGGCCGCGTTCTTGGCCGATGCAACCGGAAGCGATCGTTCCATCCCTATCGTGTTCGATGACCCCATCTCATCGCTGGACCAGCGGTTCGAGGAGGCGGTGGCTGCGCGGATCGCCGACCTTGCAGAGAACCGTCAAGTCATCGTGTTCACTCATCGATTGTCGCTCATGGCCTTACTGCAAGACGCGCACGAGAAGCGCGTCGAGAAGGGTTCCACGGTCCGCTGCAAGGTCATCGCGATCGGGCGGGAAGGGCACCAGACGGGCGTGCCGTCCTCGGTAGACACGTTCTCGCTGAAGCCCAAACCTGGGCTGGGCCAGCTCGTCAGTGACATGGGTGCCGCTAAAAAGCTGGAGCCAAAGTTCAAGCAGATGGCATTGAAGGACGCCTGCAGCACTTTCCGCATCTTGGTGGAGCGCACGGTGGAAATTCACTTGTGCGCGAACATCGTTGGGCGCTTCCGCCGCGAGATCAAAACAATGGGGGTGCTAAAGAAGCTGGTGGCCATCGAACCTGCGGATTGCATCTTCATCGGCGATTTGATGTCGAAGTACTCCGCCTTTGAGCACTCCCAGCCGGACGAAACGCCTACCCACTTGCCCGATCCCGACGAGATCATCACCGACGCCACCGCGCTTCGAGCGTGGATCGATGATTTCGAGAAGCGGGCCAGAAGTGCCGCGGAGGGAAAAGCGGCAGCATGAGCTCACTCGACCTCAAGCAGCGCGTTAGCCTGAAGGCGGAACGCTACAAGGTCGCCTGGGCCAGTGACGATGAGAAGTCAGAGCTACTGAAGGACGTCTTGGCAATGGCAAACGCTCATCGGGACGGCACCGGCTAACTGTTGCTGGGGTTTAAGGAACGCGCGCCTCTTCCTCTGCAGAGGCCGTGGGCTTGGGGGCGGACGGCTCGCTAGCCGGATTTCCACTTTAGGGCGCAAGACGACCTGCGAACCGAAAGGGACACCTTTAGTCCAGAGGATGAGAACTTGCGCTTTAACCAGATTCTGATTGTCGACTCCATCCCCGCCGGAGAGCGTAACACCGCTCGCGAGCTACATCAGGACGTGGGACTGCGTGCTCAGGTGTTCGCCCCTGCGCCGGAACTCCTGTATCGGCGTGTGGAAGACCGTGAGGAATTTCTGACGTTGCTGCCCGAACTGACTGCGGCGGCAACAACTACGGGCGATGTTCCCGTGCTCCATATCGAATGTCACGGGAGTAATGACGGCTTGGCATTTGCGGATGGATCATTCGCAAACTGGGCCGACCTGAAAGGACCGCTGACATCCCTCAACATTGCGACAGGCATGAACCTGCTCGTGGTTGTTTCTGCGTGCGACGGCAGCGCACTTACGTACACGCTCGGACTGGTAGATCGCGCGCCACTTCACGGCCTCATCGGGCCGACCCGCGCGGTCGCGCCGGAGGAGTTGATGCGTGCGTACCTTGCGTTCTACGAGACGCTCATGCGTACGCGATCCGCGCGGCAGGCAGTCGATGCGATGCGTCTTACCACGCCTGATACATTCGTCTATCGCGCAGCGCAATGGCTGTTTCAGCACGTTTGGGACCACTATCAGGCGACACAGGAAACGCCGGACGCACGTCTGGAACGCGGCAGAAGAATGGCGGCCAATCCTCCGGACGATTACGTCGGACCACCCATCCAGCCGGAGGTATTCGCTCATTTATTGGCTGATAAGAATCGGGAGTTCTTCGACAACTATCGCCGCAAGTTCTTTCTATGCGATTTATTTCCGGAGCATGAGGCACGTTTCACTGTCCGATACGAAGCCCCTGAGTGACCGCTACTGGCCGAAAGCGGAAGCGGCGTACCCTGGGCATCGGCGCGAATTCGGGCGGTACGTCGGGGAATTCGTGATGAAGTGCACCCGCGACCGCTACGAACTAATCCTCTGCGCCGCTGGGATCGGAAAATCTCTTTACCCCGGCGGCAAGCAGAAGTTGATTAGTGAGGCGATCGCGGCTGCACAAGAGCGATAGGACGGGACGCTATAAGCAGCTTTGGCTTACATGTCTACCACGGATTATCGACCGCGGAGACATCTCATCGGAGCTTCCCGCAGCCTAGGAGATTTCCGAAAATTGCTTTCATAGGTGCGGCGCGCCCATTCGTCAGCCTCCTCGACATCACTCGGACCATACGGATGAACCGGGACCTCGTTGAGGTTATCCAGAGTTTGTGCATAACGCCCTTCTGCGCCAAGTTTTAAAAGGCGATTCATCTTGTAGACCGTGACCTGATCACCAGCAGTCACCTGGAATAGCAAGCTCTCCGCTTGTGCGACTCCGGGTCCGGCTGACCTTAAGATCTCCACAATCCTCCAATCGCCCCTGCTTATCGCTGCATCTATATACTTTCTGGCTGAATCGTAATAAGCCTTGTTTTCTTCAGCCGTGAAAGGACGCTGCAACTTAAAGTTAGCATTAACGTAGCAAAGTTGCGCGTCCACGTCTCCGAGCGCAGCAGCGCGAACGGTGTTCTCGAAATAACGCTCTTCCTCAGTAAGTGGATCCTGAGTAACACAACTTGAGAGATTTGACTCTTCCGCGCCCATTCTCGCCTGGACCTCGGCTCGCTTTCTTTCACAGAACTGTTTCGCGTCGTTATCGGCAATCTCAGCAATGCTGCTACAGATTCCCATTTGAGAACTCATGCTTGCTATCTCGCGCATCGACGACACGCAGGTGTTCGACCTACGAAAATCCTGCGCTGCGGAATTGGCGGGGTGATTGCTGAGAGAAGGCGCAGCTGGCGCAGGATCAGCCGCCAGCGGCAAAGAATTATCTACGACGGGTAACTGTTCGGCACGATGACTAGCTACATCATCAACCTTAGCTTGGGTCCGTGGTTGCGGCTCTGAAGCAACGGAACTGCGATCAATAAACAAGTAAAGCCCCAGAACCAAACCAATGGAGCAAAATAAAATAATCAAAAATTTCGTTCTTCTAGTCGCGATAGCATTCATCGATCGCATCATCCCGTTTAATAACCTAAATTTCAGGGCAAGCAGAATTATTCTCTAACCCGCTAAAGGCCGCCACATTGCGCTCCACCGTCTTGAAGGAACCTATCCATTGTGTCGTCGCCCATGGCTTTAGCATTATTCTCATCCATATCCCACGAATGGGCGAATTCATGCGCCAAGGCGTTAACTAATCTTGCAAACGATCCATAGCCTGCTTGATAAATAGTAATCTGTTTTTGAGTATAATTGGTAGTCGCATAACCTTCGCGCCAATCCTGGCCGGGATAGGTGATGGGTGTCGCGTAGTTGTTGGGATACATCCAGAGATTACTGTTGTCGTCCTTAAATGCCCATAAAGGACTGTATTCCAACGAATACTGCGGATTAAGAATAGGATAGTGTTGAGCGTACTGTAGTACACAATTTCGGGCCCTTGCTCTCGTAGCCGCATCAGGAAGCGCCTTATTGGGCTTAGAGGGCGCCAATCCGAAACTGTAGGGCACGCCAGGCTGAATTCTGAAATTCCAATTTCCTGGCGTATAGTAAGTCACGAACGGGTCGTAATTCCCTTGCACGTGCAGTCTATGAAGGTTTGTTGGCATAGACTCTTCAGCGTCCTGAGCGTCCACGTTTGCTCCAATTGAGAAAAGAGCAGACAACGCCGCAAGCTCAAGTGGCTTCAACTTTCGCATGTAATTCCCCGAATCGAATGGCTGAGAGAAAATCATTTAATGACGAACTCTTTTTCCTTGCCTAGACCGCGAAAAAAAACGAGGCCTTCCTGAGCTATATCAGCAGTGGAGCCAAAGATCAAGACCGTGATGAAGTCCGAGAACCTGGATGGGACGCAAAAAATCTCACATCATTCTTAAAAGATGCATATCTTATCTTGTGAAGATAGGAATTGTTCATTTCATTCAGTTGTTCAATGCAGCGAGCCTCTTAATATCGTTAGAGATACCTTTCGATCTCGAAGATTGATCTAATCAATGGATAACAAGGAGGGATTAATGAAACCTAGTGAATCTCCTGACCTTATATCGATTATCGGGAGGGTGGCATTACTTATGTGTAAATCAGACGACTATTGTCAGTTTCCTATAGCTTGCTTGGCGATCTGGATCAAGCCTGCGGCCCTCCTAAGACAGATACATTTCTTCAAAGACGTATCTGGTTCTGATGTTGGATACATGACTTGGGCGGCGGTAAGGCCGGATACTGATGCGAGATTAAGATCAGACCCAGAAGTAATTCTGCATGTATCAGAATGGAACGAGGGTGAGATTTTTTGGGTGATGGATTTTGTATCAGTCAACGGCAGGGTTCGCGAGAAGTTAGCGGAAGCTGAGCTCATAATACCGAGCCTTCGAGTAGCTTATTCCGCTCGGCGCGACGACGAGGGCCGCGTCAAGCGCGTTAGCAAGTGGTTTAGAAGAACTAGGACTTAGAGCCGATGGGATATAAGTATGTTGGAGCAACTAATTGTGTTTCACAAGATGAGCTTGAATTGCTTGAAGGAAATGCGCCCGATCTAGAGCAGATAAGCCCTAATCTTTGTGTTGCTTATAAAGTTGTGCGTCTCAAGAGTGCGCAGCTAGTGTGGCTCAATCTAAGATGGCTCAAGGATCAGGGGATAGATCCTGACAACATCGAACTATTGGACAGAGTTAAGAATTGGATCGTTTCAGAATTCGGCTATGTGGTAGACACACCAGAAGCGCATGATGATCAGCTGGACAGGGAAGACGAGAGAATTTTTCTGGCAGATAGATATGGAAGTAATAGCGGCCTCGTGGCGCATGGCGGAAGTGGTCGTGCATCCGTTGTCGGAAGATTCCACATCAAAGGCGTCGGCCGCACTCCTCTCGTTGGAAGGGGTGTTAACAGAGAGCATTCGCACGGTTCTGCTTCGCTAAATGTTGCTATTCGAGAGGCGATATATAGCGAAATTGTTCATGAAGAGTTTCCTCACAAGTCAGTGCCGGTGATAGCGATAGTCAACACAGGCCTTGAATATGAATCTTCAGGTGTGCCGTCGAGGAAACTTCGAAGAGCGATAATCGTTAGGCCTTCGATGATAAGACCAGCACACTTGCAGAGAGCTGCTGGATTTATTGATCCGGTAGACGGTCACGCCAATTCTCAGCTCGATGATTGCTTTCGAGTTGAGGAAGTCGTTTCCCATATCTTTCCCGCCGATCAAGATCTTTCAAGCAAGTCTGAGAAGCTCTATAGCTACTTCTGTCGCGTTGCCGAACAGATCGCGTTCGGCCAAGTTCACCGCCTTTATAGCGGTGGATATTTCTCATCTAATATTTCGATAGAAGCGTCTTTGCTGGATTTCGGAAACATGCATGCGCTTCCAAATTGGATTAATTTAAAAGTTCTTGATAATGACCTTGGTTTCGGCCGGGAAATGCTATCGCTCGAATCTACGGTCATATCTCTCAGTTTCTACATCAGAAAATTTGGCAGTGGCGACAGTTTCGAACCCAAGGTAGCCATGCATCGAGCAAACTCTGCCTACCATGCCAAATTCCGTGAGGAGACTATTCGGGTTCTAGGCCTTAGCACTGGTGATAATTCTGATGAACGAGAGACGGCGGTTGAGATTTTTAGATCTATTTATGCAAAACAGCAACGGATTCAGAGAAACTACACCGCGTCAGGGCACAGCTCAGACAGGTGGCCGTTTGACAAAACTTTTGCTTATGCTGGAGATCCATCGTCAGCCTTAGATGAATCTACAAAAGCGCTGATTGAAGCATGTGAGAGATTCGCCGAATGCTCTAAAGAAGGGGACTCTCCCGTCACTCTGGAGCTCGCGCGGGCGAGGTATTTGGCGACTCGGGACTGCTTAATTAGAGACAGGATCCAGACGGATGTGGATGATCTGCTTGAATCCAACCCTCTGGATTTGATTAAATCGGTTGATAGCTATATCAGTAGCGTAGTTTCGCGGGGGCGTAGACATTGGCGAAATCTTGATGCGAATCACGTGGTGACGGATCACGCTTATCTGAACGGGGACTCGGTTCTATGGGGCTTTGACCCGCTATCTAAAAAGCCAACCGCCTGGCTAGAGGGCTCCGTGATTTGCGATACATGTACTTTCTTCGGAGCAAGGCTTCCGCTTTCTGGAATTATCGACCAGGGTGCAGATGTGAGCGAGGGCCGATGGCGAATTGTTGTTGCGCAGGATTCCAAAGCGGATTTTGTTGAGTTGTCAGGGGTGGTTGTCAGGCTGCCTAAGAAAGATTTTTCTTATTCAAGTTAATGAGGGACGCTCGCAGAATTCGTTTCTGGTCGGGTGTGCCGGTTACAAACCTTGAGGTAGCTCATTACAACATTGGGAGTGGCAACGCCCCAGCGATCCCGACTGAGAGGAGTGAAGTTCATTCGTCACGAGCTCTTACCGCATGTAATCCATGGCGTGCCGTTCGAATCAGCCTGCGGCAGTGCCGTGGCTTGCACTCTCGGTAGATGATGCTGCCTCACTGCTCGACGTCGCCGGCCACACGGCCCTGACCTCACGTGAGAAGCCCTTCCAATCAACGGCTAACCGGTTTTCGTCTCCGTCGTCAGCCACACGCATTCACCGTGAGACACCTCTCGTCCGCAAGGGACATAAGTTGTTCTCACGTTATGGCCCCCAGTCCTCGGGAATTCCCACTAAATAGCCTTGGTTTGATCTCAGTCACGTGCAGGCTAGGCTTGCTAAACCCTTGATCGAGTTCTGCCGTCGATCTCATTGGTAAGGCGTTCCTACAGCGCTGCCGGGCCGCTGTCTTGTATGCCGCGAGCCCGGCGCAAGCGGGCGCGATCTCTGCCCCGCCTGCACCGCCGCGCTGCCCTGGATGCCGCACGCCTGCGTGCGCTGCGCGCAGCCGCTGCCCACGCCCGATCCGGTCTGCGGCGCCTGCCTGCGTCGGCCGCCACCTTTGGATGCGGTGATCGCCGCGTTCGATTACGGATTCCCCGTCGACCGGCTGCTGCCGCGCTTCAAGTTCCATCGCGCTCTTGCCGCCGGCGCGCTGCTCGGCGACTGTCTGGCGCAGGCGACGGCAGATGCGGCGCGCCCCGCTGCGCTGGTGCCGATTCCGTTGCACACCGCGCGACTGCGCGAGCGTGGTTACGACCAGGCGCTGGAACTCGCGCGCATGCTGGCGCGCCGTCACCACTTGCCGCTGCGCACCGATCTGCTGCGCCGCGTGCGTGCGACCGCGCCACAGTCGCGGCTCGATGCGAAAGCGCGTCGCCGGAACCTGCGCAATGCATTCGCGGTCCAGCGCCCGGCCGGAATGCCGGCACACGTCGTGCTGATCGACGACGTCATGACCACGGGCGCGACGCTGCACGCGGCCGCGATTGCGCTCAGACGTGCGGGCGCGCAGCGCATCGAGGCCTGGGTCTGTGCGCGCGTGCGGTGACCGTTACGACGTGCTGGCAGGCGTCGACACGCGCTCGATCAGGAACGTCCGCAGGTCCTGCGGGCTGCACGGCCGGCTGATCAGATAGCCCTGCGCTTCATCGCATTTCCAGCGACGCAGCAGCTCCAGCTGCGCCTCTGTCTCCACGCCTTCGCCCACGGTGCGCAGACCGAGTTCGGCGCCGAGCCTCACCAGCGTGCGCACCAGGCGCGCGCGACGCCCGTCGGCTTCCATGCCGTCGATCAGCGACCGGTCGATCTTGATCGCCGTCGCGGGCAGCGCATTGAGATAGGCGAAGTTGCTGTAGCCGGAACCGAAATCGTCGAGCGCGATCGAAAAGCCCAGGGTGCGCAGCGTCTGCAACTGCGACACCACGGCCTCGCCCTGCAACCAGTGGCCTTCGGTGATCTCGAACTCGATCCGGTTCGGCTCCACGCCGTACTGCTCGGTCAGCGCGAATGCGCGTTCGACGATACGACCGTCTTCCAGGTCGGCGCCGGCTAGATTGATCGACACGCCGATGCGGTGGCCGAGCGCATCCCAGTCCGCCAGTTGCCGGAGCGCCTGCTGGATCACCCACTGGGTGACGCGCGGCATCAGCGGGGTGGTCTCGATGATCGGCAGGAACTCGTTCGGCCCGACGGTCCCGAGCGTCGGATGTTCCCAGCGCAGCAACGCCTCGACCCACGCCACCTGCCCGGTCGCCAGGTCCAGCCGGGGCTGGTACGCGAGATGGAACTGCTGCTCGCGCAGCGCCGCGTCGACCTGCGTCGCGAGCGTGTGCTGTCGACGCAGGCTGGCGTCGCGCGCGGCATCGTAGTGCGACCACGGCACACCCCGTTCGACCGCGGCGTGCAGGGCGGTCACCGCCATGCGCATGGCGTCGTCCTCGCCGTCGCCGTGGAACGGCGCCAGACCGGCGTGGAAACTCGCCGACATGTCGAGCCCGTGCGTGTGCACCGGCTGCATCACGCGTTTGCGCATGCCCGACAGCAATCCGAGCAGGCCGTCGCCGCCCTCGTCGGGCAGCAGGAACGCGAAGCGCGCCGTGTCCACGTGATAGAGCGGCGCGTCGTCGTTTAGCAGGTCCAGGATGCGGAAGGCCGCCTGCCGGATGATGGACTCCGCAGGCCCCTGCCCCAGCGCCTGGGTCAGACGACTCGATGCCCCGGACTCCAGCACGTCGATGACGACCAGTTGCATCGTGCCGAACATCGACTGGCGCTTGCGGATCGCGACGTCGGCCGACAGCTGCTGCCGGTTCGGCAGGCCGGTGACCGGATCGCGTCGACCGATCATCCGCAACAGCTGGATCTGGTTCACGGCGAGATCCGCAAACGTGCGCAGCGCGATGTGCTGCGCGTTCGACAGGCGCCGCGGTTCGAAATCCACGACACACAAAGTGCCGACGTTCACGCCGGACGAGAGTGTGAGTGGCGCACCCGCGTAGAAACGCATGCCGTCTTCGGTGACGGTGCGGAAGCGTGCGAAACGCGCGTCCTGCGAGAGGTCCTCGACCTCGAGGACGCCCTTGGATCCGATCGCCACCGCGCACACGGAAATCTCGCGCTCCGTCGCCTTGAGGTCCGTGCCGACGGTCGAGATGAAATGCTGTTCGAACTCCTCGACCACCGAGATCAGCGCCATCGGCGCATCCAGCGCCTGCGCGGCGAGCCGGGTGATGCGATCGAGATCCGGCGTGCCCTGCAACCCCAGCAGATCGAGGCTGCGGATCAGTGCCAGTCGGTCCGCCTCGTGTTCGATGTGTGCCATCCGCCCACTTCCCTGTCCTGACGTCGAATCTGCGCACCCGTCTGTCGTGAAGAGATGACGGGCTCGAGGGCTCGCGCGGTACGCGAGTCCACAGACACAGCCACGGAATCCAGCGGAGGAACCGGACGCCGCATCCCGCGGATACCCGACGGCCGCCGATCTCCCGGCCAATTCACGACGTCCATCGAAGGCCCTGTCCCCAGCCCTGACTCGCCTGCCGAGCTTGCCACGACGGCGACCGTCGAGCGTGAGGAGGCTTTTCAAGAGTCAGGGATGCAGTTGTGTCCCACCATGTCCACGTACCGGCTAGGCGGACGCGCATTCATCAGGCCGGCAACCGCGTCGATCGAGCGCATCTCATGGCCCGCTCGCATTGCTGGAAGGATGCGCCGCGGGACGCGACACTTGTGCCGCACCCTGCGCTTCGACGATCAGTGCATCAGCTCCGTCACCGCGGCAACGCGTAATGCGCTGCGATGCCGGCGAAGATCGCCATGCCGACCCAATGGTTGTGCAGGAACACGCGGAAGCAGGCGTCGCGATCGCGATACCGGGCAACGAAGAATTCCCAGACGACGAGCAATGCGGCGAATGCAAGACCGAGCCAGTAGTTCGGCCCAAGCCCCGCCTCGCGCCCCACGAGCGCGAGCGCTGCGAACGCCAGCGCGTAGAGCACACCCTGCGCGACCAGATCGAGATCGCCGAACAGGATCGCCGTCGACTTCGAACCGGCGCGGATGTCGTCCTCACGATCGACCATCGCGTACCAGGTATCGTAGCCCGTGGTCCAGAAGATGTTGGCCACGAACAGCACCCAGCCGATCGGCGGCACCGTGCCCTGCACGGCTGCAAACGCCATCGGAATCGCCCAGCCGAACGAGATGCCCAGATACACCTGCGGCAGGTAGGTGTGGCGCTTGAGATAGGGATAACTCGCCGCGAGAAAAATGCCGACGACGCTCATCGCGACCGTCAGCCAGTTCATCGTCAGCACCAGCGCGAACGCGACCAGCATCAGCGCTGCGAACAACAGCAACGCCTCGCGACCGCGCACCGCGCCGCTGGCGAGTGGCCGGTCCTTGGTGCGCTCGACATGCGGATCGAGCCAGCGATCGGCGTAGTCGTTGATCACGCAGCCGGCCGAGCGCGTCAGCCAGACGCCTGCACTGAACACGAACAGCGTCCACAGCGGCGGCACGCTCTCCGCCGCGATCCACAGCGCCCACCACGTCGGCCACAGCAGCAGCAACCACCCGATCGGCCGATCCCCGCGCACCAGCGCCCAGTACTGCCGCAGACGCTCGCGCCAGCGAGGGACGGCGGGTTCGGAGAAGCGTTCGTAGTCGTGCATGGCGATGGGAGGATACCAGCGCGCCCGCGTCGACCAGCCACGCTCCGGCTGCGGCAGCCATCCGGTCGCGAAGCCGACACATTCCCCACCTAGCATCGCCGCGAGCCTCCACCGGATACGCGCATGCGCATCGCCATCGCCGGTACCGGTTACGTGGGCCTCTCCAATGCCCTGCTGCTGGCACAGCGCCACACCGTGGTCGCGTTGGACATCGATGCGGCGCGGGTCGAGGCGTTGAACCGACGCGAGTCACCGCTCGACGACGAGGAGATCAGGACCTACCTCGCGCGCCCGGAACTCGACTTCAAGGCAACCCTGATTCCCGCGGAGGCGTTCGCGGCCGCCGAGTATGTCGTCATCGCGACACCGACCAACTACGACTCGGCGACCAATACCTTCAACACCCGATCCGTCGAAGCGGTCATCGCCAACGTGCTGGCGATTGAACCGGACGCGACAATGATCATCAAGTCGACGGTGCCAGTCGGCTACACCGAGCGCGTGCACGTGATGTTCGGCACAGATCGGATCATCTTCTCGCCCGAGTTCCTGCGAGAAGGCCGGGCACTGCATGACAACCTCTATCCGAGTCGCATCGTGGTCGGCGAGCGGTCGGAACGTGCGTCCGTGTTCGCTGGGCTTCTGCAGGAAGGGGCGCTAAAGAGCGACGTGCCCGTGCTGTTCACCGAATCGACGGAAGCCGAAGCCATCAAGCTTTTTGCGAACACGTATCTCGCGATGCGCGTCGCGTACTTCAATGAGCTCGACAGCTACGCCTGCACGCATGGGCTCGATACGCGCCAGATCATCGAAGGTGTCTGTCTCGATCCGCGGATCGGCGGGCATTACAACAATCCGTCCTTCGGCTACGGCGGGTACTGTCTGCCGAAGGACACACGTCAGCTGCTCGCGAACTACGACGCGGTGCCGCAGAACCTGATCCAGGCGATCGTGTCGGCCAACACGACGCGCAAGGATTTCATCGCGGCCGACATCGTACGTCGCAACCCGAAAGTCGTCGGCATCTACCGCCTGGTGATGAAAGCCGGCAGCGACAACTTCCGCGCCTCCGCCATCCAGGGCGTCATGAAGCGGATCAAGGCCAAGGGCATCGAGGTGATCGTGTACGAGCCCGTTCTCGATGCGCCGGATTTCTATCGCTCACGCGTCGTCAATGATCTCGCCACGTTCAAGCGACAGGCCGATCTGATTCTCGCGAACCGCCTGACCGACGAGATCCGCGATGTGGAGGACAAGGTCTACAGTCGGGACCTGTTTGGCGGGGATTGAGACCAGTGTTACAGATGCTGCGTCGATCCATGATTCTGCTTCGAAACCTGGCAGGCCAACCCGTAACCGACCACGCAGTGACTCGCCGGGAGAACATGCCTGCGGCGCTATTTCCGAACAGCTGCGGAACTGTCTCAATGCCCGCAGTTTTCGATACAATGCGCGGCCGCCCAGCCCGTTGTTCCGGCTTGGCGTGGACGACGCGCCTGTAGCTCAGCCGGATAGAGTAGTGGCTTCCGAAGCCATTGGTCGGGGGTTCGAATCCCTCCAGGCGCGCCATTTTCTGCGATGTTCCGTGCGGTCCCGTGCCGCTTGCGAGGACCGATGCCGCAGGTCTGTTCCCCTTCTTACGTGTTGGCTCCCGCCGGTTGGCCGGTGCTCAGTATCCGCGCGTGGGTTGTGGAGCTGAGACTTTGAACCGGCTGTTGTTGATCGCGCTCGGCGGTGCATTCGGTTCGGTGTGCCGGTACCAGTTGTCGGTGTGGATGCTGCAGTTCGCGGGAGCGACCGCTGAGGCACCGCCGCGGTTTCCGATCGGGACGTTCGTGGTGAACCTGTTGGGGTGCCTGGTCGCCGGGCTGCTGGCAGGTGGGATCGCGCGGCATGGCTGGTTCACGCCGGACGTGCGGGCGATGCTGATCGTCGGCGTCATGGGGGGATTCACGACGTTTTCGGCGTTCGGGCTGGAGACGCTGGCGTTGCTGCGCCGTGGAGATGTGGCGATGGCAGCGGTCTACGTGATTGCGAGCGTGGTGCTTGGGGTGCTGCTGGCGGGGTTGGGGTGGTGGGTGGTGGCGCGGGGGAGTTAGCTCGTGCGCTTGTTGCGCTGAGCACAGTCGCTGGGCCCCGGCGTGCGCCGGAGCGACGGTGGCTTGTCGGCGCTGGGTGCTTGGTTGTCGGCGGGCTTTGATGCGTGGGTCAGGTGGCTGGGCGGCTGAAGTTTCAGGCAACGTCAAAATAGGCCCCAGCGCGCCCTGGGGCAACGGGCTCTGAGAGCCCCGCTGTCTGTGGGCTTTCGTGCAGAACACGTTGCCGCCGAGTCGCCGGGCCCCGGCCTGCGCCGGGGCGACGAATGCGTCAGGCAGTCGGCAATAACCAGTGGCCCATCGCCCTTCGCGCGTGGCGTGTCGCCTATCGCCTATCGCCTATCGCCTGTGCCTGTCGCTGATCAGGGTGTCGGCGGTGCGGGCTCGGATGTCTCGGGCGTCGCGTCTGGATCCGTCGAGTCTTCGGAGGTCGAAGACTCCGTCGATGTCCCAGGTGTCTCAGCCTGTTCCACTGCGGGAACAGGCTCTGCTGCAGGAACAGGTTCGGTTGTCGGAGCCGGCGTGGTTTCCGGCGCTGCGTCCGTTGCGGACGTCGGCTCGGTCGCAGGCGCAGGCGTTGCGGTCGCCGGGGCAACGGCGGGGGGCGTGTCTTCGGCGTGGACCTGGGCGGTCGGCACCCAGGGCTTCTTCAGTTCGGCGAGCGCGGCGTTGATCGGGCTGTCGCCGGGCAGGGCTTCGCCGCCGGTGGAGCCGTCTTCTTCGTCGCCCTGCAGGTGGCCCGGCAGGTTGGCTTCGGTGTAGACGGTGGCGGCGCGCGGGGCGTTGGGGTCGGCGGTCTCCGCGCCCTCGGGGCGCAGGGTGGTGTCGGGATCGATGCCGCGGGCCTGGATCGAACGGCCGCTTGGGGTGTAGTAGCGCGCGGTGGTGAGTTTCACCGAGTCGCCATTGTCGAGCGGCAGCACGGTCTGCACCGAGCCCTTGCCGAAGGTGCGGCTGCCGATGACGCGGGCGCGGTTGTTGTCGCGCAGGGCGCCGGCCAGCACTTCGGAGGCGCTGGCCGAGCCCACGTCGACGAGCACGATCACCGGGGCGCCGTCGAGCAGGTCACCCGGCGTGGCACTGAACTCGGCATCGCTGATCGGGATGCGACCGCGGGTGCTGACGATCTTGCCGCTGTCGAGCAGGTCGTCGGCGATCTGCACCGCCGAAGTCAGCAGGCCACCGGGATTGCTGCGCAGGTCGATGACGAGGCCACGCAGTTTGCCGCCGGCCTGCTGCTTGAGTTCGTCGATGTTGCGCGCGAAATCGGCGGCGGTCTCGACCTGGAACTGGCTCACGCGCACGTAGCCGTAGCCGGGCTCGAGCATGCGACTGCGCACACTGACGACGCGGATGGTTTCGCGGTCGACACGGATTTCCAGCGGCGCGGTTTCGCCATCGCGCAGGACGCCGACGGTGACCGAGATCCCGGGCGCGCCACGCAGCGGGCCGGCGCCATCGTTGTCGGACGGCGTCAGCGTGCGGCCGTCGACGCTGACGATGACGTCGCCGGCGCGGATGCCGGCCTTCGCGGCAGGCGTGCCGTCGATCGGCGCGATGACGCGCATGCTGCCGTCGCCCAGATACATCACCTCGACGCCGATGCCGTCGTAGGCGCCCTCGGTGCCCTCGTCGAAGGCCGTAGCGGTTTCCTTCTGCATGTACACGCTGTGCGGGTCGAGATCGAGCAGCAGGCCGCGGATTGCAGAGGACATCAGCTTGCTGTCTTCGACGGGCTCGACGTAGGCCTCGCGCACGGCATTGAAGACGCCGACGTAGCGGCGGATCTCCTGCAGCGGCACGCGGTTGGAGGCCTGCTCGATCGCGCCAGGATCATCGCTGGCGGCAACGGGGATCTCGGCATCGTCCGCAGCCGACGGCGTTTCGCTCGGGGCCGTCGCAGGCGGCGTGGGCTCGGACGCCTCGCCGGGCGACTGCACTGGTGTCTCGGCAGGCGGCGGGGTCTGCGCGAACGCGGCTGGCGACAACAGCAGGGACAGGGCCAGCGTCAGTGAACTCACGCGCATGCAGGACTCCGGGGAAAGGCGGGCGACACGCGCGGTCGCGCGTCGATCGATTATGCGGGCAGGGTGTGTGAATGCGTTAAAGGCGGGCGGGGATGTTCAGTTCTGTGGGTGGGTTTGATGTCGGCCTGTTGGAGGTGCGCGCAAGAAGTCGCACGAACAGAAGGTGCTGGGGTTGGCGGCCCTCGCCCCAACCCCCCTCCCGGAGGGACAGGGGCTTGCGTCTGCGCAAGCGTTTTGCCCAGTCCGATTAACCGAACAAAGCCGCTCAACGCAGCTTGAGCCCCTCTCCCTCCGGGAGAGGGGTTGGAGTGAGGGCGACGCTCGCGAGGATGACTTCGAGGACCGATTCCGTGCGCACCAGGACATCGTGATTCCAGAAGCGCAACACGCGGAAGCCGCGACGTTCCAGAAAGCGCGTGCGGCCTGCATCGACTGCTTCCTGATGCTGTGAGCCGTCGACTTCGACGATCACTGCGGCTTCGAGACTGAGAAAGTCGACGATGAAGGGGCCGACGGGCTGTTGCCGTCTGAACTTCGCGC
This sequence comes from Luteimonas flava, assembly GCF_036584485.1. Taxonomy (NCBI): domain Bacteria; kingdom Pseudomonadati; phylum Pseudomonadota; class Gammaproteobacteria; order Lysobacterales; family Lysobacteraceae; genus Luteimonas; species Luteimonas flava. Next base: position 118,257 of record NZ_JAZHBM010000002.1, on the reverse strand, counting down.
CGAGGCGCCGGTCGCGCAGGTGGAACCACAGCAGGCGTTCGGCGTCGGTCGATTCGCGGCGGAGTTGGCGCGCGAACTGAAGTTGGGCGGATGTGCACTGCATGCGCCGGACTCCGGGGGGATCCGGATGCAGTGTTGTGGTGCGTGGGCGGTGGGTTCGCTCGGGGGAGGCGGAATGGGGGCGTGGGGGATTACCGCGGTGTGTCCGCCCAACAGCAGTGCATCGCGTGCGTCTGCCCTCACCCCGACCCCCGCTCCGCGCCCCAGCCCTCGCGCTGACGCGAGGGCGTTCGTCGACACGCGAGCCAATGGCTCGCCAGCGTGCCGCCTCACCCCAAAGGGAGAGGGCTCGTACAGTGCGAGCGTCTGGGCTTTGGCCCCTCTCCCACCGGGAGCGGGGTTGGGGTGAGGGGTGCTTTAGGCAGGCGGCGAGCAGCGCTCAGCCAGTACCACTCACCGCCGCTGCAACCACGTCGTCGGATTCACCGGCGTGCCGTTCTGGCGCAGTTCGAAGTACAGGCCGCTGCGGCCCTGGCCGCCGGAACTGCCGACGCTGGAGACGGTATCGCCGCGGCGCACGGTGTTGCCGACGCTCTTGAGCAGGCCGTCGTTGTGCGCGTAGAGGCTCATGTAGCCGTTGCCGTGATCGACGATCAGCAGCATGCCGTAGCCGGTCATCCATTCGGCGAAGACCACGGTGCCGTCGGCGACGGCCTTCACCGCGGTGCCGGCGGGCGCGCCGATCAGGATGCCGGTGCTGCTGCGGCCGTCGGGCAGCTTGCCGCCGTAGGCGGTGAGCAGGCTGCCGCTGACCGGCCAGCCCAGGCCGCCGACCTGCGGAGCGTTGGTGCGGGCCACCTGGGTCGGTGGACGCGGCGGTGGCCGCGGACGGCCTGACGCGGCTGCTTCACGGGCTTCGCGCGCTTCGCGTTCGCGCGCAGCGGCGGCTGCGGCGCGGCGCTCGGCTTCGGCACGACGCGCCGCTTCGCGCAGCTGGGCGAGCACGCGCTCCAGCGAGCGGGCATCGCGGCCGAGGGCTTTTTCGCGGGCACTGCGATCGCTGAACCGCGACTCGATACCCTTCATTGCCTCGGCACGCTGGCTGCGATCGCTTTCGACCTTGGCCAGCTGCGCGCGTTGCTCGACCTGCGCGGCTTCGAGCGCAGCGCGGCGATCCTGGATCGCGGCTTCGATGCCGTCGAGTTCGTCCATTTCCGCGCGCAGTTCATGGATGCGCGTACTGCGCTGCTGCTGCAGGTAGCGGTGGTAGGTCAGCAGGCGTCCGGCATCGGCGACGCGGTCCTGCGCGAGCATCAGTTTCAACGCAGCTTCGTCGCCGACGGTGTAGGCGGCGCGCACCAGCGCGGCGAGTTCCGCGCGGCGCGTCTCGACCGTGGATTCGAGTTCCACCCGGCGCGCCTGCAGTTTCTCCAGCGCGATCTGTTCCTCGGCCAGTTTGATGCGCGTGTCGCGTAACGCGCGCGCCGAGGTCGAGACCTGTTCGTCGGCCGCGCGCAGATCGCGCGCCGCTGCGCCGCGTTGGCCTTCGAGGCGGCGGCGCTCGGCGGCGACATCGCGCAGCTCCTTGCGCACGCGCTCGAGGCGGCGCTCGGTTTCGCGGCTGTTCTGCGCGGCGGCGTCAAGCGCAGGCAGCGCCGCGACGAGCAGCGCGACCAGCAGCAGCGCGCGGCCGCGGGACATGTTCAGCCGGCGGCCTGCAGCAGGCTGCGGCCGGTCATCTCGGCCGGTTGTTCGACGCCGATCAGATCGAGGATCGTCGGCGCGAGATCGCGCAGTGCACCGCCGCCGCGCAGGGGCACGTCACGACTGCCGACGTAGATCAGATCCACCGGGCCGACGGTGTGCGAGGTATGCGGCTCGCCGGTTTCCGGGTCGCGCATCATTTCGACGTTGCCGTGGTCGGCGGTGACCAGCAGCTCGCCACCCTGCGCGCGCACGGCCGCGACGATCTTGCCGACCGCGGTGTCCACCGTTTCCACGGCCTTGATCGCCGCCGCCAGTACGCCGGTGTGGCCGACCATGTCGGGATTGGCGAAGTTGCAGATCACCACGTCGAAGCGCTGGTCGCGCACGGCCTGCACGAGCTTGTCGCAGACCTCGGGCGCGCTCATTTCCGGCTGCAGGTCGTAGGTGGCGACCTTGGGGCTCGGCACCAGGATGCGGTCCTCGCCCGGGTAGGGATCTTCGCGACCGCCGCTCATGAAGAACGTCACGTGCGCGTACTTCTCGGTCTCGGCGATACGCAACTGGGTCAGGCCGTTCGCGCCGAGCACTTCGCCCAGCGTGTTCGGCAGGTTGTCGGGCGCGAATGCGAGCGGCGCCGGCAGGCGCGCGTCGTACTCGGTCAGGCAGACGAAACGCGCGAGCTGCGGACGACGTGCCTCGAAGCCATTGAACGCCGGGTCGACGAACGCGGCCGTCAGCTGGCGCGCGCGGTCGGCGCGGAAGTTCATGAAGACGACCGCGTCGCCATCGGCCATCGGCGTGGCGCCATCGATGACGGTCGGCAGCACGAACTCGTCGTTCTCGTCGCGCGCATACGCGGCCTGCAAGGCGGCAACCGCATCGGGCGCGTGGTGCGGCGATGTCGCGTCGACGATCGCATCCCAGGCCAGGCGCACGCGGGCCCAGCGATTGTCGCGGTCCATCGCGTAGTAACGGCCGGACACGCTGGCGACGTGCGCATTGCCGAGCGCGGCGCAGTGGTCCTGCAGCGCGCGCAGGCTCGGTTCGGCCGAACGCGGCGGCATGTCGCGGCCGTCGGTGAAGGCATGCACGGCGACGCGAGCGACGCCGCGCTTCGCGGCGAGGTCGAGCATCGCCGCCAGATGCGCTTCGTGGCTGTGCACGCCGCCCGGCGACAGCAACCCCATGACGTGCAGCGTGCCGCCGTTGCCGCGCACCGCGTCGCAGGCGGCCAGCAGTTCGGCGTTGTCGAAGAAGCTGCCGTCCTCGATCGCTGCGTCGAGGCGGGTCAGGTCCTGATAGACGATGCGGCCGGCGCCGATGTTCATGTGGCCGACTTCGGAATTGCCCATCTGCCCGTCCGGCAGGCCGACGTGGCGGCCTTCGGTGTGGATCAACGTGGACGGATGCTCGGCCAGCAGCCGGCGCCAGTTCGGGATGTCGGCAAGCGCCAGGGCGTTGTCGCGCGGGTCGTCGCGGTGGCCCCAGCCGTCGAGGATCAGCAGGACGACGGGGCGCGGACGGGGAGAGCTGGCGGCGTGCGGCACGACGATCGACCCAGTGACGAAAGACAGATGCGATTGTAGCGAAGCGGGGGCAAGCTACCTGTCGACGGGCTTCGGCCCGCCCATCCATTCACGAGGTCACGGCCATGTCCCCTGCCCCTGCGCGCTTGCGCTCCGCCCCCCTGCTGCTCGCCGCCGCCCTTGCGCTGGCCACCGGCGCCGCGTTCGCGCAGGAGGACATCTCCAAGGTCAACGGCGGTGTCGAAGCCGAGGCCGGCCAGACCTATCGCGACCTGAGCACGGTCAACGGCGGCATCCGCATCGGCGACGGCGCCAAGGCGCGTGACGTGGAGACCGTCAACGGCGGCATCCGTGCCGGTGACGGCATCGCGGTCGAGGACATGGAAACCGTCAACGGCGGCATCACGGTGGGCGCGCGTGCGCAGGCCAAATCGCTGACCACGGTCAACGGCGCGATCCGCGTCGGCACCGACGCGCAGCTGGGCGGCAACGTCGAGAGCGTCAGCGGCGGCGTGTTCGTCGACCGCGGCGGCCGCATCGACGGCAACGTCTCGACGGTCAATGGTGCGATCGGCATGGTCGGCACCGAGGTCACCGGCGACGTGAAGACGGTCAATGGCGACGTCACCATCGGCACCGGCTCGCACGTGCGCGGCAAGCTGGTGATCGACAAGCCGTCGTCGAACTGGTTCCCGGTGACGATCAGCCGCCGCAACCCGCGCGTGATCATCGGACCCGATGCGGTCGTCGACGGTCCGCTGGAGTTCAAGCGCGAAGTCACGCTGTACGTGCACACGAGCGCGAAGACCGGCGCGATCAGCGGCGCGACCGCAGTGCCGTACGACAGCGCGCGGGCGCCGCAGGAATAAGGGGCGTACCGACGCATCGCCTATCGACTTTCCGCGCGCTCGATCGATGTCGCGGCGCGTTGCAGATGGCAGGAAACAGACACCTCTCCCTCTGGGAGAGGTCGAAGCGCACAGCGCTTCGGGTGAGGGTTGAGTTCTACACGCGGAGCTCGAAAAGCGCCCTCACCCCAACCCCCGCTCCGCGCCCCGGCCCTCGCACTGGTGCGAGGGCGTTCGTCGACACGCGAGCCAATGGCTCGCAAGCGTGCCGCCTCACCCCAGAGGGAGAGGGGCTCGAACCAACAGCTAAAGCCTTCAGAAAGCATCGCCGCCTGAACGCACGTATAGTGCGGCCTCCACGATTTTCCGGAGATTCCAGGATGCGCAAACCCCTTCTGCTGCTGGCGCTGCCGGCTGCGCTGGTGCTCGCCGCGTGTGGCGAGAAGACCGCCGCGCCGGATGCGGCCACGCCGCCCGATGCCCAGGCCGCCCATACGTTCTCGCCCGACATCACCGCCGGCGATTTCGGCGAGATGGTGCGCGTGCTGGCGTCCGACGAGTTCGAGGGACGCGCGCCCGGTACCGCCGGCGAAGACAAGACGGTCGAGTACATCAAGGCCCAGTTCGAGCGTATCGGCCTGCAGCCGGGCGGCGACAACAACGACTGGTACCAGACGGTGCCGATGGTCGAGACCACGGCCGATCCGTCGACCGTGCTGCGCCTGAGCAACAGCGCCGGCACGCGCGATCTGAAGTTCGGCGACGAGATGGTGATCGGCACGCGCACCGGCCAGCCCGAGATCAACGTCGCCGACAGCGAGCTGGTGTTCGTCGGTTACGGCGTCGATGCGCCGGAGCAGAACTGGAACGATTACGCCGGTCTCGACCTCAAGGGCAAGACCGTCGTGATGCTGGTCAACGACCCCGGCTTCCACGCCAATGACGCGACGCTGTTCGACGGCGAGAAGATGACCTATTACGGTCGCTGGACGTACAAGTTCGAAGAAGCCGCGCGCAAGGGCGCGGTGGCCGCGCTGATCATCCACGACACGCCCGGCGCCTCGTACGGTTGGGACGTGGTGAAGAATTCCTGGTCGGGCGCGCAGTTCGATCTGCGTGCAGAGGACGATCCGGAACCGCGCCTGCCGGCGCAGGGCTGGATCACCGGCGACGTCGCCAAGCAGCTGTTCGCCGAAGCCGGTCTCGATCTCGACGAACAGATCAAGGCCGCGAACACGCGCGGCTTCAAGCCGGTGCCGCTCAACGCGAAGATCGGTTTCGATCTCAAGAGCACGATCGCCGAGAAGAGCTCGCGCAACGTGATCGGCATCCTGCCGGGCACCGAGGCGCCGGAAGAGGCGATTCTCTATCTCGCGCATTGGGATCACCTCGGCAAGCACGAGGGTGAAGGCGACACGATCTACAACGGCGCGATCGACAACGCGACCGGCGTGGCCGGCATCATCGAGATCGCCGAGAAGTTCGCCACCACCGAACCCAAGCCGAAGCGCTCGCTGGTGTTCCTGGCGGTCACGCTCGAGGAATCGGGCCTGCTGGGCAGCAAGTATTACGTGGCGCAGCCGAGCATCGGCCTGGCGCAGACGGTCGGCGTGATCAACCTCGATGCGATGAGCGTCGCCGGTCCGTCGCGTGACTTCGTCGTCACCGGCAAGGGCAACTCGGAGCTCGAGGACATCCTCAAGACCTACGCCGACCAGCAGAACCGCACGCTGGTGGAGGAAGGCAACACAGCCGGCGGCTTCTATTTCCGCTCCGATCACTTCAACTTCGCCAAGGCCGGCGTGCCGGCGCTGTATGCGAAGGGCGGCAACGATCTCGTCGACGGCGGCACCGCCGGTGGCAAGGCCGCGACCGACGACTACGCCAAGCGCTATCACCAGCCCAGCGACGAGTACAACCCGGACTGGAACCTCGACGGCGTGGTGCAGGATCTCGAAGCGCTGTACGGCGTGGGCCGCACGCTGGCCGACGACGGCCAGTGGCCGAACTGGTACGAGGGCAACCCCTTCAAGGCCGCGCGCGACCAGATGCGCAGCGAGGCGGGTGGCGCGCCGTAAGGCAACGCCTGCAGACTCGCATGACGAAAGCGGCGACAGTGATGTCGCCGCTTTTTTTTTCAGGCCCTCCCCCGCTTTCGCGGGGAGGGCTTCGAGCCTCTCTCCCAATCGTCTCCGCTTTTACCGGAAATGGATTTGCACATTTCTCTGGCGACATGGCACATGCCGCCGTGCGATAAGCCAGCAGTTCCTTAAGAGATCTTCCGATGACGCTCTCCACTGCCTACTGGTGCGTGCTGATCGCCGCGCTGCTGCCCTACTGCTGGGTCGCGCTCGCCAAGGCTTCGGCGCCGCGCTACGACAATCGCGATCCGCGCGGCTGGATCGCGCGCCAGGCGCATCCGCGGCTGCGGCGCGCCTACAACGCGCATCTCAATGCGCTGGAGGCCTTCGCCCCGTTCGCGGCGGGCGTGGTGCTGTCGCAACTCGCCGGCGTGGCGCATGACCGCATTGCGATGCTGGCCGTCGCATTCGTCGCGCTGCGGCTGCTGCACGGCGTCGCCTACGTCGCGGATGTCGCCTGGCTGCGCAGTCTCGCGTGGTTCGCGGCGCTGGGCTGCGTGGTCGCACTGATCGCGCAGGCGGCGCTGTCGATCGCATGAGCGTGCGCGACACGCACGACGCGCGTCCGGTGCTGGCCCTGTTCGATTTCGATGGCACCCTCACCACGCGCGAGACGCTGCCGGATTTCCTGCGCTTCGCCACACCGCCGCGACGCCTGCACGTCGGCAGGCTGCTGTTCGCGCTGCCGGTACTGGCCTACAAGCTCAAGCTGCTGCCGGTGCACGCGCTGCGCAGCCTGCTGGTCGGCTATGCCTTCCGCGGTCTGACGCGCAGCGCCGTCGAAGACGCCGGCCGCCGCTTTGCGGCCACGGTGTTGCCGGCACTGGTGCGGCCGGAGATGCAGGCGCGTCTCGATGCCCATCGCACACAAGGCGACACGATCGTCGTCGTGTCCGGTGGCTTCGATGTCTATCTCGCACCGTGGTGCGAAGCGCAGGGGCTCGAACTCGTCTGCTCGTCGCTCGAAAGCGACGGTGATCGCCTGACGGGTCGCTATGCCGGTGCGCAGTGCGTGGCTGACGAAAAGGCCCGGCGGGTGCGCGAGCACTACGACATCGCTGCATACAGCGAAGTCCATGCGCACGGCGACACGCACGAGGATCACGCGCTGCTCGCACTCGCGCACGTGGCCACCTATCGCGGCGCGGCATGGCCGGCGCACGCACCCGCCTGATCGCGCGCGTGGCTCGATCAATGCGATGCGAGAGTGCGGGAATCCGACAAGAAAAAGCCGCCCGCCCGGGGGAGGGGCGGACGGCAACTGGGACCGGTCGGAGAGAGAGTTACGCCGGGGGGCGCTGACGTCAGCGACGTCAGACCGGTCTCATGAGCACAGCATGTTTCGTATGGACGCGTTTCGTATGGACGCGGATCAGCTGGTGCTGGTCGGCGTGCCTTCACCCTCGACCGGCGGCGTGGTGGTCGGATCGGTCGGCGGCTGCGTCATCGGATCGGTCGGCGTCGGCGATGCGGGATCGGTCGGCGGCGGGTTCATCGGATCCGTCGCGGGATCGACCGGCGGCGTCGCCGTGTCGTTCATCGGGGCCGGATCCGTCGGCGGGACATCCGGCGGCGGCGGATCGTTGCTGCAGGCCGTGAACGCGAAGGCCATGGCGGCTGCCAGCGGAAGCGCAATACGTCGCATCTGGTGACTCCTCGTGTGGATGTTGACGTGCACTATCGGCGTCTGCGTGTAGTGCCGGCGTGGTCCATGCCGTAGAAATTCCGTTATCCACAGCGCATTGCCGATTTTCGTTCAAGGTCATGCCGCGTGTGATCCGCACTGCAATTCCTGAAAGCGTGCCGACGACGGCACCGTCACGCAGCCACACGAAAACTTCACCGATGTCGCTGCATGCCCCTGTTCCGCCCCTCTCCGGAGTCGGCGATGTCGACGCGCGTTGCCACCGGCTCGCGCAGCGCTTCGATGCCGTGCGTGGCCGCAGTGCCGCGCTCTCCGCGCCCATCGGCGCGGAAGACGCGATGGTGCAGAGCATGGCGGATGCCAGCCCTACCAAATGGCACCTCGCCCACACGACCTGGTTCTTCGAACGCTTCGTGCTGGCCGACGGCGGTCCGTACACGCCCTTCGATCCCGCCTGGGATTACCTGTTCAACAGTTACTACCAGAGCGCAGGACCGATGCACGCGCGGCCGCAGCGCGGCGTGCTGTCGCGGCCGACGCTCGCCCAGGTCTCCGATTACCGCGACGCAATCGAAACACGCATGCGCGCGCGACTGCAGCGCGGCGATCTCGATGCGCGGCTGCTCGACATCGTCGAACTCGGCCTGCAGCACGAGCAGCAGCATCAGGAATTGCTGCTGACCGACATCAAGCATGCGTTCTTCAGCAATCCGCTCCACCCCGCCTATCGCGACGATCTGCCGCAGGCCGGCGGCAGCTCGGTAGCGCTCGGCTGGATCGCACGACAGGAATCGATCGTCGAGGTCGGCCATGCCGCATGGCCCGGCGATGCGGGTTTCGCGTACGACAATGAATCGCCGCGCCATCGCGTGCTGGTGCCCGCGCATGCGCTGGCGAGCCGGCCGGTCAGCAACGCCGAGTTTCTCGCCTTCATCGAAGACGGCGGCTATCGCGCCGCGGGCGCGTGGCTCAGTGCGGGCTGGGACACCGTGCGTGCACGTGGCTGGACGCGACCGCTGTACTGGAACAAGGCCTGCGAAGCCGAGTTCACGCTGGGCGGCTGGCGCGCGCTCGATCCCGAAGCGCCGGTGTGTCATCTGAGCTATTACGAGGCGGATGCGTTCGCGCGCTGGGCCGGCGCGCGTCTGCCCACCGAATTCGAATGGGAACAGGCGGCCGCCTCGCTGCCGGTGGACGGCAACTTCGTCGACTCCGCTCGGCTGCATCCCAGCGCGCCGTCGACTGCCGCGACCGGTCTCCAGCAGATGTTCGGCGATGTCTGGGAATGGACATCCAGCGCCTACACCGCCTATCCCGGCTATCGGCCCTGGCCGGGCACGCTGGGCGAATACAACGGCAAGTTCATGGATGCGCAGTGGGTCCTCCGCGGCGGCAGCTGCGCGACCTCCGCCGACCACGTGCGCGCCAGCTACCGCAACTTCTTTCCCTCCGATGCGCGGTGGCAGTTCGCCGGTCTGCGCCTGGCCAAGGATTCCGCATGAATGCCGCCATTGCTCGCGCCCGAGCGCAGGCCGCGCTGACCGATCTGCGCCCGCAGCCCGACGACATCGCCGCCGATGCGATCGCCGGCCTGTCGCGCACACCCAAGACGTTGCCGTCGAAGTACTTTTACGACGCGGAAGGTTCGCGCCTGTTCGAAGCGATCACGCGTCAGCCCGAGTACTACCTCACGCGTGTCGAGCTGGCACTGATGGAAGCGCAGATGCCGTCGATCGCGCAGGCGATCGGCGACGGTGTGCACGTGGTCGAGTTCGGCAGCGGCAGCGGGCGCAAGACCGAGCTGCTGCTCGAAGGTCTCGCGGCGCCGGTTGCCTACACACCGATCGAAATCTCGCGCACCGCATTGATGGACAGCGTGACCCGTCTCGGCCAGTCCTTTCCCGATGTGCAGATGCTGCCGGTCTGCGCGGATTTCACACGCCCTGTGCCGCTGCCGCGCGCCGACCGACGTGCGCACCGCACGCTGGTGTTCTTCCCGGGTTCGACGCTCGGCAACTTCTCCGACGAGGAAGCCGTGCGTCTGCTGCGCTCGATGCGCGGCACGATGGGTGATGCCGGCTGCGCACTGATCGGCATCGATCTGGACAAGGACCCGGCGATCATCGAGGCCGCCTACAACGATCTGGCGGGCGTCACCGCGGCGTTCACCGTGAACCTGCTGACGCGGCTCAACCGCGAGATCGACAGCGATTTCGACATCGACGGCTTCCGCCATCGCGCCCACTACGCACGCGAACGCATGCGGATCGAAACGAGCCTGGTCAGCGAACGCGCACAGACCGTACGCATCGGCGATCACGCCTTCGATTTCGCCGTCGGCGAAGCCATGCACGTCGAGATCAGCCAGAAGTACACCGACGCCTCGTTCTCCGCGCTGGCCGCGCAGGCCGGGCTGCGCGTGACGCATGGCTGGAACGACGAGGGTGAGAGTTTCGGCCTGCGGCTGTTGCAGCCGGCCTGAGCCGGTGACCCCTGACGATGCGCGCATCGCAGCGGAGATCCGCGCGCTGCTGGCGGCGCGCGCGTCCGATGCGTCCATCTGCCCGTCCGAGGTCGCACGGCGTCTGTATCCCGTACAGGCCTGGCGAAACGCGATGCCGGGCGTGCGCCGCGTGGCGCAGGCGCTCTCGGCGGATGGTGCCATCCGGATCACGCAGGGCGACGCAGTGCGCGATCCCGGCGCGGCGATCTCCGGCCCGATCCGCCTGCGGCGCGGCCCGCGCTGGCCCGACGATCCGCCCACGCGCTGACCGGTCTCCGCGATCGCGTGCCGTATCGTGTCGCGCATGACGATGTCACCCGACAAACCCTTCTCGCCGTCCTGCGATCGCAATCGTGCGCCGATTCTCGACGTCCTGCGCGCGCAGTTCGAGCACCGTCAGCAGGTGCTCGAGATCGGCAGCGGCACCGGCCAGCACGCGGTGCATTTCGCCGCGGCGATGCCGTGGCTGCGCTGGCAGACCTCGGAACGCGCGGCGCATCTGTCGGGCATCGCGGCCTGGCTCGACGAGGCCGCGCTGCCGAACACGCCCGCACCGGTCGCGCTCGATGTCGCGCAGCCCGACTGGCCTGCGTCCACGGCCGCCGACGGTCGCTTCGATGCGGTGTTCACCGCGAACACGCTGCACATCATGGGCTGGCCCGAGGTCGAAGCCTGTTTCGCCGGCCTCGACCGCGTGCTCGCCGACGATGCGACGCTGGTGGTCTACGGGCCGTTCAACGTGGGCGGCACGTACACCAGCGACAGCAACCGCGATTTCGACGGCTGGCTCAAGGCGCGCGATCCGCGGTCGGGCATCCGCGATCTCGAAGCGGTGGATGCGCTCGCGTTGCAGATCGGTCTGCATCTGCACGGCGACATCGCAATGCCGTCGAACAACCGCTGCCTGGTGTGGCGGCGCTGAGCGCGCGGCGTTCTTCCGGCATGTGACCGCACCGCGGCATCCGTGAACCCGGTCGCGGCGCCTGCCCGCGCGCCATGTCTACAATCGGGCCGGGGATGTCGTGGTCATCCGCACGACACGAAACGGACACACGGGGGAGAGGGTGATGGGATATCTGCGTGCCGGCCTGTGCGCGCTCGGGCTGCTGTTCGCGTCGACTGTCGGCGCACAGACGTTGCCGGCGCCGGCCGAATTCTATTTCGACGACGATGCGCGGACGGCCTCGCCGATCGTCGCGATCGCCGGCGACGACGACCAGACCCATGCGCGGCTGTTGCAGTTGATCGAACGCAACGGTCGCAATGCCGACCAGGCGCGGGCGCAGCTGGCGCAGGCGCTGATGCGCAGCGGTCGCGAGGACACCGGGCGCGCGATGTACGCGCAGGCGCTCGCATCGCTGTCGACGCGCGCGCCCTTGCGCAGCGGGGTGCAGTGGAACTACGGCTGGGACCTGTATCGCGCCGGCCATCACCAAGAGGCGCTGGAGCAGTGGCGGCAGGCGCTGGACGGTCGACTGCTGCGTCCGTCGTGGGCGCCGCCGACCCTGGCACTCGGACTGTGGTCGACCGACCGCCGCGACGAGGCCGTGCGCTGGTACGCCGCCGCAGTGCGTACCGAGCCGACGCTGTGGAGCGATCCGGCGCGCTATCCGACCCTGCTGCCGGACTGGACGGATGCCGAGCGCGCGACGTTGGCCGAAGTGTTCGCGGCGTGGCGGGCGTCGCCGCCGGCGTGGCCGTGACAGGTGAGCGGTTGATTCCGACTACTGACTTGCGAGGCGGCGTCGGTTCGCGTCTTGGAGCCTGAGCGTCACGCGCTGATCGTTGTCCCGGCGTAGGCCGGAAGTGCGCCTTAACAGCGCGAAGCACTGGTCATCGAGCACCTCCCACCCTAGACCTCGGTCATCGGATAGCGGCTCGTGATTCTGCCGCCAACTGCACCTGACCCTGCAGAAGGCACTGGATCCCGGCCTACGCCGGGATGACGTTGCTGTTTCAACGATGCGGGGGCTCTGAAGACCTGCCGGCGTGCTCGGATACGGCCAAAAGCGCCCAACCGCGCAGGGCGACGCGTCGAATCAGTGCTTGTCTTCGACCGGAATCTGCCGCGCGACCAGCCACTCGCGCACGGTCTCGCGGTCGCGCTTGGCATCGGCCGACAGCACTGCGTCGCGCGCGCGGAAGAACGAGGGCTGGAAGGTCACGCCGACGCGGTCGCGGGCGGTCGGATCGGCGCCGGCTTCGAGGAAGCGCACCACCCAGCCGGTGGCGTTGATGCGTGCAGCCTTGTGCAGCAGGGTCGCGCCGAACGCGTCGGCCGCGTCCGCGCGCGCGCCGGCGTCAAGCAGCAAGCGGATGTTCTCGTCGTTGCGCGCTTCGAGTGCGTTGAACAGCGGCGTCTCGCCGTTCTTGGTATTCGGCGTGTCGGCGGACGCGCCGCCAGCCAGCAAGGTCTTCAGATAGCTGGCGTCATCCTGCATGGCCGCCAGATGCACGGCGGTGTTGCCGTTGGCCGCGCCGGTGGTCGCGTCCGCGCCGGCATCGAGCAGCGCCTGGAACGCGCGACGATCGCCGCGCAGGATCGCCGCCTGCAGCAGCGGCGAGCCCTGGGTGTCCTTGGCGTTGGGATTGGCGCCGTCGGCGATCAGGCGCCGGATCTCTGCAGCATCGCCCGCACTCGCGGCGCGCGACAGCGCGGAGGCGGCGGGATCGGTGGCGTGGTCCTGGGTCATGCTCGTTCCTTGTCTGGCGCAGGCGCCGCTGGCAGCGAGTGCCAACACGATACAGGCGATGATCCGCCACTGCGGAAATGGCGCGATCGAAGCGACACCCATCATGGCGAGGCCTCCGAAGCGGTACAAGCCATCAGCCTAGCCCGACCGGCAGTCGGGCGTCGTGACAGGGTGCGGGAATCCCGGGCGCAGAGACAGCCGGGAATCGCGGGACTCAACGGAACCAGTTGACCGGGTTGAGGTTTTCACCGGCCCAGCGCGCGCCATCGGCCAGACGGTCACCGGTCCAGCTGGCGGCATCGCCCACCGCGCGTGCGCCGTCGGCGATGCGGTTGCCGGTCCAGGTCACGCCGTCGACCACGCGGTCGCCGACCCACTGGGCGCCGTCACCGGCGCGATCGATGACCCACTCGGCGCCGTCACCGACCTTGTCCAACCCCCACTGCGCACCGTCGCCGACGGTATCGGCCACGGTGTCGACCGCGCGGCCGGTCCATTCGACGCCGCTGGCGACGGCATCGAACGGCGCATCGAAGCCGGTGCGGTCGCCGAGATCGCGCAGCACACTGCCGCCGAGATTCGTGATGTTTTCGACCACGTCACCCGCGGTGCCCAGGGTGTTGGAAATCGCGTCGCCACCGAGACCCACCACGCCGTCGACCACGTCACCGGCGATGCTGAAGGTGCCGCCGACATAGCGGCCGTTGCCGTAGTCGTTCTGCACCGCATCGGTGATGCCGCTGACGGCTTCGGTCACCGTGGAGCGGCCATCGGAATACAGACCACCGATGCCGTTGGCCAGCGAGCCCAGCTGGTTGAGGTTGTGCTCACCGATGTTCTCGAGCGTGCCGAGCGCCAGCCCCAGATTGGTGCCCGAGCGGTCGACCGGCGCCTGCGCTTCGTTCTGGCGCAGGGCTTCGACGTAGGACGGATTGTCGCCACCACCGCCGTGCAGGCCGAGCATGTCGAAGCGGCCCATGCCCTCGGGCGGCGCGACGCGCAGCTCGGTGCCCACCGCGTTCGGCGGCGACATGCTCAGCACCGGAATGATCGGGATGTCCTGCTGCGCGAGCGTCAGCGGATCACCATCGACGACGTAACGGCGGATCTGGCCGCTGTCGGCGATCTCGCCGCGAGCGGCATTGGGATTGAAGCCCAGGCTGGTCAGCGTGTTGTTGCTCAGGCCGGAAGAGTTGAAGGTCACGCCCGGCACGTCGGTCGCCAGCATCGCGGCCGAAGCGAGGCCGCCACCCAGCGAGTGTCCGGTGATCGCGACGTTGCCGGTGCCGAAGGTATCCACCGCGATATTCGCCAGTTCCATCGCCTGCGAATACTGCGCGGTCTCCATGCCGAGACCCTGGCCGCCGTTCGCACGCGAATCGCCGCCCGCGCCCAGCCCCCAGCTGTCGGTGCCGCGATAGGCGACGACGTACTGGCCCTCGGCATTCTGGTAGATCGCCGCGTCGAAGCCGGTCTGCGCGTCGTGCAGCGCGTCGGGCGAGATCGGAATCTGGTTGCCCTGCGCATCGACGAGATGCGTGCCGTCGGCGCTGGGCTCGAGACGGTTCCAGCCGGCGGCCTGCAGATCGGCCTCGGCCGCGGTGCCGGTGACGCCGTCGGGGCCGGTCAGCGTGTAGCTGTCGTTCGCCATCAGGGCGAACTGCAGGTCCTGATCTGGCTGCGGCGCGGTGCCGCGGACCGAATCGGCGAAGCTGCCGTCGCCGCGCGGGAAGCCGGCACTGGTGTCGACGTTCGCAGGCGTACGCGGTTGCAGCGCGGACGAGGCCTGCAGCGCCGGATCGAGCGCGAAATCGCGGAACGGATCGACGGGCGTGTTGTTGCCGGATACCGGGGACAGGCTCATGGCGCGCGCACCTACGGAAACGATAGCTCCGACGATAGGGGGCCGGGGCGACGCCGGACAGCTGGTGCGGACCCTAGGTCGCGGCGCGCCCGTTCAGGGCGACAGCGGCTCAGTAGGTCGCGGCGACGTTCGCTTCCAGCGGCACGCCGTTGGCCTTGAGCCAGGCGACGATCTCGCGCCGCTCGGCGCGGGCACGGTCGTTGAGCAGGTTCGCGGGGAAGCCGAAGTACTCGTGCTGGAAGGTCACGCCGCGCGAGTTTTCCGTCTGCGGCCGGGCGCCCTTGCGCAGCAGCGCGAGGATCGCCGCGCCGCCATTGGTACGGCCGGCGACGTGCAACGGCGTGTCGCCATTGCGGTCGGCCAGATTGGGATCGGCGCCCGCATCCAGCAAGACCTCGGCCTGGCCGGCGTTCGGCGACAGCAATGCCTGCACCAGTGGCGTCGCGCCCGTGTGCGGGTTGGCCACGTCGACATCGCCGCCCTTGGCGATCACCGCGCGCAGGATCGCCGGATCACCGGAGAACGCGGCCGCGTGCACCGGCGTGTCGCCGCGCGCATTGACGTGGTTGGGATCGGCGCCGCCTTCGAGCAGCGCATCCACGCTGGCCGCACGGCGCTGGCGGATCGCTTCCATCAGCAACGTTTCGCCGTCGCTCCCCGGGGTATCGGGGGCGACGTGTTCGAGTTGCCGGCGGATCTCGGCGGCGTCGCCGCGGCGGACGGCGTCGGCCAGTTGCGCCGTCGTCGGCGAATTGAATGCGTCGTTGCTCATGGACGGCTGTGCACACCCTGCGGCGCAGAGGAGAAGGACGATTGAAGACAGGGCGCGGAGGCGGGTCATGTCAGCGCCCGATCATACGCACGGCACATGCGCGGTCCGTGAGTCTCAGCGGCCGAACAGGCCACCGACGAAGTTCGTCGCGCCCTGGGCCACCCAGCCCGCGCCGTCGGCCAGGGTTTCGGTCACCTGGCCGGCCACGTCGGTGGTGAACTCGGCGACATCGCCCGCACCGTCGATCACGGTCGACAGCGCGCTGCCACCCCAGCCGCCGATGTTGCGGTCGACCACACCGGCCAGCTGGTCGGCATAGCCGTCGATGGTGTCACCGGCGGAATTGAACGCGCCTTCGGCGAAGTCACCGGCCAGGCTGATACCGCCCTGCAGGTACTGGCCATTGGCGAATTCGTTGGCGACCACGGTGTCGACGTCTGTGGCGAAGTCATGCACGTTGCGCGCGTAGTCGTCCTTGGTCGCATCGGGCAGCAGGTTCTGCAGATCGCGGCCGGTGGAGGACGGGTTCTGGTAGCCCGCCTGCCACGGCTGCGCTTCGATCATGCCGGCGGTCAGCGCGTTGGGGCTGTGGCTGATCGCGGCGTAGGCGAGTTCGCCGCCGCCGAACACGAGCGCGGGTGCGGCCAGCGCGCCGGCTGCGGCGCCAACGAGCGGATTGCCGAACAGGCTGCCCACGAGCGCGCCACCGGCCGTGGTCACCGGCGCGATCGCGGTCGTCATCAACAGCCCGGTCACCGGATCGCGCGCGGCTTCGACCACCGTGTTGAGCGTGTCGCTCTGCGCCTGCGAGAAGCCTTCGATCGGCCCGTAATTGGAG
The DNA here is from genome assembly GCF_036584485.1 of Luteimonas flava. Lineage (NCBI taxonomy): Bacteria > Pseudomonadati > Pseudomonadota > Gammaproteobacteria > Lysobacterales > Lysobacteraceae > Luteimonas > Luteimonas flava. The sequence goes on along the minus strand of NZ_JAZHBM010000002.1, from coordinate 101,720 downwards.
AACATGTTGTCGACGTCCGCAGCCGCCGGGTCGACGACGATCTGCGTGCCCAGCGCATCCGGCGCGACGACGCCGGTTATCCAGCTGTCCTGCGCGTTGGTCAGCGCATCGCTGGACAGCGAATAGGCGCGGATCTGGCCGCCTTCGGCGCTGTCCCGCGCGGCCTGCGGATCGATCCCGATGCGGTCGAGGGTGTTGGGATGGATGCCCGACGCGTCGAACGTGACGGCGGAAATGCCGCTGGCCAACGAGCCGACGCTGGCGAGACCACCGCCCTGCGAATGACCGGTGATCGCGAGGTTCGAGGAATTGGCGCCGTTGTCGCCGAACACGTTCGCGAACTCGCGGGCGGTGTTGACCGCGGTGACGCTGAACTTGTCGCCGTCGTTGGTCTCGTAGCCGAGGCCCTGGCGGAAGTTGTTCTCCCAGTCCGGGCCGCCCTCGGCGGTGCCGCGGTAGGACAGCACGTAGTTGCCGGCGCCGTCGGTGTAGACCTCGGCGCGGAATTCCTGGGCGTTGGTCGGTACCGCATCGTTGGCGCCGAGGTACTGCAGCCGCCAGGCCTGCGGATCGGCGACGCCCTGGTCCATCAGCTGCTGGTCGCTGACCGCCTCCCAGCCCGGCGGTGGCGCGCCGCGCGTGCCGTAGACGGCGGTGGCGAGCTGCGACAGGGTGACGTCGAAGGGCTGCGCCTGGGTGCCGCTGGCGACCTCGTCGAGCGTGCTGCCTGCGGGGATCGCATACGGACTGGTGCCGCCCTGCCCCTGGCTCTGCGTGGGCCCGGAGCCCGGCGCCTGGACCTGCGGGTGATAGCTGGTATCCGGTCGGTACGTGCCGCTCTGCGGCGGCGGCAACGGCGGTCCGTACGACTGGAGCGGTGTCTGTTGCGGACGCCAGGTGTCCTGGACGCGACCGATGCCATCACCAATGGTCAGGGACATGACCGTGCTCCACCCGGGCTTTTCGAGGACTCCACGCTAGCGCGGGCGGCGGCGGCTGCCATCTAGGGCGGGTCCTAGGGCGGCGGTTGCGCCGGTTCGGCTTTGGAGACACTGCGGCCGGGACGCGCAGTGGGCGATCCGATTCCGTGCACGCACAAGAAACGGGGGCCGGGACGTCTTCGTGCTGATGCCCCGCCACGCACGTTCGCCCACGCGCGATGCGCGCACATTCGGACGCGCTCGAGGCACCCTTCAATCAGTCCAGCCCGCCTGCGACTTCAAGTGACCGAGCGGCACGCCGGCATCGACGACGGGCGACACCTTCAGTCGGCGCCGGCCTCGAGTCGCACCTGATGCGCCTGCAGCCACGCCACGACGGCCTCGCGCTTCGCGCGGGCCGCGTCGTTGAGACGGGCATCGGGCGTCTTGAAGAAGAAGCGCTGGAAGGTCGCGCCCTGCCCGTTCTTCGCCAGCGGATCGGCGCCGGCATCCAGCAGGGCCAGCACGTGGTCGCCAGCGTTGATCATCGCGGCCTTGTGCAGCGGCGTGTTGCCGGTGCGATCGGCGGCGCCCGGATCGGCGCCGGCCGCGAGCAACATCCGGAACTGCGCATCGGTGCGCGGGCCTGTCGCGCCCGCCAGCGGCGTGGCCTGCGTTTCGCCGTGCCGGGCATCGGGATCGCCGCGGCGGTCGAGCACGATCTTCAGATACCCGGGATCGTCGGCGATCGCCGCACCGTGTACCGCCGTCGCGCCGCCGAGTCCCGGCGCATTGGGATCGGCGCCGGCATCGAGCAATGCCGTCAACGCGTTCTTGGCCTGGGCCAGCATCGCGATCTGCAGCAGGTTCACGCCCTGGTCGCCACGGGCATTCGGGTCGGCGCCGGCCTGCACCTGCGTGCGCACGGCAGCGGCATCGTCGTCGGCGACGGCATCGGCCAGCGCAGCCGCGCTGGCATCGGTGAAAGCGGCTCGAGCGTCCATTGCGTCTCCACTGCAGGCGGCGCCGGACAACATCAGCAACAGGCTCAGGACTGCGGCGCGCATGCCCGCATTCTCACACAGCCGCCGCGGGCATCCCGTCGACACGGATCCGATCAGTTCGCCCAGGGCTGCTGCTGCGACAGCGCTTCGATCACCACGTCCTGCATGTGCTTGGCGATGCTGTGGGAGACGATCGAGATCGGATTGAAGCGGTCAAAGCCGGTCAGCGGCGCGGGGTCGTCGAGCACGATCTCGTGGCCGGGCGCATCGGGAATGTTGTTCACCACCCAGATGTCCTGCTGGGCCTTGGTCAGCGCTTCGCCGTCGACGTTGTACCGGCGGATCTGACCGTCGGCGGCGTCGGCCCTGGCGGTTGCGGGATCGAGACCCAGGCCCTCGATGGTGCGGTCGTGCACGCCGGCGGCATTGAAGGTCACCGCAGCGCCATCGACGGCCATCGCGGCCGTCGCGGCCAATCCGCCGCCGAGCGAATGTCCGGTAATGGCCAGATCGACGCCATAAGCGGCGGAGGCGAGCTGCGCCAGCTGCACGGCTTCGTCGTACTGCTCGGACTGCCAGCCCACGCCCTGGCGGAAATTCGCACCGGTCCAGTCCTTCAGATCGTTCGATCCGGCGAACGCCAGCACGTGGTTGCCGTCGCCGTCGGTGTAGATGCCGGCGCGGAATCCGCTCTGCGGATTCTCCAGCAGTGCGGGATCGATGCCGGCGGCCATCAGGTCCGCATCGCTGACCCGGCTCCAGTCGCCGACCTGCTGCACGGCCGGATCGTAGACCGCGGCCGAGATCTGCATGAGGTCCAGATCGATCGCCCGCGATTCCTGACCGCGCACCTGGCTGTCGAACGACGCCGCGTTCGCGGCGTTCCCGCCGGTCGCGAACAGGGCGCCGAGCTGCGGGTGATAGCCGGGTTCGAGCTGGTAGCTGCCCGTGGGCAGCGGCGGCGCGCCCTGCGACTGCGCACGCAGGACATCCGGCGGCGGCATCGCCTGCAGGCTCGAAGGCGAAACGCTGGACGACTGGACGCTGAAGCTCATGACCATCTCCACAGAACCGATGGATCGACCCTAGGCATACATGGCGCGCGTCGACAGCTGGGGTGGACCCCAGTTCGCGGCGCCATCCCATTCATCGATGCAGACGATCAGCGCGCGCAGCCCTGCTCGGGTGCGGCTTCAGGCGCGTCTGGCGTTGCGTTTGCACGCGCGACCTGGACGGCGAAGGTCCGACCGAGTGCGGTCTCCGAGAAATCATCCAACGCGCCCTTGAGCATGGCAGGGTCGCCGGACCGCGCGGCTGCGAGCAGTGCGTCGAGTGGCGACGCCGCCGCGCCCGGCGCAGGCACCGCAGTCGACGGCTCGGCCGGCTGGCGTCGCGACACCTGTTCGAGGGCGCCGCGCGTGGCCGGTCCCACGATGCCATCGACTTCCAGACCCTGCGCCTGCTGGAACGCGCGCACGGCTTCGGTGGTCCGTGCGCCGAACACACCGTCGACCTGCAGCGCGCGATCACGCGCATCCGTGAAACCGAGTCCGGCCAGCGCGGTCTGCAGGTGACGGACGTCGTTGCCGCGGCTGCTTTCGCGCAGCAATGCATCGGCCTGCGCTTCTCCTTGCACCGGAACGGGGGCGCGGTTCCAGAAGTTTTCCGGGCTGAGCAGTGCGCCCTGGGGATCCCGCAACTGGTAGTGCACGTGACGTGCGTACTGCGCCTGGCCTTCCGGGCCACGGCCGCCCATGGTGCCGATCGGATCGCCAGCCGCGAGCGCCTGGCCCGCTTCGACCTGGCGGGCATCGAGATGCAGGATCTCGTGCGAGTACCCCTGCGCATCGCGGATCTTCACGGTGCCGAACGCCCCACCGGAGAACGTGACCACGCCCGCGACCGGGCTGTGCACGACCGGATGCGCCAGATTGACCCCGGTCTGCCCGCCGACATAGTTGAAGTCGGTGCCGCCGTGCGCATGCGCGCCCCGCTGTTCGCCGTAATGGCCGGTCACGTGCGGCGCGATCCCGGACTGCGGCGGCAGCATGACGCGCATCGTCTGCGCGAATCCGGCCGCCGGCGTTTCGATGTCGGCCTCGACCGCGCGCGCGTTCGACAACGTCTGGATACGGTCCGGCGTGAGCTCGCGCGCCCAGCGTTCGAAGCGTTGCACCCGGTCGTCCAGCCCGTTCGGCGGATCGGTCCCGTTGATCGATGCTCCCGCCGCGCGTGCATCCTCACGCGAGCCAGGCGGCACGTTCTGCTGCCAGTACCAGGTGGCGATGCGCGACGCGTGCTCGGGCCGCGCTGCGAGATCCGGATTGCCGACCAGGTCCAGTGCCAAGGCTTCACCGGCAGCGGCGTACTGGTGCTTGCCGGTCAGTTGCATGTAGCCGCGCCCGCGATACAGATAGCCATCGCCCGGCTCGCTGTTGCCCATGCGCCCGCCATACATCAGTTCGGCGAGTGCTTCGGGCCGGCCCGCCAACGCCTCCAGTCGAGCGGCCTCGAGCGCATCGCGACCCTGGCGCAGGGCAGAGCGCACGTTGCCGCTGATCTGCTCGGCGCTGCGCGTGTAGCGGAAACCTTCTTCGAGGCGTTCGAGCCCACCCGATTCATGACCGACCTGGGCGATGAAGTTCGCCAGTTCGCGCGGTCGGGTGATGCCGGCTGCATAGGCATCACGCAGGAGCTGTGCTTCCCGTTCCGTGGTCATCGTGCAGTTCCTTCTACTGGGTGCGTTTCGACGAAGCGTGCGGGTTCGTCATGTCTCGATTGGTCGGCAATGCCTCGAGGCGTCAATCCAGCACCGGCGCCGGGGGAAGGCGTGCCGGGTCGAAGTCCGCGAAATCGATGTCGCCGAAGTCCGCCGCGGTCAGTGCCTCGTGTGTCTGCAGGTCCGTCTGCGTGTCCGTCACGCCGCGGGCCACGTTCGTGAGCCGCCAGGTCGCGCGCTCTGGCGCGTATCGGAAGACGTAGTCGTGGAACCAGCGCTGGCGCGATCCGCCGGCCACCGCCAGCGTCACGGTGCCTGCCTCGATCCGGGCGCCGGCATAGGGATCGCCCGCCATGCCGCCGCAGCGCGCGCACGGCACGATGCGCGCGTTCTCGGCCACGTTCTGCAGAGTGCCCGTCGCATCCCGGGCCAGCAGGACGACCGTGCGCGCCGGACCATCGCCGAGTGCACGTCCGTCCGTCGAGGCCGGCGAGAACACGATCAACGCGTCGGCGCTGCCACGCGCGGTCAGATCGCCCTGCACGGTATCGACCAGGGTCGCGCCCTGCGGCACGAAGGCGGCCGGATCATCCACATCCGGCGGCGTCGCGGTCGGCGGTTCGTGCGACGCGGGCATCTGCGAAGCATCCGCGGTCGTTGCGATGTCGGGTCCGGACGGTATCGCGACCGGTTCCTCCTGGGCGACGCAGCCGAGCAGCAGCGCGGAACAGAGCGGCGCGAACCTCCATGTCAGGTGCATCGATCACTCCTTGAGACGGATCGCGCTGCACATTGCGCGCGAGGGATGTCAGATCGACTCGTCGACCACGCGCTGCAGCTGCCAGCACGGCGATTTTCCGAAGACGTAGCGTTGCTGGTCGCTGGTGTCGGGCGTCCGGACCTGCACTTCGATGCGGCCATCCGCGACCGCCGCGATGTCGTAGGTGCGGCCGCTGCCGCCGACGAGGTCGAGACGCGGCATCACCGGCCAGACCACGTCCGCAAGCGCGACATCCGCCACAACGCGGCGGGGCTCGGGCTCGGCCGCGGTGTCGTAACGCTCGACAACAAGCGGATCGGCGGTCGTCAGTTCCTGGAACGCGATTTCGCGACCGAAGCGCTCGATGAAGACATCGAACGAATCGATCGGGCAGGCGGATGCCGTCGAAGTCGCCGCCGGTTGCGCCGCCGCGGAGTTCGATGCGGGCGCGCATGCCACGAGGACGACTGAAAGAATGACGGCGACACCACAATGCATACGCAAAGTGCTCGAGATCGTGCCGGCGCTGCGTGTTGAACCCAGACGGGCACCGGTCCTGCACCTTGAATCGTCGCTGCCACATGCGCGTTGCTGGCCGCGTACAACAGTCGTGCACCACGCCCAGACGTTCAGCGCGTCTGCGAGGATTTCTGCCACTGGATTTCTACTGTCCATTTTCTGCACTGTTCTGGCGTCGTCACAACCGCAAGCGCGACATCGACGCCCGGGTCGTTGAGCATCGACGATTTCTGCCGTCGAAACGCGTGCGGACGTTCCCGGTTCGACAAACGCGCGTGTCGGCGATCAACGCGCCGGCGTGTCCGACAAACCCGGACGCGGACGCGCCATGCAGATGTGCAGCGCTACTTCAGTGTCTGGGGTTCGAACAGCAGGTCCTGGTAGTCGTAGCTGAAATCCGCAGTCGGCGAGATCGCCTGCATCCGGATCTGCGCGATCTTGCCTTCCGCGTCCAGCGAGAAGGCGACCGACGCCGGCTCGATCGCCGCGTCGTCCCAGGCCACCCGGAAGGTGTCGTACTGCCAGTGGGTCAGCGTGCCCTGCATGCCGGGCGTCTGGTGGAAGTCGATGCGCAACTTGCCGCCTGTCTCGGTGATGGTGATCGGGCCGTACCAGGCATCGGCGTAGGTCCCGGCGTAAGCGGCTGGCGACAGCGACGGCCGGGTTGCCCTGCGGATCTGCACGCCGGTCGCGTCCAGCGCGGCCAGGCCGTCGGCGAGGCGCGCCTGATTCCAGGTGGCGAATGCCGCGACCCAGTCGCGGGGCTCGAAGCCGAGGTAATGGTCGAGCAGCTCGAAACCCAGCCCCCGCAGGACGTCGACGTCTTCGGAATTGATCTGCAGCGAGATGCCGATGTTCCGCTCGGGCACCAGCACGGTGAAGGCCAGTACGCCGAACACTGCGCCGCCGTGCTGGATGACTTTGATGCCGCGGTAGTCCTGCACGTTCCAGCCCAGCGCATAGCCGGAGAACTGGGGGGTGATGTCGGTGATCGGCGCCGGGTAAGGGCGGATCGGCACAGGTACCTGCGGCGTCCACATCTCGTGCGCCGAAGCTTCGCTGTACAGCCGGCCGCGATCGTCAGGCAGCGCGCCGAGCGCGAGCTGCACCTGCAGCCAGCGCGCGAAGTCCTGCGCGCTCCAGGACAACCCGCCCGCGGCGGCACCGACCTGGCCCAGGCCTTCGCTTTCCGGCAGCAGCTGCTGCGGGCCGAGGCCGCGCAGGCGCGGATCCAAACGCGCATGCGGCTGCGCGCGATTCTCGGTCGCGAAGCGATCGTCCTCGTGACTGGTCGCGGTGCGCATCTGCAACGGCGCGAAGATGCGCTCGCGCACGAAGGTTTCCCAGTCCTGTCCGCTGACCGCTGCCACCACTTCGCCGGCGACGATGTAGAGGATGTTGTCGTAGGCGTAACCGCTGCGGAAACTCGTGGCCGGCCGGATGTGCCGCAGTGCGCGCACGATGTCGGCGCGGCTGCGCGAGGTGCGGGGAATGAACAGCAGGTCGCCCGCACCCAGCCCTAGGCCACTGCGGTGCAGCAGCAAATCGCGCACCGTCATCTCGCGCGTGACCCAGGGGTCGTACATGCGGAAATCGGACAGATGGTCGATGACCCGGTCGTCCCAGCCGAGCTTGCCGTCGTCGACGAGGATCGCGAGCGCCGCCGCCGTCACCGCCTTGCCGGTCGAACCGGTCGGAAAAATGGTGTCGGCGTCCACGCGCTCGGGTGCGCCGAGCTGGCGCACGCCATAGCCTTTTGCGTGCACGATCTCGCCGTCCTCGACGATCGCGATCGCCATGCCCGGCACGTCGCGGGATTGCATCGCGGCCTCGACCCGCGCATCGAAACCGGCAGGCGGCGCCGCAGCGGCGGTGAGGACGCACAGCGACAGAAGCACTCCGGCGATGGCCGGCAGAGGGTTCGGCATGACAGCGTCTCCCGTCCTCGCGGACGTCTCGTTCAAGGCAGGGGGGTCACGTCGATCGATCTGCGGCGCCACAGCAGCCATACGCCCCAGGTCATCAGCGGCACTACGTAGATCGCCAGGAAATACCAGGTCAGCGTGCCGTAGCCCTTGGCGATCAGGTCGACCAGGCCGACGGCCGTGGCGGCATACACCGCGATCAGCATGACGCCGACCGCAAGCGCCGGACGCAGCGCGCGCGGCATCGGACGCTGCCGCTCCGCCCATGTGTTGGCGACACGTTCGTTGAGGGCGTGGAGCAGCGCGACGCCGGTATCCACCAGCGTCAGCATCACCGCGATCTGGAACACCCATTCGAACCACGGCGCCTGCAATTTCGCCAGCAGGAACGCCGACGGCAGGGCCTCGGCGCCGATCTCGTGGTAGTAGCCCATCATCGCGATGTAGAACACCACACCCGGCAGCATGCCCAGCGGTCCGGCCAGCGCGCCGGCGGCGAGTGCCTCGCGGCGACGGCCGAAGTGGCGCACGCAGAACAGCACCGCGGGAATGGTGGCGACGTTGTAGCCGGCGTAGGTCACGCCGGCCTTGAACCACCCGGCCTCGACCGGCACCGACGCGAAGTTCGTCCCGATGCGGTCGCCGAATGCCACCACCGCCCAGATCACGAACACCACGTAGACCAGATACAGATAGCCGACCGAGGCGACCAGGAATTTTTCGATCGCGGCGCTGCCGCAGAACAGCAGCGCGCCCGTGGCGGCGATCATCGCCAGCGAGCCCGCCACCTTCGGCAGGCCGAACAGGCTGAAGGCGATTTCGCCGGCGGCCGCGCCCATGACCGCCAGGATCACCAGCATCAACAGCACGTAGCCGATCTCGAACGCGAACCAGCCGCGGCCCAGCAGCACCTTGAAGAACGCGCGGTAATCCCAGGCGCGGGCGACGCGGGCCAGCTCGAAGCTGACCATCAGCACGCCGCTCCACACCAGCATGCTGACCGTCATGCCGAGCAGGCCGCCCCAGGGACCGGCCGGCAGGAAGAACTCGACCAGTTCGCGCCCGGTCGCATACCCGCCGGCGATCACCGCCGCCTGGAACACGAAGCCCGGCAACAGGTAGCGCTGGAACCAGCTGGCCCGGGACGTCATGCGAGGCAGGCGTCGACCAGCCGCTCGAAGGCCGCGCCGCCGCGGACCGGATCCGCGACCGGCAGGCCCAGGCGGGCAGCGGTGGATGCGATCGCGTCCTGCGCGTCCGCATCGTCGAGCGCCGCGGTGTTGAGGCTGACGCCCGCGCAGCGGATCGCGGGATTGGTGCGCGCGCCCAGTCGCAGCGCGAGGTCGATGGTCTCCTCGATCGACGGCACCAGGTAATGCGCATGGCCGAGCATGCGTTCGCGTCCGACTGCGTGGCAGACGACGATGACGTCCGGCTGGCTGCCGTGCAGCAGCGACAGCGACACGCCCGCATAGGCCGGGTGCGACAGCGAGCCCTGGCCTTCGACGACATCCCAGTGCGCCGGATCGGCATCGGGTGACAGGAATTCCGCCGCGCCGGCCGCGAAGTCCGCGATCACCGCGTCCATCGGCACACCCGCGCCGGCGATCAGAATGCCGGTCTGCCCGCTGGCGCGGAACGTGGCATCGAGGCCGCGGTCGCGGAACGCGCGCGCCAGCGACAGGGCGGTGTATTTCTTGCCCAGGGCGCAGTCGGTGCCCACGGTGAGCAGACGCTTGCCGGTGCGTTTTCGGCCGCTGGCGACGGGCAGGTCCGAGGGCGGCTCGCGCACATCGATCAGGCGCCGCCCGTGCGCGATGGCCGCGTTGCGCAGCACGTCGATGCCGGCCAGCCGGGCATGCATGCCGCCGACGAGGTCGAGCCCGGCCTGCAAGGCATCGAGCAACGCAGGCACCCAGGCCGGCGGGATCCGCCCGCCGGGGTTGGCGACGCCGATGACCATCGCGCGCGCGCCCCCTGCACGGGCCTGGGCGGGGGTCAGGCGCGGCAGGCCGGTGCTGACCGTCGCGCCCGGACAGGCGAACTCGCCGAGACACCGCTCGGGGGCCCAGTCGCGCAGACCGTACGCGGTCTTCGCGTAGCCGGGTTCGACGGTGTCTCCGAGAAACAGCAGGTACGGCTGGGGCAACGCCTCGGGGGCGTGCGGCACGACGGCGGCAGTGGGCATGGGGGCCGGGTCCGTCCGGCTCAGAACCGGACGTCGAGTTCGACGCCGAACGTCCGCGGCTGGATCGGTACTGCAGCCAGGTAGGCCAGCGTGCCGCTGAGCGCGCCGGCCGCCGGCGTCATCGACGAGTAGCCGCCTTCGCCGGTGACGTTGCTGACATAGGCGCGCACCTCCCAGCGTTCCCGGCCGATGCCTGCGTAGAGATCGAGCGCGCGATAGCTGTCGAGCCGCAGCGGCGCGGTCACTTCTTCCTGCAACACCGTGGAGGGGTCGCCCGGCGCGGTGACGCGCTGGCGCTCGGTGGTGTCGCTCAAGCGCTCTCCGGTGAAGCGCAGCACGCCGCCTACCTGGCCGGACAGCCCCTGCGCGGTCATGAACGCGTACTCGGCGTTCGCCGCCCACGACAGCGTCGGCACGTACGGCATGCGGTCGCCGGCCAGGCCGGTGTTGAGCACGACATCCAACGCGCCCTGCGGAATGACCGTGGCTTCGAAATCGTTCTTCACCCGCGCCTTGGTGTAGGCCGCATTGATGCCGAGCGACAGGGCCTCGGTGGCGCGGAACTGCGAGGCCAGCTCCAGGCCTTCGCTGCTCGCCTCGCCGCCGTTGACCAGCCCGCCGATGCCGTTGAACGACGACGCCACCTGGATGTCGTCCCATTCGATGCGGAACGCGGACACGTCGACCTGCACGCGGCGATCGGCGGTCTGCGATTTCAGTCCCAGCTCGTAGCTGGCGAGCATCGACGAGTCGACGCTCGGCGGAATCCCCGGGAGCGCGACGTTCGGGCCGCCCGGCTGGTAGCCGGTGGCGACGCGTGCGTACAGCATCGTGTCCTCGGCGAGCTTGAACTGCGGGCTCAGGCTCCAGGTGAACACGTCTTCGGTCGATTCGCCGGGCGCATCGCCGATCGGCGCGAGGATGCCCTCGCTGACGTTCTGGCTGAACCACTGGTCGTTGCGCGCCTGGCGCAGGCCGGCGTCGATCTTGAAGCGCTCACCGAACCGCCACGATGCGTTGGCGAACAGCGCGACTTCCTCGTACGTGCTCGGCAGGCCGATCACCGCCAGGGTGCCGAATGCCGCGTCGAACGGCGCCGGCAGCGGCGAGCCATCGCGTTGGCCCAGCCACGCGACCTGGTTCTGCTGTGCGTCTTCCTTGGTGTAGAACACGCCCGCCATCCACTCGAAGCGACCGCCGGTCTTGGAACTGAAGCGGAACTCCTGGGTGATCTTGTCGAGGTCGAAGGTGTAGCGCACGTTCGAGCTGCCCGGCTCGGGCAGTCCCAGCAGCAGATCGGCGACTTCGCCGAACTGCACCGTGGTGTCGATCTGGTCCAGCGTCTTGGTCTTCGACCAGCCGGTCGCGGAGACGAGATCGGCCCAGCCCAGATCCCAGTTCACGCTGAGCGAGGTCAGCGTCAACTCCTTGGAGAACGGTTGGCGCTGCCAGTTCCTGCCTTCGAATTCCCCGCCGAGCGGCGCGTAGGTGTCGGGCTCAAGGGCGACCACGGCCCGGTCGCTGGCGTCGATGCGCTGGTGCAGCACGCCCAGGTCGACATCGACCATCTCGCCGTCCCACGACAGCGCCGCGCGTCCCCCGATCTGCTCGCTGTCGTTGATGTCGCGGCGGCCATCGATCGCGTTGTCGGTATAGCCCGGCAATCCGTTGCGCGCGACGCTCATGCGCAGGCCCAGGCGATCTTCCTGCAGCGGCAGGCTGACGCCGACGCGACCGTTCCAGTCCTGCCCGCCGTCCGATACCGAGCGCAGGCCGACGCCGGCACGGAACTCTTCATTGACCAGGTCCGGCGCGCGGGTCACGTACTTGAGCAGGCCGCCGATCGCGCCCGCGCCGTACAGCGTGCCCTGCGGTCCGCGCAGCACTTCGACGCGGCTGATGTCGTAGGGCAGCAGGTCCAGCATCAGCGAGCCGGCGCTCTGGTAGATGCCGCTCGAACCGACCGGCACCTCGTCGATGTAGGTCGCCACCGTTGCGCCCGACGACAGCGTCGAGATGCCGCGCAGCGAGACCGCGGTCAGGCCGGGGGTGCCGCTGCTCTGCACCTGCATGCCAGGAATCAGCGCCGCGTAATCGGTCAGCGAACTCGCAGCCATGTTCTCCAGCTGGCGTTCGCCGATCACGCTGATCGAGGCGCCGACGTCGCGGACGTTCTCGACGCGCTTGTTGGCGGTCACCACCACCGAGTCGAGCGTGACCGCCTCTTCGGCAGCCGTCGTGGCGCGTTCCTGGGCCAGCACGGGGGCGGCGGCGCAGGCCAGCGTGCTGGCGATGGCGAGAGACAACGGTGAGCGGAACCACGGACGTGCGGATCGGAACGCGTGCATCGGTTGTCTCCCCAGACGATTATCCTGATCAGGGATCATGATCCCAATCAGAGAATTGTCAACAGATCTGGAGAAATCCGAGCGCTGTATTTTTTGCGCCACTCACCGACCGCCGGGGGGCCGGCCACGCCAGCCCGGACCCCGCACCACGCGCCCCGGCGTGGCGCCGGTGTGGTCGCCATCGCGCAGCACCTGCACGCCGTTGACGAACACCTCGTCGACGCCGCTCGCGTACTGCCGGGGGGCGTCGTAGGTCGCGTGGTCGATGATCGCCGCCGGGTCGAACACCACGATGTCGGCGTAGCAGCCAGGCTGCAGACAGCCGCGCTGTTCCAGCTTCCAGTTCGCGGCCGGCAGGCCGGTCAGGCGGTGGATGCCTTCTTCGAGTGACATGAGTCCGCGGTCGCGCACGTAGTGCCCCAGGAAGCGCGCGACGTTGCCGTAGGCGCGGGGATGGGTGCTGGATTTCAGGAACACGCCTTCGGGCGCCGAGGATTCCGCATCCGATCCCAGGCTGACCCACGGCTGCTTCAGACCGAGCTCGACGTTCGCTTCGCTCATCAGGAAGTAGGCCGTGCCGATCCGGGAATCGTCCTCGATGATCAGATCGATCGCGGTGTCCTCGGGCGAGGTGCCGCGCTCGCGCGCGACGTCGGCGAGGCTGCGCCCGCTCAAGGGCTTGAGCGCCGGATTGTGGAAGTCGAGCAGCAGCAGGCGGTCGTCGGATCCGGCCAGCAGTCGCAGGTTTTCCCAGTCGACGTCCGGATTGCGCATGTCCGCAAGCACACGCGCGCGGATCGCGGGGTCGCGCAGCCGCGCGATCATCGCGTCGTGGCCACCCGCCTGGACCCAGGGCGGCAGGCTCGCGGTCAGGCCGGTGCCACCGGCGGTGTAGGCGTACATGTCGGCGCTGACCTGCAGGCCTTCAGCGCGCGCGGCTTCGATCCGGGCGATGGCCTGCGCCATCTTCGGCCAGTTCTGTTCGCCTGCGGCCTTGAGGTGGTACACCCCGGCGCGTTGCCCGGTGGCGCGCGCGATGGCGATGGTCTCGTCGAGCGCCTCGAGAAAGCGGTCGGCTTCGCTGCGCATGTGCGAGACATAGCCGCCGCCGGATTCCGCGGCGGCCTGTGCCAGGGCGACCAGTTCGGCGGTGTCGGCGAATGTCGCCGGTGGATAGATCAGGGAGCTGCCGACACCGAGCGCGCCCTCGCGCATCGCCTCGCGCACCACGTCCTGCATGCCGGCGAGCTGCGCAGGCGTCGGGGTGACGTCGTCTTCGCCGAGTTCGTGGATGCGCACCGTGGTCGCGCCGACGAACGAGGCGACGTTGGGCGTGATGCCGCGCTGCTCGAGGAACTCGAGGTAGCCGCCGAACGAGGTCCACGGCATGTCGTAGCGGAGGTCGCCCTGCTGCTTGAGCGCGTCGGCCTTCATGCGCGCGTTGACCGGTCCCATCGACCAGCCTTCGCCGAAGATTTCCAGCGTGATGCCCTGTCTTGTGTCGCTCATGCCGCGGCCGTCGACGATCAGCGATTCGGTCGCCCAGCTCAGGGTGTTGATGAAGCCCGGGGAGACCGCGCGACCCTGCGCGTCGAGCGTCGTGTCGGCGGCCGCGGCACTGCCCGGCGGCAGCAGCGCCGCGATGCGGTCGCCACGCACGGCCACGTCGACGCGCTGCGGCGGTGCGCCACTGCCGTCGTAGACAAGGCCGTTGCGGATCAGCAGGTCGTACTGCGCGGGCGTGTCGACCACCGGCGCGGTGCTGCAGGCGGCGAGGGCGAGCGGCAACAGGGCGAGCGTCAGACGCGGCATGGCGGAAAACTCCTGTGCGGGATGAAGCGGATCATCGCAGCGCGCGGATCGGGCGATCCAGGCGCCACAGCAAGGCGGCGGCCACGACGGCCAGGCCGGCAAGCAGCAGGAAGAAGCCGGAATGGCTGGCTTTCGACCACAGCGTGCCGACCAGGCCCGCCAGCAGACTGCCGCTGAAGACCGCGAGGAACCACGAAGCCACCGTGGTCGCGCCCAGTCGCGGCGGCGCGAGCCTGGCGAACAGGCCCAGGCCGGTCGGCAGGATGTAGAGCTCGCCGAGCGTCAGGATCACGAAGAACGCGACCAGCCACAGCCAGCCGATGCGGGTGTCGCCGGCGACGGCCGTCACCGCGGCCAGCAGCACGTAGGCGCCCGCTACGATCAGCGCGCCGATCGCCATGCGCAGCGCAGGCGCGGTCTCGTGTCCGGCCTCGGCGCGGCGCCGCCAGTGCAGCAGCAGCAACGGCGTCATGCTGATCACCAGTAGCGGATTGAGCGACTGGAACCACGTCATCGGAATGGTGAAGCCTGCGACGACCCGGTCGACGCCGGTGTCGATCAGCAACGGCAGCGTATTGCCGACCTGCTCGTATGCGCCGCGGAAAATGGTCGCGGCGATCCCGACGCCCAGCAACAACAGCCACACCTTGCGATGGTTGCCGCGCTCTTCCTGCGCATCCACCGCGCGCGCCACGCCGCGCAACGGTTCGGGCGGCAGGTAGCGGCGGCCGAACACGTAGATCAGCAGACCGATGAACATGCCGATGCCGGCGGCGCCGAAGCCGTAGTGCCAGCCGTAGACTTCGCCAAGCGTGCCGCACACCAGTGGGGCCATGAAGCCGCCGATGTTCAGGCCGACGTAGTAGACGTTGTAGGCGCGGCCGCGGCGGGGGTCGTCGGCGGCGTAGAGATCGTTGATCTGGCTCGGCAGGCTCGGCAGGAACAGGCCGTTGCCGAGCGCGATGGTCGCCAGCGCGACGTAGAACATCGGCTCGAACGCCATCACGAAGTGCCCGAAGGCCATGATGCTGCCGCCGAGAATCACGGCATTGCGCTTGCCCAGCCAGCGGTCGGCGATGGCGCCGCCGAGGATCGGGGTGAAGTACGCCATCGCCGTGTACGCGCCATAGATGAAGGACGCCTTTTCCTGCGCGAACAGCAGCTGCTTGGTCATGTAATAGACCAGCAGCGTGCGCATGCCGTAGTAGGAGAACAGCTCCCACATGTTGGTCAGGAACAGGATCGTCAGCCCGCGTGGCTGACCGAACCAGGTCTTGTCGGCAACGCTGCTCATGCCGTCGCCGACGGCCCCCAGACCTCGTCGCCGCACCAGATGTGGCCATCGGTGTAGCGCACTGACGGCGTACGGTCCTGCCTGAGGAAGATCGGCCCGTCCAGATCCACCACGTCGCAGAACTGGCCGAGCACGAACGCGGGCGCCGCCGCCAGGCTGGTGCCGCACATGTTGCCGACCATGACCTGCTTGCCGAGCGCGCGCGCGCGGCGCGCCATTAGCAGGCCCTCGGTCAGGCCGCCGCACTTGTCGAGCTTGATATTGATGACGTCGAAGTACTGGTGGCGCGCTTCGAGTTCGGCGAGATCGAGGATGCTTTCGTCGGCGGCGAACGGCAGTGCGCGCGCGATGCCGTCGAGTTCGTGTTCGCGGTCGCGGACGCAGGGCTGCTCCAGCAGCGCCACGCGCGCTTCCAGCAACACCGGCAGCAGGCCCGGCAACGACGCGCCGTCGTAACCCTGGTTGGCGTCGACGCCGATCCACGCCGCCGGGCAGCGCGCACGCACCGCGCGGACGCGCGCCGTGTCGAGGTCCGCGTCGCCGGTCAGCTTCAGCTTCAGCGCGCGCGCCTGCGTGTAGGCCGCGGCGCGATCGGCCATGACGGCAGGGTCGTCGGCACCGACGGTGAAGGTGGTGAGCAGCGGGCGCACGCCGTCGAGGCCTGCGAGTCGCCACACCGGCATGCCGGCCTGCTGCGATTCGAGTTCCCACAACGCGGCATCGAGTGCATTGCGGGCGCCGCCGGCAGGCAGCAGGGTGCGCAGCGTCTCGCGATCGAGCCCCGCCTCGATGCGGGGCCGCATCGCCTCCAGCGTGGCCAGCATCGTGTCGGGATGATCGTGCGTGTAGTAGACGCCGGCGGCTTCGCCGCGTCCGACATGCGCGCCGGCGCGCAGGGTCACGACCGTCGCCGGCATCGCCGAGAACACGTGTCCGGCGATCCGGAAGGGCGCCGACAGCGGCAAGGGTTCGTTGTGCAGCTCGAGTTCGACCGGCTGGGCAGTCACGCGCGTTCCTCGTCGGGACAGGGGCGAACGCACCGGCGGCTGATGCCGCCGGTGCGTCGGGTCGTCAGTAGTTCGCGCCAAAGCCGATGACGTGCTGGGCGATGCCGATCCACAGCAGGAACAGGCAGGCCAGCGCCAGCAGCACGGCCCACAGCTTGGCCAGCACGCGGCGCCGGCCGCGCAGCACCTGCCAGGCGTGCCAGACCGCGACCGCCGCGCCGAGCGGCAGCACCACGGTGGCAAACAGCCGCACGGCGATGATCAGGACATCGGTGTCCGGGCTGGTCATCGCGAGATTGCTCAGCATGCCGACGACGAGCGCGAGAGCCCCGCCCATTGCCAGCAGCACCAGCAGCGCGGCGATCCGCACCAGGCGATGCGCGCGTGCGTCGTTGCCGGCCAGCCGGTACGGCGCGCCGTAGTAGCGCCGGACCAGCGCCGAGACCGGCCACGCCACCACGGTCAGCAGCAGTACGACGAGGCTCGCGACCAGCAACGGCATCGCCAGTGCGCGCCAGGTCGAGACGCGCTCGAACACCATGATCGGCGCGTACGGCTCCATCGTGAACCGCACGACTCGGCCGTCGACGACATCCGCCGCGAGGCGATCCGTGCTGTCGCGGTCCTGCCACACGTACGGCGCCACTTCGCGCCACTGCTTCGGTGCGCCGGCGGCGCTCGTGGCCATCGCCACGGTGATCGTGCCGTCTTCGTTGGCGGCGACCTTGACCGGTCCCAGCACATTGGCCAGCGACAGGAAATTGCGGTCCGGCCGACGGCTGCTGGTATAGGTGCCCGCGATCAGCTGGGCGTGCGCCTTGGCGTCCGCTTCCGGCACGCCGGGCGTCTGTGCGGGCGTGCCCGGCAGGTAGCGGTCGGCGAAGCCACGCGACAACGCATAGCGGATATGACCGGTCGCGCCGTCGCGTCCCGAACTGTTCATCGATACGAACAGGCCGATGCCGTCGTCGAGGAACAGTTGCAGGTCGCTGTGGAACCACTGCGTGTCGCCGCCATGCGAGATCGCGCGGTGACCGTTGACCGAGGTTTCGTAGAAACCGAGCATCATGCGGTTGAGCGGACCGATCGACGCCTGGCCGGTGGAATGCATCTGGCGGGCGGTGTCGGCGCCGAGGATGCGCGCGTCCCCGAGGGCGCCGTCCTGCAGGTGCGCGATCATGAAGCGCCCCATGTCGGCGCCGGTGGCGGCGAGGCTGCCGGCAGGCGCGAGGCTGATGAATTCGTAGGGCTTGGCTTCGCCGTCGGAGGCCTTCGAATAGCCCATCGACATGTTCGCCAGCAACGGCGCGGGCAGCGGCTGGCGGAAGCTCGAACGGGCCATGCCGAGCGGCTGGAAGATGTGGCGTTCGATGTAGTCGTCGAACGATTCGCCCGACACGCGCTCGACGACGTAACCGGCCAGCGCGGTCGCGTAGTTCGAATAGGCCGGCGTGGCGCCCGGCACATGGATGCGTTCGGGCACCCAGTGCTTCAGCGCGGCGCCCAGCGGCGAGATCTCGTCGGGGTCGGCCGTGATCAGCGCGCGGACCTGCTCCTCGAAACCGGTGGTATGGGTCATCGCCTGGCGCAGCGTCACCGGTACCCCGTCGCGGGCCGGGATCTCGAAGTCGAGGTACTGGTTGACGTCGGCGTCGAGGTCGAGCTTGCCCTGCTCGACCAGCTGCATCACTGCCGTCCAGGTGAAGAGCTTGGACACTGAGCCCGGACGGAAGAGCGTGGCGGCCGGGTCGACCGGCGTGCGCGCGGCGAGGTCGGCATAGCCGTAGCCCTTCTGCAGCAGCACCTCGCCGTCCTTGACCACCACCACGACGGCGCCCGCAATGTCGCCGGCGGCCAGCGCGTAGGGCACGAAGCCGTCCAGCCAGGCTTCGGCATCCGCGGCACTCAGCACGGGTGCGCCCCCGGGCGCGACCGGCGGCCGCGCTTCGGCCACGGCGGCGTCAACCGGAGCGGCCGGCGCCAGCGGCGCGGTGACGGGTGCCGGCGTAATCGCCGCGTCCTGCGTCGCCGCGAATGCCACGCCGGCCGCAAGCAGCCCGGCGAACAGGAAGGTTGGAATCACGCGCATCGCACTGCCCCGGTTTGTCCTGATTGGCGATATTGATCCCAATCAGAGAATTGTCAACCGTGCCGGAAGTCCTCATGCCACGGTAGATGACACCGCTGCGAGTCCCGCAGCGACTTTCACGGATCGCCCGCTGGGGCGATGATGATCCCGAAACGACACGAACGGACCCGGTACGGATGACAGCGCAACACCCCACCATCGGCCGCCTGCTGCGCTCGCTGCGCGCGCGGAAAGGCTGGACGCTCAAGCAGATGAGCGAGCATTCCGGCATTCCGCTGTCGACGTTGTCGAAGGTCGAGCACGACCGGCTGACGCTGACCTACGACAAGTTGCTGCAACTCAGCCAGCGCCTGCAACTGCGCATGTCGGAACTGTTCGCCGAACAGGACGAGGCGCCCGAGCCGCCGGTCACCGCGCGCCGGAGCATCGGCCGCGTCGATGACGCGATCCGCATCACCACGCCGAATTACGACTACTACTACCTGTGCCCGGAACTGCGCCGCAAACGCATGATTCCGGTGCTGACCCGCGTGCGTGCCAAGACCATCGCCGAGTTCGGCGCGCTGGTGCACCACTCCGGCGAGGAGTACATCCACGTGCTCGAAGGACGCATGGAAGTGCACACCGAGTTCTACGATCCGATCGTGCTCGAAACCGGCGAAGGCGTGTACATCGACTCGAACATGGGGCACGCCTACATCGCCGCCGAAGGCTGCGACGAGGTGCTGCTGCTCGGCGTGTGCTCGAGCGCCGACGAACAGCTGATGGAATCGCTGCTGACGCTGCATGGCGAGGAAGGCGCCGTCGCCACGAAGGTCCGACAACTCGCACCGGCCGCGAAGCCGGCCAGGCGCGCGGCGAAGAAGCCGGCGACGCGTTGACGCGTCGCTGCGCGCGCTGGTTTCTGCGGATCCGCGCACACCGGAAGTTGCCCTGATCAATGCCGGTTCCGGGCTGCGGCCTTCTTCCGGATGCGATTGCGCATCCCGCCCGGTTGGACAGGCGGTATCGTGTCCGCCTGATCCTGTAGCGGAAATCCAGATGCCCCGTCACGCTCACCTGCTGTCCGCCCTGTTGCTGGTCGCCGTACCGGCGCTGCCTGCCCTCGCCGCCGACCGCATCACCGGCCAGCCGTTCGCGACCCGCAGCGAGGTGCATGCGCCGCACGCGATGGCCGCGACCTCGCATCCGCTGGCGACGCAGATCGCGCTCGACACGATGAAGGCGGGCGGCAGCGCGGTCGATGCCGCGATTGCCGCCAACGCGGCGCTCGGGCTGATGGAACCGACCGGCAACGGCATCGGCGGCGATCTGTTCGCGATCGTCTGGGATCCGAAGACGAAGCGCCTGTACGGGTACGACGGGTCGGGGCGTTCGCCGCATTCGCTGACCCTGGCCGAGTTCCAGCGGCGTGGTCTGACCGACATTCCGTCGCACGGGCCGCTGCCGGTCACCGTGCCGGGTGCGGTCGACGGCTGGTTCGCGCTGCACGGCCGCTTCGGCAAGCGTGCGATGGCCGAGAACTTGGCGCCGACGATCCGCTACGCGCGCGAAGGTCATCCGGTGCATGAAGTCATCGCCTATTACTGGGATCGTTCGGTGCCGCGTCTGGGCAAGTGGCCCGGCTTCACCGAGCAGTTCACGATCGACGGCCGCGCGCCGCGCAATGGCGAGACCTGGCGCAATCCGAATCTGGCGAACACGCTGCAGGCGATCGCCGACGGCGGCCGCGATGCGTTCTACAAGGGCGACATTGCGCGCACGATCGGCGATTACTTCGCCGCCAACGACGGCTTCCTGTCGTACGAGGACCTCGCCGCGCACACCGGCAACTGGGTCGAACCCGTCTCGACGACGTATCGCGGCGTCGAGCTGTGGGAACTGCCGCCGAGCGGACAGGGCATCGCCGCGCTGCAGATCCTCAACCTGCTCGAGCCCTACGACCTCGAGTCCTACGGCTTCGGCAGCCCCGAACACGTGCATCTGTTCGTCGAGGCGAAGAAGCTCGCGTTCGCCGATCGCGCGCGCTGGTATGCCGATCCGGCCTTCCATCCCGCACCCGTCGAGCGGCTGATCTCCAAGGACTACGCCCGCGAGCGCGGCGCCCTGATCTCGATGGACACCGCGCTGCGCGAAGTGCAGCCGGGTACGCCGAAGCAGCTCGACGAGGGCGACACGATCTATCTGACCACCGCGGACGCCGACGGCATGATGGTCTCGCTGATCCAGTCCAACTATCGCGGCATGGGCAGCGGCATGGCGCCGCCGGGGCTGGGGTTCATCCTGCAGGACCGCGGCGAGCAGTTCGTGCTGCGCGAGGACCATCCCAACGGCTACGCGCCGGGCAAGCGTCCGTTCCACACCATCATTCCCGCGTTCGCCACCAAGGACGGCGAGCCGTGGCTGAGCTTCGGCGTGATGGGCGGCGCGATGCAGCCGCAGGGTCACGTGCAGATCCTGATCAACATGCTCGACTTCGGCATGAACCTGCAGGAAGCCGGCGACGCGCCGCGCATCCAGCACGATGGATCGACCGAGCCCACCGGCCAGAACACCGCGATGACCGACGGCGGCGAAGTGGATCTGGAAACCGGCTTCCCCTACGAGACCGTGCGCGCGCTGATGCAGAAGGGCCATTCGGTGCGGTTCTCGCACGGCCCCTACGGCGGCTACCAGGCGATCATGAAGAACCCCCATGGCGGCTGGACCGGCGCCAGCGAATCGCGCAAGGACGGGCAGGCCGCGGGCTACTGACGCATCGCCTGCGCGCAGGTATTCTCGCCGCCTCATTCAAGGGACTGGACGGCATGCGCGGATGGATCGTGGCGGGACTGGTGGTGCTCGCGGTGTCGAGCGTGGGCGTGCAGTCCGACGGCGATGCGCACGACGACACGACGCATGCGTCGGATGCGGTGTCGCGTTCCGAGCAGATGCGCCTGCGTCGGACGCGTGTCGAAGTGGGCGCGTCGCCGCAGATGACGCAAGGCGTGGACGACACCGCGACGGCCTCGATGGACACGGCGGCGCAAGGCGCGCACTGATCCCACGCGAAGCGCCTGTAGGGACGCCTCGGGATTTCCGCATCACGGAATCGAGAACGTGACCGGCGCCGGTATGCTGATCACCTCGTTCCTGCCGGACCGTCGCATGATCCGTCCCCTCCTCGCGGCTGCGTGTGCCTTTGCGCTGCTCGTCCCCGTCGCCCAGGCGCAGGCGCCGTACGCGCGCTTCGACGAAGCGCCTGTCGCGCAGCCGGATACGGCGGCCGACCAGGCTGCGTGGCGCAGCTGGTCGCAGCGCAGCGCCGCCGCACTGGCCACCACTGGCCAGCCGCGCGAGCTGGCGTTCGCGGCCGTGTTGCGCGGACTCGCCGATGCGCCTCCGGAACACCCCGACACCGACGCGCCGTCGCAGCCGGCGGCGCCGGACGCACAGGCCAGCGCCTGGCGTCGCGACGCTGCCGCGCGCGCGGGCACCGATGTCCTCGCCAATGCGTTGCTCGCCTACGGCGTCGACGAAGCGACGCGGCTGCGTGCGGCGCAACGCTGGCTCGGCGCCGATCCGCAGAATCTCGCGCCGTTGCTGGTACGTGGCGGCGGCGTCGATGCCTTGCTCGCCGATGCACGTGTCGCGACGCGGTTCGAACTCGGCATGCTCGAGCAGGTGCGCTGGATGCAGGCCGCATTGCTGCGCACGCCGCCGACGCCGGCAGAGCGCGCCGCGCTCGCCGACGCGGGCGAATTCGTGCCGACCGAACATGCCGCGGTCACCGCGATGGGCCTGTGGGCCGCGGTCGCATTCCCGGGCCTCGACCCGCTGATGCAGGGCTGCGACACCGACGCGGTGGGCGCGAATCCCACCCGCGCGCGCGATTGCCGCCACGTGGCCGACATCATGGCCAACGGTTCGGACACGCAGCTCGGCGCAATGCTCGGCCTGGTCCTGCTCGAACGCCTCGCCACCACGCAGGCCGAACGTGCCGATGTGCAGGCACGCCGCCGCGCGTTCGACTGGCGGATGCTCGAATGGGGCCGCGCCAATGCCGCCCTGCCCCGCGACGGCGCCGGTCAGTTCGTGCGCTTCCTCGCCGATCCGTCGATCCGCACCGAAGCCGATCTCATCGCCCGCGCGCTGCAGGACGCCGGCATTCCACTCCACCCACCGGCGGGTTGGCAGCCGCCGCGCTGAAACCCGGTGCCGCGGTTGCCAGACGCACGCAACGCCTCAGCGCTCCAGCGGGTACACCTGCGACACCTCGCAACGCGCGCCGAAGGGCGACACGGCGCCGTGGAACGTGTCGAGACCGGTCATCGCGCCCGTGTTGCTGCGACTGAACACCACGTGGTCGCCCGGATTGCCGCACACCATGCCCAGGCCCATGGCCGACGCCAGCGACAGTGACTCGGAGCCGGACTGCATGCTGCAGGCGCCGCGCGTCTCGATCCGGTAGAAGCGGTGCCCACCCGAGCGACGCGGCGACACCTCCACCACGATGCCCTCCGGCGTTTCGTGCCAACCGCGCAGCCAGCTGTTGGCGACGCAGTAGTCCGGCGTGCCCCGGAAACCGCGTTGCCGGGCACCGCGCACGACGACGGTGTCGAGGGTCGGCATGTCGGCGTGCGCCCGTTTCAGCAGCGCTGCGTAGGTGCGCGTATCGATCACCGAGGTGCCCGAGATCGGACAGCTGCGGGTCCCGGTCCGCACCACTTCACCCGCTGCGCCGCAGACCCAGCCCGCCCAGCCCACGACCTGGGCGTCCGCGCCTTCGAGAATGCCGGGGCAGGACCCGCCCAGCGTCACGAGGTGACGTCGCCCATCGCCACCCCGGAGCGCGAGCGTCGTGTCGTCGGCCTGATAGGCCTCGGCCAGGGTGCGTCCATCGACGCAATGCGCCGCGGGCGCGTCCCGGCTCTCCGCCATGACCGCGCCCGGCAACGCCGGCACTGCCAGCACGCACGTGGCGATCCATTTCCAAAGCATCCCTGCGACCCCACGGGTGGTGTTCATCACATTCGACACTAGCAAGCCAGCCGCGTCCGATGTCACCACTGTCTTCCCGCGAGCGCCAGGCGCACACTCCCGCCAGCGTCGGCACCGCGCCGCCGCCCGGGGATGGAGAGATTCGATGCGGCACATGCACCTTGCCTGCGGCCTGCTGGCCGCGGCGCTGACCATCTGTGCCAATGGCCCGGCCACCGCGCAGGCCTACAACAGCTTCACCCTCGGCGCGGGATTCACGCCCGATCCGCAGACCGGCAACGGCGAGACCGGCGGCGCGACGCAGGCTTCGCGCTTCGGGCCGCAGTGCAGCGGCGTCATCGACACCACGCCCGACCACACCATCCGCGTGACCTCGCCGCTCGACCTGCGCCTGTCGGTGGACAGCACGACGGATTCCACGCTGGTCGTCGTCGGTCCCGCTGGCGTGTTCTGCGACGACGACAGCGCCGGCGAACTCGATGCGCAGGTCGATGCCCGCCTGACCCCCGGCGACTACGCCGTCTACGTCGGCCACATCGAGCAGCCCGGCCGCTACACGCTGACCCTCAACGAGGGCAGCGGCGTGGCCACGACTGGCGGCGGCGGACAGTACGCGAACTTCCAGCTCGGCGCCGGCTTCACGCCTGACCCGCAGATCGGAACCGGCGACACCGGAGGCGGCGTCGAGGCCGGCCGCTACGGCGCGCACTGCACCGGCATGATCGATTCCACGCCCGACCATCGGCTGACCATCACGTCGACGGTCGCGCTGCGCCTCGCCGTCACCAGCACGACCGATTCCAGCCTGGTCGTGGTGGGCCCGGGCAAGGTGCTGTGCGACGACGACGGGGCCGGCGCACTCGATGCCGCAGTCGTCGACACGTTCCGTCCGGGCGAGTACGAAATCTACGTCGGCCATCTCGGACAGGCGGGCACTTACCGGCTGGAGATCAGCGAGACGGACTGAGCGCCGGGTCGCGGCCGTTCGATCGAACGGGCGTTTCAGCGCTGCGTCGAGTCGACGGCCGCGGCCTCTCCGCCGCGATTCAATCCGCCGGCACCGTCCGCTCGCGCGCCCAGCTGCGCAGGGCGTCGACCTGTTCGCGCATCATCACCGACAGCGGGCGCGTGTCGCGCAGGGATTCGACGACCATCGGCTGCGACAGCGGCGCGCCGGCGGCGTGCGCGGCGTGCGCGGCGTAGAGCGCTGCGACGAGGGCCTGTTCGATCTCGGCACCGGAAAAGCCTTCGGCTTCGATCGCGAGCAACGGCAGGTCGAAGTCCGCGACGTCGAAGCCGCGCCGCACCAGATGTACGGCGAACACCTCGGCGCGCACGTCGGCGGTCGGCAGGTCGACGAAGAAGGTCTCGTCGAAGCGGCCCTTGCGCAGCAGTTCCGGCGGCAGGTCGTGGACCTGGTTGGCGGTCGCGACCAGGAACACCTTGGACTTGCGTTCGGCCATCCACGTCAGCAGAAAGCCGAGCACGCGGCGCGACACGCCGCCGTCGCTGTCGCCGCTCGAGGCCAGGCCTTTTTCGATCTCGTCGATCCACAGCACGCAGGGTGCGAGCTGTTCGGTCGAGGCGATCGCGTCGCGCAGATTGCGCTCGGTTTCGCCGTGGTACTTGTCGTAGAGCGTGCCGAAATCCAGCCGCACCAGCGGCACGCCGAAACCACCCGCGATGGCCTTGGCCAGCAGCGACTTGCCACAGCCCTGCACGCCGAGCAGCAGCACGCCCTTGGGCGGATCGAGGCCGGGCGGCGCGTCGCCCTCGACGAAGACACGGCGCCGCTGTTCGACCCAGCGCTTGAGCCGGCGCGCACCGGCGACATCGGCGAAACCGGCGGTGTCGTATTCGTAATGCAGGTGCCCGCTCTTGTTGAGCAGTTCGAACTTGAGTTTGGCCAGCGCCGGCAGATCGTCGTGCGCGAGCGCACCGTCGGCATGGATCAACTGGCGCGTGATCCGGCGCGCGTCGCCCAGCGACAGGCCCTGCAGGTTGCGCACGATCTGGCGCACCGCCTCGGCGTCGGCTTCCACGCGTCGGCCGCCGTGTTCCTGCTGGTAGGCCGCAGCTTCCTCGCGCACCAGTTTCAGCAGCGCGTCGGCATCGGGCAGGCGCGGTCGGAAGCGCACGGCCATGGTTTCGAGATCGGCGGGCAGTTCGACCTTGTGGCCGACCAGCACGATCACGTGCGGCAGGCAGTGGCGACGCTGCACGAGATCGCGCAGCTGGCGCTGGGTGCCCGCGTAACCGAGGTAGGGATGGAAATCGAGCAGCAGATAGATGCCGCGCTGGTCGGCGTCGCGGATCGCGGCCAGCGTGTTGCTGGCGTCGGCGGCGGTGTCGGTCTCCGACTCGCCGTCGAGATCGACGCGGCGCAGGCCCTCGGTGATCGTCCAGCGGTACAGCGCGCGCCAGACCTGCACCAGCGACTGCCGGAACAGCTCGACCGCGCGCGGCTCGTCGGGCGTCTCGACGACGATCAACGGCGTGTTGGCCCGGATCAGCGCGGCCAGGTCCTGCAGTTCACTCATGGGCGCGGCGCGCTCGCGGTCTGGGATGCCGATGTTAAACGGGTGGCGCGCGCATGCGGTCGCGGGCGTCGCACGGGCGGTGTACGCTCGATGCGCGAACCGACCCGGAGACTTCGATGAAGACGGTACTGGTGGCCAGTTCCAAGGGTGGCGTGGGCAAGACCACGATCGCCACCCATCTCGCCGCGCACGCCGCGTTGTCGGGCGAGTCGACGGTGCTGGTCGATGCCGATCCGCAGCAGTCGTCCACGCGCTGGGCCGAACGCCGCGCCGGGATGGAAGCGGCAGTGTTGCCGGTCGACGGCAGCGCGCGCCACAAGAAGGTGCTGGCGTCGATCCCCGATGGCGCGACCCGGCTGGTGGTCGATGCGCCCGCGGGCGCGATGGCCGACGATCTGGATGCGTATCTGGAGATCGCCGATGCGATCGTCGTGCCGGTGCTGCCGTCGGCGCTCGACATCGATGCGACCGTGGGGTTCCTCAACACGCTGGCCAAGCATCCGCGCATCCGTCGCGGCCAGACCCGCGTGGGCCTGGTCGCCAATCGCCTGCGCCCGCACACCAACGCTTCGCAGCAGGCGCTCGCCCTGCTCGCGCAATGGCCGTATCCGGTGATCGCGCAGCTGCGCGACAGCCAGGCTTACGTGATGCTGGTCGGGCTGGGCAAGAGCCTGTTCGACTACCATTCGGCGCAGGTGCGCGACCATCAGGACGACTGGGCGCCACTGCTGAAGTGGGTCCGGAAGTAGGCTGTCCGCCGACGCGTTCACCGCATCCGAACGCTCCGCCCGTCATGAAGTCACAAAACGAGGCCGCCGACCGCCCATGCGCGAACTGATCCTGCTCCGCCACGCACACGCCGATCCCGCCCTGCCCGGGCAAGCCGACATCGACCGGCCCCTGTCGGCCGAAGGTCTGGCCGAAGCGGAGGCAGCGGGTCGCTGGCTGCGCGAGAAACACCTCGTGCCCGACTGCGTGCTGTGTTCGCCGGCGCGTCGCACCCGCGAAACGCTCGAAGCGGTGCTCGGCGCGATCGGCTACGTCGACCAGCGTCTCGAGCCCTCGATCTACGAAGCGACGCCCGGCACGCTGGCGACGCTGCTCGACGAACATCGCGACACCGGCCGCCTGTTGCTGGTCGGCCACAATCCCGGACTGGAGCGCCTCGCCGCATTGCTGCACAGCGGCCAGACCGGCGAATACCGCGGCATGCCGCCGGGCGGCATCGCGGTGCTGACGCTGCCGACGGGCGCTGCGGTCGAACCCGCCGTCGCCGAACTGTCGGCGTTCTGGTGGCCGTAGGCGCACCAGCGCACGCTTCGCTCAACGCTGCTTCGCCCATGGCCCATGCCGCCGGCTCCGCGCTGCGTACGCTGGCAGGCCTGTGCCTGTCGGCGGCGTGCGCCGCGCCCGCGTTCGCATCGGCCGACGTGCCGGGCCAGACGCTTCTGATGGATCTCAAGCGCTCGGAAATCGGCTTCAGCCTCAAGACGCGCTGGGGCCAGCAGCTCGAAGGCCGCTTCGACGACTGGCGTGGCGACATCACCGTGCTGGCCGATGGCCGCCACCAGGTGCGGCTGATCCTGGACGCGGACAGCGTCGAGATCATCGACAGCCGCGCCTACACGCGCATCACCCGCGGGCCGGGCGTCTTCGACGTCGCGCGCTATCCCGAGGTGCGTTTCGTGTCCGATCCTTTCCCGTCCACGCTGGCACGCGACGGCGGCGAGATGACCGGCATCCTGAGCATCCGCGGCGTGCAGCGCCGGGAGACCTTCCGGATCAGCCCGTCGCAGTGCGCGCGCCCGGGCCTCGACTGCGATGTGATCGGCGAAGGCGATGTCCGCCGCAGCCAGTACGCGATGGACCGCTGGGGCTACGCGCTGGCCGACCAGGTGCGATTCACGCTGCGGATCCGCGCGCTGGAATCCCGCTGATGCACGCCGTCACCCGCATCCTGCTGCTGGCGCTGACGCTGGCGACCGCGGCCTGCACGTCGCTGTCGCCGGCCAAACGCGATGCCGCCGCGCACATCGCGGTCGAAGCGCGCTCCACCGAAGTGCTGTGCGATCGCGCCGATGCCTGCGCGGCGCCGTCGCCGCTGCGCGATCTGGGCACCCGGGCGGTGGCGCGCAGCACGCCGGCAGCCCCGCAGCATTACGCGCTGCTGCTGGAATACGGTCAGGACGCGTTGCTGGCGCGCCTGGATCTGATCCGCGGCGCGCAGCGCACGATCGACGTGCAGACCTACATCTTCGACGAGGACGACGCCGGCCATCTGGTGCTCGAGGAACTGCTGTCGGCCGCGCGTCGCGGCGTGCAGGTGCGGCTGCTGGTCGACCAGCTGTCGGCACTGCGCACCGTGGAGACGCTGTCGGCGCTGGCCGGCGCGCACACCAACTTCGAGATGCGCATCTACAACCCGGTGCTGGGCCGGGCGCGCATCAGTTATCCGCAGTACGCGCTGGCCGCGGCCTGCTGCTGGCGGCGGCTCAACCAGCGCATGCACAGCAAGGCGCTGCTGATCGACGGCGTGGTCGGCATCACCGGCGGCCGCAACTACCAGGACGACTACTTCGACTGGAGCGACAGCTTCAATTTCCGCGATCGCGACGTCCTGATCGCGGGGCCCGTGGTCGAGGCGATGGAGGAGAACTTCGTTGCGTTCTGGCACGCGCCGTTGAGCACACCAGTCGAGCAGCTGGGCGACGTCGGCCGGCATCTGCTGCGCAGCGGCGTGCCGCCGGTGTCGTTCCAGGAATACCAGCGCCCGCAGCGCGTAGCCGCGATCCTCGAAGATGCCGGCGACGGGGCGCTCGTGCGCCAGCGCCTGGTCGATGCCGCGCTGCCGGTCGGGCCGGTCGAGTTCATCGGCGACCTCCCAGCCAAGCACCGGCGCAATCGCGAGGCGGCCAAGGCCGCCATCGCCGCGACGCCGCGGCTGCGCGAACTGATCGAATCGGCGCAGGACGAAGTGCTGCTGCAGACGCCGTATCTGGTGCTGTCGAAACCGGCCGAGCAGATGTTCTTCGACCTGCACGCGCAGCCCGACGCGCCGCAGGTCGTCGTGTCGACCAACAGCCTGGCCGCGACCGATTCGTTCATCACCTACGCGCTGTCGTACAAGTACAAGCGCCGGCACCTGCGCGATTTCGGTTTCCATATCTACGAGTACAAACCGTTCCCGGAAGACGCGCCGATCGATCTCGAGGTCACCGGCGCCGTCGGCATCTCGTGGAACGCCGACGGCAGCGTGAACCTCGACGAGAGCGGCACCGAGGGCGCGGCGACGACGCGTGAGGACGTGATCGCGGCGCGTCCCGCGAGCGCCGCGCCGCTGACGCGCGAGTATTCGGCGCTGCGGTATGCGGGCATCGGCGTGAACCGGCGCGTGCCGCTCAACCGCACGGGCCTGCGCATGGGGCTGCACGCGAAATCGCTGGTGGTCGACGAGCGCATCGGCGTGGTCGGCACGCACAACTTCGATCCACGCGGCGACAACCTCAATACCGAGAGCGCCGTGGTCATCGACGATGCGCGCTTCGCGCAGCGGCTGGCCGCGAGCATCCGCCGCGACATGTCGCCGGAGAATTCGTGGACGATCGCGCGGCGCGATCCGCCGCCGGTGTTCTCGGGCGTCGACTATTCGATGGCCAAGGTCTCCGAGCGCTTGCCGATCTTCGATCTGTGGCCGACGCGCTATGCGACCAGCTTTGAATTCCAGCCCGGGCCCGACTGCCCGGCGCCGTTGCCGCCGGATGCCCCGGGTTTCCGCGAGTGCTATGTCGCGGTCGGCGACTTCCCGGAAGTGAGCCTCGGCTTCCGCAGCCTGCTGACGCGGATCTTCACAGCATTCGGCGCGGGGCTCGTACCGATTCTCTGAGACGCGCCCGGCGCGTCCCACGGTCGGCGCGGCGACGACGGGGTCGCTGCGCACCACACGCCCCACGGATCGCGTGCCGCCTCGATGAGGGGGCACGTCTCGCCCTCTGCTTCGTCGACTGGACGTCCTGACGGCCACGCGGGCGCGCGCCTGCGCTGCACGGTCACGTTCTGCGATGTCCAGCCGTCCTAGTCGCAACGGACGGTGGAACCGAGAAAAAATGAACGCAGGATTAATGGTTTCGATGAATTCGCGGGATATGACTTCTTGCACGTGGTGTTATCGAACAGTGGTGTTGTAGTCTACCAACACACCGAAGCACAACGACCCCGAGGACACCGCCATGCAGACCCAGACCACTCCCGCCGCCCGCAACGCCAGCGCCGCACTCGTCCGCCCGTTCGGCCTCGGCTACGGCCGCAGCAGCAGCTACGGCGCCCCGCGCAGCTATAGCAGCGCACCGGCGCCCGCCCGCTTCCGCGTCGCCTGATCCGTCCATCCACTTCGCCTCTCTCCAGGAATCCCGCCATGTCCCGTATGCACGCCATCGTCCACGCCGCCGCCCACCTCGCGCCGCCCGTCGCTTTTCGCCAGGCCCGTCTGTTCGGCCTCGGCTACGGCCGCAGCAGCGGTTACGGCACGCCCCGCAGCTACGCCGCCGAATCGGTCCCCGCCCGCTTCCGCGTCGCCTGATCCCCGCTCGACCCACCAGGAGTTCCGCCATGTCCCGCATGCACGCCATCGTCGACGCCGCCGCCCATCTCGCGCCGTCGGTTGCACCGCGCCCCACCCGCGAACCCGGCACCGGTTACGGCGCCAGCAGCAGCTACGGCGCCCCGCGCAGCTACGTCACCCACACCAGTCCTTCGCGCTTCCGCATCGCCTGATCCTCCGATCAGCTCCGGCGCCTGAAGCGTTCCCCCGATCCTCAGGAGTTCCGCCATGTTCCGCATCCACACCCTCCGCGCCACCGACGCGTCCGTTCCGCTCCCGGCCTGCATCGCCCCGCCTGCGCGCTTCCATGCCCAGGTCCGCGCTGCGCGCAGCCACGCCGACAGCCCGTTCCGCTACGAAGTTCGCGACAGCGCCATGCCGACGCGTTTCCACATCGTCTGATCCGCATCGATCCCCCGCGACCGGTACGCGCGCCATCGCGACGCGCCATTCCGCCGGTCGCGCTGCGCGGCGGCCCGCAACGGCCTAAGCTGCCGGGTTTCCCCCGGAGCCTTCCCCGCATGTTCCGCAGCGATACCTCGCTCGACCAGCTCAACGCGATGTCCGCCGATACGGCGATTGCCGCGCTGGGCATCGTCTTCACCGAAATCGGCCCGGACTTCCTGCGCGCGACGATGCCCGTCGACAGCCGCACCCATCAGCCGTTCGGACTTCTGCATGGCGGCGCGTCCGCATTGCTGGCCGAGACCCTCGGCAGCAGCGCCGGCGGCCTGTCCGCGCCCGAGGGTTGCGGCGTCGTCGGCATCGAGATCAACGCCAATCATCTGCGCGGCGTGCGCGCCGGCATCGTGACCGGCACCGCGCGTCCGCTGCATGTCGGACGCAGCACCCAGGTGTGGGAGATCCGCGTCGAAGATGCGGCCGGCAAGCTGGTGTGCATCTCGCGGCTGACGCTCGCGGTGGTGCCGAAACCGTGAGCGCGCATTCTGCAACCTGCGGCGCGTGGCAGGCGTTCCTCGAACGCGTTCCACGCCGCGCAGGCCCATGTTTGGGTATCGTGCACCGATGAGTTCTTCTTCCGTTCGCGCCGACGCCGGCGACACGCCGGCGCGCGTGTTGCGTTACTGCGTGCGCGTGCCGGTGCTGCTGTGGCACCTGTGCATCCATCTGCCGATCCTGCTGCTGTCGATGCTGCCGCCGATCGGCCGGCGCCGGCTGCGCAGTGGCGAACGCGTCGACCACCGCATGATCCGCTGGTGGCAGGGCGGACTGATGTGGATCTTCGGTTTCCGCCTGCATCGCAGCGGCACGCCGTTGCCGGGTGCGGTGCTGTTTGTCGCCAATCACGTGAGCTGGGTCGACATCGTCGCGCTGCACAGCCAGCGCATGGTCGGCTTCGTGGCCAAGCGCGAGATCGCCGGCTGGCCGGTGGTGGGCTGGCTGGCCGCGCGCGGCGAGACGATCTTCCACCAGCGCGGCAGCACCGAATCGCTGGGCGGCGTGCTCGAGGAAATGGTCACGCGGCTGCGGGAAGGACGGCCGGTCGCGGTGTTTCCCGAAGGGCGCACGCGCGGCGGTGATGCGGTCGGCCCGTTCCACGCGCGCATCTTCCTGGCGGCGGTGGAGACCAATGTGGCGGTGCAGCCGGTGGCGCTGCGTTACGGGCGGCACGCATCGGCGCAGCGCATCGTCGCCTTCGGCCCGCGCGAATCCTTCTTCGCCAATTTCATCCGTCTGCTCGGCGAGCCCGCGCGCGATGCCGAGGTCGCGTTTCTCGAACCGATCCTGCCGGCCAATGCGGAAGGCCGCCGGCATCTGGCCGAGGTCTCGCGCGAGCGCATCGTCGCGGCGCTGGACGCACGCGATTGAAGCGGCTGCGTCCGTCGCCGGAGACGGATGCGGGCGGCCTCGCCGCGGAGGGCATGCGCGTGGGCGGCAGCGAGTACGCGCCGCCTTTCTGGCTGCGCAATCCGCATCTGCAGACGGCGCTCGGCAGCAGCCAGTGGCGGCGGCGACGCGGCGCGCAGGCACTCGCCGCGACCGGTGCGGTGACGACCGAACATCTCGTCGACGGCGGCGAAGGCGTGCGCCTGCACGGCCTGCACAGCGTGGTGCCCGACCGCGCGCCGCGCGGCCTCGTGCTGCTGCTGCACGGCTGGGAAGGCAGCAGTGAATCGAGCTACATGCGCCAGACCGCGGCGCAGATGCTGGCGCTCGGCTATGCGGTGTTCCGGCTGAATTTCCGCGACCACGGCGACAGCCACCACCTCAACGAAGCGATCTTCCACTCCAACCGCATCGACGAGGTGGTGCATGCGGCGGTCGACATCGCCGCGCGCTTCGATCCGCGGCCGATGCTCGCGGCCGGCTATTCGCTGGGCGGCAACTTCGCGCTGCGGCTCGCGCTGCGCGCGCCGGCCGCCGGTCTGCAACTGGCTGGCATCGCCGCGGTCTGTCCGGTCATCGACCCGGCGCGCACGATGCTGCAGATGGAGGTCGCGCACCACCAGCTGTACTTGCGGCACTTCGAGCGCACCTGGCGGGCCTCACTGCGGCGCAAGCGCGACCTGTTTCCCGATCATCTGGACGTCGACGACGCCACACTGAGCCTGGGCCTGCGCGACCTCACCGACTGGCTGGTGCGCACGCATACCGAGTTCGGCACGCTCGACGACTACTTCGACGGTTACTCGGTCGCTGGCGACCGACTGTCGTCGCTACAGGTGCCGGTCGATATCCTGATGGCGGCGGACGACCCGGTGATTCCGCTCGACGCCTTCCACGCCCTCGCGCTGCCGGCGCATGCGCGGCTGGAGATCAGCCGTTGGGGCGGGCATTGCGGCTTCCTGCTCGACCGGCATCTCGATGGCTTCGCCGAACGCTGGGTCGCCGCGCGTCTGGATGTGCACGCGGACGCGGCGCGGACCGCGTCTGAGCGCACACGGTTGGCGACGGCGGTGCATGCGGGTGCGGGTGCGCAGAGCGGTTGAATTGTGCGTATCGGTTGGGCGGGCTACGCGCTTTGCGGGTTGTGATCACGCCGCTTCGTCCAGAGCACTCGGCTTCGGGCGCGTCGTCTTTTCGTCTCCGTCGGGCGCACGGCGCCGTTGCGTCGTCCCGGCCAGTCTTGGAACGAAGATCAAGATGGGCCCCAGCCTGCGCTGGGGCGACGGGGTGCGGTGTCCGTGCGCATCAGCGGTTGCTCGCGCGCGTCGTTGCGTCCGGCACCTGTGATCCGCGCTTCGAACCCGCCCCACCCCGCCCGCTACAATGCCCGGCCTTGCCTTTGGTCGGCTTCGCGCCCGGATATCCAGCATGTCGCAACAGATCTACCAAGCCCTGCGCCGCGGCGCGAATGCAGAAGCCGCCACGCTCGCCCGCCAGGCGCTGGCCGAGGGACACAAGGACACCGACACGCTGAGCGCCGCCGCGCTCGCGTTCCGTGCGACCGGTGATCGCGAGACCGCGCTGTCGACGATCGACGCCGCCATCGCGCAGATGCCCGACGACGCGGAACTGCATTTCCTGCGCGCCGGCATGCTGCTCGACACGCGCGACCTCGGCGGCGCGCAGGCCGCGCTCGCGCAGACCGTCGCGCTCGATCCGAACCAGTTCGGCGCGTACGTGGTGCAGGCGCAGATGGCGATCGGCCGCAACGATCTCGACGAAGCCGAGCGCCAGACCAAACTCGCCGCACGCGTCGCGCCCGAGCATCCGTGGACGCTGATGCTCGAAGGCGTGCTGGCCTCGCGCCGCAACGACCACGATCGCGCACTGACGCTGCTGTCGGCGGCATCGAAGGGCGCGCCGGACGATCTGCAGGTGATCAGTGCGCTCGGCTTCGCGTATCTCGCCAAGGGCCACTTCGCGTTCGCCGAGCAATCGTTCCGCCGCCTGATCGAGAAGACCGGTCAGGTGCAGCTGCGCGGCCTGCTCGCGCAGATCGTGCTGCAGCAGGGACGTCCGGCCGAAGCGGCCGACGAACTCGCCGTGCTGCTGGCCGATCCCGCGCACGCGACGCCGTCGCTGCAGGCCTTCGCCGGCGAGCTCGAGCTGCAGGCGAAGCGCTTCGATCGCGCCAAGCCGTTGCTGCAGGCCGCGTTCGCCGCGCATCCCGATTCGCACCGCGCGACCAACGGCCTGCTGCTGTTGTGGGAAGCAACCGGCAACACCGAAGAGACGCAGGCCACGCTCGACGCCGCGCTCGAAAAATCACCGGAGCTGGATCACCTGTGGGTGGCGCGTCTGGCAATGGAAGGGTTCGGCAGCGAAGCGGCGACCGCGATCATCGCGCGCTGGAACGCGGCGCGTCCCGATCATCTGCCGGCCCTGCAGGCGCAGCTCGCGCTGGAATCGGGCACCGGCGCGCACGAGGCATCGGAAGCGACCGCGCGCAGGATCACCGCGCTGCAGCCCGGCCACGGCAACGCCAACCAGCTGCTGTTCAACCGCCTGCTGGATCGCGATCCCGCCGCGGCCGTCACCTTCGTCGAAAGCCTGCTGCCGGCGGCCAGCCCGCAGGCGCGCCTGATGCTGCGCCGCTGGATCGGCACGGCGCAGGACGCGGCGGATCGTCCGGCCGACGCGATCGCGACGTGGCTCGGCCTCAACGTCGAGGAAACGGCGCAGGTCGGTGACCCGCCCGTGCCCACCGCCGCGCCGGCGAGCTGGCCCGAGCGCGCGACCGTCGAAGGCCCGCGTGCACCCGCGGTGTTCCTCTACGGCGCGCCCGGCGCGCAGGTCGATCGCATCGCGAACGTGCTGCAGCGCGCGTTGCCCGAATTCCGCGCCGACCGCTTCTCGACCGCGGTCCAGGATCCGTTCCAGGACACCAACGTGCCGGCGCGTCTGGCGGAGGGCGTGTTCACCGCCGAACAGGTCGCCGCCGGCTGGCTGTCGCAGCTGCCCGCGCGTGGCATCGGCGCCAACGGCGCGGTCATCGACTGGATTCCGTTCTGGGACAACGCCTGGCTGCTGGCGCTGCGCCCGCAGCTGCCGCAGGCGCGTCTGCTGTTCGCGCTGCGCGATCCGCGCGACATGCTGCTGGAGTGGTTCGCGTACGGCGCGCCGATGGCGTTGCGCATCACCGATGTCGACAGCGCCGCGCAGTGGCTGGCCGCGCATCTGTCGCAGATCGCCGACGTGATCGAGCAGGACCTGTTCCCGCACACCGTCGTGCGCACCGATGCGCCGGGCGAGGATCTCGAACGTCTGGCCGCGCGCTTCGCCGAAGCCCTCGGCGTGCCCGCGTTCCCGACGCCGCCGCGCGAACTGCTGGGTCCCGACCGCATTCCGGCCGGGCGCTGGCTCGCCTACCGAGATGCACTGGCGGGCCCGTTCGCCGCACTGACGCCGGTTGCAGTGCGCCTGGGCTACCGTCAGGACTGATCCTTTCCGAGCGGAGACACCATGCGACTCCACAGCGACAGTTTCGAGCAGGGCCAGCCGATCGCGGCGACGTTCGCCGTCGGCGCGCCCGACGGCTTCGGCGGCAACCGCAACCCGCATCTCGCCTGGGACGACGTGCCGGCGGGCACGCGTTCGTTCGCGCTGCTGTGCCTCGATCCCGACGCGCCGACCGATCCGTCACTGGCGGGCAAGGACGGCGTCGAGATTCCGGTCGAACACCCGCGCGGCACCTTCGTGCACTGGGCGGTCGTCGATCTGCCGGCCGATCTGCGCACGATCGCCGAGGGCAGCGCCAGCGATGGCGTGACCAAGGGCGGCAAGCGCAATCCGCCGGGCCCGGACGGCGCGCGCCAAGGCCTCAACGACTACACCGGCTGGTTCGCCGGCGATCCAGACCTGGCCGGCGACTGGTTCGGCTACGACG
Organism: Luteimonas flava; assembly: GCF_036584485.1. Lineage (NCBI taxonomy): Bacteria > Pseudomonadati > Pseudomonadota > Gammaproteobacteria > Lysobacterales > Lysobacteraceae > Luteimonas > Luteimonas flava. The sequence continues at coordinate 65,224 of NZ_JAZHBM010000002.1, read as the reverse complement.
GCCCGTATCCGCCGCCGAACGACCTACGCACGCACCGCTATTTCTTCCGCCTGTTCGCGCTCGACGTCGCCACGCTCGACGTGCCCGAGCGCTTCACCGCCAACGACGTGCTGCGCGCGGTGCAGGGCCATGTGCTGGCCGAAACCACGACCTGGGGCAGCTATGCGCTGCATCCGGAGGCTGCGAAGCCCTGACGGTCTCGGGACGCGACCGGTCGGGTCGCGCTCGGCACTCAAGAGCCCCTCTCCCACCGGGAGAGGGTTGGGGTGAGGGCCGCAGATCGCGTGATCCCGACATCGCGCGCAGCAGATGATTCAACGCGCCGGGCGCACCGCGTCAGCGCCCTACGCTCTCCGACTCCACCACCATGTCCAGCACGTACGCCTGCGATGGCGCATCGGCCGGCGGATTGACCACGTCGAAGCGCTGCACGCGCACGACGTTGCGCACGCCGTCCTCGAAGGTGAAGCCCTCGATGTCCTGATAGAGCGGTGTCCATTCGGCATCGCCCGGCGAGCGCACGCCTTCGTCGTCGTACTGCACCTCGCGCGTCTGCAGGCAGCGCTGTTCGGGAATCAGCGGATGGCTGCAGGCGACGCGCTCGGGCGCGATCTCCAGGAACACGGTCTCGCCTTCACCGCCGTAGCGCGTGGCCGGCGTGGGCACGCCCTCGAACACGAGCACGTCGCCATTCTCGAGCTGCAGCGTCAGCCGCGGCGGCTCGCCGCCGGTCAGCGCGAGGCGATGCGCGCCGGGCAGGCGCTGGCCGATCTCGCGCTCGCGCGCGGTCAGCTGCGCATCGGCGCAGGCCATCATCGTGGAGATCACCTGGTCGACCGTCAGGCGGTCGTCGTCGAGCGCGACATTCGCGCCCATGTGGTTACAGGCGTTCGACACGCGCAGACCGCCGTCGGCGAAATCCAGCTGCAGCGCTTCGCCGTCGCCATCGAGCAGGGTGTCGATGCGCGCGCCACCGCTGCTGGTCGCGTCGACCAGACGCCAGTGGTAGGCCTCGAGCGTCTTCGCATGATCGGCGGGCGCGGCATCGGGAATCGCGTCGGCAGCGGCCTGGCTGGGCGCCGTGGCGGCGCCTTCCGGCGGCGTGGAGCCGCCACAGGCGGCCAGGGCGAGCGGCAACAGCAACATCAGGGGGCGGCGCATCGGGCGTCTCCTCGGTGCTCAAGGGGCCGGGCAGCTTAACGGGCGGGCCCGGAACGCCCCGTGTGCGCGATGTGCATCGAATCCGTCCGGCGATGTCGATTTCCGGTGCGCCGGGACGTCGTTCCAACGACACCGCCAGCCGGCGGCCCTTCGAGGACACTGCGATGCGTATCGATCCCTACCTGTACTTCGACGGCACCTGCGCCGACGCGTTCAAGGCCTACGCCGCGCTGCTGGGCAGCGAACCGGTGCTGATGCCCTATGGCGACGCCCCGCCCTGCCCCGGCAGCGACGCCGCCGCGCCCGAACGGATCATGTATGCCCATCTCCCCATCGGTGCGCAGTTCCTGATGGCGTCCGACGTGCCGCCGGGCACGCCATTGCCGGCCGCGCCGCATGCATTCGTCAATCTGGGCGTGGACAGCGACGCGGAGGCCGAGCGCATCTTCGCCGCGCTGTCGGACGGCGGCGAGGTGCGTGCGCCGATGGGCGAGACCTTCTTCGCGCACCGCTTCGGCATGGTCGTCGACCGTTTCGGCACCGGCTGGATGGTGATGCGCTCCAAGCAGGGCTGCTGAATCTCCACGTCGTCCACATCACAGGAGCACCGCCATGACCCGTCCCCAGATCTACGTGAATCTCCCGGTCGAAGACCTCGACCGCAGCGTGCGTTTCTTCACCGCGCTCGGTTTCCGGTTCAATCCGCAGTTCACGGACGAGAACGCGACCGCGATGATCATCGGCGACGACAGCTTCGTCATGCTGCTGGTCAAGCCGTTCTTCCAGAGCTTCACCAAACTGCCGCTGCCGCCACCGGGCCACGTCGGCGCGATCATCGCGCTGTCGCAGCCCGACCGCGCCGCGGTCGACGCGATCGTCGCCAAGGCGCGCGCCGCAGGCGGCACGGTAACGGCCGAACCGGTCGATCACGGCTTCATGTACCAGCACGGCTTCGCCGATCCCGACGACCATCTGTGGGAGGTCATGCACATGGACATGGCCGCGTTCCCGACGGAATGAGCGCGCGAACGTGCACGCCGCCGCCGACCACCGTCCATGTCCGGCGCACCGTGCGCCGCAGTGCGGCTTGCCCCGTTGCGCGCGCAGTGCTGTCATCGCCGCCCATGGACACGGCCACCCTGCACCGCACGATCGAAACGCTCTGGCGCGAGGAGGTGCCGAAGATCATCGGCGGCCTGATGCGCGTGGTGCGCGATCTCGATCTCGCCGAGGAGCTGGCGCAGGACGCACTGGTCGCCGCGCTCGAACGCTGGCCGCGCGACGGCCTGCCCGACAATCCGGGCGCGTGGCTGATGACCACCGCGCGTAACCGCGGCATCGACCGCCTGCGTCGCGGCCAGCGCCTCGACGCGCACCACGCCGAACTCGCCCGCGAGATCGAGCAGGCGCAGCGCGAATCGGACGCGCGCGCGCAGGACGCGCTCGACGACGTCATCGGCGACGACGTGTTGCGGCTGATGTTCGTCGCCTGCCATCCGGCGCTGACCGTCGAATCGCAGGTCGCGCTGACGCTGCGCCTGATCGGCGGCCTGACCACCGACGAGATCGCACGCGCGTTTCTGGTGCCCGAGGCGACGATCGCGCAGCGCATCGTGCGCGCCAAGAAGACCATCGCGAACGCCGGCACGCCGTTCGAAGTGCCGCAGCGCGCGGACCTCCCGGCGCGGCTGTCGGCGGTGCTGCACGTGCTGTATCTGGTGTTCAACGAAGGCCATGCGGCGAGCAGCGGCGACGACTGGGCGCGCCCCGATCTGTGCGCAGAAGCGCTGCGGCTGACACGGGTGCTGGCGGCGCTGATGCCGCGCGAGGCCGAGGTGCACGCGCTCGCCGCGTTGATGGCGCTGCAGGCCTCGCGGCTCGATGCACGCACAGACGCCGACGGGCATCCGGTGCTGTTGCCCGACCAGGACCGCACGCGCTGGGATCGCGGCTCGATCGATGCGGGGCTCGCGGCACTGGCGCAGGCGCAGACCGCGCGCGGGACCGCGTCGCCCGGCGGCTACGAACTGCAGGCCGCGATCGCCGCCTGCCATGCGCTGGCGCCGACCGCGGACGGCACCGACTGGGCGCGCATCGCGGCGCTGTATGGACAGCTGCTCGCGCTGACGGGCTCGCCGGTGGTCGCGCTCAACCGCGCGGTCGCGATCGGCATGGCGGCCGGGCCTGCGGCCGCGTTGCCACTGGTCGATGCCTTGGCCGGCGACGCCACGCTGGCCGATTACCACCTGCTGCCGGGCGTGCGCGGCGATCTGCTGGCGAAACTCGGGCGGCATGCGGATGCGGCGGATGCGTTCGAACGCGCGGCCTGCCTGGCGCGCAATCCGCGCGAGCGGGAGTGGCTCGGTGCGCGTGCGGCGGAATGTCGGGCGCGACACAACGACTGATGCGCTGCGCTCGAGTCCTCCCCCCCATTTACGGGGGAGGGTTGGGAGGGGCAATCGGTCAGAGTCGGCGATATCGGAATCGAGCCATAGATCAGCAGGCCGCTCGAATCATTTCGACGCGCTCGGAACCTTCGCCCCCACCCAACCCTCCCCCGCCTGCGGGGGAGGGCTTGAGAGCAGTCAGTTCACTGCGCCGACGAACTCAGTCCCGCAGATGCACCGGCGACCGTCGGGGCCATGCCGCGAGCAGCGCCCACAGCCCGCCGACACCGGCGACCCACGTCGCCACCGGCAGGCCGACGAAACTCGGACCGCCCGCTTCCAGCGCGTACAGCACCGCGGCGACGATCAGCAGACCGACGCCGAGGATCGCGGCGACCATGCGTTTCTGCATGCCCTGCATCGTCGCGGTCAGCGCAGCGAGGTCGTCGGAGCGCATGCGCAGTTCGTGGCGGCCTTCGACCTGCTGCTTGAGCCAGCCGTGCAGCAGGCGCGGCATGTCGGGCGCCTGGGTGATCAGTTCCGGCAGGCGGTCGCGGAATTCGCGGCCCAGACGCTGCGGGCTGTAACGCTCGACGAGGATGCGTTCGAGCACCGGACGCGCGACCGCCCAGATGTCGAGCTTCGGGTCGAGCAGGCGACCGATGCCCTCGATGCTCAACAGCGTCTTCTGCAGCAGGATCAGCTGCGGCTGCAACGTGAGCTGGTAGCGCTGCGCGGTGCGGAACAGTTTGCCGAGCACTTCGCCGAGCGAGATTTCCGACAGCGGCCGGGTGAAATAGGGCTCGCACACCGAGCGCACGGCGGCTTCGAGTTCGTCGATGCGGATGTGGGCGGGCATCCAGCCGGCCTGGATGTGCAGCTCGGCGATGCGCCGGTAATCCTGGCGGAAGATCGCCATGAAGTTCTCGGCGAGGTAGTACTGATCCTCGCGCGAGAGCTGGCCCATGATCCCGAAATCCAGCGCGATGAAACGCGGATTGGTCTTGCGGTCCGGATCGACCCAGATGTTGCCGGCGTGCGCATCGGCGTGGAAGAAGTTGTCGCGGAACACCTGCGTGTAGAACACGCGCACACCCTTGGCCGCGAGCGCCTTGCGGTCGATGCCTGCGGCGTCGAGGGCGGCGATGTCGTCGCTGGGAATGCCGTGCACACGTTCGAGCGTGAGCACGCGCTGCGTGGTGCGCTCCCACACCGGCGCCGGCACGTAGAGATCCTGCGAACCGGTCCAGAACCGGCGCAGCACCGACGCGTTCGCGCCTTCGCGCTGCAGGTCGAGTTCGGCGGCCAGGGTGTTCTCGATCTCGGCCACGACTTCGCGCGGACGGATCTTGTCGGCATTGGGATGCGTGCGGTCGACCAGCGCGGCGAGGTTCTTCAGCAGCGCGATGTCGGCGGCGATCTGTTTTTCGATCGTCGGCCTCAGCACCTTGACCACGACTTCGCGACGCGGATTGCGGTCGTCGGCCGGCAGCGTCGCCGCGTGCACCTGGGCGATCGACGCCGATGCCAGCGGTGTGGTGTCGAAGGCCTCGTAAGCCTGCGCGATCGGCATGCCGAGTTCGCGCTCGATGATCGCCTGCGCCTGCGCGCCGTCGAAGGGCAGCACGCGGTCCTGCAGCAGGGCGAGATCGTCGACGATGTCCGGCGGCACCAGATCGCGGCGGGTCGACAGGATCTGTCCGAACTTGACGAAGATCGGTCCGAGCTCCTGCAGCGCCAGACGCAGCCGCGCACCGCGCGACTGCACCGCGATGTCGGCCGAGGCGCGCGGCACGAACGGGCGCGCGAGCTTGAGCCAGCGCTCCGCCGGCGTGTCGTTGAGCAGATCGTCGAGACGGTAGCGCAGCAGCACACGGCCGATACGCGAGGCGCGCAGCAGACCCTTCATGCAGCCGGCCCGCGCGACAGACGCGAGACGCGCGCCGCGAGTCGCTCGACGTCGTCGCGCAACACGTCGACGTCGTCATTGAACGCTTCGAGCTCGTCGCGGCCGAGCACGTCGCGCGATTCCTCGGTCACGTACTCCACCGCGCTTTCGGTCAACGTGCGGCCGAGGCCCTGTGCCTGCTGCAGCGCACTGGCGAATGCGTTCGCGACCTGCACGCCGATCACCTCGCCGAAGACGGCGACGAACGGCTTCTGCCAGTCGGGATCGAAGCGCCCTGCGAGCTTCTGCAGGCGTCGCGCGAGTTCGGCATCGCCCGAGACGCGGACCTTGCCGATCGGCGGCGCGTCGTCGCGGCGCAGGAACGGCAGCTGCGAGAGTACGCCGGCAATCGTCGTGCGCACCGCGAGATCGGGTTCGACGGCGTCGTCGACCGGACCGACGCGCAGGCGCTCACCGTCGACGCGCAGTTCCAGCGCGATCGGCGGCGAGGCGAGGGTCAGCGCGATGCGCTGTCCGTCGAGTCCGGCGAGCGCGGTGCGCGTGTCGGCATCGAGTGCGAGCGCCTGGTTGAGCGCGGTTTCCAGCGCGCGTCCGGCGATCGGCTTGAGCGCCGCGAAAGGAGAGGGAAGGAATCCGGCCATGGCCGCATTGTAGCGGCCGATGCGGTGGCGCCACGCGCAATGCGCACGGGAGATCGCCAGGTGCGACGGGCTGCGCGCGCCCAAAAGAAAACGCCCGCCGGAAGGCGGGCGTTTCAGATCACGTATCGGGCTGGGACGTTACGGTCCGCGGCCACGCAGCATCGAGATCACGGCCAGGATCAGGAACACGACAAACAGGATCCAGGCGATGTTGGTGGCGGCGCCGGCGACACCAGTGAAGCCGAGGACACCGGCAATGATGGCGACGACAAGAAAAATGACTGCATAACGAAGCATGGGTGGTCTCCTGATTCCCGTGAGCGGTTCGGGGGTCACCCTATGCCCGCCGGAGTCGCGATCAGGTGACGGTCAGGTACCTGTCCACGAATCTTTCAGGCGGGTGAGTCCTTCGTGAAGACTGACCCGCGGGACGTAGCCGAAGTCACGCGTCGCCGGCGCCATGTCGTACCAGTGTGTCGTGCTCAACTGCTCGGCGAGGAAGCGTGTCATCGGCGGTTCGCCCTGCAGACGCAGCAGCGGCCAGACCGATTCGCAGATCGCGCCGATCGCATACGCCGCGCCGAACGGCAGCGTCTTCGTCACCTGCGGCGCACCGGCGGCGGCGAGCAGCGCGTTGACGATCTCGCGCACCGTCGTCGGTTCGCCGTTGCTGATGAAGTAGGCGCGACCCGCGCATGTCGCGCCCGGCGCCAGATGGTCGAACGCATCGAAGTGCGCCTGCGCGGCGTTGTCGATGTATGTGGTGTCGATGCGGTTCTCGCCATCACCGACGAAACGCAGGCGCCCGGCCCGCGCGCGTTCGACCAGTCGCGGCAGCAGCTGCTGGTCACCGGGTCCCCAGATCAGCCGCGGCCGCAGCGCAACGGTGGCGAGGTCCGGTCCGTTCGCGGCGAGCACCGCCTGCTCGGCGATCTTCTTGGTCGTCGCGTACGGCGCCTTGAAGTCCTCGCCGTAGGGCACGGTCTCCGCGGTGCCGCCTTCGACCGGATGCGTCGCCCGGTGGGTCACGCTCGGCGTCGAGGTGTAGACCAGCCGGCCGATGCCGTGCGCGCGGCAGGCATCGAGCACGTTCTGCGTGCCGACGACGTTGGCCTGGTGATAGCTCTCGTAGCTGCCCCAGGCGCCGGCCTTGGCCGCGTTGTGGAAGATCGCGTCCATGCCCTGCGCGGCAGCGCGCACGGCGTCCGCATCGGCCAGATCGCCGCGGACCTGGCGCACGCCGATCGCATCGAGCTCGGGGTAGTGGCCGCGATTGAAGCTGGTGACGTCATGGCCGCGTTCGACGAGGCCGCGGCACAGGGCCTGGCCGAGGAAGCCGCCGCCACCGGTGACCAGGATCCGCATTGCCGACTCCACACGTTGCAGGGCCGCACACGATAGCGACGCCCGCCGGGCTTGGCGACGCGCCCATGGCGCCGACGACTGCAAGTCGCTGATCCGCCTGCACTTCAGAATTCTTCATTCGCCTATCAGGCACTTCAGACGGGCTTCGGGTGCAGTGCGGCTCCCTCGACCGGAGTCCGTCCATGCAGTCCTTGTCCCGCCTCGTCCTGTCCGCGTTGCTCGCCCTGTCCGCCGCGCCGCTCGCGGCCGCTTCACCCTCGCCCGGCACCGACTGGCCGGTCGCCGACGCAGGTGCACGTGGCTGGAACACCGGCCGGCTCGCCGCGCTGGATGCCGCCATCGCCGGCGGCGAAGCGCCCGATACCACCAGCGTGCTGATCGTCCACCGCGGCGCGTTGATCCACGAGGCCTATTTCAACGGGGCCGACCGCGACACCCTGCACAACACCCGCTCGCTGACCAAGAGCGTGACCGCGCTGCTGGTCGGGGCGGCGATCGACCGCGGGCTGATCGACAGTGTCGATGCGCCGGTCCTGGGCTTCTTTCCCGACCGCACGCCGGCGCATCCAGGCGCGTTCAAGACCGCCACGACGGTCGAAGACCTGCTGACGATGAGCGCGCAGTGGGAGTGCGACGACAACAACGAGTTCTCGTCCGGGCACGAAGAGCGGATGTACGTCAGTGCCGACTGGATCCAGTTCGCGCTCGATCTGCCGCAGCGCGGCTATCCCGCCTGGACCAAGCGTCCGGCTGACAGTCCCCACGGCCGCGCGTTCGCCTACTGCACGGCGAACGCGTTCCTGCTCGGCGCGATCGTCGAGCGCGCGAGTGGTATGTCGCTGGAACGCTTCGCTGCCGACGTGCTCGAGCGCCCGCTGGGGATCGCATCCGCAAGCTGGCATCGTTCCTCGGACGGCACCGGCATGGGCGGTGGCGGCACGGAATACCGCAGCCGGGATCTGGCGAAATTCGGACAGCTGATCGTCGATGGCGGTCGCTGGCACGACCGGCAGATCGTGTCGGCCGACTGGGTGCGGGCGATGGCGCAGGTGCACGCGCAGACGCCGTTCGATGCCGACTACGGCTACCAGATGTGGCGCTTCCCGTTCAAGGCGGGCGACCGGCAGGTGCACGCGTGGGCGATGTCCGGCAACGGCGGCAACTACGTGTTCGTGGTGCCGGAATCGCAGCTGGTCGTGGTGATCACCCGCACCCGCTACAACCAGCGCGGCATGCATGCCGAGTCGCAAAAGCTGTTCGCCGATTACGTGCTCAGCGCGATGCCGTGACCGCATCGTTGGGCAGCCGGCCGGACGCCTGCACCGCGGCGCGTTCGGCCGCGAGCGCCGTGTCGATGCGATGCAAGGCGGCGTCGAACGCCGGCGCGGTGCGCAGATCCGCGAACAGCGGCGAGACACGCAGGTAGCCGGCATTGCGGAAGCCGGCGGTGATCGCGGCATCGAGTGCACCGAACGCGGCGGCGTTGTCGCCGGCCTGCACCTGCAGCAGGGCGGCTTCGACACCGTCGAACGGATCGGAGCCGCTGGCGAGTCCGGCGCGCAATGCATCGGCGCGTGCGCGCAGTGTGGCGACGTCGGGCGGCGGCACTGCACCGATGCGCCACGCCATCGTCTCGGGCAGGCTGGCGTGGGGTTTGCGCGCACGCGCCTGCTGCACAGCTTCACCCGCCGCGATGTGTTCGCCGCGCAACAGGGCGAGTTCCGTGGACAGCAGATGCAGGCCGGCGTGATCCGTGCCGCGCGAGATCGCTTCATTCAACGCGGCCTGCGCTTCGTCCGGACGGCCGTGTTCGTAGAGGAACGTGGGCCAGGCGAGATTGGAGAACACGCTGTCCGGATACAGCTGGAAGCTGCGCCGGTACCGCGCTTCGGCTGCGGCGGTGTAGTCGAGCAGGTCGAGGTTGGACGCGATCTGCAACTCCAGGAAACGCACGCGCTCCGGTGCGCGCACATCCAGGTTCGCGGCCAGCGCCTCGGCGATGTGGCCCTGTCGTGCCTGCAGGTACGCGGCCGACGCACGGCTGCCGTCGGCCGCGGGATCCAGCTGCACGGCGCGCGTGTAGCCGGCCAGCGCGGCGGTGACTTCGCCGCGGCAATCGTGTGCATACGCGAGCGCGGTGTGTGCAGCGGAGGATTCCGGCTCTCGCGCAACTACGGCGTCTGCCAGCGCCAGCGCCTGCGCTGCATCCTCGGCATTGCCGCTGTAGAGGCACAGGCGTGCGCTGTAGGCGCGGCTCAGGCCGAGCTGCGCGGTGCTGTCGTCCGGTGCTTCCTGCAGGCGTTGCCGGTACAGCGCGATGGCGCGTTCGTTGTTCGCGGGCTGGCCGATGGCGGCGTAGTACGCCGCACGTTCCAGTAACGGCGAGACGACCGGCGTTTCCGATCGCGGCCACAACCACCAGAGCAGCGCGCCGAGCACCGGCACTATCAGCAGCACAGCGATGTGCAGGGCACGCGGTCGCCGTTTGATCTCGACGGCCGCCGGCGTCGCCGGCGCTTCGACCCGCGGTTCGCTGCACAATTGATAGCCCTGCCCGCGCACCGAACGCAGATAGCGCGGCTGCCGGCCGTCGTCGCCCAGCGCCTGGCGCAGCAGCCGCACGCGCTGGGTGACGGTTTCCTCGCCCACGTGCGCGGGCGCCCACACGCGCTCGATCAGTTCGTCGAAGCCGACCACGCGTGTGCCCTGCCCCAGCAGCACATGCAGCAGCCGGAAGCTGAGGCCGGCCACCTCCAGCACCTGGCCGTCATCGCGGACCACGCGTTGCCGCGCGACATCGATGCGGAGATCGTCGAGCCGGTAATGCGCCGGCGCGGTGTCAGCCGACACGTGTCGCCGCCCATGCGGCCAGGGTCTCGCGGCCGATCTTGGCGTTGTGGCGGATGTCGACCGGGAAACCGGGATGGAACAGCACGCGCGCGATGCGCCCGGTGTGGACGAAGCCTTCGCCGATGTGGCGCAGTGCGTCGGCGATGCGCGCCTGTTCCGTCTTCGCGACACCGGCCTCCAGTTCCACGCACAGCACCGGCGTCTGCGCGCCCTTCGGACCGACGCCGACCAGCGCGGTGCGCTTCACCTCGGCGTGCACGTTGAACACCGGTTCGACCTGTTCGGTGCACAGCGTGCCGGTCGCGGTCACCACGCGGTGGCCCTTGCGGCCGCAGAACCACAGCCGGCCTTCGGCATCGAAGTAGCCGAGGTCTCCCATGCGATGGACGATGCGCGTGCTGCCGTCGGGCAATGTTTCGGTGATCTTCGCCAGTCGCGTCTGCGCGTCGCGGTTGAAGTAGGTGTCGGTGGCGCTCGGTCCGGCGACGGTGATCTCGCCGACCTGGGCGCCGGGCACGCACAGCGCGTCGGACCACGTGGGAATCGCGTCGTCGTCGACCCGGATGATGCGCACTTCGTTCGGCGGTACCGGTCGGCCGACGCAGGTGCCGGCGCCGTGTTCGGTGCGCGTGCGCAGCGCCAGCAGTTCGCGGCCTTCGACGACGGCGACCGGCAGGCATTCGGTTGCGCCATAGGGCGTCCAGAAGCGCGCGTCGTCCGGCAGCAGTTCGAGAATCTTCGCGACCGTGTCCGGCGGCACTGGCGCACCGGCCGAGGTCACGCGGCGCAATGTCGCCAGCGGTTTGCCGTACTTCGCGAGCACGCCCATCAAAGCGGGGGAGCCGAACAGCTGGTCGACGCCGAAGCGTTCGATCGCCGCATGCAGCTTGCGCGGGTCGGCCTTGGCCGGCCGGGTCGGATCCATGTCCGGAATGATCGAGGTCAGGCCGAGCGCGGGATCGAAGAGCGCGAACGGCGGGAACGTCGGCAGGTCGATCCCGCCGGCGCCGATGCCGAACGCATCGCGCAGCATGTCGATCTGCGCGGCGAAATGGCGATGCCGGTAGACCACGCCCTTCGGCACGCCGGTCGAGCCGCTGGTGAAGAGGATCGCGGCGACGTCGTCGCCGGCCGTCGCGGCGAGTTGCGGACCGGCGCCCGCGCCGGCGCGTTCGACATCCGCCAGCGTCGCGTCACTGAGCACCGCCCAGCGCCCGGTGGTGATGCGTACGCGCGCCGATTTCGCCCAGCCCAGCAAGGCTCGTGCGAACTGCGCCAGCGGAATGCCGATGAAAGCCTCGGCGCCGGCTTCGTCCAGGCACTGCTTCAGCGCGCGCCTGTCGATGCCCGGATCGACCAGCACCGGCACCGCGCCGGCCTTGAACAGGGCGAACATCAGCAGGAAGAACTCGGGCGTGGGCCGCACCATCAGCACCGTGCGCGTGCCGCGGACGACGCCGCGCGCGGCGAGTCCGGCGGCGATCGCGTCGCTGCGCGCATCGAGCGCGCCGTAGGTCAGGGCGTGTGCATCGGCGTAGCGGCCATCGGGGCCGGGGCAGCGCATCGCGATGCGATCGGGCGCTGCGTTGGCGAGCCGCGGCAACGCGGCGGCGATATTGACCGGGGCGGCCCGGACAGAAGTGTCGACATCCATCGCCAAGAGGATACCGGCAGCCGCCCGTGCGCCGGCCGCGGCGGCTACGATGGCGGCCTCACGATTCGAGACCCTGCCATGCGCGCGACTTACGCCCGTTCGTCCCTGTACCGCGTGTCGGTCGTCGCGGCGCTGCTCGCGCTGCTGGCGCTATTGCCCGGTTGCGCCAGCGCCGGCAAGCAGGGCACCGCGCTCGAGCGCGCGCAGTACGCCTGGACCGGCGCGGTCCGCTGGAACGACATGAAGACCGCCTGGCAGCTGGTCGACCCGGAGTACCGCACCGCGCATCCGGCCAGCGAACTCGATTTCGCCCGCTACGAGCAGGTGCAGGTCACCGGCTACCGCGAGACCAGCGCCACGGCGACCAAGGAAGAAGCGCTCCGCGAGATCCAGATCGGCGTCGTCAACCGCCACACGATGGCCGAGCGCACCGTGCGCTACACCGAGCGCTGGCGCTGGGATGCCGCCGCCGGCACCTGGTGGATCGTCGACGGCCTGCCGGATCTGTGGGCCGGCGAATGACCCCGCCCGGCCGCCATCGGCCGCCCGCCGCCGGGCGGTCATGGTGGTGTGCGACAATCGCCGCCCGCTGCCATACCGCGATCCGTCCGTGAATTTCGAAGAACTTCTGGCCTTCCTGGGCCGCAACCAGATGCTGTCGCTGATCCTCGCCGCATTGACGGTGGCGATCGTCTTCAACGAGATCTCGCGGCTGTTCCGCGGCTTCAAGGTGCTGCGCCCGGCCGAACTGACCGTGCTGGTCAACCGCGACAACGCCCTGGTCGTCGACCTGCGCCCCGCCGCCGACTTCGGCAAGGGCCACATCCCGGGCTCGAAGAACGTGCAGATGAGCCAGTTCGATCCCGAGAGCAAGCAGCTTGCGCCTGCCAAGGCCCTGCCGGTGGTGCTGGTCTGCAAGACCGGCAGCACGGCGAGCGATGCCGCCAAGCGCCTGAAGAAAGCCGCCTTCGAGAACGTCTACGTGCTCGACGGCGGCATCGGCGGCTGGCTGCAGGCCGATCTGCCGCTGGCCAAGGGCCGCGGCTGAGCGCAGCGGTACCGCCTCGACGGAATGCCATAATCGGCAATCCGTCTCACCCAACATTTTTGCCGGAGTCGATTTACATGTCCGAAGAACAGGCCACCAACGGCGCCAATGGCGCAGCCCCGGCGCAGCCGACGGGCGCGCAGTTCAGCGTCGAGAAGATCTACGTCAAGGACGTCTCGTTCGAGTCGCCCAAGTCGCCGGCGATCTTCAACGAGCAGGCCCAGCCGCAGCTCAACATGAATCTCAACCAGAGCGTGCAGCGCGTCGGCGACAACGCGTTCGAAGTCGTGCTGGCGATCACCCTGACCTGCACGACCGGCGAAGACAACGCCAACACCGTGTACGTCGCCGAAGTGAAGCAGGCCGGCGTGTTCGGTCTGGCCGGTTTCGACGGCAACACCCTCGACGCGCTGCTCGGCACCCAGTGCCCGAACGTGCTCTATCCGTATGCCCGCCAGCTGATCGGCGATCTGATCCAGGCCGGTGGGTTCCCGCCGTTCCTGCTGCAGCCGATCAACTTCGATGCGCTCTACGCCGAAGGTCTGCGCCAGCGCGGCGCGCAGGGCAACGAGCAGCCCACGACCGACCAGATCGGCAACGCCTGAGCGTGACCGATCGCAAGACCGCGGTCGCGGTGCTGGGCGCGGGCTCCTGGGGCACCGCGCTCGCCTCGCTGATCGCACGCAACGGGCACCCCACCACGCTGTGGGGCCGTAACGCGGCGCAGATCGAGGCGATCGACCAGCGCCACGAGAACCCGCGCTACCTGCCGGGGATCCCGCTGCCGGACAACCTGCGCGCGACCACCGATCTGGCCCATGCCCTCGACGGCGTCGGCCTGATCCTGGTCGTCGTGCCGTCGCATGCGTTCGCCGAAACGCTGGAACTGCTGGCGCCGCTGCGCCCGGCGGGTGTCGGCGTGTCGTGGGCGACGAAGGGCTTCGAACCCGGGTCGGGTCGCTTCCTGCATGAAGTCGCGGGCGCGCTCGTGGGTGAGGACGTGCCGCTGGCCGTCGTCACCGGCCCGTCGTTTGCCAAGGAAGTCGCGTCCGGCCTGCCGACCGCGATCACCGTGCAGTCGGACGACGCCGACTTCGCCCAGACCGTCGCCGACGTGCTGCACGGCCCGACGTTCCGCGCCTACACCGGCACCGACATGCGCGGCGCCGAACTCGGCGGCGCGATGAAGAACGTGCTGGCGGTGGCCACCGGCGCGGCCGACGGCATGGAGCTGGGCCTCAACGCCCGCACCGGCCTGATCACCCGCGGCCTCAACGAAATGCTGCGCCTCAACCAGGCGATCGGCGGTCGTGCGGAAACCCTGATGGGCCTCGCCGGTCTCGGCGATCTGGTGCTGACCTGTTCCGGCGACCTGTCGCGCAACCGCCGGCTGGGTCTGGCGCTGGGCCGCGGCGAGAAGCTCGAAGACGCGGTCCGCGCGATCGGCCAGGTGGTCGAGTCGGTACAGACCGCCGATGAAGTCATGCGTCTGGCCGAGCGTCACGGCATCGAACTGCCGATCTCCAGCCACGTCCGCGCCGTGCTGCACGGCGAGATGACGCCGGCCGAAGGTCTGACGCGATTGATGGCGCGCGAGCAGAAGCCCGAGTTCGAATAAGAAGCTCGGGCCGAAGGCCCGACCTAAGTCCCTCTCCCTCTGGGAGAGGGGGGACCATCCGCAACGCGGATGGTGGGGTGAGGGCAGCGCAGAACGTGCTTTTCCTGCCTCTGAAACCCAGGCGGAATCCAGGACGCGGCGCACTAACCCGATCGTCGTCTCCGCGGCTTTCAACAGACGAATGTCTGGCCAGGCCGGAATCCAGCGACTTTGCGTACACAACGCGGATTCGCACCAAGACCAGACGCAGCGGTTCGTCTCGGTTGCAATCTCGCCCCTGCAACTGCCGCTGCGAACACTTCAAGTCTCTGGATCCCGGCCTGACCAGACATGCGTCTGTTGAAAGCCGCCGGGATGACGGCAAACGGGCGTTCGTGGGCCATCCGACGCGCTGTCAGTCATGGCATCGCCCAAAAAAAGAACCCGACCATCACTGGCCGGGTTCTGGCGATTTCCGGGAGAGAGAGAGGCGCCGGGGAAGCGCTGGGGACCGGAAACCGCGGGGGAGCGGTGTGGCGCTTACCAGGTCAGACGCGGACCCACGAACCACTGGGTGTCGCCACCCTTGATCAGCTTGATGTCGCCGGCGACGCCGAAGTTCGGGTTGAACTTCCACTGCGCGCCGAGGCGGCCGTAGAACTCGCTGTCGAAGCCGCTGTCGAGATCCTCGTAGCCGGCCAGTGCGTAGCCTTCCAGCGCCGGCAGCAGCGCGGTGCGCGCGCCGACTTCGACCGAATAGCCGTCGGCGTTGATGCCGCGGCCGAAGTCGAGCTTCTGGTAGGCCACGCGGGTCAGCAGGTCGGTGCGCGGCGTCACTTCGTGGTTGTAGCCGACGCCCAGACGCCACTGGTCACGGTCGAGCGGGCTGTTGTCGACGCTCTCGCGGGTGTAGTCGCCGAAGGCGTGGAAATTCGGAAGGAACGCGGCGGAACCGCGGATCGACCAGCCGTCGGAATCGACGTCACGGTTGACCGGGGCGATGTCGGATTTGCTGGCCGAGTAGCCGCCTTCGACGTAGTTGTAGGACAGACCTTCGGCGGCAGTGGCGGCGAAGGGGAGCGCAGCGGCGAGCGCTGCGATCGGAAGGAGGCGCTTCATTCGGGGTTCTCTCTCCGGCCGGACCCTGCGTGGAGCCCGGCTCTTATGGGTGCTGCCTTGAAGAAATGCCGGCCCGGGTGACAGGGAGGGGATGCGCTTCGAGGGGAGGGGAAGCACGGCCACCCGGGCCGGTATGGCGCATTCTCGACCTGCGCGTGCAACCGGCGCTGAATATTGAACTCCCAAGTACAGGAACTTTTGGCGTGGTGTTCAGGTCGCGGTGCAACCGTTTCCAACTTCCCCGCGTCCGGCCTGCCGTCGATGCCGGGCCGGTTGTGCCGGGCGTACGCCGCTGGCGTGTTATTGACCGCCGGCGTACCCGTGCTGGCGCCAGGCCTCGAACACCACCACCGCGACCGCGTTCGACAGGTTGAGGCTGCGGTTGCCCGGCTGCATCGGCAGGCGCAGGCGCTGGCCGTCGGGCACACGGGCCAGCACGTCGTCGGGAAGGCCGCGGGTTTCGCTACCGAACAGGAAGGCGTCGCCCGGCGCGAATGCGGGGGCATCGAAGCGGACGCTGTTGCGCGTGCTCAAGGCGAACAGGCGTGCGGGCTGGATCGCGGCGAGCGCCGCATCGAGATCGTCGTGTACCTGCAGCGTCGCGTACTCGTGGTAGTCGAGCCCGGCGCGGCGCAGGTTGCGGTCGTCGAGGTCGAAGCCCAGCGGCCGCACCAGATGCAGCCGCGCACCGGTGTTGGCACACAGGCGGATCACGTTGCCCGTATTGGGCGGAATCTCGGGCGTGTGCAGGATGACGTCGAACATGGGCCGGACCGGGCTGCGGGCCGGCCATTGTCGGTCACCAGGGCAGCGTCGCGCCGGTCCAGTCGAGGAAGCGGCCGCTGTCGTCGGGGCCCAGGCCGTCGATGACCTTGCGCAGGCCGGCGACCGAATCTTCCGGCACTTCGCTGGCCTGGGCGCCGCCCATGTCGGTCTGCACCCAGCCCGGATGCAGGGCGACGACGACGATGCCGCGCTCGCGCAGCGCGTGCGCCAGCTGCACGGTCGCCATGTTCTGCGCGGCCTTGCTGATCGCATAGCTCGGCGTGCCGAAGCGCGCGGTGTTGGCGATCGAACCGAGTTGCGAGGACAGGTTGGCGACGCGCGCGCCGTCGACGAGCAGCGGCGCCAGCGCCTGGGTCAGCAGCAGCGGGCCGGTGACGTTGGTGCGCAGGCTGTCGTCGAGCGTGTCGGCGGTCAGCGTGCCAAAGCGCTCGCCGCTGTGCAGTACGCCGGCGTTGTTGATCAGCACGCCGATGCGCGCGTCGTCGCCCGCGGCCAGCGGCCATTCGCGCACCAGCTCGTCGCGCGAGCGGGCATCGCCGACGTCCAGCGGCAGCACCTTCAGATGGCCGGGGTGTTCGGCGGCGAGATTATTAAGCGCGGTGGCCTTGCCGGGATGCCGGCAGGTCGCGACGACGCGGGCGCCGTCGGCCAGCAGCTGGCGGACGAATTCGAGGCCGAGGCCGCGGTTGGCGCCGGTGACGAGGGTCCAATGGGTCATGGCTGTGCCTTGGGGAAACCGGGCTTCGATGCTAGCGGGCGCGTCGTGAGGATCAGACGGGCAAGGCCGCGCAGCGCACTGGCGTGCGGCCAGATCGAGGCGGGTCCGCAATCTGCGCCTTCCCCCGCGAGCGGGGGGTGAGAGCGACTCGCTTGCGCGGCACCGCCGCGCGAGTCGATCGAACGACCGGCGCGCTGCGCCGGGCCGGACAGGCCGGGATGGGGGCGAACGCCCGGATCACGGCAGGAACGGATCGCACGCGTTGCAGATGCCTGGAATCCGGACACCCGTCAGCCTGGCCGTTCGCCCCCACCCAACCCTCCCCCGCAGCGCGGGGGAGGGCTTCGATCCGCTGCGACGATCGCCTCGACCGCGAGCAGAGGCCCCACCATGACCTGCGGCCCGTGCCGAAGGCACCGCCGCTGGCTACGATGCGGGTCCAACTCCGCCAGATTCCAAGGACCGGCATGTCCGTCGACCGTCTCCGTACCGCTCCGACCCGCCCGCGCGCGGCCCTGCTCGCGCTGGCCACCGGCCTCGCCCTGTCCGGCATCGCCGCGGCGCCGATGGCGCTGGCCGCACCGCCCGCCCAGGCCGCCGGCGTCGACATTCCGTACGAGACCTTCACCCTGCCCAACGGCCTGCGCGTGGTGGTGCACACCGATCGCAAGGCGCCGATCGTCGCGGTCAACATCTGGTACCACGTGGGCAGCAAGGACGAACCCGCCGGCCGCAGCGGCTTTGCGCACCTGTTCGAGCATCTGATGTTCCAGGCCAGCGAGAACCACGACGGCGAGTTCTTCGATCCCTTCAAGCAGGTCGGCGTGACCGACCAGAACGGCACCACCAACACCGACCGCACGAACTACTTCCAGAACGTGCCGACCACCGCACTCGACATGGCGCTGTGGATGGAATCCGACCGCATGGGCCATCTGCTCGGCGCGGTCGACCAGGCGGCGCTCGACGAGCAGCGCGGCGTGGTGCAGAACGAGAAACGCCAGGGCGAGAACCAGCCCTACGGCCAGGTCTGGGACAAGCTGACCCGCGCGCTGTACCCCAAGGGCCATCCGTATCACCACGGCGTCATCGGCTCGATGAACGACCTCAACGCGGCCTCGCTCGACGACGTCAAGCAGTGGTTCCGCACCTGGTACGGCCCGAACAATGCGGTGCTGGTGCTGGCCGGCGACATCGACGTGGCCACCGCGCGCCGCAAGGTGGCGCAGTACTTCGGCGACATTCCGGCCGGCCCGACGATGGCGCAGCCCGCCGTCGACGTGGCCAAGCGCAGCGCCGACACCCGCGAGACGATGGAAGACCAGGTGCCGCAGGTGCGCATCTACCGCGCGTGGAACGTGGCCGAACTGGGCACCACCGAGATCGATCACCTGCAGGTGCTCGGCAGCATTCTCGGCGGCGCGAAGGCGTCGCGCCTCGACCGCCGCCTGCTGCACGACGACCGCCTGGTCGACAACATCAGCGCCGGTGCCTACGGTTCGCAGCTGGGCTCGAACTTCGTCGTGATGGCGACCGTGAAGCAGGGCGTGGACCCGGCGACCGTCGAAGCGGCGATCGACGAGGAACTCGAGCGCCTGATCAGCGAAGGCCCGAGCGCCGAGGAACTCGAGCGCGCCAAGACCGGCTTCCGCGCCGGCTTCGTGCGCGGCATCGAGCGCATCGGCGGCTTCGGCGGCAAGGCCGACGCGCTGGCCGAATGCACCGTCTACGAGGGCGATCCGGGTTGCTTCCGCGACTCGCTCGCGAACGTCGCCGCGACCACTGCCGAGGACGTCAAGGCGGCCGGCGCCAAGTGGCTCGATGTCGGCAGCCACACCATCACCGTCGTGCCGGGCGCACGCACGCCGCTGGCCGAAGAACCCGCGGTCACGCCTGCGCCGTTCACCCCGCCGGCGCCCGATGCCAAGTACACGACCACGCGCAGCACCGTCGACCGCAGCACCGGCGTGCCGAAGACCGCGTCGTTCCCGGAACTCAAGTTCCCGGCGCAGGAGCGCGCCACGCTGTCCAACGGCACGCAGGTGATCCTCGCGCGCCGTCCGGAGATTCCGGTCGTGCAGCTGAGCTACGAGTTCAAGGGCGGGTACACCGCCGACCTGGGCCGCACACCGGGCACCGCGAGCTTCACGATGAACGTGCTCGACGAAGGCGCCGGCGGTCTGGGCGCGCTCGACTTCGCCGACCGCGTCGAAGCGCTGGGTGCGAGCCTCGGCGCGGGCGCGTCGCTCGACGGCAGCAATGCCTACGTCTCGGCGCTGAAGGAAAATCTCGACCCGTCGCTGGCGCTGTTCGCCGACATGCTGCGTCGCCCGAACTTCGACCAGAAGGAAATCGACCGCATCAAGGCCACGTGGATCGCCGGCATCGCGCAGGAGAAGGCGCGCCCGTCGAGCGTGGCGATGCGCGTGCTGCCGCCGCTGGTCTACGGCGCCGGTCATCCGTATGCGATTCCGTTCACCGGCAGCGGCACCGAAGATGCGATCGCGAAGCTCACGCGCGACGAGCTGGTCGCGTTCCACCGCGACTGGGTGCGTCCGGAAGGCGCGACGCTGATCGTCGTCGGCGACACCACGCTGGACGAGATCGTGCCGATGCTGGAGCGGCATTTCGGCGACTGGCGCGGCACCGGCCCGGCGCCGGCGGCCATCGAAGTCGCCGAGGTCGCACGTCCGACCGCCCCGCGCGTGTTCCTGATCGACCAGCCCGGCGCGGTGCAGGCGAACATTTTCGCCGCGCAGGTGATTCCGCCGACCAACGATGCGTCGTCGACCCGTTTCGACATGGCCAACACCGTGATCGGCGGCGATTTCACTGCGCGCCTCAACATGAATCTGCGCGAGGACAAGCACTGGTCCTACGGCGCGCGCAGCTCGGCCAGCGGCACGCTGGGCCAGCGTCCGTGGATGGCGTCTGCGCCGGTGCAGATCGACAAGACCGCCGAGGCGATGGCCGAGATCCAGCGCGAGCTGACCGATTTCGCCGATGGCGACCGTCCGGCGACCGCAGCCGAACTCGCACGCGCCCAGGCGATCAACACGCTGAGCCTGCCCGGCGCCTACGAGACCGCGTGGTCGGTGATGTCGACGATCGGCGGCAACGTGCGCTTCGGCCGTCCGGACGACTACGTGTTCCAGCGCAAGGCCGAGATCGAATCGATGACCGTGGCCGACCTCAGCGGCGTGGCGACGACGATCGATCCCAAGGCACTGACCTGGATCGTCGTCGGCGATCTCAAGCAGATCGAGGCGCCGATCCGCGCGCTCGACCTGGGCGAGGTGCAGGTGCTCGATGCGGACGGCAAGCCGGTCGCGCGCTGACACCCGTCCAACGTCCTGCTGCGCTTGCCGGCTGGTGCGCGCAGCAGACTTGAACAGGTTCCGCGGGCGGTGATCGCCCGCTCAGCCGATGCCCGCCACAATGGCGGGCATCGCGTCCTAACCCATCCATCCCCGGAGCATTCCGAATGCGCAAGTCCCTGACCGTGATGCTGCTGTCCCTGTCCGCCGTCGGCTGCACCTGGGTGCACATGGCGCCCGGCGCGAGCGCGGTGCGTGTGACGAGTGCGGCGCCTGCCGACTGCCAGAAGCGCGGCGAGGTGGAAGTTTCGGTCAAGCACAGCATCGCGTTCGTCGAACGCAACCAGCTGCGCGTGCGCGAGGAACTGGAAACCCTCGCCCGCAACGAGGCGCCCGGTCTCAACGCCGACACGATCAGCCCGCTGGGCGAGCCGGCCGGCGGCAGCCAGCGTTTCGGCGCCTGGCAGTGCGGGCGCTGACCGCGCACGTCGCGATCGATCGAGTCCTGATCAGGAAAGCGCGCGCGAGCGCGCTGTCTGCATTGCGCCTGCGGGCCCGCTGATCCACTAGCATCGACCGGTCACCCGCCGAGGATCCGCCGATGCATCGTCTCGCCACCGCGCTGCTGTGCGCCTGCGCCGCCCTGCCTGTTCTGTCGCACGCGCAGGACGCGCAACGTCCCGAAGTCGCCAGTGCGGCGACTGCGCTGCAGGCCAAACTCGTCGACTGGCGGCGCGACATCCACCAGCATCCCGAGCTCGGCAACCGCGAGACGCGTACCGCGGCGCTGGTCGCGGAGCATCTGCGCAGCCTCGGCCTCGAACCCAAGACCGGCATCGCGCACACCGGCGTGACCGCCGTGCTCAAGGGCGGCCGCCCCGGCCCGAAGATCGCACTGCGCGCGGACATGGACGCGTTGCCGGTGACCGAACAGACCGGCCTGGCGTTCGCCTCCACCGCGACCACGACCTATCGCGGCGAACCCACCGGCGTCATGCACGCCTGCGGTCACGATGCGCATGTCGCGATCCTGATGGGCGTGGCCGAAGCGCTGGTCGGCATGCGCGAGCAGCTGGCCGGCGAAGTGCTGTTCGTGTTCCAGCCCGCCGAGGAGGGCCCGCCCGACGACGAAGACGGCGGCGCGTCGATGATGCTGGCCGAAGGCATCTTCCGCGACTTCAAGCCCGACGCGATCTTCGGGCTGCATGTGTTCTCGACGCTGCAGGCCGGCCAGCTCGGCGTGCGCGGTGGCCCGCTGATGGCCGCCTCGGACCGCTTCAACATCAAGGTCATCGGCCGGCAGACGCACGGCTCGCGGCCGTGGGGCGGCATCGATCCGATCGTCGCCGCGGCCGACCTGATCGGCACCGCGCAGACCATCGTCAGCCGTCGCACCAACATCTCCACGTTGCCGGCGGTCGTCAGCTTCGGCGCGATCAAGGGCGGCATCCGCTACAACATCATTCCGGACAGCGTCGAGCTGGTCGGCACGATCCGCACCTTCGACGAAGACGTGCGCCGCGATATCTTCGCCGACCTGAAGAACGTCGCCGAACACGTCGCCGCCGCGCATGGCGCGACCGTCGAAGCGCAGGTGCCCGACGCCACCGGCAACCCCGTCACCGTCAACGACCCCGCCCTGACCGCGCGCCTGCTGCCGAGCCTGCAGGCCGTGGCCGGCGCGGAGAATGTCGTCGAAACCCCACTCAACATGGGCGCCGAGGATTTCGCGTACTACGCCAAGGAAGTCCCGGCGATGTTCTTCTTCGTCGGCGCGACGGCGGCAGGCAAGGACCCGGCGACCGCGCCGAGCAACCATTCGCCGCAGTTCGATCTCGACGAATCCGCGCTGGATCTCGGGCTGCGGGCGATGCTGCAGGTGAGCCTGGATTATCTGGATGCGGGAGAGGGTTGAGGCGTTTTCGAGCGTGAGCGCAAGTCGCTGGGCCCCGGCGTGACCAGACATGCGTCTGTTGAAAGCCGCCGGGGCGACGGATCGAGGGCTGACGCATCCGACGCGGACTGGCTAACGGCCTGACCTTCTGACGCCCTGACGTACGCCCCCCACGCAGCGCCCGTCATCCCCCCGGCGCTAAAATCCCCGCATGTCCCCCCGAACCCCCATCGCGGCCGCGCCGCCCATTCCGCTCGGCCGCGAGGTCGCCTATCCGCGTCATTACGATCCCGGCCTGCTGTTCCCGATCGCGCGCACGCTCGGTCGCGCGGAAATCGGCATCGGCGCGGCGCTGCCCTTCGTCGGTCACGACCGCTGGCATGCCTACGAGCTGAGCTGGCTGGACACGCGCGGCAAGCCGGTCGTGGCGACGGCGACGATCACCGTGCCGGGCGATTCGCCGCATCTGGTCGAGTCGAAGTCGCTGAAGCTCTATCTCAACTCGCTCAATCACACGCGCTTCGACACGGCCGATGCCGTGCTTGCGCGTGTCATCGAGGATCTGTCGCAGTCCGCCGGTGCGCGCGTCGACGTCGTGTTCGGGTTGCCCGCGATGGCCGACATCGCGCACGACGGCGCATCGATCGACGCGCTGGAGGTCGAGATCGCCCGCTACGGTCCGCCGGACGCGTCGCTGCTCGCGGCCGATGCCGGCGAGATCGTCGAAGAGCAGCTGACCTCGGCGCTGCTGAAGTCGAACTGCCCGGTCACCGGTCAGCCCGACTGGGCCAGCCTGCACATCGCCTATCGCGGGCCGCGCATCGATCGCGCCGCGCTGCTGCGGTATCTGGTGTCGTTCCGCGATCATGCCGAGTTCCACGAACAATGCGTCGAGCGCGTGTTCGTCGATCTGCTGGCGCGCTGCGGTGCGCAGGCGCTGTCGGTCGAAGCGCGCTACACGCGGCGCGGCGGGCTGGACATCAATCCGTGGCGGGCAACGCCCGGGCACGCCATGCCCGCGCGCCTGCGCGACGAACGGCAGTAGGCGATTGCCCGCCCCGCGCGATGGATTCTTAACGCGGCGCATGGGAGCCTGCGCCGTCGCCTCCACGCACGCCCGGCCATGACGCCTTCCCGCATTCCCGACCCCCACCCGATGCGCACGTACGTCGTGCGCAAGGGTGACAGCCTGTCCGGAATCGCCGAATCCGAACTCGGTGCGCGGGACCGCTGGCGCGAGCTGTTCGACGCCAACCGCGACGTGCTCGACGATCCCGATGCCCTCCATGCCGGCCAGGTGCTGCAGCTGCCTGCCGCGTGACCGATTCCCGATTCCAGGAGTTTCCATGACCCGATCCGTCGTCCTGACCCTGGCTGCCGCACTCGGTGGCGTGCTGCTGCTCGCCGGCTGCAATCGCGATGCGCCCACCACGGCGCCGCCGCCGGCACCCACCGCGCCCGAACCGCCGCCGGCGCCGACACCGCCTGCACCGGCCACGGTCACCAGCGTCGAACTGGGCAACGCCGTCGACGACCAGAACCGCGTGTCGACGCCGGCGTCGGAGTTCGCGACCACCGACACCATCTACGCGTCGGTCGGCACCGAGGGCGAAAGCGCGGCCAAGCTCGCCGCGCGCTGGACGTTCGGCGAAGGCCAGCTGGTCCGCAACACCGAGGCGGATGTCGCCGCCGGCCCGCAGGTCATCGCCTTCGACATCCACCATCCCGAAGGCTGGCCGGTCGGCACCTATAAGTTGGAGATCTCGCTCGACGGCACGGTGGTGGAGACGCGCGAGTTCTCGGTGAAGTAAACCGCAGCGCGCACGGCTTCGAACACGAACGCGGCTCCGGCCGCGTTTTTTCGTGGTGCGTGACATGCGCACCATGCTGTCCCGTATGTCTCCGCGCAGGCGCGTGCCTTCCGCGACCTGCGCAAACGCGCGACAATCGAGGGGCTGTGTCGTCCGCACGCAGCGGCCGTCGACGGCCGATCCGCGGACGCGCCGGCACGCGCGGCCACTGGATGCCGCGACGCGCGCCGGCCACGCAATTCCCCCCGTTTCCAGACGAGACACGCCCGCATGTCCGATACGCCGAAGATCCTCTACACGCTCACCGACGAAGCCCCGTACCTGGCGACGCAGTCGCTGCTGCCGATCGTCGAGGCGTTCACCAAACCGGCGGGCATCGCGGTCGAAACACGCGACATCTCGCTGGCCGGCCGTATCCTGGCGCAGTTCCCGGACGTGCTGACCGACGACCAGAAGATCGGCGATCACCTCGCCGAACTCGGCCAGCTGGCGACCACGCCCGAAGCCAACATCATCAAGCTGCCGAACATCAGCGCCTCGGTGCCACAGCTGAAAGCTGCGATCAAGGAACTGCAGGGCCTGGGCTACGCGCTGCCGGATTACCCGGACACGCCGAAAACCGACGAAGAGACCGACATCAAGGCGCGCTTCGACCGCACCAAGGGCAGCGCGGTGAATCCGGTGCTGCGCGAAGGCAACTCGGACCGCCGCGCACCGAAGTCGGTGAAGGCGTTCGCGCGCAAGCATCCGCACCGCATGGGCAAGTGGGCCGGCGATTCGAAGTCGCACGTCGCGCACATGCGCGAAGGTGATTTCTACGGCAGCGAACGCTCCGCGACGCTGGAGAAGGCCGGCGCGCTGAAGATCGAACTCGTCGGCAGCGACGGCGCGACGACGGTGCTCAAGGATGCGGTGAAGGTGCAGGCCGGCGAGATCGTCGACGCCGCGGTGATGTCGCGCAAGGCGCTCGCCAGCTTCATCGAAGCGCAGATCGAAGACGCGAAGGCGCAGGACGTGCTGTTCTCGCTGCACCTCAAGGCGACGATGATGAAGGTCTCCGACCCGATCATGTTCGGCATCGTCGTGCAGGCGTTCTATCGCGACGTGCTGACCAAGTACGCCGACGCACTGGCCCAGGTCGGCTTCGATGCCAACAACGGCATCGGTGACCTGTACGCGCGCATCACGTCGCTGCCGCAGGACCAGCAGGACGCGATCCGCGCCGACATCGATGCGCTCTACGCGACACGCCCGAAGCTTGCGATGGTCAATTCCGACAAGGGCATCACCAACCTGCACGTGCCGAGCGACGTCATCGTCGACGCCTCGATGCCGGCGATGATCCGCGACTCCGGCGGCATGTGGAACGCCGAAGGCAAGCTGCAGGATGCCAAGGCCGTGATTCCGGACCGCTGCTATGCCGACGTGTTCCAGGCGGTCATCGACGACTGCAAGACGCACGGCGCGCTCGACCCGACGACGATGGGCTCGGTGCCCAATGTCGGCCTGATGGCGCAGAAGGCCGAGGAATACGGCAGCCACGACAAGACGTTCCAGATCCCCGGCGACGGCACCGTGCGCGTCACCGACGGCGACGGCAACGTGGTGTTCGAACACGCGGTCGAGAGCGGCGACATCTGGCGCATGTGCCAGACCAAGGACGCGCCGATCCAGGACTGGGTGAAGCTCGCCGTGAACCGCGCGCGCCTGTCCGAGACGCCGGCCGTGTTCTGGCTCGACAAGCGCCGCGCGCACGACGCGCAGGTGATCGCCAAGGTCGAGACGTACCTCAAGGATCACGACACCGCCGGTCTCGACCTGCGCGTGTTGCCGCCGGTCGAGGCGACGACGTTCTCGCTCGATCGCATCCGCAAGGGCGAAGACACGATCTCGGTCACCGGCAACGTGCTGCGCGACTACCTGACCGACCTGTTCCCGATCATGGAACTGGGCACCAGCGCGAAGATGCTGTCGATCGTGCCACTGATGGCCGGTGGCGGCCTGTTCGAAACCGGCGCGGGTGGCTCGGCGCCGAAGCACGTGCAGCAGTTCGTCGAAGAGAACTACCTGCGCTGGGATTCGCTCGGCGAGTTCCTCGCGCTGGCCGCGTCGCTCGAGCATCTCGGCAACGCCTACGACAACCCGAAGGCCAAAGTGCTGGCCGCCGCGCTCGACGTGGCCAATGGCCGCATCCTCGACGAGAACCGCTCGCCGGCGCGCAAGGTCGGCGAACTCGACAACCGCGGCAGCCACTTCTACCTCGCCCAGTACTGGGCGCAGGCGCTGGCCGACCAGAATGACGACGCCGACCTGAAGGCGACGTTCGCACCGGTGGCGAAGGCGCTGACGGACGGCGAAGTGGCGATCCTGTCCGAACTCAACGGCGCGCAGGGCAAGCCGGTCGAGATCGGGGGTTACTACCATCCGGATCTGGCGAAGGTTATTGATGCGATGCGGCCGAGCCAGGCGCTCAATGCGGCGATCGATTCGCTCAAGCAGTAAGCGTTCGCTTCAACGCGTTACCGACAGGCCCGCTTCGGCGGGCCTGTTGCGTTTTTGGCTTCGCTTTGCTTTTTGACTTGCCTTCGCCGTTGCCGTTGCCGTTGCCGTTGCCGTTGCGGTGATTTTTCCTGACGGCGCTTCAAACCTACGTACCCGGAGGGCGCCGCACATGGATGTGCGGCGTTTTCCGACCGAGGCAAGATGCCGAGTCGGAAAATCCCGGAACGAACAACGCGCCATGACGCTGTAATCGGGGCTGGCCCTTTTCTTTGGTTCCGTTTCTTTTGGGCCAGCAAAAGAAATGAACCCGCTCGCCGCAAGGCGAGTGGAAGCGTTTGACGTTGCTTCTCCCGCTGGAGGCAAATGCACAGGCGTAGATCAAACGCTTTCGTCCGCTGACGCGGCCGAGTTCATTTCTTTTGGTTGACGCCAAAAGAAACGGAACCAAAGAAAAACGTCTCCCCGACACGTCCACAGCCCGCGGCTTCGTGTGCACAGGGATTTTCCGACTCGGCATCCTGCCTCGGTCGGAAAACGCCGCACGTCCTGTGCGGCGCCCTACGGGTCTGCAGTCGCTACTGCGTCATCGAGATTTGGGAAGAGCGAAGCAACTGCAACTGCAACTGCAAAGCTACGGCTGCACGGCTGCATCCGCCGGAATCGTCCACCCCTGCACCAGCGCATAGAGGATCCGCTGATCCTCCGCATCCAGCGGCCCATCGGCCAGCGCGCGGAACCGCAAGCGGAACGCCCGCGCCGTCGCATCGAGATCGTCGACCGGATAGCCCACGACGCGCAGCGCCTGCACCACGTCGAAGCCCGGCGGCGCCGGCGGCGTGTCGTCGCGCGGCCAGACGCCATAGCCATGCTGCGCGAGACGCTTCCACGGAAAATGCACGCCGGGATCGACCTTGCGGCCAGGCGCGAGGTCCGAGTGGGCGATGAAGTTTTCGGGCGGAATGCGCCAGCGCGTCTTCAGATCGCCCAGCAGCACCAGCAGGCTCTCGACCAGCGGTTCGGTGAAGGGCACGCGGCCGTTGTTGTCGAGTTCGATGCCGATCGAAGCGGAGTTCACGTCGCTCACCGCGCCCCAGCTGCCGGCGCCGGCATGCCAGGCGCGGTCGAGGTCGGAGACCAGCTGGTAGCGCGTGCCATCCTGGCCAATCAGATAATGCGAACTCACGCGACCGCCGCTGTTGGCAGTGCGCAGCGTATCGAGACTGCGCTGCACCGACTCCTGCTCGGTGTAGTGCAGCACCACCAGCACCGGTCGACGTGCATCGTGATTGCTCGACGGCACCCAGGTGGCGAGCGGATTGCGGGGCGACTGGTGGGCACAGGCCGACAGCAGCAGCGCGGCCAGCAGAACGAGGGGAATGCGCATGTCCGCATTGCACCCGCTCGCGCGCATCGGCGCAAGCCGCGCAGTCAGCGATCGAGCACCACGCGCACGTCGATGCGGTCCTGCCGGTGTTCCATGCGTGCTTCGTACCAGCAGCCGTCGCTGACCAGGCGTTCGCATTTCCAGGACAGGAAATCGAGTGACCAGGACCCGTGCACGGCCTGGCTGCGCTGCAGGAATGTCGCCAGCTCGAACACCGCTTCGAGCCGGTGATCCTCGCGCGCGGACCAGTCGGTCCAGGTCAGCAGCCAGTCGTAGTTCGCGGGTGGGCGTGTCGGTGATTGCATCGGTCGTGTCGCATCGCGCGCGCGTTGCGCCTCGCGACGGTCTGCAGCGTCAGTCGGGTGTCGGGGTTCCACCGGTTCGCGGACACGAGCAAGGCCGGGATCCCGCACGATGCGCAGCACCTCGATGCCGCCGCGTGTGTCGCGTGTCGCGATCTCGTACCACTCGCCGGTCCGGATCAGCCGTGCACTGGCCCAGGACACGAAGGCGAACTGCCAGTCCGTACCGGTCATGCCGCTGCGGTGGATGAAGTCGGAGAGTGCGACTTCGAGCGTTTCGCAGCCATCGTCCGTCGGCCCCCAGTACGGCAGGACCGTCAGCCAGTCGAATCGGATGTCCGGCGGCCTGGGCATGGGCGTGGGCGATCGCCACCCGCGTCGGCGGACCGACGCGGGTGGCATCTCCGGCTTACTGGCGTGCGACCAGCGTCAGGCCGGCGTAGGTCCCGGTCAGTCGGATGTAGTACTTGCCGGCGACCGGCGCGGTGATGCGCACGGTCTCGGTGTTGCTCTTTGCGCGCGTCGAGAACGCATCACGATCGGTCGCGGTCGGAATGCGGCCGCGTGCGACGTGCATCGAGACATCGCCCGACCCACCGAAGGTCATGAAGGTCAGCACGGTGCCGGCCTGCGCCTCGAAGGTGTACAGGCCGTCCTCGGCACCGCTGGCCAGACCGCGCAGTTCGACCTTGTTGGCCAGCGGCGTTTCCAGCGGCGCGCAGTCGGTCGTGCACGGCGGCTGCGTCGCACGGTGCAGCAGTTGCGCTGCGTCGATGATGCCAGCGCCCATCGGCGTGCTGGTCGGAATGGCAACCGGGAACGGACGCGCCGTGCGGCGCAGCAGGTCGCGCATTTCGCTCCAGTTGAGCGGCGTGTCGACCACGCTCTGCACCATTGCCACGGCTGCGGCCACGTGCGGGGATGCCATCGACGTGCCGGTGTAGCCACCGAGCACCCAGCTGGTGGTCGGGCTGGTCGTGCCCGCATTGACCACCTGGAAGATGTAGCCCTTCGGATCGCCGTCAATTGCGCCGCCGCCGCCGGGTGCCGAGAGGTCGACACGGGTGCCGTAGCTGGAATAGCTGGCCTTGGCGCCGGTGACACCGGTCGCGCCGACAGAGATGACGCCGGTGCACGAGCTCATGGTGTAGCTGGCCGCATTGGCATTGGAATTGCCGGCCGCGACGACGATGATCGCGCCCTGGGCATTGATCTGGTTGATCGCGTCCTGGTAGATCGCCGGGCAGCTCTGCGGGCCGCTGCTGCCCAGGCTCATGTTGAGCACTTCGGCCGGGTTCGGGTTGGCGGGCATGCCGTCGACGGGCAGGCCGGCGGCCCACATCATGCCGTCGGCGATGTCACTGCCGAAGCCGCCGCAAGAGCCGAGCACGCGCACCGGCACGACCTTGGCGTTGTGTGCCAGACCGGCGAGGCCGGCGCCGTTGTTGGTCTGCTGGGCGATCGTGCCGGCGACGTGGCTGCCGTGCCAGGAGCTGGCGCGCGGCGCGTTGCCGGGCGAACCCAGCGCCGCGCAGTAGTTTGCTTCCATCCAGTCGCCGAGATCCCAGCCGCCCGGTGCACGGCCGTCGCTGTCGCGACGCGAGACGCGCTTGTCGGTGATCATGTCGTAGCCGGGCAGCACGTTGACGCCGAGGTCCGGATGGTTCTGCACGATGCCGGTGTCGATCACCGCGACGACCACGCCTTCGCCGGTCGAGATGTTCCAGGCCTGCTCGGCACGCACGCCGCCGGTCGGATCGGTGAAATTCCACTGCAGGCGGCCGTATTCGGGATCGTTCGGCGTGAACGCCGGTGCCATGACGGGGGACTGCGCGACATCGGCGCGCTGATACATGCGGTCGACATCGACCGACACGACGCCCGGTTCGGCCGACAGTTCGCGGATGAAGCTCGCGCGCTCCGATTCGGTCATCGCACGCGAGGCCTGCACGACGTGCCAGCCGGGCGCGGCCATGCTGCGCAGCACGCGCGCGGTAGCGGCGGGACGCGCGGCAGAGGTCGCCGTCGCCGCGACGGCGGTGGACAGGCCGGCGCGACGCACGGTCGACGACAGCGCATTGCCCAGCTGTGTGCGGCCCGAGGCCGCGGCCGCGGTGGTCTTGACGACGAACCGCTGGCCGCCGGCTGCAACGCCCTGCGATTCGGTCGCAGTGTCGCGGGTCAAGGTCCGGTCGAGGCGCGGCGTGGCGGCCTGCGCGCCGCCGGTCAGCAGGATGGCTGCAATGGCGGCGCCGAGGGTGGTCTGGATACGCATGGAACATGTCTCCGTCGAAGGAAGGATGCCCGTGTGGGCGATTCGGAAAAGCGACGGCGGCGCGGAACGCCGCCGTGGGATGTCACAGATCGATACCGAAGCCGATGCCGGCCGATTTCTCGTCGCCGCTGAACGCACCGCCCAGGCTGAAGGACGCGCGTTCGCCGACCTTCTTCGCGTAGCCGATCGACAACGCCTGCTCGCCGCTCTGGAAACCGGCGCCCACCGCCACGCGGCCGCGCGGACTCTGGGTGCCGGCCGCGTTCGTGGCCATGTTCAACATCGCGGCGCTCATCGCGCCCTGCTTGTCGATGCGGCGCTCGGTATCGCTGAAACGACGTTCCACATCGCCGCGGTAGACCTCGAACTGGTCGCCCCAGCTGGCGAGGCGCTGATCGGTGTAGGCCTTGGACGTCGCGACCGCCTGCGTGGCGGTGGTGTCGGCATAGGCCTTGGCCTCGGTCACGCCCGCGCGCACCTGGCCGACGTTGGCGGCGTCGGTCGTCTGCGTGCCGGCGGCGACGTTCGTGATCTGGCGCTGTTGCGTGGCGTTGCCCACCGACACCGTGTTCGCCCGGTCCGCCACCGCACCTTGGCCGAGCGCGACCGCACCCTGCGCGGTGACGCTCGCGCCCTGGCCGATCGCCGTACCCGAGGCCGCGGTGACCGACGCGCTCTCGCCGACGGCGACCGCATTGGTGGCGTTGGCCGAGATGCTGGCGTTGGCGCCGACCGCCGTGCTGCCATCGGCATTCACCCGGGCATTGCCACCGATCGCAGTGTCGTTGGGGCCATGTGCATAGGCATTGCCGCCGAGCGCGACACCGTTGTCGCCATTGGCCGCCGCGCCCGCGCCGACCGCGACGGCATTGGTGTCGACACCGACCGTCGCCGGCGCATCGCCGCCGACCGCGACGCGATCGTTGGCGCCACCCTGTTCGACGACCGTTTCGACCCGGTCCACGCGCTGGTTGAGGCGGGTGATCTGGGTGTCGAGTGCAGCGAAGGTCGCGGCGATGCCGACGTAGCCGCTGCCCTGGATCGCATAGGACGGCGCGCTGAGCGTGCCGATCGCCGTCACCGTGGCGCCGCCACCCAGTGCGTCGGCTGCGCTCTGCAGGCCGGCATGCAGCTGGCGGCCATTGATCGCGTCGGTGCTCGACGCCGATACCGCACCGTCGGCGAGGTTGCCGATCCGCGTGCCGTCCGCACCAGCCAGGCGCAGGGATGCCTTCTCGGCGTCGTCGTAGACGACTGCGTTCTCGGCGAGCTCGCCCAGGCCCGAGGTCATCGAGCGGACCTGCGCGAGGTTCACCGCATCGGTGTCCTGCGTACCGGCGGCGACATTGGTGATCTGGCGCTCCGCGCCGGCGCGGCCGACGGAGATCGTGTTCGCGCGATCTGCCAGCGAGCCCGCACCCAGTGCCACGCTGCCATCGATCGGCGCCCACAAGCCGCTGTCTTCCTGGATGCCGACGAACGCGTTCGGACCGATCGCCACCGAGCGTGACCCATGCACTTCCGCGTCGGTACCCATTGCGATGCTGTCGACATAGAGGATCGGGTCGCCTTCACCCCAGAAATAGCCGTTCCAAACCGTCGCCTTGCCGATCGCGATGCTGTTGCGGCCTGCCGCCCACGAGCCGCTGCCCAGGCCGGTTGCGTTGATGCCGGATGCGAACGCGCCCCAGCCGACCGCGGTCGAGTTCTCACCCCACGCGCTGGAGAAGCTGCCCAGCGCGTTCGCACTCACCGCCATGGCGCGCGCGCCAGCGCCGATCGCCGTGGCCCAGTCGTATGCCGCATCCGCGCGATCACCGACCGCCGTCGCGTCGTAGCCATTCGCCTGGGTCACGTATCCGATCGCGATCGAACGGATGCCGCTGGCATTGGCCAGCGCGCCGATCGCCGTCGATGCATATTCGAGGGCCTGCGCGCCCCCACCGATCGCCGTCGACAGACGACCCGATGCACGGGTGTTCTGCAGGTCGGAACCCGCGAAGCCTTCGCCGATCTGGTCTTCGAGCACGTCGACGATGCCGCCGATCGCGACCGCCGACTTGCCGCTGGTCTCGGTCTGCGCGCCGATCGCGGTATTGAAGTCGCCGTTGGCCTGCGCGCCTGCGCCGAGCGCCGTCGAGGCCAGACCGGTCGCCACGGTCTGCTGGTCGAGCACCACGCCGTAGCTGCCGATCTCGCTGTAGTCCAAGCGCAGCATGCCGCCGACGGCCGTGGCCGAATTGCCGGTCGACAGGCTGTCCTTGCCGATCGCGGTCGCTTCGTTGGCGACCGCGACGGCACCGCCGCCGAGTGCGACGGTGCCATCGCCGATCGCTGCGGCGGCCTCGCCCGCGGCCACTGCCTCGTCTCCTTCGACATAGGCACCGGCATCGCTGTCGGCGCTGCCGGAAGCCTGGAAGTACCGCGTGGATGCGCCAGCCGCGGCCTTGAGCTGCGCCAGGTTCACCGCATCGGTATCTTCGGTGCCGGCGGCGACATGGGTGATCTGGCGCTCGGCGCCTGCGCTGCCGACGGAAATCGTGTTGTCGCGATCGGCGAACGAATTGGCGCCCAGCGCCACGCTGTTGTCGACCGGGCCCCAGAGACCGTCGTCACCCTCGCGACCGACTAGGGCGTTGGTGCCCATCGCGATCGAGTTCGAGCCGTAGACGTTCGCGTCGGTGCCCATCGCGATGCTGTCGACGTAGAGGATCGGATCGCCTTCACCCCAGAAATAGCCGTTCCAAACCGTCGCCTTGCCGATCGCGATGCTGTTGCGGCCTGCCGCCCACGAGCCGCTGCCCAGGCCGGTTGCGTTGACGCCGGATGCGAACGCGCCCCAGCCGACCGCGGTCGAGTTCTCACCCCACGCGCTGGAGAAGCTGCCCAGCGCATTCGCACTCACCGCCATGGCGCGCGCGCCAGCGCCGATCGCCGTGGCCCAGTCGTATGCCGCATCCGCGCGATCGCCGACCGCCGTTGCGTCGTAGCCATTCGCCTGGGTCACATAGCCGATCGCGATCGAGCGGATGCCGCTCGCATTGGCCAGTGCGCCGATCGCCGTCGACGCGTATTCGAGTGCTTGCGCGCCGCCTCCGATCGCGGTCGACAGACGACCCGATGCACGGGTGTTCTGCAGATCCGAGCCCGCGAAACCTTCGCCCAGCTGGTCTTCGAGCACGTCGGCGATGCCGCCGATCGCGACCGCCGACTTGCCGCTGGTCTCGGTCTGCGCGCCGATCGCGGTATTGAAATCGCCGTTGGCCTGCGCGCCCGCGCCCAGCGCGGTGGCGGCCAGACCGCTCGCCGACGTCTGCTGGTCGAGCACGACGCCGAAGCTGCCGATGTCGCTGTAATCCAGGCGCAGCATGCCGCCGACCGCCGTGGCCGAGTTGCCGGTCGCCAAGCTGTCCTTGCCGACCGCGGTCGCATCGTCGGCGACGGCGACCGCGCCGCCGCCGAGCGCCGTGGCGCCGTTGCCGATCGCCGAGGCCGCTTCGCCGGCCGCGAGCGCGTTGTCGCCCTCGACATAGGCGCCGGCATCGCTGTCGGCGCTGCCGCTGGCCTGGAAGTAACGCGCCACGTCGGTCGCATCGACCGCCGCGGGCGCCTCGAACGTCTGCAGACCGACCGCGGTCGCCTGGGCCATCGCGGTCATCGGCAGGGCCAGCGCGACGCTGGCGAGCAGCGCGACGCGCCGGCGACCACTGGGCGCACGCGCCAGTTCGGAGGCCACGACCATGCGGCCGAGCGCGGCGTTCCAGAGGGTGCGGTAGATGCGGTTCATTTCGGTGTCTCCGGCAGGCGTTTCGTGAAGGCGCACGCGGTCGTGCGACGGGCATGTGCCCGCCACGTCCGGCGTCCGTGTCTGTCTTGGCCCTGTCATCCCGATCGGGTAGGGCGTCCCCGAGAGCGAACGTACGAGCGCCGCGGCCCCCTTGTCACCCGCGTTTTCTCGCCGGAAGATCACCGTCAACTCACCATCGCCCGCGTGGCGCAGCAGCGCGAACGCCATGCCCAATTCCGTTCTCAGGTGGCTCGACCGCGTGCCGATCGACGACGTCGTCGACCGCCGCAATGCGCGCGTCATCCAGGTGCTGCTGCTGTTTCTCGCCGTCACCGTGCCGGCGATGGTGGTCTTCGGACTGGTGGTGACGTGGTCGACACTGACCCAGGGTCCGCTACCGGTCGCCCTGATCGTCTCGCTGTCCTTCAGCCTCGCGATCGCCGCGCTCGCCGGCATCGGCGTGTGGATGATCCGGCGTGGCCGGTTCCGGCCCGCGGTGCGCGCGATGCTCGGGATGCTGCTGACGATGCTGTTCGTCAACGCATTCGCGAACGGCTTCGAACGCCAGCTGCCCGACCAGCTCGCGCAGATGCTGCTGCTGATCCTCAGTGGTCTCGTTCTTGGGCGACGCTCACTGTGGATCGTGTTCGGCGCGCTGCTCGCGGTGGTGGCCCTGGGGTCGGTGCGCGATGCGATGGTGCTGTTCGCCGACACACCGGCGCGGGCGTTCTACAACGTGCCCTCGACGCTCTTCAGCTACTTCCTGGTTGCGATTCTCACCGACCGCACGACGGAGGCGCTGCGCGAAAGCTTGCGCGAATCGAACGCACGCGGCGAAGCGCTTGAGCAGGAGATTCGCGAACGCGAGCGCACGCACGCGCAACTGATCCATGCGCAGAAGAAGGAAATCACCGAGCGCATGGCCAGCGGCATGGCGCATGACTTCAACAACATCTTCTCGGTTATCGCCGGCTTCTCGGCCGAACGCCACGAAGACGACGGCGGCAGCGATGCGCAGCGCGCCTCGCAGCTGGAGAACAGCCTGGAGTCGGTGGAAGCGTCCGCGCGGCGCGGCATGGCGATCAGCCGTCGCCTGCTGCGCTTCAGCCGCCGCGACGATGCGCAGGCGGAGGTCTTCGACGCGGGTGAAGCGATCGAGACGCTGCAGCCGATGCTGCGCCAGTTGCTGGACGCGCACATCGTGCTGACCTGCACGCGCGAGGACGCGCCGCTGCCGATCCTGTTCGACCGCAGCCAGTTCGAACTGATGCTGCTCAACCTGGCATCCAATGCACGCGATGCGATTCCCGGCAACGGCACGTTCGCGATCGATGCGCGCAGCGAGCGCGGCGACGTCGTGATCGCGCTGCGCGACGACGGCGCAGGCATGCCGGCGGCAGTGGCCGCGCGCGTGTTCGAGCCGTTCTTCAGCACCAAGCCTGCCGACAGCGGCACCGGCCTGGGCCTGGCGGTGGTCCACGAGCTGGTGACCAAGGCCGGTGGCAGGATCGATGTGACCAGCGCGCCCGGCGCGGGCACCACCTTCCGGATCGCGCTGCCGCTCAGTCCTGCAGCGTGAGCATGTAGCCGCGACCGCGGACTGCGGTCAGCGGCAGCGCGTCGCCGCAGCGCGCCTGGGCCTTGCTGCGCAGGCGGTGGATCATCGAATCGATGCGGTGCGCATCGAAGTCGTGCACGTGTTCGGTCAACGCTTCGATCAGCTGTTCGCGCGACACCAGCTCGCCCGGCGCATCGAACAGGCGCCTGCACAGCCGTCGCTCGCTCTGCGTCAGGGCCGCCGAGCCGCCGGACGGCGACATCAGGCACCAGCCGTCGGCACTCATCCGCCAACCGCGCTCCTGATCGCGCGCGGGTGCGGGGGTGGTGCCGATGCGCCGGGCGAGACTGTGCAGCGTGGCCGCGAGCAGGTCGATCTCGACCGGCTTGGTCAGGTACGCATCGGCGCCTTCGGCGAGACCGCGCACGCGATCGCCGGTGTCGGCGCGGCTGGTCAGCATCACCACGCCCAGCTGCGGTCGCGTCTCGCGCAGCGCGCGCGCCAGGCTGAAACCGTCGCCGTCGGGCAGGCCGACGTCCAGCACCACCAGATCGACCGGCTGCGTCTCCAGATGCGCACGCAGGGCGGCGATGGTCTCGAATCCCGCCGCGTCGAACCCGAAGCGCTGCAGCCCCGGCAGCAGGATGCGCTCGCGCAGCATCGCTTCGTCCTCGAGCACGGCGACGTGCAATGCGGCGGGCGCGGTCATGGCGGAGAGAGGCCGGTCATCGTGGCCGGCATCCTAGCCCCATGGGCGCGGAGGGAACAAACACAGGTGCGCAAAAAAGCGGGCGCCGGCCTTCCCCGCCGTCGCCCGCTGCCCCGCTTGCGTTGCCGGCGTCCGCGCGACTGCGCGGACGCCGGATGTGCCTTACTTCTCGTAGGCCGATTCGCCGTGCGAGACGATGTCCAGACCTTCGCGCTCCTCGTCCTCGGTCACGCGCAGACCGACGACGAGCTTGACGATCAGCATCACCACCGCGGTCACCACGGCGCACCAGAGCACGGTGAACGCCACGCTGACGAACTGCACCCACACCTGCGCGCCGATCGCGAGATCGGCTTCGGTGCCGCCCAGCGACTGCGCGCTGAAAACGCCGGTCAGCAGGGCGCCGACGATGCCGCCGATGCCGTGCACGCCGAACACGTCGAGGCTGTCGTCGGCGCGCAGCAGGCGCTTGAGACCGGTGACGCCCCACACGCACAGCGCACCTGCAACCAGACCGATCACCAGCGCGCCCATCGGGCCCACGGTGCCGGCGGCCGGCGTGATGCCGACAAGGCCTGCGATCGCACCCGAGGCCGCACCCAGCGCCGACGGACGGCCCTTGGTAAAGGCTTCGACGATGCTCCAGGCGACGACGCCGGCCGCGGTGGCGACCATGGTGTTGAGCATGGCCAGCGACGCGCTGGCATCGGCGGCGAGCGCCGAGCCCGCGTTGAAGCCGAACCAGCCCACCCACAGCAGCGATGCACCGATGAAGGTGAACGGCACGCTGTGCGGCTTGATCGCCTCCTTGCCGTAGCCCAGGCGCTTGCCGAGGAAGTACGCGCCCACCAGGCCGGCGACACCGGCATTGATGTGCACCACCGTGCCGCCGGCGAAATCGATCACGCCCTTGTGCGCGAGGAAGCCCGCTTCACCGCTCCACACCATGTGCACCATCGGCAGGTAGGCGAACGTCACCCACAGGATGGAGAACAGCAGCACCGCGGAGAACTTGATGCGCTCGGCGAAGGACCCGACGACCAGCGCCGTGGTGATGCCAGCGAACGTCGACTGGAACACGATGAACAAAAATTCCGGCAGACCGCCTGCATCCGTCTCCGCGGTGATGCCGCGCAGGAAAGCCTTCTCGGTGAACGAACCGAAGAACGCATTGCCCTCGGTGAATGCCGCGCTGTAGCCGTAGGCCACCCACAGGATGATCACCACCGAGAACACCACCAGCACCTGCATGATCACCGACAGCACGTTCTTCGCACGCACCATGCCGCCGTAGAACAGCGCCAGGCCGGGCACCACCATCAGCAGCACCAGCAGCGTGGAGGTGAGCATCCACGCCACGTTGCCGCTGTCGAACGTCACGGCCTCGGCCGTTTCCACCACGGCCACCGCCGTCTCGGCCGGTACGTCCTGCGCGAACGCGCCGCCTGCGACGCCGAACAGCGCGCACGCACACACCAGCATCAGGCACAGCGCCTGCATCCGGGTCTTCCACCCGCGGAACTCGATCTTTGTCATGTCAGGAATCTCCGTGGGGTCAGAGCGCGTCGGCGCCGATTTCGCCGGTGCGGATACGCAGGGCCTGTTCGAGTGCGAGGACGAACACCTTGCCGTCGCCGACCTTGCCGGTGCCCGCCGCCTTGGTGATCGCCTCGATCGCCGCCTCGAACACGTCGTCGCTGACCGCGCATTCGATCTTCAGCTTGGGCAGGAAATCGACGACGTACTCGGCGCCGCGATAGAGCTCGGTGTGGCCCTTCTGTCGGCCGAAGCCCTTGACCTCGGTGACGGTCAGGCCGGTGACGCCGGCTTCGCCGAGTGCCTCGCGGACCTCGTCGAGCTTGAACGGGCGGATGATCGCGATGATCAGTTTCATGTGGGTCTCCAGATGCGCGCGCGCCGCGTCAGAACGACTTGGTGACGGCGAGGGTGATGGTGTCGTCGGGACCGATCAGGTCGTTGTCGTTGAAGTTCAGGGCGATGTCGAAGCCGTTGTCGAACGACTTGCCCACGCCTGCCGACCAGAACGCGTACGTCGCAGTGCCCGCGCTGCCGGCGACCCACTGCTTGCCCACGGCGCCGTTGAGCGTCCAGCTGGGTGCGAACTCCCAGCCGACGGCGACGTCGAGATTGCTGCTGCCGTCGGAGTCGGGAATGCCGAACAGATCGGTGACGGCGTAGGAATACTTGGCACTGAGGATGTTCCAGCTCACGCCCGCGTAGAGCTCGGTGGTGTCGGCCTTGTTGAAGCCCGCCGGATAGCTGCCCGGATACCAGTAGTGCACGGCGCCGACGTCGTAGCCGAAGCCGCTGTCGCCGAAATCGCCGCGGAAGCCGACATAGCCGTCGAGCTCGAGCTGACTGGAGATGTCGGGATCGGAATCGGACAGCCAGCTGATGCTGCTGCCCCAGGTGCCGACGTAGAAACCGCTGTCGTGCGCCCATTCGACACCGCCCTGCAGGGCCGGTTTCTCATCGGTCTGGGTGACGCCGCGGAACAGGTAATCGCTGGTCAGCGTGATCGAGCCGGAGACTTCCGCGTGCGCGGCACCGGCGGACAGCAGACCTGCGCACAGCAGTGTGGCGAGTGCGTTCTTGCGTGACGACATGACAGGCTCCTCAAATGAATGGAAAGCCCTCCCCGGTCAGTGCGTACTGCGTCTGTTGTTGTTCTTGTCGCAGGTGGAACGTTCGACGCCGGCGCCCCCTGGCTGCCGTCGCCGCGACCGACGCTCTGTGGCGTCTGTGCGGCCGCTGTCCAATCCATCGGATGAATCCGGAACTCCGTGCCTGTCGGCGGTGCCGCCCACCGTGGGGGAGGGAGGCGCCGCCGTCGGGCGGTGAAACGCAACGGGGCCGGCCAATGGCCGACCCCGTAAAAGTGCTTCAGATCGCGTAGTACATCTGGTATTCGAGCGGGTGCGTCGCGCCGCGGAAGGCTGTGACTTCCTTCATCTTCAGCGCGATGTACGCATCGATGAAGTCGTCGGAGAACACACCGCCGGCCTTGAGGAAGTCGCGGTCCTTGTCGAGCGCGTCGAGCGCCTGGTCCAGCGAGTGGCACACGGTCGGGAAGTTCTTCTCTTCCTCGGGCGGCAGGTCGTAGAGATCCTTGTCGCTCGGGCCGCCCGGATCGATCTGGTTCTTGATGCCGTCCAGACCCGCCATCATCAGCGCGGCGAAGGTCAGGTAGCCGGACTGCATCGGATCGGGGAAGCGCATTTCGATGCGGCGCGCCTTCGGATTGGCGACGTACGGAATACGGCACGAGGCCGAACGGTTCGACGCCGAGTAGGCCAGCATCACCGGCGCTTCGAAGCCCGGCACCAGACGCTTGTAGGAGTTGGTCGACGCGTTCGAGAACGCGTTGATCGCACGGGCGTGCTTGAAGATGCCGCCGATGTACCACAGCGCGGTCTGGCTCAGACCGCCGTAGCCGTCACCGGTGAACAGGTTGGTGCCGCCCTTGGCGAGGCTCTGGTGCACGTGCATGCCGCTGCCGTTGTCGCCGACGATCGGCTTGGGCATGAAGGTCGCGGTCTTGCCGTTGCGGAACGCGACGTTCTTGACGATGTACTTCATCGTCTGCAGTTCGTCGGCCTTGGCGACCAGCGAGTTGAAGCGCGTGCCGATCTCGCACTGGCCCGCGTTCGCGACTTCGTGGTGGTGCACTTCGACTTCGATGCCGACCTGTTCCAACGTCTTGCACATCTCGGCGCGGATGTCGTGCAGCGAGTCGAGCGGGGCCACCGGGAAGTAACCACCCTTGATGCCGGGACGGTAGCCGCTGTTGCCGCCTTCGTATTCCTTGGCCGAGTTCCAGTGGGCTTCTTCCGATTCGATGTGGAAGAAGGTGTGACCCATCTCGTTCGAGTAGCGCACCGAATCGAAGATGAAGAACTCGGGCTCGGGGCCGAAGAACGCCTGGTCGGCGATGCCGCTGGACTTCAGGAACGCCTCGGCCTGCTTCGCGATGCCGCGCGGATCGCGCTCGTAGGACTGCATCGTGGTCGGATCGAGGATGTCGCAGGTCAACACCAGCGTCGGATCGGCGGTGAAGGGATCGACGAACGCGGTGGACGCGTCGGGCAGCAGCACCATGTCGGAGTTCTGGATGCCCTTCCAGCCGCTGATCGACGAGCCGTCGAACATCTTGCCGTCCTCGAACAGGCCGGGTTCGATGATCGACTTCGGGAACGTGACGTGGTGCTGCACGCCACGCATATCGGTGAAACGCAGATCGATGAACTCGATCTTGTGGTCCTTGATCAGCTTTTCGAGATTGTCGGTAGACATGGAGCGACTGCCTTGCGCGTTGATTGTGTCCCAAACCTACGCAATCGCCGTGCCAACTAATTCGATTATATGAATCAATGACTTAACAATAAATTCAGGCCCGACAGCGTCAATTCACCTATGTGATTGGTGCGTTATCCGTGCAAATGCACCTGGTTGGTGCGTCGCCCATCACTCGTTTCACTTTGGTCTGCATAGAAGTCGTTCGGCTGCGATGATGCGAGTCCGCCTTTGCATCGCGCACACTTCCATGGATCTGCTGACGCTCGAACACTTCGCCGGCTGCCTCAACGAGACTTTCCTGGCAGACATGCAGGGAATGGAGGCGGCGTTCGTGCTCGTCGAGGTCAAGTCACTGCAGGGCTCTTTGCAGGGCTCGCATCGCGCTCCGTTTTCGCTGCTGTTCCACAACGGATCGCCGGTGTTGTTTCCGCAGCAGACCTATCGCCTGCGTCATCCCGCTCTTGGCGAACTGGGCATCTTCCTGGTACCCGTGGCCCAGAACCGCGACGGATTCGTCTACCAGGCCGTTTTCAATTGACGCCCTGAGGCGTGGGCAGCCGTTCCGGTGACCAC
The DNA here is from genome assembly GCF_036584485.1 of Luteimonas flava. NCBI lineage: Bacteria > Pseudomonadati > Pseudomonadota > Gammaproteobacteria > Lysobacterales > Lysobacteraceae > Luteimonas > Luteimonas flava. The sequence continues at coordinate 23,560 of NZ_JAZHBM010000002.1, read as the reverse complement.
GTCATCCGCACGTAAGGCGCCTCCGTTGCGACGACATCGAACCCGTGCCGGCGGTAGAGGCGCTGCGCAGAGGAATTGGATTGCAGCACGTGCAATTCGACGCCACAGGCCTGCATCCGCGCATTATCCTGCACTGCCGCGATCAGTGTCGCACCGAGTCCCCGTCCTCGCGCGTGCGGAAACAGGCTGATGTCGATCAGCAGGTGCAAGGGCGGCGTGCGCCGCAGATAGAGTCGCCCGAGCGGTGTAACGCCAGCGCAGACGGCGAGGAAATCGGCATCGGCAAACGCGGACACGTAGTGCAGGTGCTGGGCGGCGAACTGCTGATCGAGAAACGTATCGCGCATGCCCGCCGGCCAAGGCACCCCCACGAGTTCCGCTTCACGCGTGCTCGCATACAGCGCGCGCAGCCAGGGCAGATCGTCGTCGCACAGCCAGCGCAGGGCAGCGGGCTGTGAAGCCGTCGACACCGGAATGCGCGGCCAGCCATCGCGTTCCGGCGGCATCGGCAGCGCGATGCTCATGCGGTCATCCGAAGGACGGAAACACGCCCTGCAACGCGATGCAGAAATTCAGACCGAGATAGGGCTGCTGGTTGCTGTGCGGTTGATCGCCGCCCGCATTCGGTTGCAGAGTGCCGGGCGCGAGCGTCGTATCCATCGCGCCGGTACCGAAGCTGCGTGCGCTCGTCGCACTCAGGAACGACAGTCCGCCGCCAGCCACTGGCGCTGATCGGCCGGTGCCCGCGGCGGTCTGCGACCAGGCATTCACCACGTGCGTATGCGCGGGGATCTGCGCCGCCGTCAGGGAAACCTGGTTCGCGCCGAAGGTTTCGCCGATGCTCCGCGGCGTCAGTCCTGGCCCCTGCCCCTGCTGCGTGCCCAGGCGCCCGGCGAAATTGGGAAGCTGGAATGTCGTCTGGCCGTTGCCGCCGTACTGCGTGCCGAGCAGCGCGAACAGCGCGGTGTTCTGCTGGATCGGCAAGGTCGCACCGTTGCAGAACGCCCAGCCGCGGGGATTGAAGTTGAAGCCGAACAGCTGGATCTCGCCGACGAAGGGCTCGGTCATGACACGCGGACTCCGGTTCCGGTCAAGCAGGGACGGTGGATGATCGGCTGCTCAGCTCTGGCTCGGGAAGATCCCGGACCAGGCGATGCAGTACTGCGCGGTCAATGTGGGCATGCAGTTCTCGTGCGGCAGGTTGTTACCGGCCACACCGACCATCTGGGTGGCCATGGGCAGTGCGGTGTTGCCGGTTGGCGATGCGACGTAGAAGGTGTCGCCGCTGACGGCGGCCGGCAAGAGGGCCGGACCCGGCGTCGAGGCCGAGGCGCCCGCGGTCGTCGCGACCATCGTGTGGCTGTGCGGGGGGAGCTGGTTGGCCTGCAACGTGACCGTCTCGGTGCCGGCAACCTGACCGAGGACGTAATTGCTCAGACCGGGTCCCTGGCCCTGGTGCACCGGCACGCGTCCACGCATGTCCGGGACCGCGAACGTGGACTGGCCATCGCCGCCATAGGTGGTGCCGAGCAGCACGTACAACACTTCGTATTCGGCGATCGACAGCAGACTTCCGTCACAGGCCTGCCAGCCATTGGGCACACGACCGAAACCGAACATCCGGATCTCGCCGACATAGGGCACGCTCATTGAGGACAGCTCCGACACTCGTGGGGCGCATGACGCGCCAGGGCTTCAGTTGCGCGACGGGAAGATGCCCTGCAGCGCGATGCAGAAATTGATGGCGGTATAAGGCTGCAGGTTGGGATGCCCCTGGCCGTTGCCCGTTGTGCCGACCGACTGCGGCGCGAGGGGCACCTGCGGACCGCTCGCCGCGCCGTAGACCTTCGGCGGCGCGCCGGCGCTGTTGGTGGTCGACGCGAACGCGCGACTGTTGGGCAGGCGACTGTTCGAGGGGCCCGTCGTGGCATGCACCGCATGCGTATGTCCGGGAAGCTGCGAGGTCAGCAATGTCACGGCTTCGAGGCCGCCTGGCTGGCCGATCTGCACGGCCGGTGGCTGCCAGCCCGGATCCACCGACGAGGCATATCCCACCGGCGTGCGGCTGCGCAGGTCCGGCAACGCGAACGTGGTGACGCCATTGCCGCCGTACTGCGTTCCCAGCAACGAGAACAGCGCCTGGTTCTGATTGATCGGCAGCAGCTGGCCATTGCACTGCGCCCAGTATCTCGGGGCGAAACCAAACCCGGCCATCATGATCTGACCGATGAAGAACTCGCTCATCGCAACCCCTCCCCAGGGACCGGAACGCATGCCGGCCGCGCGCTAGCGTAGTCCCAAACCCTGGCTCGTGAACAGCTCGATGCAGCGCTTTCCAGGATTGCACTTCTCCATTTGCGCGAAAAAGTGGGCCGACCTGTTTCTCCGGTCGCACAGCGGCCGGAATACTGCTGTAATGCGCGCGCTTGGGGGAGCGGGGATGCGCCCGACCGGGATGTCACCGCGGCGCACGACCGCAATGGTCGAAACAGGAGCTCGGCACATACAGCGGCCGGCGCCATCGGGGGATGCAGGAATGAAGACGGTATCGCAGCGCCGCGCTGTCGCGGGCGCGTTCGGTTTGTCGTGGATGCTGCTGCTGGTCAGTCTGCTGTGGCCGGCGCTCGCCAGCGCACAAACGTCGAGCTGTCCGCAGCCGTTCACGGCCACAGTCGCGCCCGGTGGCACCCATACCTTCGATGTCAGCGTCTGCACCCCCCCCATCGCAGGTTTCGGCCTGAGCAGCGGCCCGCCTGCCGAGGATCCCGTCAACGGTTCGATCGTCCTGAGCCCGGTCGATGGCAATCAGCAGTCGGTCACCTACATCCACAACGGCGGCAATACGACCAGCGATACGTTCTCCCTCTGGGACGAGTTCGAAGACGCCTTCGTGCGCTTCAACGTCACGATCGCGCCGTCAGCCTCCGCGATCACGGTGTCGCCGTCCGCACTGCCTACGCTGACTGCCGGCACGCCGTTCAACCAGTTGTTGAGTTCCACAGGCGGGACCGCGCCCTACGCCTATTCGGTCGCCAGCGGCGCGCTGCCGGCCGGCCTCACCCTGTCGACGTCCGGCACGCTGTCCGGGACGCCGACCCAGCGTGGTACCTACACCGTCAACGTGCGCTCGCAGGACAGTCTCGGCGCCTTTGTCGACAAGGGATACGCGGGAACCGTCCAGAACCCTGCACTCGCGCTCGTACCCGCCAGCGCGACTGCGATCCAGGGCGCTCCCTTTTCGCTTCAGCTCTCGACAAGCGGCGGCGTGGCGCCCCATCTCTACCAGCTCGAAAGCGGTGCGCTGCCCGCCGGCATCACGCTCGGCGCGACCGGCGTACTCGGCGGAACGACGGCAGCGGCTCCGGGCAGTTATCCCGTCACCATCCGCGTGACCGACAGCAGCACGGGACCAGGCCAGTACTTCGAGCTCGAGCCCTTCACCCTGACGGTCAGCCCGCCGCCCAGCGTCTCGATCTCCGTCGCGCCCGCATCGGTATCCGAAGACGGCGCCACCAACCTGGTATTCACGGTCACCCGCAGCCTCAACCTGTCGTCGCCGACGGCGGTCAACATCACCACCGGCGGTACCGCGACTTCAGGAACCGACTACACCGGCGGCGTGGCAACGGTAACCATTCCCGCCGGTGCGACCACGGCCACCATCGTCATTGACCCCACGGCCGACAGTCAGGTCGAAGCCGACGAGACCGTCATCCTGACCGTCGCCGCCGGCAGCGGTTACACCGTCGGCACCCCGGCGAGTGCCACAGGCACGATCCTCAACGACGATGTGCCGAGTGCCAGCATCACAGTCTCCCCTGCAGCCGTGGCCGAAGACGGGGCAGCGAATCTGGTCTACACGGTCACACTGAACCAAGCGCCGCTGGTCGCCACTGCGGTGAACTTCACCATTGCCGGCACCGCGACCGCCGGCACGGACTACGCCAGCGTGAGCTCGCCGGTGACGATCGCTGCTGGTGCGACCACTGGCACCGTTGTGATCAATCCGACAGCCGATGCCACGATCGAGTCTGACGAGACTGTGGTCATCACGCTTGCGGCCGGTACGGGCTACACCGTCGGCGCACCGGCGAGCGCCACCGGCACGATCCTCAACGACGACCTGCCGACGCTGGCCATCAACGATGTCACCGCGAACGAAGGCAACGCAGGGACCACCAGTTTCACCTTCACGGTCAGTCTCAGCGCACCGGCCGGTCCAGGCGGCGTGACCTTCGACATCGCCACGGCGAACGGAAGCGCGACCGCGGGTGTCGATTACGTTGCAAACAGCCTGACCGGCCAGACGATTCCTGCCGGTGCCAGCACCTACACCTTTACGGTGCTGGTCAACGGCGACACGCTCAACGAGCAGAGCGAAACGTTCTTCGTCAACGTCACCAATGTGGTCAATGCGGTGGTCGCGGACGGTCAGGGCGTTGGAACGATCGTCAACGACGATGCACTCCCGAGCCTGTCGATCAACGACGTCAGTCTGGTCGAAGGCAACGCCGGCACCACGGCGATGGTCTTCACCGTGACCCTGAGCGCCGCGAGTGGCCGGACCGTGTCGGTCAACTACGCGACCGCCGACGGCACCGCGGTCGCACCGGGTGATTACACCAGCGCCAGTGGCACGTTGACCTTCGCACCGGGCATCACCAGCCAGTCGGTCAGCGTGTCGGTCAATGGCGATACCGTGCCGGAAGCCAACGAGACATTCTTCGTCAATCTGAGCGGGGCGACCAACGCGACCATCACCGACACCCAGGGCGTGGGGACGATCGTCAACGACGACGTGCCGGTGACCGTGGCGCCGCCCACACTTCCGACACCCACGGTCGGTGTCGCTTACAGCCAGTCGCTGACGGCCAATGGCGGGACCGCGCCGTATACCTTCTCCGTCACCGCCGGCGCGCTGCCGACCGGCCTCACGCTGTCGGCTGGCGGCACTCTGGCCGGAACACCGACTGCAGGTGGCGGCTTCAACTTCACGGTCACCGCAGCGGACAGCAGCGCGTCGCCCGGGCCGTTCACCGGCGCGCGCGCCTATACGCTGACCGTCGCCCCGGCGACAGTCAGCCTGCCCGCGACGCCGCTGGCCGACGGCACGCTGGAGACCGCTTACACCGCGGCCATCGCGCCGGCGTCGGGCGGCACAGCCCCCTACGCCTACAGTGTCACCGCTGGCGCGTTGCCAAGCGGCCTGACGCTCAGCGCTGCGACCGGCGCAATCAGCGGTACGCCCACGACGCTGGGCGCCTTCAATTTCAGCGTCACCGCAACCGACAGCAGCACCGGGACGGGCCCGTACAGCGCCACCCAGTCCTACGGCATCACCGTCGTCGATGTCGCTCCGGTCGCCAACGCCGTGGCGTTCACCACGACCTACAACGCGCCGGCCACGGCCGTCACGCTGAACATCACCGGCGGTGCAGCGACATCGGTGGCTGTCGTCACGGCACCTGTCAACGGGACGGCGACAGCCACCGGCACCACCATCAGCTACCAGCCGGCGACAGGTTTCGCGGGCACCGACACTTTCAACTACACCGCCACCAACAGCGGCGGTACGTCCGCACCGGCCACTGTGACGGTCACGGTCGCCGACCCCGTCGTGACCATCACGGCGGGCAGCGGACTGAGTACCGGTGTCGGTGCGGCCTACACCCAGACCTTCACCTGGAATGGCGGTGCCCAGCCGTGGAGTGGTTACCAGGTCGCCAACCTTCCGGCCGGCCTGTCGATCACCGCAACCACGAGCAACAGCGTCACCATCTCCGGTGCGCCCACCCAGGCGGGCACTTTCAACCTGGCGGTCTCCGCGACCGACAGCAGCACCGGTTCGGGCCCCTTCACCATCGGGCAGGCCTTCACGCTGGCAGTGGATGCGCCCACGCTCACGCTGACTCCGGCCGCCGGCACTTTCACCGCGCCGTATGCGGCGCCCTACACGCAGACCTTCGTCGCCGGCGGCGGTGTCGGCCCCTATGCCTACGCGTTGACCGGCGCATTGCCCAGCGGCATCACGTTCACCGGCGACACCCTGTCGGGCACACCGACAGTGCCGGGCACGTACGCCTTCACCGTCACCGCAACGGATACAGGCTCGACCGGTGCAGCCGCACCCTTTTCGGTCAGCCAGAGCTACACGCTCGACGTGCCGGCCCCGACCATCGTGATCTCACCCGCGACGTTGCCGGCCACCACCGCGGGAAGCGCCTACAGCCAGACACTGACGGCGACGGGCGGTGCTGCGCCGTATACGTTCGCGATCACCGCGGGCGCATTGCCTGCGGGTCTGACGCTCGACGCTGCAGGGGCCCTCACCGGCACCGCAACCGACGCCGGCAGTTTCAATGTCACGGTGACCGTGACCGATGCCTTCGCCCAGACCGGTTCGCGTGCGTACACGCTCGTCGTCACTGCCCCCACGCTGACGTTGAGCCCAGCCGCAGGCACCCTCACGGCGATCTACGGCGCTGCCTACAGCCAGACATTCGTCGCGAGCGGCAGCCCGGGGCCCTACACCTATGCGCTGGTGGGCAACCTGCCGGCAGGACTCGCCTTCGCTGGTGACACGCTGTCGGGCACCCCGACGACACCGGGCAGCTATGCGGTCAGCGTGACCGCGACCGACGGTGGCATCACCAGCGGCGGCACGCCGGTATCGATCACCGAGAGCTATACGCTCGAAGTGCCGGCGCCGGTGATCACGATCGCACCGGCCACCCTGGCGGGTGCGACCGTGGGCAGTGCATATGCGCAGACACTGTCGGCCAGCGGCGGCGTCGCACCGTATGCGTTCGCGGTGACCGCCGGCGCACTGCCGGCAGGTGTCACCCTGACGGCGGACGGCACGCTGTCCGGCACCCCGACCGCGGCAGGCACGTTCAATCCGGCCATCACTGCGACCGATGCCAACGGACAGTCCGTGACGCAGGCCTATGCCCTGCTCGTCGCCGCACCGCTGCTGACGCTGGATCCGGCGGCGGGCACGCTGACGGCACCGTATGCAGCGCCCTTCACGCAGGTGTTCGCTGCAGATGGCGGTGTCGGTCCGTACACGTATGCCCTGACCGGCGCGCTGCCCGCGGGCGTCACCTTCGCAGGTGACACCCTCTCGGGTACGCCGACGGTGCCGGGCACGTACGCCATCACCGTCACCGCCACGGACACCGGTTCCACGGGTGCTGGTGCACCGTTCTCGATCAGTCACAGCTACACCCTCGATGTGCCTGCACCGACGATCTCGATCACGCCGGCCATGCTGCCCGGTGCAACAGCAGGCGCGGCCTACAGTCAGATGTTGTCGGCCAGCGGCGGTGTCGCGCCGTATGCATTCGCGATCGCCTCAGGCGCCCTGCCCGCCGGCCTCGCGCTCTCGGCAGACGGTACGGTCGCGGGTACGCCGACCGCGGCCGGCAGCTTCAACGTCGACATCACCGCCACCGATGCCAATGGACAGTCCATCACGCAGCCGTATGCGCTGGTGGTCGCTGTGCCGACCGTGACGCTGAGCCCGGACACGCTGCCGGGCGCCACAGCAGGCTCGCCATACAGCCAGCAGTTCACCGCCGGTGGCGGCGTGCCCGGATACGGGTACGCGATCAGTGCCGGCGCGCTGCCGGCCGGATTGACACTCGCACCATCCACCGGCCTGCTGTCCGGCACGCCGACCGTCGCCGGCAGCTTCGGCTTCTCCATCACGGCGACCGACAGCACGACAGGCACGCCGGGTACCGCCACGCTCGCCTACACGCTGCTGGTGTCGACGCCGGTGATCGTGATCGATCCCGAGACGCTGCCGCAGGCGATCTCCGCGCTGGATTACAGCCAGACGCTGGTCGCCCGTGGCGGCACTGCGCCGTATGCCTACGCGATCACAAGCGGCGCGCTGCCGGCAGGCCTCACGCTGTCGGCGACGGGTGTGCTGTCGGGCGCGCCGACCGTGTCGGGCAACTTCACCGTCGCGATCCGGGCCACGGACGCGCTCGGATTCACCGGCATGCGGACCTACGCACTGGCCGTCATCGATCGACCTGACCCGACCCGCGATCCCGAAGTGCGGGGTCTGCTCGACGCGCAGGCGGCGGCGACGCGCCGGTTCGCGACCAGCCAGCTCAACAACTTCCAACAGCGCCTCGAACAGCTGCATGGCGCGCGCGCCGGTGGCGGATCGCGCAACGGACTGGCATTCGCCACCCGCGAACTGTGCCCCGACAACCGCTTCCATGCGCCCGACAGTCTCTGCGGCACGGCGTCGCGCGAGGAGCGGACGGCCGAACGCTTCAACGGTCCTTACGACGACGGCGGTTCGATGTCCGGCGACACGCGAACGGACACCGCGCAGCCCAACGGCGATCGCGTCGGCTACTGGATCGGCGGCACGTTGCGTTCGGGCAACTTCGACGGCCAGGCCGGTGGACGCGGGTTCGACTTCGAGACCGAGGGCGTCAGCGCGGGTGCGGATATCCGCGTCCACTCGGCTCTCGTGATCGGCGCCGGTCTCGGCTACGGCCAGGACAGCACGTCGGTCGGTCAGAACGGATCGCATCTGCGCGGCGACGCGCGCACGCTCGCGCTGTACGCGAGCCTGCAGCCAGGTGGCACGTTCTTTGTCGATGGTGTGATGGGTTTCCAGTCGCTGTCCTACGACGTCGACCGCTACGTCACCGCAGGCGGCGGCATGGCACGCGGCAGCCGCGACGGTGACCAGCGCCTCGCATCGGTGTCAGTCGGCAGCGACCTCGTCCGCGGCCCGTGGCAACACACGCCCTACGCCCGGGTGGATGCAATGCGCGGCACGCTGGACGGCTATGTCGAACACGGTGGCGGCGTGAATGATCTGGCGTACGGCGAGCAGGATGTTGACACCACCACCGGCAACGTCGGCCTGCGGTCCTCGTTCCGTCGGGTGACATCGTGGGGCGCATTCGCACCGCAGTTCCGGATCGAGTACCAGCACGATTTCGATGCCGAAGGCACCGCATCGATGCAGTACGCGGATCTGCTCGGCCCGGTCTACGTGACCGGTGTGCGCGGCTACGACCGCAGCCGTCTGATGCTCGGTGTCGGCGCGTCGTTCCAGTTCACCGGTTACTCGCTGCAGCTCGACTACCGCGGCGTCGTGGGCAGTGGCGAACAACGCGACAACGCTGTGCAACTGATGTTCCGGACCGGGCGCTGACGCGCACCGGATCACAACCGGTTCCGCCGTCGCCGTTCGCGACGGCGGCCCGAATTCGAGGACGATGACGATGGCCCGCTCCCGCTGGATGGAACAGGTGTTGCGAATGGCCCAGGCGGGTCACTCACCGGAAGACGCCGGCACTGCGATCGCGCAGGTGGCCGACCCGGGCAATCCGCAGGATGCCGGGCGTAGACGCGCCCTGCGTGGTGCGGTCGCTGGCGTGACGACCGTGTGCGCCGGCGCCCTCGCACCGCCCCTGCTCGCCGCGGCCGGAAGCAGTGAAGCGCGCGCACTCGTCGCCCGTTTCACCCGCGGCCGTGGCGTGGCGGTAGTCGGCGCCGGCATCGCCGGTCTCGCCTGTGCAACCGAGCTCGCGCGCAACCAGATCCAGACCCGGGTATTCGAAGCCGCCACGCGGGTGGGTGGGCGCTGCTGGTCGCTGCGCGACACGTTCCCCGGCCAGGTCGCGGAACGTGGCGCTGAATTCATCGGCAGTTCGCATCACGCGATGCTCGGCTACGCGCGTGCGCTGGATCTACGCCTGGAGACCGTGGACAGCAACACCGGGACGGGCTTCCATCACTACGCCGGCGCCCGCTATTCGGAGATCGAGATCGCCGCCGAGTTCCGCGAGTTCGCCGGCGTTATCCGCGAGGACATCGAAGCAGTCGGTGCGCCGAACGCCGACCGGTTCACGCCGCAGGCGGAACTCTTCGACTTCATGACGCTCGACGAGTACCTGGTGCTCTACGGCGCCAGCGGTCTGTTGCGCAGCGTGCTCCGCAACGCCTTCCTCGCCGAGTTCGGCAGCGAACTGGACGAAGTGAGCGCACTGGCCTTCCTGCGTTTCGTCTATGGCGACCGGCGCAGCAAATTCGGCCATGGCGCACCGGGCGACTCCCTGCGCGTGGTCGGCGGCAACGACCTCATCGCGACCGGCCTCGCCCGGCTGTTGCCGCAGCCGATCGCGCACGGCCATCGACTGGTGGCCATCAATCGCCAGTTCACCGGCGGCGTTCGCCTGACCTTCGATATCGGCGGGCAGCGCGTGCAGTCCGATCACGATGCAGTGGTACTCGCTCTGCCTTTCAGCGTGCTGCGCGAGGTGCAGTTCGGTGCAGGTATCGACATGCCGGCCTGGAAGCGACTCGCCATCGATGGCGCCGAGATGGGGGATGCCAGTCGCCTGCTGGTCGGCTTCCAGCGTCCCTACTGGCGCGACAGCGGCGCCAACGGCAGCGGCAATGCAGACCTTCCGTACATCCAGAATGTCTGGGAAACCAATCCCTCCAAGGCCAGTCGGCTCGGCGCCGTGCTGGCCCAGCAGGTGGGGGGCGCCGCAGCGCGCGCGCTGGTGCCAGCCAGTCTGCAGTCCGACGCCGCCGGATTTCTCGCGGCGCTCGAGGAAGTGCTGCCGGGCGCGCGCGACTCGGCAACCCGCAGCCGGGGCAAGATCGTCGCCGCGACCGAGAACTGGCGGATCAACCGCAACAGTCGCGGTGCGATGCCGCGGCCGCAGCCGGGCTATTTCACCCGCATCGCACATCGCGAAGCCGCTCCGCTGGGCAACATCCTGTTCGCCGGCGACCACACCAGCAGCTTCTACGAGTGGCAAGGCTTCATGGAAGGCGCTGCGCTGTCGGGTCTGCGTGCTGCCAACGAAGCATGCGACCTCATGTCGGCACACTGACGTCGGGAATCACTGCGGCAGGGGCAGACCGCGGTCCGCCTTGACCGTGCGCAGCACGAAACTCGAGTTCACGTCGTCGACCGCCGGCTGGTTGAGCAGGCGGTCGAGCAGGAAGCGCGAGAAGTGTTCGAGATCGCGTACGACCACCTGCAGCAGGTAATCCATGTCGCCGGTCAGCGCATGGCAGGCGATGACTTCCTCCCAGCCGTTCACCAGCGCGGCGAAGCCGGCGACCGCGGCGCTGTCGTGGTGCTTGAGCTGCACGCGCACGAAGGCCTGCAGGCCAAGGCCCAGGCGCTCGGCGCTGACGTCGGCGCGATAACCGGCAATCACGCCGTCGCGCTCCAACCGCTGCACCCGCCGCAGGCAGGCCGAAGGCGAGAGATGGATGCGCTCGGCGAGGTCGGCATTGGTCAGCCGGCCGTTGCGCTGCAGTTCGGCCAGCAGCAGCAGGTCAGTGCGGTCGAGGTCGGCGGCAGCCATGATCGTTGTCCTGAATTGCGTATTGACGCACGATTATTGCGCGAAAATACTGTAGACGCGCAATGACGCAAGCCTGTTGCGGGGATTCGGCGCTATCGTCGTGGATCACCGAATCCACCGGAGTCGTCATGTCCGCCCAGCCGTCGAACGCCCCGCGTCGCGTCGAGAACCTGCACACCGAGAAGGGCAAGGTGCCGGTCTACGCCACCGGCATCGTCGAGCAGCCCTGGGACACCTACAGCGCCGACGACCACGCGACCTGGGCCACGCTGTACGCGCGCCAGCGCGAGCTGCTGGTCGGCCGCGCCTGCGACGAATTCCTGCAGGCGCAGGACGCGATGGGCATGACGCCCGACGCGATTCCGAAGTTCACCGAACTCAACGAGGTGCTCGAAGCCGCGACCGGCTGGACGCTGCTCGGCGTCGAAGGCCTGCTGCCGGAACTCGATTTCTTCGACCACCTCGCCAACCGTCGTTTCCCGGTGACCTGGTGGATCCGTCGCCCGGACCAGATCGACTACATCGAGGAACCCGATCTTTTCCACGACCTGTTCGGCCACGTGCCGCTGCTGATGAATCCGGTGTTCGCCGATTACATGGAGGCCTACGGCAAGGGCGGCGTCAAAGCCCACGGCATCGGCCCCGACGCGCTGCAGAACCTGACGCGGCTGTACTGGTACACGGTCGAGTTCGGCCTGATCCAGCAGGCGGATGGGCTGCGCATCTTCGGCGCCGGCATCGTGTCGTCGAAGGGCGAATCGATCTACTCGCTGGAATCGGATGCGCCCAACCGCATCGGCTTCGACCTCGAACGCATCATGCGCACGCGCTACCGCATCGACACCTACCAGAAGACCTACTTCGTCATCGACAGTTTCGAGCAGCTGATGGACGCGACCGGCCCGGACTTCACCCCGATCTATGCGCGCCTGGCGCAGCAGGACACGGTGGGCGCGGGCACGGTGCGCGACGAGGATCGCGTGTTCCACCGCGGCACGGGCGAGGGGTGGACGGCGGGTGGGGATGTTTGATTGTTGCGGTCAGCGGGTGTGCTGACGTCAGACGCTCGCGTTACCCCATGACCCGTCGCTCCAGCGGACGCTGGGGCCCATTTTGATCTTGCGTTTCAGATCGAACTGACAGATCGCTGCGAATATGGATCCCAGCTTGACCAGACATGCGTCTGTTGAAAGCCGCTGGGATGACGATCGCTTTTCACTGGGACGGCGCACGATCAATCCCACGGTCCGAAGAACTTGGAGTCCCGTCATTCCGGCGAAAGCCGGGTTCTCAACGGACGAACGTCCGGTCATCCAGCGACTCAACGCGATGCCAGGATTCGCCATCTCCGTAGCGCAACGGCAACGGCACTGGATTCCGGCTTGACCAGACATGCGTCTGTTGAGAGCGCCGGAATGACGAGTCAGAGTGACTAGACAGGGTTCAAGCCACTCAGTTCACCGATTCCATGTCCACTGCGCCCCCACCATCACCCCACGTCCCGGGCCCGGCTCATAGAACCGGCCATTGCCCTCGTTGACAATCACCGAGCCGATGTAGGCGTGGTCGAGCAGGTTGTCGACGCGCACGAAGGTCCGCAGCTCGCCCGCATCGAAACGCCAGCGGCGTACGCCCTCGAGGTGCACGAGTGCATAGCCCGCCGCGCGGCCGGTCGCGAGATCGTCGACGACGACGTCGCCCACGCCCACGCCTTCGATCGCCGCGCTCCACGGGCCGCCCGTCCAGTCGAGACGCGCGAACAGCTGACGCGCCGGCACGCCGGGAATGCGCGCGCCGGCCGCGACCGGCGTCGACGGCATGGTGCAGCCCGCACCGGTGCAGACCAGATAGTCGTCGCGGAAGGTCGCATCGAGCCAGGTCGCGGCGACGCGCAGATCGAGCGCATTGCCCAAGGGCTGGCGCAGCGAGAGCTCCGCGCCCTGGCGGCGTGCGCGGCCGATGTTCTGGAAGCTGCTGCGGCCGCCGACATTGCGTGCCACCGCGAGCTCGTCGTCGGTCTCGGCACGGAACAGCGCGGCATTGAGTGTGGTGCCCGAACGCGCCTGCCACTTCGTGCCGACTTCAACGTTGTCGCTCACCGCAGGCGCGAGATCGAGCGCGAGCCCGGCGCCGCCGTCGGCGCGATAGCCGAGTTCGTTGAAGGTCGGTGTTTCGAAGCCGCGTCCGGCCGAGGCGTAGAGGCGCAGATCCTCGCGCGGCGCGAACGTCACGCCGGCGACCGGTGAGGTCTGGCGGAACGCGACACGGCCGCTGTCGTCGGGATTGCTCGCGGTGATGTACGCGTCGCGCGATGCGAACTCGACCTCGCTGTGGCGCACGCCAGCCAGCAGCGACCAGCGCGGCGCGAAGGTCCAGTAGAGCTGCGCGAACTGGTCGCGGTTCTCGACGGTATTGCGCTCGTCGCGGCGCAAACGGCCGCGCACGCCGAGCGTGTCGCCCGCGAAGTTTTCGAAGCCCTGGCGGTCCTGGCGCTGGCGATCGGCGTTCGCACCGACCGTGGCTTCGAGCGGTCGCCCGGCGAGCGTGCCTTGCCAGCTCCAGCGCAGGTCGAGGCCGCCGTAGGTGTTGTCGAGATCGATGACGCCGCCCGAGTTCAGCGGATTGACCTGCGCGCCGACGGGCAGCGGCAGCACCTGCATCACCGCACGCATGCCGCCGTAGGCCATCGCGCGCAGCGTCTGCGCATCGCCGATGCCGTGTTCGTAGACCGCGCCGGCCTGGGTCTGGCGCACGGTCTTTCTTGTGTCGAACTGCAGCGCGACCGGCGCGACCTGGCGCGGATTCTCGCGGACCTGCGCGGCGGTCAGGCCGAGCGGGTCCTGTGCGTCGATGTCGACGTGGTTGACGACGAGATCGAGCCGGCGCCGGTCGCCGAAGTCGAAGCGCAGCTTCGCATTCGCCGAATCGCGGCGCGCGGCGCTGTGATCACGCCAGCCGTCGGTATCGAACCGCGACAGCGCGAGGTTGTAGCCGAGCGCGTCCGTGCCGCCGCGCAACTGCGTCGACAGACTGGTCGTGTTGTCGCGCGCATGGCTGGCCTTGAACCGCCAGGGATCGCCGGGCTGTCCGTCGGCGCTCCACAGCTGCACGACACCGCCCGAGGAATTGCCGTACAGCGCCGAGAACGGGCCGCGCATGATCTCGATGCGGTCGCCACCAACCAGACTGAAATGCGACAGCTGGCCCTGGCCGTCGGGCATCGACGCCGGAATGCCATCGGCGAACAGACGCACGCCGCGCACGCCGAACGTGGAACGCGCACCGAAGCCGCGGATCGACAACTGCGTGTCCTGCGCGTGGTTCTGCCGGTCGCGCGCGAGCAGGCCGGGCACGCCCGACAGCGGTTCCGAGGCGACGGTGCCGGCGCGGTTGCTGCTGCCATCGTCGAGGCGGATCGCATCGACCGAGGCCGGCGTATCGAAATCGCTGACGCCGCGCAGCCGTGTGGCATCGACGCGCACGCGTTCGAGCGTGGAGGGGGCATCATCCGTCGCCTGCGCCTGCGCGACGCCGGGCGAGAGCAGGACCAGCGACAGCGCGGATGCCAGCGCGGTGGGGGCCGCGCACATCAACCGAACACCAGCTTGCCGCGCATCACGTTCCAGTGGCCGGGGAACGAGCAGAAGAAGGTGTAGTCGCCGCCGCGCGTGAGGCCCGCGGTCGGGAAGGTGATCGTGGTCGACTCGCCGCCGCCGATGACCTTGGTGTGTGCGATGACGCGCTTGTCGCCAGGCGGGAGATAGCTGTGCGCCAAACTGCCGCGGCCACCGGCGATCGCGACCGGACGGTAATCGGCGGTGCGCGTCAGCACCCAGTTGTGGCCCATCGCCGCGGCCATCTGCCGGCCGGTGTGACGCAGCGTGAGTCGCACCTGGGTGCAATCGGCGGCGACGCGCAGTTCGCTGCGATCGAAGCGCATCGCATCGCTGCTGCCGATCGTCAAATCGCAGGTGCGCGCGAACGCGCCGGTGGCGGGCAACAGCAGCAGCAGCGCGAGCGCGCCGCGCAAGGCGCGGTTCGGCATGACATCTCCGTGGCAAAGCGGGTGTGCGAGGCGACGCATCGCGTCGCGCATTGTCGCAAAGGGCGGCGTGAACGGCCCGGGACGGAATGTCGCAGGTCGTGCGCGTCGAGACGTTTACGCCCGTCATTCCGGCGAAGGCCGGAATCCAGGGCCTTGCGATGTGAGATCCAGTCTCCGCCTTGGAAGACTTCTGCATTCGGAGAGCAGAGTCTCTGGATTCCGGCCTTCGCCGGAATGACGGAGCAGATTTCCGCTCTCGTTTGCGCACGCAGCATGTATCACGCGTGGAGGTGCGAAACCTCAGATCACCTGCAACGTGATCGCCTTCAGCACCGCACGCGTGCGGTCGCGCGTGCCGAGCTTCTCGAGGATCGCCGACACGTAGTTCTTCACCGTGCCCTCGGCGAGGAACAGGCTGCGCGCGATTTCCTTGTTCGAGTAACCGCCGGCGAGCAGGCGCAGGATCGCGACCTCGCGCTCGGTGAAGGTTTCGCGCGGGGCGTTGTCGTCGTGGAAGCGGTAACGCGCGCGCACCGGCTCGGTACTGACCGGTTGCAGCAGGGTTTCGCCTGCCGCCACGCGCGCGATCGCGTCGCGCAGGTCTTCGGGCGCCGCGTCCTTGAGCAGGAAGCCCTGCGCGCCGGCGTCGGTCGCGCGCAGCAGCAGGTCGCTGTCGTCGAACGTGGTCAGCAGCAGCACCGGTGTCGTGTCGCCGCGGGCGCGCAATGCGGTCAAGGCTTCGATGCCGTCGAGGCCGGGCATGCGGATGTCGCTGAGGATCACGTCGACCGGATGCGAGACGAGCTGCTCGAGCAGCGTCGTGCCCGAGTCGGCCTCGAACACGATCACGATGCCGTGGCGTTCGAGCAGCGCGCGCAGGCCGGCGCGGACCAGCGCCTGGTCGTCGGCCAAGGCGACGCGCACCGGCACCGCGCTCATGCCGGCAGTTCCGCATCGATGCGCATCGCGCCGCGCGGATTGCGCGCCAGGCGTACGCGGCCCTGCAGCCCGGCGAGGCGTTCGCGCATGCCGGCAATGCCGTTGCCTTCGCGCCAGCCGTCGCGCACGCGGCCGTCGTCTTCGATGGTGACGTGCAGCCGAGCGCCTTCGCGATGCAGGGCGACATCCAGCACATCCGCATCGGCGTGTTTCGCGGCATTGGTCAGCGCTTCCTGCACCAGACGCAGTACGGCTTCGGCGATCGCAGGATCGGACACGCGCACGTCGTCGGCGATGGTGAGCCGCAGTCGCGGGCGCG
The DNA here is from genome assembly GCF_036584485.1 of Luteimonas flava. Taxonomy (NCBI): domain Bacteria; kingdom Pseudomonadati; phylum Pseudomonadota; class Gammaproteobacteria; order Lysobacterales; family Lysobacteraceae; genus Luteimonas; species Luteimonas flava. The sequence goes on along the minus strand of NZ_JAZHBM010000002.1, from coordinate 6,891 downwards.
GCATCGGCGCGGCGAGCGCGCGCAGGGCGGTGGCGAGATCGAGACCGCCGCTGTCGCGCAGCGCCTGCACCACGTTGCGGATGTCGCCGAGCAGTTCGCCCGACAGCTGTTCGGCGATGCGCAGTTGCGCGTTGCCCGCGAACGCCGGTTCGTCGACCAGCGCGCGCAGGTTGAGGCGCATCGCGGTGAGCTTGTGGCCGGCGACGTCGTGCAGTTCGCGCGCGACGCGCAGACGTTCGGCGTCACGGGCGCTGTCGGCGAGCAGCGCGCGCGTCGCCAGCAGGTCGGCGTTGACGCGCGAGAGCGCATCGCGCGTGCGTTCGGCGCTGCGCGCGTAGTGCATGCACAGCGCGGCGAAGGCCTGGAAGCCGGCGAAGATCAACACCGACATCAGCGGCGCGCCGAAGCCGGCGATGTACTTGAGGATCAGGTAGTAGACGGTGTCGACGACGATCAGCGCCACCGTGGCCACGCGCGGCGACCAGTCGGAGAACGCGACCGCGATCCAGATCACCAGCAGCACGGGCGCGGTGCCGGGCTTGGGATCGAGTGCGATCAGCAGCAGCGCGATCACCGGCAGGATCGCGATCACTGCATGCTCGACGCGCCGCAGCCGCGGCGGCCACACCGACAACGACAGGAAACCGGCCGCGAACAGCCCCAGCAGCAGCCACGCCGTCGCCTGTCGCGCGGGATCGTAGTAGCGCATCGAGAACGCGACCGCGCCGAGCGTCAGCAACGCGGCGAGATTGAGCGGTTCGAACAGACGGCGGGGCTTGGCCATGGCGCCATGCTGCAAGCCGTTGCCGGTGGCGGCAATGGGCGCGGCGCAGAAAGTGACTTCCGGCACTGCGGATCGATGACCACCGGCAGCTGGCACCGGCCGGGCGCGCGTCGAGACTGATGCCACACCCGACCAGGACATCGCCATGCGCCGCATCCCAGCCTCTTTCGCCGCTCCGTTCGTTCTGCTGGCCGCCGCCGCGTGTGCCGCGCCGCTGCACGCCGCCGATGTCGCCGTCTCGATCCGCGAGGCGCGCAGCCAGGACGGCCAGTTCCAGGTCGCACTGGTCGATGCCGCGGGCTACGCCGGCAGCGCAGCACCGATCGCCGCGCGTCTGCTGGCGCCGGCGGGCGACGTCACCCGGGTGACGTTCGACGGCGTGCCGGCCGGCCGCTACGCGCTGATGGTGATACACGACGAGAACGGAAACGGCACGCTCGACACCAACCTCGTCGGCATGCCGGTCGAGGGCTACGGCTTCAGCAACAACCCGCGGGTGATGCGCAAGCCGACGTTCGACGAAGCCGCGTTCGACGTGGGCGCCGATGCGCTGTCGCTCGACGTCGCGATCCGCTGATCCACAGCCGCTCCGGGAGACCGCCATGGATCGTCGCCGCTTCCTCCGCAACCTGCTCTCCGGCGCCACGATCGCCGCACTCGGGCCCGCGCTGCTGCACGGCGGCGATGTCCTTGCCGGCGATCCGGCCGAGTTCGCCGCCGGCCTGCGTGAGCGGCCGTATCTGGCCGGCTGGCGCCAGGTGTCGGCCGAAGCCTTCGGCCCGACCACGGTGCAGCTCGAAGGCCGCCTGCCGGCCGACTTCGCCGGCACGCTGTACCGCAACGGCCCGGCCTGGTTCGAGCGCGACGGCTTCCGTTACGAACACTGGTTCGACGGCGACGGCATGGTGCACGGCTGGCGCTTCGGCGACGGCGCGGTGACCCATCGCGGCCGCATGGTGCAGACGCCCAAGTTCCAGCGCGAGCAGCGCGCCGGCCGCTTCAACACGCCGGCCGCCGGCACCACGGTTCCCGAGCCGGTGGCGATCCGCAACAACGACGATGCCAACACCGCCAACACCTCGGTGGTGACGATCGGCGGCCGCCTGTTCGCACTCAGCGAGGCGGGCTCGGCGTTCGAACTCGATCCCGACCAGCTCGACACGCTCGGTCCGGTGACCTGGCGCCCGGACCTGCAGGCGTTGCCGTTCTCCGCGCATCCGCTGCGCGACCGCGACGGCAGCTGGTGGAACTTCGGAGCGCTGTCGATGATGGGCGGCACCGGGCTGCTGCTGTGGCACATCGGCGCGGATGCGACGCTGCGCGGTGCGCACGTGCTGGAGATGGAAGCCCCCGGCTATCTGCATGCCTTCGTGCAGACCGACCGGCATCTGGTGTTCCTGCTGACGCCGTTCGACTACGCGCCGGCCGGCTCGTTCTTCGAGAGCATGACCTTCGCGCCACAACGCGCGTGCGAGGTGATGGTGGTGGACAAGGCCGCGCCCGATCGCGTCGCGCGCCGTTTCGAGGTCGACTTCACGATGGCCTACCACTTCGGCGATGCGTTCGAGCGCGATGGCGAGATCGTCGTGCGCACGATGCGCCTGGCCGACGTCGCACAGGCACGCTCGCCGCACCGCGCCGCGATGTTCGGGCACCACGGACCTGCCGCGCCCGCGCAACTGGCCGAGCTGCGCCTGGACATGCGCCGCGGCCATGCGCGCTGGGACATGACCGGGATCGGCGGCATCGAGTTTCCGATGTTCGACCCGCGATCGCCCGGCGACCGCGGCGCGCGTCTGTACATGCCGACCAACGCAGGCGACGCGAGTGCGCCGTACTTCAACGCCGTGCAGATGGTCGATCCGGCGACCGGCCGCCGCGAGCTGCACCGCTACGGCCGCGACATCCTGGCCGAGGAGCACGTCTTCATCCCGCGCCCCGGCAGCACGCGGCCCGACGATGGCTGGCTGGTCGGCACGTTGCTCGACCACGCACGCGACCGCAGCGGCATCGCGGTGCTGGATGCGCAGCGCATCGGCGACGGGCCGCTCGCGACCGCGTGGCTGCCGTATGCGTTTCCGCTGGGCTTCCATGGGCATTTCGCGCAGGCGGCGGCATGACGTCGCTTCGTCCAACGCGCTGGTGGCGCATCGTCGCACTGGTCGCGGCGCTGGTGCTCTGCATGTGGATCGGCTGGCGCGACTTCGATCCCTGGATCGCGCGGGACGACGTCCGCGAGGCGATCCGCCTCACGATCCAGCGCGGTGTGCAGATCGCGGTGCAGTTCGTCGCGCCCGGTGTGTTGCTCGCACTGCTGGTGCGCGAGCTGGAGACGTGGTTCCGGACGAAAGGGCGCAGCGCCTGATCCGCCTTGCGGATGCGCCCACGCATTCCGTGTGCGGCGCCGTTGCGCGAGTCGAAGCAGCGCGGGATCCCGACCGGACAACTCGCGCGTGGACGCATCCGAAGCTCTGACGGATCGCCCCCACCCAACCCTCCCCCGCACGCGGGGGAGGGCTCGAAGCAATCAGCCGCGGCTGACGGCTGCGACCGCTTCGGCCACGTAATCCAGATTCTTCAGGCTCAAGGCGGCCACGCAGATGCGGCCGGTGCCGACGGCGTAGATGCCGAATTCATCGCGCAGGCGATCAACTTGGGCGCGGCTCAGACCCGAGTACGAGAACATGCCGGCCTGGTCCTGGATGAAGGCGAATTCCGGCGCGCCGTTCGCGGCGAGCTTCTCGACCAGGCCCGCACGCAGGGCGTGGATGCGCGTGCGCATCTGGCCCAGTTCCGCTTCCCAGCGCGCGCGCAACTCGGGGCTGCCGAGCACGCCGGCGACGAGCGCGGCGCCGTGCGTCGACGGGCTGGAATAGTTCGCACGGATGATGCGCTTGATCTGCGACTGCACCGCGCGGCTTTCCTCGGCGGTGCCCGAGACCACGGTCAGCGCACCGACGCGCTCGCCGTAGAGCGAGAACGACTTGGAGTAGGAGCTGGCGACGACGAAGGTCGCGATGCCCGACTCGGCCAGCAGGCGGATCGCCGCGGCGTCCTGTTCGATGCCCTGGTCGAAGCCCTGGTAGGCGATGTCGATGAAGGGGAACAGGTCGCGCTCGCGCAGCACCTCGATGACCTCGCGCCATTGGTCGACGGTGAGATCGGCGCCGGTCGGGTTGTGGCAGCAGGCGTGCAGCAGCACGACGGTGCCGGCGTCGAGCTTGCGCAGGTCGGCGAGCATGCCGGCGAAGTCGATGCCGTGCCTGGCGGCGTCGAAGTAGGTGTAGTCGACGACCTCGAAACCGACGGCGCCGAACACCGCGCGGTGGTTCTCCCAGCTCGGGTTGCTGATCGCGATGGTCGCGTGCGGCAGCACCTTCTTCAGCAGATCGGCGCCGGTGCGCAGCGCGCCGCTGCCGCCGACGGTCTGCGTGGTCGCGACGCGGCCGGCGGCCAGCAGCGGCGAGTCCACGCCGAACAGCAGTTCGCGGGTGGCCTTCGTGTAGTCGGGCATGCCGTCGATCGGCAGGTAGCCGCGCGGCTTGGCCTCGGCGGCCAGGCGCTGTTCGACCTCGCGCACGGCGTCGAGCACGGGAATGCGGCCGGCCTCGTCGTAGTAGATGCCCACGCCCAGATTGACCTTGGTGGCGCGCGGATCGGCGTTGTAGGCCTCGGTCAGGCCGAGGATGGGATCACCGGGGACGAGTTCGACGTTCGCGAAAAAGGAGGACACGTAAAGACTGCCTGCACGACGGAGGGGAGGGCGCCGGTCGCGCGTGCCGCCTGCGACCGGACCCGCCCAGAATACCGGCCCCCGCCCACCCGCGCGATCTTGGCCGTGGGACAGCCATGGCCTTTGGCGCGACAATGCCGGTCTCCCCGACGCCAAGGACCGCCCGCGCATGCCCAGCATTTCCCTGACCCGCCATCTGATCGAGGAACAGCGCTCGGGCCACGTGACCCCGGATCTGCGGCTGCTGCTGGAAGTCGTCGCGCGCGCCTGCAAGCGGATCTCGGTGGCGGTGGGCAAGGGCGCGCTGGGCGATGTGCTGGGCGAAGCGGCGGCCGCCGGTGGCGGCGACAGCATCAATGTGCAGGGCGAGGCGCAGAAGAAGCTCGACGTGATCAGCAACGAGATCCTGCTCGAGGCCAATGCCTGGGGCGGTCATCTGGCGGCGTGCGCATCGGAAGAGATGGAGCATTCGCAGCAGATCCCCGACGCGTTCCCGCGCGGCAACTATCTGCTGGTGTTCGATCCCCTCGACGGCAGCTCCAATATCGACATCAACGCCAGCGTCGGCACGATCTTCTCGGTGCTGCGCTGCCCCGAAGGCGTGACCGCCGCGCAGGACCACGATTTCCTGCAGGCCGGCAGCACCCAGGTCGCCGCCGGCTACTGCCTGTACGGCCCGAGCACGATGCTGGTGCTGACCATCGGCCACGGCACGCATGCGTTCACGCTGGACCGCGAGCAGGGCTCGTTCGTGCTGACGACGGGTCACATGCGCATTCCGGCGCAGACCCGCGAATTCGCGATCAACATGTCCAACCAGCGCCACTGGGAAGCGCCGACGCAGGCCTACGTGAATGACCTGCTGGCCGGCCAGGACGGCCCGCGCGCCCAGGACTTCAACATGCGCTGGGTCGCGGCGATGGTCGGCGACGTGCACCGCATCCTGACCCGCGGCGGCATCTTCATCTATCCCTGGGACCGCAAGGATCCTTCCAAGCCCGGCAAGCTGCGACTGATGTACGAAGCGAACCCGATGGCGATGCTGGTCGAACAGGCCGGCGGCGCCGCGACCAACGGCCGGACGCGCATCCTCGACATCGCCCCGACCTCGCTGCACCAGCGCGTGCCGGTGTTCCTGGGCTCCAAGGACGAAGTGGAAACCGCGACCCGCTACCACCTGCAGCACGACAGCGCCGCCGCATGAGCACGCCCGCCGATTTCATCGAAGTGACCCCGGGCGCGCTGTCGGCCGACGCCTGCGCGGCGATCGTCGCGCGGCTGCGGGCCAGCCCCGACCTGCACGCCGGCGAGATCGGCGGCGGCGTGTATCCCGAACTCAAGCGCAGCCGCGACCTGTCGATCAGCGATCGCGCCGACTGGGCCGACGTGGTGCAGCAGCTCAACGTCGCGGTCTATGCCGGCCTGATGGCCTATCTGCGCAAGTACCCGCAGACCCTGATCGCCCCGCTGATGCTGCAGCAGCCGGGCGCCGACGGCGCACTGCGTCGCCTCGAAGCCGACGACTTCCCGACGATGGACGACCAGCGCCTCGGCGGCCTGCTGCAGACCTGCCTGCGCCCGGGCACGATCAACCTGCAGTGGTACGCGGCCGGCGAGGGTGGTTATCCCTACTGGCACTGCGAGCTGTACCCGCGCGACGCCAGCGGCGAAACCCTGCACCGCCATCTGCTGTGGACGATCTACCTCAACGACGGCTTCGACGCCGGCGAAACCGAGTTCCTGTTCCAGCAACGCAAGATCGCCCCGCGCACCGGCGATCTGCTGATCGCGCCCACCGCCTTCACGCATACGCATCGGGGCAACAAACCGCAGAACGGGGACAAGTGCATCGCGACGAGCTGGATCCTGTTCCAGCGGGCGGAGGCGTTGTACGGGGGTGGCTGAGGCGCTTCTGCGCCTGTTATTCGGGCGTGTTCCGCGGTGTGTGTCTATCCGCGAGCAGTGCGCACCTTTCCCACTGAGGTGGCCCCGCACCGGACCTGATTCCAAGTCGATGCGTGCGTCGCACGGATCCTGCTCCAAGCACTTCTCCCTCCGGGAGAGAGCCTGCCCCGGACCTGATCCGGGATCGATGCGCGCAGCGCATCGGGTGAGGGCTGCTGTTGCTCGGCTTCGGCCTTGGTTCCTGCTTCCGTTTTCGGCTTTTGCTTTCGGCTCTTGATCTGAAATCGAGCCGTAGAGCGAGCCGAGCACCGCAGCCTGGCGTGGCCGAAGAGCAGCCCATGTCTGAGCGCAGCGAGTTTGGGCTGCGTGCCGCGTCAGGCGAGGAGCGGAGGGCACCGACGCGGCTCCATCGCGTCGGCTCGCGTCCGGCGAAGGGACCTTTTGGTTCCTTTTGGGTCCATCCAAAAGG